>NZ_JBIAID010000001.1:0-1546210 GCF_042871115.1 Nocardia sp. NPDC006044
CGCCCGGTCCCATTCCGAACCCGGAAGCTAAGCCTGCCAGCGCCGATGGTACTGCACTCGACAGGGTGTGGGAGAGTAGGACACCGCCGGAACATCATTGCAGAAGACCCCCAACATTGTTGGGGGTCTTCTTGCGTTTACGGGTCGATCAGCGGATCAGCTCAGCCAACCGTACGACCCATCTAAACGCGCGGCAGCAACGAATGTTAGACGACCATTCCAGATGGTAGGTTCTGCTCGCTATCCAATTCTTCACCAGGCTTTGAGCAGGATCGTGACGACGGCCGGCCGGTGCTATCGGCCCGCGCAGAGTCGTCCAAGTGACCGCACAGTCGATGGGAAGGTTCGTGATGACAATCGAGCGAACGGAAGAATTCGAGTCGGCAGGTTCGGCGCGTAGTCGTCGCGGAGGAACGCGGCGTGTCGCCTACCTGGCTGCGGGACTGATTGCCGTGTCGGCAGTCGGATACGGCATCGCCGCAGCCCCCGGCACGATGGCAGAAGGATCCGAACCGGCGAATCGTTCGTGTTCCGGCGGCGAAGGCTCTTTCACCACCAAGAAGGACGGCTCCGATGTCGTGGCGTCGGGGAAGCTGACAAAAGCGCTGCAAGGCACGGACTGCCTGGAAGAGGGAGAGGGCACGACGGGGCCGATCAAGCTCACGAAGGGGGATGACAATACCTGCGTATTGAAGGCTCCCATCGTCACCGCGGGCGGTGAGAACGAGGACGGTCAGACGGACAAGATCGAGGTGGGCACGGTGACCGTCAGCGTTCCGCTGGACGGCAAGAAGCCGGCGACCGCGAAGACGTCCAGCAAGCTGAGCAGCGACAGCGAGGACGCGGACGACACCGTGACGGCTACGGCGACCATCGCCGACCTGAAGATGAGCAAGTGCGATGCCGTCCCGATCGGCAAGTTCACGGTCACCAAGATCGCCATGGCCAATACCGACTAGTTGCCGACCGCGCCGCGCCTGCTAACGGCGCGGCGCGGGTACGACCAGGTGAATCCATCGAGGTGGCACATGCGCGTCCAGCGCAGGGATCCGTTGGCACAGCTCGGCGTGCTGATGGCCCGGTATCGTTATCGCGTTTTCGCAGGTTGGTTGATCGCGGTGGCGGTCAGCCTGATCGGCCTGCCCTGTTTGCTGGCATCGATATCTTCACCGCCGATCGAGGTCGCCGGTTCGGAATCGCAACAAGCGGGTACGGTACTGCGCGCGGGCATGCCGTCGTTCGGCAACGAGCAGATGAGCGCACTGCTGCACTCCGACACGCTACGCACGACAGACCCGGAGTTTCAGGCGGCGATCGACGCTGCGATGACTGCCACCGGAAGTCTGGACGGCATATCCGGAGCGGTGCCGTTGCCGGTGTACGGCGATCCGAAACCCGCGCCGGCGATGCCCGAGACGCTGGAACCGTTGCGGTCCCTACTTCACGACGACCACACCGCCTACCTGCTCATCGGCCTCGCGGGTGATGACCGGAGGCGCCAAGACCTCATCCCGATCGAGCAGGCCGCCATCGATCAGGCCACCCAGGCCGCTTCGAACGGTGCCGTGCGCACCTATCTGATCGGAGCTTCGGCGTTCGGTCAGGCACTGCAGCGAGCCGAGATCGCCGACTTGACTCGGATCGAGCTGGTCGCGGTGCCCGCTGCGATAGTTGTACTGCTGGTGGGTCTTCGGGCACCGGTGGCCGCGGCGGTGCCGCTGGCGATCGCCGGCGCGGCCGTGCTGACCACCCTGGGGCTGTTCACCCTGACGCGCGGTGTGTTTCCGATCGACGGCATGTTGCTCATCGGTGTCAATGCGACAGGTCTCGGTATCGGCATCGACTATGCGCTATTCGTGACGAACCGCTTTCGCGAAGAGCTGGCGCGCGGCGCCGTCGCGGAACAGGCGATCCGGACGGCGATGTCGACCACTGGCCGGACGGTGCTGTATTCGGCACTGATCCTGTTGCTGGCGTGCACGACCCTGTTCATGCTCCGCTGGCACATCTTCGTCATGGCGGCGGTCGGCATGATGACGGTTATCGCGGTCTCCTTGATCGCGTCGATGACACTGCTGCCCGCACTCCTGCTGTCGCTGCCCCGCTGGATCGAATGGCAACCCGGATGGGTGTCGAAGCGCGCTCCGCTCGACGACGGCGGTCCGCAGGGATTGCTGGCGCGGTGGGCGAGGCATCTGATGCGGCATCCGTGGCTGTACGCGGTCGCCGTCACCGCGGGACTGCTGCTGGCGGCGACGCCGACGCCGAGCATGATTCTGGGATTCGACGCGGAGAGCCGAGCGCTGACCGGTACCCCGTTTCTCACCGGTGTGGCCATCGCGGACCGCGACGCACCCGGCATGGCGTCGACGGTAACCATCCTGCTGACCCGCGCCGCCGGTACCGACGAGCCGGATACCGAGTCGCTGCTCGCGGCGTTGCGTGCGGATCCGGAGGTGGCGGCGGCGTCGAAGCTGGACAACGGCGTCGATGTCACTGCGGTGCTTGCCATCCCGAAGCATCTGCCCACGTCGCCGAAGGTGGTCGAGCTGGTTCGGCGGATCCGCGCGGACATCGCGCCCGCCGCCGCCCCGCCCGGCCTGCAGTGGTACGTCGGCGGCCCGAGCGCACTGATCAGCGACATCCTCGGCGAGGTGTCGGCCAAACTGTGGTGGGTGGTGGGCTGCGTGCTGGCGCTGATGTTCGCGGTGCTGATGGTCATGCTGCGCAGCGTGGTGTTGCCGTTGAAGGCGATCCTGATGAGTTTGCTGGCCACCGGTGCTTCGTTCGGACTCACCGTGCTGGTGTTCCAACGGGACGTCGGCGACCAGGCTTCCGGACTGGTCAGCCAAGGCCTGATCTGGCCGCAGGTGCCGTTGATCGTCTTCGTGGTGCTGTTCGGGTTGTCCACGGACTACGAACTGTTCCTCGTTCGCCGGATACAAGAGGAATATCTGATCACCGGGGACAACCGCGGTTCGGTGGCGATCGGGCTGCAGAGTACGGGGCGGCCGATCACGCTCGCGGCGATGATTCTGGCCGTCGGGTTCGGCAGTTTGCTGATCTCACAGATCAACGGCCTGAAGGCATTCGGCTTCGCGATCGCGGTGGCGTTGATCATCGACGCGACCTTGATCCGGCTGATCCTGGTGCCCGCTTTGATGCAGATCATGGGCCGATGGAACTGGTGGTTTCCCGGAGCGGCGCGGGCAGCCCCGGTCGGCCCGTCACTATCCGAGCAACCCGAATACGTAGCGAATCCTGTTCCAGCACCTTGAGTAAGGACTGACATGAGCGGCTATTTGGTAACCGGAGCGACCGGGTTCGTCGGCGGTGCGCTCACCTTGGAACTGTTGATGACGACGGACGCCCCCATCCATCTGCTGGTACGGGACACCGGGACCGGTGCGGAGCGTTGCCGCGCTGCTCTCCGGGCCGCGGCCGAATCGTATGGATTCGAACCGGATTTCGTGTCTCGGCAACAGGACCGCCTGCACATCGTCGCCGGTGATCTCCGCTCGGGGGAGTTCGCCGAGCAGTTACCCGGCAGCGAGATCTCCGACGTGTGGCACTGTGCGGCCTCGCTCAAGTTCGACGACCGGAGTCGCGACGAAATCTTCGCGGTGAACGTGGACGGCACCGCTCGCCTGCTCGATCTGTCCGAGCGGCTCGGCGTCTCCCGGTTCAATTACATGAGCACCGCGTATGTGACCGGCACCGCGGCGGGCACGCTCACCGAAACGCCGGTGCCCGCCGACGTCTGTCCCAACAACCAGTACGAATACAGCAAGGCGGTAGCCGAAGATATTGTCGCCAAACGTGATTCGATGCAGACCAGGATCTGGCGGCCGAGCATCGTGGTCGGTCACAGCGTGACGTATGCCGCGACCAGCTTCACCGGGCTCTACGGATTCACCAGGGAGGGTTTGCGATTCAAGCGACGCACCGAGAAGGTGTTCGGTTCGAATTTCGTCATGCGGCAGCGGCGAATCCAGGCCGATCCGGCGGCGGAGATCAATCTCGTCCCGATCGATCTCCTGGTGCGGCAGGCAGTTTCGTTGTCCATGCGGCCGGGCTTCGATGCGCGGATCATCCATTTGACGAACAAGTCCGCGCCGACCTTGCACGAGATCCTGTCGGCGGCGTCGTTGCTGACCGGGATCCCGGTGCCCGAGTATGTGGACTGCACAGCAGGATTCACTCCGATCGAGCGCCGATTCCAGAACACCTTGCGGTTCTATATGCCGCACGTCGACCGGGCCAAATTCTTCACCCAGGCGGTCGCCGAGCATTACGGTTCCCCCATCGATTTCCCGATGGACGTGGACTACCTCGGTTCGCTGCTCGGCTGGTACATCGACCACGCCGGGCTGGCGGACGTGGATCGGGTCGCTTGATGCGACTCGCGACCCGCCTGCCCGGCGAACGTAATCTGGCGAAAGACGACGCGGATCAGATCGCGGCCATCCGGGGAAAGATCATGGGTGTCGGTGATCGCTGGCGGACGAGCCACCCGTGGTCGGCCGCCCACCAGGACGAGATCGGCTTGGCCATCTTCGTGACCGCTATCGCAGGCTGTCTCGGTGACGCCGCGCTGTACGTCGCGGGTGTGTTGCCCTGGTGGGCAACCATATTGGTGACGGCTTTCTGGTTGTCGCTATTGCACGAGATCGAGCACGACCTCATCCATTCGATGTATTTCCGCACGAACAAGTGGGTGCACAACTCGATGATGCTGGGTGTCTGGTTGTTCCGGCCGAGCACCATCAACCCCTGGGTGCGGCGCGGGTTGCATCTGCATCATCACGAAAGGTCGGGAACCGACTCCGACCTGGAGGAGCGGGGTATCACCAACGGGCAGCGGTGGGGTGGTCATCGGCTACTCGGATTGCTGGACACGGTGCTGGGATACGCCTTGCGGCCGTTTCATATGCGCCGACTGGTTCATGCCTATGTCGAGCAGGTGGCTCGGGATCCGGAGGAGGCTCGCCGCCTCGCCGTGACCACGCCGCTCGGCTACTTCCCGCTCAGCGCCGTGCATTATGGGCTCTGGTATCTGACGATCGGCCTGCATGTCTACGAATTGTCCGGCGGTCACATCGCTTATTCAGGTCCGCGGCACGTGTTGGACGTCGTTGCGGTGACGCTGTTGGCCCCCAACATGATCCGCACGTTCTGCCTGCATTTCGTCAGCTCGAACATGCACTACTTCGGCGATGTCGAACCGCACAATGTGCTCCAGCAGACGCAGGTGTGGACGGCCAAGTGGTTGTGGCCGGTGCACGCGTTGTGTTTCAACTTCGGTGGCACCCATGCCATTCACCACTTCCTGGTGCGTGACCCGTTCTACATCCGCCAAGCGATCGGCGCCGAATGCCGGGTGATCCTGCGTGCGCACGGCGTCCGGTTCAACGATTTCGGCACCTTCCGCCGGGCGAACCGGTTCGGACTCGCCGCCGCCACCGCGGGATCGGTCGAGCCATGACCGAAAGCGTTGGGGCGGGCCTGAATCCGGCGGTCGCCGAGCTGTGGATCTGTGTGACGTGCGGGATGATCTACGATCCGGCCGAGGGCGATCCGGATGGCGGAATCGCCCCCGGTACGGCCTTCGCCGACATTCCGGACGGGTGGGTGTGCCCGGTGTGCGGCGCCCGGAAGTCGGACTTCGTCCCGTACGAGGACTGATCGAAGGGTTCAGAACAACCGGAACTCGGTGCTTTCCGTGCCTCGCAGCGCGTCGTAATCGAGTACGAGACAGCGGATTCCGCGGTCTTCGGCGAGCGTGCGGGCCTGCGGCTTGATCTGCTGGGCGGCGAAGACGCCGGCCACCGGCGCGAGCAGCGGGTCGCGGTTGAGGAGTTCGAGATAGCGGGTGAGTTGTTCGACGCCGTCGATCTCGCCGCGGCGTTTGATCTCGACCGCGACGGTGCCGCCGTCGGCGTCGCGGCAGAGCAGGTCGACCGGGCCGATGGCGGTCATGTACTCGCGGCGGATGAGGGTGTAGCCGGGGCCGAGGTTGGTGACGTGTTCGGCCAGCAGGACCTGAAGGTGGGCCTCCACACCGTCTTTCACCAGGCCGGGGTCGACGCCCAGTTCGTGCGAGGAGTCGTGCTCGATGTCCTCGATGGTGATGCGGAGTTCCTCGCCGGCCTTGTTGGTGACCACCCAGAGGGCTTTCGCGCCCTCGGGGATATCGGCGGCGCCGCGCTCTTCCAGCCAGCACGGCGGGCTCATCCAGTTCAGCGGCTTGTACGAGCCGCCGTCGGAGTGCACGAGGACGGAGCCGTCCGCTTTCACCAAGAGCAAGCGGCGGGCCATCGCGAGATGGGCGGTGAGTCGCCCCACGTAGTCGACCTGACAGCGAGCAATCACTAGGCGCACCCAAGCACTGTAGGTGACCGGGTGCGGCAGCTTGTCGTCAGCCCAACAGGATTGCCGCGGCCAGGATCGCGCTGGTGGCGAGCAGGGCCCGCTCGACCCGGGTGAATCGGCGAGTGACCGGCGTCTTGGTCCGGATCATGCCGTAACCGACGGCCGAGCCGATGCAGAAGGCCAGCAGGTGCCCGACGTTGGTGAAGGTCTGCCCGAGCAGTACGCCGCCGATCGCGGCGACGAACCACACTGCCGCCCAGGCGATCCGCAGCCGGTTCGGCACGACGAAGACCAGGGCACCGATCAGCGCCATCGAGCCGTAGCTGATGCCGACGTCCTCGCTCCAGCGCACGCTCGCGGGCAGCCAGTCGAATTCGACGGCCACCCAGAGTCCGCCCGCCACGAGCAGCGTCGCGCCGATGTGCCCGGCCAGGAACACGCGCACCATGTGCAGCGCGCCGAAGCGCAGCTCGGCGAGGCCGAGCAGGCAGGCGAGCAGCGGCATGATCAGCCAGGCGGTGCCGACGTCGCCGATGACCAGGGCGCTGGACAGCAGCGTGACCACGCGGCCCTGGAGCAGGTTGTGCAGGTTGGTGCTGGCGTGCAGCACCACCTTCGACTGGGCGGAGTCGCTCAGCGCGGAGAAGATCGACGTGACGATGACCAGCGCGGCCAGATAGCCGACGGTCGCGGGCACCCTAGGTCGCCACCAGCGAGGACCGACGACCGTTGTCCGGTCGTCCGTGATCGTGGCGACGGCCATGCGTACCTCCGTGTCTGTGCGGTATCTCTCCATGATCGAGTTCTCCGCTGCGCTCGATCAGGGTATTCCCTGTGAATATGCTGCGAAACCGATCGCCGGCGTGCGGCGGAAAAGGTGTTGCGGGCGGTGCCCTACTGTGCCATATCAACCTGAGAACGGCAGGGCGAACCAGCCGGCCTGCCGACCGCATTCGGCAAACCGGCACGTCGGGCGCACCGGTCGGGTAAAGGCGTCGGCGACCGGGGAATAGTCTGGGGAGCATGCCTCGTCGTAAACCGCGCGCAGACGGTCACACGGGCCGCTCACGCACGGGCGGCGCGCCGCTCGGTGATGTCTTCGGCCGGACCGAGTCGGGTCCCGACGGTGACGAGACATACGTCGTTCGCACCATCCCGGGGGCCCGTGCGGTGAAGACCTACCGCTGCCCGGGGTGTGACCACGAAATCGCCCTCGGCGTCGCGCACATCGTCGCCTGGGCCGCGGACGGCGGTGAGGACGACCGCAGGCACTGGCACCAGGGCTGCTGGAACGGCCGTCAGACGCGCGGGATCACCCGCCGCTGGTCGTAAGCGCAGACCAGGTCCGGGAGTCGATTGAGGCCGTTGGGTCGAATGTCTCTGCCGCAGTGGGTGATCCGCCTTGGACGCGATGTACCGCCGCCGAGGCGATTCCTCCGGTACGTAACGTTCACACCCAATGTCCGGTTGGTGCAGGCGATTCCGGGTAAGCAACGCCCGCCGGGCTCCGAGAATTAGGAAGGCCGCCCCCGGGCGGGGGCGGCCTTGGATTTGAATTCGGTAACCCAGCAACTGATTTGGCGAGTACAGGGGTAACTCGCCGGGACCGGCTGACTCAGCCTGTCCATCACCGCCGGCCGCCAACGTACTGTCGTCGTACCTCGGTCTGGCCTGAATACGCGGAGAGGCGGGCTAGCCCGCCGTTTAGTTGCTGATTTCGGCGTTCTCGCGCTCCTCGTCGACGATGTCGTCTTCCTCGGAGACACCTTCGGAGATGGCCTTGCGGCTGGAGCCGGCGACCTGCTTGGTGTTGTTGCCGATCTTGCGCTGATCCGGAACACCGTCCAGCAGTTCGCTTTCCCGGTTGACCGCCGCGAGCATCGCGGGCACCGAGTCGAGCTGGCCGCGGATGCCGAGCAGCTGGGCGAGCACGCGTCCGCGCAGCACGCGCATTTCCTCGGCCAGTTCCTTCGCGTGCGCGATCTTGCGCTCGGAGGTCTGGGTCGCGGAGGTGATGAGGCGGTTGGCCTCGTCGGTCGCGTCCTTGATCCGCTGTGCGGCCTCGGCGCGGCTGGTGGCCTCCAGCTCCTCCATGGCGCGGGTGAGCTTAGTACGCCGCTCGGCCATGGTGACCTCGAAGTCCTGCTGGGTCGCCTTGCGCTTGGCGTCGGCTTCCTTGCCCAGGCGGTCGGCCTCGGCCTGAGCGGCTTCGATGATCTTGGCGGACTCGGTGCGCGCGTTGGCCAGGGTCTGCTCGAACTCGATCTCGAGCGCCTCGCGCTTTTCCTTGGTTTCGGCCAGCAACGACTCGTACTTGCCACGCATCTCGGTGGCTTGCTGCTCCGCGATCGACACCATTTCCGCGGCCTCGGCCTGTGCCAGGGCACGAACCTCGGAGGCCTCGTCGGAGGCCAGCCGCAGCATGCGGGAGATGCGGTCGGACATGCCTTCCGCGGTGGTGGGCGGCACCGAGAGTCGGTCGACCTCCTTGCGGAGCTCGTCGATCTCGTCACGCGCATCCTCGAGCTGGCTCGCGAGGTTACGGGCTTGTGCCGCAGCAGCATCCCGGTCGGTAGCGGTGACCCTTAGTTCGGCGTCGAAGCGGTCGAAGTAGTTGCGTACCTCGTCTTGCGCATAACCCTTGCGCACAACGGTGAAGGGCAGTGCAACGAAGCGATTGCGATCGGACTCAGGTGACGACATGGCACACAAACTACAGCCTACAGAGACCTGATGGTGACTCGACCGCGAATGTGATTCCGAAGAGTTTTTCCCGCCCGATCTTGATACTAGTGCGTAACATTCGCGTTCGGCTCGACCAACTCGATCAGCACACCGCCAGCATCCTTGGGATGGATGAAGTTGATGCGCGAATCCGCTGTTCCAGGCCTCGGCGCCTCGTACAGCAAACGCAGACCCCGCGCGCGCAGGTGCGCGGAGACCGCATCGATGTCGGTCACCCGGTAGGCCAGTTGCTGCAGGCCGGCCCCGTTACGGTCGATGAACTTGGCGATGGTCGACTCCTCGTTGAGCGGAGCCAGCAACTGCAGGGCAGTGCCGCGATCGGGGGCGCCGGGCAGCGACAGCATCGCCTCGTGCACGCCCTGGGCATCGTTGACCTCGCGATGGGTCTCGATCATGCCGAGATTCTCGGCATACCAGGCAACCGCGACATCCAGATCGGGCACGGCGACACCGACGTGATCGACGGCGACGACGTAGTCCGCGGGGATGAAATCGGCCGAATCCATAACGTTGCTCACTACTCGAAGGTAGCCGTTACCTGCGTACCGGCAACTCGGGCACAGCGGTTACCGTGGAGTACGGAATCCTGCGAAACAAGATAGCGAGGCTGCTGTGACCACTTCCGTGATCGTCTCCGGTGCACGTACCCCGGTCGGTCGGCTGCTCGGCGGCCTCAAGGACTTCAGCGGTTCCGATCTGGGCGGCTTCGCCATCAAGGCCGCGCTGGAAAAGGGCGGGGTCGCGCCCGAGCAGGTCGACTACGTGATCATGGGCCAGGTGCTCACCGCGGGCGCGGGGCAGATCCCGGCCCGGCAGGCGGCGGCCGCCGCGGGCATTCCGATGGACGTGCCCGCGCTGACGGTCAACAAGGTGTGTTTGTCCGGAATCAACGCGATCGCGTTGGCGGACCAGCTGATTCGGGCCGGCGAGTACGAGATCGTCGTCGCGGGCGGCCAGGAGTCGATGAGCCAGGCCCCGCACCTGCTGGAGAAGAGCCGCGAGGGCTTCAAGTACGGCGACGTGACGCTGCGCGACCACATGGCCTACGACGGCCTGCACGACATCTTCACCGACCAGCCGATGGGCGCGCTGACCGAACAGCGCAACGACACCGAGCCGGTCGCTCGCGAAGAGCAGGACGCGTTCGCGGCGGCCTCGCATCAGCGTGCGGCGGCGGCGTGGAAGAACGGCGTGTTCGACGACGAGGTGGTCCCGGTCTCGGTGCCGCAGCGCAAGGGCGACCCGCTGGTGGTCGCCGCCGACGAGGGCATCCGCGCGGACACCACCGCGGAGTCGCTGGCCAAGCTGCGCCCCGCGTTCCGTAAGGACGGCACCATCACCGCGGGCACTGCCTCGCAGATCTCCGACGGCGCGGCCGCGGTCGTGGTGATGAGCAAGACGAAGGCCGAGGAACTGGGCCTGAGCTGGATCGCCGAGATCGGCGCGGCGGGCGTGGTCGCGGGCCCGGACTCGACGCTGCAGGATCAGCCGGCCAACGCCATCGCGAAGGCCTGTGCGCGCGAAGGCATTTCGCCGGCCGACCTGGATCTGGTGGAGATCAACGAGGCGTTCGCCGCGGTCGGTGTCGCCTCGACCCGCAAGCTGGGCATCGATCCGGCGAAGGTGAACGTCAACGGTGGCGCGATCGCGATCGGGCACCCGCTGGGCATGTCCGGCGCGCGCATCCTGCTGCACCTGGTGCTGGAGCTGAAGCGGCGCGGTGGCGGCGTCGGCGCGGCCGCGCTCTGTGGCGGCGGTGGTCAGGGCGACGCGCTGATCGTGCGCGTGTAACCGAGTTTCTCGCCACAGCCCCCGCGGGCAGGGTGTCGCGGGGGCTGTGCCGTATCCGGACGAAAGCCGCACTCCGGGCCCGGCTTTCGCGTCGCCGATGCCGAATTGCGCTGGGTGAATGTGACTCGCCCCACTACGACGCGGTGTAGTGCATCCGGCACAATGGTGCGCATGGGCAATGTCTTCGACCTGAGCAGCGTCGCGAAGCGATTTCGTTTCATCGCGGTGCTCGAGGCGATCTCCTGGGTTTTCCTGATCGTCGGCATGGTGTTCAAGCGTCTCCCCGAGCCGGTGCTGTGGCCGGTCAAGGTGTTCGGGATGACGCACGGCATCATCTTCGTGCTGTTCGTGATCGCCGCCGTCATGGCCGCGCGTGAGCTGGGCTGGAACGCCAAGACCACGGTGCTCGCGCTGCTGTCCAGCATCCCGCCGTTCTTCACCGTGGTGTTCGAGATCTGGGCCGTCCGTTCGGGCAAGCTCGGAGAGCTGAGCAACGCGGTTTCTGCCGACTCCGGAGCCCCGGCCGCCGCCACGTCGTGACAAACTGGAAACCGTGACTCGACCTGCCGCACGCCGCCCTTCGCCAGCCGCTGTCGCCGCCATGTCCGGGGCAGTTGATCTCTCCGGTCTGAAGCAACCGCCCGCCGGCGCCTCCGGTGCGGCCGGGGGCGGCGACTACGCGGTGAACGAGGCGAACTTCGAGACCAAGGTGCTACGCCGCTCGGTGCAGGTGCCGGTGGTCGTCGCGCTGTACTCGCAGCGCAGCCCGGGCAGTGTCGAGCTGGTCCGGACGCTGGAGCGCCTGGTCGGCGAGAGCGGCGGCGCCTGGGATCTGGCCACCGTCGAGGCCGAGGCGAACATGCGGATCGCGCAGGCGTTCGGCGTGCAAGGCATTCCGACCGTGATCGCGGTGGCGGGCGGGCAGCCGCTCGCCGACTTCCAGGGCGCCCAGCCCGAGGCGCAGGTCCGGCAGTGGCTGAGCGCGGTCATCGACGCGGTCGCGGGCAAGCTGCCCGGTGGCGAGCAGCCCGAGGAGGCGCCGGAAGATCCGCGGTTCGTCGCCGCGGAGACCGCGCTCGAACAGGGTGACATGGCCGGTGCCGAGGCCGCCTACGAGGCGATCATCGCCGCGGAGCCGGGCAACGAAGAGGCCAAGGGCGCGCTGCGTCAACTGCGGTTCCTGGCGCGGGCGCAGGTGCTGCCCGAGTCCGCGATCGCGACCGCCGACGCCGACCCCGGCAATGTGGACGCCGCGCTGGACGCCGCCGACGTGGAGATGCTCAACCAGCAGCCGGACGCCGCCTTCGATCGGCTGATCGCGGCGGTCAAGCGCTCGGCGGGCGACGATCGGACCAAGGCCCGCACCCGCCTGCTCGAACTCTTCGAATTGTTCGACCAGGCCGAGCCGTTCGTGGTCGCCGCGCGCCGCAAGCTCGCCGCCGCGCTGTACTGACGCACGCGCGGCCCTGAACTGACGCACGCGCGGGATCGACTCAGCGGTACGGGGACCGGCTCAGCTGTTCGGGGCCAGCCAGACGGCGCTGTTCGGGGCCAACGCGATGGTGGCTGACGCGGGACGACCGTGCCAGCCCTCGTCGGTGGCTTTCACCGCACCCAGATTGCCGACGCCGGAGCCGCCGTATTCGGCGGCATCGGTGTTGAGGATCTCGGTCCACTGCCCGGCGAAGGGCAGGCCGACCCGGTATTCACCGTGCAGCGACCCGGAGAAGTTGTAGACGCACGCGACCACGGATCCGTCCGAGCCGTAGCGCAGGAACGCCAGCACGTTGTTGGCCTGGTCGTTCGCCTCGATCCAGGAGTAGCCGCCCGGGGTGGTGTCCTGGGTCCACAGCGCGGGATGGGCGCGGTAGACCGCGTTGAGGTCGCGCACCGCGGTGGTGATCCCCTGGTGCAGTGGGTTGTCCAGCTCCGCCCAGTCCAGCCCGCGATCGTGGGACCACTCGCGGAACTGCCCGAAATCCTGGCCCATGAACAGCAGCTGCTTGCCGGGATGGCCCCACATGTAGGCCAGAAGTGCCCGCACCCCACTGGCTTTGGCGAAATCGTCGCCGGGCATCCTGGTCCAGAGCGTGCCCTTGCCGTGCACCACCTCGTCGTGGCTGATCGGCAGCACGAAGTTCTCGCTCCACGCGTACACGGCCGAGAAGGTGATCTCGTTGTGGTGCCAGGAGCGGTGGATCGGGTCGCGTTGCAGGAAGCCGAGGGTGTCGTGCATCCAGCCCATGTTCCATTTCATGGTGAAACCGAGGCCGCCGACGTCGGTGCCGCGGGTGACGCCGGGCCAGCTGGTGGACTCCTCGGCGATGGTGACCACGCCCGGATGGTGGCGGTGCACGGTGTTGTTCAGGTCTTGCAGGAAGTCGACGGCCTCCAGGTTTTCCCGGCCGCCGTACACGTTCGGCTCCCAACCCCCTTCGGGGCGTGAGTAATCCAGGTACAGCATGGAGGCGACGGCGTCGACGCGCAGGCCGTCGATGTGGAATTCCTCGATCCAGTAGCGCGCGTTGGCCACCAGGAAGTTGCGCACCTCGGGCCGGCCGAAGTCGAAAACGTAGGTGCCCCAGTCGAGTTGCTCGCCGCGGCGCGGGTCCGGGTGTTCGTAGAGCGGGGTGCCGTCGAAGCGGGCCAGCGCCCATTCGTCGCGCGGGAAGTGCGCGGGCACCCAGTCGAGCAGCACGCCGATGCCCGCGCGGTGCAGCCGATCGACGAAGGCGCGCAAGTCGTCCGGGGTGCCGAAGCGCGCGGTCGGGGCGTAGTACGAGGTGACCTGATAGCCCCAGGAGCCGCCGAACGGGTGCTCGGCGATCGGCAGGAGTTCGATGTGGGTGTAGCCCGTCGCCTGTACGTAATCGACCAGCTGGTCGGCCAATTCGCGGTAGCCGAGCCCGGGGCGCCAGGAACCGAGGTGCACCTCGTAGACGCTCATCGGGGCCTGGGTCGGGTCGGTGCTCGCGCGAGTGTCGAGCCAGGCCTGGTCGTCCCAGGTGTAGTGGCTCTCGGTCACCACCGAGGCGGTCGCGGGTGGCAGTTCGGTGGCGAAGGCCATCGGGTCGGCGTGGTCGATCGTGCGGCCGTCGGCGCCGTGCACGCGGAACTTGTACAGGGCGCCCGGTCCGACGCCGGGCACGAAAACCTCCCAGATGCCCGATGTGCCGAGCGCGCGCATCGGGGCGGTGCTGCCGCTCCAGCCGTCGAAGTCGCCGATCACGGTGACGCCGCGCGCATTCGGCGCCCACACGGCGAACGAGGTGCCGTCGACGTCGCCGTCGAGGGTGGTGTAGTGCCGCGGGTGCGCGCCGAGCACGTCCCAGAGCCGTTCGTGGCGGCCCTCGCCGATCAGGTGCAGGTCCAGTTCGCCGACCGTCGGCAGGAAACGGTAGCCGTCGGCGGAGAGAATGGTCTGGCCTCCCGGATAGGTGGTGAGGATGCGGTAGTCCATGAGGTCGGGATAGGGGACGACCCCGGCGAAGATGCCGTGCCCCAACGACTTCAGCGGATGGTCGGTGCCGCCGACCCGGGCGGCGACCGATTCCGCGTGCGGGCGCAGCACGCTGACCTGCGTGCCGTCCGGATGCGGGTGCGCGCCGAGCACGGTGTGCGGGTCACCGTGGGTGCCCGCGGCCAGCAGCATCAGATCGCGGCGTTTCACAGGGTGCTCCGATAGGCGAGTTCGGTGCGGGCCTGCTGCGCGACCGGGGGCAGGGTGAGGATGTGCGCGACCGCGACGGACGGGTCCAGGCGCACGTAATTCGTTTGGGCCCAGTGGTATTCCTCGCCACTGACCTCGTCGAACACCACCGGGTGATCGTGCCATTCGCGGCCGATGGCGGGCAGGTCGAGCGAGACCATGCCCCATTCGGGGGCGAACGGATTCAGGTTCACCACCACCAGCACCGCGTCGCCGCTGATCGGATCGACCTTCGAGTAGGCGATCAGCGAGTCGTTGTCGACGTGGTGGAAGTGGATGCAGCGCAACTGTTGCAGGGCCGGGTGCGCGCGGCGGATCTCGTTGAGCCGGGTGATCCACGGCTCCAGCGATTCTCCGCGCGCCAGTGCCTCGGCGAACGGGCGCGGGCGCAACTCGTACTTCTCCGAATCCAGGTATTCCTCGCTGCCGGGGCGCACCGCCTGATGCTCGAACAGCTCGAATCCCGAGTACACGCCCCAGGTCGGCGCGAGGGTGGCGGCGAGCGCCGCGCGGATGGCGAACATGCCGGGGCCGCCGTGTTGCAGGCTCTCGTGCAGGATATCGGGGGTGTTGACGAACAGGTTGGGTCTGGCCTCGTCCGCCTTGGCCGCCAGTTCCTCGCCGAACTGGGTCAGCTCCCACTTCGCCACCCGCCAGGTGAAATACGTGTAGGACTGGCTGAAACCGCGGCGCGCGAGCCCGTACAGCCGGGCCGGGCGGGTGAACGCCTCGGACAGGAACAGCACGTCCGGGTCGGTGCGGCGGACCGTGGCGATCAGCCATTCCCAGAAGTCGGCGGGTTTGGTGTGCGGGTTGTCGACGCGGAAGATCTTGACGCCCAACCCGATCCAATGCCGGACCACGCGCAGCACCTCGGCGTACAGGCCGTCCGGGTCGTTGTCGAAATTGACCGGGTAGATGTCCTGGTACTTCTTCGGCGGGTTCTCGGCGAAGGCGATGGTGCCGTCGGGCAGGGTGGTGAACCACTCCGGGTGGGCGGCCACCCAGGGATGGTCCGGCGCGCACTGCAACGCCAGGTCGAGCGCCACCTCGAGGCCGAGTTGTGCGGCGGTGTCGACGAATTCGGCGAAGTCGGCGGTGGTGCCGAGCAGCGGGTGCACGGCGTCGTGCCCGCCGTCCGCGGATCCGATGGCCCACGGTGAGCCCACGTCTCCCGGCTCGGCGACCAGGGTGTTGTTGCGGCCCTTGCGATTCACCTCGCCGACCGGATGGATCGGCGGCAGGTAGACCACGTCGAAACCCATGCCGGCGATGCGCGGCAATTCCTTTGCCGCGGTGGCGAAGGTGCCGTGGATCGGCTTGCCCGACTTGTCCCGGCCGCCGGTGGAACGCGGGAAGAATTCGTACCAGGAGCCGAACAGCGCGCGCTGCCGTTCCACCTGCACGGTGTGCTGCGGGCCGCGGGTCACCATGTCGCGCAACGGGGTCGCGCGCAGGATCTCTGCGATCTCCTCGGCGAAGGCCGGCGCCACCCGGGCGGGCAACTGCTCGTTGCTGCGCAGGGCGGCGGCCGCCGCGCGCAATCGCTCGAACTGTTTCTTCGGCACCGCCTGCGCGGCCCGGTCGAACAGGCGGGCGCCGAGCTCGAGGTCGTTGTCCAGGTCCGCGGCGTTCTGGCCGACCGCGAGTTTCGCCTCCACCGCCGAGCGCCAGGTCGCGATCGGATCGCTCCAGCCTTCGATGCGGTAGGTCCACGGACCGGGCAGGTTGGGGATGAAGGTGGCGTTGAACACGTCCGGTTCGAGATCGAGCGTCATCCGGATCCGGATCGGGCGCGCCGAGTTCGGCCCGCGCACGGTCAGCGTCGCCGCGACCGCGTCGTGCCCCTCCCGCCACACCACGGTGCGCACCGGGAAAACCTCCCCGACGACGGCCTTGGCGGGCCGACCGCCTGCGATGGACGGGGCAGTGTCATCGATTGCGATGCGGCCGGTCACGGAACCAACCTACCGGCAGCGGGGCGGATGCACGGGATCAGCGCGGGAACGAGGGGTCAGCGGGCGTCCGCCGCGAGACCGAGGCCCAGCGCGACCAGGATCGCGCCGAGCGCGCGTTCGATCCGCTGCCGGACGCCGGTGCGGCGCAGCCAGTCGCCCGCGCGGTCGGCGGCCAGCACGATGCCCACGCACCACGCCGTATCGACCACCAGCTGAATGATCACGAGTGCGAACACGGTCGGCAGCACCGGTCCGCTGGACGGCAGGAACTGCGGCAGGATGGTCAGCCCGAACACTGCCGCCTTCGGATTCGCCGCGATCGACACCAGCGAGGCGCGGAACGCCGCACCGGGGGTCCGGCCCGACGGCAGCATCTTCGTCATGGTGCTGCCGAACTCCCCGTGGTCGCGCGCGCCACGCCACGCTTGCACGCCGAGCCAGATCAGCACCAGCGCGCCGACCACGTGCATCGCGGTGTTCAGGTACCGGTTGGCGACCAGCAGCACCGACAGTCCCGCGCCACCGGCGATGTTCCAGCCGAGCACGCCGATCTCGTTCCCCGCGACCGCGGCCAGCCCCGCCGTGCGGCCGTCCCGCACCGAACGCTGGAGGAACAGGGCCGTCGCGGGTCCGGGCAGCGCGGCGAGAATCAGCGAGGCCAGCAGGAATTGCGGAAGAACGGCGACCCAGTGCGGCATCCGCCGATGCTGACATTCTGGTCGGTGATCCCGCCAGTGAATTTCGGACGCCGAGCCCGGATCAATCGGCGGGGGTGCGGCAGGCCGCCGGAAAGCGGTGCCAGATCGCGATGGCCGAGGCCGGCATCGATTATTTTCTCTGCCAATGTATTTGGGGGCAAGTCTGCGGATAACAGGCTGTGGCCGGATTCCGAAAATCTAGACATGAAGCTGAAAAGCAAGCAGGTTCAACGGTTCTCGGGTCGTTCCGTTGTCATCGCCGCTGTGACCGGTGCCGCGTTGGTCGGGCTCGCCGCCCCGTCCAACGCCTCACCCACCGACCCGGTCGTCCATTTCAGCCCGACGCTCACCCGCGCCATGCCGGGTGGCGGCGACTGCGCCGCGATCATCAACGCCGAAACGGTGCCTCAGCCGCAGGCCGGCACGTTCGGCGTCCGCCTGAAGATCACCCAGACCGGCGAGCGCTGCGGCGCCTATCGCGTCGCCGTGCGCTGGAGGAACCTCGATACCGGAATCGAGAACGGCCAATCCCACCGCGTCACCGGAACCGTCATCGACGCCAAGGACAACATCATCACCGGCTTCGGCACCGCGCCGGGCGTCGGCCGAGTGGAAGCCCACATCGTCACTACTACCGAGGACCACCGGGATATGGAACACCTGTCGGGAGACGCAACCTTCACCCTCCGCTGAGGGGTGGCGTCGAGAGGGAGGGGTTGATAGCGGGCGGGCAGCTTGTCCGCCCGCTACCACCGTCAACGCAAAGGGCACGCGGCGCAGAGTCGGCGCAGTGCCAGGCAAGTTTATTCACGCATATTGTCAGTATTCAAAGGCATATCAAATCGGGATTGCGTTGTCGATCAATCAACTGATTCCGAGAAATCGGCCGAGCGTGTCATCGAGGGTGGCCAGGTCGGTGCGGTTCAGCATCCCCACGAACCTGCCGAGGTAGTCCAGATCGATGGTTCGTATCTGGTCGACTAGCAACAGTGTTTCGCGGTCATCAATTTCTGCTGACGGCCGAAATATCGACCGCTGCGCCGACGTCGATGTCGGTACTACCGTCACTACCGACGAGAGCAGATCTGTCGGCGAAACGATGATCCCGAGCCGACGTCCACGCTGCTCGTGACCTCGTTTGGCGTCGCCGAGATCAATGCGGTGGACGGCTCCCCGTATCACGCTCACCATGCGTCGGGCTCCGCGTTCAGGTCTTCGTCGCGCAGCGCCGCCGCATCGATACGTGCTTGCGCCAACCACTCTTCGCGATCGAGTAACCGCAGGGCTCGGCGGATGACGTCGGTCGTGTTCTCGTCGTCGCGGCGGGCGCGGTTGATGATGCGCTCATCGTCGACGGTTGGGCGGAAGGTGATTGTCGCCATGTTATAAGTGTACGACATTGGTAAGACAGATGCTTGCTCTGTGATGGTCATGAGCTTCTACTCCTGAACTGGTTGGCAGCGAACCCGGCGTACGTCCAGGTTCGCGATCGGACAGATGTAGTTCGACGCCGGCATCCTTCTGGATGGAATTTGCGCGCTGTGACCCACACCGCCGGGGCGGCCGGAACCCGCGGGGTTCGGTAGGGTTCGCACGGTGAAGGCACTTCGTCGTTTCACCGTCCGTGCCCATTTGCCTGAGCGGTTGGCCGCGCTCGGCGAGCTTGCTACGAACCTGCGCTGGTCGTGGCATCCGCCGACGCAGGATCTGTTCGCCGAGCTGGATCCGCAGCGGTGGCTGGAGCTGGGGCACGATCCGGTGCGGATGCTGGGGGAGGTGCCGGCCGCGCGGGTGGACGAGCTGGCGGCGGACCCGGAGTACGTGCGCCGGGTGGATGCCGCGGCGGCGGATCTGCGCGACTATCTGGCCGCGCCGAGCTGGTTCGAGCGGCGGGCCGGTGAGGAGGGGGTGCGCGGGATCGCGTACTTCTCCATGGAATTCGGGGTCACCGAGGTGCTGCCGAACTATTCGGGTGGGCTCGGGATCCTGGCCGGCGACCACCTGAAGGCGGCCTCGGATCTGGGGCTGCCGTTGATCGGCGTCGGATTGCTGTATCGCTCAGGCTATTTCCGGCAGACGCTGTCGGCGGACGGCTGGCAGACCGAGCACTATCCGGACCTGGATCCGCAGGGCCTGCCCCTGCGGCTGCTCACCTCGGACAACGGTGAATCGGATACCGCGCCGGTGCTGATCCATGTGGCGATGCCGGATCAGCGGGTGCTGCGGGCGCGGGTGTGGATCGCGCAGGTCGGCCGGGTGCCGTTGCTGCTGCTGGATTCCGATATCGCGGAGAACGATCCGGAGTTGCGCGCGGTCACCGACCGGCTCTACGGCGGCGATCAGGAGCACCGGATCCGGCAGGAGATCCTGGCCGGCATCGGCGGCGTGCGCGCGGTTCGCGCCTACACCAATGCCACCGGCCTGCCCGACCCCGACGTGTTCCACATGAACGAGGGCCACGCCGGATTCCTCGGCGTCGAGCGAATCCGCGAATTCGTCTCTGCCGGACAGGATTTCGACACGGCACTGGCCGCGGTGCGGGCGGGCACGGTGTTCACCACGCACACCCCGGTCCCCGCGGGCATCGACCGGTTCCCGATGCCGATGGTGCGCCGCTACTTCGGCGGTGCGCACGGCGAATCCGAATCCGCCATGCTCCCAGGACTTTCCGTGGATCGGATCGTCGCGCTGGGCCGCGAGGCGGACCCGTCCGTCTTCAACATGGCGCACATGGGCCTGCGGCTGGCCCAGCGCGCCAACGGCGTATCGAAACTGCACGGCGAGGTCAGCCGGGAAATGTTCGCCGGACTGTGGCCGGGCTTCGACGCGGCCGAGGTGCCGATCGGCTCGGTCACCAACGGTGTGCACGCCCCCACCTGGGCCGCGCGCGAGTGGTTCGACAAGGCGCGCAAGCACATCGGCGCCGACCTGGTGGAGGAGGCGCGCGGCTGGGAGCGGCTGCGCGACGTCGACCTCGGCGAACTGTGGTCGACGCGAAACGAGTTGCGCGCCATCCTGGTTGGCGAGGTGCGTCGCCGGGTGCGCGCGTCCTGGCTGGACCGTGGCGCCGCGGAAGCCGAATTGGGCTGGGTGGACAGCGTTTTCGACCCCGATGTGCTGACCGTCGGCTTCGCCCGCCGCGTCCCCACCTACAAGCGCCTCACCCTGATGCTGCGCGACCCGGAACGCCTGCGCGCCAGGCTGCTCGACCCGCAACGGCCGATGCAACTGGTCGTCGCGGGCAAGAGCCACCCCGCCGACGACGGCGGCAAGGCGCTCATCCAGCAGGTCGTCCGCTTCGCCGACGACCCGGAGGTGCGTCACCGCATCGTCTTCCTGCCCGACTACGACATGTCGATGGCCCGCTACCTGTATTGGGGCTGCGACGTCTGGCTGAACAACCCGCTGCGCCCCCTAGAGGCGTGCGGCACCTCCGGCATGAAGTCCGCGCTCAACGGCGGCCTCAACCTGTCCATCCGGGACGGCTGGTGGGACGAGATGTTCGACGGCGAGAACGGCTGGGCCATCCCCACCGCCGACGGTGTCCGCGACGAGCACCGCCGCGACGACCTCGAGGCCGCGGCCCTCTACGACCTGTTCGAACGCACCGTCGCGCCGCGCTTCTACGATCGCGACGCCGCGGGCTTGCCGGTGCGCTGGGTCGAGATGGTCCGCCACACTCTGCAAACCCTCGGCCCGAAGGTGCTCGCCTCGCGCATGGTCCGCGACTACGCCGTGGAGTACTACGCGCCCGCCGCGGGGGCCTATCAGAAGGCGACCGCCGACGAGTTCGCCGTCGCTCGCGCCATCGCCGACTACCGGCGCCGCGTCGAATCGGCGTGGCCGTCGGTGAAGGTGATCCAGGTGGACAGCGCCGGCCTGCCGGACACGCCGATCATCGGCGCCAACCTGTCGCTGACCGCGCGCATCGACCTCGGCGGCCTCCAGGTTTCCGACGTTGTCGTGCAGGCGGTGCTCGGCCGGGTGTCGACCGCCGACGACCTGTCCGACGTCACCACCGTCGCCATGAAGCACACCGGATCCGATTCCGGCGTAGAGCTTTTCGCCGTGGATACGCCGGTCCCGCTGTCCGGCGCGGTCGGTTACACGGTGCGGGTGCTGCCGCACAACGAACTGCTGGCGGGCGACGCCGAGCTCGGCTTGGTCGCCGCGCCGAGCGCGTGAACGCTACCGATCCGGGCTGAGCCGGACAAGCCGTCCGAGGTGGTTATCGCTGAGTCGGGTTCCCCGATTCGGTGAATCGTCGGCTAACGTGCCTGGGCACGCCCGTACCACTCCCCGACTGGAGACCGCCCATGGCCACCGCCGTACCGACCGAGCCCCGAGGTCGCGTCGACGCGTTCTTCGGCATCAGCGCGACCGGTTCGACCATGAAACGCGAGCTGATGGCGGGCACGGTCACGTTCCTGGCCATGTCCTATGTGCTCGCCGTGAACCCGTCCGTGCTCGGCGACGAGGGCGCGCTCGGCGCCAAGGGCATTCCGATGCAGGCGGTGTTCACCGCGACCGCCGTCGCCGCGGTGTTCGGCACCCTGGTCATGGGGCTGTGGGCGAAGTATCCGATCGCGCTCGCGCCGGGCATGGGGCTCAACGCGTTCTTCGCCTACTCGGTGGTGCTCGGCATGGGCATTCCGTGGCAGGTCGCGCTGTCCGGGACATTGCTGTCCGGGATCATCTTCTTCCTGCTCGCGGTCACCAAGGTGCGCGAGCGGATCCTCAACGCGATTCCGATGCAGATGAAGCTGGCGGTCGGCGCGGGCATCGGGTTGTTCGTGGCGTTCCTCGGGTTGAAGAACGCGGGCATCGTGGTGAACAGCGACGCGACGCTGGTCACGCTGGGTGACTTCACCAAGGGCACCACCCTGCTGGCGCTGTTCGGGCTCGTCGTGACCGTGGTCTTCCTGGTCATCGGGTGGCACGGCGCGGTGCTCTACGGGATCGTGCTCACCGCCGGTGTCGGCATCGTCAGCGGGCTCGTGGATCTGCCGAACGGGGTCGTCTCGGCGCCCAAGGGGCTCGAGCACACGTTCGGGCAGGCGGTCATTCATCTGCCGGACGCGTTCACCGGGCAGATGGCCGTTGTCATTCTGACCATGCTGTTCGTCGACTTCTTCGATGCCTCGGGCACGTTGATCGGCGTCGCCAACCAGGCCGGCCTGCTGGACAAGGACGGCAAGCTGCCGCGGGCCGCGAGCGCGCTGGCCGCCGATTCCGTCGGCACCATGGCGGGTGCGGTCATCGGTACCTCGACCACCACCGCCTACGTCGAGTCCACCGCGGGCGTGTCCGCGGGCGGGCGCACCGGATTGACCGCCGTGACCACCGCGGGCTGGTTCCTGCTCGCCATGTTCTGTTATCCGATCTTCGCCGTCATCGCCGGTTCCGGGGAGGTGACCGCGCCCGCGTTGATCGTGGTCGGCGTGCTGATGGCGCGGTCGCTCGGCGAGATCGACTGGAATCGGCTCGAGTATTCTGTGCCCGCGTTCATCACCATCGTGATGATGCCGCTGACCTACTCGATCGCGAACGGCCTGGCCATGGGCATGCTGTTCTACCCGATCGTGATGGTCGCCAAGGGGCGGATCAAAGACGTGCACCCCGCGATGTGGGCCCTGCTGGTGATCTTCCTCGGATACTTCTTCTTCCTGGCGGAGTGAACCCTGCGCGGGTTTGAAACGTGGATCACAGCAGGACTGGGGTCTTGGAAGTTAGGGTGCCCTGTGCAAGGATCGGACCGCAGTCCGCTTCATCGCCGAGGCCATTTGACCAGCTGTTCGAATCTGACTTGCAGGGACGAGGACCAGCATGACCACAAAATCTGTTCTGGAACGAGCCACCGCCAACACCGAACTCGACGGCGTCTCCGCCGACATCGGGCTATTGATCATCCGCGTCGTATTCGGCGCCTTACTCGCCGCACACGGGGCGCAGAAACTCTTCGGGTGGTTCTGGGGCTACGGCTGGGACGCCACCACCGCAGGCTTCGACGTCATGGGTTACAACCCAGGCAAATTCTTCGGCACCCTGGCCGGGCTCAGCGAACTGGCCGGTGGCCTGCTTCTCGCAATCGGCCTGCTGACACCGCTAGCCGGCGCCATTGTGCTGGGCACCATGATCAATGCGATCAACGCCACATGGGCACCCGGGCTGTTCGGTCAGAACGGCTGGGAAACCCCGCTGCTGTTCGGCGTCATCGGCGCCGGCTTCGCCTTTACCGGTGCGGGTCGGTTCTCGCTCGACCATGGGCGGCCTTGGCAGCGGCAGGGATTCGTGATCGGCGCGGCCGCCGTCGCGCTGGGCGTGATCGCCGCGGTGATCACACTCATCTTCAAGTGGGTGCTCTGACCTACTGCTGTACCTCGGCGCGGTGACCCATCCGGGTCACCGCGCCTTGCTATGTCACAGCCGGGGAAGTTGCGTCGTCGTCTCGGTGTTGGGCGGAAGAGTTGAGGAACGAGGAGACGGTGATGGGTATCGAGATCAGTAATCCGGTGGGGCTGCACGATCCGGTGGGGTTCGGGTACAGCCATGTGGCTCGGGTGAGTGGGGAACTGGTGCTTATTGCGGGGCAGTACGACTCCGATGGGGAGGGGAATACGACGAGTGATGATTTCGCGGTGCAGGTCGAGAATGCCTTTGCGAATCTCGGAATCGCTTTGCGCTCAGTGGGTTTGGATTATTTGAATGTGGCGCAGTTGCGTACGTTCATCGTCGATCACGACCTCGGCAAGCTTGCGGTTCTGGGTAAGAAGATCGCGGAGATCTGGGGTGAGCGGCCGCCGGTGCAGACATTGAATGGTGTTGCCGCGCTTGCCTTGCCGGGGATGCTGTTCGAGGTGGACGCGGTGGCCGTGCGCGGTTGATCCGGTCCGCCGGCGGGGCGGGAAGGATTGGGCGGATCTGCTTTCGGCGGGACTCGGCAACGTCGGGTCTTCGGCTGACGCTCACGGCGAAAGTGCTCGGCTTCCGCGCTCCCGCAGCGTGACCTCGCACTTCGGCATGCCGCCCAGTCCGAGGACCACCTGCCGAAGTAGGTTGATCGGGTGGGTGAGCGTGCACCCGATTCCGCGGCCGGACTGGAACGATCCAGTTGGATTGCTCTAGTTTGGAATGGAACCAGGGGGAGAGCCAGTGCGTCTTATCCTGTGTCGGGGTGTCTGGGCCGAAGTCAGGAGAGATATGCGAACCGCCATTGTGTCGCCGAAGGTCGCCGCACGGACGGTCCTGGCCGGGATGGCGGTGGTCGGGCTGGTCGCGGGGTGCTCGCCTACGAAGGATGGAACACCGAACCCGGAGGGCACGAGCGGAGCGCCGACCAGTGGACAGCGGACCGTCCAGTTCAACCCGTGCACGGACTTGTCGGATGAGGCATTGCGGGTGACTCACGTAGATCCGGCGACGAAATATGTCGTCACGGATGCGCCAAGGGGCGGGGTCACAGCCCGTATCTGCAAGTGGGACTCGACTCAAGGTCCGTATTTTGTCACCGTGTCATCGACGACGGCCACGCAGGACGAGGCTCGCAAGAACGATTCACTCACCGGATTGCGCGATGTGACGATTGGTCCTCGCTCCGGGCTGATCTACCGGGACAAGTCCGATGCCGGCAACCTGCGGTGTTACGCCAGCATGCCTGCGGCACAGGGCATGTTCGAAGTAACGGTCGGTTGGCGCTATGGGGACCCGGTGACGGGTGATGTTTGCGATCTTGCGGTCGAGCATGCGAAGCAACTCGAGCCGTATCTGCCGAAGTAGCTGGGAGGAGAGCGATGTCGGAATCTGTTCCGGGCGAGAACACCCAAATGCAGGCGATGGTGACTCGTTGGCAGACGTTGAAGAAGCAGGCCGAGGGCGGCGAATTCCGCCTTGACGAGGAGATCGGTCAACAGCTTGCGGACCACGCTGAGCGTATGCGCAGCTCAGTCCAGAGAATGGTCGATGCTGCTGGCGACCTCGAGCACCTGTCCGGTTTCGGCACCCTAGCGTCGGCGGAGGATTTGCGAACCAAGTTCGCACTCAAGGCAAACAATGGCGACGATTCGGCAGTTAAGCGACTTCAGCAGAGCGTCGAGGTTGCCACTCTGATGCGCGACACATACAAGCTCGCCATCGGCAAGCTGACTGAGTCGGATCAGTCCGCCGCAGACAAGCTTGCTCAGCTAAACGCAGGAGCCTCGTGATGGCCTCGTTCAACGATTGGCTGGTAGCTATCGGTGCGGGAAGCATCACCAACTCACGGCATGAGGCTGACAAGAACAAGCACACCGACCAACAGCAAGCGTCCGACGAAAAGGCAAAGTGGGACCAGGATCGTGGGTACGTAAACAACGAGTGGTCGAGCTTGCTGTCGGAGTACGGCAGTGACAAATTCGATGGTCGCGCCATCAAGACCCAGGATCCGTTCGAGACCATGTCCCATCAGGCGATTTACGATGCGCTGCAAGGCGTGCAGTCGGACGCGATCAACACCAAAGCCGATGGCTGGCGCCGGTTGTCCGACAGCGCGAGGGCCGCGGTCGACGAGTTCTCCAAGGGCGTAGAGCAATCCATCACTCAGCACTGGAACGGAAAATCCGGACAGGGCGCCATCGATGCCACCCGTGAGTTCACGACTTCGTTCTCGAAGCTGGCGGCGACGTTTCAAATGGTCGGACACGGTTTGGATCTGACGCAAGGGCATTTGGCTCAGGCCAAGGGCTCTGTCGGTAAACCGGACAACTACACGTTCGGTGACAAGATCCTCGATTCGTTGCCTGGGCAGAACATCCTCAAGGGCCCCACCTACCGTGCGAATGAGGCAGAGAGCGACGCGCGTCTCGTCATGACCCAGTACTACCGACCCGGCGTCAACGAGGTCGACGGCATCACCCCGATCCTCCCCGAGCCCACCAGCACCGTCGGCAAGAACGACCCCGGTGGGCCGAACAGCAGTCCGAATTCGGATCAGCCGGGTAGTCCGAACAGCAACAACCCGTCCGGCTCGCCGGATACGACGGACAAGAAGTCCACGGACTATTCGAAGAAGCAGGACAGTGCCGTCGACCCGTCGACGCAGCCGGCGAGTATGAATCCGAGCGACACCACGGATAAGAAGGCGGCGAACACGACGCCGGCCTCGACGACGCCGGCGAACACGCCGACCGACGATCCGACGAAGACGAAGACACCTTCGACGCCGTCGACCCCGACGAACCACCCCACCACGACGTTCCCGGGCTCGCCGTCGCGCACCCCGGGCACTCCGAGTACCACCACCCCGGCTCCGAGCAAGAGCATCCCAGGCAAGGCGGGAACCCCCGCCACCACCGCCGCGTCGACCGCCGCCCGCGCCGCGTCGTCCGGCAAGCCGGGCACCGCCGGCGCACCGGGTATGGGCGCGGGTGCGGGGCGCGGCAAGGGGGACGAGGACGGGGAGCACAAGACCCCGGATTACCTGATCTACGACCGTGGTTCGGAACTGCTGGGCACGCAGCCACCCGCGCTGCCGCCGGGCGGGGTCATCGGCGGATGAACGAATCCCGCTGGCGCCTGGACGGTTTGATGTTCGAGCTGGCGCTGGAGGCGCTCGGCCGGGACCGCCTGCCTTATCCGCTGCGCTACACGATCGAAGGCGTCGAGGCCTACGAGGACTATCAGCGGCTGCGCGCGAATGCGCGGCAACAGCTGGCTGGTTTCGCGAGCCCGGAATTGTTCAACGCGCTGAATGTGTTGCTGGAACCGCAGGTTCGGGTCGAGGTGCACGGTTTCTTCGGACGCGATTTCCATCAGGTGGTGCGCGTGCATGCGGGCATGACCCAACGCGCCGCGACGGTCGCCGTCCAATTGCCGGGCCCGACACAGGAATACGGGCGCGACATCCTGCTGACCCGTTGCCCGCCGCAGGCGTTACCCGCGCAGATCGCCGCACAGCTGCCGAATTGCGCGCCGGGCAAATACCCGACGATCAGTGGCCGCCGCTCGGATCTGACCAGGGTCGAATACGCCAAGCATCCGACGCGTCTTTCGCACACCGAGCAACTCAACCGCATCGTCCGCCGTCCCCGCTCCGGGCTGGGCGAGGTCGGTGTGTTCGCCGGCGGCGCGATCGACAGCAGGCCGACCACCGACGGCCGCGGTTTCCACTGGATGGACTACCTGCCCGCCGATGGCCGATACCTGCTGCACAATCACGGCGACGACGAGTTCACC
Source organism: Nocardia sp. NPDC006044 (assembly GCF_042871115.1). NCBI lineage: Bacteria > Bacillati > Actinomycetota > Actinomycetes > Mycobacteriales > Nocardiaceae > Nocardia > Nocardia sp. NPDC006044. The sequence continues at coordinate 27,483 of NZ_JBIAID010000001.1, forward strand.
CTGACTCCGGCCTCGGCCGAGGAGGTCCAGCGGCAACTGCGCTCGCTCATCGAAACCACCTACCGCGCGGTGGCGCACAGCTGGTAGTCAAGGGCGCAACACCAGCACGGTATTCGCGCCGTGATGGAATTCGTAATCGATCTCCCGGAGTCCGGTGCGAATACCTTTGTCTTCCAATTCTTTTCGGAGATATGCGACGAGGTCGTGCTGTGCGTTGCCGAGGTGATCGACCAGCGGATAGGCGCGGACCTCGCCCGCGCAGACGCGGGCCAGCTCGACCAGGGCGGCCAGGTGAAAATCGGCGTCGAGCCGGTCGGCATAGGTGAACAGCAGGTGGGAGCTGAGCGCCAGGTCGAAGCTGTCGTCGGGAAAGGGGAGCGACGGCAGTTCGGCGGCGACATACCGTCCAGGATTGACGAGTACATCGTCGCCGAATAGGCGGGCCGCCGCGTGCCGCATCTCGCGGTGCTGACGCGGGCCGCCGTACCAATCCCACCGGTATCTTTCCGAATGCGCGGTGGCCCAATCGCTTCCGCGATCGGTCTCGGCGATCGCGAGTCCGCGCAGGTCACCGGGTGGGCGACGGTAGACCGGATCGGTGGCGGTGACCTGGGCGCCGAGTGCACTCGCCTCGGCCGTGAAACTCGCTGCGCCGCCAGGGCAGTCGAGAATTCGGCCGTGCAGATCGGCGTCGGTGAGGGAGAAAATCGCGCGATACTCGGCCAATGATCTAGAGCTGACCAGGAATTCGCCTAGGACGTCACTGTCGTAAGGGTGCTTCATCTGGAAACGGTCTCATGCGCGGACCGGCGCGCGGAGGAATTTGTGGTGTCCCCGCGCCGCGTGCAGGGCTTGGCGCGGGGACCGCCGATACATTCGGTGTGGGAATTGGGGGTTCACCGAAGTACCACCTTTAATTTACTTCTGTCCGGAAGCATATGCGCGCCAATGTGCGCTGTTTCACACCGCGTTTTCGGTGAGTCGCTTCAGCGCTTTCACCACGACCTCCGGGTTGGAGGTCTCCCAGTACGGCGGCAGCGAGGCGCGCAGGTAGCCGCCGTAGCGGGCGGTGGCCAGCCGGGAGTCGAGGATGGCGACCACCCCGCGATCGTCGACGCTGCGCAACAGCCGTCCGGTGCCCTGCGCCAGCAGCAGCGCCGCGTGATTGGCCGCGATCGCCATGAACCCGTTGCCGCCGCGCGACTCGACCGCGCGCTGCCGCGCGGTGAGCAGCGGATCGTCGGGGCGCGGGAACGGAATCCGGTCCAGGATCACCAGGCTCAGCGACGGGCCGGGCACGTCGACGCCCTGCCACAGCGACAGCGTGCCGAACAGCGAGGTCTCCGGATCGTCGGCGAACTTGCGCACCAGCGCGCCGGTCGAATCGTCACCCTGGCACAGCACGGGCGTGTCCAGCCGTTCGCGCAACGCCTCGGTCGCCGCCTTGGCCGCGCGCATCGAGGAGAACAGCCCGAGCGTGCGTCCGCCCGCGGCCTTGATGAGCCGCTCGATCTCGTCCAGGTAGGCGGGCGCGAGACCGTCGCGGCCCGGCGCGGGCAGATGCTTGGCGACGTAGAGGATGCCGGACTTGGCGTGGTCGAACGGCGATCCGACGTCGAGCGAACTCCAGCGCACCTTGTCGGCGTCGGCGGGCGCCTGGGCGCCGTTGGCCAGGCTGGGGTCGGACTGGTTCGATGACTGCGCGGGCAGCCCCCAGGTGACCGCGAGCCCGTCGAACGAGCCGCCGATTTGCAGCGTCGCCGAGGTGAGCACCACCGTCGCGGTGCCGAACAGCCTGCTGCGCAACAACCCGCCCACCGACAGCGGCGCCATCCGCAGCGAGCGCCGGGCGACGCCGCGCATCTCCTCGGCGGACAGCCAGATGACGTCGTGGCGTTTCGCCGGATCCGGTTCGTCGAACGCGGTGAGCGCGCGCACCGCGCTGTCGTGGATCTCGTCGATCGCGGCCAGCGCCTGGGTGCGCGCGGCGGCGGTCTCGACGTCACCCTGCTGGGTGGTGCCGCCCTGCGGCGCGAGCGCGGTGCGGGCGTTCCACGCGGCGTCGCGGACCAGGGCCAGGACCGGCGCGACACCGTCGGGCAGCCGTTCCCAGCGGGCAGCGGGCAGCTCCGCCAGGACGTCGTGCCACGCCTCGGCCGCGCCCTCGAGGCGGTCCACCTCGCGTTCATCGATGAGCTTGGTGCAGCGGCGCGCGGCCGCGCTGATCGCCGACGAGGCCAGGTCGGCGGTGGCCACGCCGGTGACCCGGTCGACCAGTTCGTGTGCTTCGTCGATGACCACCACGTCGTGTTCGGGCAACACCTGGATACCGCTGATGGCGTCGATGGCCAGCAGCGCGTGGTTGGTCACCACCACGTCGGCCTGCGCGGACTCGGCGCGGGCCTTCTCGGCGAAGCAGTCCTGACCGAACGGGCAGCGCGACTTGCCGAGGCATTCGCGCGAGGACACGCTGACCTGCTTCCAGGCGCGGTCGGTGACGCCGGGCACGAGTTCGTCCCGGTCGCCGGTCTCGGTGTCGGAGACCCACTCGTTGAGCCGCTGCACCTCGCGCCCGAGCCGGGAGATGGCGAACGCGTCGAACAGCTCCGCCTCCGGCTCCTCCGGGACCACGCTGTTGATCTTGTTCAGGCACAGATAGTTGTTGCGCCCCTTGAGGATCGCGAACTTCGCCGCGCGTCCGAGCGGCTTGCTCAGCGCCTCGGACAGCCGCGGCAGGTCCCGGTCGACGAGCTGGCGTTGCAGCGCGATGGTCGCGGTCGACACCACCACCGTGCGCCCGGTGCGCACCGCGTGCCGCAGGCTGGGCACCAGGTAGGCCAGCGACTTGCCGGTCCCGGTGCCGGCCTGCACGGCCAGGTGCTCCTTGGTGTCGATCGCGTGGTCCACCGCGGTCGCCATCGTCACCTGCCCGACGCGCTCTTTCCCGCCGAGCGCCTGCACGGCAGTGGCCAAAAGTTCGGGGACGGCGGGGAGTTCGGGCACCCGAGCAGCCTACTGCCCGGGACCGACACCGATGGCGGCCGTCGCGCCGATCCGGCTACCCGGAAACGCTTCCCTCGAGGTCGACGCCCGCGGCGCGCATGCGGGCCAGCGCGGCCTCGGTGGTGTCGGCGCCGACGCCGGCGGTCAGGTCGAGAAGGACGCGGGTGTCGAAGCCCTCGATCCGGGCGTCCAGCGCGGTCGCGCGCACGCAGTGATCGGTGGCGATGCCGACGACGTCGACCGCCTCGATGCGGTGCTCGCGCAGCCAGTCGGCCAGTGCGGTCCCGTCCTCGGCAGCGCCCTCGAAACCGGAGTAGGCGGCGGAATACGCGCCCTTGGAGAAGATTTCCCGCACGGTCGAGGTATCGAAGTTCGGATGGAATTCCGCACCCGGTGTCCCGACCCGGCAATGCGGTGGCCATGAATCGACGAAATCCGGATGCGTGGAGAAGTGCTCACCGGGATCGATGTGATAGTCGCGGGTTGCGACGATCGCGGTGTAGTCCGACGCCGCGATGTGCTCGCTGATCCGGGACGCGACCGCGGCGCCACCGGCGACGGCGAGCGACCCGCCCTCGCAGAAATCGTTCTGTACATCGACGACGATCAGGGCCCGGGTCATCATGACCTCCCGCGGTGTGAACTGAGTACCTCTGGTGCATTGTGCCGCTCGGCGCGATCACCGAACCATGGGGCTTGCGGTAACGCCTTGTCCGCACTGTAAACATCGCGAACCCGCCCGTTGATTACTTGGTGCCCCTATTTTCCCGGGCAACACCACGACTCAGCGCACGGAGCATCCATGACCCGCACCAGACTCTCGACCAGCGTCCTCACCTGCACCATCGCCTACCTCGCGACCACGATCCTGCTCGGCAACCGTCCGGCGAGCGAAGCCGACTGGGTCCGCTTCGCCGCCAGTGGGGTCCTGTTCGCGATGCTGTTCGCGGCCGGTCTGCTGTTGCTGCTCCGGCTGGCCAGGCGTTGAGTGCTCAGCTCACGAATGTGGTGGGCACGGCCGGTTCCCCGGCCGAGAGCTTCAGCCCCTCCCACGGCAGGCTGATCAGTCCGTTCGCCACATGGTCGCGGCTGTCCGGCAGCGTGGGCAGGTCGTCGACCGGCTTGCCCCCGCGCACCAGCGGAACGAGCAGCTCACGCGCCTCGAATCCATGTGCCGCCGGCGCGGGCCCGGCCGCCGGGTAGACGATCTCCTCGACGATCGTGCCGGTCTGCCGGGACAACCGGACCGCCTTCTTCGTCCCGCCGCGCGACTCCTTGTGACTGCTGCGCTTGGCGACCGGCACGCCTTCGACCTCCACGAGCTTGTAGACCATGCCCGCGGTGGGCGCGCCCGACCCGGTCACCAGCGAGGTGCCGACGCCGTACACATCGACCGGTTCGGCGCGCAGCGCGGCGATGGCGTATTCGTCGAGATCACCGGACACCACGATGCGGGTCTTGGTCGCGCCGAGACTGTCCAGCTGGTCGCGCACCTGCCTGGCCAGCACGCCGAGATCGCCGGAATCGATGCGTACGCCGCCGAGCTCCGGGCCGGCCACCTCGATCGCCGTGGCGACACCGCGGGTGATGTCGTAGGTGTCCACCAGCAGCGTGGTGCCGATGCCGAGCGCCGCGACCTGACTGCGGAATGCCGCCGCCTCGTGTTCTCCGTCAGAGCGGTTACCCACCCCGTCGGCGCCGCCGGCTGCCGCCCCCGCGTGCAACAGGGTGAACGCGTGCGCACTGGTTCCCGCGCCCGGCACGCCGTAGCGCCGCACCGCCTCCAGATTCGAGGTGGCGTCGAAGCCGGCCAGATAGGCGGCCCGCGAGCTGTCCGGCGCGGCCAGTTCGTGGGTGCGCCGCGACCCCATCTCGATCATCCGGCGCCCGCCCGACGCGCTGACCATCCGGGCGGCGGCCGAGGCGATCGCGCTGTCGTGATTGAGGATCGACAGCGCCAGGGTCTCCAGCACGACGCATTCGGCGAAGCTGCCGCGCACCGAAAGGATGGGGGAGCCGGGGAAATACAGCTCGCCCTCGGCATAGCCGTCGATGTCACCGGTGAACCGGTATTCGCGCAGCCAATCCACCGTCTGTGCGGGCAGGAAGTGGGCGATCACCGCCAGCTCCGGCTCGCCGAATCGGAACCGCTCCAGCGCGTCGAGCAGCCGCCCGGTGCCCGCGACCACGCCGTAGCGGCGGCCGTGGGGCAGGCGGCGGGCGAAGACCTCGAAGGTGCATCGGCGATGCGCGGATTCGTCGGCCAGCGCGGCGGCCAGCATGGTCAGTTCGTACTGGTCGGTCAGCAGTGCGGTGCTGGTGACGCCGTCGCGGATATCCACGCTGCCAACTGTAGACAGGACGGTCGGCTTTCAGCTCGCGCAAGTCCGGTGAATGCGTGATGCCGCCGGGAGCGAACGCGCGAGGCCGCTGGGAGCGCTTGCCAGCGCGAACGCGCGAGGCCGCATGATAGGCGGGGGCCCGGTCAGCGAGTCGGGAAATGCTCGAAACAGTGCTCAGTAGGGTGTTGCTCAATCGGAGTCGAGTCGTACCCTTGACGTCATGGCCTTGTGCAACACAGTCCTAGGTGGCGCCGCGGTGGACGCCTTGGACGCGACACTGTCAGCGGCACAGGCGACCCCCGAGGCGGTCGAATACACCGAGATCTTGGAGGCGGAAGATCGCCCGTGGGTCACTGTGGTCTGGGACGACCCGGTCAATCTCATGCACTACGTCGCCTACATCTTCCAGAAGCTGTTCGGCTACAGCAAAGCGAAGGCGAACGAGCTGATGCTCTGCGTGCACAACGAGGGCAAAGCGGTGGTCTCGTCGGGCTCGCGGGACAAGATGGAACATGACGTCCAGCGGCTGCACGCGGCGGGACTCTGGGCGACCATGCAGCGGGACGACTGATCAGGACGACTACCCTGGCGCCGTGCGGAAGTGGAGCAGGAAGAACTCGCTGAGCGGCCTCAAACTGCGATCCGAGATGGACGCACGTGAGGCCAACGTGCTGCGCTCGCTGGTCGGTGCGGTCTCCGGGCTGCTCACCGAACGAGCCGAGTCGGCGCCCGAGGACGACCTGGCCGCGCTGACCGGATTGCGCACCGGAAACACCGCCGCGCCCGACGATCCGCGGCTGCGCCGCCTGCTGCCGGACTTCCATCGCAGCGAACCCGGTTCCCCCGACGCCGACCGCGCCGACCTCAACAGCGCGCTGCGCGGGCTGCACGAGCCGGAGATCATCGACGCCAAGCTGGCCGCGGGCAGCGTCATCCTGGACACCGTGCCGACCTCCGGCGGCAAGATCGTACTCACGCCGGAGCAGGCCGACGCCTGGCTGACCGCGCTCACCGACGTCCGGCTGGCGCTGGGCACGGTGCTCGGCATCGACGCGGACACTCCCGACCACCTCGGCCCGGACGACCCGCGCGCGCCGCACCTGGACGTCTACCACTGGCTCACCTGGATGCAGGACTCGTTGCTGCAAGCCCTGGCCCCCTGAGCCGACACCGGCATCCGGCACGAACGGTCACCCTCGATTCCGGCGTCCACGCGACGATGATGCGGCACGGTCCCCACGGGAACCGGGTAAGACGGGTAGAACAGAACGTAGATCGACCGTCGCCGCGACCGAGTGTCAGGAGCAAGTGTGAAGGTGCAAGCCGGGCAACGTAATTCGCTCACCGATGTATCCGGCCTGCTGGTCGGTCATCACACCGCGCTGGACCCGGACGCCACGCTCGGCTCCGGCGCGGCGACCGGGACCACCGTCGTCTACGCGCCGGGCGGGGCGACGGCCGCGGCCGACGTGCGCGGCGGCGGTCCGGGCACCAGGGAAACCGACGTGCTCGACCTGGCCCGCACCATGCGCCGGGCCAACGCGATCGTGCTCACCGGCGGCAGCGCCTACGGTCTCGCGGCGGCCGACGGGGTGATGCGCTGGCTCGAGGAGCAGCGCGAGGGCATCCCGATGGATCCGACCAACCCGAGCCGGGTGGTGCCGATCGTGCCGGGCGCGGTGATCTACGACCTTCCGTTGGGCGCGTGGGACATTCGGCCCACCGCCGAGTTCGGCTACCAGGCCGCGGCCGCCGCCTCGCTCGACTTCGAGCGCGGCGTGGTCGGCGGCGGCGTCGGTGCCCGCGCCGGTTCGATCAAGGGCGGCGTCGGCACCGCGAGCGTGGTGCTCGGCGACGGGCTCGCCGCCGGGGCCACGGTGTCCGCGCTGGTCGTGGCGAACGCGGCGGGCTCGGTGTTCGACCCGCGCACCGGGCTGCCGTGGGGCGTCGGCACCGACGGACCGGAGCACTTCGGCCTGCGGCCGCCGACCGCCGAGCAGCTGGCGAAGGCGAATGCGCTGCCCGCGAAAAGCATGCGGCTCAACACGACCATCGGCGTGGTGGCGACGGACGCGCCACTGGATCCGATCGGTTGTCAGCGGCTGGCCATGACCGCCCACGACGGGCTCGCCCGCGCGATCCGCCCGGCGCACGGACCGTTCGACGGCGACGCGTTCTTCGCGCTGTCGACCGGTACCTGGCAGCCGCCGGCCGCGACCTTCGAGCTGCCGCCCGCGTTCCCGCCGGACATCCTGATGGTCGACCTGCTCGGCACCGCCGCCGCGCTCTGCGTGGAACGCGCGATCGTGGACGCGATCCTGTCCGCCGTGTCGGTCGGGGAAGTCCCTGCGTACAGCGATCTATTTCCCCGCTAGCCGCGGAGAACACCGGACCAGCCGAAGCGCCCGGGGAATAGCCGAATATTCTGACTCGTTGTCGACAGCGACAGGTCGGCACTGCGGAAAGGTTTGACTCGTGCTGGTGATCAGGGCCGACCTCGTGGAGGCAATGGTGGCGCACGCGCGCGCCGATCACCCCGACGAGGCGTGCGGCGTCATCGCCGGACCGGAGGATTCGGATCGGCCGGAGCGCTTCATCGCCATGGTCAACGCCGAGCGTTCGCCCACCTTCTACCGTTTCGATTCCGGGGAACAGCTCAAAGTCTGGCGCGCGATGGACGACGCCGACGAGACCCCGGTGGTGATCTACCACTCGCACACCGCCACTGAGGCGTACCCGAGCCGCACCGACGTGTCCTACGCGTCCGAGCCGTTCGCGCACTATGTGCTGATCTCCACCCGCGATCCCGAGCAGCACGAGCTGCGCAGCTACCGGATCGTCGACGGCGAGGTCACCGAGGAGCCGGTGCAGATCGTCGACGCGTACGAAACCGCCTGAACCGATGCTTGTTCGTGAAACCGAGGAGTTCTCATGCCGGTAACCGTGTCCATCCCGACCATCATGCGTGGCCTCACCGGAGGGGAGAAGCGCGTGCAGGCGCAGGGCGCCACGCTCAGTGCGCTGATCACCGACCTCGACGCGAACCACCCCGGCCTGGCCGAGCGGCTGCTCAAGGATGGCAAGCTGAACCGCTACGTCAACATCTACGTCGACGATGAGGACGTGCGCTTCGCCGGCGGCCTCGAGGCCGAGGTGCCCGCCGACGCGAGCGTCACCATCCTGCCCGCCGTCGCCGGCGGCTGACCGGCCCGTGGCGCGTTATGAATCGCTGATCGCGACCCTCGGCAATACGCCCCTGGTCGGCCTGCGCACGCTGTCCCCGCAGTGGGACGGCGAGAACCATGTGCGGCTGTGGGCCAAGCTGGAGGACCGCAACCCGACCGGCTCGATCAAGGACCGCCCGGCGCTGCGCATGATCGAACAGGCCGAGGCTGACGGCAGGTTGACTCCCGGCTGCACCATCCTGGAACCGACCAGTGGCAACACCGGCATCTCGCTGGCCATGGCCGCCAAGCTCAAGGGCTACCGGATGGTGTGCGTGATGCCGGAGAACACCTCGGTGGAGCGACGGCAGCTGCTCACCATGTTCGGCGCGCAGATCATCGACTCGCCGGCGGCCGGCGGGTCGAATCAGGCGGTGGCGCTGGCGAAGCAGATCGCCGGGGAGAACCCGGACTGGGTGATGCTGTACCAGTACGGCAATCCCGCGAACGCGCTGGCGCATTACGAGACCACCGGCCCGGAGATCCTGGCCGATCTGCCGGAGATCACGCACTTCGTCGCGGGCCTCGGCACCACCGGAACGCTCATGGGCACCGGTCGTTTTCTGCGCGAGCAGGTCCCCGGCATCGAGATCGTGGCGGCCGAACCGCGCTACGGCGAGCTGGTCTACGGGCTGCGCAACATCGATGAGGGGTTCATCCCCGAGTTGTACGACGAGTCGGTGCTCACCACCCGGTTCTCCGTCGGCCCGTTCGACGCGGTCAAGCGCACCCGCGAGCTGGTGTCCGAGGAGGGCATTTTCGCGGGCATCTCGACCGGCGCGATCCTGCACGCGGCGCTCGGCGTCGCCCGCAAGGTGGCGAAGGCGGGCAAGCGCGCCGACATCGCGTTCGTGGTCGCCGACGGCGGCTGGAAATACCTGTCGACCGGCGCCTACGACGGCACGCTGGAAGAGGCCGAGGAACGGCTCGACGGCCAACTCTGGGCATAGCGCCCGACGGCGGCCGCGCCGGTACCCTCGAAATAGCGGGAGGACGGCTCGCACCCGAGTCGTCCGCCGGCTCGACGAGGAGGCTGCGATGACCGGCGGTTCGGGAATCGGTTCGTCATTCGACCCCGATCGGATCGCGGCGATCCGGGCACAGTTGGGGAATCCGGGCGCGTCGGCCCCGCGGACCGCGGCGGGCGCCCCGGTGAAGTCGAACAATTTCGCCGTCGTCCGGCAATTGTGGTTGCGCGCGGGCGTTCTCATCGCGGGTTTCGTGGTGCTGCTCTACGGCATCGAAGGTGTCGACACCCTCGATGACAACCAACTCGACAACGCGGGCATCCATCCCCGATCCGCCGACGGACTCTGGGGCATCCTGTTCGCCCCGCTCCTGCATCACGGCTGGCCGCATCTGATCGGCAACACCGTTCCGGTCCTGGTCCTGGGCTTTCTCGCCCTGCTCGCCGGCATCGGCCGCGGCCTGGCCGCCACCGCGATCATCTGGGTCGTGGCCGGCGTCGGCACCTGGCTGACCGGCGGTTCCGGCAGCGTGCACCTCGGCGCGTCGGTCCTGGTATTCGGCTGGCTGACCTTCCTGATCTCGCGCGGCTGGTTCGCCCGCAATCTCGGTCAGATCATCCTAGGACTCGTGGTGCTGGCCGTTTACGGCTCTGTATTGTGGGGTGTATTACCCGGCCAAGCTGGAATCTCTTGGCAGGGCCATCTTTTCGGGGCGGTGGGTGGACTGCTCGCCGGCTGGGTACTCTCTGGTGATGCACGCCGAAATCGTCGCGGGGATCAGGCCGGAATCATTGCGTCGCCACGGTGATTCCGCAGCTCGGAACGGAATGTGGGGGATCGGTTCTTGAGTGAGAATTCGTCGTGGGAGCATGGGGGAATGCGCCTCACCGTCCTCGGGTGCTCGGGCAGCGTGTCCGGCCCGGATTCCCCAGCGTCGGGCTATCTGCTGACCGGGCCGGATATGACGCCCGTGGTGATCGATTTCGGTCCCGGCGTGCTCGGCGCGTTGCAGCGCTACGCCGATCCCGGTGAGGTCGACATCTTCCTCACCCATCTGCACGCCGACCACTGCCTGGATCTGCCGGGCCTGCTGGTCTGGCGGCGCTACCATCCGACCCCGCCGGTCGGCCGGGCCATCGTGCGCGGTCCGTCGGACAGCGCGCTGCGCATCGGCAATGCCTCGGCCGAGGTCGGCGGCGAATGCGACGACTGGTCCGACGTGATCGACCACCGGGCGTGGGCGGAGGGCGAGGAGATCGAATTCGGGCCCGGCCACACCGTGTCCGCGCGCCGGATGTTCCACCCGCCGGAGTCCTACGGCCTGCGCATCGTCACCGCCGCCGGACGCACCTTCGTCTACACCGGCGACACCGCGATGTGCGACTCGGTCAACGAACTCGCGCAGGGCGCCGACATCCTGATGGCCGAGGCGTCCTGGACCCACGATCCGGCGAATCGTCCGCCCGGGATTCATCTTTCGGGCACCGAGGCCGGCCAGATCGCGGCGCGGGCGGGCGTGAAGGAGCTGCTGCTCACCCACATCCCGCCGTGGACCTCGCGCGAGGACGTCATCGCCGAGGCCAAGGCGCAGTTCTCCGGGCCGGTCCACGCCGTCGCACCGGGCGAGACCTTCGATCTCTGACCGGGTCCCCGGCTGACCGGTCTGTATGACTAGGCTGTGCGCGTGTCTAGACGAGCCGATGGCAGAGCGGACGACGAACTCCGCGAGGTAAAAATCACCCGGGGATTCACCACGCATCCAGCCGGTTCGGTGCTGGTCGAATTCGGTCAGACGCGGGTGATGTGCACCGCGAGCGTAACCGAGGGCGTGCCGCCGTGGCGGCGCGACTCCGGATTGGGCTGGGTCACCGCCGAATACGCGATGCTGCCCGCGGCCACGCACACCCGCAGCGGGCGCGAGTCGGTGAAGGGCAAGGTCGGCGGCCGGACCCAGGAGATCAGCCGGCTGATCGGCCGTTCGCTGCGCGCCTGCATCGACCTGGCCGCCATCGGCGAGAACACCATCGCGATCGACTGCGACGTCCTGCAGGCCGACGGCGGCACCCGGACCGCCGCCATCACCGGCGCCTACGTCGCGCTGGTCGACGCGATCACCTACCTGGCCGCCAAGGGCGTGCTGGCCGACCCGCAGCCGATCTCCTGTGCCATCGCCGCGGTGAGCGTCGGCGTCGTCGACGGCCGGGTCCGCCTGGACCTGCCGTACGAGGAGGATTCGCGCGCCGAGGTCGACATGAACGTGGTCGCCACCGACACCGGCACCCTGGTCGAGATCCAGGGCACCGGCGAGGGCGCCACCTTCCCGCGCTCCACCCTGGACAAGATGCTCGACTCCGCGATCGTCGGCTGCGAGCAGATCTTCGCCATCCAGAAAGAGGCGCTGGCGTTGCCCTACCCCGGCGTGCTGCCGGAGCCGTCCGAGTCGAAGAAGAAGTAGTCATGGCCCGTCGTGTGCTGGTGGCCAGCCGCAATGCCAAGAAGCTGAACGAACTGCGCCGCATTTTGGCCGACGCGGGCATCGCGGGGATCGAGATCGTCGGGCTCGACGATGTGCCGCCCTACGACGAAGCGCCGGAGACCGGCGCGACGTTCGAGGAGAACGCGCTGGCCAAGGCCCGCGACGGCGCGGTTGCCACCGGATTGGCCTGTGTCGCAGACGATTCCGGGATCGAGGTGGACGCGCTCAACGGCATGCCCGGCGTGCTCTCGGCCCGCTGGTCGGGGCGGCACGGCGACGACGCGGCGAACAACGCGCTGTTGCTGGCCCAGCTCGGCGACGTGCCGGACGAGCGGCGCGGAGCGCGGTTCGTCTCGACCTGCGCGCTGGTCGTGCCCGGCGGCGCGGAGATCGTGGTGCGCGGCGAATGGCCGGGCGTCGTCGGCCGGAAACCCTTGGGCGACGGCGGTTTCGGCTACGACCCGCTGTTCATTCCCGAGGGCGGCGACACCTCCGCCGCCCAGCTGACCCCCGCCCAGAAGGACGCCGTCTCCCACCGCGGCCGCGCCCTCACCCAACTGCTCCCCACGCTCGCCGAGCTGGCCGAGAGCTGAGCCGCACGCCTTCTGATTTCCCGCACCGAAATTCGCATGCGATTCTCGGTGCGGGAAGTCGGAAGTGGTGCGGTGCTAGACGCCGAAGTCCCGCTTGACCTTCTTCGCGTTCACGTGTTCGACGAAGAACGACAGCAGCGGGATGGTGCCGGCGAGCAGCGTGCCGACGGTGCGCAGCACGGGCCAGCGCACCTTCACCGCGAGATCGGCGGTGACCAGCAGGTAGACGAAGTACACCCAACCGTGCACGACCGCGATCCAGCTCGGCGTGTGCACGTCGAAGCCGTACTTGGCGATCATCTCGCCGGTGAGCAGCAGCAGCCACAGGCCGGTGATCCAGGCCAGCGTGCGGTAGCGCAGCAGCGCCGACTTGATCTTGGCGGTGTTCGCCCCGCCGATCGGCTTCGGCGCCAGGGTGCTCGCGGTGGCCGCGGTGCTCTCGGTGGAATTCTCGCTGGCGGTCAACCGGCGCTCCTCTCGGTGTCGCGAGTATTCAGGCTCGCCGCGCGGACCTGATCATCGATGTCCTGGGCGTGCAGCGCGGCCAGATACCTGTTGTATTCGGCGAGCACCGGGTCCTCGTCGCGCGCCGCCTTCGGCCGCTCCGGCAGCAGGCCTGCCGGGATCTCACGCGGCGCAACGGCTTTCGGCGCCGGTCTCGGCTTCTCCGCGCCGGGCTGCTCGCTCTCCTCGGCCTCGCGTTCCAGCCGGACGAACCGGAAGTAGGCGAACACCGCGAACGCCGCGAACAACGGCCATTGCAGCGCGTATCCCAGATTCTGGCCGGTGCCGCTGGTCGATTCGAACCGCTGCCACTGCCACCAGGCCAAACCCAGGCAACCGAGCGCAGCGACGATCACCAGCACGATGAGGGCCGGGCGATTGTGTGCCGAGCGGCGGGGTGAAGCGGACACGGCTACCACGGTACCCGTCTACTACACGGTCCGTAGGAGCAGGTCGGCGGTCGGAACCCGGCCGGGACGCGCAACGACCCGCCCGCAGTCGGCGGGCGGGTCGTCGGGCTCAGAACTTGTAGGTGACGCCGGTCAACCGCTCGGATTCCTCCCAGAGGCGCTTCCACAGCTCCTTGTTCTTCGACAACCGGCTCGACGGCGAGGCCTCCACCGGACCCTGGGTCTGGAAGAACCGGCGCGGACCCCAGTAGACCTCGGGATCGGCATCGGGCACGGTCGCGGCGAACAGTGAGGAGTGCGCGGCCTTCTTCGGCGGATGGCCGATGATCGCGACGAACGGCTTGATGATCCGGTCGATCGGGGTCTCGGTCCGGGCGAACAGATCGGTGGCCGAGACGCCGGGGTGCACGCCGTAAGACCGCTTGCTCGAACCGGATTCGGCCAGCCGGCGCTGCAGTTCCCTGGCGAACATCAGGTTGGACAGCTTGGCCTGGGCGTAGGCGAGGTTGCGCTGGTAGCGACGGTGCTCGTAGTTGAGGTCGTCCACCCACAGCTTCGGCGTCTGCTTGTGCGCGATGCTGGCCAGCGTCACCACCCGGTCGCGGATGCGATCGAGCAGCAGGCCGGTCAGCGCGTAGTGGGCCAGATGGTCGACACCCCACTGCGTCTCGAAGCCGTCCTTGGTCCGGGAGAACGGGACGTTCATCAGGCCCGCGTTGTTGATCAGCACGTCGAACTCGGCCTGCTCGTCGGCGAACTTGCGCACCGAGGCCAGGTCGGACAGGTCGAGCTCGGCCACGCGGACGTCGCCGGTGATGCCGTCCGCGACCGCCTGCGCCTTGGCCGCGTTGCGGCAGGCCATGACGACGGTCGCGCCCTTGGCCGCGAGGACCTCGGTGGTCACGGCGCCCAACCCGCCGTTCGCGCCGGTGATCACGAAGGTGCGTCCGGTCTGATCCGGGATTTCAGAAGGTTTCCACGCCATGAATCAACCTTACTCTGGAGTAAGTTCCGGGGGAAGGGTTTCCCCGCGATCTGTCGACGAGTGTCTCAGACGGAAGTGATTACTGTCACTCGGTCGAGCGCACAGCCGGGAGAGATCACAGTCGTATGAGATAACAACAGCGTGCCGGGCGGTCTGCCAGACGCTCGCTACAGATCACATCTTTCCTACCCGGAGTTCATTCAGCGTCCACTGCCGATTGGTTGCTGGAACGCGGCGGCGAGCGTGGTACCGACCGTCTCGCCCCACACCTGCCAGGTCGCCGGGTCGAGCATCATCGAGCCGACATCGGTGGTGGTGACGCCGGGTGCCACAGGTTTGCCGGCGAACCGATCCCGCAACCACAGCAGCGCGCGCGGCGCGCCGATCGGGTCGAGGGTCAGGTGCTCGCTGAAGTGATCGCGGACGTACTCGACCCGCGCGTTCGGGTCCTGCGCGTAGTAGGCGACGAGCTCGTTGACCGGGCCGACCGGGATCAGCCAGTCCGGGTTCGCCTGGAACATGAACATCGGCATGTCCGGCACGGCCTTGCCCATCTTGGTCCGGTCCAGCACCGAGGCCACCGTGGGATCGGTGAACGGGTTTTTCGCCAGCATGCCGACGTTGTCGGCGAACGGGAAGAAGATCGACTGGTAGCTCGCGCAGAGCTGGTCCTTGGCCGCCATCATCAGCTTGCCGAGACCGTTCATGTTGGTGTCCAGGAAGTTTCGCAGTTCCGGGTATTCGCGGGAGACGCCGAGCGCGCCGGCGAAGATGAGCCCGGCGGAGAGATTGCCGTTGGCCATCTTCAGCGCGGCCGACAGATCGGCGGGGATGCCGCCCTCGGCGACGCCGACGACGTTGAGTTCCGGAGCGTAGCTCTGCTTCAGTTCGGCGGCATGGCCGGTGGCGATCGCGCCACCCGAGTAGCCCATCATCCCCACCCGGGTGCTGGTGCCGGACAACTGCATCGGATCGAAGTGCTCCGCCGCACGAATGCCGTCCAGGGTGATCCGGCCGGCCAAAGGTCCTGCGGCATAGGCGGAATCGGGGCCCTGATGATCGGGCACGACCACCGCCCAGCCTTGCGCCAGCGCCGCCTGCACCTCCAGGAACTGCGCGGCGACCAGGACCGAGCCGGTCAATGTCGCCGGTATGGAACCCATTTGGAGCTGATAGGACGGCATGCAGTAGTTGCCGGTGGAGTCCTCGGCGATCTGATAGGAGAACAGCGGCCGATCCGCGACGTAGCCGCGCGGCTTCAGCACCGTCGCCACCGCGGCGATCGGCTCGCCACGGGTATTGGTCGACCGGTAGGACAGCTGCCAGGAATCGACGTTGACCGGTATCAGCGACAGGTTCGCCACATTCACCTGCCGGGCCGCGATGAGCTGTCCCGGTTCGAGATTCGCGTAGGTCTCCGGCGCCGGGCGATAGAACGCCGGGTCGAAGCCGGGCGGCATGGGCGGAATCGGGAACGGCAGCGCGGGCTGGACCGGGGGAGCGTCCGGTGCTGCGACGGCCTGCCCGGCGAGGGCGAACGGCAGCCCGATCGCCAGCGCGGCGAGGGCGACGAGCAGCTTCGGTGCGTGCTTGTGCGGAGTAACCACAGATCAACCTCTTTGTTGCCCGGACGCACATGTGAGCCCAGTTGGTTTCAGACTGCGTCGAGTATGCAACGCCATGACGCGGATCACAAATACCCGGCAACGAGACTTGTCTCGCGGTCCGGTTGCCGCGGGTTCGCTCCCGACGGAAACGTGCCTGGTCACGACGGTTGCGGTGGCGGCTCCGATACGGTGGAGCGGTGACCATTGTTGGCAGGCAATACGGCGGACGTGCCGTCACGGAACGCAAGGCCGAACGCCGCGAGCGCTTCCTCGACGCGGCGACCCGGATCTTCGCCGAACGCGGCTACGCCAACTGCTCGCTCGCCGACGTCTGCGCCGCCGCGTCGCTGTCCAAGCGGCAGTTCTACGAGGAGTTCCAGACCAGGGAGGACGTGCTGGTCGCCGCCTACGACCGGATCCAGGACGACGCGGCGGCCGTGCTGGTCGCGGCGCTGGCCGAACTCGATCCGCACGTCGACATGACCGCGGCGATGACCGCCATGGTCTCGGCCTACCTCGGCTCGATCGGCTCCGACCCGTATCGGGCCAAGGTCGCTTTCGTCGAGGTGGTCGGCGTCAGCGACCGCATGGAGCGGCACCGCCGGGAACGGCGGCACGCGTGGGCCACGCTGCTGGATACCGGCCTGGTGCCGGCGGTGGCGCCCGGCGCCCGGATCCGCGGCGGAAGTGCCTGGGGCGCAAGCGCGCTCATCGGCGCGATCAACGGGCTCGCGCACGAGTGGGTGCTGGCCGATCCGCGCCCTTCGGTCGGCGAGCTGGTGGAATTGCTGGTGCCGATCGCGCTGTCGCTGCTGGAAGTTCCCGATCAGCGCACGGCGTAGCCGGCCAGCGACGGCGCCAGCGCGTCGAACGCCGTACCGACGTATTCGCTGATGGCCGTGGCGATCTCGTCGTTCGACTGACCGTCGAGCGTGCGCCGCATGGTCTCGTCGAACAACACCCGATGCACGCCGCCTAATAATGCCGCCGCGACTCGCGGCGTGATATCCGTTGCCGCCGAGCCGGTTTCGGCGGCCAGCGTATCGGCGAGTGCCTGCTCGCGCTCGTCGTGGAATTCCCGTAACCGCGCGACCAGCGCGGGACTGTCGTTGATCAGCTTGGCGAATTCCGGCCCGGAGAAGCCGGCCACCGGGTCCTGCTCGGCCGCCGCCGTCAGATAGGCCGCCCGCAGCGCGGCCAAGGCGGATTCGCCGGGTTTGCGCTCGCGGACGACGCGCGCGAGTTGATCCACGAACACGTCGTGCAGGTCGAGCGCCAGGTCCTCCTTGCGCGGGAAGTAGTTGGTCACCGTCATCTTGGCGACCTGCGCGGCGGCCGCGACGTCGGCGATCGTCACCTTGTCGAAGCCGTGCTCGAGGAACAGCACGGTCGCGTGATGGGAGATGTTCTCCCTGGTCTGCGCCTTTTTCCGGTCCCGCAGGCCCAACGTCTCTGTGCTCATGCGTCCACCATATCTGATATCGACCAAAATTTATGCTTGACATATTTTTAGGTCCGTTCTAACTTTGTCTTCGGTATCGAGAACGAAGGAGCGCCACCGCGTATGAACTACGGACTTGTCGAAGCGACCCCGGCCCGCACCATCTCCACCACCGACCGAAAGGGACCAGCCACCATGGCCGACAAGACCACCGCGCAGACCACCATCGACGCAGTCCTGCGCCGCTTCGCGCCGAGCGACCCCGCGTCCGAGCGAAAGAAGCAGCGCGCCAACGGATTCCCTGCCGCGCCTCGGCTCGACCGGAAGAACGCGGGACGGTCCCGCGGTCAGGCCGCTCGCGACTCTCGCATGCGACAGGCCGCGTTCCGTGCGGCCCCGCAGCGTCCGCTGCGCATCCCCGGCCGCGGCTGATCGTCGAGTGCCCCACCCGCCGGGCGCCGGCCACGTGCCGGCGCCCGGTTCGCTCCCTTCGGAAGGACTCGCCCGTGACCCAGCTCTGCGCCGCGCGCCCCGCCCGCGTCTCCGGCACCGTCAGCGAAGACCCCGTGCGCGACTACCTGCGGCTCATCGCCCGCACCCCGCTGCTGACCGCCACCCAGGAGGTCGAGCTGGCCGGGCGCATCGAGGCGGGCGTACTCGCGGCCGCGGAACTCGCCACGGCCGACCCTGCGGATCAGCGTGAGCTGCGTCGCCGGATCGCCGATGGCCGGCGCGCCAAGGACCACATGATCGAGGCGAACCTGCGCCTGGTCGTCTCGATCGCCAAGCGCTACCCGACGCCGGTCGGCATCTCGCTGCTCGACCTCGTGCAGGAGGGAACCCTCGGCATGATCCGCGCGGTGGAGAAGTTCGATCACCGCCGCGGCCTGAAGTTCTCCACCTACGCCACCTGGTGGATCAAGCAGGGCATCGGCCGCGCGCTGGCCGACCAGGGCCGCACCATCCGCATCCCGGTGCACGTCGTCGAGGTGCTGAATCGGGTGACCCGCACCCGCCGGGCACTCACCCAGCAACTCGGCCGCGACGTCACAGTCGGCGAACTGGCCGCCGAACTGGCCCTGACCCCGGACAAGGTGCGCGAGGTGCTCGACCATGCGCGCGAACCGATCTCGCTGCACACCCCGGTCGGCGCCGGCGACGCCGCCGAGTTCGGCGAGCTCCTCGCCGACACCGCGCCCGACCCGGCCGAGACGGCGCTCGCGACGGTGACTCGGGCCCAGCTCGCCGAGGTCCTCGCCGGGCTGACCGACCGCGAGGCCCGGGTGATCGCGCTGCGCTTCGGCCTCGACGGCGCCGACCCGAAGACGCTCGACGAGATCGGCAAGACCTACGGGTTCTCCCGCGAGCGCGCCCGTCAGATCGAGGCCAAGGGCATGGCCAAGCTCCGTCGACCGGGACGCGTGAAAGCGCTGGAAGGACTGCTCGGCTGAATCGCTGCCGTGTCGCTGGACGGACAGCTCAGCGAAACAAGACCATACTGTTTCGATGACCGGTGCAGTCGCTGTCGCCGAGAAGGACCCCGAGCCGATGAGCCGGGCGAAGATCAACCTCGTGTTCGCCACCATTGTGCTGGGCATGCTGCTGGCGGCGCTCGATCAGACGATCGTGTCCACGGCGCTGCCGACGATCGTCGCCGATCTGGGCGAGGCCGGGCACATGGCCTGGGTGGTCACCGCGTATCTGCTCGCCGAGGCGGTGGCGACCGCGCTGGCCGGCAAGCTCGGCGACCTGTTCGGCCGCAAGTTGATCTTCCAGCTCAGCGCGCTGATCTTCATCATCGGCTCGATGATCGCCGGCCTGGCGAATGGGATGACGCTGCTGATCATCGCCCGCGGCATCCAGGGTTTCGGCGGCGGCGGGCTGATGGTCACCGCGATGGCGCTCATCGCCGACACCATCCCGCTGCGTCAGCGCGGGAAATATCAGGGTGCGCTCGGCGCGGTCTTCGGCGTGACCACGGTGATCGGGCCGACGCTCGGCGGCCTGTTCACCGACCACGCGAGCTGGCGCTGGTGCTTCTACGTCAACGTGCCGATCGCGATCATCATGATCGCCATGTCCGCCCGCACCATCCCGCGGGTGCGCGCGGTGATCAAGCCGGTCATCGACTACGCGGGCATCGGCCTGGTCGCCGTCGCGGTGTCCACGCTCATCCTCGGGTTGGAGTGGGGCGGGCAGGAATACGCGTGGGGCTCGTCGATGATCCTCGGGCTGTTCGCCGCGTCGGCGGTGCTGTTCGCGGCGTTCGTGGTGGTCGAGTTGCGGGCGAAGGAGCCCATGCTGCCGATGGGGTTGTTCCGCAGCAGAGTGTTCACCGTCTGCTCGATCCTCAGCTTCATCTGCGGCTTCGCCATGCTCGGATCGATCACCTACCTGCCCGCGTATCTGCAATACGTGGACGGGGTTTCGGCGACCATGTCCGGTGTGCGCTCGCTGCCGCTGGTGGCCGGGCTGCTAGTCACCTCGATCCTGTCCGGCCAGGTGGTTGGCAAGACCGGCCACTACCGGTACTTCCCGATCGTCGGCACGCTGGTGATGGCGCTCGGGCTGTACCTGATGTCGACCATGGGCCGCGACACGGGTTTCTGGGAAGAATCGCTGTACATGCTGGTGCTGGGCCTGGGCATCGGCCTGACCATGCAGGTGCTCACCATCGTCGTGCAGAACACCGTGCCGTACGCGCAACTCGGCACCGCGACCTCCGGTGTCACGTTCTTCCGCACGCTCGGAAGTACTTTCGGCACAGCGATTTTCGGCACGCTCTACAGCAACGAGATCGGTCCGAATCTGCGTGAGGCGCTGGTCCAGGTGAAGGTGGTGCCGCCCGAGGTCGCGGCGAATCCGCAAGCGCTGCAAAGTGTTCCTGAAGAGGTGGCCGCACCCATCATCGATGCCTACGCGAACACCATCGACCATGTCTTCGTCTGGGTGGTTCCGGTCGCGCTGATCGGTTTCGTGGTCGCCTGGTTCCTCAAAGAGGTACCGCTGCGCGACAGCGCGCGAACGAGCGCGGGCGATGTGGGCGAAGGCTTTTCGGTGCCCGACTCCGCGGACCGGGTGGTGCACCTGGAACGCGCCATCGCCGCGACCCTGCGCAAGGAACACGCCGAGGGGCCGATCGGCCTGCGCATCCTCGCCGACGCGGGCAGCACCTTGAGCCGCGGCGAAGCCTGGGCGCTCGGCCAGGTCTACCTGCGCGACCGCGTCCAAGGCGGCGCGACGCTCGACTCCGTCGCCCGGGCGCACAAGCTCCCCGACGACGTCCTCGCGCCGATCTATCGCCGGGTCGAGGACAAGGGCTACCTGGTCGACGACGGCCACGAGCTGCGCCTGACCGACCAGGGCCAGGCCGAGCTGGACCGGGTCAAGGCCGCGTGGCGGCGCTGGCTCGACCGCAGGCTCGACGACTGGAACAACGACGACCCCGCCGATCGTGCGCTGTTCGACCAGGCCCTGGACAACCTCGCCGCCAAGCTGCTCGAGCAAGAGGCCGGCGAGCACGAACCCGCCCGCGCCTGAACTCACCGGCACACACGCCGCGAGAGACCCTTGCGTCACGAATACTCGTACACGTATATTCGTAGACGAGTAAGGAGGTGTGATGGCCACGAAGCGCAAGGTGAACAACCTGCTCGCCCTGGCGGTGCTCTCGGCGATGATCGATCGGCCCAAGCACCGCTACGAGATCGCGCAGACGCTGCGCGACCGCGGCAAAGACCAGGACATGACGATCAAGTGGGGCTCGCTCTACACCGTCGTGCAGAACCTGGAGAAGGTCGGCTATCTGGAGATCATCGGCAGCGAGCGCGACGGCGCGCGGCCGGAACGGGTGATCTACCAGCTCACCGACGCCGGTCGCGCCGAACTCGTCGACTGGACCAGGGAATTGGTCGCCGTGCCGGAGCCGGAACAACACCGCTTCGTCGCCGGCCTGTCCATTCTCTCGGTGCTGCCTCCCGACGAGGTCATCGAACTGCTCGGCCGGCGCATCGACGCGCTCGGTCACATCATCGACGGTGTGCGCGCCGAACTCGACAAAGTCATGGCGATGAAGCTGCCGCGGCTGTTCATCATCGAATCCGAATTCGGGCTCGCGATGCTGGAAGCCGAAGCGGCCTGGGCCCGTTCGCTGCGCGACGAGCTCGTCGACGGCACATTCCCCGAGGTCGAGTGGTGGCGGCAGGTCCATGCCGACAACATCCCGCCCGCTGAAGTGGTCGCGGCCGTGGAAGGGAGGATGACTCAACCGGAATCGTCCTGACAGCGAGACCAGGCTCGGCGGGGTGCGGCAACACCGCCGCCGAGCCCGATTGAACAGTCTCGAACCGCGCCCGCATGCGCGCACCCGGCTACAAGGCTGGCAACCACAGGATAACTGGGTGCGTGGTGCACGGGTCGGTTCGGGGATTCGAAAAACCCGCAACACCAATTCCTGGAGACACCCATGTCACAAGTCAGAACCGCACTGGTCATCGGCGGCGGCATCGCCGGACCGGTCGCCGCCACCGCACTGCTGAAGGCCGGCATCGACGCCCGCGTCTACGAGGCCTACCCCGGCTCGTCCTACAACATCGGCAGCGGACTCGCGCTCGCCCCGAACGGCATTGCCGCCCTGGACATCATCGGCGCGGGCGACGCGGTCCGTGATATCGCGAAGCCGATCGCCAAGATGGGCCTGTCCATCGGCGGCAAGGACATGTTCATGCCGCCGATGGCCGACCTGCCGCCGCTGCAACTGGTCGATCGCGGCGAGCTGCATCAAACCCTGCACGATCACGCGGTCGGCGCCGGCGTGCCGTTCGAGTACAACAAGCGCCTGGTCGATGTGGTCGAGTCGGACTCGGGCATCACCGCCCGGTTCACCGACGGCAGTACCGCCACCGCCGACGTGCTGATCGGCGCCGACGGCATCCGGTCGACGGTGCGCGGCCTGATCGACCCGGACGCGCCGGGCCCGGAGTACCTCGGCATGCTCGGCTTCGGCGCGATCATCGACTACGACGGCCACGTCGAGCCGGAATCCATGACCTTCGCGTTCGGGAAGAAGGCCTACTACCTGTACGGGGCGACCGGCGACGGCCAGGTGATGTGGGGCGCCAACCTGCCGCACAAGGAGTACCTGTCGCTCACCGCGGCCCGGGCGATCCCGAAGGCGCACTGGCTCGGCATTCTGCGCGAGACCTACGCCGACGACACGCCCGGCGGTGAATTCGCTCGGCGCACCACCGAGGAACAGCTGGAGGTGTCCGGCGCGCTGCACATCATGCCGTCGGTGCCGCACTGGTTCCGCGGCCGGATGGCGCTGATCGGGGACGCGGTGCACGCGCCGTCCAACAGTTCCGGGCAGGGCGCCTCGCTGGCCATCGAGAGCGCGATTCAGGTGGCCCGCTGCCTGCGCGATCTGCCGACGCCCGAGGCTGCCTTCGCCACCTATGAGCAGCTGCGCAGGCCCCGAGTGGAAGCCGTAGCAGCGCGCGCGGCGAAGGCCAACCACAGCAAGACCCTCGGGCCGGTCGGACGCAAGATGATGCAGCTGATGGCACCGCTGTTCATCAAGCTGATGAACCCGGAGAAGAGCATGGGACCCGAGCAGCGGTACCGGATCGACTGGGATGCCCCCGCGCAGAAAGAACTCGCGGTAGCCGCCTGATTCGCTCGAACCGCGCGGGCTGATGGTCCGTACCCTTTGGAGAAACGTCGATCCGAAAGGACTCCGGGGGACCATGCGACCAGACCATCAGCCCGCACTGCACCTGACCGGCCTGTGTAAACGCTTCGGCGGACCATGGGTCGTCGACAACGTGAGCCTGGCAGTACCGCCGGGCTCCTTTTTCGGCCTGGTCGGCCCGAACGGGGCGGGCAAGACGACCACCCTGTCGATGGCCTGTGGACTGCTACGCCCGGACGCCGGCCGCGCCGAGATCTTCGGTGCCGACGTGTGGGCCGACCCCATCCGGGCGAAGACCCTGGTCGGTGTGCTGCCGGACGGCCTCGCCCTGCCGGAGCGGCTCACCGGTCGCGAATTGCTCACCTACACCGGCCTTTTGCGCGGCATGCCGGAGGCCACCGTCACCGAGCGCGCCGACGAATTGCTCGGGGTGTTCGAATTGACCGGCGCGGAAAAGACTTTGGTCGTCGACTACTCGGCGGGCATGCGCAAGAAGATCGGCCTCGCGACCGCGCTGCTGCACGCGCCCAAGCTGCTGGTCCTGGACGAGCCGTTCGAGGCGGTGGATCCGGTGTCCGGCAGCACGATTCGGGTCATCCTGCAACGCTTCGTCGCGGCCGGCGGTTCCGTGGTGCTGTCCAGTCACGTGATGGCGCTGGTGCAGAGCATGTGCGACCGGGTCGCGGTGATCACCGGCGGACGCGTGGTCGCGGCGGGCACCGTGGACGAGGTGCGCGGCGAGACCACCCTGGAGGAGGCGTTCGTCCGGCTGGTCGGCGGCCGCGTCGGCGGAGAGGACGGGTTGTCGTGGCTGGCATCCTGATCCGCATGCGGCTGCTGCTCACCCGGCGCGCGCTGAGCAACGGGTGGCAGGGTTTCAGCTTCGTGATGGGTGTCCTGTTCGGCGCCGTGTTCGCGGTCATCACCGCCGCGCTGATCGGGTTCGCCGAACGCGATGGTGATGTCGCCAACGGGATCACCATCGCCGCAACGATTTTCGGAATCTGGACGCTCGGCTGGCTGTGCGGGCCGGTGCTGATCGGCAGCAGCGACGAGACCATCCAGCCGGAGCATCTGCGGCTGTTGCCGATCAGCAGCAGGCAGCTGGCCGGCGGGTTGCTCGCCGCGGCGTTCGCCGGGCCCGCGCCGGTGATCAACCTGGTCGCGTTCGGCGGGTTGATCATTCTCGCGGCCCAATTGGGCTGGGCGGCAACGCTGGTCGCGGTCATCGGGATCGTGTTGCAACTGGTGTTCGTGGTGCTGCTGTCCCGGGTGGTGCTCGCCTGGATCGGCGCGGCCATGCGATCCCGGCGAGGCCGGGACATCGGCGTGCTGCTGGCCGGGCTGCTCGGCGTCGCCTACTACCCGATGAGCTGGCTGATGTCGCACGTGAGCGCGCTGCGCGACCTCCCGCCCTGGGCGTCGGCGGCCGTGCGCTGGATTCCGTCCGGCTGGGCGCCGGTCGCGGTAGAGGGTGCGGCACAGGGCAATTGGCTGCTCGCGCTGCTGCCGCTGGCGGGGCTCGCGGTGGTCTCGCTCGGGCTCTGGCAGGCCTGGGCGGTGTTGCTGGCCCGGCGGCTGGCCGCGCCGATGAACTCCGTGGCCGGCAGCGTCGGCGGCGGACTGCTCGGCCGGGTCCGTCAGCGCGGACCGGTCGGCGCCGTGCTGATCAAGGAACTGCGCACCTGGTCGCGGGACAGTCGCCGCCGGGCCGCGCTGCTGCCGGTGCTGGTGGTCGGCATTCTGATGCCGGTGTTCCCGGCCTTCCAGGGCAACGGCACCGGCGGTGTGCCGTTCGCCGGAGTCACCTCGGTCTCGTTCGCCGCGCTCGCCGGGGCCAACCTGTACGGCTACGACGGCACCGCCGTGTGGCAGGCCCTGGTCACACCCGGCGCGGTGCGCGCGGACGTGCGCGGCCGCCTGCTGGCGCTGGGGATCGTGCTCGGACTGCCCACGCTGCTGCTCGCGCTGATCCTGCCGGGTGCGTTCGGCCACGCGGACCAGTACCCCTGGGTGCTCGCGCTGTACTTCGCCGCCCTCGGCGTCGGCGTCGGCGCCGCCATGTTCATCTCCACACACGCGCCGTATCCGATTCCGCAGCGCACCGGGAATCCGTTCTCCGGTTCGGGCAACCCCGGCTGCGCGAAGGTGCTGCTCCAGTTCACCGTGCTCTTCGGTCAGCTGTTCGCCGTGCTCCCGGTACTGGCCATCCTCCTGATCGGCCACTTCACCGAGCTGAAAGCGATCGAATGGCTGGCGGTCCCGGTCGGCCTCGCCACCGGCATCGCCGCCGCGCTGATCGCCACCCACCTCGCCGAAAAGCGCCTCACCACCCACGGCCCCGAACTCCTCGACGCGGTCCGTCCCCGCTGACCCCAGCCGCGCCACTCTCGATTTTCCGCACCGAGAATTGCATGCGATTTCGGTGCGGGAAAGCAGAAGTGGTGCGTGTGGGCGGAGGTTGTATCGGCAGGGCAATAGACTGGCCGGGTGAGCGATAGGGATTCCGATGGCAGTTTGGATCTGAATCAGTTGCGCACGTTTCTGGCCGTGCATCGGGCGGGGTCCATTACCGGCGGTGCGCGGCTGATCGGGTTGTCGCAACCGACGGTGACCGCGCAGTTGCAGATGTTGGAGAAGCGGCTCGGGCAGCGGTTGTTCGAGCGGCTGCCGCGCGGGGTGGCGCCGACCGCGGCCGCCGCGGAGCTGGCCGCGCGGATCGCCGAACCATTGGACGCGTTGAGTGCGGTTGCCGGCCGGTCGATTACCGACGAGGCCGAACCGCAGCCGCCTGTCCGGTTGGCCGGTCCTGCGGAACTGCTTGCGGTACAGGCGCTTCCGGCGCTCGCCCCGCTGATCGGGCACGGTGTGCGGCTGACCGTTAGTTCCGGGCTCTCGGAGGATCTGCTGACCGGGTTGCGTGCGGGGCATTACGACCTGGTGCTGTCGACGGTGCGTCCACGCGGCCGGACCGTGGTCGCCGAAGCGCTGTCCGACGAGGAGTTCGTGCTGGTCGCCGCGCCCGCAGTGGCCGGACGGATCGATACCGCGCGGCTGCGTACCGAAGGCCCGGCCGCGCTGGCCGCGCTGCCGCTCGTCAGCTACGCACCCGACCTGCCGATCCTGCGCCGATACTGGCGGCACGTCTTCGGGATCCGGCTGACCGGTGAGGCGGCCGTCATCGTCGCGGACCTGCGCGCCGTCGCCGGCGCGGTAGTCGCGGGCGCGGGCATCAGCGTCCTCCCGCGCTATCTCTGTGCCCCCCAACTGGATTCAGGCACCTTGGTCACCCTCCTCGACCCACCCGACCCGCCGATCAACACCGGATTCCTCGTCCGCCGCGCGGGCACCGACACCCGCCCCCACGTCGACCTGGTCCACGCCCGCCTCCGCACCGCCGCCCGAACCTGGTAGCCGCACACCCCCTGATTTCCCGCACACGCAATCGCATGCGAATCGGTATGCGGGAAATCAGGGGGTGTGCGTCGGATGTCTATGCGGCCGCGCGGTTGCGCAGGATCTGCGCTGTTTGCTGGTCGGCGGGGAGGAAGGCCTCCAGGTGGAGTTCGGCGAGGGTGATGTCGGTTGCCGTGGCGAACGAGGTCAGGGTGGTGATCAGGCGCAGCTCTCCGTCGTCGCTGCGCAGGCGCAGCGGCACCGCGAAACCGAGGTGGTCGGGGCCTGGTTCTGCTTGCGGGAGATAACCTTCCAGCTCGGTGATCAACTCGGCCAGCGCCGGGTCGGGGCTGCGCGACATCCGCCCGCGCAGGGCCTCGATCACGTGCTTGCCCCACTCGGGCAGGTTGATCACCCGGCGCGCCAGGCCCTCCGGATGCAGCGCCAGGCGCAGCACGTTGATCGGTCCGTTCAGCAACTCGGGCGCCGCACCGTCGGTCAGTACCGTGAACGCCGCATTGGCGGCGAGCAGCACCCCGCGCGGCTTCACCACGATCGCCGGATAGGGCAGGTGGCCGTCGAGAATCGTCCGCAACGCCTCCCGTACCGGCTCCAATTCAGGTGCGTCCACATCGGATTCGGGAAACGCGGGTGCGTAGCCCGCAGCGAGCAGCAGATCGTTGCGCTCCCGCAGCGACAGCTCCAGCGACTCCGCCAGCCGCACCACCATCGTGCGCCCCGGTCGCGACCGCCCCTGTTCCAGAAAACTCAGATGTCGCTGCGTGGTGTCCGCCCGGATCGCCAGATCCAGCTGACTGACCCGACGCAGGGTCCGCCAGTGCTTGAGCTCACGGGCGAACCCCGGTGCCTCTATCGCCGTCGTCATGCCCACATTCTTATCTGACCTGCACCGGAGTGCGATTCCGCGCAGGGTATGAGAAGCGGGGCCGGGCGGCTATTCCCTGCCGGGAATCGCGCGGAATCGCCGGGATCGCAAAACTTCGGGTCATGAGCAAGCAACTGAACGACAACGAACTGGCCCGCTTCGCCGAGCAGTACGCGGCGCAGTGGAACGAGGCCGACCCGCAAGCGCGCGGCAAGGCGATCCGCGAACTGTGGGCGCCGACCGGTGCGCAGACCCTGGTCGACCCGCCGGTGGAGATGCGCGAAGCAGCGGAGCAACTGCAGTTCCCGATGCCGCCACTGGAGGTCCGCGGCCATGATGCGCTAGACCGCAGGGTGACTCGGGCTTACGAGATGTTCATCGAGTCGGGCGAATACGAATTCGCGGTCGAGGACGCGCCGATCCGGTTGCCCGCCGGGCTGATCGGCGTGAGCTGGACCATGGTGGCCAAGGCCGATGGCACGGTGGCCGGTGGCGGCTTCGAGGTCATCGGCCTCGACGACGAGGGCCGGATCCTGTCCGATCACCAGTACATCGTGGGTGTCCGATGAACGGCGTTGCCTACCACCTGGATCCGCTGCGCGGCCTCGACGGGCTCAGCACCGCGGCGCAGGACGTTCCCCGGCCCGGTCCGGACCAGGTCGTGATCCGGGTGCGCGCGGCCTCGATCAATCGCCGCGACCTGATGTTGATGGACGGCGTCTACCCGTTGCCCGCGACACCGGGGATCGTCCCGCTCTCCGATGGCGTCGGCGAGGTGATCGCCGTCGGCGCGAACGTGACCCGTGCCGCGCTCGGCGACCGGATCACCGCCAGTTACTTCGTCCGGTGGGTGGACGGCCCGCAGCGCCTGGCCATGGCAGCCGAGCAGTACGGCGCCAACTTCGACGGCATGCTCGCCACTTACGCGGTGGTCGAGCAGGATTCGGTGGTGCACGTGCCCGCGCACCTGACCGACGTGGAGGCGGCGACGCTGACCTGCGCGGGAGTCGTTGCGTGGGCGGCACTCACGAAGCCGGTGCCGGTCGTGCCCGAAGAGACGGTGCTGACCGTCGGTAGCGGAGCGGTCGCCCTGTTCGCCGTGCAGCACGCGAAAATGCTGGGCGCGCGGGTCTTTTCCGTCACCTCCAGCCCGGGCAAGGCCGACGGGTTGCGCAAACTCGGCGCGGACGAGGTGATCGTCTCGACCGAGACACCGGACTGGGATCAGGCGGTGCAGGACCTGACCGGCGGCCTCGGCGTCGAGCATGTGGTCGACGCCGTCGGCCTGCCGACCTTGTCGAAATCCGTTCGCTCCGGCGGGTATAACACGCAGGTCACCATGATCGGCGCCGCGCGGACGCCGCTGGTCGAGTCGGTGGGTGACGTGTTCGGCACCCAGTACGTGTCGATCCGCCGGATCGCCGTCGGCAGCCGCACCGACTTCGAGGCGATGAACCGGACGATCACCGAGCACCGGATGCGGCCGCTCATCGATCGGGTGTTCCCGCTCGATCAGGCGGTGGACGCGTACCGCTACTTCCGCGACGGCAACCCGTTCGGCAAGGTCGTCGTGACCATGTCCTGACTAGGGGCAGCCGGTGAGTTCCCGTGTCATGGCGTCCTTCTCGGCCTGGGTCACCCAGAGCTGATAGGCCGCTTTGACCTGGATCTGCCTGGTCAGGTAGGCGCACCAGTAGCCCTTGTTCGGCGGCAACCAGGTGGCGGCGTCGGAGTCGCTCTTGGACTGATTGGTCGGACCGTCCACGGCCTGCAGGTTCAGCGGATCGTTGGCCAGGTCTTGGCGCCGCTCGGCGGAAAGCTGTTGCGCGCCTTTCTGCCAGGCGTCCGACAGCGGGATGATGTGGTCGATCTGAACGTCGTCGGAGGTCTTCGGGCCGCGGACGAACTTGATCGTCTTGCCGGTGTACGGATCGTTGAGCGTGCCGCTGGCGACGACGCAGCGGCTGTTGTCCTTGAACGTGACGTCGGTCATGTCGCGTTGCAGGATGTCGTTGCGGGTGTCGCACTTGTTGTGGCCGCCGGGGACCGACACGTCATCGGTCCAGGCCGTGCCGAATTGCTCACGGGTGTAACCGGTTTTGGCCGCGCGACCGGCGACCCGGATGGTGTCGAGCAGGGTGAGCGCGTCGTGGCTGGGCATGCTGGCCGGCGCGTTGGCGCAGACCTGCGCGGTGCCGCAGCCCGCGTTCGCCCTGGGGGATTCGACTCGGTTCACGTAGTAGTAGGACACTCCGATGAATGTCGCGATGGCCAGCCCGATCAGAGCGAGCCGCTGAACTGTGAACTTCATCGAGCTTCCTAACGCCAACCACCCTGAACTATATCGGGCGCCAACGTATCCGGAGGTCGAGGTCGCGGAAGTGATTGTGGGGTATGACCTTCCGCACAGCCAAGGGGGCTTGATATGAAACCACCCTCGAGTCGCCGTGCCGGCGCCGACTCGAGGGTGGCTGATCACGAAGGAGCTCGTCCGTCGCGCGGTGGTGCGGCTGGTTGTCCAGTCCGTTACCGCACCCGCCGACACCACAGGGCCGATGAGGGAGGACCCGGGATGTCGAGCCGCGCCGGGCGTACTCGTTCGTGATGACTAGGGGCAGATCGGGATTCGTTCGGTGCCGGCCGAGAGTGCTTTCCGTGACCGGGAATTCGCCTCTCGCTGCTGCACCGCTTGTCTCCGTCCCGCATCTTGCTCGTTGCTACGTATTGAGACAGTAGATAACCGGATTCGATCTTGGCAAGTCGATATGCCTGATTCGGGAGTATTCTCAGGTTCATTTCAGGCTGGTAGTTATATCTACTGGATTCCTACGGAAGTGCCGGTCGTTAGCCGAATTTGTGCAGTGCGCGCGCAAGCGGCCGTGGTGGTGATGAGGGTCACTTTTCCGGGTGGTCACAGTGCGGTGGAAATCCGTGTCCAAACCGGGTGAAGGCAAGCAAGCCGGACCTCGGAAGGATAGATCATGGCAACCGTCGACGTCCTCGACTCGTTCATCTACTACCGCGATGCGGGCACCGGTGCGGTGCCGGTGGTGTTCCTGCACGGAAACCCCACCTCCTCGCACCTGTGGCGCAACGTGATTCCACACGTCACCGGCCGAACCCGGGCGCTGGCACCCGATCTCATCGGCATGGGCGAGTCCGGTAAGCCGGACGGTGATTACCGGTTCGCCGATCACGCCCGCTACCTCGACGCCTGGTTCGACGCGCTGGATCTGGACCAGGTGGTGATCGTCGGCCACGACTGGGGCGGCGCGCTCGGCCTGGACTGGGCCGCCCGCCACCCGGGCCGGGTGCGCGGCATCGCGCTGATCGAGACGTTCCTGCGGCCGATGAGCTGGGCGGAGCTACCGCCGCTCGGCGCCGAGCTGTTCCGCAAGTTCCGCAGCGCGGAGGGGGAGCGAATGGTGTTGGAAGAGAACATGTTCATCGAGTTCAACCTGCCCAAGGGCGTGGCGAACCTGTCGCCCGAAGATCACGACGTGTACCGCGCGCCGTACCCGACCCCGGAGTCGCGCAAGCCGATGCTGGTGTGGCCGCGCGAGTTCCCGCTCGACGGCGAACCGGCGGATGTGGTGGCGATCGTGAACAACTATGGCCATTGGGCCGCACAGTCACCGGAGGTCCCGAAGCTGGTGATGGGCTTGGAAAACGGCGTCGGCCTCGGTTCGCCCGAGGCGATCGATTGGGCCGCGACCACGTTCGCGAACGTCGACATCGCGTCGATCGGCCCGGCAGGCCACCACGCACCCGAGGATCGGCCGGACGAGATCGGCGCCGCAATCGCCGACTGGCTGCGCAGGCACGCACTGGTCGACGCGGCGTCCGCGATCTCCTGATGATCGGTGCGCGGGACCGGCTGATCCGGTCCCGCAGCCGTGTCGGGTACCGACCGCTGGCCAGGACTTGCTCGTGTTGCGGCTCGAGGGTGTCCCGCAGAGCTACCGGTGTACCGGCCCGCCGGATCCCGGCTTCCAGCTCGAGGTGCACCGCGATCCCGCGCACGTCGCTGTACAGCGAGACATGCAGGCGCCGTCGAAGTAGTAGGCATGCTGTTCGCTGAACCACCGCGGCGCGAGGTGTTCGACGCCATGGCGCCAACCTGCCGGAGGCGATCCGGAGTTGCTCGCGCTGAAGGACTACTGACAATTCCCCTTGCGCCGAACCGTCCGGCAGCCGAAGGATGGCTGGATGAGTATGGAGGCACAGGCCGAGGAGCAGGCGCTGGTCGGGCGTGCCGTTGCCGGGGAGCGGGACGCGATCGCGGAGGTGGTGCGTCTGTTGCAAGACCCGCTGTATCGGCTGGCTTTGCGGATGGTGTGGCGCCCGGCGGAGGCTGAGGATGCGACTCAGGAGATCCTGCTTCGCGTGCTCGGCAACCTTGCCACCTGGCGTGCCGAGGCGAAGCTGCTGACCTGGGCCTACCGGATCGGGGTCAACTATCTGCTGAACTTGAAACGCCAGACGCCGCAGGAAGCGGCCGAGTTGAGTTTCGACGCCTACCGCGACGGCTTGGCCGACGGGCTCGCGGAAGCGGACTACCGCGGCCCGGAGGCGACCTTGCTCACCGCGGAGGTCCGGCTGAACTGCTCGCAGGCCATGCTGCAATGCCTGGGCCGTGACGAGCGAGTCGCCTTCGTTCTCGGCGACGTCTTCGAACTCACCTCCGTCGATGCCGCCTGGATCCTCGACATCACCCCGGCCGCCTACCGAAAGCGCCTGGAGCGCGCCAAGAATCGCCTGGGCAACTTCCTCACTGCCACCTGCGGCGTGGCCAACCCCGAGGCCTTCTGCCGCTGCTCGCGCCGGGTGGACAAGGCCGTGGCCCTGGGCCGCGTCGACGCCCGCAAGCTGGCATTCGCCCGTCACCCGGTCGCCCCTGGCGGCCGCACCGCCGAGCAGGCCGAGCAGCAGATGGCCCGGCTACACGACGCGGCCGCCGTCCTGCGCGCTCACCCGGATTATGCTGCGCCGCAAGCGAAGATGGACGCTATCGCGGGCCTGCTGCACTCCGGTCGTTTCCCGCTGCTCGACTGAACCCAACCCCGAGCCAAAGCCGCACGCCTTCTGATTTCCCGCACCCGGAATTGCATGCGAATCCCGGTGCGGGAAATCAGAAGGCGTGCGGCCGGTCAGGAGGTGGTCGCGGGGCGGAGGAGCGTGCCGTTCAGTACACCTCGGGCGGTGCGGATCGCGACCACCGACCAGGCGGCCACCAGCAGCACGTAGAGGGCGACTGCGGTAGCGGCGAACAGGTTTGCGCCGGTGTGGGTGTAGAGGACGGTGCTGCCGGTGACGCAGGTGCCGAGCGGGAAGGTGAAGCCCCACCAGGTCAGGCTGAAGGTCAATTCGCCTGCCCGGTAGGTCTTTACGGTGATGGTCAGCGCCAGCGCCAGCCACAGCATGGCGAAGCCCCAGGCGGCGATGCCGTAGATCACCGAGAAGACCACGAAGCCCTTGGCGTACAGATCGGGCAGGGCAAACGGTGCGGCATTGGCGAGAAGTCCGGCGGCGGTGATGGATTGGCCGAGCGGGCCGAGCACGATCCACAGGGTCGGCACCATATTCGCGGGGGGTGTGCCGTGATGCACCAGGCGCGACCAGATCATGGTGATGGTGACCAGCGCGGCGATCAGGCTGAGTCCGAACATGGCCACGCACAGCAGGATCATGGTCAGGCGCGGTTGGCTCGCGGGTGTGTGCGGGACGAGTAGCGCGCCCATCGCGGCCGAAACCATCGGCGGCACAACGGGCATCAGCCAGCCGCCGAAGGCCGCGTCGGCCTCGACCCGGTGCCTGGTGAACATCCGGTACGGGATGACGCACGCGGTCAGCAGGCCGAGGACGGTGCCCGCGGTCCACAGCACCCAGTCGATCGCCACGGCGGCGGGCAGGCCGATCACGTCGGAGCCGAGCAGCAGGGTCCCGCCACCGACGGTCAGCAGGGCCATCGGGGGAGCCCCGAAGAACTGCGACATCACCGGGTGGTTGCGATGAGCACGAGCGGTATCCGGGAAACGCGTCCAGTGCGCGAGCCACGCGGCGCTCAAAGCGACCAGCAGCGCGGCGGCCAGCGCCCACACGACGGTCGCCGCGCCGCGCAATCCGGGGAACTGCATCGGCAGGGAGGCCGCCGCGGTGGCGACGATGCCGGTGCCCATCACGGCGGCGAACCAGTTCGGGCCGAGTTGGCGCAGGGAGCCGGGGCGGCGGTCGGCACGAGGGTCGAGCTCGCCGACCCCGCGCCGCGGCGGTGCGGGGTGGAAGGTCACGGTGGCGGTCATGTCTTCAGCGTCGTCGCAGGTCGCGGAGTCGGGTAGCGGGCACGTACCTATGCATGCATAGACTCGTTCTATGCCCCTGTCGCCCCGTGTCCCCGACCTGGCCGCGCTCGACCTGCTGCTGTCGGTGATCGAATTGGGCAGCCTCGGCCGCGCGGCGGCCGCGCACGGCATCAGCCAGCCGTCCGCGTCCTCGCGGATCAGCTATCTGGAGAAGCTGGTCGGCATGCCGGTGCTGGAGCGCACCACCCTCGGTTCCCGGCCGACCCGCGCCGGCTCGCTGATCGCGGAGTGGGCCCGCGGCGTGGTCCGCGCGGCGGAGCAACTCGACGCGGGCATCGACACGCTGCGCGCCGAGCGCGACTCGCATTTGCGCGTCGCCGCGAGTCAGACGATCGCCGAGTACCTCTTCCCGGCCTGGCTGATGAAGCTGCGCGCCACCGCCCCGGGCACCGCCATCGCACTGGAGTCCGGCAACTCCGTCGAGGTCGCCAAGGAGGTGCTCGACAACAAGGCGGCGATCGGCTTCATCGAAGGCCCGCAGAACTTTCGCGGCCTCCAGTCCCACGTCGTCGCGCACGACCACCTGATCGTCGTCGTGGCGCCGGCCCACCGGTGGGCCCGCCGCGGCTCGGTCACCCTCGCCGAACTCGCCGAAACCCCGCTCATCCAACGGGAAACCGGCTCGGGCACCCGAAACTGGTTCGAGCACGCGGTCTCTCGCCGCATCTCCGGCTGGCAGCCCGAGGTCGCCCTGGAGCTGTCCTCCACCACCGCGATCAAGACCGCCGCCGCGGCCGATGTCGGGCCCGCGGTACTCAGCTCACTGGCCGTGGCCGCCGAAATCGCCTCGGGCACGCTGGTTTCCCCGACGATCACCGACCTCGAACTGGAACGCACCTTGCGCGCCGTATGGCCGACCGGGCAGCGGCTGAGCGGCCCCGCCCGCGAGCTCTACGCGATCGCCCGCGCCGGCTAGCGATCACGCACTGTCCGCGGGCTGAGCCGTCGGAGGGACGCCGGTGTCCAGGAAGCGGATCAACCGGTCGATGCGCGACGTGTGGTCGACGCAGCGTTCCAGATGATGGGCCAGCAGTGCGACATTGATCGCGGCGGTGGTCGGCGGGGCCGACGCGGGCGCGGCGAGCGCCGAATGCAGTTGCTTGTGCAGTAGTTCCATCGCGTGCAGTCCGGGATCGTGTTCGCCTGGCGGTTCCTGATGACCCGTCGCGACGGCCTCGCCGCTGAGCGCGGTGCGGGTCGCGGCAAGCCGGCCCATCTCCGCGAGAGTGTCCAGAATCGGTTGCGGCGCAACATGTCCCGGATGACTCTGATACACCTGATCGGCGACCTGGCTGACCAGTCCGCCGATCCGGGACAACTCGGTCGCGATCTGGATGGCGGTCACCACGTGCCGTAGATCGCGGGCGACCGGCGCCTGCAACGCGAGCAGCACCACCGTCCTTGCCTCACACGCGCCGTACATCTTCTGTAATTGCTCGTCCAGGGCGAACACCTCGTACGTGGCGGTGAGATCGGCGCCGACGAGTGCGTCGGTCACCCGCTCGGCCGCGTCATGGGTGAGCCGGCACATCAGCGTCAAATCGTTGGTCAACGCGACGAGCTCGCGAGTGAACTGGGTGCGCACGCGCAAATTCTCGCCCATATCCGCGCGGCCGGGCACAGTTATCCCCTCCTGGACATGAATTGACGGTGCAGATGATGCCAACTCGGTGCGGTCTGGCCGAAAATAGGAAGGGCACTCGACCGCGACTGACAGGATTGTGGTGTGAAGCGCGATGTCTCAGCTCAGCTCGAGGTGGCGATCACCGCGCCGACCACGCTCGAATTCCAGATCGCCGTCGCCAGACAGTGGAATCTGGAACTGAACGAGTCGCTGGTGTTCGAGCTCGACGGCTGGACCGTCACACCGTGGGAGATCCTCGGCCCGCACGGCACCCGAATTCACAAATTCTCGGTCGGCCCCGGCACTTTACGCGCGCACTATCGCGCGACCGTGCTCGGCGCCGCGCTTCCGGACGCGGGTTCCGACTACGACCGCGCGCTGTATCTGCGGCCCAGCCGATTCGCCGAGTCGGACAAGCTGCTCGGCTTCGCGGCCACCGAATTCCCCTCCGGCACACCGGATGCGCAGCTCGCGGTGCAGGTCGCGCAGTGGGTCGGGCGGCGGATCCGGTACGTGGCCGGCAGCAGCGACCCCATCGACGGTGCGGTGGAGACGGTGCTGTCCGGCGCCGGCGTGTGCCGCGACTTCGCCCATCTGGTCGTGGCGTTGTTGCGCGCGGTGAAGGTGCCCGCGCGGGTGGTGTCGGTGTACGCGCCGGGCTGTTCACCGATGGATTTCCACGCGGTCGCCGAGGCCTACGTCGACGGCGCCTGGCGGGCGCTCGACGCCACCGGGCTCGCGCCACGCGCGACGCTGGTCCGGATCGCCACCGGCCGGGACGCCTCCGACGTCGCCTTCCTGGACAACCACGGTGGCGAGATCATCGTGCACAGCTTGCAGGTCACCGCCCTGGTGGACGGCTTCCTGCCATTCGACGACAACGTCACCCTGACCTCGGTCTGCTGACCGCGCTCAGGAGATGTTCTTCAAGAACGACACCGCGTTCGCGCTGCCCGCCACCACGATGTCGAGCTTGCCGTCACCGTCGTAGTCGGCGATGGCCGGCGTCTGCGGTTGCGAGGTGACGCCGAAATCGCCGGTCTTGCTGATGGTTCCACCGTTGCCGGTGAAGATCACCATCCTGGAGTTCAGCACCGCCGACATCGCGGCGTCCAGCTTGCCGTCCTTGTTGAAGTCGGCCGCGGCGATGCTGGTCGGGCCGAGCCCGGAGACGGCCACCCGATCGGTCTTCTTGAATCCGCCGTTCCCGTCGGACAGCAGCAGCGTGGTGCTGAAGGAGAACGAGTCGGCGGTGATCACGTCGTCGATGCCGTCTCCGTCGAAATCGCCCGCGCGCACGTCCTCGGTGATCAAGCCGGACGTACTCGCCCCGCGCCGGGTGAAACTGCCGTCGCCGTTGCCGGTGAAGACGTGCACCTGTTGCAGCGCATCGTTGTTCACCGCGATGTCGATCTTGTTGTCCGAGTTGAACTTTCCGACGGTGAACGCGGCGGCCACCCCGGGGATCAGGCTGGTCGGCCCGGCATCGAGGGTCCCGTCGCCCTTGCCGAGCCAGGTCTGCACGCCCGCCGGGGCCAGACTGAGCACGTCGGCCTTACCGTCGCCATTGGCGTCGGCGACGATCACTTCCTGTTGTGCGCCTTCGAGAGTCGTGTACTTCGTCGCCGCGCGGAAGGTGCCGTTGCCGTTGTTGACGAACGTCGCGATCGTCGTCCATGCCTGCGCCACGACGTCCGGCTTGCCGTCGCCGTTCAGGTCGCCGACGCCCACCGCGCCGAAGCCGATTCCGACGTCGCCCACCCTGGTGCCGGTGTTGAACCGGCCGTCCCCCTTGCCGGTCATCAGAATCGGTCCCGCCCCTTGGAAATCGGCCGCGACGATATCCGCCTTGCCGTCGCCGTCGAAGTCGGCGGTGACGGTGCCGATCGGGGACGGGCCGGGTCCCCACGACGGAAATTGGCCGCCGGACGGTGAATCCACCTTCGGCGCGAAATTGATCGCCCCCGCGGCATGCGCGGGGGCGGCGGCGATCAGGCCGGAACCGATCAGGGACAGTGCCGCGGCGGTCGCGGCGAGAACTAGGCGGCGCGAATGCAAGGATGAATCAGGCATGAGTGGTCCTGGTGTGCTCAGAGTTATTGCAGGGCACGGACTTTATGATGTGTATCACACTGAAACACCGGTATTCCGGGCAATTCGTCGAATTGCCCACCGCCCCGGTATTCCCCTGTTGCACTGTGCCAAAAGCGCTTTCGGCATCGTGCCGCTGATTCGTTCGCGTCGTGCGGCACACTGCCCAAGCCGGTGCTAACGTCGCCGCATGCCGAGCAAGCGCGATATTCAGCACCGACTGGTGACCACGTTGCAGCGTCGCGTCGTCAATCCGTTGCAGCGCAGGATGCCCGCCCAGCAACTCCTGGAGACCGTCGGACGGGTGAGCGGGCAGCCGCGCATCACCCCGATCGGCGGGCGCAAGGTCGGCAACGAGTTCTGGCTCGTCTCCGAGTTCGGTGACCGCTCGCAGTACATCCGGAACATCAAGGCGAACAACCGGGTTCGGCTGCGCCTGCACGGTCGCTGGTACACCGGCACCGCGCATCCGCTGCCCGAGGACGACGCGCGCGCCCGGCTGCGCGAACTCCCGCGCGGTAACAGCACGGTGGTGCAGCTGGTCGGCACCGACCTGCTCACCGTCCGCATCGACCTGGACGGTTAACCGCGGGCTACTCCGTCGCGCACTTCGACCAGAATTCGAAGGGGCCCTGCACGTTGAAGTCGTTCTGTGCCCTGGCCTGCGCCTTGTTCTGCGCGTCGGAGATCGTGAGACCCCAGGCGGAGCCCCAGCCGTTGTTGCGGCCGAAGGCGAACGCGACGCAGGCGTCCTTCGACCAAATGGGTTCCTGGCAGGAGAAGCCGCACGCGACCTGGGCCTGGCCCACAGCGGCATCCTGGCCGAGCGAGCTTCTGACCCAGTGCACTTCGTTGCTCGCCTCGTTGTAGGCCGCCGCGATCCACACGGTCGCCGGCTTGGGCGAGGTCGTCGGCGCCGTGGTGACGATCGGCGGAACCTTGGCGCTGATGCTCGGCGTGGTCGGTACACCGGCCGCGCTGGTGGAGACGGCGAGGCTGGTCGTGGTGGTCGCGCCGGCGTCGTCGCGGTGGTGCCTGGCGTTGCTCTTCCACACCTTCAGCCCGATGATCCCGGCGATCACCAGCACGGTCAGCAGGACTGAACCGATCGCGGCGAGCACCTTCCCGCCGCCGCCACCGCCGTTGGACCCGGACCCGCCGGGCCCGTACTGCGGTGGAAATCCCGGCGGGGGCGGACCCGGCGGGAAACCGCCCTGCTGCGGCGGATACTGCTGCGGCGGTTGCTGATACATCGGTTGCTGCTGATACTGCGGCACCGACGGGTACTGCGAAACCTGCTGCTGCGCATACGGATCGTAGGGTTGCCCCGGCTGATACGCCGGATCCGGCTGACTCAGCGGATTGAACACGGTCGGGTCGGCCGGCGGAACCGGTTGGTGGGCCGGATCGGGCTGACTCAACGGGTTCAGCTGAGTGGGGTCCGGCGGCGGGGGATACCCCTGCTGGCCCATCGGATTGAGCATCGTCGGATCCGAGCGCTGATGGCCGGGCGCCTGCTGCTGACCCTCGTGCGCGTTGTGCGCGTTCGGGTCGTAAGGCTGCCCGGGGTACTGGCCGGGTGGGTATGACATGCGCCCCCGCTGTTGTTCGTCTCGATCAAGGCCGAACCAGGGTATCGGCTCGGTAGCCGGATATCTGCCCCTGTCAGTAGGGGCCGGTGACGCTCGACCCGGCTACCCCATCGGAAAGCGGCGCGCGACGCGTATTTTCGTTCGTGCGGACAGCACATCGACTGGAGGGTGCATGACAATCGAGATTCCGGAGAAGGCGCGGGACCTGCTGGAGCGGCCCGTCTACGCCAGCCTCGGCACGACGCGGCCGGACGGGGCGCCGCAGGTGAACCCGATGTGGTTCGTGTGGGACGGGGAGTTCATCTGGTTCACCCACACCAACTACCGGCAGAAGTTCAAGAATCTGGCACACGAGCCGCGGGTCTCGATTTCGATCTACGACCCGGACAACCCGTACCGCTACCTCGAGGTTCGTGGCGTGCTCGACCACATCGATGGAGATCCCGAGGGCGCGCTCTACTCCAGCCTGTCCGAGCGCTACGGCAACGGTCCGTTGGTACCGCCGGACGCGAAGGACCGGGTGGCCATCGCGATCCGGCCCACCGGCATCCGAGGCAACGCCACCGAGCGCTGATCGCGTGCTCCCGGCCGCCCCGCGCGGCCGGGAAACCGGGCAA
Organism: Nocardia sp. NPDC006044; assembly: GCF_042871115.1. Taxonomy (NCBI): domain Bacteria; kingdom Bacillati; phylum Actinomycetota; class Actinomycetes; order Mycobacteriales; family Nocardiaceae; genus Nocardia; species Nocardia sp. NPDC006044. Next base: position 67,293 of record NZ_JBIAID010000001.1, read on the forward strand.
ATCGCCCTGCGGCACCGCTCTGACCAGGATGCGGAGGGTTAGCTGCAACGATGGAACACATGATCCGTGTGTTGACCGACCGCTGGACCGTGTTCATCCCTGTGCTCGCCGCCCTCGCGCTGGCCGCCACCTGGGGCCGAAGTCTGTCCGGGGTGGCCGTCGTCGCGGTCGCCGCGGCCTTGATCGGCGCGGTGCTCGCGGCGGTCTACCACGCGGAGGTGGTCGCGCACCGGGTCGGCGAGCCGTTCGGGTCGCTGGTGCTCGCGGTCGCGGTGACCATCATCGAGGTGGCGTTGATCGTCACGCTGATGATCTCCGGCGGAGACAAGGCGGCGTCGCTGGCCCGGGACACCGTCTTCGCCGCGGTGATGATCACGTGCAACGGCATCTTCGGCCTCTCGCTGCTGGTCGGCGCGCTGCGCAGGCGGGTGGCGGTGTTCAACGCCGAGGGCACCGGCGCGGCGCTGGCCACGGTCGCGACGCTGGCCACGCTCAGCCTGGTGCTGCCGACCTTCACCACCAGCCAGTCCGGGCCGGAGTTCTCCGCCGGGCAGCTGGCCTTCGCCGCGGTCGCCTCGCTCGCGCTGTACGGGCTGTTCGTGATGGTCCAGACGGTGCGGCATCCGGACGACTTCCTGCCGGTCGAGGGCAACGGCGTGGTCACCGACGACGACGAGCACAGCGAATCGCCGACCAGCAAGGCCGCGCTGCTCAGCCTGGCGATGCTGTTCGTCGCGCTGGTCTGCGTGGTCGGGCTGGCCAAGGTGGTCTCGCCGTCGATCGAGTCGGCCGTCGCCGATGCGGGATTGCCGCCGTCCGCGGTCGGCGTGGTGATCGCGTTGCTCGTGCTGCTGCCGGAGACCCTCGCCGCGGTGCGCGCCGCGCGGCGCGATCAGGTGCAGATCAGCCTCAACCTCGCGCTCGGGTCGGCCATGGCCAGCATCGGACTGACCATTCCGGCGATCGCGGTGGCGACCATCTGGCTGGACGGTCCGCTGGAACTAGGTCTCGGCGCCACCCAAATGGTGTTGCTCGCCCTCACGATCGTGGTCGGCGTGCTGACCGTGGTCCCCGGCCGGGCGACGCTTTTGCAGGGCGGCGTGCATTTGGCGCTGTTCTCCGCTTTTGTGTTTCTCGCCGCCAGCCCGTAGTGCGGGTGACGCAGCTCACGGATAAGTGAGCGAATTCGTCGTCGAGTGACCGCGGTCACGTCGAATCGGTGTGCTGACTGTTGTCCTGCCGTGCACCGTTTCGTTGAGATAACGCGTCCACCTTGTTCTTTTCGTGAATTCGGCTGTCGCGGTAATCGGACCGTGACCTTGCCTGGAGTTAGCCGAATGGCGTGATGCTCGTCATATTGATAGGCGAAATGCGCTGATAACTTGTTGCAGAACCCCGAGGTAGTTCCATTCGGATGCTTTCTACCAGCGCTTTCGGCTAGTCGCCGGCAATCGAATAGGAGGCGATGATCACACCGTGATCAGCTTTACTGTTACCGATTGTCACCGATAGCTTCTTGATGGCAGTGACGCCCATCATGGAGAGAACGATTGTGAAACCTGAGACACACCGGCCTGGCCGGGCCCACGCGTGGCGCCGGTGACCCGGGTTCGCTCGAGCGCTACTGCCGTTCGTATCGTCCGCAGGAATTTCTCCGACACGGTCGTCTCGTCCTTGCGGACATTCGGGCGGGCCGTGGACATCGCGCGCGAATCGGTGGCCGGCACGGTCACCGGGATCGCCCGCGGGCAGTTCCAGTGGCGCGAGGCGACCACGCAGGCGTGGCGCCTGGTGACCGTCACGGCGATTCCCGCGATCCTCATCGCGATCCCGTTCGGCGTCATCGTCTCCATTCAGGTCGGCAATCTCATCCACACCCTCGGCGCGGACTCGCTGCTCGGCGCCACCGGCGGCCTGGGCGTGATCAAACAGGGCGCCCCGCTGGCCACCGGATTCCTGCTCGGCGGCGCGGGTGCGGCCGCCATCGCCGCCGATCTGGGCGCGCGCACCATCCGGGAAGAGATCGACGCGCTCAACACCATGGGCATCAGTCCGATTCCGCGCCTGGTGATTCCGCGGCTGGTCGCGATGATCCTGGTCGCGCCGCTGCTGAACATCCTCATCATCTTCGTCGGCATCGTCGCGGGCTACGCGGTCGCCGTCGGCGGGCAGAACGTCACCCCCGGCAGCTACTGGGCCACCTTCGGCTCCTTCACCACCGTCGCCGACGTATGGGTCTCGCTGCTCAAGGCCGCCCTGTTCGGCTTCCTGGTGGTGGTCATCGCCTGCCAGCGCGGGCTGGAGGCCAAGGGCGGACCGCGCGGGGTCGCCGACGCGGTGAACGCGGCCGTGGTGCTGTCGGTCGTGTCCATCGCCATCGTCAACCTGGGCGTCACCCAGGTGGTCGAGATGTTCCTGCCGACCAGGCTGGTCTGACATGGCCGCCTCCAGTTACGCGCCCAGGGGACTGGGCTGGATCGCCCGCTTCTATCACCGGCGCGGCCTGCTGCTCGCGCGCTTCGAATCGCTCGGCTTCGTGCTCGCCTTCGTCTGGCAGGTGCTGTCGTCGATCCCATCGACGCTCAAGCACTACCGCGACGAGACGTTGCGCATCATCTCCGACATGACCTGGGGCCGCGGCTCGGTCATCGTCGGCGGCGGCACCGTGCCGATGATGATCGTGCTCGGCCTGGTCATGGGCGCTTCGGTGGCCGTCGAATCGTTCACCATGCTGAATATGCTCGGCATGGGTCCGGTCACCGGCATCGTCTCCGCGTATGCCACCACCCGCGAGCTCGCGCCGATCGCCGCGGCCATCGGCTTCGCCGCGCAGGCCGGCTGCCGCATCACCGCCGAGATCGGCTCCATGCGCATCTCCGAGGAGATCGACGCGCTCGAGGCGATGGGCCTGCGCTCGGTGCCGTTCGTGGTGACCACCCGGGTGATCGCCGGCGCGATCTCGATCGTGCCGACCTTCCTGATCGGGCTGATCCTGGCCTACCTGTCCTGCCGCGGGCTGATCACGCTGGTGCACGGCCAGTCCGCGGGCGTCTACGACCACTACTTCTTCCAGTTCGTGTCCGGGTTCGACGTGGTCGCCGCCGTGATCAAGGTGGCCATCTTCGCCACCGTGGTGATCCTGATCCACAGCTACTACGGCTTCTTCGCCACCGGCGGGCCCGAGGGCGTCGGCATTGCCTCCGGCCGCGCGGTGCGCGCCTCGTCGGTGGCGATCGTGGCCATCGACATGGTCCTCACCATCATGCTGTGGGGCTTCAACGCGACGATCAGCTTTACGGGGTAATGGCGATGCCGAAGTACGGAATGCCCGGAGTGGCCATCGACAAGCGGCAGACCCGGCTGGTCGGGGTGGTCGCGGTCGGCGTGATCGTCGCCGTCCTGGCGGCCAGTCTGATCTATCGGGAGTTCCGCTCCGACAGCGGGTTACAGATCACCCTGCACACCGAGCAGATCGGTGACGGTGTGCTGGAGGGCACGCCGGTGCGGGTCGACGGCGTCCAGGTCGGCACGGTCGCCGCGATCGCCCCCGACGAACGCGGGACGCAGCGAATCACCTTGCGGCTCAACCCGGCTCAACTGCACGGCCTGGACGACAGTATGAAGGTCGACTACGCGCCGGCGAACCTGTTCGGCATCAGCGAGATCGGCCTGCGCCGCGGAACCGGCGGATCCGCGCTGCGCGACGACAGCGTGATCGACCTGACCGGCAGCCACACCGACGCGGTGTTCGACGCCACCATGGGCAGCATGCTGCGCAGCCTGTCGCAGACCGGCGACTCGGTGCTCACCCCGCAGATGGCCACGGTGATCAGCCAGGTCTCGCACGACATGAAGGCGTTAACCCCGCTGGCGCAGTCGATCATCCAGGTGGCCCAGATCGTCACCGACAACCAGCGGATGCCGCCCTCGGAGCTGGCCGGCCGGCTCGGCCCGGCGTTCTACGGCGCCGGTGATTTCGCCGGCGCGAACGAGCTGATGGTCTACATCCTGCGGAATATCCCACGGCTGCAAAGCAATCGGGACACCTTCGACGCGGGCGTGCGGATGCACACCGAACGGCTGCTGCCCGGCATCGCGAACCTCGGCGGTGCGCTCGGCGGCGACCTCTCCGGGCTCACCGATCAGCTCGGCCCGGTGCTGGCGCTGCTCGCGCAGATGGTGCCGCAACCCCGCCAGTCGGGCGCCGACCTCACCGAACTGCTGCGCCGCCTGCGCGCGGCCATGCCGGATACGCCGGGCGGACCGGTGCTCAACGCCGAGGTCGACGTGAGCGGAATGCCGGTGCTGGCGCCGCTGCTGGGCGGTGCCCGATGAACGTCCGTTCCGCCGGCTGGCGTCTCGCGCTGTTCGCCGCCGTGATGATCGGCGTGCTGGTCATCGTCTGCACCGCGATCAAGCGACCGGTCTCCGGCCCGACCGAACAGCACGCGGCGCTGTTCACCGACGCCAACGGCCTCAAGGTCGGCGACGACGTGCGCATGTACGGCGTGCAGGTCGGCAAGGTCGACGGCATCGCGCTGGACGGCACGCAGGCCCGAGTTCGGTTGTCGCTCAAAACCGATGCGGCGATCTACGACAACTCCAAGCTCGCCATCCGGTACCAGAACCTCACCGGGCAGCGCTACATCGACCTGCAACAGCAACCGCAGCCGGGCAAGCGCATCCCCGGCGGCGCGACCATCGGTACCGACCGCACGGTGCCCTCGTTCGACGTGACCAGCATGTTCAACGGTCTGAAGCCGGTGCTGGCCACCATCTCCCCGGAGGAGATCAATCAGTTCAGCGCCAGCATGGTCGCGCTGATCGAGGGCGACGGCAACGGCATCGGGCCCGCGCTGGAGGCGATCGACAAGCTCGCGGCGCACGTCAAGGACCGGCAGACGGTGATCGACGCGGTGCTGCAGAACCTGTCCGACCTGCACGACACGGCCAGCGGCAAGATCCACTACATGGTGCCGATCCTGGCCCGGCTGGCCGACGTCATCTCCGGCCTGCAATCCAACATGACCGGCCTGGCGCAGTTCGCCGCCGCCGCGCCGTCGGTGCTCGGACCGCTCGACAACCTGTTCAACGCGCTCGGCCTGCAAAGCCCCGACGACGTGAATGCGTTGATCCAGAAGATCTTTCCCGATCCCCAGCAGGCGCTGGAGGTGTTCGACAAGCTGCCCGGGCTACTGGCCGGCTTCGACGCCGCCATCCCCAAGTCCGCGGTGGCGGGCTGGAAGCCGCAGTGCTCCAAGGGCCAGGCCGACGTGCCGCAGGTATTCGGCGTACTGATCGCAGGACAGCAGGTGGCGGTATGCGCTGGTTGAGCACGATGTTCGCCGACCGCCGGGTGATCGGCGAGCCGGAACGCAAGCGGCGCGAGATCCGGCTCGGCATCGTCGGCGTGGTGCTGGTGGCGATGCTGGCGATCGCGGCGGGCGTACTGTACGTCGTTCCGTTCGGCAAGCAGACCTACACGGCCGAGCTGTCGGAGGCCCAGTCGGTGCAGTCCGGTGACGACATCCGGGTCGCCGGGGTCAGCGTCGGCACGGTGAAATCGCTGGAGCTGAAACCGGATCGGGTGATCATGCGGTTCACCGTCGATTCCTCGGTGTTCGTCGGCGACCAGTCCACCCTGGACGTGCGCATGCTCACCATCGTCGGCGGCAACTACGTGGCGCTGTTCCCCTCTGGCTCTAAACCTCTGGGCGACAAGCACATTCCGACCGACCGTGTCCGACTGCCGTACAGCCTCGTGCAGACCTTCCAGGACGCGGCCGAGCCGTTGCGCAAGATCGACGGAGATACCCTGCGGCGCAACCTCGCCGCGCTCGGCACCTCGGTCGCGCAGGCCCCCGACACCTTGCGCACCACGCTCGACAGCCTCAACAGCTTCGTCGACGACCTCAATCGTCAGCACGTGATGATCTCCAAGGCGATCGCCAACGCCGACGAATACGTCACCATGTACGACGGCGCCAAGGGCTCGCTCGGCCGGCTGGTGCAGGCCACCAACCTGCTGGAAGACCTGGTGCTGGACAAGCGCGCCGAGCTGGCCGAGGGCATCCGGCTGCTGCGGGCGGTGATCGGTAAGGCCGCGGCCATCGCCCCTACCTACGCCGAGATCAAACCGAAGTTGCAGCCGCTCTTCGACGCGGTGCCGCGGATGGAGGAACTGCTGGGCCGGCTCGATCCGGTCGTCGGCTCCGTGCAGGACATTCAGCAGAAGCTGTCGAACTTGGCCATCCCGGACGACGGCGTGCGGATCGATCAGTCCGGCCAGACCATTACCGCACCCCCGAATGTGCTTGCGCGAGTGTGTGTCCCGGTGCCGGGGAGGGATTGCTGATGCTGCACAAGGTCCTCGCGTCCCGGGCGTTCATGTCGGTCTCGGGCGCGGTCGTCGCGGTCGTGCTGGTGGTCGTCGGCTACTTCATCGTCTTCGATCCGCTGAAGAAGACCGAGAGCTATTGCGCGATCATGCCGGACACCGTCGGGCTCTACGTCGGCAATCAGGTGACCATGCGCGGCATTCCGGTCGGCACGGTGACTTCCATTGCCCCGCAGGGCAAAGCGGTGAAGGTCGAGTTCGCCGTCGAGGCGGACAAGCCGGTGTACGCCGACGCGGGCGCCACCACGCTGGCCAACAGCATCGTCGCGGCGCGCGAGCTCGCGGTGGTGTCGACCGGCAAGGACACCGCGCGCTGGAACTCGTCGCAGTGCATCACCAAGACGATGACGCCGAAGAGCGTCACCGAGACACTGAACGCCGTCGCCCAGCTGTCCGCGGAAATCTCCGGTCCGGACTCCGCCACGCCCGACGCGCTGGCCAGCGGGTTGTCCCAGTTGAACGCGGCTACCGCGGGCACCGGGCCGCAGATCAACGCGATCATCAAGCAGCTCAGCGGCGCGATGGCCTCGCCGGACGCGGACATCGGCCACCTGGTCGGCGTCTTCGACGCGTTCTCCTCGGTCGGCAAGAAGGTCGAAGAACATTGGGGCGACATCGAATCCATGTTCACCCGGCTGGCGCCGGTGCTCGTCACGGCCAGGGAAGACCTCCTGGTGCCGGGCGCGGACGTGATCGACGGTCTCGCCCAACTGCTTCCGGTGCTCAACGACCTGACCACCGCGTTCGGCGATCCGATCATGAAGACCCTGGATTTCACCGTGCCGCTGGTGAAGTTCCTGCGCGCCCGGGTCGGTTCGCTGGCCCAGGTCGTCTCGATGATGCCGGTGCTGACCGACGCGGTCCACTCGGTGAGCAAGGGGATCGCCTACGTCCCACCGAAGGTCGCGATCCCACAGGAGGCCTGCGCGGCGGTGAACGTGGTGACGCCGGGGCGCTGCACCGCGGACGGCGGCGTGGCGAAGATCGACATGGCGGACCTGGTGTTCGGAATGGCAGGTGCGCGATGAGGATTCAGCGAGACGACGCGGGACGGCTGAGCGTCTCGTTCCACCGGCCTGAAAGCCCGAGGCGCGGCGCGCGTTTCACCGCGGGCGTCGCGGCGGTCATGGTCGCCGTGCTGCCCGCCGCCGGGTGTGCCTTCGACCCGTCGTCGGTGCCGGTGCCCGGCGCCGAGGTCTCCGGCCCCACCTACACCATCAAGATCCAGTTCCAGAACGTGCTGAATCTGCCCGCGCGGGCCAAGATCATGGCCAACGGCGCGCAGGTCGGCACGGTTTCCGCGGTGACGGTGGTGGATTCGGCGAAGGCGGGCGGGCGTGGCGGCTATGTCGTGGTCGACGCCCGGATCTCGAAGTCGGTACAGCTTCCGGTCGCCACCCGCGCCGAACTGCGGCAGAACACCGTGCTCGGCGACATCCATTTGGCGCTGCTCACCCCGACGAACGGCTTCGACAAGCTGCTGCCCGCGGACGGCACCATTCCGCTGTCGCAGACGAAACCCCCGGTGCAGCTGGAAGATACGATGTCCGCGCTGGCCACCTTCACGCAGGGCGGCGCGATCCAGCAGGTGCAGGACACCATCGAACAGCTCAACGACGTGCTGCCCAAGGATGTGGGCCGGACCGCGCAGATCGGCAAGACCATGGCCGACGACGCGGTCGATCTGGGCAATCACCTGGACCGGCTGGATTCGCTGCTCGACGGCATCGACCGCAATTCCAATGTCCTGCACGAGATCCGGCCCGAACTCGCGCAGCTGCTGACCCAGGAGTCGGTCGATCAGATGAACGGCATCGCGCCGTCCATCGTCGGCGTGACCAAGATCTTCGACGCGCTCGGCCCGATCGGCACCTCGCTCACCTGGCTCGGCCCGCTGCTGACCAGCGCCGACGGCACCGTGCAGGCGTTCCTGCCGCTGCTGGCCTCGGCTCGCCCGCTGGATCTGAGCCAGCCGTCGAACCTGCAGACCTTGGTCTCGCTGATCCGCGACAAGATCATTCCGTTCGCCGAGCGCGGCCCCATGGTGAACATCGTCGGGGTGAAGACCGACGGCGCCGCCGTGCCGGTTCAAGACCAGACCGACCGGATCATCCAGACGCTACGCATGATCGGAGTCGTCCGATGAAGCTCGGTTCGCTCGCCTCGCTCGGCGGCATCGCCGCCATCGTCGTGCTCGGCGCGGGATACCTGACCTTCGGCGTGGTGCGGGTCGATCCGCTGCGCGACTACACCCACGCCACCATGGTGCTGGCCAATTCCGGTGGGCTGGCGGTCGGTTCGCCGGTGCTGCTCACCGGCATCGAGGTCGGCCGGGTCAACTCGGTGACCAACAGCATCGCCGGCGTCGAGGTCGGCCTGAAGCTGGTCGCCGACCGGCAGGTGCCCACCGACAGCATGGTCACCATCGAGCATCTGTCCGCGCTCGGCGAGCCGTACGTCGAGTTCCGGCCGAATTCCGAAGGCGGCCCGTACATTCGGGACGGCCAGCAGCTGAAGACCGCCAATGTGCGTACCCCGCTGTCGATTCCGGAGGTCGCCCGGCTGGCCACCGCCACGCTGAACCAGCTCGATCCGAACATCGTCGGCTCGTTGGTGAGCACGGCGGAGCAGTCCCTGGTCGGCACCGACGGCGCGATCCCCAACCTGGCGCGCTCCGGCGATCTGCTCGCCGCGGCGATCATGAGCCGCAACCCGCAGATCGTCTCGCTGCTCAACAGCCTGCAGAACACAGCGACGAATATGGACTGGGTCGGCCCGTCGTTCAGCGCCGCCGCACCCGAGTGGACCAAGTTCGCCGAGGCGGTGAGCAACCTGGTCACGCACGTGGGCGGCATGGTCGACAGCGAGCCGATCGACCAGTACACCACCGGCAACGGGGTCGCCCCGTTCACCGAGAAGACCGTCGCCGCGCTGCGCGAGTTACAGCCGGAGCTGAGTTCGCTGGCGCCGATCCTGCGCCCGCTGCTCGACGCGATCGTCGCGGCCGCACCGCGGATCGATATCTCCACCCTGATCTCCCAGGCCCTCGCCGACGTCGACGCCGACGGCGCGGTCAAGGTGCGGGTCGCCATCAAGTAGGAAGGAGGCCGCGATGTCGAACGACGTTGTGACCGAACCGAAGTCGAACACCGAGGCGGAAGCCGCCGCGGCCGTGCCCGCGTCGGACAAGGGCGGGCGGACCGTGTCGATCCGCCTGTCGACCGTCGCGTTCGGCGCCGCCCTGGTGGCGCTGGCCGCCGCCACCGCCGTGTTCGCGACGCTGTGGGTCTCCGCGCGCGGCGACCTCAGCGACCGGGACGCCGCGGCCGCCGCCGACCGGCATGCCGAACAGGTGGCCACCGACTACGCGGTCGGCGCGTCCAACATCAACTTCCAGGACGTCAACGGCTGGGTCGGCAAGCTCAAGGCCAACACCACCCCGCAGCTGGCCGGCAAGTTCGATGCGACCGCGTCGAAGCTGCAGGACATCCTGGTCCCGCTGAAGTGGACCTCCACCTCGACGCCGATCACCGCCAAGGTGATGAACACCGACAACGGCGTCTACAAGGTGAACGTCTTCCTCAACGTCACCTCGACCAGCGCCCAGACGCCCGAGGGCGCGCAGACCACGGTGACCTACACGGTGAACGTCGACCCGAACAACGGCTGGAAGGTCGCCGACGTCGGCGGGGTCGCGGGCGCGCTGCCCAAGCAGTGACCCAGCAAACTAGTTTATCGGCAGCTATTTCTGATAAATAGCTCCTACCTGCGTAAATAAAAACAACATAAAGTGAGCATCGATCCAGCAACCTTCGGGTAGCCTGCCGTGAAGATCAACTTTCGTACCGGTATTTCCCTGTCCGTACAGTGAAGGCGGTTTCGATGGTGGCACCCGGCGGCAGTCACGAACCCGAACGGGGCGGCGCGGACACCCGCGGCCTGGTCATCGCCGCGGTGGTCGCCGCGGCGCTGGTGCTGGTGGTCGCGATCGGTCTGCTGCTCGGGTCAGGCGGGGACTCGAAGGACGAGAAATCGGCCTCGACAACCGGCACCGCGAGCCCGTCGTCCCACGGCAACGTCACCTCGACGCCCGACCGGGTGAGCCCGGGGCCCGCGACGCCGGTTCCGCCGGTCCCGCAGCCTGCCCGCAAACTCGGCGACGACTGCTCGGCGGGCGGCATCCAGGCCCGCTGGGATCTGCGGGCGGGGCAGTGGGCGTGCGTTCCGGCCGGGCAGGACGTGCATCGGATCGGGGACGACTGCTCACACGACGGAATCACCGCGCGCTGGGGGCGGGGGCACGATGGTCGCTCGGTCTGCCTGCCGCAAGGGCAAGGCCCGGACCTGCACGCGGTCGGCGACAATTGCTCGCACGACGGGATCGCCGCGCAATGGAGTCTGCCGCCGGACGGTCGCTGGGTCTGCGTCCCGCTGCCGCCGGGTGCGCCCGCGCCGTTGCCGCCCAATCCGGGACCGCCGCCCGCCGATCCGGGTCCGCCGCCGGTGGATCCTGGGCCGCCGGTCGTGAATCCGGGTCCGCCGCCGGTCGACCCGGGGCCGCCACCGGCCGATCCCGGCCCACCGCCCGCGCCCGCTCCGGCCCCGCCGCCGTTGATACCCGGCCTGCCGTTTTCCCTTCCGGTGCCGCCGCCCCCGCCACCCGCACCCTGATCGGGGCGGCCGAAAATCGATCGACACGGCTGAGATGCTCGATGGCGTGACTGTCGTGCCCGAATTCTTCGCCACCCGACTCGCCGGCCAGGAGGGCGCACCGGCCCGCGCCTGGCTCGACCGCCTGCCCGACCTCGCCGCGCGCTACGCCGACCGCTGGCGGCTCACGTTCGACGGACCGGCCATGCACGGTTACGGCGCGCTGGTGCTGCCCGTCCGGCGCGGCGACGGCCGCCCGGCCGTACTCAAGCTGGCCTATCCGACCCCGGAGACCAAGGACGAGCCGGTCGCGCTCGCGGCCTGGCGGGGTGACGGCGCGGTGCTGCTCTACGAGAGCGACGCCGCCGACGGAGCGATGCTGCTGGAGCGCCTGGACGCCGCGCGCTCACTGCACACCGAACCGATCGACGACGCGGTGCGGATCACCGGCGAACTCCTGCGCAGGCTGGCAATCCCGGTGCCGCAGGGCATTTCCCGGGACCTGCGCACCGAATCCGCGGGCTGGGCCGAGGAACTGCCGCGGGAGTGGGCCCGGCTCGGCGAACCGTATCCGCGCAAGCTGCTGGACGCGGCCGTCGAGGTGTGCGCCCAGCTCGGTCCCGTCGCGGGCCGGCTGCTGGTGAACGAGGACCTGCACTTCGAGAATGTGCTTGCGGCACAACGAGAACCGTGGCTGGTCATCGATCCGCAGCCGCTGGCCGGCGATCCCGAATTCGCCACCCTGTCGCTGTTGTGGAGTCGCCGAACCGAATCCGCGCTCGACGACCGCTTCGCCGCGGTGGTCGACCACGCCGGCCTGGACGCCGACCTGGCCCGCGCCTGGACTCTCGTGCAGTGCGCCCGCAATTGGTTGTGGTTCGCCGAGGAGCCGGACTGCGACGACCCCGGCTACCCGTCCGTTCAGGAGATCGGACCGTGGGCGCTGCGCTGATGCTCAGGCGTGCGCGGTCTTTCCGCCGTCGATGACCAGCTGGGCGCCGGTGAGATACGGGTGCTCGGGGGAGGCGAGGGTGAGCGCGAACGCGGCGATCTCCGCCGCCGTCGCCAGCCGGCCGAGGCCCGGAACATTGCTGCTCGCCCACTGTTTCATCAGCACCTGGTACACGTCGTCCGGGATGTTCTCGAATCCGCCTGCCCGGCGTACCAATTCGGTGTCCGTGGTGCCGGGGACCAGCGCGTTGACCCGGATGCCGTTCGCCGCGTAGTCCAGGGCCGCGGCCTGGACCAGGCCGACCAGGCCGCGCTTGCTCGCGGTGTAGGCGGCGCGACCGGCGTCGGTGGCGAGCGCGTTGCTCGACGAGGTGACCACGATGGTGCCGCCGCCGTTGCGAAGCATGTGCGGCACTTCGTATTTCATCGCGAGGAAGGTGCCGCGCAGGTTGGTGTTCAGCACCCGGTCGAAGTCCGCGGTGCTGTACTCGTGCAGCTTCCGCTGCACGGTGATGCCGGCGTTGTTGAACGCGACATCCAGCTCGCCATAGGTTTTCACGGCCGAGTCGACGAAGTTCCGGACGTCTTCCTCGACCAGGACGTCCGCGCGGATATAGGTCGCCTCGCCACCCGCGGCGCGGATCTGCCGCTCCACCGCACGGCCGCGGTCTTCCCGTCGTCCGCAGAACGCGACCCGCCCGCCCTCGGCCGCGAACAGGTGCGCGGCCGCCGCGCCGATGCCCGAGGTCGCGCCGGTGATCAGCACGGTCTTGCCCCCGAACCGCCGCAGTGCGGCCGGGGTGAACTGCGGCGGATCGGAATTCGCGCCCAGCGCGACGCCGCCGGCCAGACCCGCGGCCGCACCGACCGCGAGACCGGATGCCGCCATCGTGCCGAGTAGCCGCCTGCGGCTCGGCTTGCCTGTTCCCGCGGCCCGGTCCGAGTTCTGCGGTTCGCCGGCGCTGGGCGCCGGGTCGTTGTCGTTCGTCATGCCCTCACCTTCTCGACCGCCGCGCTCCCGCGACTCCGCCCGCCGGCCCGAATCTCGGCCGCGCGGAGGAGGCCGCTCCTGCGGCGGGAGGAGCCGGGCGGTATCGGCGCGCGGCATGATGAGGACGTGGTGCGATCGGCTGGTATGACCCGGGGCGTGGAGTCGTGGCTCGACGCGCGGTTCCTGCCGGTACGGATGCTGGTGCTCGCGGTGGCGGCGGCCGGATATCTGGTGTTCCTGGCCGATCGGCCGAACCCGCTGGACTGGGCGATCGGGATGCTCGCGGTGCTGGTGACGGCGGGCGGGACCCGCTGGCCATTGGTGACCGCGCTGCTGGTGAGCGCACTCTTGCTGCTCGGCTTCGAGATCGGCGATACCGGTCCGGTGGTGGCGAAGGTGGCCGCCGCGATCGCGCTGGTCGAGTTGTCGGCGCGCCGATCCGGCTGGCAACCGTGGCTCGCGGCGTGCGCGCTGGCCGGGGCGTACCTCCTGCATCCCAGCAATGACCTGGCCGCGAACGGTTATCGCGCCGTGGTCATGGCGGGCGCGCCGGTTCTGATCGGCATCCTGCTGCGCACGGCGCGCGAGGGCGCCGACCACGCGCGCCGCGAAGCCCACGAGATCGCCCAGCGCCGCGACGCCGAGGTCGCCGCGGCGCGCGCCGTCGAACGCACCGCCATCGCCAGGGAATTGCACGACCTGATCGCCCACCACGTGTCCTCGACCGTGCTGCGCGTCGGCGTCGCCAGGCACGCCATGCCGGACGCGCCGCCCGGCGCGCGGGAAGTCCTCGACGACATCCACGCCAGCGGCAAAGAAACCCTTACCGACCTGCGTAGATTGGTCGCTATCCTGCGCGATCCGGCGATGACCGGCGACTCCTTCCTCGCCCCCGCCGACCTGCCCGCCGCGCTCACCGCCGTGCTGGACCGCGCACGGCAGTCGGGGATCGCCGTCGACGCCGAGCTCACCGAGGACATCGTCGAAGTCGATGCGGTGCTTGCCCTTACGCTGCTGCGTCTCACCCAGGAGGGCATCTCGAACATCGCGAAGCACGCCGGAGCCGGAGCCGAAGCCCGGCTGATCATCGCCATGCAGGACGGCGAGGTCCGGTTCACCCTGCGCGACAACGGAATTACGAACTCTGGCATCGACGCCGCCGCGAACCGATCCGGCGGCCACGGTCTCGGCCTGATCGGCCTGCGCGAGCGCGTCGAATTGCTCGGCGGCGACTGCACCGCCGCCCGCGTCGGCTCGGAATGGCAACTCGCGGCACGCCTTCCGCTCGGCAGGCCGGTGCGGCCATGACGGTTCGCGTGCTCATCGTCGACGACCAGCACCTGGTCCGAGCCGACCTGCGCATGCTCTGCCAGACCGACGAGGGTTTGGCGGTGGTGGGGGAGGCCGCCACCGGCGCCGAGGCCGTCCGCCTCGCCGAACAGCTCGCCCCGGACGTGATCCTGATGGACCTCCGCATGCCCGGCATGGACGGAATCCGTGCTACCGCGGCAATTCTCGCCAACCGGCCGAGCGCCCGCGTGCTTGCCCTCACCACCTTCGACGACGACGATCATCTCTACCCGGCGCTCGCCGCGGGCGCCTGCGGCTTCCTGGTCAAGGACGCCTCGCCCACCGACCTCTTGCACGGCATCCATCGCGCAGCCGCCGGTGATCACCCGTTCTCGCCCGGCATCCTCCGCCGCGTCGTGGACTCCGCCCTGGCCGCCCGCACCAGTGCGCCGGCCCGCGAACCAGTCGCTCCCGACGGGCTGACCACCCGCGAATCCGAGGTGCTCGCCCTGGTCGCCGAGGGCCTGGCCAACGCCGACATCGCCGAACGCCTGCACCTCGGCATCACCACGGTCATGACCCACATCGCCAACCTGATGGCCAAAACCGGGACGACCAACCGCGTCCAACTGGCCGTCCTCGGCATCCGCGGCCGCTGAAATTGGCTGGACACGGCTGAGAGGCTCGATGGGTGAGCATTGTTCCCGAGTTTTTTGCCGAGCACATCGCCCGGACCGCGGGGGAGGAGGCACAGGCCTGGCTGGCCGATCTGCCCGCGCTGGCCGAGGAATACCGGCAACGCTGGCAACTGAGCCTCGATGGCCCGGCGATGCACGGTTATGTGGGGCTGGTGCTGCCCGCCACCAGGGCCGACGGCACCGCGGTCGTGCTGAAACTGAGCATGGTGCAGCCGGAGACCCGCGACGAACCGCTCGCGCTCGCCACCTGGGCCGGGGCCGGCGCGGTGCGATTGCTCGACAGCGATCCCGAGCGCGGCGTGCTGCTGCTGGAACGCCTCGATTCGACCAGGTCGCTGACGACCGAGCCGATCGGCGACGCGGTGCGGATCGCCGCGGGCCTGCTGCGCAGGCTCGCGATCCCGGCCCCGCCGGGTCTCGGGCGCGACCTGCGGATCGAGGCCGAACGCCACGCGGTGGAACTGCCCAGGGACTGGCAGCGCCTCGGCGAGCCGTTTCCGCGCAAGCTGCTGGACGCGGCCGTGGATGTGTGTGACCAGTTGGGCCCCAGCGTCGCTCGGCTCCTGGTGAACGAGGATCTGCACTACGAGAACGTCCTGGCCGGGACCCGCGAACCCTGGCTGGTCATCGATCCCAAACCGCTCGTCGGCGACCCCGAATTCACCACGCTGGCGCTGATCTGGAATCGCCGCTCGGAGTCGTCGCTGGACGACCGGTTCGCCGCGATCGTCGACGGCGCGAGCCTCGACGCCGACCGGGCCAGAGCGTGGACTCTCGTGCGCGCCGTGCGGAATTGGCTGGATTTCCTGGACGACGACGACCTCGACGACGACGGCTACTTCGCGGTGCGGGACATCGCGCCGTGGGCGCTGCGATGAGTGTGGCTGCTATGCGGCGCAATTGGGTACGACGAACCGTCCGTCCGGCCCCCGCTCCGTGGCGGGACCGGTTGCGAGCGAAGACGACAGTGACAGCACCACCCGGACGATCCACCGCCCAGCGCCGGGGACGGCGCTGGCGGTTCCGCTGAGCCCGATCGTCAATGCGGGTGCTGCGCCGCGTATCTCGCGTGTTCGAGGGCGCGGCGGTGGGCCCGCGCCGGGTTCTCCAGGTCGGCGGGCAGGCCGTGCTTGGCGAGGCGGTGTGCGCGGTTCATCGGCATGAAGGCCGCGGTGTAGAACAGCGCCAGGAGCACGGCGAGCAGCACCATCGCACCGCGCAACCACAGTTCACCGGGGAAGAGCAGGAAGACGGCGAACAGCGGGGTGAACGGGATCATGCCGCGCACGATGTGCCGGGTGGTCGCGTGCTTGCCGGCCAGGTCGTTGCGCACCCAGTCCAGCATCGAGTCGGGCAGACGGCGACCGAAGGCGTAGCCGATCCACTGGATGGGATTGGGCCGCCGTGATTTTCGAGACATTCGCGAACTCCTGACGAGGGCTAGACGGTCATCGATCGACGCGCGGCTTCGTTGACGCGGGTGAGCACCTCGCGCAGTTCCTCGAGATCGGCGAGGGTGACGCCGAGCCGCTCGACCACCGCGGGCGGAATCCGCTCGGCCTGCTTGCGCATCGCGACCCCGGCCTCGGTCAAATCGACGACCAGGTTCCGCTCGTCCCGGTTGTCCCGTGCGCGGGTGATCAGCCCGGCACTCTCCAACCGCTTGAGCAGCGGCGACAGCGTCGGCGAGTCCAGCTGGATGGCCTCGGCGATCGCCTTCACCGACATCGGCGCCTCGCCCCACAGCGCGAGCATCACCAGATACTGCGGATGGGTGAGGCCGAGCGGTTCCAGCAGCGGCCGGTACACGCCGAGTACCGCGCGATTGGCCACCGCCAACGCGAAGCACACCTGCCGGTCGAGCTGCAACGGATCGTCCATCGGTCCTCCTGTCGAACTGCCATCAAGGTTAACGCACAAACAGTTAGTGCACTAAGTGTATGGGCGACATCACGCCGGAGATCCGTGGCCCCGGCGCGGGTGATCGTTAGTTTGAGAGCCATGCACACCGACACCGGCCGCATCCACGAGCTCGACGCTGTGCGCGGATTCGCCCTGTGCGGCATTCTCGTGGTCAACATCTGGCAGCTCACCGACATGGACGTGGTGCGCGCGCCCGGCGAGATGGTCCCGCTGCGGCACCTGCTCTCGGTGCTGTTCGAGGGCCGCTTCTTCCCGATCTTCTCGTTCCTGTTCGGCCTGAGCTTCGCGCTGTTCCTGGACAGCGCGGCCCAGCGCACCGACCGCCCACGACTGGTGCTGATCCGCCGCCTGGTCGCGCTCGGCCTCCTCGGTCTCGTCCACCACCAGTTCCAGCCCGGTGAGGCACTCCTGCCCTACGCCCTCGTCGGGTTGGTGATCCTGCTGCCCGCCGCCGGCCTGCCGCGGCTGGCGCTACTGGTCGCCGGCCTCGCCGCGACCATCGGTGTCGCCGTGACCCTCGGCGGCGGCTTCGGCCTGGTCCCCGGACTTTTCCTGCTCGGCCTGGCGACCGCCCGCTATGGCATCGCCGACACCCTCGACGAACGAGGCTGGCAGATCGCCGCCGTCTTCGCGCTGGCCCTGCCCGCGGCGGTGCTGACCGCACTGTGGGAATACCGCGTCCCGTACCTCGATCTGCTGATCAGCAACGCGCCACCGATCGCAGGCCTGCTCGGCGCCCTCGCCTACCTGACCGGCCTGCTACTGGTATTGCGCACCGAAGCCGGCGGCGTGCTGTCCGAATTCCTGGCACCGATGGGCCGGATGGCCCTGACCAACTACCTCGCCGCCACCGCGCTGATCCTGCTCGCCGAACCGCACATCGGCTTGGCCGGCACCGCCAGATACGGCGTCCTGCTGGCCCTCGCCGCCGCGATCATCGCCATCCAGGCCCTCGCCAGCTGGGCCTGGCTCAAACTGTTCCGCTACGGTCCCGTCGAATGGGTCTGGCGCTGCGTGACCTGGTGGGAGCTGGTACCGGCCAGGCGGGTGCCGGAGCCCGTCCGATATCGGTGAAACGGCGGATCAGCTGAGCTTCACCGGCAGGGTGTACGGCCCGCGATGCCGAAACCCCGAGCGCCACGCGATATCTCGCTCGGCCACCGTCAGCGCGGTGCCCGGCCAGCGGGTGAAGAGGTGGTCGAGGGCCGTGGCGGTCAGCGTGCGCACCAGCGCGTTGCCCAGGCAGGCGTGCAGGCCGTAGCCGAGGGCGAGCTGGGCGTGCGGCGCGCGGGCGAGATCCAATGCGTCCGGTCGGTCGAAGATCTCGGGGTCGCGATTCGCCGCGGCGAGGCACAGCAGCACGGTCTGTCCGGCGCGGATGGTCTGCCCGCCGATGGTCAGGTCGGTGGTCGCGAAGCGCGGACCGGCGAGGACCTGCGGCGACAGGTAGCGCAGCAATTCGTCTACCGCCGAATGCTTTTCCGCTGTGCGGTGCAGGACGCGCAGTTGATCCGGGCGGCCGAGGAGGGTAAGCGCCGAGCCGGCGATCAGGTCGGCGAGGACCTCGTACCAGACGAACAGGAGATAGAAGAGCAATCCGGCGAGCTCGTCCGCGGACGGGACGCCGGTGTCGTGGTGTGCCGTGACCAGCCGCCCCAGCAGGGTGTCGGCGCGTGCGGCTCGTGCCTGTTCCGTTGTCGCGGTGATGATTTCGAGCATGGTGGTCAGCGTGTCGCGGGCGCGCGGGGGATCAGCCGAGGGGAGGAGGGTCGAATTCGCCCAGGCGAGCAGGCTTTCGCGTTCGGCCGCTCCGAGTCCGAGTAGTTCGCCGAGCACCGCGGCGGGCAGCGGAACGGCGAGTCGTTCGACGAGGTCGATCTCGGTTCCCGAATCCAGTTCGCGCAGAAAGGAGTCGACCAGAGCCGGGGCGCGGTGCGCCCAATCGGACAGGCGTCGTGGGGATAGTTCACCGGTCACGAAATGGCGTAGGCGCGCGTGCTCGACCGGATCGGCGAGCAGGAACGCGAGCATCGACGGCGGGACCGCGAAACCCCGATAGTCCTGGGTGCCCGCCCGGCGAATGTCGGTCGTCAGCCGATCATCCAGCAGCCCGGCGCGCACATCGCCATACCTGGTCACCAGCCACGCGGGCGGACCATCCGGCGTGCGAACCCGGTGCACCCCGCCCTCGGCGCGCAACGTGGCCAGCGTCGGCCACGGATCTGCCGCGAATCCGGCACCGAATACGTCCGTCACCGGTTCATCATCTCGTATTGCGCACCAAGACTTCTCGACGGTCCGACGCCCTTCGCCGGCCGAGTCGAGAGGCTACTGCTCGGCAAATCTCACAGCCGTGGCTCGGCGCGGCGGCTGAGCAACGTCCGGCGTACATCGCAGACTGGTCGGTCATGGACCAGTTGGTGCTGATGTTCGTGATTCTGTTCGCCGCGATCTTCGCCGAGCCGTTGGGTAAGCGGCTCGGGGTGGCATCCGCGGTGTTGATGACGGTGTTCGGGTGTGTGGTGGCGCTGGTTCCGTTCGCTCCGCGGATCGACATTCCGCCGGATCTGATCCTGCCGGTGGTGTTGCCGCCGTTGCTGTACGCGGCCTCGCGCCGTACCTCGTGGCGGCAGTTCGCGGAGAACTGGGGGTTGATCGCGCTGCGGGCGTTCGGCCTGGTGGTCGCGACGGCCGCGGCGGTGGCCGCGGTGTTCCACGCCTGGTATCCGGCGTTGCCGATCGCCGCCGCGGTGGCGTTGGGCGCGTTGGTCGCACCGCCGGATCCGGTGGCGGCCACCGCGTTGGCGGGCAGTCTCGGGTTGCCTCGCCGGCTGGTGGTAGTGCTCGGGGGCGAGGGGCTGTTC
The DNA here is from genome assembly GCF_042871115.1 of Nocardia sp. NPDC006044. Taxonomy (NCBI): domain Bacteria; kingdom Bacillati; phylum Actinomycetota; class Actinomycetes; order Mycobacteriales; family Nocardiaceae; genus Nocardia; species Nocardia sp. NPDC006044. The sequence goes on from NZ_JBIAID010000001.1 coordinate 87,057, forward strand.
AACGATGTCACCGCCATCGTCATCTATGGCGTCGCGGTGCAAGCCGTGGTCACCGGCAAGTTCTCCGCGCCGCGCGCCGCGGCGGAATTCGTGATCTCGGCGGTGGTCGCGATCGCGGTCGGGCTGGTGCTCGGCTGGGCGGGCAGCCGGTTGACCAACTACCTCGCGGAGGCGACGTGGCAGGTCGCGCTGAGCCTGCTGCTGCCGTTCGCCGCGTACGGCCTCGCCGAGGCCTGGCACGGGTCCGGCGTGCTCGCGGTGCTGGTCTGCGCGCTGTATCTGACCGACGCGGTCACCGAGTTCGGCGATTCGGACTACCGACTGGTCGGTGCCTCGTTCTGGGACATCATCGAAATGCTGTTGAGCGGCTTCGCTTTCGGCCTGATCGGCCTGGAGCTCGGCGCGGTGCTCGACGCGACCGGTCACGACTGGCCGAAGCTGCTCGGCGGGGCCGGCGCGGTGGTCGCGGTCGTGGTCGGCCTGCGCCTGGTCTGGTTGCTGACCACCTGGGCGATCGGCCGCGTCTGGTGGCCGAACGCCGACGAGCCCTACACCTGGCGGGAGACGGTCGTCACCTGGTGGGCCGGGATGCGCGGCGTCGCGACGGTCGCACTGGCACTGGCCATTCCGTTCGTGACCGACGACGGTAAGGACTTTCCCGGCCGCACCGAAATCCTGTTCACGGCGTTCGTCGTCGTCCTGTTCACCTTACTGCTGCAAGGCCCGACGCTGCCGTTCGTCGTCCGGCTCACCGGGGTGCACGCGGACACCCAGAAGGAACGAGAGCTCGAACGGCAACTGTGGGACCGCGTCATCAAGGCGGAGATGACGCGCTTGAAAGAGGTTGCCGCCGAGCAAGATCTACCCGACGACGTCTACGAACGCCTCCGCGACGGCTTCCGTCAGCGGATGGCGCGTGCCGACCCGCAGGCGGCCGACGCGGATGCCAAGGCCGAGGCGGAGCGAAACGTCAAACTGGCCAAGCGGTTACGTGTGATCCGCGACGAGGTGGTCGAGGCGGGTCGCCGCGAAGCACTCAACGCGCGCCGCGAACCCGGGATGCCGCCGGATCTCGTCGACCGGGTGACCCGGCGGCTGGATCTCGGCAGGCGCTGAGCCGGCCGAAGATCGAATCATCCAGGCGGGCAGCAAGATCAGCTTGCGGCCACGCCGGTGGCACGGATCGCCTCGAGTACCTCGTTGTAGGTGAGGTCGGAGTTGACCGTGGCGGACTCGGACGGCACGTCGATGTCGACATAGTCGACGCCGTTGACGCCGCGTAGCGAGGACTCGATGGCGGAGGCGGACTCGTGGGTGACGTTGTGCAAGGTGATGGTGTACGAACTCATGCCCTTCGGATAGACCGAATCCGGGCCGGTAAACGCCGGCGGACAGTTGGGTTCGATTCCCTACGTTTGGTTGCCGAGTCCCCGGGAATAGCCGGGATGTCATACAACTCGACACAACAGGATTGTCATGATCATCATCATCGGGCTCGTCGTCTTGATCGCAGCTGTGATCGTCGGAGTCGCCGGCGTGGTGGCCAACAACGGCGAAGCTCACTTCCTATCAAGTGATTTCGCCGTTTTCGACTACCACTTCCACGGCTCCAGCGGCCTGCTGTTCGGCTACGGCATCGTCCTCGGCGCCATCGGCGCCGTAGGCCTTTCCCTACTGCTGACCGGTGTCTGGCGTGTATCCCGCCGAAACATGGTGGCACGCCGTGAGCTCAGGCAATCCCGCCGCGAAATGGCGGCGGTCCGGCGCGATCTGGCGAGCGGCAGCACACCGCCGACCCGCAAGGAGCCCGAACCGCAGCCGCACCGCGAGCCCGTCTGGAGTCGATTCGTGCGCCGTCCGGCCACGACTCCGGCCGGTGGCACACCGCGCGCCGAAATCAGCACCCGCGTGCAGGCGCCGGCGTCGAAATAATCATCGAGAAAAGGAAATACAACCATGATTATTCTCGGACTTGTCCTCCTCATCGCGGGGTGGCTGCTCGGAATCGGATTGCTCACCACCGCAGGCATCATCATCCTCGTCGTCGGCCTCGTGCTCATGATCGCCGGCTCCGTCGGCCGCCCGGTCGGTGGTCGGCGCTGGTATTACTAGGGACCGACCATGAGTAAGTTCGAAGACCGGATCGCGCACCAGGTGCAAGCCGCCCGGGGCAACGCGAAGAAGTACCTCGGCCGTGCGGTGGGCAACCGCCGCCTGGAATCCGAGGGACGTCGAGAACAGGCTCGCGGCAACGTGAAACGCGCCGCGGACAAACTGCGGGACGCGTTCAAACGCTGACCTGATGGCCGGCGTCAGCCGAGGGGCACACCAAGCCCCTCGGCTGACGCCGGCCATGACGCTTTTCCGGGCGGCTTCACCCGCGGAACGCCGCGATCAACGTATTCGTCAGGCCGTCCAGGTAATCGGGGCTGGTCGGCTCCCCGCCCAGCAGCCGCCGCCAGAACAGCGGGGCGATGCACAGATCCAGGGCGAGCTCGAGATCGAGCGCGGCCGGGAGTTCGCCCCGATCGATTCCGCGACGCAGTATCCGTCCGACCTTTTCGCGACGGCCGCGCCCTACCGCCTGCAACGCGTCGGCGACGCTCGGCGTGCGGATGCCTTCGGCGAGCAGATCGGGAATGATCCGCGAGGCGAGCGGATGACTGAAACCCGCGGCGGTGGCCTCCAGGAACGCCCGCAGATCTCCGCGTAGCGACCCGGTGTCCGGCACCTCCGCGGCGGCCACCGCGACCTGTTCGACCAGCGCGAGCACCAGTTGCTCCTTGGTCGCCCACCGCCGGTACAGCGTCGGCTTGCTGACGCCCGCGCGCCGCGCCACCCCCTCCATCGTCAGCTTGCCGTAGCCGACCTCGGCCAGTTCGGCGAAGGCCGCGCTGGTAATCGCGGTGGTGACCTGCGGCTGCATCACTGCGGCTCCGGCGGGTACGCGGGGTGAACCTGTCATGTGCCCATCCTAACAACGTCGATACGGTTGCGTTTCGTCGTGAGTAGTCGTACCGTTCTCGGTGCGCGACGAAACGCAACCGTATCGACGTATAGATCGAGGTAGGGCCATGAAATTCCAGTTCGACGACGAGTCATTCGACTTCGAGGCGCTGCGCGCGGTGGGCTTCGCCGGCTACCGCGGCGCCGATCTGGGCGAGGTGCTGGCCACCGCCAGCCGGATCGCCGACGGCGACGAGGCGGCCTGGCGGCGCGAGTGGCAGGCCACCGCCGAGCGGGTGCACGCGATCGGCGTCGACGCGCTGGCGAAGGGGCGCACGGTCAGCGCCCGCGACGCACTGCTGCGCGCCTCGAACTACTACCGCACCGCCGAGTTCTACCTCCGCGACCACCCCGCCGAGGACCCCGTTGCCCGCGAGTTGTCCCGCCGTTCCCGCGAAACCTTCGCGCAGGCAGCCGAATTGCTCGACACCCCGGTGCGCGAGGTGGCAATTCCCTACCAGGACACCACCCTTCCCGGTTACCTCTTCCTGGCCGGCGATTCCGGTGCGCCGCGACCGACGGTGATCTTCAACAGCGGCTTCGACTCCACCCTGGAGGAGGCGTGGTTCGCCCTGGCCGCCGCCGCGGTCGAGCGCGGCTACCACGTGCTCGCGTTCGACGGGCCCGGTCAGGGCGCGGTGATCCGCGAGCAGGGCCTGCCCTTCCGGCACGACTGGGAGGCCGTCATCACCCCGGTCATCGACTTCGCGCTGCGCCTGCCGGAGGTGGACCCGGACCGAATCGCGGTGTACGGCTACAGCCTCGGCGGCTATCTGGTCGCCCGCGCGGCCGCCTTCGAGCACCGGATCGCCGCGCTCGTGCTCAACGACGGCCTCTTCGACTACCACGCCGCCAACACCACGGCGATGCCCGAATTCCTCGCCGAATGGGTCGAATCCGGGCGCGATGCCGAGGCACTCCCGGTCGCCGGACTGATCATGGCCGTCAATACCGGTGTCCGGTGGGCGCTGCGCAACGGCACCTGGACCTTCGGCGCGACCTCGCCGGCCGACTACATCCGCAAGACCAAGCCGTACACCCTGGACGGCATCGCGGACCGGATCGACTGCCCGACACTCGTTTTCGACGCCGAGAACGATCTGTTCTTCAAGGGTGAGGCGCAGCGCGTCTACGCGGCGCTCACCTGCCCGAAGGAGCTGATCGTCGGCACCGAGGCCGAGGGCGCCGGCGCGCACTGCCACATGGGCGCGATGCTGCTGACCCACCAGCGCGTATTCGATTGGCTGGACGGGATTTTCGAAGCGCTGCCGACCGCGTGATCGCGGTCGCCTGCTGGGTTGCCGGAGCCGGGACGTTCCCTTTCCCTGGATCAGATCCCGGCGACGCCCGCGAGTTGCCCGATGCCGTAGGTGACCGCCATGGCGAGCGCTCCGCCGATCACCACCCGCAGCACCGCGCGGCCGCGTTCGCTGCCGCCGAGGCGGGCGCTGACCGAACCGGTGATCGCCAGCGCGACCAGCACGGCGGCGAAGGTGATCGGAATCCGCAGCGGGACCGGCGGCAGCAGAATGGCCAGCAGCGGCAGTAGGGCGCCGAAGGTGAACGACACCGCCGAGGAGAACGCGGCCTGCCACGGGTTGGTCAGGTCCTTGGGATCGAGTCCCAGCTCGGCCTCGGCGTGCGCGGTGAACGCGTCGTGCGCGGTGAGCTCCTCGGCCACCTTGCGGGCGGTGTCCGCGGACAGGCCCTTGGCCTCGTAGATGCCTGCCAGCTCGGCCAGCTCGAATTCCGGTTCCTCGCGCAGTTCGCGCTGTTCCTTCGCCAGCAGCGCCCGCTCGGAGTCGCGCTGGGTGCTCACCGACACGTATTCGCCGACCGCCATCGAGATCGCGCCCGCCGACAGTCCGGCAATGCCCGCGGTGAAGATGGCACCCGTGCTGGTGGTCGCGGCGGCGACGCCGACCACCAGCCCCGCCGTGGACACGATGCCGTCGTTCGCGCCGAGCACCCCGGCGCGCAACCAGTTCAGCTTGGACGCCAACCCCTCGGCATGGGGTTCGTGCGGGTGCGCACCCGCGGGTGTACCGGTCGTCTCGTCCATGAATCGAAGACTAGGCGACGATCGCCCGGCTGACCCGTAGCCCGCTCAGCAGCCCGGCGACAGAAACGCCCGCAGATATCCCGCCGACTGCCGGATGTACATCCACGCCCAGAACCGCGGCCCCGACGCGCTCGGGCTCGCCACCATGGTCAGCTCGCCGTCGAAGCACTTCGACACGATGTAGCGTGCTCGCGACACGTGCGGGGTGTAGGTCACCACAATGATGTGCCGCCAGCCGTATTGCCGTGCCCGCCGCCGGATTTCCTGCGCCTCGCCCTCGGTGGTCCACGGATCCGGGACGAAACAGCTGACGGTGAAGGCGAACTGGCCAGCGCAGTACCGATCCATCTCGTGGTCGTCGAGCCCGGTGGAACGCGAGATCAACAGCGTCGGCGCGTATCCCTGCTCGGCCAGCTCGAGCCCGACGTCGAACCGCTCGTAGGCGGTGCCGCCCAGCACCACGATGGCGTCGGCCTTGCGGAGCGGATCGGTCTGCGGATAGACGTACACCGGCAGACCCGCGAGCCCGATCAGCAGGACCAGGGCGAGCAGGGCGCCGAAGAAGATTCCAGCTCGTCGCAGGCCGGTCACCCGCCCGACGATACCGAAATCCGCGCGGCGACCGGTTCACGCGAGCACCGGGCGGATCGCCGCTCCGGCGGCCACCGCTCAGCGGCACAACTGATTCAAATACTGCCGCAGCAACTCTCGGACCCGCTCCGGCGGAATCTTCTCCGGACGGATCAGCGACTGCACGGTGAGGCCGTCGACGAAGATATAGAGGCGTTCGGTCTCCGACTCGAGATCGAAGCCGTCGCGTAGCCGTCCACTCGCGGCCAGTTCCCGCATCACCCAGGTGACGAGTTCCGCAGTGGAGTCGTAGAGTTCGTCGCTGCTCTTGCGCAGCTCCGGTTCGGTGAGCACGCGGCCGAGGAACGCCAGCCACACCTTGGTCACCGCGCGCTGCCGGGGGCCGGTGGGCAGTAATCCGGTGAGCAGGATCTGCGCGGCGCGGTCGAGCGGGTCGGCGGCCAGGTCCAATTGCCGGATCCGGTCCATCATTCCCTCGCCGACCATGCCGAGGGAGAAGGCGAGCAGCTCGGACTGGGTGGAGAAGTAGTGCCGCAGGCTGCCCATCGAGACGCCGGCCTCGGTGGCCACTTTGCGCACCGAGGCGTTCTCCAGCCCGTCGCGCTGGATGACCCGCCAGACGGCCTCGGCGATCTCCTGCCGTCGCTGCCGGTGGGCCTGCTGGTCGACGGTTCTTGCCACCTCGTATTTGTAGCACGACTGTGTTAGCTTTCGATAAGTAACACAGTCGTGCTGAGAAAGGTGAAGGCGGGGATGCGATGGTTCGGCGTAGTACTCGGGGTCCTTGCGCTGCTGGCGACGGCCTGCGGGGGAGGCCCGGCGCGGGAGGTCGAGCCGGCGTGGTCGCCGTGTCAGGGCATCGCGGGCGACGGGCGGGTGTGGGAATGCGCGACCATCGCCGCGCCCCGTGACTACCGCGCGCCCGGCGCGGGCGCCATCGATCTCGCGCTGATCCGCACCCGCAGCGCCGATCCGGCGAAACGGCTGGGCTCGCTGGTCTACAACCCCGGCGGACCCGGCGGCTCCGGACTGGAAACCGTGGTGGGCGTGGCCTCGCGGTTCTCCGCGTTGCTCGATCGGTATGACCTGGTGTCCTGGGATCCGCGGGGTGCCGGTCGCAGCACTGCGGTCCATTGCTCGGAGGGTCCACTGCCGGACCGGGTTCCACGGACCGATTCGGAATGGGCGGCCATCGATGCGAGCAGCGAGCAGTTCACCGACTCGTGTGTGGCGGCGTCCGGACCGCTGCTTCCGCATATCGGCCTGTTCGACTCCGCGCGCGACATCGACCTCGTTCGTGCCGCGGTGGGCGACGACAAGCTGAACTACCTCGGTGTTTCCTATGGCGGTCAGCTGGGCGCCGCCTACGCCACGCTCTTTCCGCAGCGGGTCGGCCGCATGCTGCTGGACGCACCCGGCACGCCGCTGCGCGGCTTCCGGCAATCTCTGCTCGATCAGTCCGCGGGTAGTGAGGCGGCGTTGCGGGCATTTCTGAGTTTCTGTGTGAACCAGGGGAATTGCCCGCTCGGCGCGACCGAGCAGGCGGCCTCGGACGGGATCGACGCCTTCCTCGCCCGAGTAGAGGCGGCACCGTTGCACACCGATCGGGGCACGCCGCTCACCAGGCCGGTCGCGACGGCGGCGCTCGGCCTCGGCGTGGCGGCTCCGGAAGTCTGGCCGCATCTGATCACCGCACTCGCCCAGGCCTTCTCGGGCAACGGCAACGAACTCATCGGCTACGCCGACCTTTTCGCGGGCCGCCGCCCGGACGGTTCACGCTCCAACTTCGCGTCGATCAACACGGCCGCCAACTGTGCGGACTATCCGGACGTCTACAGCACCGAGCAGATTCGCGGGTTCCTGCCGGAGTTCGCCAGGGTATCACCGCGTTTCGGTGAGCTGACCGGCCTTCGGCTGGCCGAGTGCGCACACTGGCCGGTGCACGGCGTCGGCCGCGCTCGGGTGAGTGGCGCGGGCGCGGCGCCGATCGTGTTGATCGGCAATACCGGTGATCCGGAGGCGCCGATCGAATGGGTGTCCGAGCTGGCGCAGGCGTTGGCGCCGGGTGTCCTGGTCACCTATCACGGGGTGGGGCACGGCGCGTACGGCGGCGTGAACGACTGTGTCGACCGTGTGGTGAACGCCTACCTGCGCGAGGGCGCGGTGCCCGAGCGCGGGACCGTGTGCCGATAGTTTCGCACGACCCACGGGAATAGTGCCGACATCGGGTATGTTCCATTCCATGGAAAGGAGTTATTCGCCTCTGGTCGACGATAACTCCACTGTTAGTGTGCACTCACTTGCCTTGGTTGGTCAGTGAGCATGACAAGGAATGGAGTATCTGGTGGCGGAAGCGGGCCTGGTCGAGCTGTTCGACCAGCTGGTTCGGGTGGAAATCCTGCTGTGGAACGCCGTCGAACGCCGGCTGCGCGACGACCATGCGATGCCGCTGCCCTGGTTCGAGATGATGCGCGTCACCGACCGCCTCGGCGGTGCGCGGGTGCGGGACATCGCCGAGGCGATGACCATCACCGAGGGCGGCGCCAGCAAGATCGTCGATCGAGTGCAGGCCGCGGGCCACGCCGAACGACAGCGCGATCCCGCGGATGGCCGATCGCATCGAATCACATTGACGCGCAGCGGAACCCGCCTGCTGCGCGCCGCGACGGCGACGGTCGAGGCCGAACTCGCCGAACGGATCGGTGCGGTGCTCGGCCCCGGCTCCGTGGACCGTCTCGATGCCACGCTGCGCCTGCTCCGCTCCGCCAACCTGTCCGCCGCACCCACGGCGGAGCAAGAGAAGGAGTAATCGAATGTCCGCGATCCCCACCACCATGCGGGCTGTCGTCTTGGACGGCCCGGGTCCCCTGGAAGCCTTGCGGATACGGGACCTGCCGGTACCGACGCCCCAACCGGGTGAGGTGCTCATCCAGGTAAAGGCGTTCGGCCTCAACAGATCCGAACTACACACCCGCCTCGGGATGGCCGAGGGCGTCGTCTTCCCGCGCGTGCCTGGCATCGAGGCGACCGGCATCGTCGCGTCCAGTCCCGGCGGCGAATTCGAGGCCGGCCAACAGGTCATGGCGATGATGGGCGGCATGGGTCGCACCTTCGACGGCGGGTACGCCGAGTACACCTGTGTCCCCGCGGCTCAGGTGATTCCGTTCACCAGCACGCTGGACTGGCCCACGCTCGGCGCCGTCCCGGAGATGCTGCAAACCGCCTACGGTTCGCTGACCATCGGACTCGACGGCCGGCCGGGCCAATCGATTCTGATCCGCGGCGGCACCTCCTCGGTCGGCGCGGCCACCGCGATCCTCGCCAAGCAACGCGACATGATCGTCTTTGCGACCACGCGTAATCCGGCCAAAGCCGATGCGCTGAAACAACTCGGCGTCGATCACGTGCTGATCGACAACGGCGAGGTGGCCGACCAGGTCCGCCGCATCGCCCCCGGCGGCGTCGACACCGCCCTCGAACTCGTCGGCACCCCGACCCTGCCGGATACCCTGCGCGCCACCAGAATGCAGGGTGTCGTCTGTTTCACCGGCATGCTGTCCAACGAGTGGCTCGTGGAGAACTTCTACCCCATCGGCTATCTGCCGCAGGGTGTGCGCCTCACCGCCTACGGGGGCGACGCGAGCGATCTGCCCGCCGAGGTCCTGCAGGACTTCCTCGACGCGGCCGCCGCCGGGCGGACCACCATTCCGATCGACCGCGTCTTCACCCTCGACCAGATCAGGGAAGCCCACGGCTACATGGAATCCGGTGCCGCCACCGGCAAACTCGTCGTCGCGCTCTGAGCCTCCCGTCGTCCGATCTGCTCGGCCGCCACCTCGCTCGGATCGCCGTCCGATCAAGGATTCCGGCCGCCGGCGAAGCCCTTCCGGTCCGCAGGCGATGCCGCTACCATCGGGGCGCCGCGATCTGATCGAGGTCGCGACCGGGGAGGTACCGATGTCGGATGAGTGGACCGTGCGCGCGGTGGCGCAGCGAGTCGTGGAGCTCGGTTTGGTGGACCAGTCGGTGGTCGCAGAGAAGCTGGACGCGGACATCCTCGACGAAACGCTCGACTACTTCGGCGACGACGAACTAGGGGTGCTCGGTCTGCTCGAGGAACTCGGGCTGCGCTACACCACGGAATACAAGATGTTCAAAGGGCTCAGCGTGGCGGGCGAAGATCGGCTGAGCAGGTACCGGTACGAATTGGAGCTGATCGCGTCCTGCACGCAGGGTCTGCTCACGATCACCGAGATACAGCTGGTCGACGGCGCGGACGGCGGGCAGCAGCTGAGCTTCCGCTGCAACGGCCACCCGCAGTCCTGGCCGGTGTACCCGGGCCCGGACGAGGACCTCGAGGCGCAACTCACCTTCGCCGAGTACGTCGACACGCTGGTTCCGGACGACTCACCGGCGCGCTGGTGCACGCCCGATCCGTCGGATCCGGATGTCGGCTCGGAATTCGTGTTCGGTGACCCCGCCGCCCTCAATCAACTCGGCGGGGCCTTCGACCTGACTTTCGAGCCCTGACGTCGCGGGGTCCGCGCAACGCCTCGCGCACCCCGCGAGCGCGAGTCGGCGCGGACCCGAGTGACCGCTCGGTCCCAGTTCCGGGCGGTCGCGAGTCCGCACGACCCCTCTCCTGCGCACCATTGGCGATGGTGTGGTCGCATCGACTCAGCAGGATGCCAGCCGCGGTTCAGCGACCGATAAATATCGAATAAACGTTCGTTATTCGGCACGGCGAGAACCGCGCTCATTCCGCGCCGGTACCGAACAACCGATCGATGCTCGGCGGCGAAAGCCCCGCGCGGGTGAAGATCTCGGCCGCCTCGCGGAACTCCTGCTCGGCCCGCGCCCGCCGGCCCCGCGCCGCCAGCGCGGCGGCATGCAGGGCCATCGCCCGCGCCCGATCGATCGGGTCGGCGGCCTTGGTCAGCAGTTGCAGGGCGCCGGCGGCATGCGTCTGCGCCTCGTTCACATTGCCTGCCTGCAGGTGGATCTGCGCCAGCCGGGTGCGCGCCCAGCCCTCCCACAGCCGCACGCCGTTGTGCTGCGCCGCGCGCACGGCCTCGCCGCCGAGTTCGATCGCGCGCTGATGCTCACCGAGCATGGACAGGGTGGCGGCCAGCTCGTGCGTGGCCCAGCCGAGCGCGACCGGGTTGGACGACTCACGCGCCAGCGCGATCGCCCGCTCCGCCATCTGCACCGCCTCGTCGTATTGCCCGGCCTCGCAATAGGTTCGGGTGACCAGCGCCAGGCACCAGGCCTCCATCGAACGGTCGCCGAGGGTGCGGGTGAGTTCGGTGGCGTGCTCGAAATGCCGGTGCGAGGCATACGCGTCACCCATCCGCCGGGCCGCGACGCCGAGCAGCACCGACGCGAGCACCGAGAGCCTGCGGTCGACATCGGTGGCCGGCGGCCCGGAGACCGCGCGCAGATGCGGCAGGCTCGCCTCCACCTCGCCGAGCCCGACCTGCAGCAGCGCGCCGAGCGCGGTCCGGATCCGGCGCTCGGCGGCCAGATTGTCCTCGGCGATCGCGGTGTCCAGCAACGACTCCAGCGCGCGGGACAGCTCGCGCGCGCCGGTGCCCGCGTCCATCAGCTCGGCCATCACCCAGGCCAGATCCGCCGCCACGTCCAGCGCCCGGCCGCCGACACGGGCCGCCTGTTGATGCAGCGCGATCACCACCGGACGCTCGATGTCGTTCCACGCCTGCCCATCCGAGCCGCTGGCGAACGCGCGGCCAGGGACGTCGGTCGCGACCAGCAGCCGGGTCGTGTTGCTGTAGTCGATCGCGCTGAGCAGGTTCTTCGCGCTGGCCAGGTGATAGTCGAGCACCCGGACCAGCACGGCGGATTCGTCCTCGTCGGCCACGCCGCGCGCGAAAAGCCGGAGTAGATCGTGGAATCGGTAGCGGCCGGGCGCGGTGGTCTCCAACAGGCTGAGGTCGACCAGGGATTCGCACACCTCCTCCGCGTCGTGCGCGGAGATGCCGAGGATCGCCGCGATGGCGTCGATGGACAGATCCGGCACCTCCGCGAGCGCCAGCGTGCGAAAGGCCTTGGCCTGCTCGGGAACCAGTTGACCGTAGCCGAGCCGGAACACCGCCTCGACCGCGAGCTCGCCGGTCTTCAGCACGTTCAGCCTGCTCTTCTCGTCGGCCAGCCGCTCGGCGAACGACGCGATCGTCCACTGCGGCCGGACCGCGAGCCGGGCGCCGACGATCCGCACCGCCAGCGGCAGCAGGCCGCACTGCGCGACCACCGCCCGCGCCGACTCCGCTTCGGCGCCAACGCGTTCCGCGCCCAGAATGCGGACGAGCAGCGCCATCGCCTCGGCCGTTTCCAGCACGTCGAGCCGGGTGCGGGTGACCGCGGGCAGCTCGGTCAGCGCGGACCGGCTGGTGATCAGCACGGCCGACCCGGCGAGCAGCGGGGCCACCTGCGCGTAGTCGCGCGCGTTGTCCAGCACCATGAGTATTCGCCTGCCGGACAACCGGGTTCGCAATTCGGCGGCCCGCTCGTCGACGCCGGACGGGATATCGCCCTCCGCGACGCCGAGTGCGCGCAGGAAGCCGCCGAGCGCCGCGCCGGGGGGAGTGGGCACCGGGTCGACGCCGTGCAGGTTCGCGTATAACTGCCCGTCCGGGAACCGATCTCGCACCCGGTGCGCGACGTGCAGGGCGAGGGTCGTCTTGCCGACCCCGCCCATGCCGCCGACCGCGGAGATCGCCACCGCGCTGCCCGCGCCGGTCAGCTGCGCCGCCAACTCGTCGACCAGTCGCTCGCGGCCGGTGAAATCCGCGATGTCCGGCGGCAATTGAGCGGGCACCTGCTCGACGCCGGGCTCCGCGCGGGATTCGGCGATCGCGGGCATCGCACCGTGCAAGATCCGCTCGTGCACCACGGTCAGTTCCGGTCCCGGCTCGACGCCGACACCGTCCACCAGTGCCCGGCGGGCCTGCGCATAGGCGTCGAGCGCGTCGGACTGGCGGCCGCAGTTGTACAGCGCGGTCATCAGCAGCGCCCGGAATCGTTCGCGCAGTGGATGTTCCTCGATCAGCGAGGTGAGCTCGGCGACCGCGTCGGCGCTGCGGCCGGTCTCGATGTCCAGCGCGAGCCGATCCTCCAGGATGGCCAGCCGCCACTGCTCGAGCCGCGAGCGCTGCCGCTCGGCGAACGGGCCGGGCAATCCGCTCAGCGCCGTGCCCTGCCACTTGCCCAGCGCGGCAACCAGATTCGCTCGCGCCGCGGCGGGCGCGCGGTCGCGGGCCTGGTCGGCCGCCGCGACGAGCCGTTCGACCTCCGCCACGTCGGTCGACCCCGGCGGTATCCGCAGTGCGTAGCCGTCCCCGATCGACACCAGCACCGTCGACGGGCCACGCGCGGGCCGATCGGGTTCCAAGATCCGGCGCAGTTGTGCGACGTGGGTGCGCAATGCCGCGATCGCGCGCGGCACGGGCCGCTGACCCCAGATGCCCTCGACCAGCTCGGCCGCGGTGACCGCGCTACCGGCACGCAAAAGCAGGGCCGCGAGCACGGCCCGACGCTGTGGCGGTCCGAGCGGTAGCGCTTGCTCCCCGCGCCACGCCCTGACCTCGCCCAAGACCACGAACTGCACCAACCGACCTCCCGAACGCTGGGAGTTTAACGCGGCGCCGCGGCGCGGCCGGGGAGCGGATCTCGGCCGCGTCGGATACGCGGAAAAGCCGGCGGCCCGGCGCCCCGAGCGGGCGCCGAACCACCGGCTTCCTGCGTCGAATGTGGATCAGGCGGTCGTACGGGTGCTGCGGAAGGTGAGCGCGACCAGGAAGGTCAGCACCGCGACGCCGACCGCCGCGGCGAACGCCGTCGTGGTGCCGCTGACCAGCACCTGCTGGGGTGATCCGGTCGCGCCCCGCGCCGCCGTGCCGAACACCGTGACCAGAATGGCCAGGCCGAGCGCGGAGCCGGTCTGCTGCAACGTCTGCAACGCACCGCCCGCCGCGCCGGCGTCGCTCGGCGGCACGCTCGACATGATGATCACGTTCAGCGGCGAGAACGCCAGTCCGATACCGAATCCCATCAGCACCATCGCCGCGAACAGCAGCGGGAAGTATCCGCTGTCGGTGCGCAACTGCGTCAGCAACGCCAAGCCCGACCCCATCAGCGCCGTGCCGACCAGGGTCACCGGCTTGGGCCCGAACCGCGTCAGCAGCCGGGGGATCAGCCGGATCATCGTGAACATCAGCAACGCGGTCGGCAGGAACGCGAAACCCGTTGCCAGCGCGCTCAATCCGCGCACCTCCTGAAGGTACTGGGTGAGGAAGAAGAACATCGACATGCCCGCCATCGGCCCGAGGAACATGTTGGCGTAGGCGGCGGCGCGATTGCGATCGGTGAACAGCCGCAGCGGCAGCAGCGGCTGTGCCGTCCGCAGTTCGATCGCGACGAATGCCACGAGCAGGAGCACGCCCGCGGCCAGCGAGATGTCGGTGGTCTCATTGCCCCAGCCGTTCGCCGCGGCGCTGATGAAGCCGTAGACCAGCGCGGCCACGCCACCGGTCGCGGTCACCGCGCCGGGCAGATCGAGCCGGGCGGGCTGGCGCACGGCGTCCGGCAGGTACCGCAGCGCGAGCAGCACGACGACCACGCCGAACGGCACGTTGATGAACAGCACCGAACGCCAGCTCAGCCACTCGGTCAGCAGACCGCCGAGGATGAGGCCGATGGCGAAGCCGGCGCTGGACATGCCGGAGAACAGCGCGAGCACCCGCATCCTGGCCTTCGGTTCGCTGAACGTCGTGGTCAGCAGGGCGAGCGTGCTCGGGCCGGCCATGGCCGCGCCGATGCCCTGCACGACGCGGGCGACCAGCAGCCAGGTCGCCGACGGCGCCAAGCCGCCGGCCAGCGAGGCCAGGGTGAACAGGGTGGTGCCCGCGATGAACAGGTTGCGCCGGCCGAACAGGTCGCCGGCCCGCCCGCCGAGCAACAGCAGGCCGCCGAAGACCAGGGTGTAGGCGTTCATCACCCAGGACAGGCCGGTGGCGCTGAATTCCAGGTCGGTGTGGATGCGCGGCAGCGCGACATTCATCACGGTGATGTCGAGAATGATCATCAATTGGCAGGTCAGCAGGGTGACCAGCACCAGGCCGGAACGGAACGGCCGGGTACTCGGCGCGGACGTGGTGGTGCCCGCGGAGAGGGTGTTCGTGGACAAGAAGCGCTCCATCGTTCGTGAGCTAAACGGAGAGAGTCTCCGCTTCTGCTGGAGCTATCATATGGAGAGATTCTCCGGTTACGCAAGACTAACCGGAGACTTCATCCGTTTCCACTGGAGGAATCGTGGCCGAACCGTCGACCGCGCGGCCGATGCGGGCCGATGCGCGGCGCAACTATGAGCGGATCGTGGAGTGCGCGCGCGAGGCCTTCGCCGAGGACGGTCCCGAGGTGCCGTTGGACGACATCGCGCGCCGCGCCGCGGTCGGGCCCGGAACGCTGTACCGGCACTTCCCGAATCGGGAGGCGCTGATCGAGGCGGTGTATCGCGCCAGCATCGAACGGCTGAGTCAGCGCGCCTACGAGCTACTCGAAACCGCCTCTCCGGCCGACGCGTTCGAGCAGTGGATGCGCGAGCAGGTGGATTTCGTGATGGACAAGCGCAGCCTCGCGACCACCTTGAAGGCGTTGATCGACCACGGCTCCGAAACGTTCACCCTGTGCCGGGGCCTGATGAACGACGCGGCCGCCGTGTTGCTGAAATCCGCGCAAGACGCGGGCGCGATCCGTACGGACATCGAACCGCGCGACATGCTGCGGCTCGGGCACGGCATCGGCGTCGCCTGTGAGAAGACGCCGGAGGCCGCCGAACGGCTGATCGGCGTCACGCTCGACGGGTTGCGTGCCGCCAGGTAGCCGGCTCACGTCCGGTTGCGGCGAATCGCGGTCGGTGTGGTGCCCCACCATCTTCGGCAGCAGCGGGTGAAGGTCGACTGCTCGGACAGCCCGATGACCGAGGCGACCTGACTCATCGGCATGTCCGTGGTGGTGAGGTAGCGTCGGGCCTCGTCGCGGCGGACGTCGTCGAGGATCGCGGCGAACGTGGTGCCCTCCGCAGCCAGCCGGCGCTGCAGCGTACGCGGATGGACGGTCAAAAGTTTTGCCACGGAACCGATTTCGGGAGCGATGGTGCCGAGTAGCTGTTGCACGGTGGCCCGGACCTGCGGCGTCACCGAGCCGTCGATGCCACCCGCCTGCCCCGCCAGGAAGGCCATCGCCAACCGGTGCAGGTTCTCGTCGCCGCCGCTCAGCGGCAGCGCGGGCAGATTCCGCGGCACCCGCAGCGCCGCGTACGGCCGGTTGGTTCGCACGGGTGCGCCGAAGAATTGCTCGTAGCGGGCGATCGGCGCGGGCGGCCGGTACGGCAGCTCGACCGACAGGAGCCGGTAGCGGTCGCCGGCCAGTCGCTCGATGGTGTGATGCACGAACGCGAGGCCGAGATCGGTGGCCTGGATGGGCGACAGCATGCCGGGCTGGACGCCGTAGTGCAGCGCGATCACGCCGCGATCGCCGTAGGGGTCGGGTTCGGGGGTCAGGGTGAGCGCGCGGGCATGCAGGAACAGATAGCGCGCCGAGCACTCCAGGACGTGGGTCAGCGACGGTGAGTTCCGGATGGCCAGGGCCAGCGGGCCGAGCATGTCGAGGTCCTGGCGGAGCGAAATGCGCAGGCCGAGGTCGTCGCAGTCCAGCCGCTGCGCGGCCAGTTCGAGCACCGCGGCCAGCGCTTGGTCCGGGATCAGCAGGTCGTCGGTGTCGAGCGCGGCGACCGGCAGCCCGCAGGCCATGGCGTACTGCTCGGCGTCGCCGCCGAGTTCGGCCACCGTCGCGCGGAAGCCGCGCAGCCCGGCGGATCGGATCACGCTCATGTCGCTCAGAGTTAAATAGTTGTCGCACAAAGTCAAGAACGTGTAGTCGATCGGACCCAGACTGGGACCATGAGCGAGACCGTAGCCACCGAACACCTCGATGTCGTGATCGTCGGCGCCGGACTGTCCGGCATCGGCGCCGCCTACCGGTTGCAGACCGAATGCCGCGGCAAGACCTACGCGGTGCTCGAGGCGCGCGCCGCGATGGGCGGCACCTGGGATCTGTTCCGCTATCCCGGCATCCGCTCGGACTCGGACATGTTCACCCTCGGCTATCCGTTCAAGCCGTGGCGCGAGGCCAAGTCGATCGCCGACGGGCCCTCGATTCGGCGGTATATCAACGAGACCGCCGAAGAGTTCGGCATCGATCGGCACATCCGCTATCAGACCAAGGTGGTCGCCGCCGACTGGTCGAGCGAAACCGCCAGGTGGACACTGACTCTCGAAGAGCGCGACGCGGTGGGTGTCGTGGCGCGGCGCGAGCTGACCTGTGGCTTCCTCTACGCGTGCGCGGGCTACTACGACTACGACCGCGGTTACACGCCCGAATTCCCCGGTCTCGCTTCGTTTTCCGGCCAGGTGGTGCATCCACAGTTCTGGCCCGAAGACCTCGACTACACCGGCAAGCGCGTCGTCGTGATCGGCAGCGGCGCCACCGCGGTCACCCTGGTGCCGTCCATGGCGGGGCAGGCCGAGCTGGTGACCATGTTGCAGCGCACACCGACCTGGATCAGCGCGGTCCCGGGCCGGGACAAGTACGCCGACCGGATCCGCGAGCTGCTGCCGCCGAAACTGGCGCACCGGGTGATCCGCACCAAGAACATCCTGTTCTCGATCGGCTTCTATCAGTACTGCCGGCGCCGGCCCGCCGCCGCGCGCAAACTGCTCACCGCCCTGACCACGCGAATCCTCAAGGACGAGAAGGCGGTTGCCGAACACTTCACGCCCACCTACAACCCGTGGGACCAGCGTCTGTGCGCGGTCCCCGACGCCGACTTCTTCCGGGCGATCAAGAAGGGCAAGGCCGAGGTCGTCACCGACCACATCGATAGCTTTGTCCCGGAAGGCATTCGGCTGAAGTCCGGCCGAATTCTGCGGGCGGACATCGTGGTCACCGCCACCGGCTTGCAGATGCTGCCCTTCGGCGGCATCACCCCGCGCGTCGACGGCGCCCCGGTCACCCTCTCCGACCAGTTCATCTGGCAGGGCGCGATGCTCACCGGACTGCCCAACTTCGCCGTCTGCGTCGGCTACACCAACGCCTCCTGGACCCTGCGCGCCGACCTCAGCTCCCGGCTGGTCTGCAAGATCATCAACCACATGGACCGCCGCGGTTACGCCGCCGTCGTACCCGAGCCCGACGGCAAGCTCGACCAGCAACCGCTGCTCGACCTCGCCGCCGGCTACATCCAGCGCTCGATCGCCGACTTCCCGCACCAGGGCGATCGCCACCCCTGGAAGGTCCGGCAGAACTACCTGCTCGACTCCGCCACGACCCTGCGCACCGACCTGAACAAAACCCTCGCCGCCACCCCGAAATCGGCCGTCCGCGAACCGGTCCTGGCGCTGCGCTGACCATCGAACGGGACATCACCCACGGCCTCGCCCGCGTGTCGCCACGGTGATGTCCCGTTCATCGAGGTGATCTTCTCGATAGGGTCGAGTGGACGGGTCAGGTTTCCGACGTGAGGAGTTCTGCAATGTCCGATTGGAACGCGAGCATCATCGAGGAATTCCGAAACAACGCAGGCAAGGTGGGCGGCCCCTTCGAGGGGCACGATCTGCTCCTGCTCACCACCACCGGGGCCAAATCCGGCCTCCCGCGGACCAGCCCGGTCGCCTTCATCCGTGATCAGGGCCGCGTCATCATCATCGCCTCCAAGGCCGGCGCCCCCACCAGCCCCGACTGGTACCACAACCTGCGCGCCAACCCGCAGGTCTCCGTCGAAATCGGCACCGAAACCCATAGGGCCACCGCCACCCCGATCACCGAAGGCCCGGAGCGCGACCGCCTCTACGCCGCCATGGTCGAGGTCATGCCCGGCTTCGCCGAATACGAGCAAAAGACCGACCGGGTAATCCCCGTCGTAGCCCTCAACCTCGAGAGCTGACCGATCCGGTCGGGCTAGGGTCGGGAGCATGCGATACGCGATCTCGATTCCGCAGCATGTTGCCGATGGGGAATTTCGGCCGGAGGAGTTGCGGGAGTATCTGGATCGGGCCGAGGAGCTCGGGTTCGAGAGTGCGTGGATGACCGAGCAGGTGCTGGGGGCGGCGCCTAGTTCGAGTCCGCTGGAGACGTTGGCGTTCGCGGCGGCCTGCAATGAGCGGATGCGGCTGGGGTGCGCGGTGTTCGTGACGCCGCTGCACAATCCGGTGCATCTGGCGAAGCGGATCGCGACGGTGGATCAGTTGAGCCGGGGGCGGCTCGAGGTCGGCGTCGGGATCGGCGGGCGGGGCCGGATGTTCTCGGCCTTCGATGTCGATCCCGAAGACAACCTGGTGCGCCGCTTCAACGAGGGGCTACAGGTGATGAAGGCGCTGTGGACCGAGTCGGCGGTCGATCTCGACGGCGAGTTCTGGCAGCTGGCCGAGGCCGCGATGGAGCCCAAGCCGTTCCAGAAACCGTACCCGCCCTTGTGGTTCGGCGGCAGCAAGCCCGCGGCGCTGCGGCGAGCGGTCCGGCACGGGGACGGGTTCTTCGGCGCCGGATCCTCGACCACGGCTCAGTTCGCCGAGCAGGTCCCGATCGTGCGGGCGGCGCTCGCCGAAACAGGCCGGGATACAAAGGATTTCCGCATTGCCAAACGCGTCTACATCGCCGTGGACGACGACGTGGACCGCGCAGAGCAACGAATGTCCGAGGCACTGATCGCCCAGTACGGCGACTACGGCAAGAAGCTGCTGCCGGTAGCCGTCTGCGGATCGCCGCAGACCTGCGTCGAAGGACTGCGCGAGGTCGCCGCGGCCGGCGCCGAAATGATCCTGATCAACCCGCTTTTCGACTCGAAAGCCCAGATGGAACGCATCACCGCAGAGGTACTGCCGCACGTCGGCTGACCTCGGGCGGCAAGCCGAACCCGAAGCGCCCGTGTGGGTCCGGCACAGTGATCCGCATGCGTATCGCGGTGTATCTGGCCCACCCTCGGCCCGACAGTTTCAACAGAGCCCTCTTCGACGCGGTGGTCGATGAGTTGCGCGGGCAGGCGGTCGAGGTCGTGCCGCACGATCTCTACGCGGAAGGTTTCGATCCGTCGCTGGCCGCGGCCGAGACCGAAACCGTCGGCGGCACACAGACGGACAGTGTGCAGGTTCGCGGTTACCAGAACGAACTCGCCGAACTCGACGCGCTGATCTTCGTCCATCCGAACTGGTGGGGCATGCCGCCGGCCATCCTGACCGGTTGGGTACAGCGGGTACTCACCTCGGCCGTCGCCTACAAGCTGACCGAGGCGTCCGGTGCGCCGACCGGCCTGCTGCGGGCAAAGCGTGCCCTGGTCCTGAACACCTCCGACACCACCGAGGACCGTGAGCGGGACGTCTTCGGTGATCCGCTACAGCAGATCTGGGCCGCCTGCGTGCTGCCCTATATCGGCATAGAAGACGTGCGCCGCAGAGTATTCCGCACGGTGACCGACTCGACCGACCGGCAACGCGCCGCCTGGCTCGCCGAAGCTCGCGCGATGGCCGCGGCCCTCGCCGCAGACTGCTAGGGCGATCGGCGCAGCACTACGCTCCGCCGGCGTCCGAGCGACATCGACCCCGACCGTGAGCACATGCTCACGTGTCCTGATTGTTATCTCGAACAACAAATTGGTCGCTTGAACAGGTTGTGCTGTGGGTCACAGTCGAATATGTTGCAGCGAACAACATTCGCTCGACCTCGACCGCCCGGGCCCGCCCGGGGCGGTGGTTCCACGAAAGGCCCCCTCATGCGTAAGGGCATTCTCGGCGTCGCGGCCGTTTCGGTCGCCGTGCTGACCTCCTTGACTTTGACTGCTTGTGGTGACGACTCGAAGAGCTCGGGAGGCGGCGGCGCCAAGATCGGGGTGATCCTGCCGGACAGCAAGACCTCGGCCCGCTGGGAAACCGCGGACCGCAAGTACCTGCAGCAGGCGTTCGACGCGGCCGGCGTCAAGGCCGACATCCAGAACGCGCAGGGCGACAAGACCGCCTTCCAGACCATCGCCGACCAGATGATGACCAACGGTGCCTCGGTGCTGCTGATGACGAACCTGGACAGCGGCACCGGCAAGGCCGTGATCCAGAAGGCCAAGTCGCAGGGCGTCACGGTCATCGACTACGACCGGCTCACCCTCGGCGGCGGCGCCCAGTTCTACGTGTCCTTCGACAACGTGAAGGTCGGCAGCCTGCTCGGCGAGGGCGTGGCGAAGTGCCTGACCGACAAGAACGCGAACAAGCCGGTCGTCGCCTACCTGAACGGCGGTCCGACCGACAACAACGCCACACTGCTGAAGACCGGCTACGACGGCGTGCTGAAGCCGAAGTTCGACGCGGGCCAGTTCGTCAAGGGCCCGGACCAAGCGGTGCCGGAATGGGATAACACCCAGGCGGGCACCATCTTCGAGCAGATGCTCACCGGCACCCCGAACATCGGCGGCGTGGTCGCCGCCAACGACGGCCTGGCCAACGCCGCGATCGCGGTGCTGAAGAAGCAGAAGCTCAACGGCCAGGTGCCGGTGAGCGGCCAGGACGCCACGGTGCAGGGCTTGCAGAACGTGCTCAAGGGCGACCAGTGCCTGACCGTCTACAAGGCGATCAAGAAGGAAGCCGAGGCGGCGGCCGAACTGGCCATCGGCCTGACCAAGGGACAGCCGGGCAAGGCGAACGGCACGGTGAAGGATCCCGAGGCCAAGGCCGACGTGCCGTCGGTGCTGCTGGAACCCAAGCCGATCTACGCGCAGCAGGTGAAAGACGTTGTCGCGGACGGCTACGTGACCAAGGCCGAGCTGTGCACCGGCGAAATCGCGAAACTCTGCGCGGACAACGGCATCTGATCGCACCAGCCCCTTCCGCCGTTTCGATGAGGGGACGGCGGAGGGGGCTCCCTTCTCAGGAGCAGCACCATGAGTGAAGCGCCCGTAGTCGAATTACGCGGCCTGGAAAAGAGTTTCGGGGCGGTTCACGTCCTGCACGACGTCGCCTTCAGTGCCTACTCGGGCGAGGTGACCGCGTTGGTCGGCGACAACGGCGCCGGAAAGTCCACGCTGGTCAAATGCATCGGCGGCACCCATCCGATCGACGCGGGCGAATTCCTGTTCGAGGGCAAGCCCGTTCAGGTGCACAGCCCGCGCGACGCGGCCGCGCTCGGCATCGAGATCGTGTATCAGGACCTCGCGCTCTGCGACAACCTCGACATCGTGCAGAACATGTTCCTCGGCCGCGAACGCAAGAACGGCATCGTGCTCGACGAGTACGCGATGGAGGAACTCGCCGGAAAGACGTTGGCCAGCTTGTCCGTTCGCACCGTCAAGAGCGTCCGCCAGCAGGTGTCGAGCCTGTCCGGCGGCCAGCGGCAGACGGTCGCGATCGCCAAGGCCGTGCTGTGGAACAGCAAGGTGGTGATCCTCGACGAGCCGACCGCCGCGCTCGGCGTGCAGCAGACCCAGCAGGTGCTCGAACTGGTGCGCCGCCTGGCCGATCGAGGTCTCGCGGTGGTGCTGATCTCGCACAACATGAACGACGTCTTCGCGGTCTCGGATCGGATCGCGGCGCTGTACCTGGGGCGGATGGCCGCCCAGGTCCGGACCTCCGATGTGACCCACGGTCAGGTGGTCGAATTGATTACGGCAGGCCGCAGCGGCGCACTGGGTCTGGACGCGAATGGAGTCAAGGGATGAGCGAGCGCACAACAGACACGGCCGCGTCGGCGGTTATGCCGGGCCCGAGCGCCAGTGAGGCACAGGCATGAGCGCCGTTATCGACGAGAAGCCCACTACCGCACCGGTTTCGGAGTTGGTGAACACCTACGTCGGCCGGGTGCGCAGCGGTGATATGGGCGCACTGCCGTCCGTGCTCGCCCTGATCATCCTGTCCTGCGTGTTCTGGGCCGCGCGCCCGGTTTTCATGTCCGAGGCCAATTTCGCCAACCTGTTCACCCAGGGCGCGGCGATCGCGGTGATCGCGATGGGCCTGATCTTCGTGCTGCTGCTCGGCGAGATCGACCTGTCCGCGGGATTCACCAGCGGCGTCTGCGCGGCGGTGCTCGCGGTCCTGCTCACCGACCGCGGCTGGCCCTGGTATGTGGCGGTGCTGGCGTCGCTGCTCACCGGTGTGGTGATCGGGCTGACCATCGGCGCCATCGTGGTGAAGATCGGCATCCCGTCGTTCGTGGTGACGCTCGCGGCTTTCCTTGCGCTGCAAGGGGTCGCGCTGAAGATCATGGACAACGGCCGCAACATCTCCATCCGCGACGACACCATCCTCGCCATCGCGAACAAGAACGTCCCGCCGCTGCTCGGCTGGCTGATGTATCTCGTGCTCATCGCCGGCTTCGCGTTCCTGCAATACCGGAAACTGCGGGCCCGCAACAAACTCGGGCTCACCGGCGAGACCGCGCCGGTGATCGTGGCGCGGATCGTCGCGGTCGCGGTGGTGCTGGGCATCGCGGTGCTGGTGCTCAACGGTGAACGCAGCCGCAACCCGGAACTGCACTCGCTCAAGGGCATGCCGATCGTGGTGCCGCTGATCGCGGTGCTGTTGCTGCTGTGGACCTTCGTGCTCAACCGCACGTCGTTCGGCAGGCACATCTACGCGGTCGGCGGCAACGCCGAGGCCGCCAGGCGGGCGGGCATCACCGTGGATCGGGTGAAAATCCTTGCCTTCGTGCTGTGTTCGACGATGGCCGCGGTCGGCGGTCTGGTCGCGGCCTCCCGGGCCAATTCCGTCGACCCCAATACCGGCGGCAGCAGCGTGCTGCTGCTCGCGGTCGGCGCGGCGGTCATCGGCGGCACCAGCTTGTTCGGCGGGCGCGGCCGCATGCTGGACGCGGTCCTCGGCGCGGCGGTGGTCGCGGTGATCGACAACGGAATGGGCCTGATGGGCTACAGCGCGGGCACGAAGTTCGTTGTGACAGGATTCGTGCTGCTCTTGGCGGCCGGCGTAGATGCCCTGTCGCGCAAGCGCACAGTACGAGGCAGTTGATCGCTCAGAAATCGGTCTATGCGGAGGAGGCCATCGTGACGACTGATTTCGCAGGTACATGGGTAACTCGTCGGGTACGCCCAAGACCGAGGTGCTCGTTGACCGCCGGTCCGGTCGTGAACTCTCGAGGCACTCACGACCGGCAGAAGGCGCGGGGAGGCGAGTGAGGGCAGCGCCGGCTCCTGAGGAGATCCGAAAGAGCAACCTGGCTGTGTTGCTCCGGCACGTCCATCGCGACGGACCGGTCTCGCGGGCCACGCTCGCGGAGCGAATGGGGCTGAACCGCAGCACCATTCTGGCCTTGACCGCCGACCTCGCCGCGGCCGGTCTGATCCGCGAAGAACTTCCGGGCCAGACCGGCAAGGCGGGCCGGCCCTCGCTGGTGGTGCGGCCGGAATCGGAGCGGGTCTACGTCATCGCGCTGGACGTCGGCGCGGACCGGCTCGCCGCGGCCCGCGTCGGTTTGGGCGGATCGGTGCTCGATCAGGTCGAGACCGCCAGGCCGCGTGGCACTTTCGACCCGGACGATGTGATCGCCACGCTGGCCGGGATGGCCCGCGAGATGATCGGCAAGGCCGCGCGCGACGCCCTGTGCGTCGGCGTGGGCGTGGCGTTCTGCGGGATGGTGCGCGAGGAGGACGGCGTTGTCCGCTACGGCCCGAACATCGGCTGGGTCGATGTGCCGTTCGGTGCCGGGCTGACCCGCGAACTCGACCTCGGCCTGCGCGTCGTGGTCGGTAACAACGCCAACCTCGGCGCGCTCGCCGAGCGCGAACGCGGCGTCGGCGCAGGCCTGTCCGACCTGATCTACCTGCACGGCGACGTCGGCATCGGCGCGGGCATCATCATGGGTGGCCGGCTGCTCGGCGGCGAGGGCGGGTATGCGGGCGAGGTCGGCCACATGATCGTCAACCGGAACGGCCGCCCCTGCGCGTGCGGCTCGCACGGCTGTCTCGAGGTCGAGGCCGGCGAGCTCGGCCTGATCGCCGCGGCCGGACGCGACGACCCGGCGGGCCGGGCCGCGGTCGAGGCGATCGTGGAGGCGGCCGCCCGCGGTGATTCGACCGCCAGGGACGCGCTGCATCAGGTGGGGGACTGGCTCGGCTACGGCGTCGCCAACCTGGTCAATATCTTCAACCCGTCGATGGTCGTCTTCGGCGGCGTGCTGCGCGAGATCTATCTCGCCTCGGCCGCCCAGGTGCGCAGCCGGGTGGCGGTCGACGCGCTGCTCGCGGTCCGCGAACGGGTGCGGCTGCGCACCTCGGCCCTGGGTGGGGATGCCACCTTGGTGGGCGCGGCGGAGCTCGCGTTCACCGATGTGCTGACCGATCCGGTGCAGACGCTGGCCAGGATCTCCGCCGAGCGCGCCTGAAACCGGGTGTGGGCCAACCACGGTCGGGCGCGAGCTTCCCGCTGCTCACCAAAGCCGACTACTATGCGCAGACCACCATTCGGGTGATCGAGCACACGATGCGTGAGCGACAAAAGGGGTTTCGATGGATAGGCCGGCGTGGGCGCCCGAAGGCGTGGATATGCAACAGGCGAGCCCGGCACGGATGTACGACGCGCTGCTCGGCGGCTCGCATAACTTCGACATCGACCGCAACGCCGCGGAAATGGCCAAGCAGCTGGTGCCGGATCTGCCCAGGTTGGCGCTGAGCAACCGCGCATTCCTGCGTCGGGCGGTGCGTTTCCTGGCCGATTCCGGAATTCGCCAATTCCTCGATATCGGGTCGGGGATCCCGACAGCGGGAAATGTGCATGAAATTCTGCACACCATCGACCCCGACATCCGGGTGCTCTACGCGGACATCGATCCGGTGGCGGTCGCGCATTCGCGCGCCATTCTGCGAGGCAACAGCCGGGCCGCCGCGATCGAGGCGGATCTGCGCAAGCCCGCCGAATTGCTCGATCGGGCGGGTGAGACCGGCTTGATCGATTTCGACCAACCGGTCGGTCTCTTGCTGATCGCCGTGCTGCACCTGCTCTCCGACGACGACGAGCCGGTCAAGAAGGTGGCCGACCTGCGAGCCGCGGTCGAACCGGGCAGCTACGTCGCCATCTCGCACCTGACCTCGGAGATGCGGCCCGAGGACGCGGGCAAGCTCGGTGCGCACGCGACCGACAAGAGTCGAGTTGGTATCCATTTTCGCAATCGGGACGGCATCGTCGCTATGTTCGATGGATGGGACCTGATCGAGCCCGGCGTGGTCGAGCTGCCGGTCTGGCGCCCGGAGTCCGAGCGGGATCTGCACGAGGCGCCGGGCCGTTCGCTCGGTCTGGCCGGCGTCGGTCGAAAGGTCTGAAGCGCGAACACGAACCAGCAGGGGGTCCCTGAGTGGGGTCGCACGAGCTAGCGATGCGGTGGGCCGAGGCGCTCGACGGCGCGGTGGCCCCCACCCTCACGCGGACCCAGATCGAGTCGATGCTCGCCGGGCTCGGCGCGGCACTCGAGGCGGTGGTGCTCGGCACCGCCGAGCTCAGCGTCGCCCGCGAGGCCGCGTCGGTGCTGGTCGCGGCGAACTATCGGGACGCGGTGGCGGTCAGCCGGTCGGTGGTGGTGATCTGTCACGACCTGGTGGCCGATGTCTGCCCCGACCGCGCGGGCCCGGACTACGAGCGGATCCGGGATCGCGCGGTGATCGCCGCCGCCGAGTTCGCGGCCGGGTTCACCGCGGCGCTGCGGTCGGCGGCGTTGGCCGAGCAGGAAGCCACGCTGGTGGCGACGCTGGCCGCGGCACACGACGCCGAGGCCAAGCGGCAGCTGTCCGAGGCCAGGTTCGCCGCCGTCTTCGCGGGCGCCTCGGTCGGCATCGGCACCATCGATGTCACCGGGCGGGTCCTCGACGCGAACCTTGCCATGGCCGAAATGCTCGGTCTGTCAGTGGAAGTCATGCCCGGCCAGACCGTGGACGCACTGCTCGGCCCGGCGAACATCGGGTACGCCTTCGCCGAGTTGCAACGGCTGCTGACCGGGGCCTCCGACCGGTTCCGGCTGGAGACCGATCATCTGCGTCCGGACGGCACCGTCACCACGATCGACCTGTCCATGTCGGCGGTGCGGGACAGCGCCGGGCAGGTGCGGTTCCTGATCGGGGTGGCGGTCGACATCACCGAGCGCAAACAGCTGGCCGACCGGCTCTGGCACGACGCCAACCACGACAGCCTCACCGGATTGCCCAACCGCACACTCTTTTTCGATCGCCTGGCGAACGCCAGCCCGCCGATCGGCGTGTGTTACCTCGATCTCGACGGGTTCAAGGAGATCAATGACGTGTGGGGGCACACGGTGGGGGACAAGGTGCTTCGCGTGGTCGGCGAGCGACTACGCGCGGCCGTCGGACCGGTCGACGGCCTGGTCGCGCGATTGGGCGGCGACGAATTCATCGTCTTGATCGAAAAGTGCACGGGGGCAGAGAAATTGGCCGAAGTTTCCGGCTGGCTGTCGCAGGCGCTGGTCGAGGCGATGGAGGTGGAGGGCCATCTGGTGACCGTCGCCGCCAGCATCGGCACCGTCTTCCTCGACGATGTGCCCACGGCACCGGATCAGCTCATGCACGCGGCCGATACCGCCATGTACCGCAACAAGGCCGCGCAGAGCATGCGCGAGTCGCGGTTGCGGCAGCGGCAATCCTCAGCGGGCGCCGAGCGCGCGGAGTAGGTGATCGGCCAGCCGGTCGAGATAGTCGGGCTCGGCCTCGGCATGGCGGACGCTCAGACGCCAGAACAGCGGTCCCGCAAGCAGATCCAGCGCCATTTCGACGTCGGTGTCGGCGGGCAGCTCGCCGCGCTCGACGGCGCGCTGCAGCAGCCGCATCCCCAGTGCCCGCCGCGGTTGCCCGATTGTGGTCCGAACCGCCTGCGCCAGAACGGGGTTGCGGCCTGCCTCGGCGGTGAGGTCGGGCAGGATCGCCGCCATTCTCGGATGGGTGAGCCAGGTGTGCAGCAGTTCCAGGGCGGCCATGAGGTCGGTGCGCAGGGCGCCGGTGTCGGCGAATTCGGCCAGCTCCACGCTGAATTCGCCGAGTACCGCGACCACCATGTCCTGCTTGGACGGCCAGCGCCGGTAGAGGGCGCTCTTGCCCACCCCCGCACGTTTGGCCACCGCCTCCATCGACACCCTGGCGTAGCCGTTCGTCGCGAGTTCCTCCATCACCGCCGCGGTGACGGCGGCGGTGATCTGCGGCTGCAGGACGGCGGCACCGGTGGGGGCGCGTCGGGGCTTCTCGGACATAGTCGCAGTATACGGAATGGACGATACGGTACCGTCCCGACTATATTAGGACGGGACGGTACCGTATCGTCCAAATGAATGGGAGGGCTCATGCCGCAATCGGCACGCACCCCGGCCGAGGTCGTCGCGGAGGCGTTACGGCTGCTCCTGGCCAAGGACATGGCCGGATTCGCGGGACTCTGGGCGGAACGGGGCAGCATAGAATTCCCGTTCGCGCCGGCCGGATACCCGGCGGAGGTGATCGGGCGCGCGGCGATCGCGGAATACTTGCGCGACTATCCCGAGCAGCTCGACATCCGGGCGATCGATGCGCCGATCGTGCACGTCACGGGCGACCCCGAGATCGTCATCGCCGAGTTCGCCGCGGACGGCGTCGCCGTGCGGACCGGGCGGCCGTATCGGATGCGCTATATCGCGGTGATCACCGTGCGCGCGGGCGAGATCGTGCACTACCGCGACTACTGGAATCCGCTCGCCGCCGCCGAAGCACTCGGTGGCGCAGGCGAACTCGCGTCCTTCGGTGCCACGGAGGGTGAATCGCCGAGTGAGCCGACCATCCTGGTCACCGGTGGCACCGGGACCACCGGTAGCAGGGTTGCCGCCGGACTGGTCGCCGAGGGCGCCGAAGTGCGGATCGCCAGCCGGAACCCGCAGGGCGACAATCATATTCGATTCGACTGGCACGATCCCGAGACGTACGGGCCCGCGCTGGACGGAGTACAGGCCATCTACCTGGTTCCGCCGATCGGCTCGACCGATCCGGCGCCGATTGTGGAACCCTTTCTGGCTCAGGCGGTTCGGGCCGGCGTGCGGCGCGTGGTACTGCTCGGCTCCTCGGCGGTCGCCGGCGAGGAGCCGGGGCTGGGACAGCTGTACGGGGCGGTGCGCGAGGCGGTGCCGGAGTGGGCGGTGCTGCGCCCGTCCTGGTTCATGCAGAACTTCGTCGGCGGGCATCCGGTGGCGGCGGGGATCCGCGCCACGGGGGAGATCGTGACCGCGACCGGTGACGGCCGGGTGGCCTTCGTCGACGCGGAGGACATCGCCGCCGTCGCGGTGCGTGCGCTGCTGGATCCGGTGCCGCACAACACCGAGCACGTGATCACCGGACCGGAGGCGTTGAGCTACGCGCAGGCCGCGGTCATCATCGCCGAGGAGACCGGACGGGTGGTGCGGCACGAGTCGATCGGGGTCGCCGAATTCACCGAGCTGATCCGCGAATCCGGCGTGCCCGCCGACTACGCGGCGTTCCTCGCGGGACTCGACGACGATATCCGGCGCGGCGCGGAAGACCGCGTCACGTCCGTCGTGGCGGACGTAACCGGGCACGAGGCGGGATCGTTCCGGGCGTTCATCGCGCGCAACTGGACCGAGCTGGCGGTGGACATGGCGGCGGAAGTCGTTGTGCTGCCGGGTGGTTCAGTGTACTGACCGCTGAGTCGGCCGAGTCGAGGCCAGTGCCGCCCGCACCGACATCCTCGGCGACGATCAGCGAACCCCTGCGTGGTGCCCACCGCCGCAGCCGCAAGGCCCGCCGTCGTCTGCGATCACGACCGGTGGAATCGCTACCGGACCATAGGCGAGAGCACCCCGCCGTACCCGCTGCCGTGAAGTTGTCGGTGCCGGGTGGCACGGTAACCGGATGACTGAAAATGTTTGGCCGGTAGTCGAACTCAGGCAGTACACGCTGCGTCCAGGGACCCGTGATGTGCTGATCGAGTTGTTCGAGCGAGAGTTGATCGAGACGCAGGAAGCCGTCGGCATGCGCATCGTGGCGCAGTTCCGCGACGAGGATGACCCGGATCGTTTCGTCTGGGTCCGGGCCTTCCCCGATATGGATGCCCGCGGGGCCGCATTGACCGCCTTCTATGTGGACGGAGCGGCGTGGCGGGCGCATGCCCCGGCGGCGCGAGCGACCATGGTCGACACCGACAATGCACTGCTGCTCCAGCCCGCCTCGGCCGCTTCCGGGTTCGTGCTGCCTGATGCGCGTCCCGGCGTGCGCGCGACCGACCTCCCGGAATCGCGTGCATTGGCAACGATCTACTACCTGGATTCACCGAGGGAGGAGTTCATCGAATTCTTCGACAACCGCGTTCGCCCGGTTCTGGCGGCGACCGGTGCGCCGCCCATCGCTTGCTATGTCACCGACCCCACACCGAATACCTTTGCGGCACTACCGGTTCGCCGGGCCTCGGTGTTTGTCTGGTTCGCACTGTTCGACAACGCAGCCCGGCGCGCCGAGCATTTCGATCAGTTGGACGCCTCGCAGGTTTGGGGCACCGAGGTACGACACGAGTTGGCGAAGCGGATATCCGGTCCGATCGAGCGACTCCGCTTGGCTCCGACGGCGCGGTCCCTGCTGCGCTGATCCGGCATCGAGCCGCGTCCCTGTCGACACGCCCAGCGTGATTGTGCAATCGCGAAGGAACTGTCCGACCCGCCACGACACGGCTTCGGTTCTGTTAGAACCGAAACGACTGAGACAGTGCGCCGGACCGGTGCCGTCTCGACCCGGAGCAGTCGTGCCGAGAGTGGTTGGTCAGATGAAGATTTCGCCCATGCCGATGATCGGTGTCGTACTCCTCGGTGCGCTGTGCGGAGCGCCGATCCGCGCCGCGGCCGACACCGGCTCGGCGGGAACGTCGCCCGAGGTGTTCACCGTGACCACCACGGCCGACGGCGCGGCGGCGAATCCGTTCGACGGGCAATGCCGGACCCGGGCGGGCGACTGCACGCTGCGGGCGGCGGTGCAGGCCGCGAATGTCCGTCCGGGCAGCACCATTCGAGTTCCCGAGGGCCGTTACGAGCTGACCATCCCGCCGAATTTCTGGAACACCAACGGCCCCTTGATCGATCCGGCCACCGGCGATCTCGACGTCAACGCCGACACCACCATTGAAGGCGCGGGTCAGGATCGCACCGTCATCGACGCCGGGCGCCGCGATCGTGCCATGCTGACCACGGCGCACGTCTCGATCTCGGGCCTGACCATCACCGGCGGCAATGCGGCCGAGCACGAGATTCCGCTGTTCGAGACCGGCGGCGGCGGAATCGCCAACTCCGGCAAGCTGATTCTGGATCACGTGACGGTCGCCGGGAACGCCGCCGACTACGGCGGCGGCATCTTCAACATCCCGGTCGCCGACCTGAGGGCCACCGACAGCGTCATCACCGCCAATGCCGCGGGCGAAGCCGGGGGAGTCCGCTGCGACAATACCTGCACCTTCACCCGCACCGAGATCACCGGCAATCACGTGGTCAACCCGCACACCAAGTGGTATCGATTCGGTGGATTCGCCGGGCGCGGTGGCGGACTTGACATCCGCGGGGTCGGCGAGGTGGTGCTCATCGACACTGTCGTCACGGGCAACAGCGCGGACGAGGGCGGCGGCGGCATCAATATCGCCCCCGCCTATCTCGACACCCTGCCGTACCAGTTCACCGATGTCGTCGATCCCGGTATGGGCCACCTGATCCTGCGCGGTTCGACCATCGCGCAGAACACCGCCGGTCTCGGCGAACAGAACTGCAAGAAGGTGTTCGCCGTCATCATCTCCACCGGCGGCAACCTCAGCAACGATCACTCCTGCGATCTCACCGCCGCAGGGGACGAGGTCCGTCCCGATGCCGGCGTTCGCTGAAAGATTCACGAACAGAAGGAAATTCGCGATGGGTTCGTTCAACGTAGGCGACTGGATGACCGTCCTCGGCCAGGCCTTCGCCTGGGTGATGTCGACGCTGGTATCCGGCGCCACCGCCGGTTCGTCCTGACCAACACGCCTGCCGCGCGGATCCGGAACCGGAATTGAGCCGCGTCTCAGCATGGTTTCCCCGCGCCGGGCCGTTACGCGACGCC
Source organism: Nocardia sp. NPDC006044 (assembly GCF_042871115.1). Taxonomy (NCBI): domain Bacteria; kingdom Bacillati; phylum Actinomycetota; class Actinomycetes; order Mycobacteriales; family Nocardiaceae; genus Nocardia; species Nocardia sp. NPDC006044. The sequence continues at coordinate 118,877 of NZ_JBIAID010000001.1, forward strand.
GGCCTCTCGCACGGCGTCCAGATGCCTCGCGAGCAGCCGCACCCGGCGCCGCTGCTGCACCGTGGTCTCCACCGGATGATGGATCTCGATACTGAGCTGATCATCGAACGTGCTGATGATGATGGTGCCGCTCGGCTGCTGCAACCGATGCCCGGCCCGGTCCGGCTTCGCGATCATCACCGTGCGGAAGTCGGTGATCCGTAACCCTTCCGGCAGGGGCGGCCGATCGATCCGCCCCCAGTTGGTGGCCAGCACGATGCCGGGCGCCCGTGGCGGCGGACCGGACGCGATGTCGGGAATGTGCAGCGGCGTCTGCTGCACGACGCCGCTCGCCAGTCCGCGGCGCAGCCCGTCGCTGATCCCGCGAGCCAGGCCGATCAGCGTCGTGCCCTCCTGCCGGGTGGGCACGAAATCGGCGAAGCCGAGCACATTCGTGCCCTCGGTGTGACTGATGGCCGGGGTCACCCGGTTGCGCAGGTCGACGGAGTAGGTGTAGCTGAGCTCGGTCAACGGTAGTTCGCGCAGTTCGGCCTCGGTGAGCAGGATCGCGGCCGAGGCCAGTCCGTTGATCGTGGTGCCCTCGCGGTGTGCGAGGTCGGCGAGGGCCGCGGTCTCCCGCTTGGTCAGACGGCAGCGAGCCGTCAGTGGTAGTAGATAGGGCGTGTTGTCCTCGACGGGTGGGATCGTGCCGAGCGATTCGGCGAGGGCCAGGGGGCGAGTGACGGCGGTTGCGTCGGACATCTTTTCGACGCCCCGGGCGTGTAGCAGGTCCTCCACCGTGTCCGGAAACCGGCTCGCGCGCGGCGCGGGCGCGTGGCCGCGGCAGATATCGGTGTAGCAGGCCCACAGCTCGGTCAGCACTGCCAGCGCGTGGCACGCGTCCGCGACGCTGTGATGGATCACCAGCGTCACCCCGGCGCGGTCGCCGTCGCGGACCACGCACAACCCGGCGAGCGCCGTGCGCTGGTCGAGCCGCGCACCGCTGAGCAGCTGTTCGGGATCGCCGTCGACCACGGTGATCCCGGGTGTGCTGCCGGTTGACTCGACCAGAAGGTGGCCGTGCGCGTCGGGCTCCAGATGCGCGCCGAGCGCCGGATGCGCGCGCACCACCGCGTCGAACGCGGCGGACAGCGCGGACAGATTCAACCGACCGTACAGTCGCATCGAGTAGCCGACGAGAACCTCACTACCGGCGAAGATCTCCTCGCTCGGTGCCAACGGCCGGATGACGGTAGCCGTGGTCATGTCGAAATACCCTCCACATGAGACTGCCCATCGAGGCTAGCCCGAATATCGGGCCCCGCACGGCCTTTCGGGCTCATCCCCTCTGTGTGGTGTATCGCGCATACCGAACGAGCTGTTTCCGGTCGTTGCCACAACGAGACCATGCTCGGCGATCAGCCACTGACCACAGAGGCAGCGCAGGTAGCGGACGTTGCCGTGCGCGGACACGACCGTCGGCGACGGCCAGGAACAGGAGGGGCAGGTCAGGTCCATTGCCCCAGCCTGATGTAATGAGCTAGTGCATTTCAACCCTTACGGTGGCGCGGCCGCCGAACTCGCCGCCCGGCTGGTGAACGCGGGTCCGGACGAGGATCTGCGCGAGTTGCTCACTGCCTCGGATTACAAACCGATCGGTGTACTCGATCCAGCACAGGCCGCGGAGCTGCGTCGATGGATCGTCGAGCTCAGTGCGGTGTTCGACGATCCGACCGTGCGGCGGCTCAATGCGCTACTCGCTAAAACGACCAGTCAGCCCTATATTTCGACGCACGACGACCGGCTGCCGCACCTGCACTTCGCGCAGGAGACCGCGCCGGTGGACGAACGGGTCAAGGCGTACACGGCGGTCGGTCTGGCCACGCTGTTCTGTGAAGACCCGAATCGCATCGGTCGCTGTGCCCGGGCCGGGTGCGACGACGTGTTCATCGATACCTCCCGCAACGGCAGGCGCCGGTTCTGCTCGTCGCGCTGCTCGAACCGGGTGCACGTGGCCGAACATCGGTCCCGTCGCGCCGGCTGAGCTCAGTAGGCCTTTCCGTCTGCATGACACGGAATCGACTGCGGCGAAAAGCTTTACGCGTTCGATTTCGGTCTGCTCGATGCCTTTGCGGCGCGCGGGTTTCTGGACCCAAGCGGCCGGCCGGTCGGCATCGACCCGCTCGTACCGGCTCCCAGTCCGGCAATTCGGACACGTCGAGCGGTTGCGCATCGGCGGACGGTGATCAACAGTGGTGTCCAACGGTGTAGTGACGGGAGGCCGGCATGGACCACGCGGACGTGGTTGTCGTCGGTGCCGGATATGCGGGACTGTCCGCGGCGCGGGCATTGCGGGCGGCCGGACGCGAGGTCGTCGTGCTCGAGGCTGCCGCGCGGGTCGGCGGGCGGGCGCTGACCGATCGGATCGGCGACGGCTGGGCCATCGACCTCGGCGCGCAGTGGATCTCCGGCGGTCACACGAGGTTTGCCGCGCTGGCGCGGGAGTACGGCGCCGATACCTACACGGCACCCGCGGATGGGGTGAACTTGCTGGTGGAGGGCGCGGTCCGGCGACCGTTCGCCGGTGCTCGCCCGCCGCTGCCGCCGCTCGTGCTGGTCGTTCTCGCGCAAGCCATGTGGCGGATCGAGCGGCTGGCCGCGCGCATCGACCTTGCCCGGCCGTGGGCCACCCCCGGCGCCGATCGGCTCGATGCGATGACCGCGGCGACCTGGCTGCGCCGTAACCTGCCCGAGCGCCGCGCCCGGCATCTCGCCGAGGTGATGATCGGCGAGGAGTTGTGCGTCGACGTCGGCAGCGTCTCGATGCTGGCGCTGCTCACCACCATTCGGGCCGCGGGCGGTGTCGAGGCGGGGGCGACGGCCGAGACGGTTACCCGGTTGTTCGTCGACGGCGCCGACGGCCCGGCCCGCTCCATTGCCGCCGAACTGGGTGACACGCTGCGCTTGAACGCCGCGGTCGCGGCGATTCGGCAAGTGGCGGAGGGGCTTTCGGTGCGTGGTGAATTCGGCGAGGTGCGCGCCGCACAGGTGATCGTCGCGCTACCGCCCGCGCTGGCCGGCCGGATCACCTACGACCCAGCGTTGCCCGCCGCCCGCGATCACCTGACCCAGCGGATGCCGATGGGATCGGTGTTGAAGGCGTTCGCCGTCTACGAGCGGCCCTTCTGGCGCGACGACCGGCTGACCGGGCAGGCATTGAACCTGCACGACCCGGTTCCGGTCACCTTCGACGCCACCCGCCCCGGCGGACCGGGCTGTCTCGGCGCTCTCGTCCCCGGCCGTGCGGCCCATCGGCTGGCCGCGCTGTCGGCCGGCGAACGCCGGGCCATGATCATCGGCTCGCTCGTCCGGGCCTTCGGGTACTCGGCGCGCGATCCGATCGACTTCCGCGAGAAGGTCTGGGCCGACGATCCCCACACCCGTGGCGGTTATGGTGCGTTCTTCCCGCCGGGTGTGCTGACCAGCATCGGTTCGGCGCTGCGGCAGCCGATCGGCGCGATTCATTGGGCGGGGAGCGAAACCGCCACGGAATGGACGGGCTATATCGAGGGGGCGATCCGTTCCGGGGAACGAGCGGCTGCCGAAGTGCTCGCCAATTATCGCGTGACCGCATGGGGCTAGCTCGGCTCGAAATCGCTTCTGGCCTGCGGTTTTCAGAGGTTATGTCAAAATTTTGCAGTTTGTCCAATTTGCGGCTTGGATAATAGACCGAATAAGAAAGCGCGTACACAACTGTTTACGCTTCCCTGACGCGCGACGGCATTCCCGGAGCCAAAAAGTGGCTGTTGACCTGGGTGACCGGCCAATGGTGATCTCCGTTATGTTGACTGAGATTCCGCCGGGCGCGAACCATGGATCGCATGGCACATCTAGCAAACGTTCAGCAAAGGCTAGTGCGGCCGAGCCGTACCTTCCCGGCCGCGCTGCTGGTGTTGTGCACAGTGCTGGCCGGCGGATGGTTCGCCGGATCAGGTCCGGCCGCTGCGGACCCCGACCTGTCCGGTTGCGTCACGGATTCGTCGATTCCCAATGAACTGACGATCACGTGTGATCCCGGCGCCGGCGTCGGCGAGCACGCCTTCATCCGCTGCCGAGATCTGCTCGGCCTGCCCCACACCCATATCGGCGCCACCATCGGCGCCCGTGGCGGATGGTCCAGGGCGAATTGCGCCCCGGCCGAAACCGGTCCGGTCTGACCCGGGCGGGGCTCGACCCCGATATCGCCTTACGCGCTGGAGCCCGCGAACTATCGACCATAGGGCCATGTGCGCGTCGTTGACCAGCACGTCCTATCGGACGGGTACACGGAGAGGCTCCATAATGCGTGTAGTCACCAAGGAACGTCAGCGCGAAACGAAAGCATCGGCCAAGCACCGCAAGAGCGTCGAGAAGTCCCGGCGCGGGATGTACGCCGCGGCGACCTTCGCCTCGATGGCGACCGCCATGATCGGCGCCGGTCAGGCATCCGCTGACATCGAATTGCCGCCGCCGCCCGCCGATATCGACGGCGTGCTGTCCGGCGCGGGCGACGTCGCGGGACAGGTGCTCGACCCCGGCCAGCAGGACGCGCTGAACAACGCGCTCGGTGCGGCGAGCGCGGCGAGCGCGAACACGCCGTTCGGCGATCAGGTGAACTCGGCGATCGACACCTATCGTGCGGGCGGGGCGCCACCCTCGGCGGAGCCCTGGTTCGGTGGCTCCGATCAAGGTGGTCAGGGTGCCCCCGGTGCGGTCGCCGCCGAGGTGGCAGGCCGCGTTCCCGCACCGGTTGCCGATCTCGCGGCTACCGTCGCGCAAATCGCGGGCTCGGGATTGCGGCTCGATCAGCTCGCGACTTGGGCAAACAAGACCTTTCCCGACGGGCCCATGCGCGGGCCGGTCAACGACCTGCTGGCCTTCGTCGAACAGGCCACCGAACTGGCCGGCACCCGGCGGAACGGCACGACGCCGGCTATCGACGACCTGATCGATCAGGCGCGTACGCTCTTCGGGTTCCCCAAGGACGGACCCGATCCGGTCAAGGGGCTGCGCGATCTGCTGACTCCGGCTGTGGGACAACAGGATCCGGTGGCGCAACAGCTACCTCCCGGACTGCTCGCGATCGCCGCGCCCGTTATCGGGTTGTTCGCGCCGCAGCTGGCGGGCGCGGGACCGGTGCTCGCGTTCCTCGCACCGCTGCTCGCCCTGGCCTCGAACCCGGTCGCGGGGATCGGCGCGGTATTCACCCAGATTCGTGCGGCGGTGCGCGGGCTGGTGTCCGACGCCCGGCATCCGGCGGCGTTGCCGCTGCTCGCGGTTCCGGTGATCGCGGTGCTCGCGATCGTGCCGCTGTTGTTCGCGGGCGGGATCGGGGTGGCCGCCGTACTGGCCCTCGGCGCGGTGGTGCTCGGTGCGATCGTGTTGGCCCCGTTGGTGATCGGTGCGCTGATCGTGGGCGGGCTGATTCTCGCCGTGCTGGCCGTCCCGGTGCTGATCGTGCTCGCGGTGATCGCTATCCCCGTGCTGCTCATCGCGATTCCGGTGGCCATCGTCGCGTTCGCGGTGCTGGCGCCGGTCATCCTGGTCGGTGGGATCGCCGCGGTCGCGGTGGCCGTCGTCGGCGGAATCGCCCTCGCCGTACTGGCATTGGCCGGTGGGCTGGTGCTGAGCGTGGTCGGCTTCGCGGTGCTGACCGTGGCCGCGCTGCTGGCCACCGTGTTCGTGCCGATCCTCGGGCTGGTGGTGGCGCCGCTGCTGTTCACCGGCGCGCTCGCGTTCCTCGTGGTTAGTCTCTTCGCCACAGCGGTGGCCTTCTTCGGCGTGCTCGGTGTAGCCGGACTCGCCACTGCCGCACTGTTTGCCGGCGTCGGGCTGCTGTCGTTGCTGACTCCGTTCGGGCTCATCGCCGTTCCGATTCTGCTCGCGCTCGCGGCCGTCGCCCTGGTGGCGTTCGGCGCGGTCGGGCTGGCGGGTGGCGTGATCCTGGCCGTGGTAGCGCTGGCCGGGTTGCTGGTGCTGTCGGTGGCGGGCGGGGCAGCGGTGACCGTGCTGCTGGCGCTTGCCGTGGTGGCGACCGCGATCCAGCTCGTTGCCGCGGCGGTGTTCTGGGCCGGATTGGCCGCTGCGGGAATCGTTTTCGCCGCGCTCGGCGCGGTCGGCGTCGCGCTGGCGGTGGTCGGTGGCCTGCTCGCCACCATCGCGCTGGTGTTCGCCGTGCCGGTTCTCGGGCCGCTGCTGGCTCCGCTGCTGTTCCTCGGCCTCGTCGCCATTCCGGCGGCGATCGGGCTCGCGGTGTTGTTCGGCGGGTTCGGGCTGATCGCGTTCTCCGTGTTCGCGTTGACCGGGACGGCGCTGCTGGCGATCGCCGCACTGGCCGGGGCGACGCTGCTCGCGACGCTGGTGTTCATGGTCACGATGCCGTACGCGATTCCGATCATTCTCGTTGCCGCACTGGCTTTCTCGATCATCACCGGGGTCGGCATCGGTGTGGTCGCCGCGGCGTTCACGGTGGTGACCTGGCTCGGCGGTGGCGTGATCGTCCTCGGCCTGCTCGCGTTCGCGCTCGCCGCCGTGGCGACGGTGTTCGCCGGCGGGCTGGTGGTTTCGGTGCTGTCGTTCGCCATGCTCGCCCTCACCGCGCTCGCCCTGATCGTGATCAACCCGCCGCTGGCGCTGATCGCGCTGCCGCTGCTGTTCGGCGGGGTGCTGCTCGGCACGCTGGCGACCATCGGCACAGTGGCCGTGGTCAGCGCGCTGCTCGGTGGCTTCGTCGCGGCGCTCGGGCTCGGGCTGGTGGGCGCCTGGGTGTTCTTCGGTGTGCTGGCGCTCGGCGTATTCGTCGCCGCGTCTGCGCTGTTCCCGCCGCTGCTGCTGGTCTCGGTGCCGCTCGCGGCGGCGGCCTTCGCGGTGATGGCGGTGCTCGCCCTCGCGACGCTCGCCGTCGGCGGCGTGGGTCTCGGCGCGATCCTGTTGGCGGGCGGGCTGATTGCCGCGGTGCTCGCCGTGGCGGCGGTGATCGCCACCGCCGCGGCCGGGGTCGTCGGGTTCGCGCTCGCCGCGGTCCTCACGCTGCCCTTCCTGATCTTCGGGCCGTTCGCCGTGGTGGTGTCGACGGCACTGTCGCCGGTCATCGCGCTTGCGCTGCTTGCGGTGTGGTCGCCGATCCTGGTGGCCGGGCTGGCGGTCGCCGCGCTCGGCGTCGGCCTCGGGGTGTTCGGCTTGATCGGCCTGCCGGTCCTCGCGGGGCTCATCGGCATCTCGGTGGTGGCGATCACGACCGCGCTGGCGGTCACGTTGGTCCTCGGCAGCCTGCTCCTCGACTTCGCCACCCTGGGCCTCGTCGCCGCGGTGCTCGCGCCGCTGGCGGCCGTGGCCGGACTCGGGGCGCTGGCAGTGCTCGCCCTTCCGGTGCTCGCGCTCCTGGCCGCGCCGGTGCTTGGTGCGGCTGCGCTCGGTGTGCTCGCGGCGATCGCGCTGCCCGTGCTTGTCCTGCTCGCGCTGCCGGTGCTCGGCCTGGCCGCGCTGGGTGCGCTCGCCTTGGTCGCGCTGCCGGTGCTGGCGGTCGTCGCGCTGCCGGTCCTCGGCCTTGCCGCGCTCGGTGTGCTTGCCGCCGTGGCGATTCCGGTTCTCGCGGTGCTCGCGCTGCCCGTTCTCGCGCTCCTCGCTCTGGTAGCGATACCGCTGCTCGCGCTGGCCGGATTGGCAGCGCTGGGTGCGACTTTCGCAGCCGGCGCGGTCGCCGGGGCGACCGCACTCGCAGTGGCCGTCCTGGGTGCCCTCGCACTCGGTGCGCCACTGGCGCTGCTGGTGATCGTGCCGCTGCTGGCCCTCGCCGCGGTCGGCGCCCTCGCCCTGCTCGCCCTGCCTGTCCTGCTGATCGGCGGAGCACTGGCAGCGGTGGTCGGCGTCCCGCTCGCCGCACTGGGCGCACTGGCGGTGCTCGCGCTGCCGGTCGTCCTGATCGGTGGGGCACTGGCCGGACTGGCCGCCCTGATCGGCGTGCCCCTGGCCGCCGTGGGTGCCCTTGCGCTACTTGCGCTTCCGGTCCTCTTGGTCGGTGGCGCCCTGGCCGCCCTCGTCGGCGTCCCGCTCGCCGCCCTTGCCCTTCCGGTCCTGCTGGTGGGCGGCGCGCTGGCCGCGCTGGTCGGCGTCCCGGTGCTCCTGATCGGCGGCGGCCTGGCCGCCCTGGCAGCCGCTTTCGTCGCGGTGAAACTACTGATCTGCCTCCCCCTGACCCTCGGTGCGATTGCCCTGCTTGCCCTTCCGGTCCTGCTCGCGGGTGGCGCGCTGGCCGGACTGGTAGCCCTCGTCGGCGTTCCGCTAGCTGTAGTCGGAGCGCTTGCCGTGCTCGCGCTTCCGGTGCTGCTGGCCGGCGGCGCGCTGGCGGGCCTCGCCGCGTTGGTCGGTGTGCCGCTGGCCGCAGTCGGCGCGCTCGCTCTGCTCGCCCTCCCCGTGCTGCTGGTGGGAGGTGCGCTCGTCGGGCTCGCTGCTCTGGTCGGTGTCCCGTTGGCTGCGGTGGGCGCGCTTGCCGTGCTTGCGCTTCCGGCTTTGCTGGTAGGCGGTGCGCTGGCCGCTTTGGTGGGCGTGTCGCTGGCCGCGGTGGGCGCGCTCGCCCTGCTTGCGCTCCCCGTTCTGCTGGCCGGTGGTGCGTTGGCTGGTCTTGCTGCGCTGGTGGGTGTTCCGCTCGCGGCGGTGGGTGCGCTTGCGCTGCTTGCGCTTCCAGTTCTGCTGGCCGGTGGCGCATTGGCCGCGCTGGTTGGTGTGCCGCTCGCGGCGGTCGGCGTGCTTGCGCTGCTTGCGCTTCCGGTGTTGGTGGCCGGTGGGGCCTTGGCCGCGGTGATCGGGTTGCCGTTGGCGGCGCTGGGGCTGTTCGCGCTGATCGAGATTCCGAAGCTGTTGATCGGTTGGGCGTTGGCTGCGGGAGCCGCGACGTTGCTGGCGCCGTTTGCCGCGGTGGGGGTGGCAGCGTTGGTGGCCGCGCCGCTGGTTGGGCTCGCGGGGCTGGTTGGTGCGCCGTTGGCCGCGGTGGGCGCTGCTGCTTTGGCGGCCCTGGCGCTGGCGGTTGCCGTTCTGCTCACGCCGGGGGCACGGGTCGGGATCATCTCCGGCATTCGGGCGGCGCTGGATCGCACTGGGCCACTAGGGGCTTTGGGTGGCGGTGCGGCCGCGACCGGCACGCAGTTCCTCGACGATATTCCGGACGATCCGACCCTGGAGCAACTGGCGGCCTCGTTGCAGCAGCTGCTTGCTCCGCTACCCAGCCAACCCGCGCCCACGCCCGAGCCGGTCGCGTTCGCCGACCTGCCCTACACCGGAAAGGGGGCCGCCGAAGCGGTGGCGCACGAGCGCGCCGCGCGACTCGTCAGCGTTTCGCTGTGACGAATCCTGCACTGTGTCAAGCCATCTAGCGAAGGAGATCAGACATGACGCACACCACGGAGACCCTGCACCTCGAGTACCTCTACGGCCCGCAGTGGCAGGACGCGATCCGGATCATCGAGCGGTCCGGCCAATTGACCGCCGCGGAACGCGAGAAGCTGAACGCCGCGGCGAAAAAGCTGATGCAAGAGAAGGTTTCGACCCTGACCAACGGCTCCGGCTTGGAGGGCGGCCTCGGCAGCCTGCTGGCCGGGCTCGGCATGGGCGCCAACGCCCAGTCAGTAGCGGCACATCCGCTGAACATCGCCACCGCGACCGCCAAGGCGTTCGGCCGCTCCCGCAACGTGCAGGTCGCCGGCATGATCGCCGGCCAGGCCGTGTCCCCGAACGCGGCGACCAGCCCCGGCGACCTCAGCGGCCTGCTGGAGTCGTTCGGCTCGATCGGCGCGGTGACCGTGGTCGGCCAGGCGGTCACCGCCGCGGTCCTGAGTGACCTGGTCGGCCAGGGTGAATTCACCAGGACCGTCTACGACGAGCTGATGCAGCCATGGAGCAGCAACATCGACGGGTAAACCACGACGAGCCCGAAAGGGGTTGGCACCATGTTCGATTCGCGAAACGGCGGTCCCGGCGGCGTCGCCACCGACGCGCTCGGTGGTCTGCTCGACGTCCGGTCGGCTCCCATCACGTTCGGCTACTACGAACGCGACGAGGTCGCCGTTGCCCAAGGCGTCGAATGGAATACCCGGTCCCGCACCGCCCCGATCGGGTGGTGGAACCGGCACCAGCACGTACAGGCAGGCTTCGGTATGGCGATGGTGATGACCCTGGCTTTCGTGCCCGCGGTACAGAACGCGATCCTCACGGTGCTGAGCCATGCCGGATAGCTCGCGTCGGCGGCCGTTCCGCCGGGGGACCTCCCTCGGCGGGACGGCGGTAGCCGTGCTCTTCCTGCTCGCCGCCACCCTGTTGAGCGCGTGTTCGAGCACGGGGTCGACCGACGGCCTGCGTGACCGCGTCGCCAACGCGGACACCGCCGATTGCGCGCTCGGTGGCCAGGCCGTCGCCGGCCTGCGCGACACCTTCCGTCAACTCTCCGAACAACTCGACGGGCTCGGCCCGGCCGCCACCCGCGGCGATCTCGATGACGTGAAAACCCGTGTCACCCAGGGCATGCGGCTGTCCGATCAGGTCTCGAACACGATCAATCCGGTGGCCGACCGGATGGGTTCCCCGCTCATCGGCAGCGCCTACCACGATGTCGCCACTGCGGGCGGTCAACTGCACAACTCGCTGTCCGACTTCGCCGCCGTCCTCGACAACGGCAGCCAGGCCCAGTCGGTCGCCGACTCGGTCACCGCCGCTCTGACCTCCCTCAACGGCTCGATGGATCGCATGCGCCGCACCTGCCCCTCCGTCTTCGCCGAACCGAAGGGGCCGCGATACGGCCCACCGCTGAGCGCACGCTGAATCAGCTTCCCGTCGAACGCCTTTCGAACAGCCGATCCCGGGCAACCGAAAGCGCGCGCGACACGGCGCCGGTGAGGACCCCGTCATCGCCGAGCGTGCTGGCGACGATGCGCGGATGCAGCGGCCCGAGTTCGGCCATCCGGCGCGCGATCGCCTCGCCGAGCAGGTCGAGGTTGTTGCCGATGCCGCCGCTCAGCACCACGAGTTCCGGGTCGAGGATCGCGGCGACGGCGGTGATGAGCGCGCCGATCCGCCGTCCCTCGGACTCGACCACCGCCAGCGCCCGCAGGTCGCCCGCGGCCGCCGCGCCGAAGATCTCCTTGGCCGAAGCCCCTGGCAGACCGGCCTGTTCGGCCGCTCGGGCGACTCCGCCCGCGGCGGCGACGGTTTCGGTCATGCCGCGCTCGCGGGCATCGAGCGGGGGAGCGTCGACCTCGGTGGCGGGCAGGAACGAAACCTCGCCCGCCGCACCGGTATTGCCGACATAGAGCTCTCCGTTGATCACGATGCCCATGCCGACGCCGGTGCCGATAGAGATGAGCACGAAGTTGCGCACGCCGGCGCCCGCGCCGAAGGTGAGCTCGCCGACGGCGGCCAGGTTGATGTCGTTCTCGATGGTCGACTCGACCTCCAGCGCGTCCCGCAACTGCCCGACCAGCCCGGCGCGGCCCCAGCCCGGCAGATTCTGCGCGTAGTCGAGGCGGCCGGTGCTCGGGTTGAGCACGCCGGGACTGCCGATGACCGCGTAGTGCACGTCCGACCAGTCGACCCCGGCTTCCTCGGCGACCTCGTCGGCCAGCGCCCGCACCCGGCGCACCAGATCGGCGGCCGAACGCGCGGAGTTGCGCACATCGCGGCGCCCGATGAAGTCGCCGCGCAGGTCGGCGACGGCGAGCCGGATCCAGTTGCGGCCGATGTCGATTCCGGACACCACGCCGGCGCGCACGTTCACGTCGTAGAGGGCGGTGGTCGGCCCCGGCCTGCCGCTGAGCGACCCGACCAATTGCACCAGCCCGGCGTGCTCCAGCCCCGAAAGCGCCGCCGACACTGTCGGTTTCGACAATCCGCTGGCCTTGGCCAGCTCGCCGCGCGAGGCGGGGCCGCTGAGCCGCAGGTAGTCGAGCAGCAACCGCTCGTTCATCGTCCGAAGGAGCTGGGGATTGCCGACCCTACTCATCAATCCTCCTGCTCGTACCACTGGACACCTTGGTGTTAGTAAACTACCTTTCTTACCAACGCTCAACCGGGCGCTCTCACTCCTCTCGGCACGGTGACCTCATGCGTCGAATTCAGCTCCTCACCGCGGCGGCGGCCGCACTCGTCCTGGCGGCAGGCTGTAGCTCCGGCGACAGCACCAAAGACGCGAAATCGGGCAGCGACTCCCCGACGATCGCGCTGCTGCTCCCGGAATCCAAGACCACCCGTTACGAAGCCTTCGACCGCCCGCTGTTCGAGGCGAAGGTCAAGCAGCTCTGTGGCAACTGCAAGGTGCTCTACTTCAACGCCGACCAAGACGCGGCGAAACAGCAGGGCCAGTTCGAATCCGCGCTCACCCAGGGCGCCGACGTCATGGTGTTCGACGCGGTCAACGCGGATGCCGTTGCGCCACAGGTGAACACGGCGCGGCAGAAGAAGATCCCGGTGGTCGCCTACGACCGGCTGATCTCCGGCATCGGCTACGAGTACTACGTGTCCTTCGACAATGTGAAGGTCGGCAAGGTGCAGGGTGAGGCCCTGCTCGCCGAGCTGGCCAAGCGCGGCACCACCGACAAGGGCCAGCTGGTGGTGATCAACGGATCGCCGACCGATCCCAGCGCGGGCGACTACAAGAAGGGTGCGCACGAGGCGCTGGACGGCAAGGTGAAGATCGGGCGCGAATTCGACACTCCCGACTGGTCGCCGGACAAGGCGCAACAGCAGATGGAGCAGGCCATCACCGCGCTCGGCAAGGACGCGATCGTCGGCGTGTACTCGGCCAACGACGGCATGGCCGGCGGCGCGATCGCGGCGCTGAAGCGGGCCGGCTACGCGACGCTGCCGCCGCTGACCGGACAGGACGCGGAACTCGCAGGCGTGCAACGGATTCTGACCGGCGAGCAGACCATGACCATCTACCTGGACTACCGCGCCCAGGCGGAGAAGGCGGCCGAGCTGGCCGTCGCCCTCGCGAAGGGCGAGAAGCCCACGGCCCCGGCCAAGACCAACAACGGCGCGACGGACATCCCGTCCTACCTGCTCGACGCGATCGCGGTCGGCAAGGACAACATCAAGGACACCATCGTCAAGGACGGCCTCTACACCGTCGCCGATATCTGCACGCCCGATGTGGCGGCAGCCTGCCAGGCCGCAGGTATCAAATGACGGCTCCCACAACGGTTCTCTCCGCCCGCGGCCTGACCAAGCGCTACGGCGCGGTGCAGGCGCTGGCCGGCGCAGATCTCGAGGTGCACGCCGGTGAAGTGGTCGCTCTGGTCGGGGACAACGGCGCGGGCAAATCGACCCTGGTGAAGGCGATTTCGGGGGTGACCGTGGCCGACGAGGGCGAGATCGTCTTCGCCGGCGAGACGGTGCGGATCACCCGCCCGCAGGACGCGCAGGCGCTCGGCATCACCACCGTGTTCCAGGATCTGGCCCTGTGCGACAACCTCGACGTCGTCGCCAACCTGCATCTGGGCACGGAGACCAGTATCTGCAGCGTGCTCGACGAGATCGAGATGGAGCGCAGCGCACGCGATCTGCTCGCCTCGCTGGACGTGAAGATCAAGGACGTGCGCTCGCCGGTGTCCGCGCTGTCCGGCGGGCAGCGGCAGTCCGTCGCCATCGCACGGGCGCTGCTCGGACGGCCGCGGATGGTGATTCTGGACGAGCCGACCGCGGCACTCGGCGTCGAGCAGACCGCGCAGGTGCTCGCGTTGATCGGGCGATTGCGCGAGCGCGGTCTGGGCGTGCTGTTGATTTCGCACAACCTGGTCGACGTGCGCTCGGTCAGCGACCGCGTGGTGGTCTTGCGCCTCGGCCGCAACGCAGGTGAGTTCGAGACCGCCAAGGCGACTCAAGAAGATATCGTGGCAGCGATCACGGGAGCAGCTGCATGAGTGACATAGTTGTGAAAAGGCCAGTCTGGCAGGGAAGTCAAGGGCGCGGATTAGCCGATGCCGCAATGGACCGGCTACGCCGCGGCGAAGTCGGATCGGTGCCGGTGGCGATCGGCCTGGTCATCATCGGCGCGGTGTTCTACCACCTCAACGCCCATTTCCTGTCCGCGGAGAACCTGACCAACCTGGCCTTGCAGATGGCCGCGACCGGTACCATCGCCCTCGGTATCGTGCTGGTGCTGCTGCTCGGCGAGATCGACCTGTCGGCCGGTTCGGTCAGTGGCCTCACCGCCGTGGTGATGACGCTGCTCTACGTGCGGCACGGCTGGAACGTCGTGCTCGCCGTGCTCGCCGCCATCGCGGTCGGCGCCGCGATCGGTCTGCTGCACGGCCTCATGCGGACGATGCTGAGCATGCCGTCGTTCGTCGTCACGCTGGCGGGTTTGATCGGCTGGCAGGGCCTGATGCTGTATCTGCTCGGTAAGGAAGGCACGGTCAACCTGCCGTTCGACCGAGGGATCGCGACCATCAGCGATACCTGGTTGCCCGCCGTGCTCGGCTGGCTCCTGGTGGTGTTGCTCGCCGGCGGGCATCTCGTCGCGAGTCTGATCACCCGGCACCAGCGGGTGCACGCGGGTCTCGACGCGACCGCCCCGGTCTGGATCGTGGCGCGCTCCGGCGGCCTCGGCATCCTGCTGGCCATCACGGTCGTCGTGCTGAACTCCGATCGCGGCGTTCCGCTGACCTTGGTGATCTTCGGCGGGCTGGTCCTCGGCCTGGACCTGATCCTGCGGCGGACTGTCTTCGGCCGCCGCATGTACGCGGTCGGCGGGAATGCGGAGGCGGCTCGCCGGGCCGGCATCAACGTCACCTGGATTCGCATCAGCGCCTTCGTCGGTTGCTCGGCGCTGGCCTGCGTCGGCGGCATCCTCGCGGCGTCGCGCCTGGTCGCGGTCAATCAGAGTTCCGGCGGCAGCGACATTCTGCTCAACGCGATCGCCGCGGCGGTGATCGGCGGGACCAGCCTGTTCGGCGGCCGCGGCCGCGCGTATGCCGCATTGCTGGGAATTCTTGTCATTCAATCGATTACGAATGGCATGCTGTTGTTGAACGTGGACTCCTCGGTGCGCTTCATGGTCACCGGTGCCGTGCTCGCGATCTCGGTCGCCATCGACTCGGTCGCGCGGCGCGGTGCCGAGGGAGCGCGCTGAGTTACGGGGGGATCTCGGGATCGCCCCTAGGAGGGCGCCTGGGCGCGGCAGGGTTGTCCCGCGTCCAGGTGGTCCCTCGATCGAAGCGACCGAGCCTGGTCTCCGCCCTCGGCATTGTGCAGTCGAGGCGTTAATGTGTACACATTCTGGTACACTTTTTATATGTTGATCGAGACGCTTTCGGTGCGAGAGGCGCGTGAGCAGCTCTCTGTCCTTCTCGACCGCTTTCGTCATGGTGACCGCGCACCCGTCGGCGTGGGTGCTCATCGCAAGACGGAGGCAGTGATGGTTCCGGTCGAAGTGTTCGAAGAATTGACCGCCGAGCGAACTCGGGCGCAGGCTATGGCGATGGGGTCCATTCGAGCTGAAGGTGTCGAGCCGACTGCCGATGCCCAAGCGATCGTAGAGCGGTGGACGCGTGGTGAGATCACCACCGCGCAGATGCGCGAACTCGGTCGGCGCTTGCATGGCGCCGGGTGACCAGCGACCCGTACCTCGACCCCGGCTCCGGGGTGCTGCGAAACCGACTCGGCATCGACGATGCTGTGCGGCTGCGGCAGGTCGAGGCCGATTTGACCCTATTCGCCTTGGTGGATCTGTCGACCCGGGTATTGCACGGCAACTACGACCTCGATCACCTCTGTGTCTTCCATCGCGAGATCTTCGGTGAGATCTATTCATGGGCCGGGGAGGTTCGAGTGGTCGGCATCGCGAAGTCCGACCCCTTCTGTCTGCCTCAATTCATTGAAACCTACTCGGCAGAAGTCTTCCGCCAGTTGGCTCGTGAACAGCACTTGCGCGGGTTGCCCGGTGACGAATTCATCGATCGACTCACGTACTTCTTCGCCGAAGTCAACGCAATCCACCCGTTTCGCGAGGGCAATGGCCGCACGCAGCGAGCGTTCTTTCGCCAACTGGCGCTGGAAGCCGGCTGGCTGATCGACTGGTCCAGACTGGAACCGGATGAGAATGTGCACGCGTCCATGTCGGCGCTACGCGGCGATCTCCGGCCGATGTCGGCTCTTTTTCGATCGCTGATCAGTCCGGCCTGAACCAACGCAATGGGCCGATCAGCTGGTGGTCGGCGGGGCGATCGAGGCGGGCATCCGGGCCTGCTCGGCCAATCTGCAGTACCGGCTCGACCAAATCGGCATCCCCGCCACCTTCGACTTCACCCCGACCGGAACCCACTCCTGGGGATACTGGCAGGACGCGTTCGTGGCGTCCTGGCCGGTACTCGCCAAGGGCCTCTACAGCTGACCGTCCGCCCGACCGCAGACCTGTGACCCACGTCATCCGACGTAGTAGGCTGCGGTCGGCATAGGGTGGGCTAAGGTGGGTAAACAGATGCAGATATGCGCATATGTGGCGGTGATGAAAGCGGGCGGCTAATGGGACATGAACACGAGCACGGACACGGGCATGGGAGCGGCGGGCACTCGCACGGGGTGTCCGGCGATGCCGATCGCCGCTGGCTGACTGTCGCACTGGCACTGATCGGCGGGTTCATGCTGATCGAGGTCGTGGTCGGCCTGCTGGCGAATTCGCTGGCGCTGCTCTCGGACGCGGCGCACATGCTGACCGACGCGGCGTCGATCGTGCTGGCGCTCACCGCGATCCGGCTGGCCGCCCGCCCGGCGCGCGGCAAATACACCTACGGATTCAAGCGGGCCGAGATCCTTTCCGCGCAGGCCAACGGCATCACGCTGCTCGTGCTGGCCGGCTGGCTGACCTATGAGGCGATCCGGCGACTGCTCGATCCGCCGGAGGTGACCGGTGGGCTGGTGGTCGCCACCGCGATCGTCGGCATCGTGGTGAACGTGGCGGCGGCCTGGGCGATCAGTAAAGCGAATCGCTCCAGCCTGAACGTCGAGGGCGCGTTCCAGCACGTGCTCAACGATCTGTACGGCTTCATCGCGACCGCTGTCGCCGGCGTCGTCGTGCTGCTCACCGGATTCGCCCGCGCCGACGCGATCGCCACCCTGGTCGTCGTCGCGCTGATGGTGAAGGCCGGCCTCGGCCTGGTCCGCGAATCCGGCCGCATCTTCCTCGAAGCGGCCCCCGCCGGTGTCGACCCCGACGCCCTCGGCCGCCGCCTGGTCGAGATGCCCGGCATCGACGAGGTGCACGACCTGCACGTCTGGCAGATCACCTCCGGCAACGTCGCACTGTCCGCCCACGTGCTCGTCCAACCCGGCGCCGACTGCCACGGCCTACGCCAGCAGATCGAACGCCTCCTCGACCACGACTACGAAATCACCCACACCACCCTGCAAGTCGACCACTCCCAACTGGTCGCCGCCCCCACCACCCCCCACGCCGACCGCCTACTCCCGGTGTTGGAAGAACACTGCGACGACTCCCACGGCCCCGTCCACCGCGACCGCCCAGAGGTCGGCCACACCCACTGAGCCCCGCCCCGCACTGGGCGTCCAGCCACATTCACAGAGCGTGCACACCATTCACAGAGCCTCGGGTCCCTGTGGAAAGTGTGCACGCTCTGTGGGTTACCGCCGTGCCTCACCGCGGAGGTAGGTCGGGTACGGCAGGCGACGTGCTCAGCACTACTCCGGTGAAAACGTGGGACGAGTCTTCAGAACTATCGGCAGGTTCTCGCCGGGGATCTTTCCCGCGGAACAGGCGCACGGTTTCGGGATGTACACCTAGAGACTCCTAGAGGTGACCTGCCGAGTGAAACTGAAGACCTACCCAGGTTTTCACCGGAGTAGTGCTGAGCACGTCAGGCGGGGTACCCGACCTACCTCCGCGGTCAGGTGCGCGGCCCCCAGTTCCAGCGTGGTCATCTGGCTGTGGTTGCGTTACAAACGCTTTGGACAGAGCAGGATCGATCAGCGGCGATCTCAGCGGTAGTCCCGTGCGACTGCCGAGCATGCCTGCGAAGCGCCCCACTCTCTGGTGTCACCGACATCCGCACTCCCTGTCGAGATTCCTACCGAGAATAGGGCACGATAGCCGGCGCAGACCCTGAGTTAGGGTGCGAATCCGACTGCCTGCGCGGCGGCCTGCCATTTTGCATCGCCTCGATGCACCCATTCTGTCCGTATTTAGTTGAGTCGAGTCAAATGGTCGCTGTCGGAGATCATTTGGCGACCTTTTGACTCAGCTCGATGCTCGGCGACAGCTACCGGTAGCGGCAATGGGCTCGTCGTGGCCTCGACCGGGCGTTGGAGGCCGGGCGGATTCAAGTCCAGGTGCGGATCCCGAGTTGGGGTGCCGGTTCAAATGGTTGCTGTTGGAGATCATTTGGCCGCCTTTTGACTCGGCTCGATGGTTCCAGCCGTGGGGCTGGGGGATGGTGGCTAGGGGGTGAGGCGGGGGAAGGGGTGTTCGGCTTCTAGGAGGTAAGCGAGTTCTAGGAGGGGGCGTTCGTTGCCGTGGGTGGCGGCTAGTTGGATGCCGAGGGGGAGGCCGGTGGGGGTGAGGCCGGCGGGGAGGGTGATGGCGGGGGTGCCGGTGATGTTGTTGATGGGGGTGAAGGAGACGTAGGTGCGTAGGCGGTCGAGGAGGGTGTCGAAGGGGACGGTGGGGCTGAGGTAGCCGAGCTCGGGGGTTTCGTGGCCGAGGGTGGGGAGGAGTACGGCGTCGTAGGGGCCCAGGGCGCGTTGGTAAGTGGTGGCTGCGGCGCGTAGTCGGTAGAGCATGGCGGGGCTGCGCCAGGCGCTGCGGAGGAAGTAGCGGCGGAGGCCGAGGGTGAGGTCGTCGAGGCGGGCGGCGTCGAAGCGACGGTCGGCGAGTTTGCCGGTGGAGGCGACGAAAGTGGCCAGCAGGCCCCAGTATTGGAGGAACGCGGCCTCCAACGCGTTGTCGAACGGCATGGGGACCGGCTCGACGTGGTGGCCGTGGGATTCCAGTGTGACAGCGACCTTTTCGACCGCGTCCCGGGTCGGGCCGGCGGGCACCGGACCGCCGATGTTCTCCAGCAGCAACGCGATCCGCAGCGGCTTCGACCCCGGCCCCTCGACGTACCCGATCGGCGGTAGCGTGGGGTTGCTCCAATACTGTTCCACCGCAGCGGTATACGCGGCCGTATCGCGCACCGTCCGGGTCAGCACGCCTTCGCTCACGATATTGACCGGCAACTTGCGGGCCAGCGCGGAATCGATGTGCCGCCCCCGGCTCGGCTTCAACCCGACCAACCCGGCGCAGGCCGCGGGAATCCGGATCGATCCGCCGCCGTCGTTGCCGTGCGCGATCGGCACCACGCCGGAGGCGACCAGCGCCGCGGACCCGCCGGACGATCCACCCACCGAATAGCCGGTGTGCCAAGGGTTTCGGGTCGGACGCGCGAACGGCGGCTCGGTGGTCGCGTTGAACCCGAACTCGGGCAGCGTGCTCTTGCCGAGCACCGTCATTCCGGCACTGAGGAATTGGCGGCTGTAGGCACCATGCGTCCGCGCGGGCTTGGCCTGGAAAGCCTGGGCGCCGTGGGTCGTCGGCATCCCGGCGAGGTCGGCGTTGTCTTTCATGAACGTCGGCACCCCGTACAACGGCCCGGTCCGCTCGGCGGGCAGCAACGGCCGGTCGTAACTCTCGTAGGCGACCGCCCCCAACTCCTCGACCGCGCGCGCCCGCTGCACCGCCGCCGCGGCGAGTTCGCGCGGACTTCGTTCCCCCCTGCGCACCAGCCCTGCCAGCGCGACCGCGTCGTGCTCGCCGAGCGCGTCGTCGGCGAAGGAGTGGATGCGGGTCTGAGCGTCAGCGGTCACTCCTCGAATCTAGCGACCCGGCGCGCGGCGGACCGTCTGTCCAGTGGTGGCCGTCACGCGCATACGGTGGAACGGCAACCAGGCTTGACGAACAGGAAGGATGTCCATGGTCCCGTCGGTCTCCGACCCACTGCCGCCGCAAGGGCGAATCGGCGAACTGCTGTTCGCGCTGCCGCCCGCGGGACGGCGCTGGAGTCCCGGCCTGCGGTCCGCGGCGGCGTTCGCACTGCCCGCCGCCGTGGTCGTGGCGGCGGGGCATCCGGAGAAGGCGTTGTTCGTGTTGTTCGGCGCGTTCGCGGTGATGTACGGGGAGCGCCGGGCGTATCGCATGCGTGCTGGGGTCGTGCTCACCGCCGGTCTCGCGTTGCTCGCGTCCTGCGGCGTCGGCGCGGTGCTCGGCCACGGGCTCTCCGGCGGGCTCGGCGCCTCGCTGCTCACGGTAACCATGCTGACGATCGTCGCGGTGGTCGCCGTCTACGCGATCGATGCGTTGCGCCTCGGTCCGCCGGGCGCGCTGCTGTTCGTGATCGCCTGCGGCGGCGCGATGATGGCCGCCGAGGCAGGCATCTCGACGGCGGCTCTGTTGTCCTGCACGGCATTCGGCGTCGGTGCGTCGGTGCTGGCATCGATGGCCGGTGTCCTGCGCGACCGCCGCAAACCCGAGCGGGTCGCCGTGGAGGCCGCCATCCGCGCCGTCGACGCCTACCTGTCGGCGCGGGCCTCCGGCCGGCCCGCCATCGACCTGCGACACCAAGCGGGCGGCGCGGTCGCGGAGGCCTGGGCCGCGGTCTACGACGCGGGATTGCCGAGCAGAGCACCGGATTCGGAGCTGCTGGCCACCCTGGTCGCCGCTCGCCGCCGCCTCGCCGGCCCCGCCTACGACGACACCAACGACCTGGTCGTCGACCCGCTGATCTCGTTCGTCCGCCCCGGGGTCTGGTTCCGTCTGCGCCGTTCCCTGTCGTTCGACTCGCACGCCACCATCAGCGCTTTCCGCGTCGGCGTCGCCTGCCTGGCGGCCGGTGGACTCAGCGCCCTGCTCGGCCAGGACCGCCCGCACTGGGCGGTGTTCACCGCGCTGATGGTGTTGCAGATCGGCCCGGACCGGGTCCGCGGCAAGGTGCGCGGCATCCACCGCTTCGTCGGCACGGTCGTCGGCCTGGTGTTCTTCGGCGTGATCCACCAGCTCGCGTTCACCGGCTACGCCCTCATCGCACTGGTCGCCGCGCTGTTGTTCTGCATGGAGCTGTTCGTGCCGCGCAACTACGCCCTCGCCGCGATCTTCATCACGCCGATCGCGTTGCTCGCCGTGGGCACCACGCCCGGTGGCGCGGTCGCGCCGCTGATCCGAGATCGCTTCATCGAGACCGTGATCGGCGTCGGCGTCGCGGTACTCGTCCCGCACGTCGTCGTTCCGCGCGCGCACCGCCGCACCTTCCGCTGGATCGAAGTCCGGGTCTGTGCCGTAGCCCGTGCGCTGCTGGAACTCTCGCGCACCGAACCGGCGGGCGCGCCGGCCGTCGCGCTGACCCAGCAGCTGCAATTCGAACTGGTCGGCGTCGCCCGCACCGGAATCGACTCGGCCACCGAGGATCCGCGCTGGACCTCCGCGCACTGGCCTGCCCACGCCGCCACCGCCCACCTCGGCTACGACCTGCTCGCCGCCTACTGGGAGCTGCCGCCCGGCGCGCTGCTCACCGACCCGGACCGCTGGGCCGCGGAATTCGACGCGCTGACCGCGCTCCCCGACACTCGGTAGCACGGTGCTTACTCCTGCTAGCGTTCGAGCATGCAGGACAGTGTGACAGTGCGAATGGCCGCGCCCGCCGACGAGATCTGGGCGCTGGTCAGCGATATCACGAACACCGGGAAATTCAGTCCGGAGACCTTCGCCGCCGAATGGCTGGGCGGCGCCACCGGGCCCGCGGTGGGGGTGAAGTTCCGCGGGCACGTCAACCGCAACGGCTGGGGGCTCAAGTACTGGACCGTGTGCCGGATCATCGCCGCCGATCCAGGCCGCGAATTCGCGTTCACGGTCCTCGGCCCGGGCGGCATGTCCATCAACACCTGGACCTACCGCTTCGACCCGGTCGAGGGCGGCACCGACGTCACCGAGTCGTTCCACCTGCACAGCAACCCCGTGTTGCGGGTGTACTGGCTGCTGGCCGGGCGGGCACGCAACAAGACGAACGTCGAGGGCATGCGGGAGACATTGAACCGCATCAAGGCGTTCGTCGAGCAGTAGCTCAGTTCACACAGGGGATCGAGCTGCCGATCGTCGTCGTGACCGGCTTACCGGCATCGGGCGCGGGGTCGGCGGTGGTCGTCGGCGTGGCCTGCGTGGTCGACGCGGTGGTCGGCGTGCTCGTGCTCGAGGCCAACTCGGCGGGCATGGTGAAGTCGCTGCCGAGGGTGACCTGAATGTGTCCCGCGGTGACAGTGGACGAGGCGGTCGGGGTGAGCCCGCCCAGGGTCTCGGCCAACTGGGTCGCATCCGCCTCGGCGCCGGCGCCGTAGGTGACCTTGGTCGTGGTGAGGGTGCTGCCGAGGTTGCCGACCTCGCCCTCGCGATAGCCGAGCTTGGTCAGCGCGGTGGACAGCTTGCCCGCCATGCCGGTCGCGCTGCCCGCGTTCTGCACGTCGACCGTGCTGGTCGGCGGGTGCGCCGGGGTGGTGCTCGGCGCCTGGACCCCGAACGCCGCCCGCACTTCCTTCTTGATCGCGGCCGGATCGATGATGTTCACGTCCTGCCCGTTGATGTTGTCGTAGCGCAACACCGGCAGCGTCCGGAACTCGACCGAAATCGAGCCCGCGGCACCCAGGTTCTTGGCGAAATCGAGCAGGTCCCAGTTGTCCGAGAGCACCACGTCCTGGTGCGCCACCTTCATCAGGTCGTTCAGCTTGCCGAAGTTGGTCAGCGTGCCGGAATCCTTGAGCGACTTGGCGACCGAGGTGAGGTACGCCTGCTGCCGGTGTGTCCGGTCGAGGTCGCCGTTGTCCAGGTTGTGGCGCTGGCGGACGAACGCGAGCGCGTCGGAACCGTTCAGGTGCTGCGGCCCGGCGGGGAACTTGGCGCCGGAGTAGTAGCTGTCGTCGACCGCCTTGTTCAGGCACACGTCGACGCCGCCGAGCGCCTCGGCCAGGTGATAGAACCCGGCGAGGGCGACCTCGGCGAACCGGTCGATCGGCACGCCGGTCAGGTTGCGGACCGTGGACACGATGGACGCGCGGCCGGCCTCGCGGCCCGCGCGTTCGAGGGTGACCTGGTCCTTCTCGCCTTTGGCGATCAGCTTGGCCTCGGCGTCCGCCTTCTTCAGCCCATACGACTCTTTGATCTTGGCGTGGTCATAACCGGGGATGCCGGAAACCGCGACGTAGTCGTCGCGCGGAATGGAGAACGCGACGATCTTCTGCATGTCCGCCGGTATGTGCAGCAGGATCAGCGAATTGGCGTTGTAGCCGCCGTCGTCGCTGTCGCCCGCGTGCAGCTGGTCCAGGATCTCCTTCGACAGGGCGTTGCCGTTCTGATCCTTGCGCGAGTCCAGGCCGATCAGCAGGATGTTCAGGTCGCCGCCGAGCGAGCGGGGCGCGTCGGCGCCGATCGCGTCCGTGCGGTTGAACCCGTTGTTGAAGTCGATCTTGGCCGACCAGGCGAACCCGGTGCCGGACAGCACCGCGAGCGCGGTCACCGAGACGACGACCCGCACCCCGATCTTCGCCGCACCGCGCAGCCGATGCGGTTTCGCCGCGCGACGTGGCGGTTTCGCGGCCGCCCGCCGTGCTTTTGGCGCGGCTCGCCGATGCCGCGCGGGCCGCGCGGGCGGGTCGGTGACCCGGGCGAACTCGACTGTGTCGTCGTCGGCCATTGCCGCAGACTCTGTGCCCTGCTCTTTCCTCGGCACTCGCGCCACGGATCGTTCCTCGCCGTCTTGTTTCTCGTCCGACTCGTTCGAGAGTACGCACGCGCGTGTAATACCCAGATCATCCCTGGGTAGACGGCGGAAATCGAGGCGCGGCGACTGGGGCTCTAGGCTCGGGATCATGTCTGCTCCCGTGCTTCTCGTGCTCGGCGCCGGTCCCGGTGTCGGATTGGCTGTCGCCCGGCTGTTCGCCGATGACGGATATGCGGTATTTCTCGCCTGCCGGTTACCGTCGGAGGCCGAGCCGCTGGCCGCGCAGTTACGCGGCGAGGGCTTCGACGCGGAGGGCGTCGGCGTCGATCTGTCCGATCCGGCCGACATCGCCCGCGTGGTGACCGAGGTGGGGGAGCAACACGGCCGGATCGACGTGCTGCATTTCAACCCGAGCATGTTCCGGCAGTCGGATCCGTTGCAGCTGTCGGTGCCGGAGTTGATCGAGGACTTCACCATCGGCGCGGCGGCGCTGCTGCCCGCCGTCCAGTCGGCGCTGCCGTTCTTCGCCGAGGGCGCGCGGGTGCTGGTCACCGGGAGCGCGGCGGCGGACAAGCCGTGGAATCAGGCCGCGTCGCTCGGTGTGCAGAAGGCGGCGGTCCGCAACCTGGTCACCAGTTTGGATAACACCCTGACACCCAAGGGTTTTCGCGCAGTAGCGGTGCAGATCAACGGTGTGCTCGGCGAGGGCGCGTTCACCAGGGATCGGGTCGCCGCGGCACTGCACGCCGCCGCGATCCGGCCCTTCGGCGAGTGGACCGCGCACACCTCCTACGACGGTTGACGCCGCCGGATCGCGGCGTACTCGATCGGCATACGCGCAGGCCCGCGCAGGTTCACGTGTTCGCGATAGACCGGCGGATCCGTGGGCAGGCGCGGCGTTTCGACGCGTTGCGCGAGCCGGGTGAGCGCGATCCGCGCCTCCAGCCGGGCCAGCGGCGCGCCCAGGCAGAAGTGGGCGCCCAGCCCGAACGCGAGATGGCGGTTGTCGCGCGCCGGGTCGAAGCGATCGGGGTCAGCGAACGCCGCGGGGTCGCGCTGTGCGGCGGCGATCAGCATGACCACCAGATCGCCGCGTTCGACGGTGAGGTCGCCCACCGGAATGTCGTCGGCCGCGATGCGCGGAATCAACTGCACCGGCGGATCGAACCGCAGCGTCTCCTCGACAACGCCCTGTGCCCGTTCGGGATTCGCGCGCAGCGCGGCGAGCTCGGCGGGACGGCGCAGCAGCGCGAGGGTCGCGTTGGCGATCAGGTTGACCGTGGTTTCGTGCCCGGCGACGAGCAGCAGCGCGCAGGTGGAGATCAGCTCGTCGTGGGTCAGCATGTCCCCGGCGTCCTCCGCCGCGAGCAGCTGGGAGAGCAGGTCAGGTCCCGGGTCGGCGCGGCGGCGTTCGGTCAGCCGCTCGAAGTAGCGGCTGAGTTCGGTTCCGGCCCGCTGCAATTCGGCCGGATCGACCTGATGCTCGGCGGCATGCCGGGACGTGGGGTCCAGTGTGCGCGACAGCAACGAGGACCAATGGCTCAGCTGCGCTTCGTCTTCCAGCGGCACACCGAGCAGTTCGCAGATGACGGTCACCGGCAGCGGATAGGCGAACTCGGTGACGGCGTCGAAGGTCCCTGCCGCCGAGTGCTTGTCGAGAATGTCGTCGACCAGTTCGGTGATCCGCGGTTCGAGCTGCTGCACCACGCGCGGTGTGAACGCCTTCGACACCAGCCGCCGCAGCCGGGTGTGGTCCGGCGGATCGAGGAACAGGAACGACGGCTTCGCCCGTTCCGCAGTGGTATTCGAGGAGTCGTAGATCGGCATCGAGCTGAGTTGGAGCTTGCCCAGCGAGCGGTCGACGCTCACCCGCGGGTCGCGCAGCACGGCCGTGCAGTCGGCATGGCCGGGCACGATGACGACCGGCGCGCTGCCGATCCGGAACGGTCCGCGCTCGCGCAGCCGCGCGAACAGCGGATAGGGGTCCGGCCGCTCGGCGGGATCGAGCAACCGGATGTAATCGGCGATCGACTGTTCTGACGTCATGGGACTCCCACCTCATCGGCCCGGCACGCCGCGCTGCGCTGCGCTCGGCTGAGTAGTATTATCCCGATACCGACAGTAGGAATGCAATACCGATGACGGATGCGAAGATATCCGTATGACCATCCGACGCCCGGCCGATGATTCGGTGACCCGTGTGGTCGAGCTGCTCGGCGACCGATGGAGCATCCTGGTCATCGCCGAGGCGTTCTTCGGCGTGCGCCGGTTCAGCGATTTCGCCCGCAATATCGGCATCACCAACCGCAACCTGCTCACGAGTCGCCTGCGCATGCTGATCGACGCGGGCATCTTCGCCCGCACCGACGAGGGCGGCGGCCGGGTCGATTACCACCTCACCGCCGCGGGTCGCGAGCTGTACCCGATCATCATCGCCATGTCGGCGTGGGGCGACCGCCACCTGGCCGATCCGGACGGACCGCCGCTGATCCTCGAACATCGCACGTGCGGTCACGCGATCACACCGGTGACGGTGTGCGAGCACTGCCGCACCGAAATCGACCCGCGCGACGTCGAACCGCTGCCCGGTCCGGGCTTCCACGCGCCGCCCGCCACCGAGGCGACCGGCTGACGATCAGGGCAGGGCGAGTGCCGCCGCGGTGATCGCCTTGGCCGCCCGGTCCACGTCGGCGCCGGTCGTGCGCCAGTTGCTGAACGCGGCGCGCACCGCCGGCTGACCGTCGTAAACCGTTGGTGTCACGAAGGTTTCGCCGCTCTCGGCGATGGCGTCGACCAGAGCGTCGATCCGCTCGCCGGTCGGCCGGTCGGCGAGGGTGAAGCAGACGACGTTGAGCCGGACCGGAGCGGCCAGCCGGAGTAGCTCACTCGCGGTGAGCTGCTCGGCCAGGCTCTGCGCACTGGCGATATTGCGCCGCACGATGTCCCGGTGACCGTCGAAACCGTACGCGGTCAGCGAGAACCACGCGGTGAGCGCGCGCAACCGTCGTGAGTTCTCCGGGACGAGATGCCCGAAATCCGGTGTGTCACCGGGGGCGGTCAAGTACGCGGCGGAATTCAGGAATACGCGCAATTGCAGATCACGGTGCCGGGTGAACTGCACCGCCGCGTCGTAGGGCACGTTCAACCACTTGTGCAGGTCGACGCACACCGAATCCGCCTCGGCCAGACCGTCGACCAGCCCCGCATGCTCCGGCGTCAGTGCCGCGAACGCGCCGAACGCCCCGTCGACGTGCAGCCAGAACGGATATCGTTGCCGCAGTGCGGCAATCGCGCGCAGATCGTCGAAGTCGACGGTATTCACCGTGCCCGCATTGGCCACAACGATCGCCGGCCTGCCATCCAGCGCCGCGAGAGCTTCGGCCAGCCGATCCACGTCGATCGCCTCCCGGCCGGGCCGGGTCGGCACCAATCGCACACTGTCCCGGCCGATTCCGAGCATGGACAACGACTTGACGATGCTGGAATGCGGCGTCCCCGACAACACCGGCACCGTCCCGAGCGCGCCGACGCCGGCCTGCGCCACCGAAATCCCCAGCCGCTCACCGAGCCACTCCCGCGCGATGGCCAGGCCGACGAAATTCGACATGGTCGCGCCGCTGACGAAGGCCCCGATGTGCTGCTCCAGCCCGAACATCCGCCCGATCCAGCGCACCGTCTGGCGTTCCAGCTCGACCGCCGCGGAATCCTCGCCCGACATCGCGTTCTGATCGAGCACCCCGGTCAGCCAGTCGCCCGCGACCGACGCCGGCGTGGCGCCACCGGTGACGAAGCCGAAATACCGCGGTCCCGCGCTCCCGGAGAACTGCGGCTCCCAGCGCTCCCGGAACCGCGTGAGCGCCGCGCGCAAGCCGACGCCGCGCTCCGGAAGCTCCTCGGACCCAGCCGCTTTCGGCGCCCGCGCGACCGGCCGCGTCTCGATGCCGGTCAGTATGTCCGTCGCCGACTCGCGCACCGCGTCCAGCAGTGCGGGCAGCTCGGCGAGGTCGTTGGCCAGGTTTTCGTCCACACCCCGACGCTACGAGCGAGCCACCCGGCTTGTCGGGAGCCAGTCCGAAGATGCTGGCCTTGCTACTTCAGCGCGCTGCCGGCCTGCCACTGATCCCAGGACAGGCCCCAGTCGCCGTTCTGCCAGACGTCGAGGGGCGCGCCGCCGGTATTGCGGACCTCGACCACGTCGCCGGGCACCGCGAAGTCGTAGAACCACCGCGCGTTCTCCGGACTCAGGTTCAGGCAGCCGTGCGAGGTGTTGGTGTTGCCCTGTGCCCACACCGTGGACGCCAGCTCGTGCAGGTAGATGCCGTCCGTGCTGATCCGGGTCGCCCAGTTGATGGTTTCCTTGTAGCCGAGCCGGGAGTTGACCGGCAGGCCGAAGGTGGAGGAGTCCATGATCACCGGGTTGGCCTTGCTCATCACCGTGTAGACGCCCGGCTGGGTCCAGAAGGTGATGGTCTTGCCGCCGACGTTCTCGCTGCCGCCCATGCCCATCGAGGTCGGCATGGAACGGATCAGCTTGCCGTTCTCGAAGACCTGGACCTGCTTGTTGTTGTCGTCGGCGATGGAGACGTGCGACGCGCCGATGGTGAACGACGCCTTGGTGTCCTCCTGGCCGTACAGGCCACCGCCGAGGTCGACCGCGTAGATGTTGGCCTCGACCGAGACCTTTGTGCCGGACGGGTAGTACTCCTTCGGCCGCCAGTGCACGTGCTGGTTGTCGAGCCAGTACCACGAACCCTCCAGCGGCGGGGTCGTGGTGACCTTCAGCCGCTTCTCGGCGAGCGCCCGATCCGGGACGTCCTCGTCGAAGTGCGCGGCGATCACCGCGCCCACGCCGAAGGTGCCGCCGTCGAGCAGTCCGCCGCCGGTGGTCTCGAAGTACACCTTGGTCTGGTTGTTCGGCGTCAGCGTGGAGAACGTCGAGGTGAGCGGGCCGCTGCGGCCGGTGATCGTCAGGCCCTCGGCGGTGATCGTGTACGAGTGGCCGTAGCCGACCGGTTCGGTGGGTTTCCACGCCGTCTTGTCCGGCGTGAAGATGCCCTCGATGGGCTTGCCCTTCTCGTTGGTCATGGTGACCGAGGTCAGCACGCCGTCACCCGCGGTCACCTGGACCGGCGTCTTCGGATCGACATCCTTCGCGCCCGACGCCGGAGTGATGGAGATCGCGGGCGGCGCGGGATCGGCCGATCCCGGCTTCTTCGACTCCGACGTTGAACAACCGGCAACCACCAGCGCGGTAACCAGGACGACTATCCCGGCCACACTGGATCGGAAGCGGCGACTCGACATGATTTCTCCTGTGTTCGCCGTGCGCTTCCCGCTGCGCACCCTCGACTTACTATCCCGCTCAGCAGTTTACCGGCCCGCGAGAGGGTGCTTTCGCCAGTGGAGCCCCGTCAGTTGTCGGGGCCTAGCCGGAACTGGATCGCCAGCTGCTGGGCGGCTTCATCGCCGAGGAACGGCTGAAGGAGGAGAAAGAGAATCATCGACATCGACACTGGCCCCGATCACGAAACGCGGTACTTCGTTCCCCCGTGGTCGCCGAGCCCCGACCTCGACGGCACAGCCCGACCTGGCACACATTCGATTCCCAGGTTATGGCGGCCGACGGTGGTCGGCAACCGTGCCGATGCCGCCCGGGCGTGGCGCCGACCAGTGGCGAGCGCCACAGCGGATCTGCCGGATACTTGTTGACGGCTCATGTTTGCTCATGATTTGCTGGCTCATCTTCGAGCGATCTACCGGCACGATGGGAAGGGCTTGTGATGATCAGCATGACAACCGCTCCGCAGGACCGGAGACGCATCGGCGCCCGGAGCAACGGCTCCGCCGGGCTACCCGACGCGGCCGTCGAACGCGCCGCGATCGAACGCTTCTACGAACTGCTGTTCCTCCAGGACCACGAGCAGATCCTGGACCTGGTCGCCGCCGACGTGCGGTTCCACGCGCCGTGGCAACTGCCCGGCCTACCGGACACCATCCAGGGCCGCGCGGAGCTGGGCGAGAGCATGCTCTGGTGGAGCACCGAGCTCTGGCAGCCGGGCAGCCTGTGCCGCATCGCCGTGCGCCCGTTCGCCGCACCGCACTCCTGGTTCGCCAATATCGAAGGCGACTTCACCGCGCTGGAGAGCCAACGTCATTACCACGCGACATTTCTCAGCGAGATCCGGTTCCGGGACGGCCAGATCGCCGAGGTGCAACAGCATCACAACACGCTGAACCAGGTCATCGCGCTGGGCGCGGACGTGCCCGGCATCAATGTGCCCGGCTACGGCGTTGCCGCGCACCGGGATTGCGCGACCGAGGTCGCCTGACGACTCACCGGGCGGCGGGATGCGGCGCGTTGATCCGGAACGAGTCGGCCGAGGCGTAGTTCCAGTCCTCGCGCCAGGCCGCCGGCGTCTCGGCGAGCAGCTCTCCGGGAGTGAGCCATTCGTACAATTCGGCGTAGGAGCGGACGGTGGTCGCGGAAATCCGTTTGCGCAGCATATGCGGGGTGAGATCGGCCGGCTGCCGAACGCCGAGGGTAGCCATCAATCCGACGGCCTGCTCGACGACCGCCTGGTGGTAGCGCTGGACCCGAATGCTCTTGTCCGCCACGTCGAGTGCGCGGGCGCGCTTGGGGTCCTGCGTGGCCACCCCGACCGGGCACTTGTTGGTATGGCAGACCGTGGCCTGGATGCAGCCGACCGCCATCATCATGGCCCGCGCGGAATTGGTGAAGTCGGCACCCTGGATCAGCCGGATGACGATATCGCTTGCGGTGGCGACCTTTCCGCTGGCGCCCAGCTTGATCCGGTCCCGCAGTCCGGTGCCGACCAGCGCGTTGTGCACGGTCATCAGCCCATCGGTGAGCGGCAGGCCGACGTGGTCCTCGTATTCCAGTGGCGCGGCGGCGGTTCCGCCCTCGGCGCCGTCGACGGTGATGAAGTCCGGCGTGATCCCCTCGGCCACCATAGCCTTGCAGAACGCGATCACGTCGATCCGGGAGCCGACGCAGAGCTTGAAGCCGACCGGCTTGCCGCCGGACAGTTCGCGCAGGCGCGCGATGAACTCGATCATCTCCCGCGGTGTCGAGAAGGCCGAATGCATCGGCGGGCTCACGCATTTCACGTGCGCCGGCACGCCGCGGAAGCCGGCGATCTCCGGGGTCACCTTCGCCGCGGGCAGCACGCCGCCGATGCCCGGCTTCGCACCCTGGCTGAGCTTCAACGAGATTGCCTTGACCCGGTCGTCGGCGGCCTTGTCGGCGAACCGCGCCGGGTCGAACTCGCCTGTCTCGGTGCGAGCGCCGAAGTATCCCGACCCCAGCTCCCAGATCAGGTCGCCGCCACCTTCCAGGTGATAGGTGGTGAGTCCGCCTTCGCCGGTGTCGTGCGCGAAACCACCAAGGGCCGCACCGCGATTCAAGGCGCGGATGGCGTTGGCGGACAGCGCGCCGAAGCTCATCGCCGAGACGTTCAGCAGCGACATCGCGTAAGGCTTGGTGCAATCCGGCCCGCCGACCACGACCCGCGGCGGCTCTTGGGGTGCGGACACCGGCGCGATCGAATGCACCAGGTACTCGCTGCCGATCGCGCTCAGGTCGCGTTCGGTGCCGAAGGACTGATCGCCGTGAATTCCCTTGGCGCGCTCATAGATCGTCGAGCGGACCTCGCGGTCGTAGGGGCGGCCGTCGAAATTGCGCTCCACGAAGTACTGCTGGATCTCTGGCCGGATCTCTTCGAGCAGATAGCGCAGATGCCCGAGCAGTGGATAGTTCCGCAGCAACGAGTGCTTGCGCTGGAGCAGGTCGTAGATGCCGAGCAGCAGCAGGGCCCCGAGCAGGATCAGCACGACCGACCAGGCCCAGCCGCCGATCACGGCGGCGAAGCCGACGATCAGCACCAGCGGAACCAGCGCGCCGAACAGGAAGAAACGCAGCATCGGCCATCCTTCTGAGCGAATGCGACCTGGAGTGGGATCCCACCCGACAGCGCAACCGATCCTACTGATCCGGGCCGGGCGGATGGGTGACCGTGATCAGGTCGAGTGGGTCGCGGCCGGCTGGACGGGCGGCATCGTGCCTGAGCTGGCAGGCTCGGGGGATGGTTATCCAGCGGTTCATTGTGTACGGGGCGGGTGCGGTCGGCGGCAGCCTCGGCGGGCTGCTGCACCGGGCGGGGCACCGGGTCGTGCTCATCGCGCGCGGCCCGCACCTGGACGCGATCCGGTCGGATGGGCTGCGCCTGGTGACCGGGGACGGTGCCGAGTCGTTGCCGATCGAGGCCGTGTCGAGTCCGGCGGAGCTGGACAGCGCGCCCGGCGACGTGGTGCTGCTGGCGATGAAGGGCATGAATACCGAAGCGGCGCTGCGGGACCTGGCCGCGGTGGTCGATCCGGCGACGCCGATCGTGTGCGTGCAGAACGGCGTCGCCAACGAGCGCGCGGCGTTGCGCTTGTTCCCGAATGTGTACGGCGTCTGCGTGATGTTCCCGAGCACGCACCTGGAGCCGGGCGTCGTGGAGCCGTACGCGTGGCCGGTGCCCGCCATCCTCGATATCGGCAGATATCCGGCCGGCATCGATGCGACGGCGGAAGCCATTGCGGCGGCGTTCCGTTCGGCGGGCTGCCATTCCGAGCCGCGCGCGGACGTCATGCGCTGGAAGTACCACAAGCTGCTGATGAACCTCGGCAACGCGATCGACGCGACGGTCCGGCCGGGCGACGGCGTCGCCGAGCTGCTGGAACTCGCCCAGGCCGAGGGAATGAGAGTCCTTGACGCGGCGGGCATCCCGTTCGTCTCGCCGGCGCAGGATCGGGCGCGGCGCGGCGACATCTTGCGGATCGACGGCGCCCGCCGGTCCGGCAGTTCGTCGTGGCAGAGCCTGGCCCGCGGCACCGGCACCATCGAAACCGACTACCTCAACGGCGAAATCGTGCTCCTCGGCCGCCTGCACGGCGTGCCGACCCCGGTCAACGAGCGGATTCAGCTACTGGCCAACTCATTCGCTCGCGACGGTCGAGCGCCCGGATCGCTCGCCGCGAACGACCTGCTCGCGGCGCTCGGCCAGCCCGTGCTGTGATAGAACTGGCCGGTAGTTCGGCCGAATGCGGCCGGTGTCGGCGGTCGAAGGAGGCGCGTTTGTCCATGATCACGGTTACCCGCGAGATCGCCGTCCCGCCGGAACGGGTCTGGTCGGTGATCACCGACCTCGACCGCACCGACGAGGTGATCCGGGGAATCACCAAGCTGGAACGGGTCGGCAGCGGCACCGGCTTCGAGGTCGGCACCAGCTGGCGAGAGACTCGGGTCATGCTCGGCAAGTCCGCCACCGAGACGATGACCGTGACGGCCATCGTGCCCGGCCAGTCCTACACCACGGAAGCCGATTCGCACGGCACCCACTACCGGTCCATCTTCACCGTCACGGCCAAGGGCGACAACACCCTGCTGGCACTGGGTTTCGAAGGGGTACCGGAAGGCAAGGTCGGCCGGGTGGCCGCCTTCCTCGGCAAGCTGTTCGAGGGTCCGACCCGCCGCATGCTCCGCCGCGACCTCGACGATATCGCCGCCGCGGCGGAGCAGCGCTGAGCTACTGGGCCGTGGGCCGGATATCGAGCAGCTGCTCGAAGAAGCCGCCGATGTTGTTCACCGGGTCCACCAGGTGGATCTCCAGAATCCAATGGCAGATCCGGCCCTTGGGATCGAGGCGCCGCATCGGCGGGGTCGAGCCCTCCGCGACGTAGGAGGTCACGGCGGTGCCGGAGATCTGCTTGTGCGGGAATTCGCCCACCAGGTGCCCGGCGATCTTCGCGGTCAGCTCCCAGCCCTGCGCTTTTGCTTGATCGGAGACCCAGCCGTAGAGCTGTTCGCCGGTGATATCCGGATGCGCCTCGAAATAGGCCCGGCCCTCTTCCCAGAACGGTTCCAGCGCGTCGCGCAACTTCAGCTTGGCCGGATCGTCGCCGAGCACGTAGGTGCGCCCGAAGTCGGCCTCCCACTCCGCGAAGATCGGCCCGAAGTCCAGGAAGCAGATGTCGTCCGCGCCGATGATCCGGTCCGGCGGGTTCGAGTCGTACGGCTCGAGCGTGTTGATCCCGGATCGTACGATCCGCTTGTGCCAGAACCGCCGGGTGCCGAACATCTCGTCGGCCAGGTCGCGCACCTCGTCGCTGACCGCGGATTCGTACTTCCCCGGCGCGAGGATCCCACGCGCGATCACCTCGTCGAACAGCGCGACCGCGTTTGCCTCCGCCGCGAGCAGCGCGGAAACCCGCTCGGCCTCGACCACATCCAACGTCTCCATGATCCAGACCCTAGATCATTTCGGACGCCCGACCAGTAGTCGGTCCGGCACACGCGAGGTACCCGCGCCACCGCCGGATCAGAGACACGTTTATTGCGTCGGGTGCGGCGCGGGCGGGAAGAATCGACGTATGCCAGTGCTGACCGAAGACGCGGTCGCCGCCGAGCGGTTCACCCGATCGGCGCAGCCGGAAATCGTCACCGGCGACGGGTTGCTGCTGCGACCGTGGACAGCCGCCGACGCTCCAGCGGTTTTCGAGGCGTACCGCGATCCCGCGATCCAGCGCTGGCACGTCCGCAGTGCGGGCTCGGTCGCCGAGGTGCGGGACTGGCTCGAACAATGGGCGCAGACCTGGGGCACGGGCACCGGCGCCCACTGGGCGGTCGCCGACCTCGAGACCGGGCGGCTCGTCGGCCGGGCCGCGCTGAAGAATCTGGAGCTGGCCGACGGTGTGGCCGAGGTCGCCTACTGGACGATGCCTGCCGCGCGCGGCCGGGCGGTCACGCCGCGTGCGGTCGTCGCGATGACGAGCTGGGCCTTCGAGGTCGGTTTCCATCGCCTCCAGTTGACCCACTCGGTGGCGAACCAGCAGTCCTGCCGGGTGGCCGCCAAGCTCGGCTTCGCCCTGGAGGGGACCATGCGCAGCGCGGCCCTGCACGCCGACGGCTGGCACGACATGCATCTGCATGCCCGGATCGAGAGCGGGTACCCGGCCCGCATGAGTGGACCGGAGAAGGATCGGACGACGGCCGAAGTGCAACAGCAGGAGCCGGATTTCGCCGACGAGCATTCGAAGCCGACGCACGCCGACGAGCATCCGCAAGGGGCCGAACTCGAAACCGACGAGTCGACCCCGGACGGGCACAGCGGAATGGATGCCTAGCGGCCAGGTGCCGGAGGCCCGGAACCGGTGCTAGACGCGCCGGATGCGAGCCAGCCAGGCGATCACATCGATGGAATCACCCTCGGGCACACCGAGTTCCGGGTTCTGCGCGAGCGCCGACGCGGTGACCCGGCCGCGGTAGTAGGTGGACTGGATATCCTCCAATTCCCAACCGTCGGTGAATGATTCGCGGATCACCGAATCGCTGATCTGCGGCCCGAAACCGGGCCCGGCATCCGAGAGCGCGAGGATATTGACCAGCCCGCCCGGCTTGCAGAGCGCGTGCAGGCTGCGCACGTAGGCGGCGCGCGGCTCGGGTTCGGTGCCGAAGACATGGAACAGCGCGCTGTCCACGATCGTGTCGAAGGCCGGCGCGTCCGCGGCGGCGCCGAACGCGATGGCATCGGCGACCTCGAACTTCGCCGCCGGAACCCCGTGCGCGGCAGCGTTTCCGCGCGCGAACCCGACCGCGCTGGAGGACAGGTCGATGCCGAGCACGTCGTACCCGAGCTCGGTCAGCAGAATCGTGTGCTCGCCCGCCCCGGAACCGGGATCGAGCACCCGGCCGCGGATCCAGCCGTCGCGTTCCAGCGCGACGATCGCGGGCTGCGGTTCACCGATCACCCACGGCGCGACGTCGTTGTCGTAGGCGGAATTCCAGAAATCAGCTGATCTCGTCATGCCCCGATCGTTCACCCTGAACCGAGGTTGAGGTCAACCATGCGTTTATTCGCTGGATCGCGACCGAGCGGCTCCCTATCGTGCAATCCGGCACCGCAGGCAAACCGAAGGGCAGCATGGACATCGACTATCGGTGGCGAGGCGAACTCACCGACGACGAGGTCGTCGAACTGACCCGATCGCACGGCGGGAACGCGGAGGCAGGCTGGTGGGATCGGGTCCGCGCGCACAGCCTCGGGTGGACGACCGCCCGTTCCGGCGCGGCATTGATCGGCTTCGTGAACGTCGCCTGGGACGGCGCCGAGCACGCCTTCCTCCTCGACCCCAAAGTCCGGCCCGAGCACCAGCACAACGGCATCGGCACCGAACTCGTCCGCAGCGCCGCCGACGCCGCCCGCCGAGCAGGCTGCACCTGGCTGCACGTCGACTTCGAAGAGCGCCTGCGCCCGTTCTACCTCGAGGCTTGTGGATTCCGCACGACCGCCGCCGGTTTGCTGAATCTGCGCGAGTCGTAGCGAATCAGCGTCGCCGGCGGGTCCGGTCGGCGAGCTCGGTGTTCGGCCGAAACAACAGGCCTGAGAACGGGTTCGAGCTCGCCGACCGGCGTGGAATCAGGCGACGGCGACCAGGCGGGCGGCGTTCGCGGCCTCGTCGTCGGCGGCCTGGTTGGCCGCCAGTTCAGCCTCGACGCGGTCGCGGTAGCGGGTGAGTTCGCGTTCGGCGTCGGCGGCATCCCAGCCGAGCCGGGCGCCGATCAGCATGGCGACCTCGGGGGCCGCCAGCAGGCCGCGGTCGGACGCCTCGATGGAGATGCGGGTGCGGCGGGTGAGCACGTCGTCGAGATGCAGTGCGCCCTCGTGGGTTACCGCGTAGACGATCTCGGCGGCGAGGTACTCCTCGGCGCCGGTCAGCGGCTGGGCCAGCGTGGGATCCGCGGCGATCAGCTCGAACAGGTCGTGCACGGCGGAGCCGTACCGGCCGAGCAGGTGCTCGACGGTCGCCTCCGGCAGCCCGGCCTGTTGCGCGACGCTGTCCAGATCGGCGGCCATCTCCTGGTAGCCGACCGCACCGAGCAGCGGCAGCTTGTCGGTCACCGACGGCGCGACCGCGCGGCCGAGACCCTGTACCGCGGCGTCCACCACGTCGGCCGCCATCACCCGGTAGGTGGTGTACTTGCCGCCGGCGATCACGAACAGACCCGGAACCGGTTCCGCCACAGCGTGTTCCCGCGACAGCTTCGCGGTGTCACTGGACGCGCCGGACACCAGCGGGCGCAGCCCGGCGTAGGTGCCGACGATGTCGTCGCGGGTCAGCGGCTCGCGCAGCACCGCGTTGACGTGATCGAGGATGTACTGCACGTCGGCGTTGCTGGCGGCCGGATGATCCTTGTTCAGCGACCAATCCGTGTCCGTGGTGCCGATGATCCAGTGCTGATGCCACGGGATCACGAACAGCACGCTCTTCTCCGTGCGCATGATCAGCCCGGTGTCCAGGTCCAGCCGCTCGCGCGGCACCAGGATGTGCACGCCCTTGGAAGTGCGCACGTGGAACGGGAATTCGACGCCGGTCATCCGGTTCATCTCGTCGGTCCACACGCCGGTCGCGCTGATCACCCGGCGGGCGCGCACGGTGTACTCGCACCCGGTCTCGAGATCGGTGACCTGCGCGCCGACGACCCGGTCGCCGTCGCGCAGCAGCCCGGTCACCTTGGTGCGGGTCAGCACGGTCGCGCCGTGCTGAGCCGCGGTGCGAGCGATCGTCATGGTGTGCCGCGCGTCGTCGACCTGTGCGTCGAAGTAGCGGATGGCGCCGGTCATCGAGTCCGCGCGCAGCGCGGGCGCCAATTCCAGTGCGCGCGTGCGGGAAAGGTGCCGGTGCATCGGCAGCGCGCGGGCGCCGCCGATGGTGTCGTACAGGGCGACGCCCGCACCGATGTACGCGCGCTCCCACACCCGATGCTGCAGCGGCAGCAGGAACGACACCGGGCGCACCAGGTGCGGCGCCAGCTTGTTCAGCAGCAGGCCGCGTTCCTTCAAAGCCTCACGCACCAGCCAGAAGTCGAGCTGCTCGAGGTAGCGCAGCCCGCCGTGGATGAGCTTGCTGGAGCGGCTGGACGTGCCCGCCGCGAAGTCCCTGGCCTCCACCAGGGTGACGCTCAGCCCGCGGGCGGCGGCATCCAGTGCGGCGCCGGCGCCGACCACGCCGCCGCCGATCACCAGCACATCGATCTCTTCGTCGCCCAGTGCGTCGATTGCCTCGGCGCGGTAGCTGGGGTCTAGTCGTGCTGACATGAATCTCTCCTTGTTGCAGTGATATTCGCGTCGGCGACTCAGTCGTCTACGTCTATCCAGTCGAGGGTGCGCGACACGGCCTTCTGCCAGCGGGCGTAGCCGCGTTCGCGCTGCTCCTCGGACCAGGTGGGGTTCCAGCGCTTGTCTTCGTGCCAGTTCTGCACGAGTTCGTCTGTGCTGCTCCAGAATCCGACCGCCAGCCCGGCCGCGTAGGCGGCGCCGAGCGCGGTGGTCTCGGCGACCACCGGCCGCGACACCGGCACGCCGAGGAAGTCGGCCTGGATCTGCATGCACAGCTCGTTGGCGGTGACGCCGCCGTCCACCCGCAGCACATCGAGCGCCACGCCGGAGTCGGCCTGCATCGCCTCGACGACGTCGCGGGTCTGGTAGCAAATGGATTCCAGCGTCGCCCGGGCCAGGTGGGCGTTGGTGCTGAACCGGGACAGCCCGACGATCGCGCCGCGCGCGTCCGAGCGCCAGTACGGCGCGAACAGGCCGGAGAACGCGGGCACGAAGTACACGCCTCCGTTGTCCTCGACCTGCCTGGCCAGCGATTCGCTCTGCGACGCACCGGAAATGATGCCCAGCTGGTCGCGCAGCCACTGCACCGCCGAGCCGGTCACCGCGATCGAACCCTCCAGCGCGTACACCGGCTTGGCGTCGCCGAGCTGGTAGGCGACCGTGGTGAGCAGCCCGTGCTGCGAACGCACGATATCCTCACCGGTGTTGAGCAGCAGGAAGTTTCCGGTGCCGTAGGTGTTCTTCGCCTCGCCGGGCCGGAAGCACACCTGCCCGACCGTGGCCGCCTGCTGATCGCCGAGCACGCCCGACAGCGGCACCTCGCCGCCGAACGGCCCGTCGGCCCTGGTCTTTCCGAACAGCTCCGGGTTCGACGACGGCGCGATGGCCGGCAGCATGGAGCGCGGAATGCCGAAGATGGACAGCAGTTCGTCGTCCCAGTCCAGCGTCTCCAGGTCCATCAGCATGGTGCGGCTGGCGTTGGTCGGGTCGGTGACGTGCACCCCGCCGTCGACGCCGCCGGTCAGATTCCACAGCAGCCAGCTGTCGGTGGTGCCGAAGATCGCCTCGCCGCGCTCGGCCGCCTCCGCGACGCCGGCCACGTTGTCCAGGATCCAGCGCAGCTTGCCGCCGGAAAAGTAAGTGGCGGGCGGCAATCCAGCCTTGTGCCGGATGGTATCGCCGTGGCCGGCGCGCTCCAGTTCCGCGGCGATGCGGTCGGTGCGGGTGTCCTGCCAGACGATGGCGTTGCAGTAGGGGCGACCGGTGTTGCGGTTCCACACCACCGTGGTTTCGCGCTGATTGGTGACGCCGACCGCGGCCAGGTCGCTCGCCTGGAGGTCGGCCTTGGTGAGGGTGCTCTGGATGACCGCGCGGGTACGTTCCCAGATCTCGGTCGGATCGTGCTCCACCCAGCCCGCCTGCGGCAGGATCTGCTGATGCTCGAGCTGGTGGCGGGCGACCTCGTTGCCGCTGTGATCGAACACCATGAAGCGCGTGCTGGTGGTGCCCTGGTCGATGGCGCCTACGTACTGGCTCATCGTGGTCCTTTCGAAAGAAAACTACGGAGAGAGAAAGAGATTCAGAAAAGGACCTGTGCGGCCAGCCCGGCCAGCACGCCGCCGAGCAGTGGGCCGGCGATCGGCACCCAGGCATAACCCCAGTCGGAGTTCTTGCCCGCGGGCACCCGGGCCGGGCCGGGATCGGCGAGCGGCTCGTTCGAGCGGGCGCCGACGGTCGCGGGTTCCCGCACCGCCGTGGTCTTGTGCACCGGCAGCAGTGCGTGCGCCAGGCGGGGGCCGAGATCGCGGGCCGGGTTGATGGCGTAGCCGGTCGGTCCGCCGAGCGAGGCGCCGATGCCGACGACCAGCAACGCCGCGGCGAGCGGGCCGAGCCCGGTCGCGGTGTGGCCCATGGCCAGCAGCACCAGGACGAGGGCGAAGGTGGCGACCACCTCGGTGGCGAAGTTCCAGGACAGGCCGCGGATCGCCGGGCCGGTGGCGAAGACGCCGAGCTTCTTCTCCGCGTCGGGTTCCTCGTCGAAGTGCCGCTTGTAGGCGACGTAGGCGAGATTCGCGCCGACGAAGGCGCCGACCAGCTGGCCGAGGATATAAGCGAGTGTGGTGGCGACGGTGATCTCGACGCCGGGGGTGTACTCGTCCGCGCCGCTGAACAGCACGCCGATGGTGTAAGCGGGATTCAGGTGGCCGCCCGTTTTATACGCGACGTACACGCCGGCGAGCACGCCGAGGCCCCACCCGAAATTGATCAGTAGCCAGCCGCCGTCGAATCCCTTGGATTTGGTCAGCAACACATTCGCGACTACGCCGACACCGAGTAGCACCAGCATCCCCGTGCCGAGTGCTTCACTCAGGAAGATCGAGCCGAAGTTCACCGTTGAGTCTCCGTTCGCCCTGCCGGTCGCGGTCGCGACCCTGCGGACCTCGACGTTACGACGGGATCGAAACGGGGCACATAGGACACGTTCGACAATGCTGAACGGTTGGCCTGGCTGCGGATGGCCGCTGCCGCTACTGTCGGGCGCCCGAGGGGGCCGACATGACGCACGTCACACCGGCGCGCCGGACGTGTTGCTATCGGTTCACTAGGTGTTCGACATTGTCGAACCGAAAGGTTAGGTTTCGGTTCATGCCCGGTCCGATCCAATCGATCGAACGAGCGGCGGCCATTCTGCGGCTGCTCGCCCGCGGCGCGGGCCGCCTCGGCGTCGGCGAGATCGCCGCCGCTCTCGATCTGGCCAAACCCACCGCACACGGCATCCTGCGCACCTTGCAGGGCGTCGGCTTCGTCGAGCAGGATTCGGCGACCGGCAAATACCAGCTCGGCCCGGCGCTGCTGCACCTCGGC
Source organism: Nocardia sp. NPDC006044 (assembly GCF_042871115.1). NCBI lineage: Bacteria > Bacillati > Actinomycetota > Actinomycetes > Mycobacteriales > Nocardiaceae > Nocardia > Nocardia sp. NPDC006044. The sequence continues at coordinate 159,675 of NZ_JBIAID010000001.1, forward strand.
ACCAGTTATCTGGATGCCAACGAGCTGCGCTCGCGCGCGATCAACTGGGCCGACGCGCTGGCGGCGCGCACCGGTGAGGCGGTCCGGATCGGTGCGACGGCGTTCACCCACTCCGGTGGCTCCGCCGGCAACCATCCCCCTTTCGACGGAGCAGTGGTCGTCGTGCACCACGTATTCCGTCCGGACAACACCGAACAGGCCCTCGAGCTGGGCGAACTCCTACCCCCGCACGCGACCGCGCTCGGTAAGGTGCTGCTCGCTTTCGATGCGGAACTCGCGGCCGCCGTGCGCGGCGGCGACCTGCCCTCGCTCACCCGCCGCACCATCGTCGACCGGGTCGCGCTCAATCGAGCCCTCGCCGCGGTCCGGCAGGCAGGCTGGGCGGGCGACACCGAGGAGTTCCGGCCGGGCGAGGCGGGCATCGCCGCGCCGATTCGCGCGCACGGCGGACTCGTGGTCGGCGCCATCGGCATCAGCGGACCGGTCGACCGGCTCTGCGACCCGCAATTACGGCACCGCCCCGCGTTGATCACCCTGGTGCGCGACGCCGCGCACGCGGTCTCGCGCGATCTCGGCGCCGGACACTGACCACACCGATTCACCTCAGGAAAGGACGCGGATGACGCAGCGGTTCGTGCTCGCCATCGATCAGGGCACCACCTCCACCAGGTGCATCCTGTTCGATCAGCGCGCACGCCTGGTCGCGGTCGCGCAACGCGAGCATCAGCAGCACTATCCGCGGCCCGGCTGGGTCGAGCAGGACGCGATGGAGATCTGGCGCAATGTCGACCGGATCGTGCCGCAGGCCCTGCGCGACGCCGGCATCGCCGCCGATCAGGTTGTGGCCCTTGGCATTGCGAATCAGCGCGAGACCACGGTGGTGTGGGATCGGCGGACCGGCGCGCCGATCCGGCGGGCCATCGTCTGGCAGGACACCCGCACCGAGGATCTGGTCCGTGAGTTCGAGGAAAGGCCCGGCGCGCAACATATCCGGGAGCTGTCCGGGTTGCCGCTGGCCACCTACTTCGCCGCGCCGCGGCTGCGCTGGCTGCTGGATAACATTGCGGGCCTGCGTGATCGGGCCGAACGCGGCGAGGTGCTGTTCGGCACCATGGAAACCTGGCTCATCTGGAATCTGACCGGCGGAGTGGACGGCGGCCGGCATCTCACCGACGTCACGAACGCCAGCCGCACCCTGCTGATGAACATCGCCACCCTCGCCTGGGACGAGGAACTGCTGAGCTTCTTCGGCATCCCCGCGGCGATGCTGCCGCGCATCCAGCCCTCGACCGCGTCCTACGGCACCACCCGCCGCGTCGTGCCGGGCATCGCGATCGCCGCCGCGCTCGGCGATCAACATGCCGCGCTGTTCGGCCAAACCTGTTTCGCGCGTGGGGAAACCAAGTGCACCTACGGCACCGGCGGCTTTCTCATGATGAACACCGGCCGCGAATTGGTGCAGTCCTCGCACGGCCTGCTCACCACGATCGGCTACCAGATCGGCGACGAGCAGCCGGTGTACGCGCTGGAGGGCCCGATCGCGGTCACCGGCTCGCTGGTGCAATGGGTGCGCGACAACATCGGCCTGGTCGCCAGCGCGCCCGAGATCGAAACCCTCGCGCGCACAGTGCAGGACAACGGCGGCTGCTACATCGTGCCCGCGTTCTCCGGGTTGTACGCGCCGCACTGGCGCAGCGACGCCCGCGGCCTCATCGTCGGCCTGACGTCCTATATCACCAAGGGCCACCTCGCCCGTGCGGTCCTGGAGGCCACCGCGTGGCAGACCCGCGAGGTGGTCGACGCCATGAACGCCGACTCCGGCTTACAGGCCCGCGCCCTGCGCGTCGACGGCGGCATGACCTCCGACAACCTGCTCATGCAGATCGTCGCCGACGTCCTCGACGTCCCCGTCATGCGCCCGTTCAACGCCGAAACCGTCTCCCTCGGTGCGGCTTACGCGGCCGGCCTGGCCGTGGGCTACTGGCCAGACCTGGAGGGCCTGCGCAATAACTGGCGCCTGGCCGCGCAATGGCGCCCGCAGATGGACCCGGTGCACCGCGCCGACGAGTACGAGAACTGGCAGCGCGCGGTCCAATTGACCTTCGGCTGGAAGCGGTCGAAGCGCCACCCGGCAGGCGCCTGAGACCGGCTACCCGCCGACCGCGACCGGCCTGCGCAGCGAGCCTTCGATATTCGAACGCACCCGTTGCGCGGTTCGGCGCAACCGGCCGCCCTTCAGCCCGGCCTCCAGCTCGAGGCGCAGGCGTCCGTTGTGCAGGGCGGTGCGCAAACCTTCTGCCGCGCCGTTGATTTCGGAGACGGCGAGGGTGGCGCCGGGCTGGAATTTGCGCTCCGAGGCGGTCTCGGGCGCGTCGTCGGAGGTGGCGATCAGGAAGCGGTCGGGGACCGCGAGCTTGTGGATGGTGCGCATGGTGAGCAGGTACTGGCGCAGCAGGGATCCTCTGGTGTACGGCAGGTCGAACTTGTCGCACAGCGCGCGCACCCGGACGGCGATCTCGGCGTAGCGGTTGCTCGGCAGGTCCGGGAACAGGTGGTGTTCGATTTGGTAGCACAGGTTTCCGCTGGCGAAGGCGAGGGCCGGGCCGGCGTCGAAGTTCGCGGTGCCGAGCATCTGGCGCAGGTACCACTCGGACTTCGTCTCGTCCGCGAGCGCGGCGGGGGTGAATTTCTCCGCGCCGTCGGGGAAGTGGCCGCAGAAGATGACCACGTATGTCCAGGCGTTGCGCACGACGTTGGCGGTGAGATTCGCGGTCAGGGCGCGGCGCCAGCGCTTTCCGCTCAGCGCGGGGAACAGCACGTAGTCCTTGATCGCCTGGCGGGAGATCTTCTTCAGGAAGGCCTTTGTCACAGCGGTCTTCTCGGCCTTCGACTCGAACCGGTCGCGGTCCGCGTACAGGCTGTGTAAGCCGATGCCCCACTCGAAGGTGGTGGCCAGCAACAGGTTCTGCAGCGGCTGCAGCAGATGGCTCGGGTTCCACTCCTGGTCCCTGGTCACCCGCATCACGCCGAAGCCGATGTCGTCGTCCATGTCGATGACGTTGGTGTAGAGGTGATGACGGTAGTTGTGCGAGTACCGCCACTGCGAGGACAACCCGACCATGTCCCATTCCCACGTGCTGGAGTGGATCTCCGGGTCGTTCATCCAATCCCATTGGCCGTGCGAGACGTTGTGCCCGATCTCCATGTTCTCCACGCACTTCGCCGCGGCCAGCGCCGCCGTGCCGAGCAGCCAGGTCGCCTTGTTCCGGTTCACCGCGATCAGCAGCCGGGCCGCGATGTCGAGGGCGCGCTGGAATCGAATGGTGCGCCGGATGTAGGCGGCGTCGCGCCCGCCGAGCGATTCGCTGACGTCGCGATGGATCGCGTCGAGTTCGGTGCCGAGCGCCTCGATGTCTGCCTTGCTCAGATGCGTGTACACGGCAATGTCGGTGATGGCCACTGGTCCTCTTCGGATGGATCGGCTGCGCGGGCGCCGGAAAGCCCGGTCAGGCCGCCGATCCGGGTCAAGATCGGCGTTGCTCAGGTGAACCGAGCTCGATGATCGGCCGGAGAAATGGCCGACGATGCTTCTTGCCTCGACGGTACCAGCGCCGCGGACACCGCCACGGCAACAGCAGGCGGACACCAGGACAACGGGGCATGACCGCGCCGGATAACCCGCGCCGGGACACGGCAACATCCCCGTGGAACGGGATCATGCGCGGTTCCGCGGGCCGAAGGGGTTGAATAGAGGGGATTGGCTATTCGCGGCCGATCGGAGGAGGCTCGACGAATGAGTCAGGAAAGCGGGCAAGGGTCCGGGCTGTTCAGCCATGACACCATTCCCATCCAGGTGTATACGCCTGCCGAGAGCAGTGACGTACATCATCAGCCGGTATTCAGTAGAGCCGAAGATGGCTCCGGGTCTGCTGTCGGGGAGGTCAATCCGCCGCACGCCTGACGCCGGACATGACCCGAGCCCCCGCATCTCTCGACGAGATGCGGGGGCTCGAGTCGTTCCCTGGCCTGTCACATATCGGTTAAGTGAATCATCCTTAGCGTAATCTGGGTCACTGACCAGCGTCTTTGTCGTTTGCTATTCCCGGTGCGAGCCGCGTGATGTTCAATAAGTGAATATCCGCTAGCCACCGTTGATGGGAACGACATGAGCAGACGCGCCGTCGTCGCCGGTGTGGGAATGATTCCGTTCACCACGCCGAGCCGGAGCCAGACCTACGACGTCATGGGCACCAGAGCGGCGCGGGCCGCACTGCTCGACGCCGACGTCGACTACGACCGGATCCAGCAGGCCTACGCCGGCTACGTCTACGGCGATTCGACCTGCGGACAGGCGGTGATCTACGGACTCGGGCAGACCGGCATCCCGGTGATCAACGTCAACAACAACTGCTCGACCGGATCGTCGGCCCTGTTCCTCGCCCGCCAGGCGGTGGAATCCGGTGCCGCCGAAGCGGTTCTCGCCGTCGGCTTCGAGCAGATGCAGCGCGGCGCGCTGGCCCGCGGCTACGCCGATCGGCCGAGTCCGTTCGCGCGCTTCGACGAGGTGATGGACGAGATCCAGGAGCGCGACGAATCCCCCTTCGCGGCACAGATGTTCGGCGGGGCCGGGCGGCAGTACGCGGAAAAGTACGGCACCGCACCGGAAACCTTCGCGAAGATCTCGGTGAAGTCGCGCAGGCACGCGGCCGCCAATCCGTTCGCCGTGTTCAAGGACCCGGTCACGGTGGCCGAAGTGCTTGCCTCGCCGCACATCTACGGCCCGCTCACCCGGCTGCAATGCTGCCCGCCGACCTGTGGTGCGGCCGCGGCGGTCATCGTCAGCGAGGACTTCGCGAGGGCCAACGGCATCGACGCGTCGGTCGTGATCCGGGCGCAGGCGATGACCACCGACTTCCCGTCCACCTTCGCCGAGAAGGACATGACGAAGATCGTCGGCTACGACATGTCCAAGGCTGCGGCACACCAGGTTTACCACGCCTCGGGCGTCTCGCCCGAGGACATCCGGGTGGTCGAGCTGCACGACTGCTTCACCGCCAACGAGCTGCTCACCTACGAGGCGCTCGGGCTCACCCCGGAGGGCACGGCGGAGAAGTTCGTCAACGACGGCGACAACACCTACGGCGGCCGGGTGGTCACGAATCCGTCCGGCGGGCTGCTGTCCAAGGGGCATCCGCTCGGCGCCACCGGTCTCGCGCAATGCGCCGAATTGGTCTGGCAGCTGCGCGGACAGGCGGAGGGACGGCAGGTCGCCGACGACCTGAAGCTGGCCTTGCAGCACAACATCGGGCTCGGCGGCGCGGCCGTGGTGACCCTGTACGAGAAGGTGAGCTGACCGAATGCCCCTGGACCAGAGCGTCATCGGCACACCGCTGCCGCCGAGCACCCTGACCGTGGAGGCCGGACGGCTGCGCTTCTTCGCCGAGGCGATCGGCGAGCGCAACCCGATCTTCACCGACCTCGCCGCGGCGAAAGCTGCGGGATACGCGAATCTTCCGGTGCCGCCGACCTTCTTGTTCGGCATCGAACTGGACAATCCCGATTCGTTCAGCTGGCTCGTCGACCTCGGCGTCGACCTGCGCTGGGTGCTGCACGGTGAGCAGTCGTTCACCTATCACGCCACCGCGGTGGCCGGCGACGTGCTCACCGCGACGCCGACCATCGGCAACGTCTACACCAAGAAGGGCGGCGCGCTGGAATTCATCGAGAAGACCTCCACGGTCACCCGCGCGGACGGCACCCTGGTCGCCGAGCTGAAATCCGTGATCGTCGTGCGCAACCCGGAGGCGGCGAAATGACCGGCCCCGTCTCGGCCGAGCTCGGCGCCGAACTGCCGCCGCTGTGGGTCCGGCCGATCACCCGAACCACGCTGGCGCTGTTCGCCGGTGCGTCCGGCGATCACAACCCGATCCACATCGACCTGGATGTGGCGAAGTCCGCCGGGCTGTCCGACGTCTTCGCGCACGGCATGCTGTCGATGGCCTATCTCGGCCGGCTGCTCACCGATCGGTTCGACCCGCAGTCGATCCGGAGCTACCGGGTGCGGTTCGCCGCCATCACACCGGTGCACGCCGAGCCCACCGCGACCGGCAAGGTCGTCTCGATCGACACCGTGGACGGCGAACGCCGGGCCACCCTCGAACTCGCCGTCACCCTCGCCGACGGCACCGTCACACTCACCGGCGACGCCGTCGTCGCCCTCTGAAAGGAATTGCGGCACATGGGAACTCTGGATGGCAAGGTCGCCCTGGTCTCCGGCTCGGGCCGCGGCATCGGCCGCGAGATCGCCCTGAAACTGGCCGGTGAAGGCGCGAAGGTGGTGGTGAACGACCTCGACGCCGAACCGGCCAAGGAGACCGTCGCCGCCATCGAAGCCGCGGGCGGACAAGCGGTTTCGTGCGTCGGCTCGGTCACCGAGGAGGGCTTCGCCGAACGCTTCGTGCAGACCGCCGTCGACGAGTTCGGCGGCCTGGACATCATCATCAACAATGCCGGCTACACCTGGGACTCGGTCATCCAGAAGATGACCGACGAGCAGTGGGACGCCATCCTCGACGTGCACCTCAAGGCGCCGTTCCGGATCCTGCGGGCCGCGCAGCCGGTGATCGCGGCGGCGGTGAAACAGGCCAGGGCGGCCGGTGAGCCGGTGCCGTGCCGCAAGGTGGTCAACATCTCCTCCATGGCGGGCACCGGAGGCAATGCGGGACAGGCGAATTACTCTTCCGGCAAGGCTGGGGTCCTCGGGCTGACCAAGGCGCTGGCCAAGGAGTGGGGCCGCTACAACGTCACCGTGAACGCGGTCGCGTTCGGCCTGATCAAGACCCGGCTCACCGAGGCGCCCGCGGGCACCGGCGGCACCATCGACGTGCAGGGCAAGGAAATCAAGGTCGGGGTGAACCCGAACCTGCTGGCCGCGATGGAGCAGATGATTCCGCTCGGCCGCGGTGGCACGCCTGCCGAAGCCGCCGGCGCGGTGTATCTGCTGTGCCTGCCCGAGTCCGACTACGTCAGCGCGCAGACCCTGGTCTGTGGCGGCGGCTTCAACATCTAGGACCGAGGACCCGCCGTGTACCTGACCCAATCGCTGCACCGCAATCTGCAACAGAATCCGGATCGCCCGCTGACCATCTACGGCGACCGGGTGCGCACTGTCGCCGAATCCGCCGATCGCATAGCGCGTTTGGCCGGTGCGCTGGTCGCGCTCGGGGTCCGGCCCGGCGATCGAGTCGGCATGCTGGCGCTGAATTCCGATCGCTACTACGAATACCTGTACGCGGTGCCGTGGATCGGGGCGGCGGTCAACCCGGTGAACATTCGCTGGAGTCCGGCGGAGATCGGGTACTCGCTGCGCGAATCCGACACCAGGGTGCTGCTCGTCGACGACGCGTTCACCGCCATGATTCCCACACTACGGCAAGAGTTTCCGGAGTTGACCTCGGTGATCTTCTGCGGTGACGGCGAACCGCCCGCCGACGTGCTGCACTACGAGACACTCGTCGCCGAGCACGAGCCGGTCGAGGACACCAGAACCGGCGGCGACGCCCTGGCCGGCGTCTTCTACACCGGCGGCACCACCGGGCATCCCAAAGGCGTGATGCTCAGCCACGACAACATGATCATCTCCGCGCTCGGCAGCACGGCCGGCGGCGAATTCGTGAGTCTGGGCGGCACCGTGCTGCACGCGGCGCCGATGTTCCACCTCGCGGACATCGCCATGCTGACGGCGGGCAACCTGGTCAACTGCACCCATGTCATCGTGCCGATGTTCACCCCGGCGGGTGTGCTGCGCGCGATCACCGAGCACGGTGTCACCAATGTCCTGTTGGTGCCCACCATGATCCAGCTGCTGGTCGACGATCCGGCGGTGGTGGACTTCGATCTCGGCACCGTCGAGACCGTGACCTACGGCGCCTCGCCGATCGCCGAGGCGGTTCTCGGCCGGGCCCGAAAAGCCTTTCCCACAGCGGGATTCACCCAGGCGTACGGGATGACCGAGCTGGCGCCGGTGGCCACGCTGCTCTCGCCGTCCGATCACGACAACCCGGTGCTGCGCCGCTCGGCGGGTCGCGCCACGCCGCACGTCGAGGTCCGCATCGTCGACCCGGACGACAACGAGGTGCCGCGCGGCGAGGTCGGCGAGGTCGTCGTCCGCGGTGACAACGTCATGCTCGGCTACTGGAATCGACCGGAGGACACCGCGGTTGCCACGCGCGGCGGCTGGATGCACACCGGCGACGGCGGCCGGATGGACGAGAACGGCTACGTCTTCATCGTCGACCGGATCAAGGACATGATCATCACCGGCGGCGAGAACGTGTACTCCGCAGAGGTGGAGAACGCCTTGGCGGCGCATCCGGCGGTGGCCTCGTGCGCGGTGATCGGAGTGCCCGACGACGAATGGGGCGAGCGGGTACACGCCGTTGTCGTGTTGCTGCCCGGCACACAGGTTACCGAGGCGGAGCTGCGCGCGCACTGCAAAGAGCTGATCGCCGGCTACAAGGCGCCGCGCACGGTGGAGTTCACCGACGCGTTGCCGATCTCCGGCGCCGGTAAGATCCTCAAGCGCGAACTGCGCAAGAAATATTGGGATCCCAGCGACAGTCAAGTTTCCTGAGGGGCGACATCGAATGGTGAACGGGCCGGACCTGGTCCGTCCGGCCCGTGGCACCAGGCCGGCGAACCGGCGTGCACTGATCGTCGCGGCGGCCACGGAGTTGTTCTGCCGCAACGGGTACGGGAACGTGGGCATGGGCGAGGTGGCCGAGGCGGTGGCCATCGGCCCGTCCGCGCTGTACCGCCATTTTCGCGGCAAGCAGAGTCTGCTGGCGACGGTCGTGGAGGAGGCGCTGACCGCGTTCGCCGCCGCGGTCGAATCCGCGGCGGACGAACCCGACGACCTCGCGCACACGCTCGCCGCGACCGTGCTGGCCGGCCGCGATGTCGGGGTGCTCTGGCGGCGCGAAGCCCGGCATCTGTCCGATCAGGATCGGGCCGCGTTTCGCGTCCAGGCCAGGCGGATCGGGGCTCGTCTGGCCGAGATCATCGCGGCTCGGCGTCCCGAACTCGATCCCGCGGCGGCCGACCTGCTGTCCTGGGCTGCCTTAGCGGTCGCGAATAGTGTGTCTTTCCATAGTCTTTCACTGCCCGAACCCGAATTCACGACGCTGCTGGGTGAATTCATCGCCGCGGTGCTCGCCGCGCCGAGGCCGGTGCTCGGGGAGCGGCGAGACCGCAGGGCCACCCGGGCGCCGCTCGCCGCGCGGGGCCGGCGCGAGGCGATCCTCACCGAGGCGACCACGCTCTTCGCCGAACGCGGCTTCGTCAGCGTCAGCATGGACGACATCGGTACCGCCGTAGGCATTGCCGGGCCGAGCGTCTACAACCACTTCCCCGGCAAGGTGGACATCCTCATGGCAGCCATCGTCCGCGGCGACGAATGGCTGCGCATCGACCTGAACCGCGCGCTGGCGCAGGCCACCGACCCGCGGGACGGACTCGAACGGCTGCTCGCGGGCTACGGCGCCTTCGTGTTCGAGAATCCGCACCTCATGCAGACACTCGTCTCGGAGGCGCGGCACCTCCCCGACGCGGACCATCAACGGGCGAAGGCCGCGCAACGCGCCTACATCGCCGAATGGGTGCATCTGCTCCGCAAGCTGCATCCCGACTGGGACCCGATCCCGGCTCGCATGCGAGTCCAGGCCGCCCAATCGATGCTGAGCCATCTCGCGCTGACCTCGCACCTGCGCGCGTTCTCCGGCATCGTGTCCGCGTCGGCGGCCATCGGTGCCGAGGTGCTCGGCCTGTCCGGGTTACGCGGCGGCCGTGGATAACAGCGCCATCGGCCGCACCGCGACGGCCTCGACGCCGCGCGGGCGCTGTTCGCCGATGAACGTGACCGGCTGACCCGGGGTCAGCGTTTTGAAACCGGGGGAGTCGATGCAGGAGTACTCCACGAAAACCCCGTCGGGGTAGTCCGCGGATTCCAGGAACCCGAAGCCCTTCGCGGTGTCGAACCAGCGAACGGTGCCCTGCGTCCAGGTGTCGCTCTCGCTCATGACATCGCCTCGAGCGCCGCCGGGAACTCGCCGGTTCCGGGTTCCATCACCTGCTGCCACCAGGCGGCCAGCGGGCTGGGATCGGGCCATACGACGGCGGACCCGGAGCGGGCGGTGGTGTCGGTTGCTGCTTGCTGGGACGGTCTGATCTTGTCTGGACGGACCACGACGGACGATCTCCTCAGGGTCGAAACCTAGTGCGGGCACCCCGCGCAACCCGGATGCCCGCGACAGCGTTATCGAAACTGTAAGCAGCCGAAGGAGTATTCGTCCTGACTTCCCGGTCCGACCGGTACAACGTCACACTTCGTCGCGCCCTGTTTTCAGGACGCCCAGGGCCCGATGCCGCCGACCTTATCGATCCGGATGCGAGTCAGCAGACCGGGTGGCGCGTCGGCCGGCGGGAAGGTGGAGTCGGGGCCGACCATCGTCTTGGCCAGTTGGGCGAGAAGTTCAGGGGCGCCGCCCTCGACGATCCGGGCGGTTCCGGTGACCGAAAGGTACGGGCGCATGACCCCGCCGCGCTCGTCGGACAGGATCGTCACCGCGACCCGGCTGTCCCGGCGGACATTGCGCACCTTCTTGTATTCACCCAGGTGAGCGGTGACGAGCTCGTCTCCGTCCGGACCCGATTGCAACGCCACCCACACCACGCTCACCTGCGGGCTGCCGTCCGGGTTGATCGTGACCAGCGTGGCGTCCGCACCTGCGCCGATGAGCGCGCGAGCATCGTCGTCGAGTTTCATGCCTTGTTCTACCACCGGGCCCGGCCGTTCATTCCCGGCTCCCACACCCGCGAAGCGTGTCGGCCCGACCCGCGAAGCGTGTCGGCCCGCTGTACTAACGTCGCGGTATGCGGCTTCACGTGGGCTGTGCGATGTGGACGCACGCGGCATGGCAGGAATGGCAACCGGCGTCGGGGGATCGGCTGGCGGCCTATGCCGAGCGGTGCAATGCCGTCGAGGGCAACACCACCTTCTACGCGATACCGGCGCGGCGCACGGCCGAGTCGTGGGCCGGGCAGACCGCGGCGGACTTCCGGTTCGTGGTGAAGCTGCACAAGTCGATCACCCACGAACGCAGGCTGACCGGTGTCGACGACGAGATGCGGGCGTTCCTGTCGGCGATCGAGCCGCTCGGCCCGCGCACGCACGCGTTGTGGGTGCAGTTGCCCGGTTCGTTCGGGCCGAACGATCTCGGCGCGCTCGCCCTCTTTCTGCGGCGGCTCCCGCCCTACTACCGCTCGGCCGTCGAGGTCCGCCATCCCGCCTTCTTCGAGAACGAACGGGCCGCAAGACAATTGGAGAGCGTGCTCGGCCGCGCCGGCGCCGAATGGATACCCTTCGACACCACAGTGCTTTTCGACGGACTGCCGGTCACCACCGCCGAGCAGGAGGCATATTCGAAGAAGCCGCGCGTGCCGCGCCGCACACGCGCGCTGACCGAGTACCCGATCGTCCGGTACCACGGCCGCGACTCCACCGAGCGCACCGTCGAGGGCTGGCAGCCGTGGATCGGCACGGTCGCCGACTGGCTGCGCGAAGGCCGCTCACCCACCGTCTTCATCCACACCCCGGACAACGCCCAGGCCGTCACCCTCGCGCGCCGCTTCCACGCGGAGGTGGCCGCCGAGGTGCCCGAACTGACACCGCTGCCCGAGCCCGCACCTATCGAACCGATGACCCTTTTCTGACCGAGGCCCCGTAGGCGACCGCGAGAATCACCGCGCAGCCGATGATTTGGAGCGGCGCGGGACGCTCGCCGAGGACCAGCGCGCCCAGTAGCAGCGAACCGACCGGCGTCAGCAGGAGCAGTCCGGCGCCGACCGCGCTGGGCACCAGTGGCGAATACCGGGCGACGAGCAGCCAGCCGATCGCCCCATTGGTGAGCGCGGTGAGCGCGATCCAGCCGAGGGCCGGGCCGTCGATGCGCAGCGTCGACGGGAACCCTTGGATCAGCGCCCAGGCGAGTGCGGACACGGCGGGGACGGCGATCGAGACGGCGTAGGTTTGCAGGTTGCGGCCCTGTTTTCCGCTGCGCCGCAACAGGAACAGGAACCCGGAATAGCAGATGCCGGCCATGATGGCGTGCGCCGCGCCCGTCCTGGGTTCCGGGCCGGTGCTGCCCTGCTGGAGGACTCCGCTGGCCGCGGTCAATCCGCAGATCATGATCGGCAGCGCGAAAAACACACGCCTACTTGGTCGTTCGCGATCGATCAGAAAGGCGATCAGCGGAACGACCACCACCTGAACGTTCACCAGCACCGTGGTGAGTCCCGCGCCCGCTTCGAGAACCGCCGCGCCCCACCAGAACATGTCGGCGGCGAAGAACGCACCGCACAGCAGCGCGAACCCCCATTCCCGCGCGTCCATGAGCCCATTGCGGCGGCTCTCCAGCCAGGCGAACACCGCGAGCACCGGCAACACCAGCGCGCAGCGATAGAACGTCGACACCTCGGTCGGTGCGCCGGCCAACGCTATGAACACGCCCGACGTCGAAACCATCAGCGCGCCAACGGCAATGGCGATCGTCGCGCCGGCGGGTGCATCCGGCGCGACGACGGGTGCCGCCGTCCGCTGCTCGGTCATCCCATGACTGTGGCACGGTCCGACCCGGGAGCGCGACGGACTATCGAGCGGCCTATCGGCTGCCGATGGGCTGTTGCAGCAGTCCTGCCAGGAGGGTGCCAGCTCCTTGCAGCCAGAGTGGCCAGCTCGCGGGGTCCAGTGCCATCGATCCCTCGTCGTGGATGGAGCAGCCCGGTTCGGCGGGGACGCCGTCGAATCGTTCCTTCATCCAGAGCAGCACGCGGGCGATGCTGTCGATCTCCAGCGTGATGTGTTCGCTGAAATGGTCACGGGTGTAATGCACCTGGGCGTTCGGGTCGCGGCAGTACTCGTCGACCAGGGTGTTCACCGGGCCGACCGGAGCGATCCAGTCGGGGTTGGAATTGAAGATGAACATCGGCATCTTCGGCACCGAATGCCCCATCCGCAGCGCGTCGAACACCTTGCTCGGCACCGGGTCGTTGAGCGGGTCGGGGGAGTCGTACATGCCGTCGGTCAGGTTCATGAACGGCAGCAGCGCGGCCGAATAGAGGCACAGCGAGTTCTTGATCGGGGTCAACGCCTTGCCGATCGGTTTCATGTGCTGCTCGTTGTACGCGGCCAGCTCCGGGTACTCCCGCGCGACGCCGAGCAGACCCGAAAAGATCAGGCCGGAACCGAGATTGCCGCTTGCCAGCTGATACATGGCCTTGATGTCGGCGGGGACGCCGCCCTCGGACGCGCCGACGATATTCAACTCCGGCGCGTAGGACCCGGCCAGTTCCGCGGTGTGCCCGGTGGTGATCGCGCCGCCGGAGTATCCGGCCAGGCCCACCTTGGTCTGCGGGGTGAGCCCCATCGGCTCGAAGTTCTCCGCCGCCCGGATGCCGTCGAGCGTGATCCGCGCGCCGAGCGGACCCGCGGCGAAGGCCGAGTCCGGCCCCTCGTGGTCCGGCATCGCCACCGCCCAGCCCGCGCCGAGCGCGGTCAGCGGCAGCACGAACTCGAACGGGATGTCGAACTGGCCGGTGATATTGCCCGGCACCGAAGCCTGTTGCAGCACATAGGATGCCGCGCAGTACTGCGCGTTCGAGTCCTGTGGGAACTGGTATGACAGCAGCGGGCGGGGCGCGCCCGCGTTGTCGCCGCGCGGCTTCATCAGCGTGGTGACCGCGGCGATCGGCTCGCCCCTGGTGTTGGTGGAGCGGAACGACAGCTGCCAGGCGTCGATGTTGAACGGGATGACCGAGTAGAACGCCAGATGCACGGCGCGGGCCGCGATGATTTCGCCCGGCTGCTTCGAGGCGACCAAGTCCGCGGGCGGTGCATAGAATCCCGGATCGAGTTCCGGCGGCGCCGGTGGAATGGGAAACGGCAGCGGCGGTTGTACTGGAACTTGCTCCGCAGCCGGTGTTTCGGACGGTGACGCAATTGCCGGTATTCCGACAGCTACCTGAATGGCAGCAGCGATCAGGGCGATGAATACCGCAGTGCGGAATCGCCCGAGATTTCCGGGGGAGACGGTGTCCATTGAACTTCTTTCGCTGGTGAGCGGTGCTGATGAGATCCGGGAAACGGATCTGTCGGGCGCAGAAAGTATTCCGTCCACGACCGCGTGCTCGCGTGCGGCACGCCGTGCTTAACCCACCAGAATGTCTGTAAGGCTAAGTAACAGCAAATGCTAGAACCAGATGCGAAGCCAGAGGCAAAATACTAATTTCTCCGGATCTCGACTGTGCATATTGCACAAACATCTCGACGGTTCGGGCGGTATATCGGGAATGTCGTAGCGGCTCCAGCTTGTGCTCGGTACCAACTCGCGGTCGCAGCGTTGGTGGCTGAGCCAAGCGCCGCCACCCCTGCGGCTGCCAGGCTGACAGCAGCGTTGTCCCGGATTTCGGTGGATGTCCCTCCCGAGGAGCCTCTTTGCCCACGCTCGCCAGTGCCCGCACCTGCGTCCCGCCCGCTCGATGATGCTCTCCACGATCATCCGGACGATCGTCGTGAACGGCGTACCGATCGGCTACACCGACACGGGCGACCCGAACGGCCGATCCGGCAGTCCCGTCATCGTTTTCGCGCACAGCCTGCTGTTCGGCAGTTGGATGTTCCGCGCGCAGATCGAGGTGCTGCGCGAGCACTACCGCTGCGTCGGCATCGACTGGCGCGGCCAGGGCGGCACCCAGCCGACCAGGGACGGCTACGACATGGACACGCTGACCACCGACGCGGTCGGGCTGATCCGCGCGCTGCGCCTCGCGCCGGTGCACTGGGTCGGCATCGGCATGGGCGGCTTCATCGGGCAACGGGTCGCCGCCCGGCACGGCGAACTGGTCCGGTCGCTGACCCTGCTGTCCACCAGCGCCGGCCCGCAGGACCGGAGCGCGATCGGCAGATACACCCGATTGACCTGGGCGGTACGCCTTTTCGGCTTGACCTGGGCGGTACGCCTTTTCGGCGTCGACCTGGTGCGCGGCCAGGTGGCGAGGCTGCTGTTCGGGCCCGCGTTCCTGACCGACCCCGCCGCCGCGGACACCATCGCTGAATGGGCCGAGCGGCTCGATCGGATCGACAGCGCGGGCAGCCGCAAGGCGATCCGCGGCGCGATCGGCCGTGCACCGGCCGATCCGGAGATCGCCGCGATCACCGCACCGACCCTGGTCGCGGTCGGCATCGACGACCGGGTCACCCCGATCGCGGACGCGTGGCGGCTCACCGAGCTGATTCCCGGGGCGCGTTTCGAGGTGATCGAGAATGCGGGCCACTGTTGCGTTCTGGAGCAACCGGGCGTCGTCACCGCGCTGGTGCAGAGCTTCCTGGCGGAAATCGGCTGATGCGCGACCCTCAGGCGATCGCCCGATCCGGCTGCGGAGTAAGGATTTTGTCGCCGTAGGTGTGCGCGCAGCGCAACGCCAATTCGATATAGGTCGCGCGTTCCTCGATGGAATGCCCGAGCAATTCCTCGGATTGGTTGATGCGATAGCGAACCGTGTTGGGGTGCACGTTCAATTGCTGCGCGGTGGCGGGGACATTGCGCCCGCCGGCCAGATAGGCGAGCAGAGTTTCGCGCAAACGGGCGGTGGTTTCGTCGGCGCTCGTCAATGCGCCCAATTCCCTTGCCGCCATGACCCGCATCGCTTCGACGCTGCCGTCCCCGGTGGTGAGGCAGACCAATTCGACGTCCGCATAACGGATCACCGTCGCGGCGTGGTCGGTTTCGATGGCGACGCGTTGCGCGGCGATGGCCTCGCGATGACTCTGCCGGAACCCGGCGATATCCGGCGCCGACGAACCGATGGCGGCGTGCAGCCCCGGTTGACCGACGGCGGGCAGCGCCGCCAGATCCGGCACGTGCGACGTGGCGATCCAGGCCCACATGCCGCGCACACCGGAGGAGAGCATGAGCGGGCGCGGCGCGTCGAGCAGCGCGGCGATGTCGTTGCCGAACTTCTCCAGCGTGCGCACCGGGTCCGAGGTGGCCGAGGAGTCGTCGGCCCACAGCACGATCGCGGTCTGGTAGCGCCGCAGCGAGTGACCGAGCTGGGTCTCGGCGTGGTCGATGTCGATCGCGTCGCCGCGCAGCAGCGAGCCGGCCAGCCCGAACCGCCGGGCCAGCGCGCCGCGCTGCCACTGCTCACGCTCGTCGGTGTAGACCGCGACCGAGGCCTCCACGCAGGTGTCGGTCCATTCGAGCACCCGATCCCAGAACAGCAGCAGCACCGCGCTGCGCAGCTGGTCGTCCTCGATCGCCTTGTTCAGGAAATCGGTGATGAACTGCCAGAGCATGGCCTGCCCGACCCGATAGGTCCGCATCACCACGTCGATGCCGAAGCCGCGCCGGGCGACCGTGCGCGAGAGCGCGAGCACCTCCGCGGGCGGATGCACCTCGAACACCTCCCGGCTCACCATGGCCAGGAAGCTGCGCCAGTGCGAGCGGGTCGCGGCGTGCAGCATCTCGGCGAGTTCGGCGTCGCCGGGCAGTTGTGCGTTGACCTCGTTGATCTTGCCGTCGACCAGGTCGACCAGTTGCTCGGTCTGCTCGTCGCTGCGCGCCTGCGCCCCGAACTGGACCAGCCAGTCGAGGGCCTCCTGATCCAAGGCCGTCATAGCCCACATTGTGCTGCCCGAGCTCTCCGGGCGCGGCGCATTCGTCCTTTCGGCGCGACGAGATGTCAAGTACCGCCGCCCGGTTCGGCTTCGGCCGAGGCGCCGGTGGCGATCGCCGACCGGTGGGGTCCATGGGTGAAATTCCCGGTCTGAAAAGTTCGCGACGCACACCGCTGGAATGCGGCTGGACGCATGCCGGATAGGTAATCTGAACACGTTCCGCCGACCGGTGGAACGGCAATTCAATGAGTCCGATCGGCACTGACCCAACTCCTGGAGGGCCGTAATGAACGGATCGCGAAAACTATGGACCGGTTTGTTTATCGGACCCGTGGGCATAACCCGGTCATGAAACCGGAGGACGCCGCGCGCCGCTTGTTGGAGGACATTTTGGCGCGGTATACGTCGTTGGAAGAATTCCTCGGCCTACTCCGTGTCGACCCCCTTGTCGATACGACGGAACTGCCCCCGATATCGGCTTACCTCTGGACCATTCCGACGATCACCTGAGGGCGGCGGATTCAGCGGCGGTCGATCGAACGCGGTCGGCGGGACTCGATGTCGTGCGCGAGATCGGTCCAGGTGATGGCGAGCGCGGCGAGCCGGGACCAGGCCGCGTGCACCCGCTGTTCCGGCACATTCTCGGCGGTCATCAGCAAATGATCGGCCAGAATCTGGGCGGCGGCCATGCGGTCGACGGTGCCGCCGAGCGACTCGGGCGGGTGGTCCGCGGTGCGCCGGGGCGGCACCTGCTTGGCCACCCAGTCGTCGATCACGGCGACGACTTCGGCACGGCGGCAGTCGATTTCGGCCAGTCGATCCGGTTGCGCGCGGCGCGTGTGGTGCAACTGCGCGAGCGCCCTGGCCAGCTGGATGACCAGGTGGTCGCCCGGACGGTCGCCGGTGTGCAAGCGGAGTGCGGCCGATAGCTCATGCCAGTCCGGCAGGAGCGGGCGCCGGGCGCCGCCGTCGATCGATATGGCCCGGGCCCTGGGTCCGTCCGCGGTCTGCACGGTCACGAGAGGTGATCGGCGCGACCCGGCGCGTGCTTCTGGCAAATGCGACCGGCTCGTGCCTCACTGAGGAGGCTCGGTGTTCTGGTTCGCGCGCACGATCGCGCGTCCCCCAGCTCTCGTTTGTCCAGCTGCGTGGGCAAGGTGGGCCTTCCCTGGCGACGGTCGAGGTGCATCCGGCCCCGGCGACCAGCCATATTCCTCTGGGTAGACCGGTCGTTCTGCGCGTACCCGAGATAAGGGAGCGAAGCGCCCGGAGCCGGATGCACCTTCAAGTTTCGGTCATCGAGCGGTCCTCCGGAAGCCGAATTCGGGTCATTCCGTGCGCGGTTTGGCCTCTTTGGTTATGCCTCCGCAATCCATGACGTGACGTCCGAGGTCGCCGCCGGGGAAGGACCACGGCCGGCTTCGCGATGACTCTGCTCGCCGCGACCACCTCGCTCGTACTGGCCGCAGGCCCGGCTGCGGCCGGCCCGGCGCACCAGCCGGTGCCGCAGTTCGCTTCGAATCAGGCGTCTTCCGGGGAACCCTCTGCCGCAACGGAATCCGACGCCGGGGCAGATCAAGGCAAAGCGGGCGACGGGAAGGGCGGTGCTGGGAAGGGCAAGGGTAAAGGGGCAAACGGGAAGGGCGGCAAGGGAAAGGGTAAGGGCAAGTCGACCGCCCTCCTGTGACCATTCGGCAGGGCATTTCGGATTGCTGATGGACGTGGAAAACCGGAGCTGACGCCGTCGGAGCGTCGGACCGTTGCGCCGGGCCGGTGTTACATAGCCGCTATGGGATGATTCGTCGGTGCCGGAATTGACCATCGATGAGCTGGCCCGGCGGGTCGGCATGACTGTTCGCAACGTCCGGGCACATCAGACCCGCGGCCTGCTGCCCGCTCCCGAGATGCGTGGCCGCACCGCCTATTACGGCAGTGAGCACGAACAGCGTCTCGGCACCATCCGGTCGCTTCAGGATTCCGGGCTCTCGCTGGACGAGATCGGCGAACTCCTCGGGCGGATGCCGACCGGGCGCGCCGAGCACCTGCTGGCCCTGGCCGGTGCGACCGCCAACCCGTTCGGTCCGGAAGCGCCGATCATCGCCGAAGCGGCGGAGATAAACGAGCTGTGGGGCGACCAGGTCACCCCGGAGCTGCTGCAACGGATCGCGGACTTCGGTCACGTCCGGATCCTCCCCGACGGACGCTGGGAGGTGCGCTCGCCACGGCTCTATCAGGCCGCGACCGAGCTGGCCAACCTCGGTGTTCCACTGGCCGAGGTGGTCGAGCTGACCGAGTCCATCTACGCGCATTGCACCTCGATCGCGGCCGACTTTCTGCGCATGTTCCAGCAGCATCTCGAGGCCGGAGAGCTGTCGGCCGACCGGGAGGAATCGATCGAGCGGGTCTCCGCGCTGGCCGGGCAGTCGGTGCTGGCGATCTTCCGGATCGCCGCGCAGCAGGTCATCGCGGAGGCCTACCAGCTGAACCTCGACTAGCGATTAGACGCGCAGACTATCCATTGCATCAATCAGATGTAACATTGCCTGTATGCAATCAATGGCGAATGCAGACGTGCACGAGACCGCGGCCCTCTTTCGCGGCGGAACCGGGCAACCGTTGTTGCTGCTGCACGGTGGCACCGGGACCTGGCACCACTGGCGGCCGGTGCTGCCGAAGCTGACCACCGCGTTCGAGGTGATCGCCCCCACCCTCGCCGGTCACGTCGGCGGCCCGGCCTTTCCGGTCGACGTGCGCGCCACGATCGCCACCGCGGCCGACGCCCTCGAACGTCAACTCGACGATCTCGGCGTGGACACGGCGCACGCGGCCGGCAACTCCTACGGCGGAGCGCTCGCCCTCGAATTGGCCAAACGCGGCCGGGTGCACAGCGTCGTCGCGCTCTCCCCGGCCTTCGGCTGGGAACCCGGCTCGGCCGAGGGGGCGCGGACAGGGCACAAGTTCGCGGTGCTGGTCCCGCGGGCCCGAAGGTCTTACCGGGCAGCATCTTTCGTGCTGCGCAGCGCTGCCGCCCGACGCATCGCCTTCCGGGAGGCGATGCTGCACGGGGACCGGATGTCGGTCCGTGAAGCTCTCGAATTCACCAGGGGAGCAGCCGAATTCACCATGCTGGACGTTCTGCTGCCGGTGATCCGGACCGACGCGGACTGTCTGCCCGCCGACCTCGATCGGATCGAGATCCCGGTGCTCCTGGCCTGGGCCGAACACGATCGCTTCGTCCCGGCGGCGACCTGCGCGACCCGGTACCGCCGGGAAATTCCGGGTGCCGAATTCCGCCTGCTGCCCGGCGTCGGTCACGTGCCGATGTGGGACAACCCGGACCTCGTCGCCGACACCATCATCGAGTGGGCACATCGGCACGAGCCGGTGCGCGAATAGGCCGAGCCGATCCTCACCAGGGTTGAGCGCCGGGTTCCAGCAGTCGCTTGGGGTGCATGCCGTCGACCTGGCCGATGAACGGCGGATGGATGCTGTAGCCGAGCATGCGGCGGATGTCCTCCGACACCGTGCGGACGGTGTCCCGGGTGATCGACAGGGTGAACGCCTCCTGCGGGCGCAGCCACGGCTCGCAGTATTGGGCGGTGGCGGCCAGGCGCGGATTCGTCGAGCGGTTGGCGCCGCCGCCGTGCCAGAGCGTGCCGAGGAAGAAGACGCACGAGCCGGCTTTCATCACCACGGGTTCCCGCTCGGCCGCCTCGGGCCGGCGATGACCCCACAGGTGGCTGCCCGGAATGATGTCGGTCGCGCCGTTCTCGGCGGTGAAGTCATCGATCGCCCAGATCGTCGCGGCGCCGAGGGCGGCCCGCGGCCGGGGTAGCGGATAGAAGCCGTCGTCGGTGTGCAGCATCTGGGCCTGTTCGCCGGGCAGGATGTTGATTATCTGCAACATCGACAGCAGGTAGTTCGGCAGGAACAGCCGATCCAGCAAGGCCAGCACGCGTGAATGGTCGGCGATCCGGTCGCAGGCGCGGGTCTTGTTCAGCACGCTGTAGACGCGCTGCGTGGTGTGTCCCTCGAAATCGTTGCGGCCGCGCCGATCCAGTAGCGGCGCAACGGCTTCGCGAATCTCGTCGAGTTCTCGCGGGGTGAGCAGGTCGGGCAGGATCACGTATCCGTCGCGCTGGACCGCGGCCAGATCGGCCGCGCTGACCGTCGGGTCGATGGTCGCGCCGCTGCTCGCGGTCCGGCGGTAGGTGCCGGCCAGATCGCCACCCAGGTCCATCAACGATGACACTTCGGTGCTCATGGCGGCTCCTCGAGATCGGAACATAACTGAGTTCGGTTATGCTACGACTGTGGCACGCGCACCGATCGGACGTCAACAACTTCTCGACGCCGCCCGCGACGAACTGGTCCGCGGCAACGGCGTGCTGGAGCTCGTAGCGCTCACTCGGCGCGCCGGTCTGAGCACCGGCGCGCTCTATCACCACTTCGGCTCCAAAAGCGGTCTGCTGGCGGCGATTTACGACGGCTTCTACGAAGGGCTCCGGCACGCCATCGCCGACGCCCACCTGCCCGCAGACGCCGACTGGGCCACCCGCGAACACGAACGCACCCGCCGCTTCGTCGCCTATCACTTCGCCGACCCCCTGGCTTCCGTCCTGCTCGACCGCACCGCCCTCGACCCGCAGCTCACCGAGCTGGAAGCCGTTTACATCCGGACCATGAGCGACAACGCCGCCGGCAACATCCGCCGCGGCCAAGCGCACGGCGAACTCCCTGCCGACGTAGACCCCGACAGCGCAGGCGCTTTCGTCATCGGCGGTCTCCGCTACGGCATCGCCCAGCAACTCCGCATCACCCCGCTCCCGACTCCGGACCGAGCCGCCGACCGCCTCTGGCGTCCCACCGCCGCCGCGCTCGGACTCGCTTGACCGCTCTACTCGGGAGCCTTTGCGAGAGGCGAAGATTCGCTCGATGACGAAGGTTCGCCGGTGCGCAGGGGCGCGCCGACGTGATGCAGGTGCTTCAGCGCCTCGGCGTAGGAGGCGACCAGACCGGTCTCGTGATAGGGCACACCGATCTCGGCGCAGTAGTCGCGGACGATCACCTGGGCGTGCCGCAGGTTCGGTGTCGGCATGCTCGGGAACAGGTGATGTTCGATCTGATAGTTCAGCCCGCCGAGCGCGAGGTCGGTCAAAGCACCGCCACGGACATTGCGCGAGGTCAGCACCTGTCTGCGCAGGTAATCGGGGCGATCGTCGCCGGTCAGGGTCGGCATGCCCTTGTGGTTCGGGGCGAAGATGCAGCCCATGTACAGCCCGAACAACGCCTGGTGCACGGCGAGGAACGCGACGGCCTTGTCGGCGGACAGGACCGCGAACGGCACCGCCAGATAGCCGGCGAAGTGGGCGAACAGCAGCACGCCCTCCAGGACCCGGCGCTTGACCGATCGATTTCTGAGCGCACGCACGCCGGCTACATGCAGGTTCACACCCTCGAGCAGCAGGAGCGGAAAGAACAGGAACGCCTGTGCGCGGCCGAGGAGCCGGGGCAGGCCACGGCTGGCCCGCGCCTGCCGTTGCGACCAGACCAGAACGTCCGGCGCGACATCGGGGTCGAGTTCCTCGTGGTTCGGATTGGCGTGATGCCGGGTGTGCTTGTCCTGCCACCAGCCATAGGCCAGGCCGATGCCGGCGTTGCCGACGATCCGGCCCACGATCTCGGTCGTCCCGCGCGACCGGAAGACCTGGCGGTGCGCGACGTCGTGCATGACCAGCGCGACCTGAGCGAATGTCACCGCCAGGAACGCCGCGACCAGCAGCGTCCACCACGAGTCGCCGACCAGGACGAACGCGGCCCAGCCGCTCGCGAACGCGAGTCCGACGAGGCTGAGCCGGACGGCGTAGTAGATCGGCCGCCGATCCATCAGCCCGGCGGCGGAGATTCGGCGCAACAGGCGGGCATAATCGCCGTCGCGCCGCGCCGGGCGCGGGGCTGACTCCGGGGCCAAAGCCGATGTCGTCATAGCTGTCCTTCCGTCAGTCCGCACGCCGGGCACTGACCGGATCGAAGCTATCGGCTGATTTCTCGTCGCGGGTAATCCCTTGGTATGACCTGGAATAGGACCCCGGAGTGATTTCAGGGAGCCCGCCCGAGCGTCGGATGATCCAGGACGAATCCGGATCACTGAAGGCCAGACAATTGGGGCCTTGATCAATCCCGTTGATGGACAACATGATTGATATGCGGGCAGCGATCGACGAAAGGTATTGTCATGAAACACCTCGGCGCCGCATTGGCGACGGCCGGACTGGTTCTCGTCTCGGTCCTCGGCACGACGGGTACCGCGCAGGCCGCGACCGGCGACTTCATCTACACCGGCCCCGATGGTCAGCGGCACACGCTGCACGACCCGGAAAATGGTAAGTGTTTCCGCATCCTGGGCGTGGCCTACACCGAGAACGCCACGGACCGCGCCGCGGAAACGTTCCGTAACTCCACCTGCACCGAACCGTTCGGCGAGCTCTTCCCGCCCGGAACGCGCGAAGAGAACTCGAACTTCCAATCGGTGCGCTTCGGGCGACCTATCTGATCCGCACCGGATGTTCGCCCCGGCGGGTGGAACCCGGTTTCCACCCGCCTCGATCGAGGCCCCACCCTGCACGGCAGCGAGTGCGGCTAGCGTTTCGGGATGCCGCCGTGGTCGGCGCCGACCATGATTCCGGCAAAGACCGCGGGTTCGTCGCCGTCGATGCGCCGGCTGTGGACGACGCCCGGTCTCGGCCGACCCGGCGTGTCCGGGCGGACGGCGTCGGCGTGCCGCGGCGTGCGCGACCGGGCATGATGATCCGATGGAGTCCGGTCAGCGCAGTGAACCACCGCAGGTGGCAGGGGAGTACGAGACACTCGTCGGCTTTCTCGAGTTCCAGCGAGATACGTTGGACTGGAAGTGCTCCGGGCTCAATGCCGAGCAGCTTCGGCGGCAGGCCGTGCCACCGTCGGCGCTGTCGCTGCTCGGGCTGATCCGCCATCTGACCGATGTCGAACGCACCTGGTTCGCTCGCGTCTTCCAGGGCGACGAGGCGCCCCCGCTGTACTGGGGTGCGAATTCCGTCGACGACACCGACTTCGTCGTCGAGCACGCCGACGTCGACGAGTCGATCCGGTTGTGGCGCAACGAATGTGACCGCTCCCGGGAGATCGTGGCCGGCTGCCGCGAGCTGGACAAGGTCGGCGTCCGGCACCCGACCGGCGAGTCCTACACCCTCCGCTGGATCCTCACCCACATGGTCGAGGAATATGCCCGTCACAACGGACACGCGGACCTGCTCCGGGAGATCATCGACGGTCAGACCGGCGAATAGTGATCTACGCCGGGTGCAGAATCGGCTCGATCCGGTTCAGCTCGGTGATGAGATCGGCTGCGCCGGAACGGATTCGCGGGTCCGGGTCGCGAGTCAGCGTCGTGCAGACGCGGATCGCGGCGTCGCGTTCATCGGCGAACACCCCGTACACGTCCCGCACGGCCGAGCCGATCCATTCGGACTGACTCGCATCCGCTTCCGCGAGCGCGAGAGCGACGATCGAAAGCCCCGCCGCATCCTTTCGGCGGAGCAGAGCCTCGGCGGTCACGGCAGTGACGAACGTGTCCTCCGTATCGAGTGCGAGAGAAGCCAATTCCGCTCGCGCAGAGGGCATTTCGGCGAATATGGCGAGTCCGTGGCCGGCGGCGGCCCGATCTCGGACATCGGTGCCGCGAGCCAACTCGATCAGCGCGGCGACCGCGGCATTTCGCGCGGCGGTCACGCCGGCTCTGCTACCGCTGGTGGATATCCCCGCATCGTCGCAAGATAGCAGCCGTTCGGATTCTGCCCGGGCGGGCGAGCGGATATGCTGGTGAAATGGAGCGGCGCTCCGAATATGCAGGCCACAAGAGAGGAGCGTCGCGTGAGTGCGGATGCCGAGCCGGTGAGTCCGGGCAAGCGCGCGGACGCGCGGCGGAACGAGAAGGCGCTGCTCGACGCCGCTGCCTCGGTGTTCGTCACCGACGGCGTGAACGCCCCGGTGCGCCGGGTCGCGGCCGCGGCGGGTGTCGGCATGGGCACGATCTACCGGCACTTTCCCACGCGCGTGGACCTCATCGCGGCGGTCTACCGGCATCAGATCGACGCGTGCGCCGAGGCGGGCCCCACCTTGCTCGCGACAGCACCGTCGCCGTTCGCCGCCCTGCGTCAATGGGTCGACCTGTTCGTGGACTTCCTGGCCACCAAACACGGGCTGGCCGCGGCGATCCGCAGCGATCCCGACGGCTTCGCCGGCCTGCACGCGTTGTTCCTCGATCGCCTGGTCCCGGTGTTCGACGATCTGCTCACCGCCGCCAGGAACGCGGGCGAGGTCACCGCCGACATCGCCGCCTATCAGTTGATGCGCGGAATCGGCGACATCTGCGCGGGCGCGGAGATGGCCGATCCGAACTACGACGCGCGCGTCACCATCCGCCTGCTGCTCGACGGCTGCCGGCGGTAGAGCGCTATCCCTGGCCGGCGTTGCGCCGCTGCTTCGCGCGATGGGTCAGCGCATCGACGATCCGCTGCCACGCCGGTGACGCGTCGGAGATCCGGGACACGACCAACTTCAGCAGCCCGGCCTGCCCGCCCCCGCGTTCGTGGGCGATCTCCCAGGCGTCCAGGTCATCGATGAGCTGATCCAAGCGCGGATCGTTCGGGTCCCAGTCGACCGCTTGGTCGCAGGCGATAAACAGACGCGTCGTCTCGGGATCGTCCAGGGCCGCGTTCTTCTCCCGAATCCGCTGCGGCATCGCCCGCGGATCCAAGGCCTGCATCAGGATCCAGGAATCCCGTTCGAGCAGTACCCGCTGTTCGCTGATTCCGAGCCCGCGCATCCGGTCCAGAACGGCGACCACGTCGGCGGGCAGCACCAGCCGCTCGCCGCTGTCCAACTCGCCGATCCGGCGCCGGTACTCGGTCAACTGGTCGATCTTGTTCTGCAATTCGGCATCGATATCGACGATCGCCGCCGCGAACTCGTCCGGCCGGGCGTGCAGCAGCGCGTCGATCCGGGCCAGCGGCACACCGGCATCGGCGAGGGTCCTGATCCGGATGAGATCCACCGCCATTTGCGCGCTGTAGCGGCGATAACCAGAGGCGTCACGCTCGGGCTCGGGCAAGAGCCCGACGTGGTGGTAGTGCCGAACGGTGCGCACGGTCACCCCGGCGGTCGCCGCGAGTTGGCTGATCGTGAGCACCGTCCTCCTCGGGTCCGCATCGAACATCGCCGAGTCTAGGGCCGGGCCGCCCAGTCCACGACGTCGCGGATCGCCTGGACCACGGCATCGGGCCGGTCGAAGCAGAGCCGGTGGTGCAGGGTGTCGGGGATGAGGCGTTGTTCGCCGCGCGTGACCGTGCGCACCAGCGCGGCGTCCATCCGCGTCTTGGCGTCGTTCAGCTGGTGCGCCGCCGGCTGGTCCGGATCGATGCCCACCACCGAGAGCGCGATCGCCGGAACATCGGGAAGCCCAGGCCCGGAACGTAATTCGGCGGCAAGGTCGGCCAGCGTGCGGCGTTCGGCGAGGCCGGCGCGCAGCCATTCGGTGCTCACCCGCGCATCGATCAGCGGTTGCCGCACGTGCTCGGGATAGTCCGCGTACAGCTCGGCGTGCATCTCGCGCAGCGCCGGTCGCATCCGTTCGAGCTGTTCCAGATCGGGTCCCATCCGCTCGAACGTGGCCAGACTCGCGGCGGGCGGCATGAAGTCGTCCCAGTCGCGATGAAGACCGTCCAGCCAGACCACGCCGGCCACGTCCTGCGGGTACAGCTGCGCGAGCCGGAAGGCGTAGAGCGCGCCGAGCGAGTGTGCGGCGAGAACCCAAGGGCCAGTTATTTTTTGGGCCTGCAACAGCGCGTGTAGTTCGGTGGCTACCGCGGTGGTGGAGCGCGGCAGGGGGAGCGGATCGCTGTATCCGGTGCCGCCGCGGTCATACAGAACGGCGGTGGTGAACCGCGAAACCTGTTGCTGGACACCGAAATAGTCCAGCCCCACCGCGCTCGCGCCGGGCAGAAACACGACCGCCGGTCCGCCGCTGCCCGACCTGTGCACGAAGAGGCGTCGGCCGTCGATTTCGTGAAACCCACCGATCGGCGGCGCGAGCCGAGTCGAGGAAGTGCTGTTGTTCGTCATCCGACGATGCTCCAACCCTGACGCAGGGTCAAGGTCAAACCCAAGCCGGGGACCCGGCTCGCGATCATCACCGCGTACGGCACGTGCACGATGCCGCGAACCGAACCGGGCGCCGGCCATCAGCTGCCGGACCTCGGCGTACCCGGTGACCAGCCAACCCCCGTGACCGTCGGGAAAGTTCATGCAGCTGACAGCGACCTGACACGGTGTGTGGCGGGTCCAGAGTGGTTATCCAGGGTGGACCCGGCACCGCCGACCAGGCACGGCAGAATGGGCCGGTGCAGATCGGAATACTTGGACCGCTCGAGATCCGGCTAGCGGACGGCGGATCGATAGAGGTGCCAGGTGCGCGGTTGCGGGCGCTGTTGATCGCCCTCGCGCTCGAACCCGGCCGCGCGGTCCCGAAAACAACCCTGGTCGATTGGATTTGGGGGGAGCAGCCGCCCTCGGACGTGGCGAATTCGTTGCAGGCCCTGGTCTCCCGGTTGCGCCGTGCGCTGCCCGAGGGATCGCTGGATGTGCAGCCCGGCGGATATCGCCTGACGGTGTCGCCCGAGGCCGTCGACGCCGTGCGCTTCGAGCGGCTGCTCGACCAGGCCCGCGGCGGCGGCGACGCGCAGCGCGCCGAACTGCTGCGCGAGGCCGTCGAACTGTGGCGCGGCGCACCGATGCAGGACCTCGACAACACCGCCGTCGAGACGGTGGTCGCGCGGTTCGAGGGACTGCACCTCGCCGCATTGGAAGACCTCTACGAGGCGGAGATCCGGCTCGGCCGCGACGCCGACCTGGTCACCGAGCTGACCGAGCTGGTGGCCCGGCACCCGGCCCGGGAACGGCTCGTCGCCGCGCTGATGCGTGCGCTCGGCGCGACAGGCCGGGGCGCCGAGGCGTTGACCGTGTACCAGCGCGCCAGGGAGGAACTCGCCGACACGCTGGGTGTCGACCCCTCGCCCGAGCTGTCCGCATTGCATGTCGCGCTGTTGCGCGGCGAAGTGGGCGCGAAGGAAGCCGACCGCAAGACGAACCTGCGCGCCGAACTGACCGAATTCATCGGCAAATTCACCGACGTCGCCGCCGTCCGCGAACTCATCGCCGACCACCGCCTCACCACGCTCACCGGACCCGGCGGCTCCGGGAAGAGCCGGCTGGCCGTGGAAACCGCGCGAACCATGCTCGACGACCTGCCCGACGGCGCCTGGCTGGTGGAACTGGCCGCCCTCGGCCCGGGGGCCGACCTGGCCCAGTCCACGCTCGCCGCGCTCGGCTTGCGCGATGCCCTGCTCGGCAACGCGACGAGCGCGGAACCGATGGACCGGCTGGTCGCGGCCATCCGCGATCGCGAAACCCTGGTGATCCTGGACAACTGCGAGCACGTGATCGACGCCGCCGCGGCCTTCGCGCACCGGCTGCTCGGCGAATGCCAGCGGCTGCGGATCCTGGCCACGAGCCGGGAACCGCTCGGCATCACCGGCGAAGCGCTGTGGCAGGTCGAACCGCTGGCGCTGCCCGCCCCCGACGCGAACCCGGACGAGATCGCATCCTCCCCGGCCGTGCAATTGCTGCGCGATCGGGCGGGCGCGGTGCGCAAAGACCTCGCGACGGACGCGCACGCACTCGCGACCATGGCTCGGGTCTGCCGGGCCCTCGACGGCATCCCGCTGGCGATCGAACTGGCCGCGGCCCGGCTGCGCACCATGTCCCTCGATCAGCTCGCCGACCGCCTCGACGATCGGTTCCGCCTGCTGACCGGCGGCAGCCGGACCGCGCTGCCGCAGCACCGGACGCTGCGCGCGGTGGTCGACTGGAGCTGGGAGCTGCTCACCGACGCCGAACGGGCGGTGCTGCGCCGGCTCGCGGTATTCGCCGGCGGCGCGAGTCTCGAAGCGGCCGAACGGGTTTGCGTCGGCGCCGAGGTGGAGCAGTGGGAGGTGCTCGAGCTGCTGACCGCGCTGACCGAGAAATCCCTGCTGCGTAGCACTGGGGACAGCGAGCCGCGCTATCGGATGCTCGACACGATCAAGCAGTACGCCACGGACCGGCTGGCGGAGGCGGGGGAGCAGGATTCCGCGCGGCGGGCGCACCTCGCCTACTTCACCGGGCTGGCCGCGACCGCCGAGCCGCACCTGCGCCGGGCCGAGCAGCTGGAGTGGCTGGCCGTGCTCGAGGCCGAGCACGACAACATCGCGGTCGCCATGCGTGGCGCGTTCGCGGCAGGCGACGCGGCCGGCGCGATCCGGCTCGCGGTGCAGGCGGGCTGGTACTGGTGGCTCGGCGGGCACAAGGCCGAGGGCATGGAGCTGCTCACCGCGGCTGCCGAGTCGTCTGGCGAGGTGGACGATTCGACCCAGGCCATGGTCTATGGGCTGGTCGCGCATTTCGCCAGCACCGGCCGCAACGACGAGTACGACGTCGCGGAGTGGATCCGCCGGGCCCACCGGTCCAACCAGCTCAGCCAGACCCCGCACCCGCTGCTGGCGTTCATCGACGCGCTCGAACGCATGTTGCAGGGTCCGGAGGCGCTGCTGACCGCGTTCGAACCGCTGCTCACCGCCGACGATCCGTGGGTGCGCGCGCTGGCCCGGCTGCAAATGGGCAAGATGCGGATCGTGCTCGGGCAGGACGGCCCGGAGGCGGACGCGTATCTCGAGGCGGCGCTGGCCGAGTTCCGGGCCATCGGCGAACGCTGGGGGATGTCGTTCGCGCTGACCGAGCTGGCCGATCGCCTCGCCATCCGCGGCGAATTCGCCAGTGCCGTCGAGCTTTACGCGCAGGCGATCGCGGTGGTCACCGAGGTCGGCGCGATCGAGAACATCGTCGAGATGCGGTCGCGGCAGGCTCAATTGTATTGGCTCGCGGGAGATCCGGCCGCGAGCACGGCCGCGATGGCCGAGGCGCAGCAGTACGCGGACCGGGCCGCGTGGCCGAACGCGCTGGCCGAGCTGGCCCTGACGAAGGCAGAGCTGGCTCGCTGGAGCGGCGACCTCGGGCAGGCGCGCCGCCACCTCGAGGCCGCGACAACGCTGCTGGGCAAGGACGCGGAACAGCCGACGGTCAGCGCGGTGATCCATGGGCTGCTCGGCTATCTCGCCGGCGATCTCGGCGAGGCTCGCGCCGAGCATGCCGCGGCCTACGAGTCCGCATCCGTGGCGGGCCACGCGCCCCTCGTCGCCCAGGTCCTGGTCGGCATCGCGGACTTGGCCCTGCGGCTGGACCGTACCGAGCAGGCCGTGCGCCTGCTCGCGGCGAGCGCCGGCGTGCGCGGACTGCCGGATCGGTCCCATCCGGACGTGGCCAGGATCGAGCAGAGCGCACGAGATCGCCTCGGCGAAGCGAGCTTCACCGAGGCGATGAACGAAGGGGCGCAGGCGGACTGGCGCGAGCTGGTCGCCGCTACGCTCGCTTCGTGAACGTGTGCCGCGACCACAGGTACCCGGCCAGGGCGAAGGCGGCGCACCAGCCGAGCGCGGCGGCGGTGTAGCCGCCGGACGGGTGGCCGGCGAGGAACCCGCGCAGCGACTCGATGATCGGCGTGAACGGCTGGTACTGCGCGAACTGCCGGACACCCTGTCCCATCTTGTCGGCCGGCACGATCGCGCTGCTCAGGAAGGGCAGCATGATCAGCGGCACCACGGTAAGCCCCGCGGCCTCCGGGGTTTTCGCGGCGATCCCCAGCGCGACGGTGAGCCATGACGCCGCGAACGAGGTCGCGGCCATGATGCCGATCGCGCCGAGCCAGTCGAGTGCGGTTGCGGGCGAACGGAACCCGAGCGCCAGCGCCACGCCGAGCACGGCGGCGACGGCCACCGCGTTGGTCAGGATGGTCGCCGCGACGTGCCCGGTCAGGACGGCGCCGCGGGTGACATCCATGACCTTGAACCGGTTGATGATGCCCTTCGACATATCGGAACTCACCGCCACCGCGGTGCCCGACAACCCGTAACTGATGGCCAGCAGGATCATTCCGGGCGTCGCGTAGTCGATGTAGTTTCCGCCGACGTCGAAGGCGCTGCCGAACACGTAGACGAAGATCAGCATCATCACCACCGGCATCAGTGCCGCATTGAACACCGTGACCGGGGTGCGGGCGATGTGTTTGAAGTTGCGGCGCAACATGATCGACGAGTCGGCCAGTGCGGTGCTCATCGGACTGCCTCCGTTGCGTGACCGGTCAGGGAAAGGAAGACGTCGTCGAGGTCGGGGGTGTGCACGGAAACCTGCTCGGCCTCGACCGAATGGGCGGCGAGCCGATCGAGCAGGTGGTGCAGCGATTTCGAGCCGCCGTCGCCCGGCACCCGCAAGGCCAGCGCCTCGTCGTCGCGGGTCGCGTCGGGCAGGATCCGTTGCGCCGCATCGAGTTCCGCGACATCGGTGAAGTGGAGCCGGACGTGACTGCCCGGCACCCTGCGCTTGAGCTCGTCGGCGGTGCCCTCGGCGACGATGCGGCCCTGGTCGAGCACCGCGATGCGGTCGGCCAGCTGGTCGGCTTCCTCCAGGTACTGGGTGGTGAGGAAGATCGTCACGCCCTCGGCGGTCAAGCCCCGCACGATGTCCCACATGGTGCGCCGGCTGCGCGGATCGAGACCCGTGGTCGGCTCGTCCAGGAACACGATGTCCGGCTTGGTCACCAGGGTCATCGCCAGATCCAGCTTCCGGCGCATGCCGCCGGAGTAGGTCGCGGCTCGCTTGCGCGCCGACTCCACCAGGTCGAACCGTTCCAGCAGTTCGGCGATCACTCGCGTGCGCTCGGCGCCGCGCAGCCGGTGGATATCCGCCATCAGCTGGAGGTTTTCCTCCCCGGTCAGCAGATCATCCACCGCGGCGAACTGGCCGGTGACTCCGATCGATGCGCGCACCGCCTTTGTCTCGGTGGCGATATCGTGACCCGCGACCCGCGCCGTGCCGCCGTCCGCGGTCAACAGCGTGGTGAGCACATTCACCGTCGTCGTCTTGCCCGCCCCGTTCGGACCGAGCAGCGAAAAGATCGTTCCGACAGCGATATCCAGGTCGATGCCGTCGAGGACGGTCTTGCCCCCGAATCCCTTTCGCAGCCCGGTGGCCGCGATGGCCGAGGTGTTCACCGCGCACCGCCGAACACCGTGTCGACGATCAGCTTCAACGCCGCCTGGAAGGCCGCCGACAGGGACAGGGCGGCGTCGTCCACATAGTTGAACGCGGCGGTCATGGTCTTCTTGCCGTCCGGCGTGCTGAACATCAGCGCCCCGTAGCCGGCGGCGCCGCCGTTGTGGGTGATGAGGACGTCACCGTTCGTCCCCACGGGCTGCACGAAGACACCGAGGCCGTAGCCGACTTTGGTTTCCGGCGTGAACATTTCGGTCCGCAGTGCGTCCGGCAGGAGCTGCCCGCCGGTCAGCGCGGAGATGAAGGTGTGCAGGTCCTCGGTCGTCGAGATCATGTCGCCGCCGCTGGAGATCCAGGACGGGTTGTGCTCGCTGACGTCGATCGTCTTTTCCACGCCGTTGTCGTCATAGCGGTAGTAGGCATGGGCGTGCGGTTCGGGGATCTCGATCTGGGTGGTCGGTGTGATGGTGCCGGTCAGGCCGAGCGGTCCGAGGATCAGCCGCTGCATCTCCTCGGCGTAGGAACGGCCCGAGACCTTCTCGATCAGCAGCCGCAGCACCACGTAGTTGGTGTTGGCGTAGCTCCAGTCGGTACCGGGTTCGAATCGGCTCGGCTTCGACAAGGCAAGGCGCACAAGCTCTTCCGGAAGGTAGGTCTTGAATCGGTTGTCCACCCACTCCTTGCCCGCGGTGGTGGCGGGGATGCCCGGCGCGAAACTTCCGTCCGGGTAGTACTCGCCGGTGAAATTGAAGATGCCGCTGGTGTGCTGCAACAGCATGCGCACGGTGATCCGCGGATCGAACTCGAACTCGGGCAGGTAGTCGACCACGGCGGTGTCCAGTGCGATCTTGCCCTCGGCCACCAACTTCAACACCGCGGTCGCGGTGAATGTCTTTGTGTTGCTGCCGATTCGGACGTGTCCGTCGATCGGCGGCTTGGCGGTCGCGCCGAGCTCGCTCACCCCGGCGCTGCCGGCCCACTCGCCCTGCTCGTCGTTGACCCGCAGGGTCAGTCCGGTGAAACCGGACTCGACGACCTGGTCGATGAGCTGCTGGAGTTCCGGACGATCCTGGGTGGTGTGCTGGGTGTTCATGGCTTCGTTTCTCTTTCTCGGGTTGTCTTCGGGGAGGGCTGCAGCGGTCAGGCCGCGTGCCGAATGATGATGTTGCCGTAGGAGTTTCGGGCGAATACCTGCACGGTTTCGGCGTTCCCCGCCGTTGTGGCGACCGGTCCGAGTACGTTCTGCACCGCCCCGTGCGCGGCGTTGGTTTCCAGCCGCACGCCGCTGCCCTCGCGGATACCGACCTCCAGCTCACCCATGGAGGTCTCCAGCCGGAGCACGCCGCGGGCCGCCTCGCGAATTCGGATGTCGCCCTTGGCGACCTTCGCGGTAACCGAGTCGCTTGGGCGCTCGACCACGATGTCGCCGGCCGCGATTTCCAGGTCGGACCGGCCGAGTTCGCCGATGCCGGCCAGTCGGCCGACCCCGGCGTTGGCCTTCAGCTGGGAGCCGAGGGGTACCTCGACGGTCACCGCGACCGACGGGTTGCCGCCGAACGGGGTGTAGGTCCGCCAGTCCTTCGGCGTCTGCACGGTGAGGGCGCCTGCGGCGAAGGTGACCTGCGTGTGTTCGGCGGCGCGTACGTCACCCTTCTTGGCCGGGTCGGCCGGCTGGATCGTGACGACGGTGTCGGTTCGCTCGGTGGCGATCACGGTGACGTCGCCGCTGAGCACGTCGATGGTGACGGCGATCGGTTCCGGGGTCTGGAAGGTGGTCATGACTGAACTCCTGTGCGTCGGTCGGTGTGTCGGTGGGTTGGTCCAGCCGGTCACTGGAACTACCTTCGCCAACCCGGCTGATACCGGCCTGACGCCGACCTGACACGACCGCTGACACGGTGTTCGACCAGGTCACAGGCTCCGCGGCGAACCGATACGGTCCCGGTCGTGGGTTCGCACCGGTCGTATCGAGGCCGCGCAACGACGTATCCGCCGGTGGCGCGGAGTGCGCCACCGGCGGATTGTCGCCGCGGCCGGACTACTCGGCGGTGCGGCTGGTGAAGTCGAAGGAGCCGCCGTCGAGGCCCCAGGAGACGATCCGGTCGGGGTGGATGCGGATGATCACGCGTTCCTGGTGCGGGAACGGCGGCTCTTCGTCGACGAGCGCCTCGGCCGTGCCGCGTACCTCGATGCCGCGAATCACATAGGGCTCCAAGGAGACCTGCTGATCGATGACGAACGACACCCGGCTGCCCGCCTCGACGTTGCGGAACTTCCGGCTGGCGCGCATTCGCATGCCGCCGATATCGATCGTGCCGTCGGTGTTCACCCGGTAGCTGGTCGGATTGTTCTGCACCACGCCGTCGGGCGACACCGTGGCCAGCCGGCCGATTCCGGCCTCGGCGAGGAACTGCTGTTCGTTGGCGGTGAAGGTCATGTCGTTCTCTCCTCGATGAATTCGGTGCCGACGGTGCCCGGCGATCGGCCGGAAGTCGTCGGTGATGCGTGAAAGCCGTTGCCTAGCAGAAGTTTTGAGATCAAAACAGGATCAGCGCGGCGGACAGTCCGGTGACGGCGATGAACTGCAAGCTGACCCGGTACTTCAGGATGCTGTCCCACTTGTCTTGCAGCGCGCGGGCATTGGCGGGAATGACGCCGCTCTGCGCGGCGGCGGTCTGCTGGGTGTTGATCGGCTTGGCGACGCGGACGTAGAGGGCGAGCCAGATGAGCAGTGCCGCCACCGCGACCCCCGCCGCCACCGCGGCGCCGATCTGCCCGGCGAACAGCGCGATCAGCAGCGTGAGCACCGCGGTGACCACACCCCCCGCGCCGAAGACCGGCATGCGCCGGTCGCCGTAGTAGTGACCCCATCCCGCGCTCACGGTCACGGTCGCGTCGTCGAGCTTGCGGTACACCGCCCGCATAATCACCGCCGCGCAAACATCGGTGCCATAGATGACGGCATTGGCGAGAACGGCGACGACGGCAATGATCTGGCCGGTGACGATAAGCATTTTCGGCTTCCCTTCCTGAAATCTAGCAGCGCTAGATGTTGGAGCAACGATAACATCCGCTCGCTACGTTGTCTAGCGTTGCTAGATTTCCGGTTGTTGCCGCACTCTCCGCGCTCGAATCGGTAAGGCGCGCATGCTCCTCCGTCCGCCACCGTCGATCGTCGAGCGCGTCGATGACCGCGTGGCCCGCATCCGCGTCGGCGGATGGGGCCGTTCGGTCAGCTCGCGCTGCTCACTGGGCGGGCGCCAGGGCCGGGCTGTTGTGATAGGCGGCGATCTGCCAGTGGCCGTCGCGTTTCTCGAAGACCCAGGTGGCGTTGACCTTTCGTTCGTCGGGCGCTTCGGTCTCGCCGGGGAACAGGATGGCGGATTCGCTGATGACGATCGCGGCGTCCGTGCCGACGAAGCGGAGGCCGAGTTGTTTGTTGACGGTCGTGCTGCACGCGAGCGGCCCGGCGAAGGCCAGTGCCATGCTCTGACGGATCACGTCGCGGCTGTCGCGCAGTGAGCCGGGCATGATGGCGGTCGCGTCCGCGGTGTAGTCGGCGACCATGGCGTCGGCGTCGCCGGCCGCCCACGCCTTATAGGAATCGGCCAGCACGGCCTGGATCGCGGCTTCGTCGGCGGCACGGTGGTTCGACATCGGAGTCTCCCTTGTTGATCGGCTCGCCGGGAGTGTCCGGCGAACTCGGGAATACATACCGGTGGCGGCAGCCGAACTCATCGCGCCCACGAAAAAGAATTCCCGGGCCTAACCTCCGTGCCGGACCGGCAGGCCGAACGTCGCGAAGATCTCGGGATCCTGGAACACCGAATTCCGGCTGATGCCTTCGTCGGTGACGGTGAAGATCTGCAGCGTGTGCAGCGCGTAGTGGCCGTCGACGCGCTGATAGGCGGCGAATCCGGGTTGGCCGCCGTTGGCGGTGACCGGCTCCAGCACCCAGTCCTTTCCGGCCGCTTCGAAGACCCATTCCATAAACAGGCCATAGTTGCCGCGCCCGCTGAACCAATTGAGCATGGGCGGCATCTCCATGACGACGTCCTCGGTGAGCAGTAGTTTGAGCGCCTCGACATCGGCGCGCGCGAACGCCGTCATGTAGCGCTCGACCCAGGCACGCTGCTCGGCCATGGACGGTTCGGTGATCCGTTCCGGCTCGGCCCCGATCTCCTTCAGCCGGGTACGCGCCCGCTGTAGCGCGCTGTTCACGGATGTGACTGTGGCGCCTAGGATTTCCGCCGTCTCCGCCGCGGAGAAGCCGAGCACCTCACGCAGGATCAGCGCGCCGCGCTGCCGTGCCGACAGGTGCTGGAGGGCGGAGGCGAAGGCCAGGCGCAGGCTGCTGCGATCGATCACGGTGCCGGCCGGATCCGCGTTGTGCAGCAACGAATCCGGCACCGGCTGCAGCCAGGTGGCGTGCTCCGCCCGGGCGAACGGCGCGAGCGGATCCGCCGCGGCCACCAGTCCCGACGGCAGGGGACGGCCGCCGCGGCCGTGCAGCGCGGTGAGACAGACGTTGGTCGCGATCCGGTAGAGCCAGGTGCGCACGGAGCCGCGTGTTTCGTCGTACTGCTCGCGCGCCCGCCATGCCCGCAGGTACGTGTCCTGGACCAGGTCCTCCGCGTCGTGCGCCGAGCCGAGCATTCGGTAGCAGTACGCGAGCAGCTCCGTCCGGAACGGTTCGATTCGGCGCTCGAAGCCTGCTTCGGTCATTCCTGCGCCGTGGGAAAGAGCGGGGGTTCGAGGTGGCCCCAGGGCTGGGCTTGCTCGAGTTCGGCAGCGAGTTGCAGGAGCAGGAACTCCGAGCCGAGGGGTCCGACGAATTGGGTGCCCAGCGGGAGACCGTCGGCGGTGCGGTGCAGGGGCACGCTCATGGCGGGGCGGCCGGTGACGTTGGCGAGCTGGGTGAACGGAACCGGCGCGAGATTGGTGAGCACCAGGTCGCGATAGATCGGGGTACGCGTGATCGCCGTGCCCGCACGGAGTTCCAGCAGCACGCCCATGATCTTCTCCACGGCCGCAGGCGGTTTCGTCTGGCCGATGCGCAGCGGCGGCTCGGCGAGGGTGGGGGTGAGCAGCAGGTCGTAGCTGTCATGGAATGCGCTGAGCGCGCGGGTGTAGGTGTTCCACCGGCCGTGCGCCTCGATCAACGTCGGGGCGGAATGGGCGCGACCGCCGGCGGCGACCACGCGGGTCGTCAGGTCGAAGTCGGAATCGCTTGCGCCGCTGAGCTTCCGGGCCTGGGCCAGGCGGGCGGCGAGATTGGCGGTCCATACCGTCATGAAGTCGTGCGCCATCTGCCTGCTGTCCATGCGCGGCGCGGCCTGCTCGACCTGATGGCCCAGCTGTTCCAGCAGCGCGGCGGTCGCCTCGACCGCGCGCACCGCCTCGGCGTGCACCGGTGTGCCCAACGGGGATTCGTGGGTGAATCCGATGCGCAGCCGGCGCGGTGGCGCGTCCACCGCGGTGGCGTAGGGCTGGGCGGAGCGGCTCGGCAGATAGGGGCCGCCGGGATCGGGCTCGCTGAGCAGGTCGAACATCACCGCCGAATCGCGGACGCTGCGCGACAGCACACCGGCGGTGGCGGCGCCGAAGATGTGCTCGGCGAAATCGGGACCTGCCGGGACCAGCCCGCGTCCGGCCTTGAGCCCGAACAGCCCGGTGCAGGCCGCCGGGATGCGGATCGAGCCGCCGCCGTCGCTGGCGCCGGCCATCGGCAGGATCCCCGCCGCCACCGCGGCCGCCGAGCCGCCGGACGAACCGCCCGGGGTGCGGTCGAGATTCCACGGATTGCGCGTCGCGCCGTAGGTACCGGTTTCGGTGACCGCGACGGCGCCGAACTCAGGGGTGGTCGTCTTGCCGAAGATCACCAGGCCCGCGTCGATCCACCGCTGCACCACCGTGCTGTTGTTGTCGGCCTTCAGTTTTCGCAATGGACCGGTGCCGGACGCGGTCGGATAGCCCGCGAAGTCCTGGCCGAGATCCTTGAGCAGGAACGGCACTCCGGCGAACGGACCCTCGAGCGGGCGTCCGGCCGCCGTGCGCCCGGCCTCGTCCATGCGCAGACTGATCGCGTTGATCTCCGGATCGACCTGGTCGAGACGGGCCGACGCGACCTCGAGCAGTTCGGCCGGGCGCACTTCCCCTTTGGCCACCAACTCGGCCAGGCCGACCGCGTCGTAGGCCCGGTATTCGCTGTACCGCATGGACTTTCCTCTCGGCCGGGATCGCCACCGTCGGCCGCGAGGTCGCGGACGATTTCGTGGTGTCGAGCACCGCCATCATGCACCCGGGTTTGCGGTCGCGTCATGTTCGCGGGCGGTTGCCCGGCCGATCGACGGGCCCCGCCCTCGTCTTCGACCCGTCGACCGCCACGCAGCGTCGTCAACTCGCCGCGGCGCTGTCCGGCATAGCCGAGACTGTTCGGCAGGCCAGTGGTCCCACCGGATAGGTGCGCGTTATCGGGTCGAGTCCAGGGCGTTCGCCCGATCTCGGCCCGCACCGATGAAATTCGGGTGGGTCCGCCGTCGATACAGCTGGATACACCGACAGCACATGGAGGCACTGACATGCGGAACTCGATTCCAGAAACTTTCGTCGCACTCGACGGCACAGCGAGCGAGCGGGTGGCGCGATGAGCGGGATCAAGGTGCTGGTGGCGGGGGCAAGCATCGCGGGTCCCGCGCTGGCCCACTGGCTGCACCGGCGCGGCGCCGAGGTGACCGTGGTGGAGCGCGCCGCCGAGCTGCGCCCCGGCGGACAGGCGGTGGACGCGCGCGGGGTGACCAAGGAGGTCATCCGGCGGATGGGGCTGGACGCGGCGATCCGCGCGGCCTGCACGGACACGGCCGGCGCGCACAACGTGGACACCGACGGGAAGGTGCTGGAGACCTTCCGCGTGGAGGACGACGGCGGCGACGGGTACATCGCCGATATCGAGATCCTGCGCGGCGACCTGGCCCAGGTGCTCTACGACGACACCCGCGACAGCGTCGAGTACCTCTTCGGCGACCGGATCACCGAACTCACCCAGGACGCGGACGGCGTCGACGTGACCTTCGAAAGCGGCGGCCGCAGACGCTTCGACCTGGTGATCGGGGCGGACGGATTGCATTCCGCACTGCGCGCGATGGTCTTCGGACCGCGTGAGCAGTACGTCCGCCATCTCGGACTGGTGCTGGCCTTCTACAGCGTGCCCAACGAGTTCGGGCTGGACCGCTGGTTGCTCGACTACCAGGATTCCGGGCGCTCGGCCATGCTGCGCCCCATCCAGGACGCCACCAGGGCGATGGCCATGTTCTCCTTCCCCTCGGCCGATTTCGAGGTCGACTACCGCGACATCGAGGCGCAGAAGCGACTGCTGCGCGAGCGCATGTCCGACTTCGGCTGGCTGACCTCGGATATCCTCGCGCACCTGGACGACACCCCGGATTTCTATCTCGACCAGGTCGCCCAGGTCGTGATGGACCGCTGGTCGAACGGACGGGTCGGGCTGTTCGGCGACGCGGCGTTCAGTTCGTCGCCGATGTCCGGGCAGGGCACCGGACTGGCCCTGGTCGGCGCCTATCTGCTGGCGGGCGAGCTGGCCGCCGCCGGATGGGACGTCGAGGCCGGGTTCGCCGCCTACGAGGCGCGGATGCGCCCGTTCGTCGAGGCCAATCAGGAGATCGGCCGGTTGCACGCGCACACCCTCACCAACCCCGCGCCGAAGCCGGAGCCGGGCACCGAGCCCGAGGTCGAATGGGACTTCGAGCTGATCGATCGGGCGATCAACGGCGTCGAGCTGCCCGACTATGCCGGGGTGCCGGATTCCGGGCCGTCGATCGGAGCGCCGGTCACCTCGTAGTCGCGAGCCGGCCGGTTAGCCTGGGCCGGTGACAGTTACAGAGTTGCCCTTCGGATCCTGGCCGACCTCGATCACCTCCGAATTCGTCGTCACGGCCGCGGTGCGGCTGTGGGAGGTGCGGGTGGACGGCACCGACGTCTACTGGTCGGAGGGGCGGCCCAGCGAGGGCGGCCGGACCCAGATCGTGCGGCGCGCCGCCGACGGCACGATCACCGATCTGCTGCCCGAAGGCATGGACGCGCGCACCGCGGTGCACGAATACGGCGGGGCGGCATGGTGGGTGCGCGACGGGGTGCTGTGGTTCACCAACTGGGCTGACCAGCGGTTGTACCGGTTGGAGTCCGGTGGTTCGCCGGTGCCGCTGACCCCCGCTCCTGTGGCGGCCCGCGGCGACCGATATGCCGATGGCGCGCTGTCCCCGGACGGCACTGTCGTCGTGGCGGTCCGCGAGCGCCATCCGGCCGACGGGCGCGGCGCGGTCGATGTCCGCAACGAGATCGTGCGGCTGTCCGCGGACCAGGCGTCGCAGCCGGAAATCCTGGTGAGCGGAACGGATTTCGTCGCCGCGCCCCGGCTGAGTCCGGATGGCGGCTCGCTCGCCCTGGTGTCCTGGGATCACCCGTCGATGCCGTGGGACGACACCGTCCTGCGGGTGCGCGACCTCGCCACCGGAGCCGACACCGTCGTCGCGGGCGGGCCGGGGGAGTCGGTGATGGAACCGCGCTGGCAGCCGGACGGTTCGCTGCTGTTCCTCTCCGACCGCAGTGGATGGTGGAATCTCTACCGCTGGACGCCCGACGGAACGGTCACCCCGTTGATCGAGCTGGACGCCGAGATCGGTATGCCCGCTTGGCAATTGGGTTCCTCGCGCTACACTGTGCTGGACGACGGCAGCGTCGTGTTCGCGCGTTGGCGCGACGGTTACGACGGCCTCGGCCTGCGCTTGCCGGACGGCTCGGTAGCCGATCTGGACCTGCCGTTCTCGGCGATCACCGCGATCGAGCGGGTCGGCGCGGACGCGGTCGTCGTCGTGGCGGCCACCCCGGCGACCGAACTCGGCGTGTACCGGATCGAATTCGCCTCCGGCACGCCGAAATTCGAGAGCCTCCGCGCGCCGCGCGACCTCGGTCTCGACCCAGCCGCGCTCTCGGTTCCCGAGCCGATCTCGTTTCCCTCGGTGGACGGCGCCGGTGCGGCGCGGACCGCGCACGCGCTGTTCTACCCGCCCGCGAGCAGTGAATACCGTGGGCCGGCCGGGGAACTGCCGCCGCTGCTGGTGATGATTCACGGCGGCCCGACCAGTTCCGCGCTGCCCATGCTGTCGTTGCAGACCCAGTACTGGACCAGCCGGGGGTTCGCGGTCGTCGACGTGAATTACGGCGGTTCGACCGGATTCGGCCGCGCTTACCGCGAACTGCTCAAAGGCGCCTGGGGAGTGGTTGACGTAGCGGACTGCATCGCCGCGGCCGCCTGGCTCGGCGAGCAGAACCGGGTCGACGCGCAACGGCTGGCCATCCGCGGCGGTTCGGCCGGCGGCTATACAACACTCGCCGCGCTCGCTCGCGCGGATACCCCATTCGCCGCCGGCGCAGACCATTTCGGCGTCGCCGACCTCGAGGCGCTCGCCGCCGACACGCACAAGTTCGAAAGCCGCTACCTCGACGGTTTGATCGGCGAATATCCGGCCAGGCGCGACATCTATCGCGAGCGGTCGCCGATCCATCACGTCGATCGGTTGCGCAAGCCGCTGATCGTGTTGCAGGGCAGCGACGACCCGGTGGTGCCGCTCAATCAGTCGGAGATGATCGTCGAGGCGTTGCGCGCGCGGCGAATCCCGGTGGCGTTCTTGGTATTCGAGGGGGAGCAGCACGGGTTCCGCCGCGCGGAGCACATCCGCCGCGCATTGGACGCCGAATTGAGTTTCTACGGACAGGTTTTCGGGTTCACGCTGCCGGCGGCCGAAGGCATCGAGCCGGTCGTCGTGGAGAACCTCGCCTAGGCTTGCGCGGGGCGCGGGATGGTGGGCGCCGACGAGATCGATGAGGAGCCACTTGTGTCGGATACGTTTGTCGTCGCTACTCGAATTCCGATGGGGCGGGAGGCATTCGAGCAGTGGCTGGAGACGCCGGCGCCGGGAACGGAGGTCATCGAGAATCCCGGCGCGATGTACGACGGGTGGTTCTGGGACGGGAAGGCGCCGGATTGGCGGCTGGCCGAGGAGGGGCCGACGCCACGGGAGTATTTCGCCGACTGCTTCGGGGAGGACACCGGCGGGCTGACATATGTCCTGCGGTACCGGGAGGGAGCGCTCGAGGCGTACCTGATGCACTTCGGTTTCTGCGAGTCGAATATCTATACCGCGCTGGTGATGCTCGCCGCGGCGGGGCGATCGAGTTCCGTGGCGGCGCCGAGCGTGGTGTTGTTCTGGGCCGAGACCAGCGGGTCGATGTTCGCGGCCGATTCGGACGCCTGGCTGGCGACCCTGTCCGTGGGCGTCGACGGGGCGCGGTTCGCCGCCGATCTCGATCTCGCGGCACCGATCGCCGAGTTGCGGACTGCCGAGTCGAGCTATTTCGAGCTGCTGGTCCGGTTGGCGGAGGTGGAGGAATCGGTTGGCGCCGAAGGGAAGTCGAGCTTCGCCGCGATCGCCCGCGACCCACGGTATGTGGACGCCGCGGTTCTTGCGGACAGCTGAGCCGAACAGGTTCGTACCGAAAACCTGGGATCGGTAGGTGGCGTGTCCGGCATCTACTTACGCCATGACATCTTCTCAACCGCACACGAACCAACCGCAACCCGCCGGCCTGAACAAGAAGACCAGCGCGATCCTGTCCTACGTGCTGGGGTGGCTCACCGGAGTCATCTTCCTGTTCGTGGGAAAACACGACCCGGACGTGAAATTCCATGCCGCACAGTCGATCGTCTTCTTCGGCGCGGTCTGGGTGATCAACATTGTCCTGAGCATCGCCGGCTCACTCCTCGGCGCCCTCGGGATCATCTTCAGCCTCGCCGGACTCGCGCTATCGATCTTCACCCTCGTGGTGTGGATCATGGCCATGGTCCGGGTGAACAGCACCGGCGGTGCCCGCGTGGAGCTTCCCCTCGTCGGAAAGTTCACCGCCCCCTACGCCGACCGGCTGGCCGACTCGGTCAAGTAGCCGAACATTCGAAATGGCCCATCCGAAGATCAACGGCCCGAGGCCATCTCGGGTCGTTGATCGAGTTCGCCGGTGAAACTATGGTCTCGCGCTGTGGGCCTCGCTGGATTATTATTGATCTCGTGCAAAAGCTTTAGGTTCCTCTCCGCCTTTACCTGGTCACCCGTGCCGATCTACCACCGGGGATACAGGTCGCGCAGATAACACACGCCGCGTTCGACTTTGCCTCAGCGCATTCAGACCTGGTCGCAGACTGGCACGCCACCTCGAATGTGTTGGTGGTACTCAACACAACCGACGAACTGTCGCTCGGTTGGCTGTGCGCCGACGTCGCCGCGGCCGGTCACCGGCTGGTCCGGGTGCATGAGCCCGATCTCGGCGGCGCGTTGACCGCCGCCGCGTTCGAACCGGCCGCCCGCCGGCTGGTCGCCCACCTCCCTCTCGCCTGCACCGAACGAGGGGAGGTGAAAACATGACTGACACTTAGCTGAGCGACTTGCGCGCCCAGCTCGTCGAACTCGCCGCCGAGCGGGACGCGCTGCGCGCCCAACTCGCCGGGGACCTGCCTACGGCCACACGCTGGCTGCAGCGCAAGGTGTGGCGGCAGGCCGCCGCGCTCGACGTGCTGAACCGCCGCGTCGTCACGCAGCGGTTCGTGCTGCGGACGCTCGACCAGCTCGGGCGATCCCTGACCTCGGACGAGCACCGGGCCGCCAGGGCCGCGATCGCGAACGCCGAACTGCGGGAACGGATCCACGATCCGGACGCAGCCTGATCGGTCATCACGGGGTGGCCGGCAGTGCACCGGCCACCCACCCGGCCCCAGAAGCTCGACGGCCGAGCAGCCGCCTCTAAAGCGGCCGGTAGCGGGTTCGATTCCCGCCTGGGGCACTTCCCATAGCTGGCGTGCCGGCGCGGTTGCCTGGATCCACTCACGCCGGATCGAACGGATCTTGCCGCGTCAGAACATATCCTGCCCGACTGGGGTGCGTCGGATCACGATCTCCTCGCCATCGCCGGTACGCACGGCGACCGCGTGCAGCCCCGGTTCACCGGGCACGAACCGCAGTGGCAAGTGGTCGAAAGTCTCCGTGCCGATGTGGCTGCGAAATTGGTCGGGGTCGCCTGCCACTTCCAACCAGGCCACCCCGGCGGTGATTCGGTCACCGGCAACGGCACGGCGGGCGGGGTTCTTGTCTGGATCGTCCCGGTAGTACCAGTTCGGCAGGCCCTGCTGGCGAGCCCGCCAAACTCCCTGCCCGGCAGGCGTACTGGTGACCACCCGCTGTGTGCCGTCCGGTTCCGTCCGCCCGGGGACCACCTGCACCTCGCTGCCCAGCCGCCGAGCGACCTGCTCCAAGTCGTCGAGGGAGTCTGCGCGCAGACACCAGAACATCCAATGGTCCGCGCCGTCGCTGGTAGCCCGCCTGAACCACGACGACGCGGGGTCGGTGGCCGCCTCGACAGCGCTCTCCACCTCCAGGTAGATGTCCGCGCCCAACGGGAATATCCAGTTGCGTACGCTACCGCCGGGGAACACCCCGCCTTCGTAGTTGCCGAATCCGGTCTGCTCGGCCAGCCTGCGGACGCCGTCGTCGAGATCGCTTACCCCGAGCGCGAAGTGATCCAGATGAAACACGGCTACCTCCAACCCGAGTGAGCATGTCGTCGCTTCATCACGTTACCCAGCAACAGGTTTCGCCTGATCGGAGCCGGTGCCCAGCGGCATAGTGATGTGGCGAACGTGCCTGGCCATCCAAGCTCGGTCCACGATGAGCGCTCCTCGTTCATGCCGGAACACGCGCGTGCCTCTGACA
Organism: Nocardia sp. NPDC006044; assembly: GCF_042871115.1. Taxonomy (NCBI): domain Bacteria; kingdom Bacillati; phylum Actinomycetota; class Actinomycetes; order Mycobacteriales; family Nocardiaceae; genus Nocardia; species Nocardia sp. NPDC006044. The sequence continues at coordinate 204,474 of NZ_JBIAID010000001.1, forward strand.
TCCGACCGACCGAGCCGCCCGCCCATCGGTGTGGTGTGCGTTGGAAAGCCTTGCCGAGCAACTCATCTCGGTCGACGGTCAAGCGCGGGCGCCGTCTCCGTTTCGCTGATCCTGCGCTGTCGGCTCGGCCGGCGGTGGACAGGCCTCGCGTGGGATGGCCTCGTTGCGCCGTCATGCGCGGGCCGAACGCGAGCCGAAGGCGAAGTGCTGTGCGGACTCTCCGTCTCGGGCGAGAGCTTCGAGTCTTGCTACGCCGTCGGACCATTGGGGGACTGAGCCGTCCTCGATGCTCCAGAGGACGTGACCCGGCCAGGGCCCCTTCAGAAACCAGTCGTATCTGAGCTTCAGCGCCTCGCGGTGCAGGCTGCTGTAGACGAACAGGCGTGCACTCGGGATGTCTTGCCACAGACTCAATGTCGCGATGTGCGCGAGCGGGTCGTGACCCGCGAAGTCCGGAAGGCCCAGGGGGAGTGCATAGATCCCCCAGCGGCCGAAATCCGCGCCGGGGACATGCTCCGCATTCTGCCCATAGTCTCCTCCGGCCCGACCGGCGAACCCCGGAGCGTCGTCGACGGCGCTGAAGATCTCGTCACCCCGTTGGGACAAGTCGGATAGCGCGGCCGGCTCCATGGCGGGGTCGAGAACGCCGAACGTATAGAGCGCGATGTTGCTCATGACACTGTGTTTCCTACTCTGCGCAGGGGCATTTCGACCCAACCGAACGAATCGCTGTCGGGCCGTGCGACCCCGGCGGCTGGGGCAAGGCGACCCGATGCCGAGACCCGGCTCAAATGTGAATGAGTGTTTACATTCACATAATAATGCCAGCGCGGACGCGGTCAAGCGGGGCGGTCGCTGCCGCCCGAGCCTGGAACGATGCGGCGGTATCCTGTGGCTCGTGGCGGACGATGGCAGGCCGGTCGGAGTGCGGGTTCCGCAGCAGGCGCGCAGCCGTGAGACGCTGGCCAAGCTGCTTGCCGCCACGGAGGAACTGCTCACCGAGACCGGCGCGGACGCGGTCACCATGAGCGCGGTCGCCACCCGCGCCGAGGTCTCCGTCGGGTCGGTGTATCGCCGATTCGAGAACAAGGACCTGCTCCTGCGTGCGGTCAAGGACCGCATGCTGGCGCGACTCGGAGACCGGTTGACCGCCCGGCTCCAGGCTCCGACGCCCGGCCTGGGTGCGGTGATCGAGGCATACACCACCGAAATCGTGGACTGGATGACGCAGAGCGGACGCCTCCTGCCCGAGATCTTCGGAGTCCGGTCGAAGCCCGTCCCGGACGATCGCGCCGAGGGTCTCGCCGCCCTACGGCGCCTGCTGGTCGAGGCCGCCGCACCGCACCGAGGGGAGATCCGCCTCCACGACGCGGACGCGGCACTGGCGTTCGTCGGTCGCACCATCACCGCCTCGGCGATGCATCGCGCCCTCAGCGTGGAGACGGCTCCGGACGGCATGACCTGGAAACGATGGTGCCACCGGACTGTCCACATGGCGGTGGCCTACCTGACCATCGACCAACCCCCGGATCCGGACTCACCCTGACGGCCGGCCTCACCACAGGCCGCCGAGTAGGTGCCGGCCGCTTCGATGGAGTGTCAGATCAGGCGCACTGCCAGCTCGTAGACGGTGTCGGATTCGCCGGCTCGGGTGGGATCGCGAAGGAAGATCTGTCGCGGTCGCCAGTCGGATTGCTCGTTGTGTTCCAGTAGCCACTGGTGCAGCGACTCGAATCCGAGCGCTGTGGTCATCGCGGATTTGGGGACTTCGACGTATGCCTCGCGTGCTGCGGGTTCGTTCCGGACGAGCATGTCCGGAAAACGCTGCGCGACCGTGTCGAGATCGGATGCTCGGACCGGGCAGCAGAACTCGACCGGAGCGTCGTCATCGGGACCGAGTTCGCCGTGGTACCGCAGGAAGGGCAGGCCTGCGACGCCGTCCGGTCGCGGCACCGACGGGCCACCGAACAACGCGAACAGCGGTGTCGCGAACTCGCCGATGCGGTCGGCAGTGAGGTTTTCGGTGCAGCTCAGCAGGGCGCGCTCAGGAATGGCGCGGACCGAGACGGGATACATGGCGACCTTCTCTCCTGTCAGTTGGGCGATGAGGAAATCGGCCAGTTGCCGTTTGGCGGTGAACGCACGCTCCTGCTCGTTCCAATACTCGGTCAGGGCCTGCGCGCGCTGGTTGGCCGGACAGGCGAAGACTGCACCGATCCTGGCCAGCGGCATGTCCAGCTGCCGCAGTCGCGCGATGTGGCGTGCCCGCGGTAACTGTGTCGGCGAATACCACCGGTAGCCGGTTGCGGGATCGACCCGCGCGGGCGGCAGGATCCCCGCGTCCGCGTACAGTCGTAGCGCTTTCGGCGAAAGCCGGGCCAGCCGCGCGAACGCGCCGATGGTCAGCAACTCCACCCTTGCCTCCTCATTCCCAGGGGAACTTCCCTGGCATCGAGAGTGCGGCCGGCCCCAAGGGGAAGGTCAAGCGACGCTCCCCGGCACCACATAATTCGGCAATATCATGCGTTCGCCGACGCCGAGACCCTCTCTGCCCGTTGATCTTCCACTGACCCGCGACGGCTGCTTACCGCGCGCCCAGCGGCATTTTCGGATATTCCTGGTTGGTGAAGGAGGCCGGGCCGCCACAGGGTGGCCGGCCGGGTTCGGTTGTGGGAGTTCGGGTTCAGGAGAACAGGCGGGTGACGAATGGTGTGCTGGCGGGCAGGGAGCCGTTGACGGTGGCGCGCCGCCGTTCGGGTTGATGCCCGTACGACGACCCATCCGTACTGCTCGTCGTGACGAATAGGGCGTGGATATTCTGCCTACAGAACAGGAGTTTCCATGTTTTCTAGTAGTGCCTCTCGTCTGACCACGATCGCTCTTGTCGCGACGGCTATGGCTATGTCTGTTGCTCAAGCCAATGCAGTCCCGGCCCCTTCGCCCGGGTCGGAGAAGTGGCCACGTTACAACTGCCAGGCCTTCAAGTTGGACAACCCTGTCGGCGGCAAGGCAGAAGGTCAGAAATGCACCGCTGCCAACGGTGCTCCCGACTCGGGAAAGATCAATAAAGATTTTGTCATTGCGAGCGTCGACCACACAGTGTTGATCGAATGCTCTTCCGGAGAGGCAATGTCTTCAGGGAAGGTTACGGGGAAGGAGTGCTACAAAACTGACGAGGGTGGATACGACTGACGCTCGCACTCATGGGGTTCGAATACGCGAGACGTACCGCGCGAGTCCCCGGCATCGAGAACTTCTGTCGATTTGAGCGCGCATCTGACGCGGATACGCGCATCTGACGATCAGAACACGCGCGCAGCGGCAGTAGCGGACGGGTCGGCTGACCGCCGGTTGGATCGACCTACCGGCGGTCAGCGCGGCTAGCTTTCCGTGCACTTACCCGAGAGCAGGAGCTACCCGTTTGTGCTGTCCGCCGTGTCGCGGGCAAATGCGGGTTGGATTCGTAGGAGGGCCGCTGACGGTCCGAGGGAGCCTTCCGAGGGCCGACCGCGGAAATGGTGAGCCTCGCCGGTTCACAGCTATAGGTGACGGTGCAATGGTCGGGAGAGTTGTTATCCGCTGTTCGCCTCTTCCTTGTGCTCCTTGGCAAGCTCGTCACTCTGCTGCTTGTATTTTTCGAAATCATCGTCACCGAGCAGGCCGGCGTCATGCACGGCATTCAGCATGCCTACCATCTTTGTGTCGTACAAGACTATAATCGCAGGGTCGTTGTCATATCCCGGCTTGAGCCTGGTTCCATACTTCTCGGTATACGTCTTGAGCGCGTTGCGGTACTCGGTTTTGTAATCGGCAACACCACAGCTCAGATACCGCCAATACCGCAGTTTATCGCTCTCCGAGAATCCGGAGGGCACCGAGAAATCGGCCTGATATTCTTTTGTACTTCGATGTTCGCGGTCGCCCACCGTCCTACGTATAGTGATAACTCGCATCGTAGCGTCGCGAGCAGCGTCGACCGGATCGCCACCTGAATATTGCAGTGGAGTGATACGATACGCCGCGTCATACTCCTTTATAGCCGCATCGTTGAATTGTTTCTCCGCAGCCTGTCGATCGGCCTCACTCTTCGATGGGTTGATGGCACCGTCACAGAAAGCCGACGTGAGCGCCGCCCATATATCGGTCGCTTCTTCGTACTGTTTCTTCTCAGCATCGTCGTTGCCCGCATGGGCTGTGCATGGCGACGCTATGCTCGAAAGGAATAGCACGGAGAGACCTGTTGTGATCAGCACGGACGAACGGATCTTCACAATCTTCCTCCTGAGTGCTTGGTCGTGGGTGGTACGTGGCGGTCGATTCGACGTACCCACTGCCACGTATTCGGTGCCGCTGACCGCGTGGATGTCCCGACGTCCATCGCTCGCAGCGCGTCGGTACGGAAACCGGATCGGCGGCCAGCCCTACCCGACCATGGCCCTCCGCCATCGGAGACCCGGACCGAACTATCGACATCACACATCAGCATGAGCATGTTGAAAGACCGTGTCGGCCATCCAATCCGAATGGCCGCTCAACGCGCCACACGGCATCACCGTATGTCGTGGCCAGCGGCGTCAAGGGCGTGACACGCGGATGTGGGACACGCTGAAAACGAACATCTCTACCGCGGCCGTCATCCCAGACGGCGACGCACGGGACACGAAGGTCTACCGCTTCCGCATCCCGTACTACACCATCCGGCCGCATCAGGTGCTCGGTGACAAACTCCCAGCAGGACCTGGATCCCGGTCACGCCGAGACGATCGATACGCAAGCCGTCGCCAGCCGCTGAGCGGCATCGGGACGGTCCAGGGTTTCGAGCGGCGATACTAACCGGTAGGAGCCACTCATGCGGAGATGGCGCATACCTATCAGCGAAGCGTGCTTTCGGGTGCTGCCGCAATGGCAGCACCCGAAAACGTCTTTTGGTGTGAGGTTCCCGCCTCCCTGGGATTCATTAGGGGTTGGAGCTGTCAACCCATTCTGAAAGTGTGTACCCGGACTGAGTCAGGCTCTGATTCAGTGCCAGCCGAAGATTTTCGACATTTTGATTCAGAACCGATGCCGGCAGGCCGCAGCTCAGCCCATCGAAGGTTAATACCCTGATTGTCGGCTTATTGGTGATTACGTTGACAAACGCTGTAGCCGTAGCGCCGCCTTGGAAAGTGCCAGTCAGGTACAGCGGCATCACGAGGGTGATCAGGTTGATCCCATTGGTTGTGATTTGGAACGTGCCTGCCATCGGGGAGCCGTCCGCAAGGGTGCCTGAGTAGTTCAGCGCGGTGCCGTCAGGGTTGACATCGTTTTGTGTCGCGACTTGGTTCGAGCAGAGCGGATCTGCCAATGCGATACCCGCCCCAGGTCCCACTGAGACCAGCGTGCTAGCGATGATGTTGCTGACAACTGCTGCCATGAAACCGGCGCGACCTCGATTCCTGGAGCTTTTTGTTTGCGTCTTCGGCGAGGCAGCAGGACCGGTGAGTGTGGTTTTGAACATGATGGAACTCTCGAAGACGGTGCGGAACGTCGACGATCGCACCGATTGAATAGGAATTGCAACGTAAGCACGGAGTGCTCGTTGACTGTGCCGCGCTCCGCCGACGGATACGGCGAAAGCAGAGACCTGCCTTCCGTGACACGGTGAGCGCTGATTGTGCTTTCGCGGTGATCATGTGCCGCTGCGCTCGCTACCAGCATCATCATGATTGAATGTTTAAGCAACACGCCTATCTGCATCGATACTTATTTGTGATCTTTACGAGAGGCGCTTCATGTGCGGACCGCTACTTGCCGGCAAAGACGACCGCTGGGGACCCCCGATGCCAACCGAACCTTCGACCGCACCCCGCCACTACGCCGCTACGACCGGCCGCTGCGTTTCACCGAGCTGCGTCGCCATATCGAGGGCGTGACACAGAAATCCCTGACCCAGGCGCTGCGCAACCTCGAACGCGACGGGCTGATCAGCCGTACCGTTTACCCGACTATCCCGCCGCGTGTCGAGTACGCCCTCACCGACCTCGGTGTCGCGGCCGGCGCCCTTACCACCGCGATCGCCGACTGGTCCCTGGCCAACGCGACCCGCGTCCTGGAATCACGCGCGGCCTACGACGACCGACTCGCCGACCAGTCGTGACGTACCTCATGCCGTGGCTTGATTACCGCTCACTCGAGCTGACTGTGGTCAGCGCGGTTTGACACCGACCACCACAGTCGCAGCGAACAAGGCGATGTGATCGGCGCGCGTATACCCGCTGGCGCAACCCGCGGGCCCGACCTCGAACGCGACGGTGCCGTCGACTCAAAAGATCCGGCTACCGGATCACCTACCGTACGTCGCTTGACGACTCACGGGCAGGTAGGCCACGCAGCAGCGTGTCGAGGAACAGGTCGAATCTCGGTGCGTCGGTGCCGAGGTGGAGGGGATTCTCGGTTGCCGCCAGCCAGCCGACGACGCAGGTCATGAAGATCTGCCAGCTGTGCTCGGCCATCTCGGCGGTCACCCCGGACCGGCGGAGAACGGCGCTGACCGCGCCCCGGACGCGGTCGATCGAGTGCGCGTTGTGCTCGTGCGGACGAGACAGGTGCGTGGCATAGCCGGGCAGGGCAAGGAATTCGTCGCGCATCGCCCACGCGAGTCGGGTGAGCCAGGCTCGCCATTCCGGATCTCCGGCATCGGCTCGCAGCAGGATTCGCTCGACGACGACCTCGCTGAGGAGATCGAAGAGCTCGTCGCGGTTCTTGATCCACCGGTAGAGCGCGCTGTGGCTGACGCCGAGGCTCGCCGCGAGCTCGCGCATGGTCAGCGTGTCGACGTTGTCGGCCTGCGACACCGCGTCGACGATCTTGTCCCGGCTGATCTGGGCGGGACGGCCCGGACCTCGTCGCTCGGCCACTTGGTCACTCATGAATCAGACGATAGACAGGGCCCGCCGCCGAGCTCGTCGCCGTAGGTGACGTCGACATCTGTCACCCCATTAGTTACCAATGGTCACTAATGGGGTAGTGTGAGTCGTGTCGACGGATCGGCCGTCACGCAACAGCGGGAGACACGATGAGGGAAGCACTCGAGGAGGCGGCTGGCATCCAAGGCACGGTCGCGCCGGGATTCGAGGCTGTGCGCGAGCAGTTCGCCGCACTGCTGGCCGCGGAGGGTAGCGAACTGGACGCCCAATTGGCCGCCTACCACCGCGGCGAGAAGGTGGTCGACCTATGGGCGGGGCCGGATACGAACGCGGACTCGATCATGGGGATCTACTCGGCGAGCAAGGGGGTCACCCACCTGGTGGTGGCGCTGCTGGTCCAGGACGGCGTGGTGGACCTGGATCAGAAGGTGAGCCGCTATTGGCCGCAGTTCGCGGTCGAGGGCAAGCAAGACCTCCTGGTACGCGAACTGCTCGCCCACCAGGCCGGTCTGGTGGGCGCCACGCACGGGTTCACGATGGAGGAACTCGCCGACGACCGACTCGTGGCCGAACGACTCGGCACGCAGCGCCCGTTCTGGCGACCGGGCCGGGCAACCGGGTACCACGCGTTGGTGATGGCCGCGCTGAGCGGAGAACTCGTGTGCCGCGCCACCGGCCGCACCGTCCAGGAACACTTCGCCGAACGACTCCAGGCTCCGCTGAAGCTCGACCTGCACTTGGGCCTGCCCGTGGGCCTGGACAGCCAATTCCTCAGTGCGCAACCGATGACGGCGACTCCGGAACGCCTGCGCGAGCTCGCCGCGACCGCGACCGACCCGGACAGTCTCAGCGGCATCGCCTTCAACCGTCACCATCCGCGCAACCGGGAGGTGTGGGAACTGCCCAATCTTCCGGTCGTCCGCTCCCGCGGGCCGGCCTCCTTCGGAGGCATCGGCACCGCCCGCAGCCTGGCCAAGCTGTATTCGGCGCTCGTGTCGCCGGTCGACGGCGTCGACCCGCTGCTCGAACCCGCCACCGCGTCGGCGTTCGGCCAGATCCAGTCCAACGGCTTCGACTTGGTCCTGCGGCAGCCCAAGGCCTGGGCGGTCGGATTCCACGCGTCGTCAGAGATCTACCCGGTTCTCGGCGCCGGCGCGTTCGGCCACAGCGGAGCCGGTGGACAACAGGCGTTGGTCGACCCACGCCACGAGCTGTCCTACGCCTTCCTGCGCCGCCGCTTCCTGTTGCCCAACCAGGCCGACGCCGACCATCTGCGACTGCTGGGTGCGCTGGTCACTGCTGCGCGGCGGGCCTGATCACTCGCGGGGACCGCCGCCACCTCCCCGCAGATCGACGCGCTGAGCACGATCCCGCCGGGGCGAGCAAGTTCTGCTTGTCGGCTCGTCGGGATCTCGGCCGGGCGAGAAACGCGTAGACCGGGAGGTGCGAAACATGTTGTCGCGCACTGAGGAAAGGGCATGCGGACAGCTCCCGGCTAAGCTCGGATCTCGTGGTCGAAAAACTGGAAATCTCGCGTGACATCGCTGCTTCGCCCGACGCGGTATATGCGGCCGTCGCGGATGTGACCCGCATGGGTGAGTGGTCACAGGAGTGCTACGCCTGCGAGTGGCATGAGGGCTTCGAGGGTCCGGTCGTCGGCGCGACTTTCGAAGGTCACAACCGCAACGGTGAACGCGAGTGGACCACTCAGGGCAAAGTCGTCGAGGCCGACCCCGGCCGAGCCTTCACCTTCGAATGCTCAATGCGCGATTTCCACTACGCGACTTGGGGTTACCGCATCGAACACACGCCGACGGGTTGCCGGGTGACCGAGTGGACCGAGGATCTGCGGCCACCGGAGGGCTTGGAGTTCAGTAAGAAGATCTCCGGTGTGCAGGACCGGACAGCACGTAACCGGGAGACCATCAGCGGCACCCTCGAGCGCCTCGCGGCCGCCCTGGAGAACTGACTCGAATCCGGTTCTCGCGGTTCGGAGTCTGTTCCCGATGCCGGTCGGGTTGGTCGACGTCACCATCCGCTCATCGGCAGTGGCGTACGTTCAGCACGGCGCGTCTCGAAATGCGCTGCTGGACGACTGATCACGAGGAACTGATGTAAGTGACCTCTCGACGGATGCCTACACCAGTTCCTCGTGATCAATCGACCAGCAACCGAGCTGAACGCTTGCATCGCGGCTAGTGGGCCACTTGATGGCGGGATCGGATCCTGGCCAGGATCTGGTTCAGGTGCGCGGCGGGGCTGAGGTCTGGAGGACTTGGATCCGGTCTCGACACAATCATCGGCTACCAACCGATGGTGTCGAGGTTCAGGACCAGGCTTTGCCAGGTTTGCGAATCGCGCGACGATCATGACCGGTCGAATGTGCTTGATTCGGCATCGGAGACTCGTTTCGTCCTCACCCGCCGCGCCTGACCCGCCGACGGGGGCTGGTTCTCCAGCTTGACTTGGAGTGCACTCCAAGTCCTAGTGTCGGAGGCGTTCGTCAGCCCTCAGGTACCGCCCGGCTGGCCGGGTAAAAGGAGTATCCGCGCATGATCACTCGAACCACGCTCGGCTCGCCCGGTCTCACCGTCAGCGCGATGGGCCTGGGGTGCATGGGGATGAGCGAGAGTTACGGTGCCGCCGACTGGGACGGCGGCCTGGCCACCATCGACCGGGCGCTGGAGCTGGGCATCACGTTCCTGGACACCGCCGATGCCTACGGTGCCGGGCACAACGAGGTGCTGGTGGGCCAGGCCATTCATGGTCGCCGGGACCGGGTGCAGGTGGCCACCAAGTTCGGTATCGACCGCAGCGGCGGTGACCGGGCGCGTCGTATCCGCGGTGCCCGGGACTTCGTGCTGCGCTCCTGTGACGCCTCGCTGCTGCGGCTGGGCGTGGAGGTGATCGACCTGTATTACGCCCATCGCCCGCCTCAGGACGTGGAGATCGAGGAGACCGTCGGGGCGATGGCCGAGCTGGTCGAGGCGGGCAAGGTCCGCCATCTGGGTCTGTCCGAGGTCGACGGCGAGCTGCTGCGCCGCGCGCACGCGGTGCACCCGATCACGGCGGTGCAGAGCGAGTACTCGCTGTGGACCCGCGACGTCGAGGCCCTCACCCCGGTGATGGCCGAGCTGGGGGTCGGGCTGGTGCCGTACTCGCCGCTGGGGCGGGGGTTCCTGACCGGCGCCCTGGACCGATCCACGTTGGGCGAGAAGGACTTCCGGCGCACCAACCCCCGCTTCGCCGGCGCGGCGGGCGAGGCCAACGAGAAGATCGCGCAGACCGTGCGCGAGGTGGCCGACCGGCTGGGTGCCACCCCGGCTCAGGTGGCGCTGGCCTGGGTGTACGCGCAGGCCGAGCGGCTCGGGGTGGCGGTGGTGACGATTCCGGGCACCCGCAGCCCGGCCCGGCTGGAGCAGAACGCGGCCGCGCTGGAGCTCACCCTGGACGCGGAGGCACTGGCCGCGCTGGACCCGCTGAGCGGGCAGGTGAGGGGCGAGCGCTATATCCCCGCGCACACCGCCGAGGTGCCTGCGGCGCGGTAAAAATTTCTTCGACCGCGGCGATGAGTTTTCCGGACCGCCCCCGTCCTTACTGATGAACGCGCCACCAACCCGGCGCGACCGATCCAGAAGGAACACGAGATGACCGCCATCGCCGCCACCCAGACCACCGCCCCCGTCCGCCCCGGCAAGATTCGCAACCGCGTCCTGTGGACCCTGCAGATCGTGCTCGGCCTGTTCTTCATCATCGCCTCCGGCGGCCCGAAGCTCCTCATCCCGCACACCCTGATGGACAACAACGCCACCGCCTTCTCGATCCCGTTGGGGCTGCTGGTCTTCATCGGTCTCGCCGAGGTCGCCGGCGGCATCGGACTCATGGTGCCCCGCCTGACCGCGGCCGCCGCGATCGGCCTGGCCATCGTCACCTTCCTCGCCGCCGGCTTCAACGCCTTCCTCGCCGGCACCCCCGAACTGGCCCCCTTCCCGCTGGCGCTCACCGCGATCTTCGCCTGGATCGCCTACGAACGCCGGGCCTCGATCACCGCCCTGCTCGCGCTGATCAAGCGATGACCCGCGCATAACGCCCGGCTACCGGCGGCACCCAGCCGCCGGTAGCCGCGTTGTGCGTTACCGGGACAGTCCGGTCGGGTTGGTCGGACTGTCCCGGTCACCGGCTCTGCGCCGAAGCGTGCGATGCAGCCACCTGCACGCCCTGGTCCAACAGATTCGGTCGGCTGGCCGACGCGTGCCGGCCAGATCTACTCGACCGGAGGGGGCTGGATGAACACGACAGAGTCTGGAACGGCACCCACCCGTGGCGGAGGTCGCTGTTCGGACTGCTGCGCGTCCGTCTGTGGTTCGGCGCTGGTGACAGATTCGTTCTCGTCGGCCGTTGGATCAGTGCTCATCGGAGTCGCTTTCGCTGGAGATCCGTTCCCCCGCATCGAGTATCGCAGTGCGATGGCTGGTGACGGAGTGACTTCGAAACCATGTCGAGTTGCTAATTTGGGGGAATGGTGAACCCGCCGCTGGACTCGCGCGCAGTCTTCTTGTTGTCGCAGATCGGTCATCACGTGGCGCACCGGTTCACCGAGCAACTGGCGCGGTGGGATCTCGATCCGGCGCACTTCGCCGTCCTCGGCCAGCTGGCGATCTCGGATGGGCGCAGCCAGCAGGAACTCGCGGATCTGCTGCGGGTGCACCGCAACGCGATGGTCGGGCTGGTCGACGAGCTGGAGGAGCGCGCACTGGTGGCGCGGCGCCAGCATCCGGCCGATCGTCGCGCACACGCGGTCCATCTCACCGATCACGCGCGCGAAGTGCTCGGCACCGTCCAAGCGGAAGCCGACGCACTGGAATCGGAGATCCTCGCCCCACTCGACGAGACCGAACGAAACCTGTTGCGCCCGCTACTCCGTCGCATCGCCGCCCACGCCGACCTCCCCGCCGGCATACACCCCGGACTGCAACGGCGGCGCCGTGCCCGCCGGGAGTCGCAGTGAACTACTTGGTGCCGGTCTGCTCCCCGCAGCTGGCGATCCTAGAGCGCTCCGCCACCGGCTCGAGCAACGGAAACGTGCCCCGCTCAGCGACTTTCGCTGAGCGGGGCTGTCGTCTACGTGGGCCGCGCTCCCGTCAACTCAGCTGATGCCGAACGCGTTCGCGCATAGCCGATTTCGGGTCAGGCCGCCTTCACCGAATGCACCTGAGTGGCGACATCGGCCGGTATATTTGTCTGTTGACCAGGCCCGCTGCGGAAGATGACGCCGCCGCGATAGTTGTACTCGGTGAACCCGTTCCAGTATCGGCCGGTGCGGTCCCATATCGAATACACCTGGCCATCGATGTTCTGCAAGCGCAGATCGGTCGAGCCGAGGCGGAAATACGCGATTCGCCCGCCCCCGTTGGCAGCGCTGAAGAGGCAGAAGTTCCCATTCGGGCAGCGGGCGTATCCGGTGGCGTCTTGGTCGGAGTCCGCGTGGGCGGGGGAGGCCAGACCGGATATGCCGAGCACCAGCAGCGCCGCCACGCCGAGTTCGCGTAGTCTCATCGTCTTCTCCTTCGTCTCCAGATCCCCTGTGAGACAGGAGATTTAGTGAGTCGAAGGTATAAGTTGGCGGATATCGCCGGCGTATCGAAAATTGCATACACGCTGACAACAACTCGTCGCCGATAATGCCCGCCTGCGACCGAGGCCGTAGCCGCCGCTCTCCGGCAACTGAGCTGGGCGCGGCAGGTGCGCCGCTGGACCACCTCCCGTGGCGGCGACTACGCTCTTCCGATCCTCTCGACGTGCCCAACGCGTCCCGAGTGTCGAGCTGATCAACTTGAACCGGGCGCCTGGTCAGGACGCCCGGTGAGCAGAGACCGCGCGGGTCAGCGCACGACGTCGTAGACGAGTTTGGCCACGCCGTTGGCGTAGGTGGCCGAATCACGCAGGCGCAGTTGCTGTTTGTCGCGGTCGGCACGGCTGAACAGACTCTTGCCCGCACCCAGCAGGATCGGGAAGACGAGCAGGTTGTAGCGGTCGATGAGGTCGGCGTCGGCGAGGCGCCGGGCCAGTTCAGCGCTGCCGTGGATGAAGATGGCGCCGCCTTCGGTTTCCTTGAGCTGCGCCACGTCCTCGGTGCTGCGCAGGATGGTGGTCGGGCCCCAGCCGTCCAGCAGATCGGATTCGGCGAGGGCAGTGGACAGGACGTACTTGGGCAGCTCCTTGTACGCGATGTGATCATCGGATTCGCGCCAGTACGGGGCGAAAGCCTCGTAGCTGCGGCGGCCGAACAGCAGGGCGGTGTGATCGGCGAGTTCGTCGTTCTTGAGCGAGTAGGCCTCCGGGACGAACTCGGTGGCCATCACCCAGCCGCCGCTGCGATGCCCCTCCTCCTTGCCACCTGGCGAGTCCACGACGCCGTCCAGCGACATGAACCCCGTGTACACCAATTCGCGCGGCACAATTCCTCCTGAAATCCGATGATCGAATCCGCTGATCTCCACTGCGGTGGATTCCAGCATCGTCAGTCGAAATCTATGCAACAAGCAGCGTTTCAGCAACGCTCCGCTAAGCGCGGGTTAACGCTTAGCCGTACTCAACGCTGTGTTCACCGGAGGCGGCGGTTACTGCGATTCGGCCACCTCCGCGATGACTTCGAGGAAGACGTCCACGAACGGCTTCTTGCGCGCGGTCGGCCACATCAGGCCGTAAACGATCGGCCGCGCGTCGTGAATCGGAACGAAGACCAGGTCGGGGCGGGAGTGGAAGTCACGGGCGCGCAGCGAGACGGTGCTGACACCGACGCCCTGGCTGACGTGCACCAGTACCTCGGGCCAGAAATTCGTGGCCGGGCCCTGCGGTATCGGCCGCCCGGCAGGGGTGCGCCGCGGGAAATACTCGTCCATCCAGTAGCGCGGCACGTGTTCATCGGCGATGGTGACCAGTGTCGCGTCGGCCATGTCTTCCATCGATACCGATTCCCGGGTGGCGAAAGGATGACTGCCGGGCACCATCAGCGCTCGTGGTTCGGCAAAGACGATCGGCCCGGTGGTGATATCGGGCTCGTTGATGGGGAATTCGGTGAGCTGCAAATCCACCGCGCCCGAACGCATTCGGCCGAGCGGATCGATGAGCTGGATCTCTTCGATGTCGACCGCGGTGTCCGGGTACCGCTCTTGGGCGACCGCTGCGGCGCGCACCAGCAGGTTGCCGCTCCAGGGCGCGGAGAATCCCACAGTGATGGTCTGGGTGATCGAACCGCCCTGGCTCGCCGCGCGGACGCTGGCCGAGATCTGGTCGTAGGCGGGGCGCAATTCGTCACGCAACTGTTTTCCCAGCGGTGTGAGCCGCACTATGCGGCTGTTGCGCTCGAACAGCGGCGCCCCGATCCGCCGCTCCAGCTTGGCGATCGTCTGGCTGATTCGGCTGGTCGTCACATGCAGTCGCTCGGCCGTCCGGCCGAAGTGCAATTCCTCCGCAAGGGTCAGAAATGCCTCCAGTTCGAGACGTTCCAGCATCGATGTCCTCAGTTCGTGAAGCGGCGCTCAACTTAGCATGCTCGAATCCGGACTTGACAACACCGATGCGGGCGTTCGGATTCCGCGAGGGAGACGGGGCCACCCGAGCCGAGTGCGGCGAGGACCGCAGAGGCCATGCCGTTCGCTGCGACCTCGGTTGCCGAGCCCGGTTCAGTGAGCACCACGACGCGCCGGACACCAACGAACTCATCGCGGCGTGCCGGATGGGCTACCTCGACGGGCCAGTCCTGCATCCAGCTTTCGTGTGCGATGTTCGCCAGCTGTGCTGCTCGTCACGCCGAATCGCCGCCCGGATAGATCGTGCGGCTGAAGGTAATGCGAAAGCCCCTCACCCGCGTGTGCGGATGAGGGGCATGGCTGTTGTGCAGAACTCGGGTGCACGACGGGTCGTGCGATGGAGCTTCTATTCCTCCGAGCGTCCCACGTGGCCCTCTTTGGGCCAGCCGATCTGCTCCCACATGTGGACCGCGTATGCCTCGGCCTTGTCGGCTTTTGTGCGAACGCTTGCGTCGCCCTTTTTGTCCTCCTCGAAGGCGAGGTAGGCGGCTGCCTTCACGTCGAGCTCCAAGGCACCCAGATTGTGGTCGTCGTGCTTACTCGTACCTGACTCGAACGAGCGCCCGGTTACCACCTTGCACCAATCCAGGTATTTGCTCGCCTTGTCGCACGATCCGCAGTACGCCCCGCCGTGCTGAACCATGTAAACGCACACATCTCGAGCCGCGGCTTCGGCGGACCCGCGCGTTTGTGGCGCGACGCCGACGTCATTCCTCATCTCGTAGGGCGCGGGATGGGTGCTGGGCCGATGATCGCTGTCGAGATCGATGGCGTCGAGCCGCTTTTCGGCGCTGGCCTCGCGCTTCTCATCACATTTCGCGGCCGCCCCGTCCTCTTTCTCCTCCGCCGAAGTGCACAGGTTCGCGGCTTTCAGCTCCTCGTCGGTGACGCGCTCGATCTCCGCACGCAACTCCCGTTTCGCGTCCTCCAAAACACCATCGGCGGACATCTCGCTGCTGGGTTCGCCCGCGACGGCCGCCGGACAGGACCCGACCTCGATCGAACCGATACAAAGCACCGCGGCAAACGCCGCAATCACCAATCCACCGCACCGCCTGGCATCCAAAGTCACTCCGCTCCTCGATGGTTTCCTCCGAAAAAATCTTCGTTGCCACCTGAGGCGTGGATGGGGATCAATTCACGCGAGCGTTTATCGACGGGTGCGGTTACGCACAATCAGCCACGTTGTCAGGGCGGCGACCGATGCCAGCGCTACCGCGACCGGCACCGGCCGCAGGCGAGCGACCTGGGCGACCCGCATCGCGTTGTCCTGCCCCACGGCTCCCAGGCTGCCGACCTTCTCGCGGGCGAGGTCGGCGGTTCGATGCAGCTGGGCCTCCGCTCTGCCCTTGACGTCGAGCTTGCCGGTCAGTTCGGCCAGGGTCTGACCGAGCTCTTCCCGCGTGAGGTCGCGGTCTGCCCGCAGCAATTCCACCTCTGCCGGTTCGGTCGAGGTATGGCGCTTATCGCTCATCGCAATGTTCCGTTCTCAGTCGGATGTCGCCCAACTCCGCGGCGTGCTTTTCCAGGCGGTACCCGCTGCACAGGGTGGAAAACTACCGCTCCGAAATGGGCCCGATACGCCCAGGCGCATATCGCTGAAGAACCCGCCTCCAGCGGACCGGGGTACAGCGGCGCGGCTACTTGTTTCCGGTACGACACAGGGCATGGTCTACGAGACTCATGGCCGTGTTCTCCTGGGCGATCTGATGTTCCTCGGTGTCTTGCAGGAGGGTGGACATGGACACCACGACGCTGCGAGTGCCGTCGTCGGTGACGCCGTCTCTGGTTTTGTAGCCGGGAATGTCGCCGCCGTGCATCCAATACCGTCCACCGCAGGACAATTCGATCGAGAACAAGCCCAGACCGTAGCGTGCACCGGGGAAGACCGATTTGACCTCGGCGTCGGTATCGACGGTCTTCTTCATTTCTGCGAGTTGTCCGGGCTGCAAGAGTTTGCCACCGAGCAATGCCCGGAAGAAGGTGTTCAGGTCGGCGGTGGTGGTGATCAATGCGCCTGCGGCGGCGGCGAATACACCGATCCGGTTGTCGGTGGTATCGACCAAACCGCCCGTCGGCCATTGCGTGTATCCGGTGGCGTGCGGGAGCGGAATCGTGACCGAGCTGCGCGGGTAGCTGGTGTGTTCGAGGCCGAGCGGGACGATGATCCTGCTGCCGACTTCCTCGTACCACGGTCTGCCGGTGATCTTTTCGATGATCATGCCCGCCAGCAGGTAGCCGGTGTTGCTGTAGCGCCAGCCGGTTCCCGGGGCGAAGGTCGGCGGGCTCTGGACAGCTGTGGCCACCACCTGCTCGGGCGGGGGCGGGACGTTGAGGGCATAGCGGTGGTAGTCCTCCGGGGAAGCCAGCTGATACGGATTCGGATACCCCAGTCCGCTGGTGTGGTTGAGCAATTGGCGCACCGTGATCTTCGTGCCCTCGTTGCCGTTTCCACTCACGACGCCCGGCAACCACTGCTCGACCGTGTCATCCAGGGTGAGTTTGCCCTCACCGACCAGTTGCAGCAGTACGGTCGCGGTGAAAGTCTTGGTGGCGCTGGCAGTCCGGAAATACCCATCCCCCGAGACCGGGCTCCGACTCACGGTATCGGCGACACCACTGGTCACCACCGTATTGCCACCGTCAGCGGCGACCAGCCTGGCCTGCACACCCGTGATACCGACATCACGGATCGCGTCGGCATCACGCTGGAGCGCGGTTCCGTCGGCAGCGGTGGCCGATGTCGCTGTCCTGCTCGGTGCGGCGATGGCGGGCTGGTCGGGTTGGCACGCGGTCGTGGCGAGAGCCGCGAGGACCAACACCGGCACAGCGGCGCCGAACATCTTCGATCTCAACAAAATTCCCTTCGGGCAATCGGACGGCTACAGCATCACCACCGTAAAATTCCGCCCCGCCGCCCTCCATCCCGCAGGCATCCGGATCGCCACTACCACCACCGCCCGCTCCCGGGTGGTGCCAGCACTACCCTGTGCACGAACGACCCGCATGCTGACGCCGGCGCAGATACGGCAGTTGACCCACCGTGCGGATGGCCGGCCGTTCATTCGGCGGCCAGGGTTTCCCGGATGACGTCGGCGGCGGCGCTCATGTTCGTGTACAGCAGTTCGGCCAGTTCGTCCGGTAACACATCGTGGATCCATACCAGTCTGCAGCGTCCCGGGCAGATCGCGAATACCTGCATGGACGCGTTGTTGTGCGCAGGCTGCACCGTGTCGCCGATGATCGAGTACACGATGCGGCGACGTTCCTCGTCCACAGCGACGAGCCGCTCGCGCACGACAATCCCGTCCCGCAATGTCACCACTCGCACATCGGCGTCGGCCACGCACGCACTCACCCAACCCGGGGTTATCCGTTCGGGTGCGGTGGCGAAGTCGCCCACCGCCTTCCACACCACCTCGGCATCGGCATCGATCTCGATGTCCATCCGTACGGTCGCCACGGCGCCTTCCCTCCGAACTCGCATTCCGGTCGCGTATCACTGTCCCGCGCCGGGCATTACACCGTCTTGTACGTTTGTTCCCCGGCCTGTCGACCGACCTTCAGTAGCATCGGGTGGTGTGATCTACCGGATGCAGGGGTGAGGGTGTGGTCGGATCGGATGCCGCAGCCTGGGATGTCGTGCGGTCGCCGCGGCCGGCTCCGGTCCGCGGCGTGCGGATCGCCGGGTTCCGCAGTCTGAGTGCGGATCCGATCGCGCAACGGGTGATTCCCCACCCCTCGATCACCGTGATACTCGAATTCGGTGACAGCTCACTTCTCGTCGAGGACGCCACCGGCAGACAGCAAAACGGCAGTCTCGCAGCCGGTCTCGCACATCACCCAGCCGGAATGCGCGGCCGGAACATCGCCTGCCTGGAACTGCGCATATCCCCGGTGGTCGCCCACACTGTGCTAGGAGCGTGCCTGACCGATCCCGAATCCATGGTCGACCTCGACGCCGTCTGGGGCCGGGAAACATCGAGAATCCGGCAACAATTGAACGAGGCCACCTCGTGGAGCGATCGATTCACGGTGGCGGATACGTTTCTCACCCGTCGAATCGCGGCGGGTCCGCCGATGGCTCCCGAGGTGATCTGGGCGTGGGAAAGGATCGCCGCCAGCCGTGGCCGGGTCCGGGTCGACGATCTGGCCGTCGAGCTCGGCTGGAGTCGCAAACGCCTATGGACCAGGTTCCGATCGCAGGTGGGCGTGGCGCCTAAGCGTGCCGCGAAGCTGATGCGCTTCCACCACGCCGCCCACCATCTGACCGCAGGCCGCAGCACCGCCCTGGTCGCGGCGGAATGCGGCTACACCGACCAATCTCATCTCCACCGTGACGTCTCGGCGTTCACCGGTACAACTCCCACAGCCCTCGCCGGAAACTCAGGACTCGCGGCGACCCACCTCGCGTTCGAACAATCACCGTCCGCGCACCGATTTGTGCCGGGTGAGCATTCTGACCGGCCGCGCCAGTGAGGCGTCCAGAAACCTGACCGGCGCAGGTCGATCCGCCTACATCCGTCCTACCGTTCGCTGCAGGTTCGAACGAGAGGCAGATCCATGGCAATGGCTAGATCACATCGGTCGACGACATCGGCGGCGGCCGTCACGGCGCTGGCCGTCTTCGCCGTGACGACGGGGGTGTGCACAATCGGGGCGGGCACTGCGATGGCGGCGGGATGCGCTGACATCCAGGTGGTTTCGGCTCGCGGCACCAATGAACCCGGGGGTGCCGGGAGCCAGGAGAAACTGGGTACCGTCGTCGGAAATCCGGTGTACTCGGCGATCGCCGGCGCGCTGGAGGCCCGGACCGACGCGTACCGGGTCGCATATCCGGCCGACCTGAACCAGCCCGCCTCGGTGCAGGCCGGAAACCGGGACCTGGTCGCGCACGTGGTGGCTCAGGCTGCCGCTTGTCCGGGGCAGCGTTTCGTGCTCCTCGGCTACTCGCAAGGCGCGAATGTGGTCGACAATTCGATCGGGATCAGCAGTGCGGGCGCGAAGGTCGGTGGCCCGATCGTGGCGACCCTGCCCGCTCAGCTGACACCGCGGGTCGCGGCGGTGCTGTTGTTCGGAAACCCCATCCGCGGACTGGGCAGGTCGGTCACCGGGGTCTACGCCGAACGCACCTACGACGTCTGCAACGACAACGACCCGGTGTGCGACCCGAACGGGTCGGATTGGAACGTGCACCTGCGCTACGCCCGACATGCCGCTGCCGCAGCGAAATTCGTCGAATCTCGCCTTTGATCTCGACCGGGCGAGCGTCGCCGGAGTCGCCCGGCAACGGTCCGCCGGTCGACCCCATGCGTGAGATATGTTGAAGGACAATCGATCCGGGTAGCCGTCAGTGTGCGGGGTGGAGGTTTTGGGGGGTCGCGTCCGCCGAACCCGGGATGCTACCGTCGGCGAAATTGTCCGAACCGACAATGTGGGGGTGCGATGGGGAATATAGCGCCAGAGGAAACACGCGGCGACACTGTGCTGCAGGTCGATGCGGACGCTTTACGTCGGCTCGGCGGCAAGCTGGGCGCGCACGCCGCCGAGATCGGCCAGATCAGGATCGGGGCGAAGGTGGTCATGGCCGCGGACTCACCGGTGCGCGCGGCGTCCGACCGGGTTCCCGACGCCGTGCGGCACGCGTTCGGGCTGATCGGCGGCAATATCGACCAGATGGCCGTCCGGATGACGGCGGGCGCCGCCACATATGCGGAGCTCGAGCAGGCCAATACGGATCAGCTGCGACGTTACGCCGGAGCATGACGACCATCGGCCACGTGCGGGCATGCGTGCCGGAAACGATGGTGTCGCTCGCCGAAGTCCTGGCGACGCAGACCAATACGTTCACCGATCGGGTCGGGCAGATGGCTCGCGACGTCGACCACGAGCTGGGCGACTGGAAGGGCGCTGGCGCCGCGGCGGCCTCGGCGCGCACGCTCGCGCATCAGCTCGACGCCAATCATCTGGCCGAGACCGTGGTCGGGCTCGCCGATCATTACAACGCGTTCGGCACCGAACTGTCGGGGTACCGCGACGTGCTGTTGACCACCGTCGTGCACGCGACCGAGGACGACGGCATGTCGGTCGACGACGCCGGCAATGTCACCGCGCCGAAAGTGCCTCCCGGCAACGAACATCCGAGCGTACCGGGGCTCGTCCAGCACTATCTCGACACGCAGGCCGCCGGCTACCAGTCCAAGATCCAGCACTTGCTGGCCCAGTTCGGTGACGCCGAAGCGCGGGCGGCCAAGGCCATCACCGACTCGTTGCAACTGCTGGACACCTACGAGAAACACCCCAGCCCCGACGTTGGTTCGAAGGTCAAAGACATCCTCGCCGGCAAGGCGCGGTTGCCCGACGATCCGCAACAGCTGCACGACTTCTGGGCGACGTTGACCCCGGCGGAGAAGGACGCGTTGTGGAAGCACGACCCGTATATCGGAAACCGGGACGGCATCCCGGTCGTCGACCGCGACCACTACAACCGGATGACCTTGCAGGACGAACTCGCCCGCGCCCGCGCCGGTGACCCTGCGCTGCAAGGCAAGCGCGACGATCTGGAAAAGATCAGCAAAGAGCTGCAGCACCCCGATCGCTATCTCATGCTGCTCGACACCAAATCCGGCGCTACCACGCACGCCGCGATCGCCTCCGGTAACCCCGACCTCGCCGACCATGTCGCCACCTTCGTGCCCGGCACCGGTTCCCGGCCGTCGAAGAGCATGTACATGGACTGGGTGGACCGGATGCGCGACCAGGCCGGAGTCGCCGGTGCGAAGAATCCCGCGGTGATCTCGTGGCTCGGCTACGACGCACCACCCGAACTTCTCGATGCCACGCACCGGCGATACGCCGACGCCGGGGCGGATGCGCTGAACCGTTTCCAGAACGGCCTGCGTGCTTCGCATGTCGGCGCGCCGTCCTACAACACCGTCGTGGGACACAGCTACGGCACCACCTTGGTCGGTGACGCGGCCAGCCATGGCCGGACCCTCAATGCCGATGCGGTGGTGTTCGTGGCCAGCCCGGGGACAACCGTCGAGCATGCGAGCGACCTCAGCCTGACCGGCGTCCGCCCCGAGGAGGTGGGCAGCCGGGTGTACGCGACGGCCGCCGTCCACGATCCGACGCCCCTGTACGCGGCCCACCGCGTGGGCAAGCTCGACGATGTCATCGGCGGCGTCAGCTCCGGGCCCGACATCTACGATCCGTACAATCCGACTGCCCCGCCGCCGAAAGCCGCTGGGGGACTGGATGATTACGGCATGGATCCCACCGATCCCGACTTCCGCGGGCGCACCTTCCCCTCCGATCCGGGACCGACCTCAGAGCTCGGATTGAACGGTGCCGCGCACAATCAGTACTGGGAGCCGGGGAACAGATCGCTGGAGGGCATGGGCCACATCATCGCGGGCAAGGGCGACAAGGCGACGCAGATCCCGCCCGCACCGCCACCGGTGGCACAGACCCAACCGGTACCGACGCCGCCACCCCCGGGTAACCGATGAGTATGCAGCACAACGACTTCGACTCACTCGGCCGGAAGGTGCGACGCGCCCAAGCCGCGCTGGAACAGGTGCGCGGAGTAGGTGATGTCGACGGCGTCCAAGTGATCGTCGACGCCAATAACCGCCTCGTGCGGGCATCGATTCCTGGTGAGCAAGCCCTCTTGGCCGCTTACCACGCGGCGTTGCAAGATCTACAGTCCCAGCTCGACGAGGCCATGCGCGAGGTCCACGCCGACTCCCGGTTCGACGCGATATCGACCTTCGTCCAGGCGAATGCGGCCAGGCTGGAAGAAGAACGCGCCCGCTCCTTCGACGGCCACGACCCTGGTCGCACCAATCCGGCAGGTGTGGAAACGGCCTGGTGATCCCGTTGCCCGCACTTACGCTGCGCGATCAGCAGCTGGAGCGACACATCGAGCCCACGTGAGATGGGGTGCCGGAGGGCGGATGGGGCGGGTGTAGCCTCATCGCGTTCTGCTATAAGTCCTTGTCCTGGGAGGTCTTTATGGTGCGTGGTGTGCGGGTGAAGATGATGTTGCTGGCAGTGTTTGTGGCTGCGGGTGCGGTGGGCGGGGTTGTCGTGCCTGCCCAGGCCGGTGCTGACAGCGTGGTGCCGGCTCACGGGCAGTTCATTCCCCAGCCCGATCAAGTCGAAGACGACGACAACGACGCAGACGTGGCGCCGACGGTGCGGAAGGTGGCGTTGGCACCGGGCTACTACTGCGGTTCATATATCCGCCAACATCATTCAGATGCTGCGGTCCTCGACTCCAGCGGCAATGGCCTCATCGATAACGCGATGTACCGTGTCCAGCGGGACGGCACGGTCTCCTTCGAGAACGACTGCAATAACTGCGTGATGGAGCAGGCGCTGTCGCAGCGAAAGACCCTCCACCCCCGGTGTAACTACTGACCTCATCGGAAACCCACGACCCGACCCGCCAAGCCGGGCACGGCCCCTAATCCTCGCCGGCCGCAGCCGATGGAGAGTGTGCCCTGGCAGTTCAGCGGCGATGCACTTCCAGGGCGCTGCGCACGCCACTTTCCAGCGCGCCCTCGATCCAGGCCGGTTTCAGGCTGGTGTGGTCGCCGGCCAAATGTATTCTGCCCTCGATGGTTTGGGTGGCGGCGTGGTGTTCGTGGAGTTGGCCGGGGGTCGGGATGACGGCCTCGCCGAGGGCATAGCGGGCGCGTTGCCAGGACTGGGAAAGGCCGACGCCGGTGAACTCGGCGTCGACGCGGGGACCGAACATGCGGCGCATCCCGGCGAGCGCGAAGTGCACGCGCTCGCTGTCGGTGAGCGAATCCCAGCGCATGGCGTCGTCGGACCAGGTGTAGCTGGCCAGCACGACGCCACCCTCGGCCTCGGGCACATGTGAGGGGAAGTAGGTGAAGCGGTTGGGGCAGTCCGACACACAACCGCCGCCGCGAAAGCCCGCCGGACCCTGCTCCCAGAACCTGGTCTTGAACTCGAGCAGCACCTTGGTGGCCGCGTCGTGGTGCAGCTCGGTGATCGCCCGGCGGGTCGGGTACGAGAGTGGGGGATCGAAGGTACAGAATCGGGTGGCGGTCAACGGGATCGCGAGGATGACGTAGTCACCCTCGAACGTTTCGATCGGGTCGACCGGTGCGCCGTCGGTGTGCTCGTTTCCGGTTTCGGCCGTCGTCCAAACCTTGACGCCATGGTCGGTCTGTTCGATATGGGTCATGCGTTTGCCCTGATGCACCGCGGGACCGAGATTGCGGGTCAGCGCGTCGGTCAGCGTCGCGGTGCCGCCTTCGAGTTCCCAGTAGCTGGCATCGGGCCGGATGAGGGCGTGGTCGACCATGGCGGAAATGACGCCGTAATGCAGCCGGGAGGTAAGGTTCTCCAGGGTGCCCACGGCGGCCAGATGCGACAGGCTCCAGCCGTGCTCCATCAGGAAACGATGCGTGGAGTAATCCTCGTAGGTGTTGAAAACCTTTGCCCAGCCTTCGATCCGGCGTTCGATCGGCCAGTCGTCGGGGACGCCGACCTTGTGCAGCGCCCGGTCCAGCGCGCTGCGGGCCGGGGTGGCGAGGTCGATGCCGAAGCCGCGGTGCACCGCCATGGGGTCGTTCGCGTAAGCGGCGCGGCTGATGAGCGTGCCGTTCGTGTCGATCAAGCTGCGCCCCGCCGCGGGCGGCGGCCGGAACTCGGCGGCGGGACCGTTGGTCCACCGCTCCCCGGTGAACGATCGATAGGCGACCGGAGTGACCGGCGCGGAGCGGGCTTCCGGTGCCACATCGGCGTTGTGGAACTGCCGTCGCCGCAGGCCGAACTTGTCGGCCAGGGCGAGCACCATCGGGTGCGCGCTCGGCAGGCGCATCGCACCGGCCTCGGCGTAGAGGGCCGGATCGGTGAACACCCCGCGGAAGGTCTTGACCCGGCCGCCGGTTCGGCTGCCGTTGGCCTCGAGCACCGTCACCTGATGCCCGGCCTCGGCGAGCAGCGTGGCGGCGGTCAGCCCCGCCGGACCGGCGCCGATCACCAGAACCCGTTTGGGCGCAGCGGTTTTCGGCAGGCCGGTGTCGATGAGCGTCCGCAGATAGGCCAGCTTCAGGTCGTTGCCGTTCGCGTCGACCTGCAGCATCTCTCTGGCAAGTTCCACGCTCCGGTCCATCGACCGCGCGGAATCGGTTCTTGCCGCGGGCGCTCCGCAGGCCACGGTCGATGCTCCCGCGGCCAAGGCTCCCGCGGCAACCGCCGAGCCGAACAGCGCACGCCGTCCGATCACAATCTCTGCCATGCCCCGACCGATCCTCTCCGTGGACCTCGACCCGGCTACTCAATTGCGACGCGAGCCGGATGCTACCGGACTGTCCGGTTGGTCAGCGGGAATGACCGCCGGGCACGCCGACAGCGATCGATATGTTCCTCGCCGGGCCTGCACCCGCGCGGATACCTGCCCGCAGAGCGAGGTTTTCGTTAGCCAAAGCGTCTGTCTGGCAGCGCTTCTCAACTCGCAACCGCGCCTTCATGGGTCCGTCGGCGGGCACTGCGCGGATGTTCAGCCGACGAGCGCGCAGGCGAGCGGCACGCCGGTGGAGTTCGCGAGCCCCGCGTTTGCCCGTTTTCAGGTCCGGACTCCTAGCTTGTTGCTATAAATCGAGCAGGATTCCTCTCGGGGGGTGGCGATGGACCGGCGTGAAAGTCCGTACAAGGTGCGGGCGCGAGGTGATCGGGTGCGGATCGGGTCCTTGATCGAGCCGGTCGCACCCGTCTGGGCGATCAAGCTGAACCTGCGGACCGCGCGCCTGCTGGGAGTCGACGATGTGTGGTTTTCCGACCACACCAAGTCGGCGTTTCCCGCTGCCGCGTGGAACGTTCGGTTCTCGCCGATGGCGCGCTTCGTCTCCTCGCTGGACGCGTACCTGGATCCGACAGTCGCGCTGGCCCGATGGGCGCGTCCGCGCGGGCCGGTGATGGGGGTCGCGGTCACCGATGTGGTCCGGCGCAGTCCGGCCGATCTGGCGCGGGCGTGGATGTCGCTGCACCATCTGTCGCGCGGCAGGGTCGTGCTGGGGATCGGGTCGGGCGAGTACGAGAACACCGTCCCGTACGGACTGACGCTCGAGCCGCGTGCCCGGCGTCTGGACGACGCCTTGACCGCGTTGCGCGCCGCCTGGGCCGCGCCGGACGAATTGCTGACTCACACAGGCCCGTTTCACGACTGGCGCGACGCCCGATTCGGGTTGCCGCCGCTCAACGGCACGACTCCGCCGGTGTGGGTGGCGGCGCAAGGGCCACGCGCGTGCCGGATCGCCGGGCAGCACGGCGACGGCTGGATGTTCATCCTCAACGACACCACCACGTCCTGGCATACCGCCGCGGCCCACTTCGCGCGCGGCGCCCGAGACGCCGGGCGCGACCCGGAAAGCCTGCACCGCAGCGTGTTGCTGGCCCCGCTGCTCGCGCCGGATCAGCGGGTGCTCGACGAACTGTGCCGAACGCCGTTCATCCGGGCCATGGCGTTGGTCATGCCGGGCGCGAGCTGGACCGCGGCCGGGGCGACGCATCCGCTGGGCGCGGACAACCCTGGCTATTCGCAGGTGGATCCCCAGGTCTTCGAGGGTGAGCGCTTCGCCGAATACAGCAAGCACGTCACACCCGAGTTGGTGCGCGCCCTGATGCCCTCCGGCACCGCCGCGGACGTCGAGCGCTGGCTGGAGCCCTATCTCGACGCGGGCCTGAACCACATCCTCTTCTACGCCTTCGCCACCGCGGTCAAACCGGCGCTGGCCGCAGCCGGACTCCGGGAACAACGTAGGCTGATCGGCAAGCTGAAAGGCCGCCGACCAGGTCCGCTCGTAGTTCCTTAGCGAGTTCCGGACATTTGCGCATGTGGGCTAACCGGAACTGCCTGGCGGCGAAACGAGATCGGCGCGCCGCGAGCACTTCAGTGGACTACTGGCCGCTGGTGCCGAGGTCGCTGCGGGCACCACCGAATCGGTCGCTCCACCTGCGGCGAACTCGGCCCATCGAGCGCCGATGGCCTCGTTTACAGCCCGTCGTCCTCCTTCTTCGTCTCCAGGAAGCCCTCGTCGATGAGCAGAGCTTCCTGCAACTGCGTTTTCTTGATATCGAACTGGATAAGGGCGAAGTCGGTTTCCTTGCCCGGCTTGAGCTTCCCGCCGTATTGCTCGGAGAATGTCCTCAACGCGTTGAGAAATTCTCGTCGCACCTCGTCCGAGTTGCAGAACTTGTCCAGTGCGTGCCGCTGGAGGTCCGCGCCGGTGGAGCCGGCCGGTGGTGCGAATTTGCTGTCGGGGTTGAAAACTCGATCGATGGCAGCTCTGGTAGGCGACTGCCGGAAAGTGAGCGGCGAAAGATCGTAGGTATCCCACCACCGCCCTATTCCCGAGTCGGTGAAGCTTTTAGCGTTATCGCACGCGGCGACCACGATTTTCCCGCTCAGCTTTCCCCACTTGCTTTTATTGAAGTCGTCCAACGTCTTTACCTTGGGATCGATCACCCAATCCGGTTGGTCGCTGATCGCCTCGGCGGAATCCGCCGGTGCCGCAGCGCCGAAGGGATCCGCCCCGGCCGGAGCGCCGGCAAGGAGAATGGTAAGCGTGCTGCCTAACCCCACCACCGCGAGTGCGGCCCCGCGGGTGATCGTTGCCTTGCGCATTCAGTCGTCTCCTCGACATCCATCGACGGGGCCCGGCCGATTCGCGGACGTTCGCGAACGGCCTTCGAACTGTCTGAACAGTTGAACAGGATTCGAGACCGTGCACGGTTTGGACGGGTCTCGTCCACAGTGCCCGGCTGCGACAGCAGCCATGTCGATCCAGCGCGGCCCGGCGATATCGGCGCCGGGCCGAGCAACCGCGCGATTCGCGACCGGCGGTTTCGATCAGTGCTGCGCACAGGGCGGCCGGAAGGGGAGGTCCGGTAGATGTGCCGCCCACACCTGCTCGGTCAACACCGAGCCGGTGGCCGCGCAGATGCGGTCGACGGCATGCTGCGGGTCGAGATCCCACCAGCGCAGAGCGCCGAGTGCGCTGCCCGTCATCAGGTATTTGCCCGAGGGATGGAACAACAGGTCCCAGCCGTCCACCGGCGCGGCGGTGAGCAGCGGATACTTCACCGGCGTGGGATGCAGGCGATCGCTGAAGTCCCACAGCAGAACTTCCGAGCCGGGGCTAGACGAGGCGAGCGTTCGCCCATCCGGGCTGAACGCGAGCGATTGCACCGTCCCGGTGTGCCCGGTCAAGGGATCGCCGATCGTAGCCGGGTGCCGGGGATCGGTGATATCCCACACCCCGATCGACCGATCATCGCCGGTGCCGGCGATCAGGGTGCGTGAATCCGGCGCGAACGCGACCGGTTCCCGTGCTCCGTCTCGACCCGCCGGGATACTCGACAGGGCTCTGGGCGCGGCGGGAACGGTCATGTCCCACAACGTGACCGGTGCCTTCCGTCCCCACGTCGCCAGCAAACGACCGTCCGGGCTGAAGGCCCCGGCGAACACATTCGGCGCGGAAATCGGCGGTCCGGCCAATACCGGCTTGCCGCGGTCGGCTAGATCCCAGATGCTGAGCATGGTCGGAGATTCCGCACGCATGGTCACCAGGAACCGCGAATCGGAGCTGAAGACACCGCGAGCGAAATTTTCTTGGTCCGGAAGGTCGGCCAGCCGGTGAATGGACGCCGGGTCGGAAATATCGAACAGCGCCTGCGTACTCGTCTGCTTACCATCCGCCAGCACAGTTGCGAACAACGTTCGCCCGTCAGGGCTGATCTCGGCGGTCTCAGTGCTCGCCCGCAACCGTCCGGCCCGGCGCGTCGACAGCGGATCATCGATCCGGATAGTCTCGATGAACTCCGGGCGCAGGGCAAGCATCGCGACCCGCCCGCCGGCATCGAGCCTCAGTTGGGTGGGCATGCCGGTATAGCCGAGCTGGCTCGAATCCTGTTCCGGCAGTGACCACATCCGAATCGCGCCGTTCGCGCCGCCGGTCACCAGGCGTCCACCGGGGCGGAACGCCATGGTCGAGATCAAGTCCTTGTCTCCGGCGGTCAAGGTGGCGGACAGCAGCGGATGCTCCCGCTCATCCAACGCCCACATCTGGGCTTGCCCCTGAGCCCGTCCGACCGCCATCCGCTTGCCGTCCGGGCTGAACGCCACTCCCGGCGACGCCCCGACCGTGATCGGTGTTCCGATTCGGCGAGGTGTATTCGGATCGGCTATATCCCAGAGTTCCAGCTTGGCTTTGTCTTTGACCTCCTTGTCGGGGAAAGCGACAACGAGCGTCCGGCCGTCGGGGCTGAACCAGCTATCGTTCGCTCGCCCCGGCAGTCGTCCGAGCGCACGGATATTGCGCAGATCCGACGTATCGAACAGTTGGATGCCCTCGTTGTCCTTGGTACTGGACATCAACCGCCAATTCGGACTGACCGGCCCGGGAACGTACTCTTCGCTCACGCGGCCTATCGGTAACCGCACATCTATTTTCTTCGGCTCGGCCGGACTGCGGATGTCCCAGAATGCGCGCTCCATACCGTTCGACCCCGTCAAAACACGTCCGTCCGTGCTGAATTCCGGCGAACCATAGTTTCCGGCGAGACCGGTCACACTGATCGGAGCCGGGTTGCCCGGATCGCTCGTATCCCACAACCGCAATGTGCGGTTACACATGCACGCGAGCATCGTCCCATCCGGACTGAACCCCAGGGACTGAGACGTGTACTCGCCGACCGGGAGATTGGTCGCGATCTGCGCCAACTGTTTCGGGCTCGCCCCATCGGCGATGTCCAAGAGTCGAATACCGTTGTCGGTACCCGATACCGCGAGCACCCGGCCATCCGGTCGAAGTGCCACGTCCGGACCGGTTCCGGCATTGTCGATCAGCGGCGTGGCCAACGCCAGACTCTGGGAATCGAACAGGCGGGCGCGGACCCCGGCATCTCCGGGCCGGAGCCGGTTGGCTACCAATGCCAGCTGCGCCGACAACGACGGATCGCTGTCGCGAACTCGGTCGGCCTCGGCGAGCACGCTGCTCAGAATCGCCCTGTCCCGCTGCTGTTTCGCCCTGTCGTTCTGGACGAATGCCACCCCGGCGAGCGCCAGCGCCGCGACCGTCAGAACGACCAGCGCGGCCCGGATCGCCGACGTTCGCCGTTGTGCCCTGCGCCGGGCGGCCTGACCCGCCGCCAGGAACTCCTGCGCCGCCGGGCCGATGGCGCCGCCGGCCGCGTGTTCCTGCATCGTGACGAGCCGGGCGCCGCGATACAGCAGAGACGAATCTCGCTCGTGCGCAACCCAATCGGTCGCGTCAACGTGCAACCGCTGTCGTTCCAGGTAGCCGACCCGGTCCTCATCGATCCAGAGCCGCAAGCGCGGCCAGGCATTCAGGACGATCTCGTGGGTGAGATAGGCCGATTCGGCGTCCAGGGTGATGAGGCGGGTCCGGGCCAGCACCTCGAGTGCGGTTTCGGCGGCTTCCACTGTCTGCCCGACCAATTCGGCGCGCGCGACCTTGCGACGAGTATCGCGGGAGTCGTCGCCGACGGTGACCAATCCGAGCAGCACATGCTTGCCGACGGCCTGCTGAAATTCCGACAGCTCGTTCCACGCGCGCTCGGCCGTCGCCGCGACCGACCCCAGCACACCGTCCGCCGCTCGATAACCGTCGATGGTGAATCGCGCGCCCTCGCGGCGCTGCCAGACCGCCTCCATCACGTGCGACACCAATGGCAACGCGCCCGGATCGTAGCCTCGATGGACCCCGCCACCGCCGAGACCGCACAGCTCGCTGATGATCAGCTCTTCCAAGCCGGATTCCAGCTTGTATCCGGCCGATTCGGCCGGCCGAGTGATCGCTTCGGCCAGTTCGTCCAATCGCATCGGGCCGAGTAGGTAGCTGCGATGTTTGAGCGCGTCCTCGAGCAGCGGAATGTCCAGGCAGCGCGCGTAGAAGTCGGCGCGTACGGAGATGACGACGGCCGCCGGTGCCCGCTCGCCCCGAATCGCGATGTGCTCCAACGCCGCCAGGAAGTCGGTGCGTTGCTTGTCGTCGCGACAGAGGGTGAACAGTTCCTCGAATTGATCCACGATCAGCAGGCGCCGGCGATCGGGGGCCCACGCACCCAGCACCGCACCGAGGAAGTCCGCTCCGTCGAGACTTCGCGAACCGTCGATATCGATCGCGGCCAGCAGCGCGAGCGCCGGATTGGTGCCGGGTGTGATCGTCACGGTCGCCCATTGGTCGGCCGGATCCGCGAGCGCCGGAATCAAACCCGCGTGCAACAGTGATGATTTGCCCGCACCTGAAGCGCCGACCAGCACAATGATCCCGCCGTGCCCGGCGGGACCGACCGTGTCCCGGACCAGTTCGGCCAGCTCGGCGGTCGGCCTGGCCCGCCCGAAGAACAGCTCGGAATCCTCCCGCCGATACGAGGTCAGTCCCAGGTACGGGCACTCCGAGAACTCCGACTCCGGGTTCCACGCGTTCGACTCCGACCACAATCGCTGCCACTCCTGCACATCCAGCCAAGCGGCCGGCGCCGGGTCGCTCGACTTGCGCACCTCGTCGATGAGCGTGAGCAGCACCGGCAACAACGACTCGAACCGCGCGGGCACATTGCGCCCCGACTTCCAATCGCTGATCCGCTGCACCGACGCGGCGCCCTTCTGTCCCGCCGGCCGCGCCCCGCGCATCCGTGCCTCGGCCGCCGCCGCGACCCGGCGCAGCGAAGGATTGCCCGCCGCGGCGAACAGCGCGGCGAACTGTTGCACGAAAACGGTTCTCGGCGACGGCCGCCGGCGCGGGTCTGGTGGGCTCGAATCCATCTGCACTCCTGTATTTCCTCGGACCGGAGCGACGCTCCTGAACTGCCCCGAGATTAGGAGCGCTGACCGAAGCCGCCGCCACAGTATCCAGCGAACCCGCAGGTAGGAGGATCGAATGCAGTTCCGGACCGGACACTACCGGCAGGCGGATCGCCCTGTCGCGGTCGACTCCGCGCCCGCTGTCCGCTCAGTCGTCGGGGGAGGCGCGGCGGTTGCGTTTGGTGATGCCGCGCCGCTTCTTCGCGGCGATGCGCCGTTCCTTCGCGCCGCGGGAGGGCTTGGTGGCGCGGCGAACGGGTGGTGGGGCGGCAGCGGCGTCGCGCAGCACTGCGGCCAGGCGTTCGCGGGCGGCCGTGCGGTTCTGCAGCTGGGCGCGTTGCTCCGAGGCGACGATCGTGAGCACCCCGTTGACCAGGCGGGTGGCCAGGCGGTCGAGCATCCGGGTGTGCAGGGACTCCGGCACCGAGGGCGAGTTGGCGAGATCGAACGACAGCTCGACCCGGCTATCGGTGGTGTTGACGTGCTGCCCGCCCGGACCGGACGACCGGGAGAACCGCTCGCGCAACTCGGACGCGGGTATCACCAGCCCCCGGGACACGGTCAGGTCCTCCGCCATGATCCGCCGCCGCTCCTTCCTGGAGTCGACCAGTCCGGTTCGACTGAATGGTGATCTCGTAGTTCACCATAGCGATCACCTGGCCGGCGGCGTCTCCGTCACCGCCGGTGACGAGCGAGTCGGCGGACTGGGTCAGGCGGGTCGCATGGTCCGCATGGTGCGCTCGAACTCCCAGAAGGCGCGCACGGCGAGGATCTTTCCCTCCTCGTCGACCCGGTAGACGAACACGCCCTCGGCATCGAGCACCTGGCCGCTGTTCTGGCTGCGCACCTTCCCGGTGTAGGCGACCTCGTTGCCGCAGGCGAAGGAGTCCTCGAACAGGAACTCGATCGACTCGTTGGGTGCGATGGCGTTGTCCCAGAACGCCGAGATGGCGTCGCGGCCTCGGTGACCCTTGCCTTCCGGATCGAAATCCGAAGGGCCGACCGGGTCTTCGACAATGGCGTCCGCGGCGAACATGGCCAGCCAGGCGTCCTTGTCGTGCGCCCGGACCGCCGCGTGCAGGGCCTGGCTGGCGGTGCGCGCCGGGTGGGTTGCGGTGGTCATGGTGTCCTCCTGCTGTCGTGTCTTCGGGATCGGGCAAGTGGTAGAAGACACCCAGCCGCTGCGGCACAGTCAAGGCCGCACATTCCGGGGTGTGGCCGACGTGGGCCGTTGACCTAATGTGGGCCGGGTGAGTGCCGCATCCCCATCTGCCACCGACAGCGTCGCCCTGGCCGCGCTGTTCGCGAACGTGGATCGTGCTGCGCAAGCGGCGAATCGGGTCGGCGCCGCGGGGCTGCCGCCGTTGATCGACGCGCTGTGGAACTATCTCGAGCGGCTGGCCGCCGAGGATCCGGCGATGACGCATCCGCACGCGCGTCCTGCCGTGCTGACGCTGTCGAACGCCACCGGCTCGTATTTCGGGGCACGGCTGCGGCACACCTCGGACACGGCGCGCTGCGACCTTCCGCTGCTGCGCATGTCGGTGACGACCGGGCGCGACGAGGACCTCGGGCCGCCGTCGGTGCACGAGTGGATCGAGGCCTTCGAACTGGCGTTGATCTGCCGCAACGGCCCGGGCGACTTCTACCTGCGCAGTCAGTTCGCCACGATGTACCACCCGAAGTTGTGGACGCCCGACGATCCCGTGGCGTCGCGCGTGCCCCGCGCCTACGCCAC
Source organism: Nocardia sp. NPDC006044 (assembly GCF_042871115.1). Classification (NCBI taxonomy): domain Bacteria; kingdom Bacillati; phylum Actinomycetota; class Actinomycetes; order Mycobacteriales; family Nocardiaceae; genus Nocardia; species Nocardia sp. NPDC006044. The sequence goes on from NZ_JBIAID010000001.1 coordinate 237,576, forward strand.
GGTGCTGTCGGCACTGCTCCAGCGCGCTCGCTGGCCGCGCAACAAAGCCGTGAAAACCGCTGTCGCCGAACTTCTCCCGCCCGCGCTGCACCGACTGGCCGAGGCGCCCGAGGACCCGCGGTGGACCCCGCGTATCCGGATTGTCGAGCAGCTTTCGGCGAAGAAGGACGTCACCCCGTTGCTCGCCGGCGCGCTCGGCCCCGCGCCGGTGCGCATCGCCTGGCCGTTGCTGGCCCTCGCCGCGCTGGCACACGACCTGAAACTGCCGGCGGACGTCGAATCCGACTGTCTACCGCGCCGTTTCGTCGACTGGAAGTCGTAACCGATGCGAGTCATCTCTGCGTCGCCCGGTTCAACCAGGTTTTCAGATAGTCGAGTACCGCCGGATCAATAGTCGTCTCGATGATCGCGTATTCATCCGGCATGCCGGTAACCGCCTGTTGCATAAGATGATTCGCGCCCTCGAAGGTGTGCACTGTCGCCTTCGGGTTGTCCGCCAATAGTTTACGCATGAGTGGCTCATTGGCTGCGGCGTCTACCTGTACGTCCTTGCTGCCGAAGAGTGCGAGGGTGGGGACCTCGAGCGACCTCAACGCCGACGCGGGATCGTAGGTCGACAGGGCCGCATATTGCCGGTTGATCGCGCTATCGATATCTTCGTCGCGCGCCTGCTCGGCTGTCGGAAGCTGTCGGTTCGCGGCTCGCGCATTTCTTCGTGCCGCGTCGAAATCTCCGGCCCGGAGCAGGTCGCATTCGGTTTGGACAGCATCATCGCTCGCCGCCAGGCGATCGGCGGACGTCGTTCCGGCCGCCTGTAATTGCACTCGCATCTGATGCTTGTTGACCTCGCACCCGGTCTGCGCCGGCCCCGCGATGAGCACGGTGAAAGCCACTCTGTCCGGTGCCGTTTCGGCTACCAGCGGAGCCAAGGATCCGCCCTGGCTGTGCCCGAGAAGTCCGATGCGCGTGTCATCGATATCCGGTCGTTCACGCAGGTAGGAGATCTGCGAGAGAATATCCGACACCAGATCCGCATAGGTGGCGTCGTCCTTGTCCCCGGTCGTCGCGCCGACGCCGCGGTCGTCTGTCCGCAAGACCGCGTAGCCGGCTTTGGTCAACGTGTCGGCCAGCACGAGAAATGGCTTGTGCCCGGCGAACTGTTCGTCACGATTCTGCTTTCCACCGCCTGGCACCAACACCACCGCGGGAAACGGACCGCCATGGTCGGGAACAGTCAGTGTGCCGCCGATGGTGACGTCACCATTTCGCATGGTCACCTCGGTCGAGTGATAAGCCAGGTCTGCTGAATTCGTCGTCGAGGTACATCCCGCCATAACAGCCGACAGCAGCACCGCCGCGACGGCGAGTCCACCACGACCAGCGCTGAAACCCATGTCTCCCCACCGTTCTTCAGCCGTCTCGGTTCATGCACGGACTGTAGGCGCGGGCCTGGGCCTGCGAATCCGGGAAGACCCGGAGGTTTACCCCCGCATTCGACGCCTCGTCCAGCTGAATTCCGGGTTCAGGAGTATCGGCGGTCGTCGGGAGCGGTGTCCGCACGGACGCGGGAGTCGGCATCGAACCGCATGACCTTCTTTTCGTCGTAGGCGGGCCAGCCGGGGTCTCCGTGGGTGGCGAAGGCGAGCCAGGTTCGATGCATCGCCTGGGTGAGGGTGGTGGGAGCGGCGTCACCGAGAAGGGCGCGGCAGGACCGGGTGGTGTCGAAGACGAAGGGGACGTCGAGGGCGTGCGCGGCACCGTATCGTGGTGACTGCCAGGCGAATTCGTAGACATAGGTGGGGCCTGGGTGGCGACGCGCCGTGCGGCGGCTCGGTGCCCGGAACATCAATTCGGTATAGGCGGCTGTGAGTGCGCGCGCAGGGGTGACGGCGGGGTCGTGGAGACCATGCCGTTTCAGCAGCGCTTCGGCATCGGGGTGGGTGGCGGCCAGCTCGGCGACGGCGTCCTGTGCGTCGAACGCGGCGAACTGCTCGGCACCCACGCCGAGGTTGGCTTCGTCGAGTGTCGTACCGATCAATAGGCCGACGCCATGCCTGCTCGGGACACCGACCGGATCGGGTAGGACGTCGTCACCGGTGGTCGGGAGGAACAGTGCCCGCCGGTGGCCGGGGTCGACACCGTTGTCGTCGCGCAGGTCCGGGCGCGGTTCGTTCCGGAACAGCGCCGCCTGCGCGCGCAGCAGGTCGGCGGCGGTGAACGCGCGGAATGCGTCTGCCACCGGGGCGGTTCCGAGCCGGGCGGCGAGCGCCCGGGTGAGTTCTTCGGTGAGTTCGAGCCCGCGGGCCATCTCGTCGTGTCCGCTCGCGACGATCGCTCGCCGGAACAGCCCGGCGGCGAGCGGGGAGTGCAACAGCATCGCGACCGAGGTGCCGCCGGCCGACTCGCCGAAGACGGTCACGTTGTCCGGGTTTCCGCCGAACCCGGAGATGTTGTCCCGCACCCACCGCAGCGCCGCGAGCTGATCGCGCAATCCGAGGTTCGTGGCCCCATCGGACAGTGCGAGGAAGCCCTCCGCCCCGAGCCGGTAGTTGACGGTGACCAGGACGACGCCGTCGCGGGCGAACGCGGTGCCGTCGAAGGCCGGGGCGGCGCCCGAGCCGATCATGAAGCCGCCGCCGTGCAGGTAGACCAGCACCGGGAGACCGCTCGTGCCGGGGTCGGGTGTCCAGACGTTGAGATTGAGGTAGTCGCCATCGCCGATGACCCATCCGGGTCCGGTCAGCGGCGCCAGGTTCGCGTTCGCGGGGTGCAAGGCCGGCTGGGGTGCTGTCGGGCCGTAACCGGTGGCGTCCCTGGTCCCCGCCCAGCGTTCGGCAGGGGCCGGGGGTGCGAATCTGAGTGCGCCGGCCGGAGCCGCGGCGTAGGGGATTCCGAGGAAGCGGGTGACCCCGTCCACGTGGTCACCGCGGAGCCGCCCCGCCGCCGTGTTCACGGTAGTCACCGGCGCCCCTCTCGTACCTGCGCAGTCCGGCCGAGGCGTGTCCTCGGCACGTCGTCCAAGCCTGCCATAGGGTTTCGGCTCGACCGCAGGTCGTGTTGCCGGGCGCGGTCAGCTGGTGCACGCCTCGGCGATGGAGAGACTGTTCTCGTAGAGGTGATGCCGGATGACGCGACCGTTTTCGACGGTGAGGCGCAGGGCGAACGGTCCCTCGAACGACTTGCCGGTCGCGCGCACGGTGCCGGACAGGTGGCCGAAGAGCACGGCATCCGCGCCGTCGACCAGGAAATTATCGATACTGGCGCGGGCGTCCTCCGGAACGACGTGGGCCATGAGTTCGTCGAACTGTGCGGCACATTCGGCCGCGGTCCGGCGCGGCCTGATCCACGGCACCACCGGGTTCTCGGCGAGCAACCAGTCGACCTCGTCGGCGAACAAGGCGGTCAGGGCCTCGGTGTCGCCGTCGGCGCGGGCGGCGAGAAAGGCCTCGACGGTGTTGCGGGTCTCGTCTGCGGCGGTCACTGGGTTCCTCCTGCGGGCGTAGCCGTGTTGCTTGCCGCATGACCTTCGCAGGGCGCCGGGCGGCGTGTCGATTACCTCGCAAGTAAAGGCGCCGGGTTCACCTGCGCTGACCACCCGAAACATGGTCGGGGGAGCAGGTCGTCGCCAGGTACCGTTGGGCGGTGAACCCAGCTGATGCGCGCCTGCTCAAAGACGGTGATCTCGATACCCGCGAGGAGAATCTGCGGCTCCTGTTCGTGCGGGCGGCCGACGGCGACGCATCCGCCAAGGACGTGCTGTGCGCGCTGGTCCGCGACTACCCCCGCTACCACCGGTCGCTCTACAGCCGGGCGTTGAACCGGGCGGCGATCTTCGGCGATGACACGCTGAAGGAACCGCTGCTCGCGTCGCTCGCCGACACCCGGTACAACTGCCAGGCCTGGGCCGCCATGGGCTGCGCGGCACTCGGTTTCCGCGAGGCGGTGCCCGGCTTGGTCGCCCTGCTGGACCACCCGCAGGAGATGGCTCGCGCGGAAGCGGTGATCGCGCTGGGCGCGCTCGGCGACGAATCGGTCGTCCCGGAACTCGCTCCGCTGCTGGGGGATTCGATCAGCGGAATGCGCGAACGGACCGCCGAGGCGCTCGGCAGGATCGGCGGCGATGCGGCACTGGCGGCGCTGTGGCATGAATTCGAGCACCGCCGGTACTACCGCATCGGTTACATCGCCAGCGCCCTGGCCAGATTCGCGCCGGACATCCTCCCGAGGCTGATCGTCGCGGCCGGCAGCGATGATCCCGATCAGCGCTACTGGGCGGCCGTCGCGCTCGGTTCCACCGGCGACGATCGCGCCGTCTCGACGTTGGAACGACTGATGGCAGAAGACCGTGGCTCAACGGTTTTCGACGGCATGGTGAGCGTCGCCGCGAAGAAGGGCCTGCGCACCCTCCGCCGAATCCAGGCCGCGATCGCGGCCCGCGAATCCTGAAAGCTCCACCGGCCGGACCGGAGTCGCCGTCGGCGGTTGATCGCGGTGCTGGGCAGTGCCTTCCCCAGTTGCCCATTGCCGCATGTCAGGCGTTGGGGAGCAACGGGTTTCGGGCTCGAGCGGAAAGAGTTCGTATCGTTGCATTGTTGCTGGCACTGCACGTAACCGATACTGCTCGACGGCAGTGTTTCACCGACTTTCGCGCCGCTGCTGTACCTCCCCTTGGAGCAAATCATGATTCGCGCCCGTGCTTTGCAGGCGACCTTTGCCGCATTCGTGACCGGCTTGCTGCCCGCCGCAGTCGCCGTTGCCGCACCCGCTCCCGCACCCATCGACTATGTCGCTCTAGGCGACTCATATTCCTCGGGCGTCGGCACCGGTGAATACCGGCCCGACAGCGGTTCCTGCCGCCGCAGCGATGCCGCCTATCCCGCCCTCTGGGCGGGATCCCACACGGTCGGTTCCTTTGTCTTCAAGGCGTGCAGTGGCGCGACGACGCAGGACGTGCGCACCGGCCAACTGGCGGCGCTGAACGGCAAGACCGGTCTGGTCAGCCTCACCGCCGGCGGCAACGACGCCGGTTTCTCCGACATCCTGCGCTCGTGCGTGTTCCCGGCCAGTGACGCCAGTTGCGACGCCGCGGTGAACAAGGGCATCGACTACGTCAACCGCACGCTGCCCGGCCGTCTCGACGGTCTCTACCGGGACATCACGGCCAAGGCGCCCAAGGCCAAGGTCGTCGTCCTCGGCTACCCCCGGCTCTTCGAGCGCGACACCTGCCCGCTGAGCTTCAGCCTGCACAAACGCGACTCGCTCAACCATGGTGCCGACGAGCTCGACCGGGTCATCGCCGCCCGCGCCCAAGCCGCCGGATTCACCTACGCCGACCCGCGCTCCCGCTTCGCCGGGCACGGAATCTGCGGGCGGGACCCGTGGATCAACCAGCTCGACCTCGGCGATCCGGTCGAGTCGTATCACCCCGACAAGGACGGGTACGCCCGCGGTTACCTGCCCACGTTGAACGCGGCGACCGGGCGATCGAACCAGTTGACCGAGGAGTTATCGCCGGTGAATTCCGCCGACGCTAAATGATTTCCGGCAGCACGGTGAAATGACGGACGAAGCCGGACAGCTCGGGTAAATCCGCCGGGGTTGTCCAGCTTCGGAAGTTGTCGTGGCTGTCGCTGTAGAAGTACCTGGGATTGTTTTCGTCGTAGTCGTCGAAGAAGATTCGCCAACCGCCGCCGGGCAGGGGGATGACGCATTGGCCTTCCCGTGGGGCGCCCCAGTTGTTCGGATCCGCGAGCGGGACGAACAGATACGGGCCGAGCGGATCGCGCGCGATGGCGAGTTCGATGAATTTGCTGGTTTCGTTCTTGATGAACGCGTAGTAGGTGCCGTTGACCGGGACGATGGTGGTGTCGATGTAGCCGTAGCCGAACCGGTCGCAGGTCGGGCGATCGACGGGAGCCTGGTAGCCGAGTGGCGGGCCGAGCCCGGTCAGCGGGGTGAGCCTGCTCCACGACGACGGGAGCGCCGGGTCGGCCGTGGTCATCAGGTGCGGCGTGAACCGGCAGCCGTCGGACAGCGACACGATGACATGGACCCGGCCCTGCGCGTCGACCAGCCACTCCGGCGCCCAGCTCGACGTCACGTTCAGGCCGTCCACCTGGATCGGGAAGTCGTACAGGTGATTCCAGTTGATCCGGTCGACGCTGCTCGCGAAGCCGATCGTCTGGCCCTCCCACGCGGTGGTGTAGGTGAGGTAGTAGACGCCGTCGACGTGGCGGAAGACGCTGGGGTCGCGGAGCAGTCCGCCGGGCGGCCGATAGGCCGGACTGCCGTGCGGGCCCGGGCCGACCAGCGGCCGGAAGTTGATCGCGTCGTCGGATTCGTAGACGTACAGGGCGGATTCACTGTCGTTCGTGAATGCCGTCATGGTGTACCGCATCGCCAGCCCGGCGGCCGCGGCATGCCGGGCCGCCAGCAGGCCGAGGGGCAAACCTGCCGCCAGCGCCAGCGCGGACCTACGACTCATCGGTACCGATGCCACATTCGGATTATCCAGAGCGGATTGCTATCCGTACATGCCGACACGCCGCAGGGCCCGGGTCGACGTCGAGTCGCCGCGGGTTGCCTGCGATATCACTCCGTGACCGGTCGTCCGGACCCGCGCCGCGCCACTCACGGTCCGGTCCGGGCGAATGGCTGTGCAGCGGAACAAGTTACGGGGCCGAGCTTGGTGGTCAGCCCAAGACAACCCACCGCCGTGCCTGCGACCCTTTCTCTACCAGCTCGTTTGCCGAACGCCGAATATTGGAGTCGGAACAATGCCCGAGCCCGCCGGTCAACCGTCCCTCGGAGCGCGTGCCCTGGCCGCCCTCCCGACCGCCCGCGAACTGCTGGACGCGATGCATGACGTTGTCCCGGAACGACATCCGGCCGCCTCGATTCTCCGCGCCGCCTGCCTGCTCGCCGCCGTGGACGAATGGATCCACCGCCACCGTGCCGCCATCGAACCGGCCGCGCCCGGCGTGCGCCGGGTCAACGCTCCCGGTATCGAACGCGCGGCCCGAACCCTGCGCCGATACCTGATGGACGGCATCGCCGACGCGGCCCCGGACCACGACGGCCTCGGCAAGGCGGTGGACCGGCTCGCCGCCGCCTGGGTCGACTGGCGCAGCGTCACCGCGAGCGACCCCGCCCGCCAGGCCGGTACCCGCGAGACCCTGATCGCCGCCTGCGCCGCCTACAACGCCCTCGCCGGCCACGCCCCGAACCAGGATTAGCGCCGCTCAGATCCCCAGTCCGGCACGCAGGGTCGGCCACGAATCATGCAGGGCGTCTTGCCAATACGGCCAAGAGTGGGTGCCGAGCGGGTTGTAGCGGATGGTGGCCGGGATGTTGTGCAGGCGCAGGTCGGTGTCGAAGACGAGGGTGCAGTCGTGCACCACTTGCTCGATGGCGATCGCCTGGGTGAGGTCGGCGGGGTAGGAGTAGCTGGGGTCGAAGGCGAGGTCGTAGGGACCGAGGACGCCGCTGCCGGTGGAGAGATAGATGGGTTTGCCGCGCAGTGCTTCGGTGTGCCGGGTCGGGTCGTGGGCGGGCCATTCGGGGTTGGCGAGGCCGCCCCACATGTTGTCGGCGTTGCCGCCCTTGTCCGCCACCGTGGTGCGGACCGTGGCCTGGCCGAGGTTGCTGGAGTAGAGGCAACCGCTGTAGGCCGCGAGGGCGCGATACAGGGTGGGGTGGCGGAAGGTCAGGGTGGTCGCGGCCTGCGCGCCCATCGAGACCCCGGCCATGGCGTTGGTTCCGTTGCCGTGCAGGAGGTTATCGATCAACGGTGGAAGTTCCTGGGTCAGAAAGGTTTCCCACCTGTTGTGTCCGAGCTTGCGGTCGTCCGCGAGCCAGTCGGTGTAGAAGGTTCCGCCGCCACCGACCGGCATCACGACGTTGGTTTCCTTGTCGGAGAAGAAGTTCACGATGTCGGTGCGCATGGTCCAGGTGCTCAGCGTCTGGGTTTCGGTCGACCCGTTGCCGTCGAGTAGGTAGAGGGTGGGATGTGGGGCGGCCTGATTCGCGGGAAGCAGGACGTCGAGCTGGACGACGCGGCCCATCGCCGGTGACCGCACGTACACCTCCTCCCACCGGTCGGTGCGCTTGGTGATGTGATCGACCACCGCCTCTGCGCTCGCCCGGGGCGGGGTCGAGACCAGCGGTGCGATCACCGCCAGCGCTATCGCCACCGCCCAGGTGGCGCGCCGTGCCTTTTTCGAACCAGAACTACCTGTCATCGCCGACCGTCCTCATTCGTGCCGCCTCGCGGAAACGCGGCGAGGTAACCGTGATTCGGGATCGGCGGGCGTGTTGTTACCGACGTGCGCCGCGAATTCTGCACACCGGCGTGTCACTTTTTGCGGAATGCAAGATTGCGTTTATGCGGGTCTCTGAAGTCGGCAGATCATTCCATCCGGAATCGCCACGGGATAGCCGTCGGATAGGTAATCTGGTGGAGTCCCGAGAGATTCGGGGCAGCTCCGCAGAGTGAGTCGTGGTCGCCCCTGCGGCTCACTATCGCTGTACACAGTCCGATGAGGTCCGGGAGATCCCCGGGCCTCATCGTTCGTGTATTCGCCGGGGGATATATTCGCCCGTCGCCCCGCGTAGTCAGGCAATTCATCGGTCGTAGCGAAAATTCGCGCCGAATTCTCCGATCCAGACCCGCCGCGGATCCGAATATGCCGTAGTGCCGACACGTCTCTGTCAGGTCGTCGGCCGCATGTACCGCCTTCGATACGACAAGGGGTTACTTATGTTTCACAAAACCGCGACCGTCGCGGTGACCGGTCTGCTCGCCGTCGCGGCGACACTCGCCGTTGCCGCGGGCACCGCAGGCGCCGCACCGTCCTCGCCCAGCGAAACGGCGCCGTCGCAGCAGGCGGATGCCGCCGGGGTGGACGCGCAGGACGCCGACCTGTTCGGCATCGTCACGCCGAAGGGCGACAAGAAGGGCAAGAAGGAGAAGAGCGCGGACGCGGCTCCCAAGGAGCCGACCGCCGCCGACAAGGAAGCCGCCGCCGCGCTCAATTCCGCATTGCGCGATTTCCTTCGTCCGCCGCACGGTGGCGCGGAAATGGGGCCGCTCGGCAAGACCTCGGACGAGTGGCTCGATCTTTTCCTCGGACCGCGTCCCGGCGCGGAAAGCACACCCAAGGCCAAGCCGATCCAGTGATCTGCTCGCTGTATTGATTCGAACGGTAGCAGGCAGGTCCGCGCACCGCTCAGCGACGGGACCTGCCTGCGGCCGAATCAGCCGAGAAAGTCTCTGTCCGAATCTGTTCGGAGAATCCGTCGACGCTCGATATAGAGCAACCCGGCAGTTTCCGACAGCAGCAACGCCCAGATGATCTGACGAGCGGCTTCGAGTCGCTCGGCCTTCGCCGCAGCGGATTCCGGCCGGATCCGACCACGGGCCGGGTCCACCCGGGCATCGGCCTCGGTCGTGAAGTCCTTGGTCTTCGGCGAAGTGCGCTGTGCCGGAGGCGCTTTGGCGCCCCCACTGGCGGCAGGTGCCTGGGCTTCATGTCCAGGCATGGACGCCAGCACGCTGTCCGGCGCCTGGGCGACAACCGGTTTCGCCTCGGCGGGGGCGGGGAGCGCCCGCGAGAGTGCGGTGAACCATTCCGCGATGAACTGCACCGAGGGCCGTCCGGCCGCGACCGTGGTGACCGCGTAGGCCCCGTGCCGGGTCACCGCGTCCTGATACTTGGCCCAGACCCCGCTGTCGACGAGTTCGACGTTGTCGCTGACCAGATCCCCGATCGCATCGAACGCCTGGGTAAGGACCTGGGTGAACCGTGGCGCGGCGGAGCGGCGCGGCATCGAGGCGAACATCTTGGCGGCCAGGGTGGCCAGGCCGGCGAGCGGATCCTGCGCGCCGAGGGTCCCGATCTGGCAGACCTCCTCCGGGCTCAGGACTACGCCGACAATGCTGGTCAGGGTGTTGAGCGTGATGGTGGCCAGGCGCAGCATCGCCGACTGCGCGGTCGGGTCGTCGATCAGCGTTCGGGGATCGGAGGCTTCGGCCAGGCGCTGGCTGAGTGACTTTTCTCTGGACAGGACGAGGCTGCCGGGGGAGAGGCCGTGCAGGTCCTTGTCGATGACATCGGTGGTGGTCTTGTTGACGGTGGCGGCCAGCGCGTCGGTGATCGAGGACAGCGCGGTCAGCGGGTCGTCGAGCGGGAGCAGGGCCTGGCCGGCGATGTTGGTGATCATGTGCAGGATCGGTGCGTTCGTCGGGGAATCGCAGGCTAGGTCGCCGTCGATGCAGAACGACGCGACGCGACCGGTGAGCGTGCCGAAGTCGGGGGCGAGATCGCGCAGGGGACCGATGCCACCGCCGGGCGCGGACGCGGGCTGGGCCTGTAGTCCGGCGAGCCCTTCGGCGGTGGTGCCCGGCGGCGGGTCGGGAACGAGTTTGCCTGCGGCGCCGGGGAACAGCGACGCGCCGGGGTATCGGGTGGGGTCGGCGAGCAGGGCGACCCCGGCCACCCGGTCGGCGGGAACGCTGGACTCGCCACGCCCGATCTCCTGGGCGAACAGCGAGGCGATGTGTGCGCCCTGGGAGTATCCGACGAACGCCAAACGCGTGTTCTCGCAGCGGTCCAGGACGGACTGGGCCATCGCGCGCAACTGCTGCAAGCCACCGGTCACCGAGGTCGAATACGGCACCGCGCCACCGGGCACGGCACCGCCGAAGCCCGCCTCGTACGGGACGTAGGCGCGGTCGGTCCGGCTCGGTTCGGCGGCCAGCATGGGCCCGAAGATCGCCGACAGCATGCCGTGGTCGACGGACGGGTCGGCGTCGGGGGCGGATTCACCGGTTCCGGGGACACCGATGGCGTAAAGCGCCGGGCAGCGCGCTGATTGACCGGTGGCGGGTGCTGCCGCGCCCATGCCGACACCCGCGTTCATGGCGAAGGCCGTACCTGCGACGAGTGTTCCTAGTTTCCGAATACCTGTTCTGGAGAACAGCATTCGACGCAACGTGCCCACCTTCACATTGATTCGCATGGCCTGAGGCTGGTTCTGGTCGGGAAAGTCTCCGGCGTACGCCGGTCCGGGGTGGGCTTCGCCGCCACCCCGGACCGTGTCGAATCAGCCGCCGAGCAGCGCGGTAACGACGCTGGTGAGTCCCGAGGTGAGGGCGGTGACAACGGCGGTCAGGAGCGGTGCAATCATGTTCTCCCTTTCGTTTTCATCTGGTTTCGAGCCGTCTGGTCAGTCTTCGTGCGGTTGATCCGACGCCGAGTCTGAAATGTCGGTGGTGCTGCGCGGCGAAAACTCCGGACGGCTGGAACACCCGGGTGGGTGTCCAACGCTGACCATGCCGGGAACCGTCAGGGGCAGGCGTCGATAGTGTCTTCGTAACCCGGGTACGTTCGGATGGAAGAAATTTCGAACTAGTTTTAATGGGGCTGTGAGCTGGGACAATGTCCGAGTCGGCGCGGCCGGCGGGCCGAACAATGGCCTGGCGCAGGTGTTTTGTCCTTTTGGGGACAGGTGCGCTAGCCTTCCTCGGCGATCCAGCTCGTGCTCACGTTCGACAAATGGCACCGATCCGTCAATGGCGTATCACAGGAGCAAGTCATGTTGAGTGGTCTCTTCGGTCTAGTGAACAGTGTGCTCGCGGTAACGGAGAACCTCGTCGGGATTCTTACCTTCGGCATCTTGGGCTAGGCGGCACGCGCGCATTTCCGTTGGTTCCGAATCGCATTCGGGCGAACGGAGGTGCGCGCCCCCGCATCCTGTGTAACCGCATCCGCCGGATTTCTCCGGTACACGATCGATGATCGAGGAGGTTCGCTGTGTCGCGTCTGTCGAAGGAACTGGCCGCTCTGGCCGTGCTGGCGGTAGTGATCTATTGCGCCGGAACGGATTCCCTCGCGTTCTGGAAGACCGACGGTGGACCCGGGACCGCCGGGGCGGACTGGCTCGATGCCGACGACGACGGGGAGCGGCTCGAACGAATGGGTGGATTCCGTTGGTAGGCAAGGTTATTCCGCTGCTACCGGGCGGTGCTCGCAACACCGCGCTGCTGGAACTCGACGCATCCACGGAACTGCTCGCCCAGGCGCGCGCCAGGGCGAGCAGCGCGGCGAGCCGGGCCAGCGCCGCCGCCAGGCGCGCGGTGAACCGGGAGAAGGCGGTCGACCACGTCGCGCGCGCCCACGGCGCCGCGCGTGCGGTCGCCGCCGCGAACACCACCCGCGACGCCGCGTGGCACGCTTATGTCGCCGCCAACCACGCCATCAAGGCCACCTTCTACACCGTGGCCACCGCGGACACGGCGATCACCGTCCAGGACGCGGCGGCAACCGCGCTCGTCGCCGCCAAGGCCGCCGCCTTCGCGCCCGACGACATCGCGATCGCCGACGCGGCCGCAGCCGCCGAGGAGGCCGCGGGCAGCGCCAGCAACGGCGCCTACGGTGCCCCGCCGGTCGCCCCGATCGCCCGCATCGCCCACCGCCTGTCCGTCAACTGACCAGGGAGGGAATGTGCCCGCGCCAGGCCGCGCACTCGCCGGGAGGACCGAGGTTACCGAGGGTTCGGCAATTAGTCGGTTAAGTTCTCGGTTTATGCGCACATGGAGTCGGCGTGCCGCGGGAGCCCTCGCGGTTTCGATGGCCGCGCTGCTGGTGCCCGGTGTGAGTGTTGCCGCTCCACCGCCGCCGGCGGCGGGCGGCACGCTGGGGCCGGGATTCCTGTGGGGTGTGGCGGCGTCCGGTTTTCAGTCGGAGGGGCACGCGCCGGTCGATGCCACGCCCGACCTTGGCTCGATCAACTCGGGTTCCCGCAACCGGGTCTCACCGGACAACGATGCGCCGGACAGCAATTGGGTGCGCTATATCGAGCACCATCCGGAGTTCGACAAGTACCAGGGCTCGATCGACTTCTACGACCGGTATGCCAGCGACATCGACCTGGCGAAGTCGCTGGGGGTCAAGGTGTTCCGGATCGGTATCGAATGGGCGCGGCTGCAGCCCGCGAGCCGGCTGGAGTGGGACGCGGACGGATTCCGCTTCTACGACAAGGTGATCGCCAAGATCATCAGCGCGGGCATGCGGCCGATGCTCACCCTCGACCACTGGGTGTACCCGGGCTGGGCCTACGACGGCGCGTTCCATGGGAAGCATTCGGACACACCGGATACCGGGTGGGACAACCCGGAGATGGTGGAGGCCTGGCTGACCAACATGCGCAAGGTGGTCGACCGGTACGCCGCGCGGAATCCGTTGTGGGTCACCATCAACGAGCCGGTCGCCTACATCATGCACGAGGTGCGCAACAACGCGACCGATCAGGCGCGGATGGAAGACAAGATCGCCGACGCGCACAACCGGATCTACGACTACATCCACCAGAAGCGGCCGGATGCCCAGGTGACCAGCAATATCGGCTACGTCGCCGGCATCGATGATCAGGTGAACGGCCCGCTGTTCGGCAAGATCCGGGACCGGCTCGACTACATCGGCGTCGACTACTACTTCGCCTTCGAACCGCCGATGTCGATGCCGCCCGCCACCGTCCGGTCCATCGCGGCCGTCGGCGCACCGGGCATGTGGAATCTGCCGATCCGGACCGAGGGCATCTACTATGCGCTGCAACGCTATTCGCGCATGGCGCCGGGGAAGCCGCTCTTCGTCGTGGAGAACGGCATGCCCACCGAGAATGCCGGGTCCGACGACGACAATGTGCCGGGAACCGGGAACTACAACCGCAGTGACCACCTGCGCGACACCGTCTACTGGTTGCAGCGCGCCAAGGCCGACGGCATGAACATCATCGGCTACAACTACTGGAGCATCACCGACAACTACGAATGGGGCAGCTACAGCCCACGATTCGGCCTCTACACGGTCAACGTGCGCGACGATCCCAGCCTGGAACGCCACGCCACCAAGGCGGTAGCCACCTACACCGAGACCATCGCGGCCGGCGGAGTCGCGGCCGACTACCGGCCCACCCGCCCCCCGGCCGGATGTCTGGTCGTCGACCCGACGCCTGGTTGCACGGACCTGAGCGTCCCGTAACCCGGCTACTGGTGGCCGGCCACCAGTACCGCGATCAGCGCTACCGCACCCGGCAACGCCTGCACGAAGAGGATGCGGCGGCTGGCCGTGGCCGCCCCGTAGAGCCCCGCGACCACGACGCAGGCCGTGAAGAAGACCATCGCGGCGAACCCGACCGGATCCGACGCAATGATCCCCCAGATCAGCCCGGCCGCCAGAAACCCGTTGTACAGCCCCTGATTCGCCGCCAGCACCTTGGTCTGCTCGGCGAATTCGGCCGTGCTGCCGAACGCCGCCCGCACCCGCGGCGTCGTCCACAGGAACATCTCCATCACCACGATGTAGACGTGCACCGCCGCCACCAACCCGACCAGAACCTCGGCTACCACTCGCACGATCGACTCGCTTCCTCGCGTATGGCCGGGGCGTACCCGGATTACTGGTCACAGGATGACCGGCAACCGGTTGTTTCCGATGCAGGCGCGCGGCTCGTCATCGCGGATACGGCACCTTGGACACCGCGTTGTAGATGGAGACACCGCCCCAATGCGGATACAGATCATGGATCCAGGTGGGAACCAGAACCATTCGCCCGTAGTCCGGGTGATGGTGCCAGGTCCAGCCCTTGGGGGTTTCCGCGATGCCCGCGGCCTTGTTCGCTGCCGCGAAGTCCTTGGCGCGGGTGCCGCGCAGCATGCCTATGTTCACGTCCTTGATCGCCTGCTTCTCGAAGCCTTCGAACGGAGCTCCGAACTTTTTGAGCTCGCGTCGCGCATTGTTGTAGGCCTCCTTGAATTCGAGGAAAGACCGGACTTCTTCCTGGGTCGCGGCGGCCTTGTAGACACCCTCGGTCTTGTTGACCTCGTCGATGATTTCGGCGGCGCGCCGTATTTCCTTCTTGTCGTATCCGACCTTCAGTGCCCCGACCTCGTCCTTGGCGACGTCGGTCAACGTGTTCCGCGCCGCGCCCTTGACCGCCGATTCCGCGAGGCCGGCGAGTGCTCGCACGTCGAGTATCAACAGCACCGTTATGCCGACACCTTTCGCCAGCTCGCCGAGCCCCTTTCCGGCTTGGCCGTGCATGTCGTACCAGATCCATCGTTCGGCATAGCGGCCCGCGGTCGGCAGTGCGTTCAGGGTATTCCGCAATGCCGCCTCGCCGACCGCCAGCGGGGTGAGCAAGGTGGCGTGCACTCGGTCTTTGGCGTTGCCGTGCTGAAGTTTTTCTCGCTGATCGGTATAGGCGCGCGGACCACCATCGAAATCCGGTACGGCCGGTGGCCCCGACGCGGGCGCGGAGGTCCGCGGTGGCCCCTCCGGAGTGTCGCCGGTGACGACAGTCTGTTTCACATCGATCGCGTAGTCGCCGGTTTCGGTTCCGCTGGTCGGTCGCTGGCGGCTGTATGACGACAGGATGTCCTTGATCTCCTGACGCACACCCTCGATGCCGGTGGGAGTCGATTGCGTGCCCTGGCTGTCCACGTTCGCGGTCGGGCAGTTCCGGCCGTACGCATAGACATTCGTCCCGTCCGCCAATCCCGCCGGATCCGTGCTCAGCCAGCGCCCGAGCCACGGCAGCAGATAGCGGGCGCTGTGGTAGCCGAACCCGGTCTCGTCGTCACGCTCTTTACCGGTGTAGCGATACCGTTTCAGGCCTACCTCGGCGGCACTGCGTCCGGCTTGGAACGCCGTGGTGCCATAGGGGTGATAGTCCTCGTAGGCGATCAGCGCGCCGTTCTGGTCGAGCTCGACGCTCGCCGAACCGAGGTTATTGCCCAGCTGGTAGCGGATCCGTGCGGAAGTTGATGCGCCGGAATCGGTTTCGATCAGAGCAATCCGCTGATGGTCGTCCATGACATGCAAGCAACGCCGTTCGAGCGAAACGGTGCCACCCGTGTGCTCGCGGTAGATCTCGAAGCCGCCCAGGTAGATACGTTCGCTCTTGGGCGTGCCGTTGCGGTTCTCGGTGACCTTGCGGATCCGCTCGCCGTTGGAATCGTAGAGGTGGTAGGTGGTTTCGGCAGTACCGCCGTTGACGACCTGCTGTGCGGTGGCGCCGAGTTGATCGCGGTAGTCCCAGCGCATCAGCGGCAGGTGCGACAGGCTTGCGATGTTCCCGCGCACGTCGTACCCGTACTTGGCGGAGTAGCCGCCTGTCGCAACATAATTCGGTAGGTCGTCCGGGTCGCCGGGAAGGCTGGTCGCCAGCAGCCGGTTGCTATCGAGCGCGTACTGATAGTTGCGCTGCCACAGCGTCGTGCCGGGCTGATCGACATTGCTGCCGGCATGGTGGGCCAGCCGCAGGATGTTGCCGACCGCGTCGTAGCGGTAGCGTTCGACGTAATCGCGCAACCCTTGCAGATCGTTGGCGTGCACGCGGGCGCCGGCGAAGGGGTAGTCGCGGCGGCCGTTGTCGTTCGGGCTCAGCAGGAAATCGGTCTGGCCGCTGTGTTCCCGGCCGCTGGCCGCGATCAGCTGATACCGGGCGTCGTACAGGTAATCGCAAGTGGCTCCGGCCTGTACGGTCGTCGCGAGTGCGGCGTCCTCGATACGGGTGATATTGCCGGACGGATCATAGGTGTAGCGCAGATCCTGAACCACGGTCGCGTTGGCGAACAGCCTGGATGCGGTGGTGTCCGGATCGGCAGGCCGGGTCGTACGCAATGTGGTGAGCCGGAAGGTGAACGGGTCGTAGCCGTAACGGGTGGCCGCACCATTGCCGTAGTCGATCCCGGTCCGCTGCCCCTTGGCGTTGTAGTCGATGTTCGTCACGAAGGAGGTAGCTGCCGCGCTACCGGGCAGCGTGACCTCGACGCGTTCGATCAGGCCTGCCTCGTTGAACATCGCGTGGTAGACGCTCGCGTCGGGCGCGGTGACCGCTCTGGGGCGGTTGAGTGCGTCGTATTCGGTGCGGCTGGTGAGCGCCGGTTCTGCGGCGAGCAGTGGTGCTGCGGCCGTGGCGATTTGATCGATGTCGGTCAGGCCGGCGAGGACCGACCAGTCCGCGACGGTGGTGTAGTCGCGAGTGAAGCGGCGGTCGCTGGTGAGTAGGTTGCCCTTGAAATCGTACTGCGCACTGGTGGCGGCACCGGCACTGTCATAGACGCGAAAAGGCTTGCCGCGCAAGTTGTTCTCGCCGCTCGGATGCGTCTCGCCGTAGATCCGCCGCTCTACGAGCACCTCGGCGGCGCGCACGGCCGGGTCGCGGGGTGCGCCGCTGAGCGTTGAATCGCCCACGGCCGTAACGAAGGTGGCGACCGGACGGTGCAATTCGTCATAGGTCATCCGAGTACGGAAGCCGCGGCTGTTCCAGGCGAAGGCCGGCTTCGCCGCGGCGTCGCCGAGCGTCCAGCGATTTCCCGCGTCCATGGCGTGCCGGAACAGCTCGGTTCCGCCGATGTCATAGCCGGGCGTGAAACCCTGCGGGGCGATGTTCTGGGCGTCATCGAACGGGTGCACACCATCGGGCAGCGGCGGTACCACATGCTGCATCACCCGGTTTCCGCGCGCGTCTTGAATCCACAGCGGCTTGCCCTCCGCGTCGAGTTTGGTGAAGGTGACCTGCTTTTCGTCGACGCCGTCGGTGCGATTGTGGACGATCGTGAGCACCGTGCGCGCGAGACTGTCCATCAGAGTCCGCGCGGGTGTATCCGCGTGGGCGGCGGCGAGTAGGGCGGCGCGCCGCTCCGCAGCCGCCGGGGACGTGCTCATCCGTGCGTACCAGGCATTGCCCGGCTCCAGCACCGTGTCGTTCGCGTCGAAGGCGGCGAACTGCCACGGGGTGTACTCCACCCTGGTGAGACTGCCGTCAGGTGCCTCGGTGCGGATCTGCCGACCGACCGCGTCGTAGAAAAGTACCGGCGTCACGCCGATTTCGAGCGGCTCCGCGTAACGGTGCCCGACCTCGGGCGGGCTGAAGTACGGCTCGTACTGCTTGACCGGCTTGCCCTTGTTGTTCAGGATCGTTTTGCCGTTGGCGATCCAGCGCAGTGGACCGCCGGGCACCGCGGGCTCGCCCTGAATCTTCTTGACGAGCACGGTCCCCGCGCCGTCCGAGTACTCGAACGACGTCTGCACCGGGCTGTTCGGGGTCTCGGCGTAGTGCTGCTCCCGCACGATCTCGGCTGCGCACGGGGGATGAGTGCCCCAGACGACCGTCCCGTTGCGCACGGTTTCGCCGAAGTAGTAGAGGTGGCGCGCGGTCGCCTCGCGGAGCAGCGACTGCGCCGCTGCGGCGTGGTAATCATCGGTCACGAAGAAGTCGATCAGCGTGGATGCGCCGACATCCGTTGTCGCGGCGTCGAATCCGTCGAGCGTGTCCCCTTCGCCGTGCTTCCCGCTGAGCGCCGACGCCGTGGGCATACCGAGCACATCGAACGCCAGTCGCGAGTGGTTGCCGTTGATGTCGCGGACGTGTGTCGGCGCCAGCACGCGGAAGTCGAATTCGAGTGTCTCGGTCCGGTTGCCGAGCGCATCGGTACTGGACAGACGGAACAGATCGCGCGGGTCGTATTCGAGTAGCGTGACATTGCCGAAGGGATCGGTGTAGCGCTGCGCCAGAAAGAAGTGCTGCGCCGCGTCCGGGTGGTAACCCGCGATGCCGGCGCGCCGCCAGTATTGGCCTGCGGTGTCCGGGCCCAGGCGCTGGACTACCTCGGAGCCGCTCAGATAGCCGCTGGTCGACGGGTTGCGCAGCGCGGCAAGCACATCGGGTGTCAGCCGGTCGCCGAAGACCGTTGCCAGCAGCGCGTCCGCGGTCGCGAGTGTGTAGGTCTCATAAGGCAGGGCTCTGGAATTCAGCGTCCCGAAGGGAAGCGGAGTGTTCAAAGCTTCGGTGCAGAACAGAGTTCGGGTGTGCTCGATCAGACGGCGCTGCGGATGGATGCGATCCGGCAGCTGCTGATACGGAATTGTCTCGACCGGTATCCCGACGCCGGGGATGTTGTCACTGATCTCGAACCCAAGCAGCCGGTCGAGGTCGAAATACCGCCCGCTGGGAGCGATTCCCGTGAGTTCGTATGTTTCTGTCGCACAAACCATGCGGAGCCGATGGTGATCCGGTTCGAGGACGGCGTCATTGGTGTACCGGGTCTCGGCATACGCGAGGTGAAGTTCGCCCTGCACCGCGGCAACGAGGGTCTCGAGCCCGGCCGGCAGTAGCGGGTCGTTCAAGGGCTCGGCCTGCCAGCGTGGATAGCCGACCGTGACGCTTTGCCGCACATTGCCGTACTCGTCGATCCGCAAGTTCAGTGTGTGGCTGATCCGCGGATCGGGCGTCAGCGTCGCCGGGTGCAGATCCAGTTCGTAGTGGTAACTGATCTTCTCGGTCTCGGTCGTATGAAAGACCGCATGCCGGTTATCCTTTCGTGGCTGTACCAATCGGACGCGCCAGCCGTGTGCGGTTGCGGAGAAGAGCCGGATCGGTCGCTGGTCACCGGTCGCCAGGGACGCCGCGTCCAGCTCATAAATCTCCTGGCGTAGTTGCGTTCCCCGGCACGCGCGCAGCGCCTCTCGCCGTTCATCGGCGGTGAGGTCGAGCGCGTCGAGATCCACCTCCGGGAACGCACGCTCGTGGAAGTTGCCGAGCACCTGGGTGCCGGGCTGGAGATCTTCGAACCAGCGGGGGAAGTATTCACGATCGAACCGGTGCGCGGCCGCGGGAGCACCGGTGTGAAACCAGGTGACCGTCTTGACCGGCGGCTGGTGCAGCCGATGATCCTGAGTGATGTACGGGCTGTGGGTGTTCGCGTCGCCGAACGTCCCGTAGTCCTCGGTATCGATCTGCTCGACGCGGCCGAAACCGCGGAACTCCCGTTCGGGGCCGTCGAAATAGCCGTGGTGGTAGCTGTAGGTGCTGGTGAAGGTGGTGTTGCGCCAGCGGTCTCGGACGGTGACGTGGTCGACGACGTGGACCGGGAAGGGAAGCTTTGTCGCCCAGGGTTTTCCGGCCAGTTTGTCGGCGAGGTAGAACGTGGTCGAGGGGGTGTAACCGATCTCGGTTTCGGCGCCGAGGTTGTTCCTGACCGTGACGAGCAGGTGCGGCTTCTGGCCGCCCATCAGGTCTAGGTAGCGCAGCGGCGAGTGGGCGTCGCCGGCGAGGGGTGAGGACCACACCAGGCAGGCGGTGCCGTTGCCGAGCAGGTCGAGCGCCTGTACTCGAATCGGTTCGGCCACCGGCGGAAAGACCGGCAGGGCCACCGGATTTCCCCAACTGTTGCCGGAGTGGTTGAGGTAGACGCGGACTCCGTCGGCGTGCAGATAGATGATGTCGGTGGTGCCGGAACCATCGATGTCGGCGATCAGGACACGCCGGCTGTCGAACTGATCGGGGTGGTCGAACCACGGCGCGTGGTCCATGGTGATCTTCCGGCCGAAGTGCCCGTAGCCGAGGTTCGGCCAGTAGCAGACCTCGCCGTTGCGGATCCGGACCAGGTCGGTGAGGCCGTCGCCGCTCAGGTCGGCCAGCTGAACGGTCTGCTCGCTGTCGGCGAAAATGATTGCCGGGCCGCGGTTTTCGTCGGTCCCGGTGGCGACCTGCTGTTGTGGGCCGAAGCCCTGCTCGCCGAGCGACGGATACCAGAGGAAGGCATCCTGTTCGGAGATCAGCACATCGATGAGGCCGTCACCGTCCAGATCGATGAAGCGCAGGTTCGGGTCGCGCCAATCATGATTCGGCAGTTGGCCGAAGGGTTCGAACGGCGACCAGCTGGAGTCGTCACGTTCGTAGAACCCTGGATCAGGTCCGTCGAAGCGGACCACGTCGGGTTGCCCGTCGCCCGCCAGATCGACGAATCGAGCGCCGGCCGCCAACGAGGCGGCGGGTGCCAGCGCAACCTGCTCGGGTGCGCCGAGGCGGACGGAGCCGTGACCAACTACGTTGGCAGGACTGAGATTGCGCTTGTAGAACCAGGCGCCGTCCTGCTCGGTGAGGATGCCGGCGACACCATCACCGTCGAGGTCCACCCACTGATATCCGGTTCCGTCCACACCGATCGGCAAGCCGGCCAGGCTATCTCGGTCGAGCTCGCGGACCTCGCCCTGGATCTGCGCCTGGCTGTAGCCGAATTCGACGGGTGGCAACGGCCTGCTTCGGTATCCGCCGTCTGTCCGCCGGTATCCGCGCTGGGTGACCGAGGTGAGTTCGGCGTGGATCGGATTGCGCTCGTTCGCCGGGTCGAGGTCGTGGGCGTAGCCGAAGTCGGTGGAACGGACGAGGCAGTCCGCGCCGACCCCGGCCTCCGCCGGAAAGTGGTGAAACATCAAGGCGCGCCGGCACAGTCGATGCGTACGCACCTCGAAGCCGGAACGGTAGGACGAGAACGGGTCCGGTCGATTACCCCAGCCCGGACCATCCGCGGGCAGCGGACGCGCGAGATCGTGTTCGCCGTAATCGAAGACGACCTCGAAATACCACTGATCGTCGGCGGGTGCCGCGGGCCACGCGGCTACCGGATCGAGGGTAGGGAAGTAGGGCGTGTGGTTTCCGTAGCGAATTCGCTTCGGGTAACGGTTGGCCCGGCGTTCGCGCTGGAGTTCGTTGGCCTGGCCGTCGACCAGCTCCGCGTTCTCCGCCTTGTACTCGTAGCTGACGACGTTGCCTTTGTCGTCGTAACTGAGGCAGATCAACCAGCTGAAGATGTGCTCCGGGTTCGCGGGATCGGCGATGCGGGACCGGGCGTCGCGCCCGTACCAGGTCGTGACGTTGTCCCGGGAGATGGACCGCCAGCTGATGTCCTGTGCGTCAGTGAGGTTCGTCCACCGCTCGATCCGCGCGAACAGCCCCTCGACACGCGGCCGGTACCGCTGAACGCGATAGCCGACGCCGCCGACAGTGCGAACGGGAAGTGCTTCGCGAACCCAATTCCCCTGCTGTTCAACCAGAACCGGCGCCAGATCTTCCGCTCCGGACAGGATGAACACATCCGACTCACCGGCGTCGTCATACTTCGGCAACCCCTTGTCGGTCTTGCGGGTGATCGCCGGTAGCCCCAGACTCCACCCCAACCCGAACGGCCCATTGCCCGCCCCCGAGTCGTACGCCAACGCCAACTGCGGCCCGAACCCGCCCCGGCCGGGACTGACACTGATCGGCACGGTCAACGACCCGGTCCCGGTCACCGGATTCGCGGCGAACTTCTCCCCGATCCCCTTGATCGCCCCGCCCCCCTTCGGCAGGGCGATCGCCGGCGCCGTCGGTCCGCCGCCACCCGGTTGGCCCGCATCGGTCCGTTCCGCACCCTGCTTGCCCTGCCCGAAGTCGTCTGGCATCCCGCTACCCTCCGTCGCCCACGGCTACCTCAGCAGCCCTGGCGGCAATTCTGCGGAGCCGGTCGCCCTCGCCGGAACCTTCCGGTTCGCTGACCGGATCGGTGTGGCCCGCGGGACGCGGGCAAACAAAAACGGGATGCCCGAGTGGGCATCCCGTTTATGCGATAAATGCGGAGTCAGGCGTTCATTCCACGACTTCCACGATGTCGCCCGGCTCGAGATGGCGATACGTGGCCTCGGCGGCATCGGGGTTCATCCGAATGCAGCCGTGCGAGTTCGAATCCAGCGGGCCGATGTGCGTGGCGATATCGCCGTCGAAGAAGACGGCCCATTCCATCGGCGCATTGTGCATTGTGCTCCAGAAATGTTCACGCTTGAAGTCGACGTCGAAGACACCGACATGCGATTCGTATCCCGGCCTGCCGATCTCGATCGGCTTCGGGCCGTAGACGGTCTTGCCGTCCTCCATCAGCCACATTTCCTTGGTCGACAGCCGCATGCAGGCGCGCGTCTTCGGCGCGGTGCACGGTGCGTACACCGGCGCGGGCGGCGGCGGCTGAATGATCGCGGGCACGCCGGGAATGTCCGGTCCGCCGGGCCATAGCGGTTCGGCCTGTGCGGTTGCCGTCATTGCGAATCCGGCGGTCGCGACTCCGGCGAGTACCGCGAACCTTGCCGACCAATTTCTAAAACGCTTGCTGCTCATCAAATTTCAGGCCTCTCTTCGCCTTGCCGCCACGCTGCGTGCCGAAATGCCAGAGTGATAGGAGTACCTCGTCGCAAGAAACTGGAGGATCCGAGGTGGTAGCGATCATCGCGGACCTTGCGCGCCGGGTCAATCGCGGCGCGCAGATGTTTCACAATCCGAACAGTTGCCTCAACCGAAAAGGCCGCCCAGCGCGCCGCCGCTCTGCCCGGCCTGCTGGCCGCCGCCGGTGCCGCCGATGAGTCCGCCGGGCGGCAACTCCGAGGGCTGCACGATGACGAAGCCGCGCCCGGAAAAGGCCAGCGTGAGACCCTCGCCGGTGCTGCGGCCGATGAGCCGGCCGAGGCCGAAGGAGTCGTTGCGCTTGATCCCGGTTTGCAGGCTCGACGACCAGGCCACCGCGGCCTGCGGGTCGGCGTAGGTCGGCTGATCGACCTGCAACACCACCGGCGAGCCGTGCGTGGTAATGGCGATCCGGCCGCGCCCGGTGAACACGCAGTTGAACAATCCGGCATTGCTGGCGACCCCGGCCGCGCCCTGCACCCGGGCGACCCGGTAGGACAGGCTGGTATCGAACGCGAGCACGTTGGAACCGTTGATGGTGAGGCCGTCGCTGCCGTCGAGGTCGATGAGGTGCACGTCGGCGGCGCTGTCGGCGAGGAACAGGTCGCCGCGGCCGGAGACGTTCATCAGCGGCACGCCCTCGCCGGTGAGCCGCTGGGTGATCGCGCGGCCGATGCCGCCGGAACCGAGCGCCTTGAACTGCATGTCGCCCTGGTAGGCGACCATCGAACCGGCCCTGGCCATGACCTCGCCGTTGACGGCGACCTTGACCATCTTGCCGCCCTGCTTCTGGATGCCGACGCCGTTGACTTCGGCGTGGCTGGGGTTGAACAGATCGCTCTGCATCGGCAGTGCTCCTTGCTGAGGTGCGGGCGCTGAGTAAGCGGGGGCTGGTTGATACGCCGACGGGGGCGGGTAGTTCGGCGCGGGCGGGTAGTTCGGCGTGGGCGGCGGGTAGTTCGGCGCCGGAACCGGCGGGGCAACAGGCGGATTCGGGGGTGGTGCCGGCGCGGCGGGCTCGTCGTCGATGTTCACGCCGAATGCCGTGGCGATACCGGCCAGCCCGTTGTCGTAACCCTGCCCGACCGCGCGGACCTTCCAGGCGCCGCCGCGGCGGTAGATCTCCACGCACACCACGGCGGTTTCGGTGGTGAGCCCGGCCATCGGGAAAGTCAGTGCCCCCGAATCGGATCCGATCGTCGCGAGCAGCGTGCCCGCGGCGGCGAAGGTCGGTGGTCCGCTGCCGTCGAGGCTGGCGGTGACCACGACCTTGTCCACATCCGCGGGCAGCGCGCTGGTCTGCACGTCGACCATGTCGCCGCGGCCGCTGCCGTGCCGGTAGGTGACGCCGGGACCGACCGGCTGGTTGAAGAACACGAAGTCGGCGTCGGTCCGGACGCGGCCGTCCGCGCCGAGCAGCAGCGCGGAGACATCGACTCCGGCCGAGCAGGTGACGGTGACCGTCATCCGGTCGGCGGGCGCGGGCCGGTTCTCGCCGCGAGCGAGGGCGGTCACCGTCGCCCCGCCCGGTTGTCGGCGATCGGGCCGTATGGCATGCGATTCACGCCGTCAAGTGTGTCCCGTGACGGGTCCGTGCGCCACCGAGTCGGCCGCACGGCACGCCGAATCGTTAGCTGAGGGAGGCGGTCGGGCGAACTCGTCCTTGACGGTTAGCAACCGATCGGTTGCAATGTATGAGTGAGCTACGACACGATCATCAGGGCCGGCCGCTGGTTCGACGGCACCGGTTCCGCCTCCGCGACCCGCCACCTCGGACTGCGCGGCGATCGGGTCGTCGCGGTATCGGCACAGCCGCTCGACGAGACCGGCTGCCCGAACGTCATCGACGCCGCGGGTAAATGGGTGGTCCCCGGCATGGTCGATATCCACACGCACTACGACATCGAGGTGCTGAAGACGCCCGCGCTCGCCGAGTCGGTGCGCCATGGCATCACCACGGTGCTGCTCGGCTCGTGCTCGCTCTCGACCGTGCATGTCGGGCCGACCGACGCGGGCGATCTGTTCGGCCGGGTCGAGGCGATCCCGCGCAGGCACGTCATCGAGACCATCGAGGAGACCAAGACCTGGCGCTCGGCGCGGGAGTACATCGCGGCGCTGGAGGAGCTGCCGCTCGGCCCGAATATCGCTGCCATGCTCGGTCATTCGGATATCCGCACGGCGCAGATGGGGCTCGATCGGGCCACCCGCAAGGAGGTCCGGCCCACCGCGGCCGAGCAGGCGGCGATGGAAACGGCGCTGACCGAGGCGCTGGACGCGGGCTTCGTCGGAATGTCGCAGCAGCAACTGCTTTTCGACAAACTCGACGGCGACACCTGCCGCTCACGCACCCTGCCGTCGACCTATGCCAAGGCCAGGGAACGGCGGCGGCTCAACGCCATTCTGCGCCGGCGGCGCCGGGTGTTGCAGGCGGGTCCGGACATCGCCTCGGTGCGCAGCATAGCCGCGATGACGCTGAGCAGCCTGGGCATCTTCCGCAAGCGCCTGAAGACCACGCTGCTCTCGGCCGCCGACATCAAGGCCAACCCGGCGCTGGTCTACATCATGGGCCCGATCGCGCGGGTGCTGAACGCGCTCGGCGGCGACTTCCGCTGGCAGCACCTGCCGGTGCCGTTCGAGGTGTACGCCGACGGCATCGACCTGGTGATCTTCGAGGAGTTCGGTTCCGGCGCCGCGGCGTTGCACCTCGCCGACCGGGTCGAGCGCGACGCCCTGATGCAGGACGAGACTTATCGGCGGCAGTTCCGCAAGGACTACGACACCAAGTTCGGGCTGCGGGTCTGGCACCGCGACTTCTTCGACGCCGAAATCGTGGCCTGCCCGGACGATTCGGTGATCGGCAAGACGTTCGGACAGGTCGGCCTGGATCGTGGCGGCGTGCATCCGGTGGACGCGTTCCTCGATCTGGTGGTCGCGCACGGCACCAAACTGCGCTGGCGCACCACGATTTCCAATCATCGGCCGAAGTTCCTGACCAGGCTCGGCGCGGATCCCGGAGTGCAGCTGGGCTTTTCGGACGCGGGCGCGCACCTGCGGAACATGGCTTTCTACAACTTCGGGCTGCGCTTCCTGCGCCGGGTGCACGATGCCGAGCGGTCCGGGCAGCCGTTCATCTCGCTGGAGCGCGCGGTGCATCGGCTCACCGGCGAGCTGGCCGACTGGTACGGCATCGACGCCGGGCACCTGCGCGAGGGCGATCGCGCGGACCTGGTGATCATCGATCCGGCGCACCTGGATGACTCGCTGGACGCCTACGCCGAGAGCCCCGTCGCCCAGTATGACAACCTGTCTCGCATGGTGAATCGCAATGACGGGGCGGTCTCGGCCGTCTTCATCGGCGGCCGGTACGTCTTCGGCGACGGCGCGCCCGCGCCGATCCTCGGCACCGGCCGCACCGGACGTTTTCTCCGGTCCCAGGCGCGGTGAGCGCGCCACCGCGCCGAAATCGAGCACCGCGCCGAACCCAAGCTGAGCGCCGCGCCGCCACCATCGGCAAGCTCGTCGAGGCCACCATCGAGGCGATCGCCGAGGTCGGCTATCACAATGCCTCGCTCGGCGAGATCAGCCGCCGGGCCGGCGTATCCAAGGGCGGCATCTTCCGGCACTTCGACTCGCGGACCGATCTGGTGGTGGCCGCCGCCGAGGAGGTCGGCCGCAGGCACATGCTCGCGTTCGAGAACATCCGTGCCCGCGAAAACACCGGTGAGCCACTGAATATGACCCATATCCTGCATCGGGCCCGCAACCAGATCCGGCAGGAGACCAACACCGTCTGGTTCGAACTGCTGGTCGCCGCGCGCACCGAGCCGGAGCTGCGGACCAGGCTCGCCCCGGTCGCCACCGCGCTGCTCGACGATGTCGAGCGGGTCGCGGTCGCGGCGCTCGCCCCCGCCCTGCCTGCCGACGTGGCCCGCCTGCTGGCGACCTCGGTGGTGCACATGTTCGACGGCGAGGCGATCTTCCGTTCCACCTATCCGAGGCCGGAACTGGAAGACGCGCGGATCGAGTACGCCGCGGGCCTGCTGGAGCGGTTGATGGCGGAGAGCCGAGCCCAGAACGCTTTTCCCGAGGTCAGTCCTCGATGATCGCCACCGCCCTGGTCCAGCCCGCGGACGCGGCGTGGATCTTGTGCGGGAAGCAGGAGATCCGGAAACCGTTGGCGGGCAATGCTTCCAGGTTGTGCAGCTTCTCCAGGTGGCAGTAGCCGATCTCGCGTCCCGCCTTGTGGCCCTCCCAGATGATCGAGCCGTCCCCGGTCTCGGCGAACCGGCGCGCGGTGTAGCCGAACGGCGCGTCCCAGCTCCACGCGTCGGTGCCGGTGACCCGAATGCCTTGCCGGAGTAGGTGCAATGTCGCGTCCCGGCCCATGCCGCAGCCGCGGGTGAGGTAGTCGTCCTCGCCGTACCGGACGCCCGCGCTGGTGTTGATGATGACGATCTCCAGCGGACTGAGCGTGTGCCCGATCCGCGCGAGTTCGGCGTCCACGTCGTCGGGCGTCACCACGTAGCCGTCGGGCAGGTCGCGGAAGTCCAGTTTCACGCCGGGCTGGAAACACCATTCCAGCGGCACCTCGTCGATGGTGATCGCGCGCCGTCCGTTGTCCATGGTGGAGGCGTAGTGGTAGGGCGCGTCCATATGGGTGCCGCAGTGGGTGGTCAGCCGGATCCATTCCAGTGCCCAGCCTTCGCCGTCGGGCAGCACCTCGGGGCCGGCGCCGGGGAACATGGCGAGCATGTCGGCCACGGTGTCTTTGTGGTCCAGGTATTCGATCTCCGGGCGCAGGCCCGGCGGGCGCCGCGCCCGGCTTCGGCCGCTCAGGCCAGGCGCAGATCCATCTGGATGGTGGTGCCGTGCACGCCGGTGTGGATGCGCACCAGGTCGCAGAGGTGGTTCACCAAAAGCAGTCCGCGGCCGCCGAATTGGAACGGTTTCGGGGGCAGGCGCCCCGCGAGCGGATCGGTGATGTTTCCGGCGTCGCGGACCTGCGCGCGTAGCTGCCTGCCCTCGATCCAGAGCGCCAGCGTTCCGCTGCCGCCGCCGTGCACCACCGAATTGGTGATGGTTTCGGCGATGACCAATTCCAGATCGATGACGCGGTCGTCGAGCATGCCCGCCCGCGTGGCGAATTCACCGGCCCGGTGCCTGGTCTCGGTGAGCGAGGCGGCATCGAAGGCGATCACCTGCGCGATCGCCGGCGGGGGCGCGAGCGGCTTGTTGTACGAGGCGACTATGCGATCGGGATCGTAGGCGTCGCTCGGTCGTTCGCCGTTGCTGTCGATCAGGGTCGGATGCGTGGCGTGCGCGTCGACCAGCACGGTCGGGTCGAGGCGTTCGGTGTCGTACGGGCACAGGATGGTGACCGCGCGACCGGTGAACGCCGCATTGATCAGCGCCTCGTGCTGGACGCACGCCGGGTACTCCGCCGCGGACCGGCCGGCCCAGATCGGTTCGCCGATGATCCGCACGCGGCCGGTCGGGTAGGCGTCGGCGAACGCGCGCAGTACGCCCGGAATGATGCGACCGGGATTGCGGCCTTCGACGGTCATGTCCATCAGCCGGACCGCGCCGGCGTCGGCGCCGAGTTCGTCGCGAATCAGTTCCAGGTTGGGTCCGGGGACCGCGACCGCGACCGGTTCGTCGTTGGCCAGGCCTTTTCGAATGAACCCGACGGTGCCCGCCAGGTACTCCTCGGTGTTGCTGTAGAACAGCGCCGGGTGCGCGAAGGGATCGGCGGGGTGCGATCCGGCGGTGGTGACGGTCATGCGCGGTCTACCTCGATTGTCGGGAGCGACGGCCAGAACAGCTCCAGGATGCGGACCAGCGTCACGGGCGGGTTGTGCAGCACGAGCCTGCGTCCCTTCGCCGCCTGATTCGTGGCTTCCAGCAGTATCAGGGTGCCGTGCGTGTCGATGAAGGTGAGCTCGGACAACTCCAAATGGATGTCCGGAGCCGCGGGTAGTTCGGCGAGTGCGGTTTCCCAGGCATCGTGCGTGCCGAGATCGACCTGACCCACGCAGCGCAGACCCGGCGGTGTACCGGTCGAAAACGTATGCAGCCTGGTCGAATCCGGCGCTATGGCGGGACCCCGATCGGCGGGTCTCGCTGGCTCGGCCTGCACCCTCGCACCACCCCTTCTGCCGGTTCGCGGCAGGGAAACTGTCCCTCGAACATACGCCCTGGCCCTGGCGTGTCGATCGGGCGGCTATCCGAGTGTCCGCGGGAACGCCTGGCGGCCGGAGTTCCGGTGTCAGGATTCGGGCAGGATCGACGGATCGGTGCTGTAGGCCCGCAGCCGGCCGAGCATGGCGGCCCGTGCCTGGGCGAACGTGGCGTCGTGCGCGAGCAGCCGGGCGCGGCTGATCGCGGCGTAGCCGAGTGCGTCGAGTTCGAAGGCGAGGACGCCGGGATCGGTGTCCGGCCGCAGCTGCCCGGTGTCGAGCGCGGTGCGAATGATGGAGTGGACGAACGCGTCCCACTCGGTGGCCAAGACGACGAGCCGGTCGTGCACCGCGCCGGGCTGGTCGTCGAACTCGTGCTGGATGGCGACGAAGAAACAACCGCCGGGCAGCACCAGGTCGGTGTAGAACGCCAGGCGTGATTCGTGCAGCGCCCACAGCTGGGGCACGCCGGCCGGGGCTTTGAGCGCGGGCGCGACCACCCGTTCGGCCCACTGCGCGCGAGCGCGTTCGATGGCCGCCAGCTGCAGCTCTTCCTTGTCCCGCCAGAGCGAGAACAGGCCGGACTTGCTCACGCCCGCCTCGGCGGCGACCTGACCCATGCTCAGCGCGCCGAGTCCGGCGACGGAGGCCATCGAGACCACCGCGTCGAGCACCGCCGTTCTGGATCGGTCACCGCGCGCTCGGCGCCCGTCGGCAGGGTGCCTGTTCGTCATGTGGATCATCCTATCGCAATAAGTCCGACCGATCGGTCGCAATGGCGGACGGAGGGTAGAACGATGTGCTGGCCGTGCGATTCACCGGGAAGAGTACGTCCAGTGGCGGATGGCGAAATGGGGGATTCCCCTGAGGCGGAAACAGATTCGTTTCGGATATTTTCGACACGTACGGCCCGCAGACCGAAAACTACTGCGAGCCAATGCATTAGAAACCCAGTCGCGACCGGAAACGCTTCCGGCGGGAAGGGTTTTCGCGAATTCGAACGCGACGTGTGCGTTCCCGGCGGACAAGAGGTCGATGGATGAACAGTGTGCTTTCCGGTCGGACCCGGCGGGCCTTGGTGCGGACCGCGGTCGCCGCGACGGTGGCGCTGGCTCCGGCGGCGGTGATCATCCCGGCGGCCTCTGCCGTCCCGTGCGGGCTCCCGGCCGACGTCGGCTGTGTCAATCCAGACGGCACCCTCGACACCGGGCCGGACGGCGGTTCCCTCCATCGCTCCGGCGGTGGCCTCGACGGTGATCCTTACGGGGCGGACGGCTTCGACGTCTCCGGCTACGACCGGTCCGGGTACAACCGCTTCGGCTACGACCGATGGGGCTATGACCGGTCCGGGTTCGACCGGGACGGCTACAACGCCAGGGGCTGTGCCCGCAACGGCGCGGACCGTCCCGGCGCCGACCCGGCGGTCTGCGACGCGTGGCGGCACCGCCCGTCCACCGGCAGCGCTTCGCGCTAGTCGCGGGCCGCTACCGCGCGGGCGGCGGCGGCGTCGAGGCGGCGCAGAAGCGCGTCGGGGACGAATCGCTCGGCCGTGTCGAGCAGTCCCTCGATGTCCATGAACCGGGCGGCGAGGCGCGCGCCGGCCGGGGAGACGCGGCTCGCCGCGCAGGCGACCCGCGCCTCGAACGGGGTCGGCGCGATCGCGGGGTTGCGCCCGGCGATGCGAACGATGTTGCGCGCTACCGTTTCCGGGCTGCGCGCCACCAGCCCGGCGGCGAGCACCGAGATGTTCCGGCCGCGAATACCCTGCGCTTCGTCGAGCCCGACGAGCCGCGCGTTCGGGTAGAACCCGGTGTTGATGAACGCGGGCAGCACCGCCGTGACACCGATGCCGGTGCCGGCGAATTCCAGGCGCAGGCATTCGGTGAGCATCTGCGCGGCGGCCTTGCTCGTGCAGTACGCGGTGCTGAGCGGAATCGGCAGCACCGCCGCCGGGGAGGTCACGTTGAGGATCCGTCCGCCGTGACCCGCGTCCAGCATCTGCCGTCCGAAGAGGCGGCAGCCGTGCACCACGCCCCAGAAGTTCACGCCCATGATCCGGTCCCAGTCCGCGACGCTGTGCCCGAGGAACGGTCCGGCCGTGGTGTAGCCGGCGTTGTTGACCAGCACCGACGGGTGCCCGTGCGCCTCGTGCACCTCGGCGGCGAAGGATGCCATCGCGGCATCGTCTGAGACGTCGACCGTGTAGGCGTAGGCGTGCTTGCCGATCGCCTCGGCGGTGGCGTGGGCGGTGTCCTTGTTGACATCGCTGACGACCACGCGCGCACCGGCTTTCGCGAATCGAACGGCGGTCGCGCGGCCGATGCCGCTACCCGCGCCGGTCACGATCACCAGTTTGTCGTTGAACTCGGCCATCTCTTACCTCGGTTCCGCTGAGCGCTGGCTCGTGCTACTGTCTCAGACAATCTACACTGTGTTACACAGCGCCGACAACGGCAATGCCGCCGGGAAGAAGGAGACGCATATGCCGACGACGCCACCGGCACTGGCCCGGCCCCCTGCTTCGACGGTGACGATCGAGCTGCCGCGCCGTGCGAGCCTCGCGCTCCGCATCGCGCACCCCCTGTCCTACGCGACCTTGCGGATGGGGATGAACGTCATCGTGGCCCTGGCGAGTCGGGGGCTCCCGTTCCGCGACGCGCGCAATTTCCACGTCAGCAATCTGCTCGATCCGCTGGCCGCGCCGTTGCTCCCGCCGCGCGGAACCCGCACGCGGTCAATGCTTTTCGAGCACTTCCGGGCCGAGTGGGTGTGGCATCGGGATGCGCCGAATCCGACGGAGGTCAACGACAGCGCCATCCTCTACTTCCACGGCGGCGGGCTGGTGGCGTGCGGCCTGAACTCGCATCGTCGCCTGGTCGCGCGGATCGGCCGGGCCAGCGGCATGCCGGTGTTCAACGTCGACTATCGGCAACTGCCGAAGGCGCGGCTGGCCGACACCATCCAGGACTGCGTCGAATCCTACGAATGGCTGCTCGCGCAGGGCTTTCCGGCCGAACGCGTCATCTTCGCCGGCGATTCCGCCGGTGGCGGACTGACTTTCGGCCTGGCGCTGACGGTCCGCGAGCGTGGCCTGCCGATGCCCGCCGCGATCGTGGCGATCGCGCCGTGGGCCGATTACGACCGATCCCGCCGCGACGCACATCCCAACGATCGGCTCGATCCGATGCTCAGCTCGGCCGCACTGGCCTTGCCGGCCCGGCTGGGCATGTGGGTGGACGGCGCGCTCGACCCGCAACTGAGCCCGGTGAATCACGATTTCACCGGCCTGCCACCGGTTTTCATCCAGGTCGGTTCCACCGAGGTGCTGCTCCCGGACGCCGAGGCGCTCGCCCAACGCTGCGCCGAAGCCGGCGTGCCCTGCACGATGCAGATCTGGGACAAGGCGATTCACGTCTTCCAGGCCGCCGCCGACCTGCTGCCGGACGCCAGGCAGGCGATCGACGAGATCGGCGCGTTCAACCAGCGAACCGTCAACGGTGCGGTACACCGTGTTCCGGCCCGCCGCCGGTTCGCCCGCCGCGCTCGCGCCGCCTGAGCCTTCCGTCGAATCGAGGACGAACATGAAACCCTTCCATCCCGGCATCGCGGTGGTCACCGGCGCGGGCAGTGGCATCGGGCGCGGCACCGCCACAGCGCTCGCGGCGGTCGGCGCGGAAGTCATTGTCGCCGATATCGATCTCGACGCCGCGCAGGACGCGGTCGCGGAGATCCGCGGGCTCGGCGGTCTGGCCGCGGCGCATCGACTCGACGTCGCCGACACCGCCGCGCTGGAGGAGTTCGGCAGGCAGGTCCGCGGCGATTACGGCGTGCCCGACGTGGTGGTCAACAACGCGGGCATCCTGGTCGGTGGCCCGTTCCTCGACGTGCCGCCGGCGGATCTGCGCCGCATCATCGACATCAACCTGATGGCAATGATCCACGGCTGCCGCATCTTCGGCGCGCAGATGGTGGAGCGCGGCCGCGGCGGGCATCTGGTCAACGTCGCGTCCATGGCGGCGTTCGCCGCCGCGCCGTACACGGCGCCCTACAGCATCGGCAAGTACGCGGTGAAGCACTTCAGCGAGTGTCTGCGGGCCGAACTGGCGACGCACCGGATCGGGGTCACCGCGATCTGTCCCGGCCTGATCGCCACCAATCTCTCGGCCACCGCGCGGCTGTCGGCCGTGCTGGACGAGCAGCAGTCCTCGGCCGCGCGCCAGACGATGCTGAAAGGTCAAGCGCGGCTGGGCATGCACCCGGACAAGGCGGGCCGGCTCATCGTGCGCGCCATTCGCCGCAACGTCGCGGTCGAGCCGATCCGGCTCGAGTCCCGGATCTCCTACCCGCTCGCACGCTGGTTCCCCGGCACGGTGCGTGCGGTGATGGCCGCCGCGGCGAAACCCGATATCCGCACCGCCATAGACGAATACGGACTTCTCGATCGCCTCGATCGCCTCGCCGATCGGATCCCGTTCCGCACCGAACCCACCCAGCTACGAGAAAGACTACGCCCGTGAACCTTTCCGCCCCGTCGCCGGACGAGGTCAGCACCCCCGATCATCAGGTCGCCGTGATCGGCGCCGGGCCGGGCGGACTCGCGGCCGGCGTGAAACTGAAGCAGGCCGGCGTCCGCGACTTCGTCATCATCGAGCGGGCCGACGAGGTCGGCGGCAGCTGGCAGGAGAACACCTATCCCGGTCTGGGCGTGGACATTCCGGCCATCGCCTACCAGTACTCGTTCGCCCGCAACTCCGAGTGGAGCCGGGTTTTCCCCTATGGCGCGGAGGTGAAGCGGTACCACATGGACGTGGCCCGCAAGTTCGGCCTCTACCCGCACCTGCGGTTCCACACGAACGTGCTGCGCGAGGAGTGGGACGACACCAGCAACTACTGGAAGCTGCACACCGCCGACGGCACGATCATCACCACGCGGTTCCTGATCAGCGCGGTCGGCGCGTTCGTCCGGCCCAGGGAGGATCCGGGCATCGCGGGCTGGAAGTCGTTCAAGGGCAAGATCCAGCGCCCGTCCGACTGGGACCACGACTACGACCACACCGGCAAGAAGGTCGGCATCATCGGCACGGGCGCCAGTGCGGTGCAGATCATTCCGTCCATCGCGCCCGAGGTCGCCGAGCTAGGTGTCTTCCAGCGCACCCCGGTGTGGTCGCTGCCCAAGCCCGACTTCGCCATGCCTCCGGTGGGCAAGCGACTACTGGGCGTACCCGGATTGCAGGCGGTGGTGCACGGCGGTGTGCTGGTGGTCGCCGACCTGGTGTTGCGGGCCGCGGTCGCCGCGCCGATGGGCGTGGTGCGCCCGGCCGTGACCGCCTTCGACCGGTGGACCATCGCCGCCTATCGCCGCTACCTGAACCGGATCGTCGACGACCCGGCCACCCGGGAGCAACTCGCGCCGGACTTCGGCGTCGTCGCCAAGCGCCCGACCATGTCCAACGGATACCTGAGGGCATTCAACCGGGACAACGTCACCCTGACCACCGAACCGATCGAGAAGATCACCGCGCGCGGCATCAAGACCCGTGACGGTGTCGAGCACAGGTTCGACATGATCGTGCTCGCAACGGGTTACGAGGTGTTCTCCGACCCGGAGACCTATCGGCCGGGAACCATCGTGGGGCGCAACGGATTCGACCTCGGTAAGTTCTACACCGAGCACGGAATGCAGGCCTACCAGAGCGTTTCGGTGCCGGGCCTGCCGAACCGGTGGACCCTGGTCGGCCCGTACTCGTGGACCGGCAGCGGCTGGCACGCGTTCATCGAGATGACCGCCGACCACGCCGTGCGGGCGATCAAGGAGGGCCTGCGCCGCAACGCGGTCGTCGTAGAGGTGCGTCAGGACGCGCACGACGCCTACCACGCGCGCACTCTCCAGCGGGCCGAGGCGGTGCGGTTCTACTTCAACGAGCTCAACGCGCACGTGCCGACCTACTATCGGAACTCCCAGGGCGACAGCACCTATCTGCGGCCGTCCGGCTTCTTCGAGGCCAGGCGCGGCAACCGCAGGTTCCCGCTCGACGACTACCGCTACGAGCAGGCGCAGGTCTGCGCCGACCGTCGACCGGGGGCTCGAGCGATCCGACGGTGACCACGACAAGACCGACGGTCGTCGACGACATCACCGAGCAGCTCGCCTATCGCGTCGCGGCGGGCCTCTATCAGCCCGGTGAGCTGCTGCCGTCGGTGCGCCAGGTGTCCGCCGAGTTCGGCGTCAGCACGCCGACCGCCAACAGCGCCCTCGGCCGGCTCGCCGCGCTGGGCTTCGTCGAGGCGCGGCGCGGACTCGGCTATCTGGTGCGCGACATCCAGCTCTACGGCGGCATCGACACCTGGCGTTTCCTGTTCCGCTTCGCCCATCGGGTGCCGGACCGCGCCGCCGAGATCTTCGCCGACATCATCGACGTCGATCACATGCTGGTCATGCGGGCCCTGCACGCGATCGCCGCCGAACCCCACCGCTACGACATGTCGCGCGCCGTGCACGCGCTCGGCCGCCTCGAATCGCTGATCGGCGCCGAGAAATCCGAGCTGGCCGACATCATGGCCGCCGAGCTGCATCTGCTGCGCTGCGTCTTCGCCGCGCTCGGCAAGCCGGGGTACCTGAGCCTGTTCAATACGGTCGGCGAGATGCTGATTTCCATTCCCGAAGCAGGCCAAGCCTTTTACGATCCGGTGGAACCCGCCGGTCATGTGGTCCTCTGCCGTCGGCTCCTGGAACTATGGGAGTCGAAAACCGAGATCGAACTCCCCGAATCCGACATGATCGAGACCCTGATCCGCGAATACCACGATCAAGTCGTGCAGACGTTCAGCGAGCTCATCGGCGCGAAGCCCGCCGACCAGGGGGCGCCGGACGAGCGCTGACCGCCTGCACCAGACAGAGAGGCTCCGCGATGAAGTCCGACAAGTCCTGGTGGCGTGCACGCGCATCGCGGGCCGGGGTGCTGGTCGTCGCGGCGGTGGCGGCGTTCGGCGCGGTGACAGCGTGCGGCGACGACAGCGGGACGCCGTCGAACGACCCGGTGGTGGTGCGGACGCAGTCGGGACCGGTGCGGGGGAAGTTGACCGGAAATACCCGCTCGTTCTCCGGGATTCCGTACGCGGCCGCGCCGACGGGGGAGTTGCGGTGGAAGCCGCCGGTGGCGCCCGCGCCCTGGTCGCAGGAGCGGGACGCGACCAAACCGGGGGAGCAGTGCCTGCAATCCGGGGCTCCCGGTGGGCTGGCCGGTAGCGAGGACTGCCTGTTCTTGAACGTGTGGACCCCGAAGGGCACCGCCCCGCAGCGGCGCCCGGTGATGGTGTGGATCCATGGTGGCGCGTTCGCCGCGGGGGCCGGGAACACGTACAACCCTTCGCAATTGGTGCAGGCCGGCGACATGCTGGTGGTGACGATCAACTATCGGCTCGGCGCGCTGGGGTTCCTCGGGCATCCGGCGGTCGCGCACGCGGACGGGCAGGTGGGCAATTTCGGGCTGATGGATCAGCAGGCGGCGCTGCGCTGGGTGCACGACAACATCGCCGCGTTCGGCGGCGATCCGGCCAAGGTGACCATCGCCGGTGAGTCCGCGGGCGCGATGTCGGTGTGCGATCACCTGGTCTCGCCCGGGTCCGAAAGGTTGTTCCAGGGCGCGATTCTGGAGAGCGGGCCGTGTGAATTGCAGGTCGATCGGCAGAACGCGGTCGCACGGAGCGAGGAGTACGCGGCGGCGCTCGGTTGTCCGGGCACCGACGCCGCGGCCGCGCAGTGCCTGCGCGCGCTGCCCGCCGCGAAGCTGACCGAGAAGATGTTGCAGTACACCGGCGAGGCCGGCGTCGGTCTGCCCGGACCGATCTTCGGGCAGCCCTTGCTGCCGGAGAATCCGATTGCCGCCTTCCGCGGCGGCAAGGCCGCGAAGGTGCCGGTGCTGATCGGCGCGAACCGCGACGAGTTCACCAATTTCGTGGTCAGGCAGCCGATTACCGCCGAGCAATATCCCGAGCAGCTGAAGATGTTCGGGCCGCACGCCGATGCCGTGGCGGCGCAATACCCGCTGGCGGACTACCCGCAGCCATCGCTGGCCTTGGCGGCGGTGATGACCGACCACATCTTCGTCTGCCCCGCCGCGGGCATGGCGAAATCGCTGGTCCGCACCGCCCCGGTCTACTCCTACGAATTCGCCGACGAGAACGCCGCACCGCTGGACATCCTCGGCTTGCCGAACCCGCTCCCGTTCCCGCTCGGTGCCGCGCACGCTTTCGAACTGCCTTACCTGTTCGACCTCGATCAGACCCCGCGGCCCGCGTCCCCGGCGCAAAAAGAACTGTCCGACCGGATGATCCGCTACTGGGCCGCTTTCGTCCGCACCGGCGACCCGAACTCGCGTGGCCTGCCCGACTGGCCCCGCCACACCGGGGACCAAGCGCTGGTCCTCCAACCGGAGAAGACCACCACCACCGACCTGACCCGAACCCACCACTGCGATCTCTGGTCCGGCATCACCACTCCCTGACGCGCACGGGACGCGAGGCGCGATCCCGTTCCGCTCGGTGGCTAGGGGAGCGGGATGGTGGTGGTACAGGTGGTGTCGCGCAGCAGTTTCGGCGCGGTGTCGACCGGAATGTCGTACCAGAGGTCCACTTCCACCCGGTTCCCGGCACCGATTTCCAGTTCGTTCGGCTGGCGCTTGATCTCCATCGCGTCGACGCTGGTCTGATGCGGGTGATCGGCGGCGTCGTCCAGCTGATAGTCGGCGGGCCGGGTGGTGTGAAAAGTGGTGTCGGTGTTGGTGATTGCCACTCGGATACGGATGTACTGCCCCTTGGGCAGCCACTCCGCGTGTGTACCGAAGATGTAGCCGATGCCGGGTTCCACGGTCAGTGGGGTCACCGTCAGCTTGGCGCAGTCCAGCGGCGTACGGACGTAGGCGGCGGTGGTCGTCGTGGGTGGCGGCGGGGCCGCGGCCGGTTCGGCGCCGCACGCGGCAAGGGATAACAGCAAGAGCGGGAGTAGCCGGCGCACGGATTCAGCGTAGAGCGAGCCCTTCCCGCTCGTACCACGTTTCCTTGTTGACAACGGCGGCCGCCGCCCACAAACTGGTGGCACGCGCGGACAATGGTGTCATGCGACACCAAAATGGGGTGCAGCCTCGGTTCGCTCGTCGTCTGCTTCGAACAGGAGACTCGATGGCAACCATCACCTACGATCGCGGCCCGCGGCCGAAACCCACCGGGCGCACCAGCACTCTGGTCGCGACCATCGAAGCGCTGACCATCGGCCTGGACTACGAGGGCGGGATGGTCGGCCGGACGAAGGGGCACGACATCCTTCGATTCCGCGCCGGGACAAGGCGTTTCGTCGCGTTCACCAATCCCGGCTATGTGGATCACGTGCTGCACGCCGGCCGGCTCAAGTACCACAAGTCGTTCGAATACGAGCTGCTGCGCGCGCTGCTCGGGGTCAGCCTGTTCACCGACGAGGACGAATCGTGGCAGCGCCATCGCACGATGCTCACCCCGATGTTCGCCAAGCGGCACCTGCACGGACTGATCGATCTGATGATCGCGCCGATCGAGGCCACCGTCGCCGGGATCGACGCGCAGCCCGGCCGGGTGGAGTTCGACATGGTCGGTGCGATGGTCGAACTCACGCTGAACGTCGTCGGCAACGCCCTGTTCGGGCAGCAGTTCGGGCGTATCGCGGTGGGCATGTCGCATTTGGTCACCGACGGGTTGCGCTTCGCCGAGCGGCTGGAACGCCTGTTCATCGTGGCCGCGCCGCCGAAGCGGGTCTGGCGGGCGGTCGCCGCGGTGGCGCTGACGCCCGTTCCGTTGCCGCCCCCGTTCCGGCGGATTCAGCGCGTCGCGCAGATCCTGGACAAGGAGGTGTGGGACGTGGTCAACGAGCGGCGGGCGCATCCGACGGATAGCCCGGATCTGCTCAACCACCTGCTGAACGCCGCCGACGACGAGGGGGGCCTGCCGGTGCGCCGGGTGCGCAACGAGGCGATCACCTTCATGCTCGCCGGACACGAAACAACGGCCAACGCGCTGTCGTGGATGTGGTACCTGCTCGCCTTGAACCCGGACGCCAGAACGCGTTTGCTCGCCGAAGTCGACACCGTCCTGGAAGGTAGGCGGCCGACGGCGGCGGATCTGCCTCGATTGCCTTGGACCGCAGCATGTTTCCAGGAGGCGATGCGCTATTTCTCACCGGCGTGGGCGATTCCGCGGGTGGCGATCGAGGACGACGTGATCGACGGCCACCACATTCGCAAAGGGACCACCGTCATCATCCCGACCCATCACATCCACCACGACGAGCGCTGGTGGCCCAATCCCGAGGAATTCGATCCCGCGCGCTTCCTGCCCGGTGCGGGGCGTGACCGGGCGCGCTCGGCGTACCTGCCGTTCGGCGGCGGTAAGCGGATCTGCATCGGCTCGAGTTTCGCGGTGATGGAGTCGGTGCTGATCACCGCGATCATGAGTCAGAAGTTCGTCTTCGACCTGGTGCCGGGGCATCCGGTGGCTCCGGAGGCGACATTGACGCTGCGGCCGCGCGACGGACTGCGAATGATCGCCAGGCGCAGGGAGATACCGCCGGCGGAGACGCGGTCATGACGCGGATCGACCCGCGTGGCGCGGTCGTCGTGATCACCGGCGCGGGCCGGGGAATCGGTGCGGCGACCGCGCTCCGATACGCCTCGCTCGGTGCCAGCGTCGTCGCTGTCGACATAGACGAGTCCGCCGCGAAGGACACCGCGACCGCCTGCCGCGGCTCGGCCTTCCACTGCGATGTGGCCGACCCGGCGGCGGTCGCCGAACTCGCCGACCACATCGGACCGGTGGACATCCTGGTCAACAACGCCGGAGTCGGCGTGGGCGGCCCGTTCCTCGAGACCACCCTCGACGACTGGGCCTGGCTACGTTCGATCAACCTCGACGGAGTCGTCAACTGCTGCCACATTTTCGGCGCGGGCATGGTGGCGCGCAGACACGGGCACGTGGTCAATATCGCTTCCGGTGCAGGCTATCTGCCGAACCGGCGGATGGCGACGTACTGCGCCTCCAAGTCCGCGGTGATCATGCTGTCGCGCTGCCTGCGCGCTGATTGGGCGGCGCACCGGGTCGGTGTGAGCGTGATCTGTCCCGGTGTGATCAACACCGGTATCCATACCCGAAGTCGGTTGCGCGGCAGCGCGATCGCCGAACAGGACTGGATCGGCAAGGCCTTCGGCTACAGCCACGATCCCGACGTCGTTGCCAAGTCGGTGGTCGCCGCCGTCGCGCACAACCGCGGCCTGGTGTCCTCGGGCTTCGAGGTGCGACTCGCCTACCAGATGATGCGGGCCCTGCCCGGACCCGTTGTGGATCTGGTCGCGCGCGTATGACGGTCAAGTTGATATCAACGTAGATAGATGACGTAGGCCTACAGTGTTGACATGGCGCGACCGAGGGCGTGTACTCGAAGAACGGCCGATTCGAACGCTGGTTCCGGCCGCGATGACGCAGCCGGTTCGAGCCCATGGATGTGTGGATCCGGCGACTGTCGTCGACTTCAGCTGGATTCGAGGCAGCACCGTGACCGAAACGTCGACCCTCACCCGCGCTCGCGTGCCCCGCACCTATCGCGGCACCGAGGACTACACGACTCTGGAACCGCTGTTCGCAGAGCTCGCCGCGATGGCCGAGAACGACCCGCGCCGGACGGCCTTGCGTCTGGATCTGATCACCCGGTCCCTGCCGCTGGCCGAGCACATCGCGCGCAGGTACGCGGGCCGCGGCGAGAACTTCGAAGACCTGTTGCAGACCGCCAGGGTCGGCCTGGTGGCCGCGGTCGGCCGTTATGACCCCGCCTATGGCGCGTCTTTCGTCGCCTTCGCGGTGCCGACCATCATGGGCGAGGTTCGCCGCCATTTCCGCGACCACGCCTGGGCGGTACGAGTACCTCGGCGGCTCAAGGATATTCAGCTCAGCGTGGTGGATGCGGTCGACGTGCTTTTCCAACGGCTCGGCCGGATGCCGCGACCGAGCGAGATCGC
This sequence comes from Nocardia sp. NPDC006044, assembly GCF_042871115.1. Lineage (NCBI taxonomy): Bacteria > Bacillati > Actinomycetota > Actinomycetes > Mycobacteriales > Nocardiaceae > Nocardia > Nocardia sp. NPDC006044. The sequence continues at coordinate 278,839 of NZ_JBIAID010000001.1, forward strand.
CGCCGAGCTCGGTGTCGACCTCGCCGACGTCACCGAGGCGATGATCGCGCACAACGGTTATCGGACCTCATCGATCGACGCGGCGTCCGAAGGCCCGAGCGCCGGCGCCGCGCTGCTGGACGCGCTCAACGTCGAAGTACCGGACTATCAGGCGATCGAGAACGCCCTCGCGGTAAAGCAATTGCTCGCCGAATTACCCGAACGCGAGCGCGCGGTGGTGTTCATGCGGTTCTTCGAGGACAAGCGGCAAACCCAGATCGCCGAGCACCTCGGCATCTCCCAGATGCAGGTCTCGCGGATTCTGTCCAAGACCCTGAACTCGTTGCGCGAGCGGGTATTACACGATTGACCTGGTCAGTACCAGTGGTGCGCCTGCCAGAAGTCCCAGGCGCCGATCGGGCTGCCGTAGCGCTTGTTCATATAGTCGTAGGTCCAGCGGATCTGCGTGACCGGATTGAACGGCCAGTCGGCGCCGTGCGTGCCCATCTTTTCCGGCGGCAGGGCTTGGCCGAGACCATAGGCGCCGCTTTCCGGATTGACGGCGAAGACATTCCAACCGCTTTCGCGGGTGATGATGTTGTCGAACGCCCAGAAATGATGCGGCGGTACCAGCGTCATCGCCAGCGCCTTGACCGCGGCGCGCGGCATCGATAGCACGGAACCGGCGGGCTGGGTTTTCCAGCTGCTGGACGGCGTCGCGCAGATCGGCGGCGCGTCGGGAGCAGCGCAGTCGGTGGCGACGGCGTGCGCCGGAGCGGCGAAACAGAACAGGGCACAGGCGGCTGCCGCGAGGGTAGGAATGAAGTACCGCATCGTCGATTCGGTCCTTTCGTATCCACGGGTGAATCTCCAAGCCGGTAGTGCCAATTCAGCAAATCACTAGTAACGACTATTGGCGCGCAGCCGCTCCGGAGTGTCCGGCAAATGAATACAATTGCCGCATACGGGTACGACCCGTGGCGTGGCTCGGGTCCGAACAGCGGCCCGTGCGCAATTGTCATGGGTGCGGTGGAGTTGGCGGGCCGCCGATCCAGTGCGGTCACGAAAACGCGTACATCCGGCGTGTCGCGGCACGGCAGGCGGATGGAGACACGGCGACACGCCGGGTTGGATGATCTTCAAGTGGTGCAGGTCAGCCGCGCCCGGCCGCGCGTGAAACAAGCCATCACCTGCGGAAACACTGCCGCGCGGCACAGCGCGGCAGTGCTGCTTTTCAGCTATTGTCCCTGTTCATGATGACTACCCCGGGTCGGACGCGAATTCGAAGCCGTCTCGCCGCGTCGGTGGTGGGGGCGATCGTGGCAGTGCTGGTTTCACCGTCTTCGGCAACCGCCGACGTAACTCCGGTGCCGAAGGCGCCGTCGAACGCGAAAACGGAGGCGCAGGGCGAGAAATCGGAGGCGACGCCGCCGCGCATTCGCGGCACGAACTGGGCGGGCTATGTCGTCACCGGCAATTTCAAGAGTATTTCCGCGGAATGGGTCGAGCCCGAGGTCGCCTGCTCCGATACCGGCGTAATTCAGCGGGTCGTGCCGTGGGTCGGCTTGAACGGGACGCTGGTCAATGGCAAGCAGGCGTTGCCGTTGATGCAGACCGGTTCCGAGGCGATCTGCGTGAGCGCGGCGGGCGCGCTGGCCTCGCTGCCCGGCCTGGCGATCGTGAATCTGGCCAGCGCGACGGTGGCCAACAATCCCGCGTGGTTCCGCAATGCGATCCGGGCCGCCGAGGGCGTGAACAAGGATATGGGTCACGCCGCCTCCGGTGCGTGCGCGGCCGTCGGCACCGGTTCGGCGCCCGGCGCGGCGATGTGTGCGCAGCAGACGTATCGGATGGCGCTGTGGGAGGCATACCCGGCGAATCCGGTGATCTATCCGGACGTGACCTCGGCGCCCGGCGACAAGATGCAGGCCTCGGTCACCTTCGACGGGCACGCCTACACCATGACGGTGGCGAATGTGACGCAGAATTGGACGCGGACCACTGTCGCGCAATCCGACGCGCCGGCGCAGACCGCGGAGGTCATCGTCGAGGGTCAGCTCAACAGCGCCCTGCCGGGATTCAGCCCGGTCGTATTCACCAATGTGAAGGTCGACGGAAAGCCGTTGTCCGCGTTCAAACCGGTGAGCTATTCGATCGGCGCGACGAACGGCGAGCTGCACCCGGGGCCGATCGCGCAGGACGGCACCAGCTTCACTATCGCCAAATAGATCGCTACTTCGCCGCGGGTGCGGGCGGCGGGGGTGGGCCGGTCAACTGCCCGGACGCGTAATAGGCGCGGCACACCCCATTGCGGTCGAGATCGGTCGCGGCCTCGATGACCGACTTGCCGTCCGGCGCGGGCAGCAGCGCGGAACTGTAGTTCTTGCAGGGCGCGTCGGTGACGCCGTCGATGACGATCGGCGCGGCCATTTCATACCAATTACCCTCGCCGAGAGCGTCATTGGCCACAATGGTCCGCCCGGTGCCCGGCGTCACCGTGCCGTCCACGCTCGACACCATCTGACCGGACAGCAGAATGGTGCCGTTCGGCCCGGGCCCGGGACTCCAGGCCGGATAGGGCGCGTGCTGGGTGTAGCCGCCGTCGGCGCCGGTGCGCACCATCGTGCCGAGGAAGCGCGGATCGCCGTAGTTCCAGCCGTCCGTCGATCTGCGGAAATAGGCCAGACACTGGTGCACCTTGTCGGTGTTGCAGATCTCGTAACTCAGGAAGTAGGAACCGTCCGGCAATCGGATGGCATTGGCCATGCCCGGCCGGACGTATTGCACGTCGCTGACCACGGTGTCGGTCGCGTTCACCCAGTGCACGCCGTCGGGGGAGCGGACCTGCACCAATTTCTGGCTGTGGTCACGGCTGTCGGTCTCGTCGGAATAGAAGGCGACGAGTTGCCCGTCCGCCGACATCGACAGGCTCGGTTCCCACGCGCTGGGCAGGCGCGGCCCCCAGTCGGTGAAGCTGAACAGGCTGTTCGATGTCGCGATGCTGGACACGAATTCCCAGTGCGCGCCTTGATCCCGGCTGGCCCATAGTCGTTGTTCGACGTGCCGCAGTACGACATCGAGCACATCGGAGAACACCGTGTCGGCCCAGAGCAGCGTGCCCGCGGGCATGGTGCCGACCGCCGACGGCAGTTCGAACAGCGCCGAACAACACAGCTGATTGCTCCGCTTCGACAGCGAATCGATAATCGTGCCGCGCTGCTGAAAGGTCTTGCCGCCGTCGACGCTTGCCATGATCGCGCCGGTTTGGTCCAGGGTATTGACGCTCGCCACGATGGTCCCGTTGGCCGCGCCATTGTGTTCGAGCCGGATCAGCCGAGGATAGAAACTGCTCTCGGGATACAGCAGTTGACGAGCCGGGGCCGGTATCGGCGGTTCCGCACCGGCCGCCGGCCAGCTCGCCCCGATTCCGATAACGATGAGCAACACGCCAACTCGTCGCACTTGATTCTCCCTCGGGTCGAACAACTCTGGTTCTCGGAAATTCACCCTGGAAACTCGATGTTCTCGGTGCTGGACGAGCGGAGATGAAGGGAAATCGTACCGAATCGCGGACCGGCAGCCGCCGAGCTGAATGGACATCGCATGCCGTGTCTGCCGCGGCGGACACCGCGCGTGAACCGGCGGGTTGCCGGAGCACTTGCGAATCGATCGCGCGCGATGGCACGCAATGGCCGAAAGCCTATGATTCCGTCGATATTTCAGCGATCACCTGTGCGGCGCTGATAGCGTTGGCGTCCCTGGGCCGACCGCAGTACGGCTACCTGAGACCTGGAGATCACCGTATGCCCCACGCTGGAATCAAGGAACTGATCGCCCTAGGCCACGAGCAGAAGTACATCACCCACGCCGAGATCAACGAATACGTTCCGGAGGTCGTCGGAGATCGCGATCAGTTCGTCGGCCTCATCCAGATGCTGGACGCCAGGGGCATCCCCGTCTACGAGACCGATCCGGTGGAGTGACGCCCGGCCTGTTCGATATCGCCGAATACTCCTCTCGCTGAACGACAACGCATCGATCGCTCAGTTGTCACCCGCGTGGTCCTGTCGCAGCCATTCCAGGACCCGCCGCGGAATTGCCCGACCTCTCCTCCTTTCGCGTGACCCGAATTGCACGCACGGCCGATCCGGAGGCCGCGCGGGTCCGAATACGGAATGGCGGTGATGGTGGCCGGGCAATGTCGGTGAGACGGAGGGATGAACTGTGGTGGTTCGAGCGCGCGGTGCACGTTCGATGCTGGGGGTTTCGGCGTTGCTGGCAGGAATGGTGCTGGTGGCCGGGCCGGCCAGGGCGGACGGGTTGCCCGCGGGTTGCACGGGCGCGGTGACGCCGGGCAACGACACCATCACCTGCACCGACAATCTCGGCGACAAATCGGTCATCGACGCGGGGGACGGCGACGACACGATTGTGATCGAAGGCGACGTGCTCGAGGGCGCGGTGGTGCTGGGTGGTGCGGGCCGGGACAAGATCACGGCGCGCAACGTCGGCCGGTTCATCTGTCCGGCGGCGGGCATCGGCGCCAACGACGTCAACGGCGGCGTCCTCGACGGCGGGCCGGGCGACGACGAGATCACGGTCGGCGGGCAGGACCGCCCGGCCGCCTGTGACGCGGCCATCCCGAAAGGCCCCGGCGGCAATGTCGGCAGGCACGGCGCGGTCGTCGGCGGTCCGGGCAACGACGTGATCAAGGTCGGCAGCCTCGGCTACCTCTTCCAGTCCGACCCGGCCAAGCCGGAAACCACCGCCGGCGCGCACGGCGGCCGGGTGTCCGGCGACGAGGGCGACGACAGCATCACCATCGACACGGTCAGCCAGGGCGAACGCCCGCCGAGCGCCACCGCGCCGGACGCGCCGGACGCCGTGTTCGGCGGTGGCGGCCGGGACACGATCGCGATCCACCGGACCGTCGGCGCGGCCGACATCTACGGCGACGCCTTCGCGCCGATCCCCGACGCGGGCGCCGACACCATCACGGTGGACGAGATGACCGGCGGCTGGGTGCACGGCGGACCCGGCGACGACACCATTACCGGCGGCAAGCTCGGCGGCTCGGGCGCCGCGCTGTGGGGCGACGACGGCAACGACACCATCAAGGCCGGCGATATGTACCTCGGTGCCAGCGTTTTCGGCGGTGACGGCAACGACGTGCTGTCGGCGGCCTCGCTCAACAAGGACGGAAACTCCCGCGCCGCCACCGTGATCGGCGGTAACGGCGACGACCGGATCGACGTGGGCACCGTCGGCACGGCCGACTCCGTGGTGCTCGGCGACGGCAGCGACTTCGCCAGCGGCGCCGACCCCAATGCCGGCTCCGGCAAGGACACCATCACCGCGATCGCCAACAACGGCAGCATCTTCGGCGGCAACGACGACGACCTGATCACCATCGACGTCAACAACAATCTGGTCGACGGCAGCGCGGGGAAGAACACCTGCACCATCAAGGGACAGGGATCGCGCGGATCCGTCACGGCCTGCGAACAGCCGTAACTTCCCGTCCCACAAGTGTTCAGGGCGCGGGCTCGAACCAAGCCGGCTCATCGGACAGCGCGCAGTCGAGCCGCAGCAGGTCGTGCGCGGGCAGGTCCGGCAGCGCGGACAACTCGAACCACGCCACCTCCAGCGATTCGTCGTCGTTCACTCTGGCCGAACCGCCCACCGCCCGGCAGCGGAGGGTGATGTCCATGAACTGGCAGATGTCGCCGTTCGGGTAGGTGTGCGCCGGCATGGCCCGGACCAGCACGATGCGCTCGGCGACACAGCGAACCGCGGTCTCCTCGAACACCTCTCGCACCGCGCACGCCGCGGGCTGCTCCCCAGGCTCGGGCATCCCGGCGGTGATCGCCCACTTGCCGCTGTCCGCGCGCCGCCCGAGCAGCAGCCTGCCCTCGTCGTCGAAGACAACGGCGCTCACGCCCGGCAGCCAGAGCAGCTGCCTGCCCGCGTCGGCCCGGATGGTTCGGATGAAATCGGGGGTTGCCATGGCCGACAGTATTCCGTCTACCAGGACGGACGGCGGAGATCGCTTAGAGATTTGCGTGTGATTGCATAGAAATTCGTTCGGTGATTATTTCGTTATAGGTCGCGTGTCGCGCTTGCTGTTCGGCGGAATGTGCCGGAGCATGGCTTGCGGATCCGATGGAATCACAAACACCTGGTGTTCTCGAAATCCATTCAAGGTTCGGTGAGCTGTTTCGCACCGGACCGACGGAGGTCGGAGGAACGCAGCATGGCATCCATCGATGAAGTTCGGCACCATGGCTCTGAGCAGGGCATAACGTACCGCTTGATGACGATTCTGGTCGTGGCGACCGCGGCGACGAGCTCCCTTCTGCTGTCCGCCGCGCCGGCCCCGGCCCGCCCGCCCGGGCTGCCGGACAGCGGAAGTGTGGAAATTCCCGGCGAGGTTACTGTTCCGGACAATTCCGATATACAGAATTCGGTCGGTGAGCGCGCGTTCGACGCCGCACGCGCCAAACTCGGCGCCCCGTACGGCTCCGGCGCGGCCGGGCCCGATGCCTTCGACTGCTCCGGATTGGTGCAGTGGGCCTACCGCCGGGCGGGCCGTGACGTGCCGCGCACCAGCGGCGAACAACTCGCCGCAGGCCTGCCGGTGGCGCAGAGCGAACTGCGCGTCGGCGACCTCGTCTCGTTCTACGGCGGCGGCCACTCCGGCCTCTACGCGGGCAACGGCGCCGTCATCCACGCCGGAACCGAAAGCACCGGAGTCGAACTGGCGCCGCTGTCGTCCATGCCGTTCGCGGGTGCACGACGATTCTGAATCCGAGGCGAAGCGGACGATTGAATCCGCCGGGCACGGGTACGCGGCCGGTAACGGGCTGGATCGGACTGGTCGGCACGACCTAGGCTGAGCCCGAGCATGTTTCGAGTTCGATAGGCGTTGCGGTAGCTGGATACCGTGGTCGCCCCTGAGAAAGGGGACACGGTTGTCCTTTCCGCTGCAGAATCCCGACGGCACCCTGCCCGAGCACGTCGCGGTCTCGCTGGGCTGGGATCCGTCCGACCAGAGCCTGTGGGTCGACGTCGACGGCACCGTCGTCCCTGGCAGCCGGGTCGACTTGAACTCGGCGGCTTTGCTTTTCGCCGGCGACGTGCTGTTCGACGCGGTCTACCACGAACAGCTGGTCTCCCGCGACGGATCGGTCGCGCACAGCGGTGACAGTCCAACGGGGGACGGCGCCGGCGACAACGAGGTGATCACCGTCGATCTGGCGCGCTTGGCGCCGGAGGTGACGACGGTGATGTTCCTCGTGACCTCGTACTCGGGACAGAGTTTCGCGCAGATCGACAATGCGTACTATCGCCTGCTCGACACCACGTCCGGCGCCGAGATCACCCGCTACCTGCTGAGCGGCGGCCCGCACACCGGGCTGGCGATGGGCAAACTCGTTCGCACGCCGCAGTGTTGGTACTTCGTCGGGATCGGCGAGGGAATCTACGCTCATCATGTCGTGGAGGCGGTCCCGCAGATGGCGCGATTCCTCGCGTAGACATCACAGGGGGCGGTACCCGGCACCGATCTCGCCGCGGGCGTTCAGGTCGTTCATGATGGTGCTGATGTTGGTGCCGACCTCCGGACCGAAGCAGCCGACACCGAGATAGGCGTTGACCATGCCCACCAGCGTGCTGCCGATCACCACCGGCGCGCCGGAATCGCCCTTCATCACGCACATCTGGGTCCAGGTCTCGGTGGCGGTCGCGCGCACATCGCCCCAAACCACGCCGCAGCTGGTCCCGCTGGTGCTGCCGCGCTTGCACACGATCGCCGGGAACTGCGCGGGCCCGCCCAGCTCGGTGATGGTGGTGCCGCCGACGTGATTCACCGGAGTCACTCGCCGCTCGTCGAATTCGATGACCGCGTAGTCCAGGGTGTGGTCGGTGTAGGCGAACCGGCCCACCGCCGCACCGGCCGGATCGCCTTCCATCACCACGGTCGAGCCGGGCGCTCCGCAGTGGCCCGCGGTCAATCCGACCAGCCGCTGCGCGTTGTCCCGGCCGATGGTGGTCAGAGTGCACCCGACCCGGGAGTCGACCAGGATCCCGGAACCACCGCCGACCGTCGGCGCCGCATCGGCTGTGGCGGAGGGCGTTCCGAGTAGCGCGGCGGCGGATGCGGCGGCGAAGACGAGTGCGGTTCGTGACACGAGCATGACTCCTCTGGATCGAACTCCCCGAACCGGCCGGCCGGGTCTTCCGCGAGATTCCCGAGGCGGGCGTTTCCAAACAGGCTACGCCGCAGTAGAATTCGCCTGGCGTTTGATGGAGGTCGCCACCGTCGTGCCACTCCTGGACCAGCGTCAGCCGATAAGTCCGCGTCTGGTCAGCAGCGGCTCGATCTCGGGTGCGCGGCCGCGGAAGGATTCGAAGGCGACCATCGGGTCCACCGAGCCGCCGCGGGAGAGCAGTTCGCGGCGGAAGATCGTGCCCTTCTCGCGGATCGACGCGGCGCCGTCGTCGAACCAGTCGACGGTGTCCGCGTCCAGTACCTCGCTCCAGATGTAGGAGTAGTAACCGGCGGCGTATCCGCCCGCGAAGATGTGCGCGAAGTAGCCCGTCCGGTAGCGCGGCGGGATCGCCTCGATCGCGAGACCCGCCTTGCGCAGCGCCTCCTCCTCGAACGTCGCGGCGTCCGCGCCGGCCAGCGCCTCGGCTCCGGGCACCCGGTGCCAGGCCCAGTCCAGCAGTGCCGCACCGAGGTATTCGACGGTGCGGAAGCCCTCGCCGAACCGTTCGGCGTCGGTCATCCGCTCGATCAGCTCGGCCGGCATCTGCTCGCCGGTGCCGATGTGGCGGGCATAGTTGGCCAGCACCTGCGGGTGCGACATCCACATCTCGTTGACCTGCGAGGGGAACTCGACGAAGTCGCGGGGCACCTCGGTGCCGGAAAAGAACGGGTAGCGCACGCCGGAGAACAGTCCGTGCAGCGCGTGGCCGAACTCGTGGAAGAGGGTCCGGACGTTGTCCCAGGTCAGCAGGGCCGGTTCGCCGGCGGGCGGCTTCACGATATTGAGGTTGTTCACCACCACCGGAAGCGTTTCCAGCAGCTCGGACTGCAGGACCAGTTCGTTCATCCAGGCGCCGCCGTGCTTGGACGGTCGGGCGAAGAAGTCGCCGAGGAACAGGCCGAGCGCGCTGCCGTCCGCGTCGAACACCTCGAAGATCCGGACCTCAGGGTGGTAGCCGACCAGGTCGTCACGCTCGCGGAGGGTGATGCCGTAGACCAGTTCCGCGGCGTAGAACACGCCGTCGCGCAGTACCCGCTCGAGTTCGAAGTAAGGACGCAGTGCGTCGGCGTCGATCGAGAAGCGTTCGGCGCGCACCCGTTGCGACCAGAATTGCCAGTCCCAGGAGCGGAGTTCGCCCTGCATCGCCGCGGCCAACTCGGTTGCCTCACGTTCCGCGTTGGCCACCGCGGGCGGGACCAGGCGGCCGAGCATCTCCTCCACTGTCTCGGGGGTCTGCGCGGTCTGGTCGGCCACCGCGTAGGCCGCGTGGTCCGAATAGCCGAGCAGCGCGGCGCGTTCGGCGCGCAGGGCGGCGATCCGGACGGCGAGGCGGCCGTTGTCGATGTCCTCGGTGAACCCGCGTGCCAACGAGGCCTCCATCACGCGGCGGCGGACGTCGCGGTTCGCGAGTTCCGCCAGAACCGGCTGGTTGGAGACGTTCTGCAAACTCAACGCCCACGCGCCTTCGCGTCCCATCGACCGGGCGTTCTCGGCGGCGGCGGTCACCGACGCGGCGCTGAGTCCGGCCAGCTCGTCCGCGCTGTCCAGCACCACCGTCGCGGCGTTCCTGGCCGCCACATTGTGCTGTCCGAACTCGGTTGTCGCCGCCGCGATTTCCGCATTGAGTTCGCGCAACCGGGCCTGGCCCTCGGCGTCCAGCCCGGCGCCCGCCCGGACGAACCGGAGGTGGTACTGCTCGATCAGCCGTAGTTCCTCGGCATCCAGATTCAGCTCGGCGCGGCGTCGATACAGCGACTCGATCCTGGCGAACAGCGCGGGATCGAGGTGGATCGCGTCGCGGTGCGCGGCCAGCTTCGGCGACATCTGCGCCTCGATCGCGTCGGTACCCGGGCTGAAATCCGAGGACGCGATGTTGAAGAAGACGTTCGACACCCGGGTGAGCAACGCGCCCGAGCGTTCGAGCGCGACGATGGTGTCGGCGAACGTCGGCTCGCCGTCGACGGCGGTGATGGCGGCGACCTCGGCCAGTTGCTCGGCCATGCCGCGTTCGAACGCGGGCACATAGTGCTGTTCGTCGATCTCGGCGAACGGGGGCAACTGGTAGGGCAGCGGGCTGCGCTCGAAGAACGGGTTGCTCGTCATCTCTGCACCCTATGCCGGATCGGCACACGCCGATGTGGGGATTGCGCCGCGCGGCACAGGGGGCGCTGGGATTCATATGGTTCCAACACGTTTCGCGCCTACCGCCTCATCACGCCCGGACGAGAGGAGTGGGCATGGGGGACACTTTCGACTACATCCTCACACCAACGCTGCGCTTATTCGGCTCACAGCCGGGGGTTGCTTGCTGTGCGGTGGGCGACGTCTCGGAAATGGTTGATTACCAGCGTGTTTAGAAATGTAACGAGTGCCCTGTTTGTCCTGTTTTTGCGTTGACAGGGGGTGGGGGTGGGCGGAGGCTGCTGCTGACTTTCCGTGTGCTCGGTGTGGGGCGATCGCGGTGTCGATCAGAGGAGCAGGTTGTGCGTTTGCCTCAACGTTCGGAAATTCTCGGTGGTAGGGCGGAAGTCGTCACCGGACTCGGCGATGGACCCACGAGTGCGGGCAGCAGGATGGTACGGCCGCGCACTATTCGGGGACAGCTGAGCCGGATTCTGATCCTTTCCCTGGTGTTGGTATCCGTGCTGCTCGGAGTGATCGTGGTCCGGGAAGTCGGGTCGTATCGGCAGAGTGGTGAGACCGTGGACGGGGTTTCGCTGGCGCTGGCGGTGCAGGACCTGGTGCAGGAGGTGCAGCGCGAACGTGGGCTGAGCAACGGGCTGCTCGGTGGCGATGCTCGGCTGGAGCGGCCGGTGGCCGATCAGCGGGTGCACACGGATCGCGCGTTGAACGCGCTCGGGGCGGATATCGGCGATACGCCGGGCGCGGCCGAATTACGCACGGCGCTGGACAGATTCGCGACACTGGCGACCACGCGCTGGCAGATCGACGGCCGCCAGATCAGCAGGCAGGTGGCCTTCCAGTTCTATACCGACGGCATCACCGTGCTGAATCGGCTTACGCTCGGGCTCGATTCGGCGCGGGACGCGCAGGTCCGGCACGGGCTGCGGGCACTGTACGCGCTGGGGGACACGAAGGAGCAGACCGCCAAGGAGCGCGGCTTCCTCAACGGCGTCTTCGCCGCCGACGAATTCCGGGCCGACGAGTACGGGCAATTCCAGGAGATCCGCGCCGCCAAGACGGCCGGTCTCGCGGCGTTCGCACGCGATGCCACGGCCCGCCAGCAGCGCCTGCTCGACGCCGCGCTGCGCAGCGAAAACGCCACCAAGGCAACGGAATCGGAACAGATCGCGATCGCCTCCTACGCCGGGCCGCTGGTGCGTCCGGTGGATCCGGTGACCTGGTGGGCCCAGATGACCGCGGTCATCGATGAGCAGCGCCGGGTGCAGCAGGTGATCGGCGACGACGTGCGCCAGCGCGCGGAGGTGTTGCGCAAGCATGCCGCGTTCATCCTCGGCAGCGTCCTGCTCGCGGCGCTGATCGCCGTAATCACAGAGGTAGTAATGGTTTTCGTCAGCGTACGGGCGATCGTCCGCCCGCTCGTCCTGCTGGCCGGTGACGCCGACGACGTCGCGGATCGCCGGCTGCCCGGCATCATCGCGGCCTGGCACGCCTCCGACGAATCGCAGCCGCCCCCACCCGAGCCGGTCCGGGCCGCGGCCGGCGCCAGCGCCGAGATCGCCGCTCTGGCAGCGGCATTGGACGGCGTGCAGGGCACCGCGTTCAGCTTGGCCTCGGAGCAGGCGCAGGTCCGGCGCAACACCGTCGAGTCGCTGGGCAATCTCGCGCGCCGCAACCAGAACCTGGTTCGCCGCCAGCTCGGCTTGATCAGCGAGTTCGAGCGCGCGGAGCTCGACCCGAAGGGCCTGGCCAACCTGTTCGAACTCGACCATCTCGCCACCCGCATGCGCCGCAACGCGGAGAACCTGCTGGTGCTCGTCGGCGAGTCCAGTCCGCGCCGCTGGGCCGAGCCGATCGCACTCTCCGACGTGATCCGGGCGGGCCTGTCCGAGGTGGACGACTATCACCTGGTGGTCGTGCACCGAATAGACGAGGTCGCGATCGTCGGCGGTGTGGTCACCGCGCTCGCGCACATGCTCGCCGAGCTGATCGAGAACGGACTCGCCTTCTCCCCGCCGGAGCTCGAGGTGGAGATCTACGGCCGGATGCTGCCGACCGGATATCTGCTCGCGGTGGTCGATCACGGCATCGGCATGCCTGCGGACAAGCTGGCTCAGGCCAACGCCCGGCTGCGCGGCGAGCAGGACTTCGTCGTCGCGCCGACCCGGTATCTCGGGCACTACGTGGTCGGGCGGCTGGCGCGCCGGCTCGGCATCCAGGTCGAGTTGAACGCGTCGCCGGTCAGCGGGATCGTCGCGCGGTTGCATCTGCCCGCGGAAATCATTGCGGGGGAGGGGGATCGGGAGACGTCCGCGAGCGGGCAGGCGGTGGACGCCCTGCCCTCGGGCGCGGATGACGGTGCCGGCGGGCGCGTGCCCGGTGGGTTGAGTTTGCAGCGCTGACCGGCCGAGCTCGGCGGCAAATAGCCTGTTCAGAGGCTTGTCTGCGATATGGCTTATGCCATATTGCTTAATCGCAATTGTGTCTGTTACCGTGCGTCACGGCAATTTACCGCTGGCGACGAAACAGATAGCGGAGAAGTCATGAAGAGTGCCTGGATATACGGCGTCGTATTCCTGGTTCTGGGTGCGACCGCGATATTCATCGCCCGGTTGCGATTGAGCGAGATCCCGGACCTGGCGATCGGGCATTCGAGCGCACCCCCGGTGCTCGGGCGGCCGGCCGAGAAGGTCGTCGACTACGAGATCGACGGGCCGAGCGGGACACCGGTGCGACTGTCGTACCTGGACGAGCAGGGCAACGTGAAGGACGTCTCGGCCGACCTGCCATGGCGGACCTCGCTGCGCACCCACCGGCTGACCCTGTCGACCGGCGTCGTCGCGCAGTCGGACGCCGACCAGGTCTCGTGCCGGATTCTCATCGACGGCAAGCCGCGCGCCGCGCAGATGTCGAACGGCCGGTTCGCGGCGGTCAACTGCTCGGTGCCGGTGTCGTGAACGAGCGGATGGCGCGGGCCTCGATCCGTACCCGTGAGGTGCTCGCCCGGATGCGCGGCGAACTCTCGGTGCCGTTCGACCGGACGCGCGCCCGGCGTGCGCCGGGGCGTCCGCTGATGGCGCGACTGCTCTACCTGTTCTCGCTGCCGATCATCACGGTGTGGCTGCTGCTCGCCGGTGGGCTGAATCTCTTTGTCCCCCAACTGGAGACCGTGGTCAACGGGCACGCCAAATCCTTCCTGCCGGACGAAGCCTCGTCGGTGCAGGCCATCGTCAAGATGGGCAACTCCTTCGGCGGGGCGGGCACGAACAACTTCGTCTATGTGCTGCTCGAGGGGGACGCGCCGCTCGGCGACGACGCACACCGCTACTACACGACGCTGCTCGACCGGCTGACGCAGGACAAGAAGCACGTCAACTCGGCGATGGACCTGTGGTCCAATCCGAACTTCTCGCCGGCCAGTGAGAGTTCCGACGGCAAGGCGTCGTACGTGCTGCTCAACCTGGCCGGGAACATGGGCACGGCGCTGGCCATGGAGTCGACGCAGGCGGCGCGGGACATCATCGCCGACACCACGCCGCCGCCGGGCATCACTGTGCATCTGACGGGCCCGTCCGCGGTGGTCAACGACGAACTGGTCGCGATCAACGATTCGATGTTGCTGCTCATCGTCGTCTGCGCCGGGCTGGTCGGTGTGGTTCTGCTCTGCGTCTATCGCTCGCCGATCACCGTGGCGATGCCGTTGCTCACCGTCGGAATGGGTTTGGCGGTGGCGCGGCCCGTCGTGGCTTACCTCGGCGACCACCAGGTAATCGGCGTGTCGATCTTCGCGTCCGCTCTGCTGGCGGTGATCGTGCTCGGTGCGGGCACGAATTACGGCATCTTCCTGCTCGGTCGATATCAAGAGGCCCGGCGGGCGGGCGAGGATCCGGAAACGGCGTATTACACAGCGCTGCACGGAGTTCTGCACATCATCGTGGCCTCGGGGCTGACCGTAGCCGGCGCGACCGCCTGTATGTCCCTCACCCGGCTCGCGATCTTCAGCACCTCCGGATTGCCCTGCACGATCGCCGTGATCGTCACGCTCGCAGCGGCATTGACGTTGGGACCGGCGCTGCTGGCGCTCGGCAGTCGGCTCGGGTTTCTGGAGCCGCGACCGCAGTCCTCGCAGCGGCGGTGGCGGCGGATCGCGACCGCCGTGGTCCGCTGGCCCGGACCGGTGCTCGCCGCCAGCCTCACCGTGCTGGTCCTGGCCATCCTTGTGCTGCCGACCTTCCGGCCCAGTTTCAACGAACGTATCGCCCAGCCGAGCGATTCGCCGGCGAACCTGGGCATCGCCGCGGCCGACCGGCATCTGCCGCCGAACATCATGTCGCCCAGCATGTTTCTGGTCGAATCCGATCACGATCTGCGCAATCCCGCGGATCTGATCGCGCTCGCGAAGCTGACCAACGCTGTGTTGCAGGTGCCAGGAGTCAGTGCGGTGCAGGGGATTACGCGTCCGTTGACCACTCCGCTGGAGGAGGGCACGCTGACCAACCAGGCGGGCTACATCGGTAACCGCTTCACCCAGTTGAAGAGCATGCTCACGCCGCGGCTCGACGATCTGACCGCGCTCGCGGGGCGGATCGACCAGTTGAATCTCACGATCAAGGGGGTGCAGCGGGCGCTCGACACCGGGGAGCAGGGGTTCGATCAGGTCAACGGCAGTGCCGTCGCGTTGCAGTCGGCGGTCGGCGGGGTGGTCGAGAAACTGAACTCGCTGCGCGATACTGCCGGGCCGGCCAGACAATTCGTGAATTCGATCCCGAATTGCCAAGATGTCCGTCCGTGTCAGGCGGCGGTCACCGGGTTCTCGTTGTTCGATGATGTGAATCAACTGGACAGTACCGTCGACGGGCTCGTGAGTGGCGTTCGTGCCGCCTCGCAAGCGCTTCCGCAACTCGGGGCGCAGATCGCCGGCCTGCAGAGTTTCATCACGCAGGTCAACAGTGTGCTCGCGCCGTTGCAGGGCACGCTGTCCATCCTGCTCCCACAGATTTCCGAGATCACCCAGTTCCTGGACGAGGTCAGCCAGGGCTTCACCACCGGTGATCCCAATGGATTCTTCTTCATGCCGAGTCAGGCGTTCGACAGTCCGCTGTTGAAGAGCGCTCTGCCGTTCTTCTTTTCGCCGGATGGCAAGGTGACGCGGATGGTGGTCACGCCGCAGATGGAGGGGTTCAGCCGGGAGGCGATGGATCTCAGCGCCAAGATCATTCCGGTGTCGTTGCAGGCGATGAAGGGTACGTCGCTGGCCGGAAGCACGGTCAGCGTCGGCGGTCCCGGCGGCACTCTGCTCAATATCGAAGCCTTCGCCCGCGAAGACTTCATCACCAGTGTGGTCGCGGCGTTCGCCTTCGTGTTCTGTGTGGTGCTGATTCTGCTGCGCAGTCTCGTCGCGGCGGTTGCGGTCATCAGTACTGTGGCGCTGTCGTATCTGTCCGCGCTGGGGCTGACTGTCCTTATCTGGCAACACATTATCGGCAATCCGCTGCACTGGTCGGTGGCACCGGTCTCGTTCATCTTCCTGGTTGCCGTGGGTGCGGATTACAACATGCTGCTGGTGAGCAGATTCAAAGAAGAGCTCTCGGCGGGCATCAATACCGGGATCATCCGGTCGATGGTCAATACCGGTGGGGTGGTCACGACCGCGGGGCTCGTGTTCGGCGTGACGATGTTCGCCATGCTGGTGAGTTACGCCCACAATATCGCGCAGATCGGCACCACCGTCGGTATCGGGCTCTTTCTCGACACGCTCATAGTTCGGTCGTTCGTCGTGCCGACGATTGCGGCGCTGGCGGGGCGCTGGTTCTGGTGGCCGATCAATATCCTCCCGCTGCGTCGACCCGTCGTAGTCGAATCCGCGTGATACACCGGACGGTATGCGGCTGCTGATCATGTCCGATACTCACGTGCCCGTGCGTGCGCGGGATATGCCGGGGCAGTTGTGGAGTGAGGTGGACGCTGCCGATGTGGTCGTGCACGCGGGGGACTGGGTCGAGGTGGACCTGCTCGATCGGCTCGAGGCGCGCAGTGCACGCCTGATCGGCGTGTACGGCAACAATGACGGGCCGGCGCTGCGTGCTCGGCTGCCCGAGGTTGCCCGGGTCGAATTGGCGGGGGTGCGGTTGGCGGTGGTGCACGAGACCGGGGCGGCCAAGGGACGCGAGCAGCGGTGCGCGCGGGACTTCCCGGACACCGATGTGCTGGTGTTCGGGCATAGTCATATTCCGTGGGATACGGTCGCGGACAGTGGATTACGACTGCTCAATCCGGGTTCGCCGACGGACCGGCGGCGGCAGCCCGAGCATACGTACCTGACGGCGCGCATAGCTGCGGGTCAGCTGAGTGAGGTTGTGCTGCATGCTCTTCCGCGCCGTTCCTGATGTTCAGGACCGGCTGGCGAGGTAGATCGTATTGGTCGATCGGCCACGGGTCAGCGGGTTGTCGAACGGGACCACCTCGGCCTCGACATCGCTGAAAACGGATTCGAGAATCGCCAGGAATTGATCGTCCGGGGCGTCGTCCGACCACAGGGCGAACGTGCCGCGCGGGGCGAGGTGTGCGGATAGCGCCCGCATGCCTTCTCGCGTGTAGAACGCGGTGTGCGGTTGGTGCAGGACGTGGCGCGGGGAGTGATCGATGTCGAGCAGGATCGCGTCGTAAGTTCGGCCCGGGTTGTCCGGATCGAACCCGGCGGTGCTCGCCGCCGCGGCGAAGAAGTCGGAGCACACAAGAGCCTGTTGTCCTGCAACACTTCTTGCGCGTCAACAGCTATGACCACATCGCGACGATTCGGACGAGTTGTGAGTGCGGTTGTTGTGGGAGAGACGTCGCGTGGTGGGCGGCGGTGAACTCGAGCTGAGGGCGGGAGACGAAAACGGGAGGAGTCCGTTGGACTCCTCCCGTGTGCGTTAGCGGGTTGTCAGTGCGGCAGGTTCATGCCCTGGGCGAGCAGGGGCCAGGAATCGTGCAGCGCTTGTTCCCAGTACGGCCAGTAGTGGGTGCCGACGGGGTTGAATTGGTAGGTCGCCGGGATGTTCAGCGAGTCGAGGCGGTTCTTCAGGTTGTTCGTGCAGCCGTTGACCGCCGCCTCGATGATCACACCGAGGCCGAGGTTGACCGCGCCGGACGGGCCGGGCGAGCTGCCGAGGTAGTAGTTGACGTCGTCCAGCACGGGGATGCCGCTGCCGCTGGAGACGTAGAGCAGGGTGCCGCGCAGCTTCTCCGCGTTGATCACCGGGTCGTTCTCGGCCCACAGCGGGCTGTTGTCCGGACCGTACATGTTCTTGGTGTCGCCGCCGGCCCAGGTCTCGGTGGCGAGCTTCACGAACTGCTTACCCGCCGGGTCGGCGATCTGCGCGCATCCGCTGTAGGCGGCGACGGTCTTGAACAGGCCGGGCTTGGCCTCGGCCAGCTGCAGCACCGAGGTGCCGGAGGTGGACAGGCCGGTCAGCGCGTTGAGCCCGGTGGATTGCAGCGTCTGGTCGAGCAGCGGGGGCAGCTCCTCGGTGAAGAACGTCCGCCACTTGTTCGTGCCCAGCGTCGGGTCGGGCTTGAGCCAGTCGGTGTAGTAACTGCCGCGGCCACCGATCGGCTGGATGACGTTGACCGACTTGTCGGACAGCCATTCCAGCGCGTTGGTCTGGGCCTGCCAGCTGGCGGTGCCGATGCCGCCGTCGAGGCCGTTGAGCATGTAGAGGTTCGGCGCCGGCTTGGACTCGTCGGCCGGGCGCTGCACGTCGACCTGGATTTCGCTGTTCATCGCGGCCGAGTACACCTTGAGGTGCCAGGTCCGCCCAGCCTTGTCGATGGAGGTGACGGCCGACGGCTTCGACGGCTCGGCCGAAGCGGCGGCGGCGCCGAGCAGGCTCACGGACAACGTGGCGGCGAGTGCGATCACGGTGGTCCGCACCGCGGCGGTGGTGCGTAGTGCGGAAATCTTCATCGGACCTGCATCTATCTAGTACTCCCTTATCGGCTGTGCGTCGAACCGGCGCGCGGGCTGCCCCAATCCCCACACAGTGCGTCTTCCGCCGAGGCGAAACCGTTACATGCCGGCGCCGATCAGCGCTGGACTCTACCTCGGGATCCGGCCTCGGCGGTGCCTGCCTGCCGACCTGCGGAGGCCGACCAGGACGCCTGAATCTTAACGGGCGCAAGCGAAGTCGGTCGAGCGGACGGCGGCTCCGAGAGTAGCCGATGTCACATTACCGGGGTGCGACCCGCTCCCGGCGTCGGGAGAGCTTGCCGATGGGCGGAATGACCAGGCGTAATCGAACCATCGGGAGTGCCGATGAGTACCGTCGGACCGGCGGATCAATCCACGACGCGCAGGTTCTCTATCTGGCGGCGGAGGTGGTCGAGGAGTTTTTCGGGATCGTCGAAGTCGACGGGGTCGATGGGGGCGCCGAAGTGGATGGTGACTTGCTGGTGGCGGTCGAAGGCCGGGCCGGTGCCGCGGGTGCGGCGCATGGGCAGGACTCGGTCGGTGCCGGTGGTGCCGACGGGGATGATCGGAACTCCGGTGGTCATGGCTAGTTTGGCGACGCCGGGTTTGTAGGGTTCGTGTTCGCCGGGCGCGACGAGGCGACCTTCGGGGTAGATGAGCAGGACGCCGTTGTGCCGGAGGATCTGTTCGGCCTGGGTGAGCGCGGAGCGACCGGACTCGCTGTCGCGGCGCAGCACCGGAATCTGGCCGAGGCGGCGGACCAGCCAGCCGACCACCGGCCAGGACCAGAGTTCGGCCATGGCGATGGCGACGGCCCGCCGGCGCAGGGCGCCCCATAGGAAGACCGCGTCCAGCATCGAGATGTGGTTGCCGGCCACGATCACCGGACCGGTCTTCGGCACCGCCTCGCGGCCGATCACCGTCACCCGCACGAAATTCGACCAGGCGAGCGCGCGCAATACGCGACGCACCAGCTTGGTGGTCAGCCACGCACGTTTACCCAGCCCCTTCGGCCGCCGTGCCGATTCCTCGTTCATCGTTTCCCCACTGTCCGGCCGGCTCGTGTTCCTCGACCCTCGACTCAGGTTACCGATGCGCCGGGCCGCCGATCCCTGTCGCGATATTGCCGTGCGGGGGCGGTGATATTCGGGGCTTCACCCGCGACCGCCGGTAGGGGTGAATGGTTGCAGAACGAGGTGTGCAATCAGGGTCCCGCTGATCTTCCGAGCTGACAGCGGAGGAAAGGAATCGGCATGTCGGATCCTGCTGAGCGGGCTTTGACCGGGGGACCGCGGAATGTCGACGGCGGGGCGGCGCTGGGGGTGTTGTTCGAGGCGATGGCGGCGCGGGCTCCGGAGGCGGTGGCGGTGACGTTCGCGGAGACGTCGTTGTCGTACGGCGAGTTCGCCGGGCAGGTGAATCGGTTGGCTCGCTATTTGATTTCGCTGGGGGTGGGACCGGATTCGCTGGTGGGCGTGGGGATGGGGCGGTCCGTCGATCTGCTGGTCGGCATGTATGCGGTGGTGGTGGCCGGGGGCGGGTTTGTGCCGTTGGATCCTGAGCATCCAAGTGGGCGTACGCGATACGTGGTCGAGATGACGGATCTGACGTGTGTGTTGACGACATCCCGCGAGGGATTCGAGTCGGGCGTCGAAGTCATCGAGATCGATCGGGTCGATGTGTCGGGCTTCTCGGGGGAACCGGTGTCCGCGGCGGAGCGGTTGGGGGTGGTACGGGATTCGAATATCGCCTACGTGATGTTCACGTCCGGATCGACCGGTCGCCCGAAGGGGGTGGCGGTGCCGCACGCGGCGATCGTGAATCGGTTGTCGTGGATGCAGGCGGAGTACCGGTTGGGGGTCGGGGATGTGGTGCTGCAGAAGACTCCGGTGACATTCGATGTCTCGGTGTGGGAGTTGTTCTGGCCGTTGCAGGTTGGTGCTCGGCTCGTGGTGGCTGAGCCGGGTGGGCATCGGGACGCGAGATATTTGGCTGATCTGATTGTGCGGGAGGGGGTTACGGTCGCGCACTTTGTCCCGTCGATGTTTGCCGTGTTCGTCGGGGAGCCCAAGGCGAGTGAATGCCGGACTCTCCGTGATGTTTTCGCGTCAGGCGAGGCGTTGCCGGGAGCGGTTGCGCAGTCCTTGATCTCCGCGACGGGCGCACGATTGCACAACCTGTACGGTCCGACCGAGGCGGCGGTGGACGTCACCTATCACGAAGTGGGCGCCGCGGATTCGACGTCGGTGCCGATCGGTGTCCCGGTATCCAATACCCGGGTTCATGTATTGAATGACCGGTTGCACCCGGTCGAGGTAGGCGAGCTGTACTTGGCCGGCGTGCAGTTGGCGCGGGGATATGTCGGGCGGGTGGATCTCACGGCGGAACGGTTCGTGGCGGATCCGTTCGCGGGGGGTGAGCGGATGTATCGCACCGGGGATCGGGTGCGGTGGACCGCCGGTGGCGAGTTGGAGTACCTGGGCCGCACGGACTTTCAGGTAAAGATTCGCGGTATTCGGGTGGAGCCGGGCGAAGTGGAGGCGGTGCTGTCCGCGCATCCGGCGGTGACTCGCGCAGTCGTCACCGCTCGGCAGGGTATCGAGGGTGGTCCTCGGCTGCTCGGATATGTCACCGTTGATCGGGCCGTCGATTCCGGCGGCAGTGAGGCCGAGATGGTCGATCACTGGCATCGGCTCTACGACGAAGTGTATTCGGGCGACCCGGCCGAACCGGATGCGGATTTCGCGGGGTGGAATGACAGCTACACCGGGGCGCCGATCCCGATCGAGGATATGCGGCAGTGGCGGGACGTGACCGTTGCCCGTATCCGGGAGCTGAGTCCTCGACGCGTCCTGGAGATCGGCGTCGGGTCCGGTCTGCTGCTATCGGAACTCGCTCCGGACTGCGAAGAATACTGGGGCACAGACCTTTCCGCGGCGGCCATCCGGAACCTCCGGCAGCGGTGGAGTGCTGCCGGACGAATCATGCTGGAGACCCGGGCGGCGGACGATCCGCGGGGACTACCGCGTAGCCGGTTCGACACGATCATCCTGAACTCGGTGGTCCAGTACTTTCCGAGCGAGAACTATCTGCGCCGGGTGATCGGCCAGGCGCTGGAGTTGCTCGCGCCGGGTGGGGCGATCTTTCTCGGCGATATTCGTAACCTGGCGCTGCTCGAGGAGTTCTCGACGGCGGTGCAGGCGGCCAGGCATGGCGGTGCCGATCCGGAGTCCATCCGGTCCCGGGCTCGGGCGGCCGTGCAAGCCGAGGAAGAGCTGCTGCTGGCACCCGAGTACTTCGCAGCTCTGGTGCGAGGCATCGACGAAATCGGTTCTGCCGATATTCAATTGAAACGCGGGACCGTAGTCAATGAGCTGACCTGCTATCGGTACGACGTCGTGCTGCGCAAGGAGCCGACGGACGCGGTGTCGGTGGGTGACGTGCCGGGTGCAGGGTTTACCGATCGGGTCGCGCTGCGCTCACTTATCGCCTCGAATGGTGTTCATCCGCTGCGCATCACGGAAATTCCACACGAGGGAATTCGTCGGGACCTGCGATCCACGGCCCGCGTAACCGGTGGGCGGCCGATGAATTCGCCGGGGATGCTGCCCGAAGAGTTGTACCTCCTCGGCCGCGAGCACGGCTACGCGACGGCAGTCACGTGGTCGGCTCGAAAAGGCTGTATGGACGCTGTTTTCGTGCGCGGGGGCACCGAACGACCGCTTACCGACGTCTATCTGCCCGCCGAACCTTTACGTGCTCCGTCCAGGTATGCGAGCAATCCGGGTGCTCGGTCGTCGGCCGCAGCGCTGCGCCGCTATCTGCTGGATCGATTGCCCGAGTACATGGTGCCGACGGTGGTAGTGATCGATGAGTTCCCGCTGACTCTCAACGGCAAGTTGGACATCCGCGCGCTGCCTGCCCCGGAGCTCCTCTCCGCCAATGGATATCGGGCTCCGGTGACGCCGGCGGAGCGAGCGCTCGCCGAACTGTTCGCTGAAGTCCTCGGCGTCAGCCGGGTCGGGGCCGATGATGACTTCTTCGAGCTGGGCGGGCATTCTCTGCTGGCCACGCGCCTGGTCGGCCGCATCCGGGTGGTCATGGGTGTGGAGGTGCCGATCCTGGCGGTGTTCGATACGCCGACACCGGCTTTGCTGGCGACTCGCCTCGATGCGGGGACTCCCGTGCGTGCGGCGCTGACCGCGCGTACCCGCCCGGAGCGGGTTGCACTGTCCTTCGCTCAGGAGCGGATGTGGTTCCTGTATCGGCTCCATGGGCCGTCGGCGACCTACAACGTGCCGTTGGCCGTGCGGTTGTCCGCGGACGTCGACCTCGATGCGCTCGAGGCGGCGTTCCGGGATGTGGTGGGTAGACACGAGAGTCTTCGGACAGTGTTCGCCGAGGTCGAGGGTGCCGCGGTGCAGCGGGTACTCGCTATCGCGGACGTCGAGGTGCCGGTCGCGGCGGCCGAGGTCGCGGATGTCGATGCCGCGGTGCGGTCCGCCGCGCGATACCGGTTCGATCTGTCGGTCGACATTCCGTTGCGGGTCAGCGTGTTCAGCGGTGGCGATGAACGCGTGCTGGCGGTGGTGATGCATCACATCGCGACCGATGGTGGCTCGTTGCCCGTGTTCGCGCGGGACCTGTCGGTGGCGTATGCGGCCAGATGTTCGGGGCGGGAACCGGATTGGCCGGCGTTGCCGGTGCAGTACGCCGACTATGCGGTCTGGCAGCGAGAACTGCTGGGAGACGCGGCGGATGCCGGGAGTCTGTCGGCGCGGCAGTTCGAATACTGGCGGACGGAGCTGGCAGGAGCGCCCGAGCGGTTGATGTTGCCGTTCGACCGGCCGCCCTCGAAGGTCGCGAGTTCACGGGGCGCAGTTGTCGAGTTCGTCGTCCGGGGTGCGCTCAGGTTGGCGGTGCAGCGACTGGCCCGGAGTCGAACTGCGACGGCCTCGATGGTCTTACAGTCCGCGTTCGCCATTCTGCTGCACAAGGTCGGTGCGGGAGTAGACATCTCGATCGGGAGTCCGATCGCCGGTCGGACCGATGCGGCAACAGCCGATCTGGTGGGCTTCTTCGCGAATACCTGGGTGCTGCGGGTGGATGTGGCTCGGCGCCTCCGGTTCACCGATGTGCTCGACCAGGTGCGGGGAAAAGCGTTGCGCGCCTACGAGAATCAGGACCTGCCGTTCGAGCGGTTGATCGAGCTGCTGAATCCGGTGCGCTCGACCGCGCATCATCCGTTGTTCCAGGTGATGTTCGCGTTGCAGAACAACATGTTTCACGAGTTCGACTTCCTGAATGCGGCCCCGAGGCAGGTCGATACGGGGACTTCGAGGTTCGACCTGTTCTTCGCGCTGGAGGAACTGAACTCCGGCGAGGACGGTTACGCGGGTCGTGTCGAGTACTCGACAGATCTGTTCGACCAGCACACCGTCGAGTTGCTGATCGAGCGGTTCATCCGCGTACTCGAAACCGTCGTGCGTGATCCGGCAACGACAGTCGACGAAGTCGAGCTGCTCGATCCCGGTGAGCGAGCGTTGCTCGTCGCGGCGTGGGACAAGTCCGTCCGTGCGATGGATGGCAATGCGACGTTGGCATCGCTGTTCGATGCGCAGGCGGCACGGACTCCGCGGGCGCCCGCTGTGACGTTCGAGGGAACCACGCTGACCTACGCCGAGTTCGCCGGTCGGGTGAATCGGCTGGCGCGCTATCTGATTTCGCTGGGTGTGGGTCCGGATTCGCTGGTAGGCGTGGGGATACCGCGTTCCGTCGATCTGCTGGTCGGCGTGTACGCGGTGGTGGTGGCCGGTGGCGGGTGGGTGCCGGTCGATCCTGATCAACCGCGAGGGCGCATCGACTACATCCTCGACACCGCGCGGCCGGTTGTCGTGCTGACCTCGGGCGCCGGCTCACCGGCCGGGTTTGCGCGGCAAGTGCGCGTCGACGAACTCGACCTCGCGGCGTTCGACGCTGCCCCGCTCACCGACGCCGACCGGACCCGGCGACTGCGGGCAGGACATACCGCGTATGTCCTGTTCACCTCCGGCTCCACCGGACGACCCAAAGGCGTCGCGATCTCTCATGGCGCGATCGTGAACCGCCTCGTCTGGATGCAGTCGGAGTACGGACTGCGCCACGACGACGTCGTTCTGCAGAAGACTCCGATCACCTTCGATGTGTCGGTGTGGGAGTTGTTCTGGCCGTTGCAGATCGGCGCACGCCTGGTGCTCGCGAAGCCTGGCGGGCACCGCGATCCGCGGTATCTCGCGCAGATCATCGGCGAAGAACGAGTCACTACCGTGCATTTCGTACCGTCGATGCTCGCCGTGTTCGTCGCCGAGCCCATGGCCGCCGAATGTCGCTGCTTGCGCGCGGTTTTCGCATCGGGTGAGGCGCTGCCGGGCGGTACGGCCCAGCGACTGCGGGAGCTGACCGGGGCTCGGTTGCACAATCTGTATGGCCCGACAGAGGCGGCGGTGGATGTCACCTACCACGAGGTGACCGCGGCCGATGTGGTGACGGTGCCGATCGGCCGGCCGGTGTTCAACACGCGGACCTATGTGCTGGATGCCGGGCTGGGGTTGGCGCCGGTGGGCGTGCCGGGCGAGTTGTATTTGGCGGGTGCGCAGTTGGCGCGCGGCTATGTGGGACGCGCGGAGCTGACCGCGGATCGGTTCGTGGCGGATCCGTTCGCGCCGGGGGAACGGATGTACCGGACCGGTGACCGGGTCAAATGGACCGCGGCCGGCGAACTGGACTATCTGGGCCGCACGGACTTCCAGATGAAGCTGCGGGGCATGCGGATCGAGCCCGCCGAGATCGAAGCCGCGCTGGCCGCGCTGGACTATGTCGCGCAGGCGATCGTGGTGGTTCATACCGACGAGCATCTGGGTGAGCAGCTGGTCGCCTATCTGGTTGCGGCGCTGGATTTTGCGATCGATACCGACGTCCTGCGCGTCGATCTGCTCGAGGTGTTGCCGTCGTATATGGTGCCCGCGGCGGCGGTGGTGCTCGACGCGATTCCGTTGACGGCCAACGGCAAGTCGGATATGCGTGCACTGCCCGCGCCGCGGTTCGCTGCTCGGGCCGGGTATCGGGCGCCGGTGTCGCTACCGGAGTTGGTGCTCACCGAGCTGTTCGCCGAAATCCTGGGTGTCGCGCGGGTCGGCGCCGATGACGACTTCTTCGAGCTGGGCGGGCACTCGCTGGCGGTTACCCGCCTGGTCAGCCGGATTCGCGTGGTGCTGGGAATCGAGGTGCCGATCCTGACGGTGTTCGACGCGCCGACGCCGGCGCGGCTGGCGAAGCGGCTCGACGCGAACCTGCCGACCCGTCCGCCACTGACCCGGCGCACCGATCCGGCGCGTGTCCCGTTGTCGTTCGCGCAGCGGCGGATGTGGTTCCTGGATCGGGCACACCGGCGGTCCGCGACGTACAACGTGCCGCTGGCGGTGCGGCTGACCGGGCCGGTGGACGTCGCGGCGCTGGTGTCGGCGGTCGGGGATGTGGTGGATCGGCACGAGCCGCTTCGGACGGTTTTCGCCGAGGTGGAGGGTGTGCCGGTGGCTCGGCTTCTGGATGTTGTGGATGTGCCGGTCACTGTGTCCGAGGTCGATGCGGCGGACGTGGATGACGCGGTTCGGCGCGCGGCCCGTTACCCGTTCGACCTCTCGGCGGAGATACCGTTGCGGGCCAGCCTTTTTCGCTGTGCCGACGACTGTGTCTTCGTACTGGTGGTGCACCATATCGCCGCGGACGGGGGATCGTTGGGCCCGTTGATCCGGGACCTCTCGAATGCTTACGCGGCCAGGCGGGCCGGGCGGCAACCCGATCTGCCGCCCTTGCCGGTGCAGTACGCGGACTACGCCGTATGGCAGCGGGATCTACTCGGCGACCCGTCGGACGCGAACAGTGTTTCGTCGGCGCAGTTCGAGTACTGGCATCGCGAGTTGGCAGGACTTCCCGAACCGTTGGTGTTGCCGTTCGATCGGCCGCGACCGAAGACGCCGAGCTTCCGCGGTGACGTTGTCGAGTTCGCGCTCGATGCCGGAATGCGTTCGGCGGTAGATGGATTGGCGCGGAGCCGGGGCGCGACCGCGTCGATGGTATTGCAGACGGTCTTCGCCGTTTTGTTGCACGAACTCGGCGCGGGCGACGACCTCGCGATCGGGACACCGATCGCCGGACGGACCGATGCGGCATCGGCGGACCTGGTGGGGTTGTTCGTGAACACCTGGGTGCTGCGGGTGGACCTGTCGGGTCAGGTCCGGTTCCAGGATGCGCTGGATCAGGTACGTGGAAAGGCATTGCGCGCCTACGCGAACCAGGATCTGCCGTTCGAGCGGTTGATCGAGTTGCTGAACCCGGTGCGATCGACGGCTTACCATCCCCTGTTCCAGGTCATGTTCACGGTGCAGAACAACACGTTTCACCAATTCGATCTGCCCGGCGTCCGGGCTGACGCGATGCCGGTCGATACCGGGACCTCACGGTTCGACCTGCTGTTCGCGCTCGAGCAGCGGGATTCCGGTGCGGGTGGCTATGCGGGTGTGGTCGAGTACTCGACCGACCTGTTCGATCGATCCACCGTGCGTTCGTTCGCCGAGCGGTTCGTGCGGGTACTGGAACAGGCGGTGACCGATCCGGCGATGGTGATCGGCGCAGTACCTTCCCTGGAGCAATTGACCACCGCCACAACAGAACAGCCCAAACCCCGGTCGGGCCGCCGTGCGCCCGGGACGGCACAGGAGAAGATCCTGGCTGAGCTGTTCGCGGAGGTCCTTGGCGCGATCCGGGTCGGCGTCGATGACGACTTCTTCGAGCTGGGTGGGCATTCGCTGGTGGTTACGCGCCTGGTCAGCCGAATCCGTGCCGTCATGGGGATCGAGGTGCCGATCCTGACGGTATTCGATGCGCCGACCCCGGCCTCGTTGGCTGTTCGCCTCGACACCGGGGTGCCATTGCGGCCTGTGTTGGGCGGGCGTTCTCGTTCGGGGCCGGTGCCGTTGTCGTTCGCGCAGCAGCGGATGTGGTTCCTGGACCGGTTCGAGGGTGCGTCGGCGACGTACAACGTGCCGTTGGCGGTGCGGTTGACCGGACGGATCGAGGTCGAGGCGTTGGTGTCGGCGGTGGGTGACGTGGTGCGCAGGCACGAGGCCCTGCGGACGGTTTTCGCCGAGGTGGACGGCGTGCCGGTGCAGCGGGTGCTGGACGCGGTCGAGATTCCGGTGGCCGTGACGGACATCGTGGATGCCGACGACGCGGTCGAGCGAGCAGTGCGCCGTCCCTTCGATCTGTCGGCGGAGATTCCGTTGCGGGCCAGCGTGTTCCGGGCAGCTTCGAATGTATACGTCTTGGTGCTCGTGCTCCACCACATCGCATCGGACGGCGGATCGTTGGCGCCGTTGGCACGAGACTTTTCTGCGGCATACGCCGCCAGATGCGCTGGACGGGAGCCTGATTGGCCGTTACTGCCGGTCCAGTACGCGGATTACGCGTTGTGGCAGCGGGAGTTGCTGGGGGACCCGGCGGATCCGGGGAGCCTGTCGTCGCTCCAGTTCGAGTACTGGGCGAAGGAGTTGTCCGGTCTTCCCGAGCAGTTGACGTTGCCATTCGACCGGCCTCGGCCGAAGGTCGCCGGTGCGCGCGGCGCGGTGCTCGAATTCGCCGTCGGCGCCGAGGTGCGCTCGGCGGTGGAGCGGCTGGCGCGGAGCAGGGGCGCGACCGCGTCGATGGTCCTGCAATCGGCGTTCGCCGTCCTGTTGCACAAACTCGGTGCGGGAGCGGACATCCCGATCGGCAGCCCGATCGCCGGACGGACCGACGAGGCATTGGTCGATCTGGTGGGGTTCTTCGTGAACACCTGGGTGCTGCGGGTCGAGCTGGCCGCGGGCCTCCGATTCGAAGATGTCCTCGATCAGGTGCGCGGAAAGGCGTTGCGCGCCTACGAGAATCAGGACCTGCCGTTCGAGCGGTTGATCGAGCTGTTGAATCCGGTGCGGTCGACCGCGTATCACCCGTTGTTCCAAGTCATGTTCTCGTTGCAGAACACTGTGTCCCACGAGTTCGACTTCCCGGGCGTCGATGCCGCGCCGATGCGGGCCGGCACGGGAACCGCCAAGTTCGACCTGTTCTTCGCGTTGACAGAGTTGCGCCCGGACAAGGGCTACGCGGGCACGGCGGAGTACTCGACCGATCTGTTCGATCGGCACACGGTGGAGTTGCTGACCGATCGATTCCTGCGCCTGCTCGGCACGGTCGTCAGGGAGCCGGCAATGCCGCTGTCGGACTTGGAGATACTGCTACCCGGCGAGCGGCGGCGACTGCTGCACGAATGGAACGACACCACGATCGCCGTGCCGGCCGCGACCCTGCCGGAGATGTTCGCCGCGCAGGCTGCCGCGACGCCGAACGCGACGGCGATCATCTGCGGCGCCGTCGAGCTGACCTACGCCCAACTCGCCGCCCGGGTCGATCAGCTGGCGTACTGGTTGATCGCGCAGGGCGTCGGTGTCGAAGATGTTGTGGCAGTGTGCCTGCCGCGCTCGGCGGAGATGGTGATCGCCGTGCTGGGTGTGCTCGGGGCCGGAGCCGCTTACCTACCGGTGGATCTGGAGTACCCCGAATCCCGGATCCAGTACATGATGACGGATTCGCGGCCGGTGACCGTGCTCGACACGTCCGCTATGTCGGCAGCGCGGCGCCATGCCGGGCAGGCGCCGGTACCCGTTGCCGATCCGGGTAACGCGGCGTACATCGTCTATACGTCGGGTTCGACCGGTGCGCCGAAGGGCGTTGTCGGTACGCACGCCGGCCTGGCGAATCGTCTGGCCTGGTACCGCCGGATGTTTCCGTGGACGCCGGGCGAGACCGTCTGCGCCAAAACATCATCGAGTTTTCTGGACTCCTTGTTCGAGATCGCCGGCCCCCTGACCAACGGCGGGACCGTGGTCGTCGCCGATGGTGAGCAGGTCCGCAACGTCGCCGAATTGATCACCCTGATCGAGCGGCACGAGGTCCGGCGGATCGTGCTGGTACCGAGCCTGCTGTCGGCGATGCTGGCGGATGACCGAATCGGCCGTGCGGCCGGCTGTGCGGTGTGGGTCAGCAGCGGCGAGCCGTTGCCGAGGCCGGTCGCCGAGTTGTTCTCGAAGCTGTTGCCCGACAGCCGTTTACTGAACTTCTACGGATCGTCCGAAGTGAGCGCGGACAGCACCTGGGCAGCGGCCGGCGGCGTCGATGCGGTCACGGTGCCCATCGGCGAGCCGGTCGACAATACGAGAGTGTTCGTGCTCGACCGGGCTCTGCGCGCGGTGCCGACGGGCGTGGTGGGCGAGTTGTACGTGGCCGGTGCCGGTTTGGCGCGCGGGTACCTCGGTCGCGGCGGGCTCACCGCCGCGCGATTCGTCGCCGATCCCTTCGCGGCGGAACCGGGTGGGCGGTTGTACCGCACCGGAGACCTGGTGCGCTGGAATGCCGACGGGCAGTTGAACTTCGCCGGCCGCGCCGACGACCAGGTGAAGGTGCGCGGATTCCGCATCGAGCCGGGTGAGGTCGAGTCGGCGCTGACCGCGCATCCCTCGGTGGCGAAGGCGGTCGTGGTGGCTCGGGACAGCCATACCGGTAAGCAGCTGGCGGGTTACGTGGTCCCGGCCGATCGCGATGCGGGAGTGGATGTTTCGACGGTGCGCGAATACGTATCCGGCCGTCTGCCGGAGTACATGGTGCCCGCCGCGCTGATGGTCCTCGACGCGTTGCCGTTGGGTCCGACCGGCAAGATCGACCGGAAAGCCCTGCCTGCTCCGGTCTTTACCGGCGGTGCCTATCGCGCGCCGCGGACTCCTCGGGAGGAGCGGTTGTGTGGCGTGTTCGCCGACGTGCTCGGGGTCGAGCGGGTCGGTATCGACGACTCGTTCTTCGATCTTGGCGGACACTCGCTGCTCGTGGTCCGTCTCGCGCGCCGCATAGCGGAATCCATCGGCGTGACAGTCGAACTGAGAGATGTGTTCACCGAACGAACGGTCCGCAACCTGTGCCGGCGGTTGGACCAGCTGTGCCGGTCAGAGGGAGCTTGATCGGACCGCCGCGCCGGGTCCGGGCAGCACATCGATATCGCCCGCGTGCATCGGCTCGCCACAGTGGACGCAACGCAGGTCCACCCGGCTGATCTCGCCGCACGCGTGATGGCGGTAGAGCACCGGCGGCCCCGCCGCGCCCGCGAGCCACTTGTCGCTCCAGCCGACCATCACCATGAGCACGTCGATCAGCTCGGTGCCCTTCTCGGTCAGCACGTATTCGTATCGCGGCCGCTGGTCATAGGCCTTCCGCTCCAGCACGCCGTGCTCGACCAGATGGTTCAGCCGCTCGGTGAGCACCTTGCGGGAGATGCCGAGATCGGCCTGGATCTGCTCGAACCGGGTGAACCCGACCCACACGTCCCGCAGGATCAACGGCGACCACGGCTCGCCGATGACATCGAGGGTGCGCGCGATCGAGCATGCCATCTCACCGAAGTTCGTCCGTTGCATGAGACCAGTCTAGCCACTTGAGTTCCCTTAGGGAACTTTGATCGTGATGCGTGCCGTCAGGGCAGGTCCTGCAGCGCGGCGAGAATGACGTCGAGGAACCAGGCCTGCGCGGCGCTGCGACCCGGCGTGCGGCGGGTGTAGGCGGCGACCTCGGCCGGTTCGATGGGCCAGGGCAAGTCGAAGGTGCGGACGGGATGTGTGCGGGCCAGCGCGCGGGCGATGCGCAGCGGGACGATGGCGACGAGTTCGCTGTCCTGCACCACGTACGGCAGCGTGGCGAAACGGGTGACCCGGACCGCGATGTTGCCCTCCAGGCCGTGGGTGCGCAGGGCTCGCCGGGGTGCGGGATGGCCGGTGGTTCCGTCGACGACGATCAGGCGTTCGGCCCGCAGTTCGGCCTCGGTGGGTGTGCCGGGGCTGAGCCGCGGGTGGTTGGCGGCGGCCATGCCCGCGTAGCCCTCGGTGAACAGCGGTATCCGGTTGAGTCGCACCGAATCCAGGATCGGGCTGGCCACGATCGCGTCGACCCGGCCGCGGGTGAGTTCGTCGGTCGCGGTGTCGATGTCGAACGCGTGCACCTGCAGGGTCGCGGCGGGCGCGCGGACGGCGAGCTCGGCGAGGATCAGCGGCAGTGAATTGACTTCGCCCAGGTCGGACAGGCCGATGGAGAAGCTGACCGGTCCGGTGGCGTCGAATTGGGTTGCGGCGCCGATGGTTACGTCGAGCTGCTCGATGGCCGTGCGCAGCGGGGGGTAGAGCCGCTCGGCCTCCGAGCTCGGCACCAGCCCGCCGGGGCCGCGGACGAAGAGTTCGTCGCCGAGTCGCCGGCGCAGCTTGCCGAGGCCGTAGCTGACCGTGGGCTGGGTGACGCCGAGGACATCGGCCGCCGCCGTCACGCTCCGCGTCTCGTAGAGCAGGACGAAGGTACGGATGAGGTTCAGATCGAATTCGGCGCCCATAGATCTCCTCTATACGCAGATCGCAAAAGATCTATTGGATTTCTGGTGTGGGTGATCGTAGCGTGATGCCACATGAGCCTGCCGCTGTCCTGGTCGGTCGCCGTTTCGACGCGTGATCGGGGGGTTCGCTGATGGCTGCGGGCGGGCTGTTCGACGGGGTGTTCGCGGCGGGTTCGGTCGCCGAGTCGGTCGGCGATCGGGCCTGGGTGCAGGCGATGCTCGATTTCGAGTCGGCACTCGCGGCTGCCTCGGCGGCGGTGGGTGTAGTTCCGGAAGACGCTGCGGTTGAAATCGAAAAGTGTTGCCGGGCAGAGCTTTACGATATCGCCGCGCTGGGCGCCGACGCGGTGCGGATCGGCAATCCGGCCGGGCCGCTGGTGCGTGCGCTGACCGCGCGGGTCGCGCCCGAGGCCGCCGGCTATGTGCACCTGGGCGCGACCAGTCAGGACGTCATCGATACCGCCGCGATGCTGTTGAGCGCGCGGGCGCTGGCCGCGTTGCGCACCGACCTGCACGTCTGCGCAACGCGGCTGGCGCAGCTGGCCGAGGAACACGCGGGGACGGTGATGGCCGGGCGCAGCCTGCTCCAGCAGGCGCTGCCGGTGACCTTCGGGCTCACCGCGGCCGGATGGCTCGGCGGGGTGACCGCGGCACTGGACCGCATCGATCTGATCCGCCGGGAACGGCTGGCGGTGCAGTTCGGTGGTGCGGTAGGGACGCTGGCGGCGTTGCGGGGCAACGGAATTGCCGTGCTGAGCGAGCTCGCCCGCCGGCTCGACCTGGCCGAGCCCGCGCTGGCCTGGCATACCGAGCGCAGTCGGATCGCGGAGCTCGCCGGGGTGCTCGGGCAGACGTGTGCGGCGGTCGCGAAGATCGCTCGCGATATCACGCTGCTCGCGCAGACGGAGATCGCGGAGGTCCGCGAGCAGGGACCGCCGGGCAGCGGCGGGTCCTCGACGATGCCGCACAAGCAGAACCCCGTTGCCGCCGTCCTGGCCGCCGGTTCGGCCGCTCAGGCGCCCGGTCTGGTCGCCACCCTGCTGGCCGCCGGCGCGCACGAACACCAGCGCGCGGCCGGCGCGTGGCATGCCGAGTGGCAGCCGCTCACCGAGCTGCTGCGCACCACCGGTTCGGCGGTGCACTGGTTGCGCGTGAGTCTGGAACGTCTTCAGGTCGATCCGGTTCGTATGCGCGGCAATCTCGAAAGCACGGGCGGGCTGCTCGTCGCCGAGAACGTCGCCATCGAGCTGGCGTCGGTCGCAGGGGGAGCGGTGGGTAGGCAGGAGGCAACCGACCTGGTCGCGGCGTGCTGCCTGCGGGACTCGTCGGGCGATCTCGCTGACCTGCTGGCCGCGGATCCGACGATCGGAAAGTACTTGAACCGCAATCGGATCGAGGATCTGCTCGATCCGGCGAGCTATCTGGGTTCCGCGGCGGAACTCGTCCGGCGCGCACTGCGCGACTGGCAGTCACGCTGATCGATCTTCTGAACCGGTCTTTGGTCGTGCCGTTGCTCTCGCCTATGTCCTAAAAGGTGGGGTATTCGACCTTGCGGTCATATCGGGGTGCGGCGACGATGAGATATGGCCATTCGGAAGGTGCTCATCGTCTGCTTCGAAGGCGTGCAAAGCCTCGACGTGACGGGGGCGCTCGAGGTGTTCGCAGGGGCGAATACTGCCCGGGGCTCGCTCGGACTCGAACCGGCCTACACGATCACCACGGCGAGCCTCGGCGGGCAACCCGTACGCACGTCGAGTGGTTTGCAGATCGTTCCAGAGACCGATCTGGACAGCGTCGAGGATCCGGATGTGCTGCTCGTGCCCGGCGGACTGGGCGGTGGGCGGCACGACCCGCGGCTGGTGGCCTGGGTGCGGGACAACGCCGGACGGGCGCGGCAGACCGTCTCGGTCTGCACGGGTGCGTTCCTGCTCGCCGAGGCGGGCCTGCTCGCGGGACGCCGGGTGACCACACACTGGGCGCATTGCGCCGCGCTGGCCGAGCGCTTCCCCGAGGTCGAGGTGCTGACCGAGCCGATTTTCGTTCAGGACGGTGCCATTTCGACCTCCGCCGGTGTCACCGCGGGGATCGACCTCGCGTTGGCCATCGTGGAAGACCATCTCGGCAGGGATACCGCGCTGGCCGTGGCGCGGCACCTGGTGGTGTTCCTGCGGCGGCCCGGTGGCCAGGCCCAATTCAGCGTTCAGCTCGCCACGCAGATGGCGCAGCGCGAACCCGTGCGCGAGGTGCAGCAGTGGGTCGCCGAGCATCCGAATTCCGACCTGTCCGTCGAGGCGCTCGCGCAGCGGGCGAGTTTGTCACCGCGGCAGTTCACCCGGGCGTTCTCGGCCGAGGTCGGTATGCCGCCGGGGCGCTACGTCGACCGAATTCGCGTGGAGGCCGCGCGCCGTCAGCTCGAGGACACCAAGCACAGCATCGAGGAAATCGCCGACGACTGCGGGTACGGCACGACGGAGGCGATGCGGCGCGCATTCCTGCGAATGGTCGGCGTCGCGCCCGCCGAATACCGGCGACGTTTCCAACCGAGTTTCGTACCGTCACTAGGAGAATCATGAAGATCGCGATCCTGCTGTTCGATCGTTTCACCGCGCTGGATGCCGTCGGGCCCTATGACGTGCTCAGTCGCCTGCCCGGCGCCGAAGTCGTCTTCGTCGGGGAGTCCGCCGGGCCGGTTCGCAACGATGCGGGCAGCCTCCGGTTGGTCGTCGACGCCGAGTTGTCCGAGGTGGTCGACCCCGACATCGTGCTCGTGCCCGGCGGCCCCGGACAGACCGCGCACATGTCCGACGGACCGGTGCACCGGTGGCTGCGCTCGGTCGACGAAACCAGCACGTGGACAACGTCGGTATGCACCGGTTCGCTGATCCTCGCCGCCGCGGGACTGCTCACCGGCCGCCGCGCCACCTCCCATTGGCTGGCCCTGGACACCCTGACCTCCTTGGGCGCCACCGCCGTCAGCGAACGCGTAGTCCACGACGGCAAATACGTCACCGGCGCCGGCGTCTCCGCCGGCATCGACATGGCCCTCACCCTCGCCGGCGAAATCGCCGGAGAAGACGTAGCCCAATCCATTCAACTCCTGGCCGAATACGACCCCCAACCGCCCTACAACGCCGGCTCCCCAGCCACCGCCCCCGCCCACCTGGTCACCCGCTTCCGCGAATCCAGCCGCCACCGCGAACCCCAGCCATCCTGAGTGAAAGTCGCATCGGCCGACTGGCTGGTTGTCCATGTGACAGATCCATAACATGTAGGCGATGGAATGGATCTGTGACATCACGCGCGGGTCAGGCGGTGTCAGGTACTCGATATCTGCTGATGAGCGACAGTCGTGGGCCGCTTTTCATCCAGATCGCCGAATCTTGTTCGTAGTAGGCAATGTTCTAGAACCATGACATGCACCCTGCCTGCGTGCGGCGCTGGCGGAAGCCGACGGTGGCACCCGCTTCGCACC
Organism: Nocardia sp. NPDC006044; assembly: GCF_042871115.1. Taxonomy (NCBI): domain Bacteria; kingdom Bacillati; phylum Actinomycetota; class Actinomycetes; order Mycobacteriales; family Nocardiaceae; genus Nocardia; species Nocardia sp. NPDC006044. The sequence continues at coordinate 314,145 of NZ_JBIAID010000001.1, forward strand.
GGCAGATTTGCGTGCTCGGCTTGTCGACACCGTGGCTGGGCATTGCGCGACCAGTAGATACGGCGGGCGTATGAGTCGAGGGCACGATCTAAGTTCTGGAGTGCGAACTTAGATCGTGCCTCGTTATAGTGCGAGGTATGGCGAGTGATCCCAGGCGGCGTCGGGCGGCGCGGCATGCCCAGGCCGATGCTGGGGTGGCGGTGGCGGTGCGGAAGGCGCCTATAACGGTGGAGCGGATTACCGATGCCGCGTTGCAGGTGGTGGCCGAGCAGGGGTATGACGCGCTGACTATTCGGAGCGTGACGAATGTGCTGGGCACGGGGCCGTCTTCGCTTTATGCCCACATCGTCAACAAGGCCGATATCGATGATCTGCTGGTCGGCCGGTTGTGTGCTCAGATCGTGCTGCCGGCACCCGATCCGGCGCGGTGGCGCGAGCAGATCCGCGACGTGTACGGCCAACTGCGCGATCAGTATCTGAAGTATCCGGGTATCTCCCGGGCCGCGCTGGCGATGGTGCCGACGAATCTGGAGGCTCTGCGGGTAGCGGAGGGAATCTTCTCGATCCTGCTCGCCGCGGGCATCGAACCGCAGGCCGCGGCCTGGGGCATGGACACGCTCTCCCTCTACGTCGCCGGCTACGCCCTGGAAACCTCGCTGGTCCGGCAGCGGCAAAAGGCCGAGGACGAGACCTGGGTGTCGAGTCCCGAGGAACTGGCGACCCGGTTCAGCGCTCTGCCCGAGGCCACGTTCCCGAACACCAGGAAGCACGTGACCGAGTTGACCTCGGGCACCGGCCACCAGCGTTTCGACTTCGCCCTCGGACTGCTCATCGACAACCTCGCACCCGCTCCTGCCGCGGGCTGAACGCCTTACCGCGTGCGCGGGTGTGCGAATCGTTCCCGGTACTCCCCGGGTGCTACGCCCAGGATTCGCTGGAATGTGCGGTAGAGGGTTTCGGGTCGCCGTAGTCCGGTGGCCGCCGCGACTCGGTCCAAGGGTAGGTCGGTGGTCTCCAGAAGTCGCCGGGCCGTCGTGAGTCTGGCTTGTTCGACGTAGCGGGCGGGGGTGGTGCCGAATTCGGCAGCGAACACCCGGGAGAAGTTCCGGGTGCTCATTCCGGCGCGCTTGGCCAGAACCTCCAGTGACAGGTCCGCGGTGAGGTTCTGTTCGATCCAGCGTTGCAGGTCGCGCAAGGGTTCCAGTCGCGGTTCGGCGGTGGCCGGGGGTGCACTGAACTGGCTCTGCCCGCCTGGGCGTTGCAGATACACCACCAACCACCTGGAGATCTCCCGCGCGAGGTCGGGTCCGTGGTCGGCGGTCACGAGCGCGAGGGCGAGATCGATGCCTGCGGTGACTCCCGCCGAGGTCCAGAATCTGCCGTCTCGGACGTAGATGCGGTCGGGCTCGACGTTCAGGTCCGGGTATCGCTCGGTCAGGCCGGTGCTGCCGGCCCAGTGCGTGGTGACCGTGCGCTCACGCAGCAAGCCCGCCTCGGCGAGCAGGAACGCTCCGGCGCAGACCGCGCCGACCCGGCGAGCGCCCCAGGCGGCCTGCTTGATTCCCTCGATCAGGTCCGGCCGGCGCAGGGCGGGCCCGAACGCGAGCCCGCCGGTGACCAGCAACGTGTCCGCCGGATCGGATGAATCGCCGACCCGTCCGGTGGCGATCACCTCGACTCCGCTCAGTGCGCGAACCGGGCCGGCGCGCGGAGCGAGCGTCTCGACGGTGTAGAGCGGCTGCCCGCTCAGGATCGTGGCGGCGTTGAAGACGTCGGCCGGTCCGGCGAGGTCGAGTAGCTGGAAGCCTTCGAAAATCACCAGCTGGACGCGTCGAGATTCGGCCATGAATGTCATCATGCGGAAACCGCGACCTGGCGTCAACGAGGCAGGTATTGCGTTTCCGGCCGAACTTTCAGGCTCGAATTGCCATTGTTTGCTCCTGGACGCCAACCGTCCGGATTGCGCAAGATGGGATGTGCGATGCCGACGCGGATCCGCAAACCGATGCGATTCGCCGCACCTCCGGGAACACCCGAATTCGGTTTCGCGGGAAGGTGTTTCGGTCGTACCTTCGAGTAAAGGTGGAAATCCGTGAAACCAAGTATCACCACTGTCGCCACGGCGCTGGGAGCGACACGTGCAGTGCTGGGTATCGGTTACATGTTCGCGCCGAAGTTGTTGAACACCTTGTCGTTCGGCTCGTCGGCCGACAACGCGCCATTGCGTATCGCGAATAAGATGCTCGGTTCGCGCGAGGTGTACATGGGTGCGACCGTCATCGCGGCAGCGCGCGCGAACTCCCCGATCCTTCCGGCGATCCTGGCGGCTGGTGCCACCGCGGATGCGTGGGATTCGCTGGCGGCTTGGTCGACCCCCGGCACCAGCGGGTCGACGAAGCTCACCGTCAGCGCGGTCGCCCTGACCGCCGCTGCGGTGGGGGCGCTGACCGCCTCCCGTGCCCGGCGCCGGCAGGTGGACAACGAACCGAGCGCGCTGTGGTCCACACCGCAGGACGCCGGGCATCGCACTCCGCAAACGGTGGGCTGACCGGTGCACCGGTCGGCACCCGGCAGGCCGGATGATTCGCGGCCACACCAACATCCGCCGGGCAGCCTTCACCCCGGACTCCTTGTACGCCTTGCTGGTTCGCTGGGGTGTGGCAGTCGACGGCGTGCTCGACCCGGCCTGGTCACCGGTCAACGTCCGAAACCCATACACGAAAAGTAAGGTCACCCATGCTGTTCCAGATCGCCATAGTCCTCTATCCCGGTATGACCGTGCTCGACGCGGTGGGCCCATACGAACCGTTACGCGCACTGCCCGACAGCGAACTGCGATTCGTTTCCAACACCGTCGGCCCGGTGGTATCCGACAGCGGCGTGCTGGCCCTCGGTGCGACCCACACCTTCACCGAGACACCCGCACCCGATCTGGTGCTGGTCCCGGGCTCCGAAGCCTCGACCACCGCCGCGATGGCCGACAAGGAACTCATCGACTGGTTGCGCACGGTCCACCCCGGAACTCGCTGGACCGCCTCGGTGTGCAGCGGCGCGCTGGTCCTGGGCGCTGCCGACATCCTGCGCGGGCACCCGGCGACCACCCACTGGATAGCCCAACCCGCGCTGGCGACCTTCGGCGCCGAATCCCGGCCGCACGAGCGCATCGTGCGCAGCGGCAAAATCGTCACCGCCGCGGGAGTGTCGGCCGGAATTGATCTGGGTCTGTGGCTGGTCGCCGAACTGGCCGGCACCGAGTACGCCGAAGTGGTCCAGCTCGCCTTGGAATACGACCCCAGGCCACCCTTCGACAGCGGACACCCCGACAAAGCCTCGGCCGCTGTGCTGAAAATGGCGCGGCGCGAAATGCTCCAGCGCGCCGCCAACCCGAAGATCCCGATCGAGATCGCCACCGCCCTGTGGCGGCTCACCCTCAACCGGATCCGGGCCCGCTCCACAGTCCGCGCCTGACGCGTTCGGGTTTCGCCGGGACGGCGAGCGACCGAATTAGCCGTGGTCACGGCATCCCGGTACCGACGCCGAGCACGGCGACACTCAGGCCGCCCGGACGCCACCTGGTTGGGACGACGATCACCGGGTAGGCGCCGAGGGCCAGGAGTTGTCGGCTCGCAGGAGGTGTTGATCATGGGATTTCCCGAACAGCAGCAAGAGGTTCCGGGCGTGCAGGCGCGGATGTCGCCGCAACCGGATTGCGGCGAGACCAGCTACCGGGGGCAGCGGAAAATTGACCGGTAAGGCGGCGGTGATCACCGGCGCCGACAGCGGCATCGGACGTGCGGTCGCCATCGCGTTCGCGCGGGAAGGCGCCGACGTGCTGATCTCCTACCTCAACGAGGACGAGGACGCCGAGCAGGTCGCCGAGCTCGTGGAACAAGCCGGGCGCAAGGCCGTACTGGTGGCCGGCGATATCTCCGATCCCAGCCACTGCCGGGCGGTGGTCGCCCGCGCCGCGGCGGAATTCGGCCGCATCGATGTCTTGGTCAGCAACGCGGCTTACCAGATGACGCATGACACGATCGAGGAAATCTCCGACGAAGAATTCGATTACACGTTCAAGGTCAATGTCGGGGCCTATTTCTACCTGGTCAAGGCGGCGCTGCCGCATATGGGACCCGGTGCGTCGATCATCGGTAGCTCGTCGGTGAATTCGGATATGCCCTCGCCGACCTTGGCGCCGTACGCGGCCACCAAGGCGGCGATCGCCAACTTCTCGGCAAGTCTGGCTCAGCTGTTGGGCGAGAAGGGAATTCGGGTCAACAGTGTCGCGCCCGGACCGATCTGGACGCCGCTGATTCCCTCGACGATGCCGGGGGAGAAGGTGCGCCAGTTCGGCGATGACACACCGCTCGGGCGAGCGGGCCAGCCCGCGGAACTCGCCCCCGCCTACGTTCTGCTGGCCGCCGACGACGGCAGCTACATCTCCGGCGCGCGGATCGCTGTCACCGGCGGTCGCCCGATTCTCTGATCAGCGCACGTCACTCACCATTACATTCAGGAGGCCGAATCCCATGAGTAATCCGACCGCACTCGCGCTGGTATGCACGTTGCAGAAGTCGCCCGCGGAATCCAGTAGCGACCTCATCGCCCGGCATGCGCTGGACGCGCTGGCCGAGAGCGATATCAAGGGGGAGGTCGTGCGCGTGGTGGATTACGACGTGCACGCTGGTGTCAGCACGGATGAAGGTTCGGGCGACCAGTGGCCCGCCATCCGGGAACGCATTCTCTCCGCCGATATTCTGCTCGTCTCGACCCCGACGTGGGTCGGGCACATGTCGTCGGTGGCCCAGCGGGTGCTCGAACGCCTGGACGCGGAATTGTCCGAGACCGATGACGCGGGACGCCCCTCCATGGTCGGCAAGGTCGGTATCGCCGCGGTGGTCGGTAACGAGGACGGGGCACACAAGATCGTCGGCGACTTGTTCCAGGCCCTCAACGACATCGGCTTTTCCGTTCCCGCCCAAGGGTGTACCTACTGGAATGGGGAAGCGATGGGCGGCACCGATTACCGAGACCTCGATCCGGTGCCGGACCGGATCGTATCGGCGACAAAGGCCATGGCGCGCAACGCCGCTCATCTCGCGCGACTGCTGAGCGCGCAGGGTTACCCCGCCTACGAATAGCGGTCGTCCGACGATGCCGGGTCCCGAGTCGCCGGCCCGCCTTCGCCGCGGGAGAACACGGCCACCAGGAAGTCGGACTCGTCGGTGAACGGGCGCAGGTCCCACGTCGAATGCCGGGAATCCACCGTGAGTCCGGCCGCCGCGGCGTCGCTCAGGAACTGCGGGAATTCGTAACCACGGTCGGCGCCGAACCCGATCACCACGCGACCGGCCGGGGCGAGGTGGCGGGTGAACCCGGCGAGCACCGCCTGCCGGGTGGTGGGCGCCACGAAGGTCATGACGTTGCCCGCGCATACGATCACCTCGAAGCCGGCGGTGATACCGCGGCTCGGCAGGTCCAGCTCGGCGAGATCACCGACGATCCAGGTCGGACCCGGGTAGTCCTGCTCGGCTGCGGCGATCAACACCGGATCGACGTCGACCCCGACCACGACATGGCCGACCCGGTGCAGGTAGCCACCCACACGGCCCGGACCGCACCCCGCGTCGAGGACCCGGCTTCCGCGCTCGAGCATCGCGTCGACCAGCCGTGCCTCCCCGAAAATGTCCGTGCCGTCGGCTGCCAGCGCTCGGAAACGCTCAACGTAGAACGTCGAATGCGCGGGGTCGGCGGCGGTGAGCTGCTCCCACTTACTGGGGGTACGTCCACTCATCGTCGGATCCTCCTCGTTCGGGTCGTAGTGGCCTACTGTGCCAGGGCCGGTCGTCGGGGGTGAGGGCGACTGATCGGCTGGAACCGCGCGGGCGGACCTCGCCGGGCACGCGGCGGAAAATCGCCGATTCGGATGCTTGCACCCGCGAGTGAAGAGTGCTAAAAAATATCTATACCGGATGGCGCAGATTATCTGGTTCGACAACGAGAGAATGGAGTGTGTTGGAGGTGACGACCATGCTGATGCGTACCGATCCGTTCCGTGATCTGGACCGTCTGACGCAGCAGGTGTTCGGCACTGCGGCGCGGCCCGCGACGATGCCTATGGATGCCTGGCGTGACGGCGATCAGTTCCTGGTGGAACTCGACCTGCCCGGTATCGATCCGGCATCGCTGGATCTGGACATCGAACGCAATGTGGTGACCGTGAAAGCCACTCGCCCGGAACTGGATTCGGGTCGATCGATGATCGCCGCGGAACGTCCGCGCGGAGTGTTCAGCCGCCAGCTGTTCCTGGGCGAGGGGCTCGATACCGACCACATTCGCGCCGACTACACCGACGGTGTGTTGCGCCTGGCGATTCCGGTCGCCGAGAAGGCCAAGCCACGCAAGATCGAAATCGGACACCGCAACGGCAATCGGCAGGCGATCAACGCCTGACCCCGCCCGGAGTGGCGCTTCTGTTCAGGAGGCGGCGTCATGACTGCGAAAATCTACTACCAGCGGTTACGCGGCGGGCGACCCGGTACCCGGCGGGCTACTCAGCGCGGACCTCCGGCGCGCTGCCGCGGCAACCGGACAGTTGAATCCATCCCAGGTAGAAGCGAGGTGATGCCCGTATCCGATTCAGTGGAATGAAACGCGCCGGCGGTGATGCCGATACGCCCGGCACCATCGTGCGGTCGAGCAACCCGTAACCGCCACTCCTGTGGCACAGCCGGGCTATATCGCCGCCGACGCGGAATCTATCGATTGTCACGTCACTCTTCCAGTGTGCGGGGTGGGCTCGGTAGCCGAGCCCACCCCGCCCCGACCCGGGAGGTCGACCATGGCGCCGATCCCCGTCGACCGAATCGAACAATCCCTGATCATTCCGATACCCGATGACCACTATCCCTTCGCCTGTTGATCCCGCCGCCCCGTTCGCCGAGCACACGCGCTGGCGCCACGGCGTGGTGGCCTGGTTCAAAGCCCTCGAACCCGGCCGGCCGGTGGTGTTCACCGCCGTCGACCGCGGTCGCGGACCCGAAGCCGACCGTGTTCACCCGTACCTGCGCGCCGTTGCCACGTCGCGTCCACCGGATCGTCCCGCCACCGACCCCCGACGTCGCGCCGAGACCAAGGAAACCGATGGCCCTGTTGCACACACATCACTACGTTCTGGTCTTGCTCAGCAGTTTGGTCGTTCTCGCCGCGGCCGGGGCGCCCCCGTCAGTGCTGGTGGCTTTGCCGGCGCTCGCGGCCATAGCGATCCTGGCCGCCCTGTACCGGCTCGACGCTCGCGCATAGTTGAAGATCGGAGATTTCGTGACCACGCCTGACCTCGCCAACCGTCCGAATCGCGATGCGCCCACTCGGATGGTCCACCGGCGCAACGCAATTACTACCGATCCGGAAGACGCGGTGGTGCGCTGGCCTGAACCGAGCCGCCTGGAGCCCTGGTGGAACAGCGTCATGAGGCCGTCTTACCCGCGCACCGGTCAGTGCTCGGTGGTTGAGCCACAGCGTGATTCGCCGAGGCCCTGCTGAATCTCGGGGTACTCCCGCGCTGATCAGCCGGACCGGGCGTCTGCCGATGAATTGCTCAGTGGCCAAGGGCTTTCGGTACCGGCTCGGTCACTGAGACGCCGACGGGCCTCGGTGCGGATCTGCTGCGGCGTGGCACCGTACCAGCGGCGCACGACCCGGGTGAGTGCGGATTGCTCACGCAGGCCGACCAGGGTGGTGATCCGGCCGACCGAGATATCGGTCTCGCACAGCAGGCGGTACGCGATGTCGCGGCGGGCGGTGTCGAGGATGGCGGTGAACGTGGTTCCTTCCGCGGCCAGGGCCCGCTGCAGGCTGCGTTCGCCGACGGTGAGCATGCGCGCCACGGTGCCGATGTCGGCGCTGGATTCGACCAGGGCGCGGTCGACGGCGAGGCGAACGCGAGCGGTCATGGTCCGGTCGAGGTGGGTGAAGTTGCGCTCGAGGAAGTCCAGCGCGAGCTTGTGCACCAGCGGGTTGCTCTCGATCATCGGCTGCGCGAGCAACTCGGCCGGGAAGCGGAAGATGGTCGTCGGCATGTCGAATCGCACATCGGCACCGAAGAATTCGGTATAGCGACGGCTCGGTGCGCGCGGTGGATGTGGTACGTGGATCGAGCGCAGCCCGTAATCGCCGCCGACACCACGCCGCACGAATAGGTGCAACAGTCCGACGCCGTGGTCGATGCCCTGGCTGAACGGCGTCGCCTCGGCCAGGTCGCGATAGTGCAGCGCGATCACGCCCGGCTGCTGCTCGGGGTCGGGACGGAGCTGAATCGACAGTCCGCCATGGTGAATCGGCAGATACCTTGGACGCAGAGCACCGCTTCGCCGACCGTCGCGGCATTGTGCGCGGCAACCGCGAGTGGGCCGAGGACCTCCGGGGATTGGCGAGCGGCCAAGCGCAGGCCGAAGTCGGGACAAGCCAATTCGGTGGCCGCGACCTCCAGCGCCCACCCCATGGAATCGGCAGTCACGACCGCGTCGTCGGAGTCCAGTGCCTCGGGCGCGATCCCGAATCGGCGCAACAACGCCGCGCCGTCGCCGCCTAGCTCCTCGGCCAGTTCGCGATACCCGCGGAGCAGTGCGGCTCTCCCCATCACCGCCATCAGCAACTCCCTCCGCCGCGCCGGGGCGACACGTCTTCCCGGTGCCGCAGCGTATCCAGTGTTGTGCCGGGGAACAAGGGATTCGCCGATTGTCTGGGCCACGAACTGGCCCGTTACCGGGCTTGATGCCGGTTCGCCTAGTCGGAACACCTAGGCGGTGTCGCCCTCGGGTAAAAGGATGTCGCATAGGAACGAGGCCGTCCTACCGGCCGGTAGCAACAATCTGGCCATGGGTCGAGTGAGAGGTAGGACACCTTCGATGAGGGCGCGGAAGCGAACGAGGCGGTTCGCGATGCAGGGCATGGTTTTGGCGTCGGTGGCATTGGCGGGGGCGTCGTTCCTGGCCCCGACCGCAGTCGGTGAGCCGGGTGGGGTGTTCACCGGAATCGAGGGTGGATCGCATGCGGCGCAATGGAATTCGGCACTGGATGGCCCGCAGCCGTATAACGGGATCAGTCCAGATCTCGCGGTGCCGATCACGATGAGCGACGGCAAGGTGCTCAAAGCCGACGTCATCCATCCGGCCCGCGACGGCCGCCTGGCCGATGGCAGGCGTCCGGTGGTCCTGCAGATGCAGGGCTACGGAAAACTCCCGATTCTGATCGGGCAGGCGCTGCTCGCCTCCGCCGACGGACTCGGCATCAAACAACCTCTCGCGGAGTGGATCTCCTCGCTCAACCTGCCGGGAGTCGGGGTCGACGGACTGTTCGATGTCACCCGACAGCTCGACGCCGGCGTCCTGGAGGCCGCCGCGCAGGATTGGGCGTTGGCCGAGGCCGGGTACACCCTGGTGCAGGTCGACATGCGCGGTACCGGCACCTCCGAGGGCGCCTGGCAGGTCTTCGGCGACCGCGAGAAGCAGGATGCCGCGGAGGTGATCGACTGGATCACCCGCCAGTCCTGGAGTGACGGCAATGTCGGCACCATGGGCGTCTCGTTCACCGCGATCAGCGCCCTGGAGGCCACCGATCGGATGCCACCGGGGCTGAAGGCGGTCTTCGCCTATGAGGGCAGCGCCGATGTCTTCGGCGATATCGTCGGCCCCGGCGGCGGCGTCGGGGCCGGGTTCCTGATTCCCTGGCTGCTCGGCGTCAACGCGTCCAAGATGATTCCGGACATCACCGCCCTCGTGGTCGGAAAGTTCGATCCCGCACAGCAATTGCAATGGTTGAAGGACCGCATCGCCAATCCGCTCACCATGGTCGACACGGTCATCAATGCCTACACCGCCTTGACACCTGATCAGCTGACACCGCAGACCCGAGGCGTGGTCGATCCGAATTCGCCGTTCCGCCAAGGATTGAAGGCCAAGGTCGGCAACATTCGGGTGCCGACCTTCATGGTCGGCGCCTGGTTCGACATCTTCGGCACTACACCTACCGACACCTTCAACGCCATACCCCTGCCGAACCAGCAGAAGAAGCTCATCATGGGCGACGGGTACCACACCGGCACGGGGCTGGCCGGTTTCGGGCATCCCGGCATGCCGCCCCGGCTGAATGTGTTGCAGCGGGCCTGGTTCGACCACTGGCTGCGCGGAATCGACAACGGCATAGAGGAATACGCGCCTCTGGTCGTGAAACAACAGGGCGGCGGCTGGACCGACCTCACGGAGTTCCCGCGCACCGAGGCGACCTATCGCCGGGTGTATCTCAACGATCTGCCGTCGGGTACCGCGGCGGGTTCGGTGTACGACGGGGGACTCGCGCAAACTCCGCGGCAGGCAACGGTCCGTGACCTCACGGTCGCGCCTGGCTTGCTGAGCCTGTGTGGTCGCGATGTCGCTCGTATCACCGCGGGCGTCACCGCATTCCTCGATGTGTGCGGCAACGACTCCCGGGTGTGGGAGCGCGACGGACTGAGCTTCACCAGCAGCCCGGTGGCCGCCGCGACCACCATCTCCGGTCCGATCAACGTGCACCTCAACGTCGTGCACGACGCCACCGACGGGTACTGGGTGGCCACGGTCAACGATGTGGCCCCCGACGGCACCTCTCGCCAGATCGCCGGCGGGCAGCTGGCCTCCTCGCTGCGCCAGATCGACGAGGCGGCCAGCAAGACCTCCGCCACCGGCGACTACACCGAACCGCACTATTACCTCTCACTGGACCGGCGACAGCCCACCGTGCCCGGCGAACCGGTCACCCTCGACATCGCCGCGACACCGACCGACGCAGTGCTGCAACCCGGACACCGGTTGCGCATCGACGTGTACGCCAGCAATTTCCCGAAGGGCGTCCCGCCGACGCTCATCCTGGCCGATTCCGGCCTCCGCCCCGAGCACGTGCGACTCGACCCGGACGCCCCGAGCTGGGTGAACATCGCCCTCACCGGGGACATCCCGGAATAGGAGCGAGCAGCGATGGGGCGGAGGCGGATTGTTGCGAAAATGAAACGATAGGGCAACTGAGCGCTGGATGAACAGTGCCTTGCTGGAGATCGCGACTGTGGCAATGCATCTACTGGGGGCGGTAGTGAGACGTAGTGGACCTGATTTCAGTGAGCCAGGTCACTCGCTGCAGCTCTTGACTAGGTGTTGCCATCACGGAACACTTTGATTCAGATATGACACAGAACGAGCATTGGTGGACGTCTATGCGGGTGTATTGCGGCTACTATGCGCCGTTCCCCGGGGCGGAACCGCCAGTGAGATATCTACCTGTAATCGCAACTAAGTTGCAGATGTGAATTAAATTCCCGGTCTGTCTCCGTGGCTCTGCGGCGACGACGAAAGAAAGAAGGAAATTCGAATGTTGGGTAGTCTCGGTGCAGCGCTGTCCCTGCCATTTGTAGCCAGTGCCATGGGCTCGCTCGGGGCGGGCGCGCTGTCAAGCCTTCCGGCATTGGGTTCGGCGAATCTGCTTGCCTCCGCCGCTCCCTGAGCGAGGTGTGGCGGTAGACGTGCGCGATATGAATCCATGATGTGACCTGTCGGGCTCGAATGAAGGAGAAGAAATAATGCTTGGATCTACCATCGGGCTACCGCTGTTGGGTAGTGCTGGTTCTTCGCTGGGAAGCGCCGGCTCGTCGGCACTTTCTACAGTCCCGATGATCACACTCTGATCGACATCCGGCAGTCGCCCATAATCCGGCGTCATCACATTTCGATCGTGCGGAATGCGGCGCTGTAACCTTCCGTTAAATGGCATGGCCCCATCGATTGGTTTCGAATGGGGCCATGCCATTTGCGCTGCCCGATAGAAGGCCATCGGTAACCGTCAACAAACTCGGCGGCCGTCCGCGACCCGTTGCAGGCGGCGTTTTGCCTCCTCCAGTGGTCGAATCAACGGATCGCTCAAGTCGACGGAGGCCACGACGCCGTGGGTGATGCCCAGGCGCAGGGCCTCGGCCGCGCAGGATCTCAGCACGGGGCAGCCTCTGCAGATGGTCTGCGCGAACGCTACCTGGGCAGGTCGGTTGGTTCCTTCTGGGAAGAAGACTTCGGGATCGATGTTTTGGCAGAGGCGTTTCGGAGATGCAGTCGGTCGCACTATCGCTGCCCCTTTGCCGAGGCGCCGGGAAGCGGATCGCCGGCTTCGGGAGATGGTTGCCGGCGATCGGTAGCTCTGGCGATCAGGTAATCGAGGGAGAAGGTGTCCGTCGGCGCGGCGAAGAGCAGGAGGAAGGCGAATCCGTAGACCGCGGCGAACGCACCGCCGTTCTCCATCGGGCGCCAGTCGAACATGTCCGGCGACACGATGTGCATGTGCTCGAACAGGTACGCGTATGCCATCGTGCCCGCTCCGAGGAGCGCGGACGCGCGCGTGTGCCAGCCGGCCGTGAGCGTGAGGCCCAAGGCGAGTTCGGCCACGCCCGCCCACCAGTAGGGCCAGCTCATCAAGGGTTCGGGATGTCCAGAGCCGGTCGGCGAGCCGGACCACCAACCGAAGAGCTTCTGGGTGGCTTCGAACAGAAAGACCACGCCTAGTCCGACGCGTGCAGTGGCGACGGCCATGGCGGGCAGGCGTGGCGCAGTCACGGTCCGGTGACTGTGGGACAAGATGTTTCTCCTGATTCGCGTCGGCTGTATGCGATGTGACCCGTCAGCGTGCTCTGCCGACTCGACGGTCGGGGCTCTGACGGTGGGCCGATCGCTTCCGGCCATATGTTGTTGCAATAATAGGACGGAAGTGCGGTATGTTGCAACACGGAGTCCTGGCGGTATGTGTCGCCATCTGGCACTTCATGCGTGCTTGACTGACCTAATGCAGGTTTTCGGAGCTGAATAGGTCGAGATGTCCATTGCATATATGCAACATTTTCGCGCGCTCCGCCTGGAGCTGAGCAAACGACACACGGGCCGCATGGCGGCCGAGTCAGGAGGTTCACCGCATGAAAACGGAAAGCAAGCGGGCGTCACTGCGGGTGAGTGGTCCGTTGCTGGTCGCGATGCTCGGTCTCGTCGGCGGTTGCGGATCCGACGAACCTACTCGGGATTCGCCGCGTGCCACGTTCACCATCTCCGGCACTCTCCGGGTACACGAGGACGCGGGTACCGAATCGGAGACCCGGGCGCGGACCGCGTGCTCGCACGCTGAGGACATGGTGTGGGTGACGACCGGTTCCGGCGACCGCGTGCTCGCCCTTGCCCAGCTCGGCAAGGGCGAGCACGCACCCGCGCAGAACCTGTGCACCTACGCGTTGACGATCCGGCAAGTCCCCGTCGGCGCCGGGGTGTACAAGGTCTCGCTCCCGGTGATCGCCGCGTCCGAGTTGTTCACCGAACCGGAGTTGCGCACGGGCGTCGACATCGAGCTTTATCCGCACAACCGAGCCTGATCATCTGATGTCGGCGCTGCTGACCAGTTCTGCGGTGGCGTGGTCCGTCGCAGTCGGCTCGCGGTCGCGTCGCCGGCCCGACGGCCACCAGTTGATCGGGCCCATCAATTGGACCAGGGCGGGAACCAACAGCATCCGGACCAGGGTCGCGTCGATAAACAGGGCGACGATCATTCCGATGCCCAAGGTCCGCATCGGGGTGAGGGGGGAGAGGGTGAAGGCGCCCGTGATGAGAATGAGCAGTGCTGCCGCGGCGGTGATCACTCGGGCGGTGCGCACGATGCCGGTCCGGACCGCACCCGCGGTATCAGCGCCAGCCCGGTGGGCTTCGCTCATCCGGGAGAGCAGAAAGACCTCGTAGTCGGTCGACAGACCGAAGACGACGGCGATGATCAACACCACCATGCCGCCGGACAGCGGGCCGGTGCTGACGCCGAGCAGACCGGCCAGGTGGCCCTGATAGAAGATCCAGCTCAATACGCCGAAGGTGGCGGTCAGGCTGAGCGCGGCCATCAATACGGCCTTGATCGGCAGCATCACCGAGCGGAACGCGCACAGCAACAGGACCATGGTCGCGGCGATCATGATGGCGATCATGAGCGGTAGCCGGTCGGTGATGGCGTCTACGCCGTCGACGACGGTCGCGGATTCACCGCCCACCTGTACTTCGGTACCCGCTGGAACGTCGAGTTGTCTTATCCGAGTGACGGTTTCGTTGGCGGCCGGACTACGGTCCGGGGCATCCAAGGTGGCATGCAGGATCACGGTGTCATGGTCACTGCTCAGCCGCAGTACTTGACGCACGCCGGGCACGCCGCCGACCCGCTGGACTATCGCGGCCGCCGTGGTGGTGTCGCCGCGAATCAGCACGGTCGCGCCGCTGTTGGCGGCGGGGAATTGTGCGGTCAGCTCCTCGACGGTGGCGCGGGTGGGGTTCCCGGCGGGCAGCGCGGTGTGGTCGATCTCGCCGAGGCGGACGCTCGCTAATGGCGCGGCCATTACCAGCAGCAGCGCGGTAACCGCGACAACGACGGCGCCGGGCCGCCGGAGTACGGCGCTCACCACGCGGCCCCAGAAGCGCGCGGCGCGACGTTCCCCGCGTTCGAACGCGTCCGCGCGCCAGGTCCAGCGGGTGATGCGGGGGCCGAGCACCAGCAATGCCGCGGGCAGGACGATCAGCGACAGCAGCGCGGCCAGGATGACCGCGGCGATGGCACCGAAGCCGAGCGAACGCAACGCGGCCTGGGGGAACACGAAGGTGCCCGCGAACGCGCAGGCCAGGAGCAACGCCGAGAACGTGATGGTCCGACCGGCGGTCGCCATCGATCGGCTCACCGCCTGGGGCACGGAGCGTCCCGCGTCGAGCTCCTCCCGGTATCTGCTGACCAGGAAGAGCCCGTAATCGATGGCCAGGCCGAGACCGAGGAGGGAGACCACGTTGACCGCGAAGACGCTCACCTCGGCGTAGCGTGCGATGAGCCCGATCGCGCCCAGCGCGCCGACCACGGTGAGTATCCCCACCATCACCGGCAGCGCGGCCGCGACCACTCCGCCGAAGACCAAGACCAGAATGGCGAGTGTTACCGGCAGCGAAAGGGATTCCGCGCGAATCAGATCGTGGCGGGATTGATCGCTGATCTCGTTCGCGAGCGCGCTGTAACCGGCGAATCGGGTGTCGACGCCCGGGATCCGCAGTGCTGCGGCGATATCGGGGTAGGCGGCGATGCGTTGCGTCTCGTCGCCTGCCAGGAATACGACCGCGAGCGCCTGCCGGCCGTCCGTGGAGCGCAGCAGGCCTTGCCGCGGCGGGGAGTTGTTCCAATAGGTTTCGACTTTCCGGGCCAGACGGTCGGGCGCGATGCGATCGACCGCTTGCGTGACCCGGGGTCCCAGGTCGGCCAGCGTCTGCCCCGGCGGAACTGTGTAGACAGCGATCACGTCTGGGTTCTGCGGACCGAGCTGGTCTCGAACGACCTTGTCCACCTGAGCCGATTCGCTGCCCGGGTCGTCGAAACCGCCGATGCTCACTCGGTTCTGCAGGTTCAGGCCGAACAGACCGAACAGCACCGTGCAACAGACCGCGGCGGCGAGCACGAGTTTCGGGCTCGCCGCCACCAGGCGGGACAGAAGTCTCATACCGAGGAGGAGTCGCGTTGCGGGACAGGAGCTTCCAGCGTCGCGGTGATCCGATCGAGCAATGCCTCCAGCCGGCTCTCGATGCCCAGACCGTTACGGGCGGACACGGTCAATTCGGTTCGGCCGTCTACTTCGGTCATCGCGAACAACAGCGGCATGGCCACACTGTGCTGTGGCAGTGCCCGCACGGATGTCGGGGTGAACCCCGGCGCGCGCAATTTCTCCAGATCGAATCGTCCGAGATGGGAGATGGTCGCGGAAACAAGGTTTCGACCATATCGCGCGCCCAGCCAATTGGTGGCGCGCAAGATGGTCCGAGCGAGCGAGTCCGGCGCGCTCGCGATCGAGCCGTGGCCGATCTGGTCGAGCTCCCGGCGTTCGGCCAACCCGGCGCGCTTGTCTGCGTTGATCTGCACCCAGCTCTGGCCGGGCGCGACGTCGAGGAAAAGCGGTAGAGCGAGATTCGCGGTCGAACTCAGTTCCAGTGCGTGCCTGCGCAGGTCGACCGGTACCATGAAGCGCTGCGTCGAACCTGCCTCGGCGGCAAGGACACTGGCGACGCGCGCCAGCGCGCCCGTTCCGGCCGCGTTGATCGAGCGGTGGCGCAGAAGATGTCTCGCTTGATGGCGCGATTGGCGACCGTACCCGATCGCGGACCGGAAGCGCGGAATCAGCACCGCCGGCTTGCCGACCGGGCCCAGCTCGCGCACCAGTTCGTCGTCGCTGATCGGATCGGCCAGGATGTGCGGGTTCTGCCCGCGCAGTGCCCGGAACACATTGTTGGCCCACAGCACCAAGCCCACGCCGTCCATCACACCGTGAAACGCGCGGAAGATGATGGTGGCCGGTGCGGCGGTCAGCAGGATGACCTCGCAGGTGGCCTCCGGAGCTCGTTCGATCGGACTGGTGAGAACCGGATCCTCCTCCAGCCGTGCGTCATTGAGCGTATGACCGGAGATCTCGCGGACAGCGGGTGGCACGCCGCTGTCCACCCAGTAGTCGCCGTCGCGCGTCAGCCGCGCGCCGGGACAGGCATCGGCGGCGATCCGGACAGCGCTGCGCAATCGACCCACGTCGATGGCGCCGTCGCCGCGGATCTCCAGCTGCATCAGAAAGGGCGGCGCCATGTCCTTCATGGGAAAGTACATGCGTTCGATGGGTGAGATGCGGCGACGGAAGGTCGTTGTCATGTTCGCTCCTGTGTGGGTTCGGTTACCGCGGTCGGTGGCCAGAGCTCGGCAACCCCGCCGACGCCGTCGAGCCAGCGGAGGAACTCCGCGAGCCCACGTTCGCGATCGACGATCGGGTGATAGCCGAAATCCGTTGCGGCGGCACTGGTGTCGTAGGTCGCGGTGCGAGTGAGCAGGGCGACCGTGTACCGCGAGAGCGGGGGTGCCCAGCGACCGGCGACCGCGGGGATGCGCCGCGCCGCTTCGATGACAGCGACGGCGGCCCGCACCAGTCGCGGGTCCGGCGTCCGGCTGGGTGCGGGGTATCCGAGACGTCCGGCTACCTCGGCGAGGAACTTCCAGACGTCGGTCTGTTCGCCGTCGGCGATGAAATACGCTTTCCCGCCGACCCTTTCGGAGGTCGACGCCTTGACGCAGGCGTCGACGATATTGTCGATATGGCACAGCGAGGCGTATACGTCGCGGCCGAACGAGAGATCGGGCAGCTTGCCCTGTGCCGTGCGCTCGAGCAGCCGGATGATCGGGCCCGACCGATCGCCGGCACCCCAGATCGCGCGCGGTCGCAGCGCGCAGGTGCGGAAGCCGGACGCGTCCGCGGCCAGCACGGCCCGCTCGGCGGCAGCCTTGGTTTCCGAGTACAGATTCAAGTATCGCTCGGGATAGGGTACCGACTCATCGATGTCGATTTGATCGCCGCCATCCCGGTCCATCAGCGCGCTCGGGCTGGAGATGAAGATGAACTGGTGGGTGCCGGCCCGGCGTGCCGCCGACAGCAATCGCTCGGTGCCGCAGACGTTCTCGTTCCAGAAATGAGTACGCGTGCCGCGCTCGTCCACTCGGGCGGCGGCGTGGAAGACGATATCGACGCCCACGGTCGCCCGGGTGAGGGACGAGGCATCGCCGAGGTCGCCGGGCACGATGCGGATCCGATCGAGATCGCAGATGTCTCGTAGATCGCTGGTCGGGCGCGCGAGTACCGCTACCTCGTGCTCGCCCTCGCGGACCAGCCTGTTTACCAGTGCCCCACCGAGGAACCCGGAGGCGCCGGTCACCAGTACTTTCATCGCGTCCTCCGCAGCGGGCGCCAGGTCATCCCGAAGACCTGAGTCATGAGCGCGGTTTCGAGCCGGGAGCGATCGCTCGTCGCGGCGGCTCGCAACGCCGCCGGGATCTGTGCGGCGTGCACCACGATGCTGAGAAACGCGTCGATCGCCCACAGCATGCGCAGCACTCGGCTGCGGGGTGGGTGTCCGGCCGCCCAGGCGATGGCGCCTGCGAGGAGCAGCGCCCAGCCGAGCAGCGGAATAGTCAGCAGGGCAGGCGATTTCATGTCGCGCCTGCCGTTCTCTGCTGGGTGACCCAGTGTGCGAGCTGTTCGCGGCCGATCTTGGCGTTGTGCCGGATATCGACGGGAAAGGCCGGGTGAAAGCGAAACTCGGAGATCGGCGCGGTGAGGTCGAATTCCGCGCCCCGGGCACGTAGTCGCGGCTCCACGGTGGACCGGTCGGCGCCGGGTTCGAGCTCGACGCACAGCACGGGCCGTTGCGAGCCGATCGGCCCGGTCCCCACCAGCGCGGTGCGCGCCACGCCGGGCACGACGTTGAAGACCTGTTCGATCTGCACCGTGAACATCGGTCCTCGCGGAGTCTCCACGCGCTGGCTCTTGCGGCCGCAGAACCAGATCCGGCCGTCGTCGTCGATCCACGCCAGATCGCCGGTCCGGTGCCAGATGACATCCCCGTCGGCGATCTTTCCGGTCGCGTTCGCGGCCGGTGGCCAGTAGTAGCGAGTGCTGACGTTCGGCCCGGCGACCACGAGCTCGCCGACACCGCGGGTCGCGGCCAGCTCACCCGCCCGCGCCCGCGCCTGCGCCCACGTGGCGATCGGCTCGTCGGTCAACGCCACGATCCGCGCCCGCACGCCGTTGACTGGCTTGCCGAGGCAGGTGCCGTCACCACTGTGCGCGCGGTCCGCGAGCCCGTCCAGCAACTCTCGAGACTCGATGGTCGCCATCGGCAGCGCCTCCGTCGAGCCGTAGCCCGCGAACACCTGCGCGTGCGGCTCGAGTACGGTGCGCAATCCGGCGATGCACCGATCCGAAACCGGCGCGCCGCCCGAAAAGACACTCCACAACGACGGCAGCCGTACTCGATGGCGCTGTAGATGCTCCAGGAGCGGGACCAGCACCGCGGGGGAGGCGAACATGGTGCGGACACCGAACCGGGTGATCGCGTCCACTACATGCGCCGGATCGGTGGACCCGACCCGGCCCGGCGTCAACGGCGGCAGTACGCATCGGGAGCCGAGCAACAGATCCAGCAGTCCGACCAGCGGCAGGGTGATCAGCGAAGTGTCCGGCGGCACTCGGTCGCGGGCATCGTGGACCTGATCGACCATCGCCGTCAGGTTGCCGTGGGTGAGTTCGACGGCCTTCGCCGGTCCGGTGCTGCCGGTGGTGAAGGCCACCAGCAGTGGATCGCCGTCGGGCGCCGGTACTCGGGCGGCCGGCCTGCGTCCCGCCGGCGTTCTGCCCCACCGAGCCAAGGTGTCGCCGAACCACAGCCAGCGCCGTCCCACCGTGACCAGAACCCGCACATCACGGAAATAGCGGCGGAGGATCACCCGAGCCAGATGGGCTTGCGGAATGCCGATGAACGCAGTGGCATCGGCAGACCGCAGGCAGCGCAGCATCTTGCGCAGCCCCATCCCCGGATCGATGACGACGGGTACCGCGCCGATCTTGAATAAACCGAGCATGACAGCGTAGAGCTCGGGACCGGGCAGGATGAGCACGATCACCCGACAACCGCTGAAAACCCCTGCGGCGGTGAGCCGTTCGGCGATGACCTCGGACCAGTCGTCGAGCTGCCCGTAGGTCAGGGTCCGGTAGTGCGGCAGTGACTCTGCCGCGGAGCCGGCCGCGAAGAGCAGCGCCGCGCGCCGTGGCGAGGCCGATGCCACGGCACGGAACCGGTCGACGCCGGCCCAGTAGGTGTCCGTGGTCACGCAATCGCTCCGACCGGTGCCGGTAGCCGGTACCGCACCGCCGCCGCGGTAGGTCCGGCTCCGGCCGCGACGAACAGGACTTCGCTGAAACCGTCCAGCGATTCGTCCCGGATCGCGCGGTCGTAGGCCAGCGGCAGCGCCGAGGTGTGCGGATCGCCGTCGGACAGATCCGGAGTACGGACTTCCGTGATCCCCAAGCGATCCGCCAGCCGCCGTGGGAATCCGGCGGTCGGCGTCGACGCGATCAGGACCGTCGTCGCCGGGTCGATCGCCGATCCCTCCGCCAGTGCGGCCTGTGCGGCCTGCTCGGCCACGGTCAGCAGACGGTCCTCGAAGCCGGGCGTACGCTCCACCGTCATCATCGTGCGCCCGGCCCGGCCCATCGTGCTGACGTCGACATAGGACTCGATCAGGGGATCCCCTTCGCCGGTTCGGGTATGTACCCGGCCGAACGTCTCGGTTCCGCCGGACGGCTCCAGCAGCAGCGCCGCTCCCGAAGTGGCATAAGGGAACTCGTCATCAGCGGCCGATCTGGACAGGGATGGATGGGTGTCGCCGGAGACGATCAGTACGTGCCCGGCACTGCCGGTCTCGAGGATGGACTGGGCCACCTGCACGGCGTTGAGGACACCGACCGCACCGTTCATCAGATCGAAGGAAAAGGTCCTCGGGTCGCCGTAGGCATAGTCGAGACCGATGCCCGCCGCCTTTTGAATCAACGCCGACATGGCGGGCTCTACGGTATTGGAGTCCCGGAACACACCCACGTTGATGAGTACGCCGATCTGGCTGGGTCGCAGTTCCGCGCGTTCCATACATTCGCGTGCCGCCCGGCCGCTGTGATCGATGCTGCTGAAAGTGTCGCCGGCACTGCTGGTTCCAGTCGACTTGATACGAATTCCCATGGCTACTACCTCAGACTTTCAGCGAAGAGATGGTGGTGGACAGGAAGCCTCCGACGACGCCGGACGCGGCGGGCACCATCAACAACTTCGACCCGGCCGGGATCTCCCCTCTGCTCAGGTAGTCGTGCAGCACGATGAAATGCGATGTGGTGGAGGTGTTTCCGTACTTCGAGATGACGTTGAGATCCCGCGGCATCGGGGAGCCGAATTCCCGCTCGGCGATCGCGTTCATGAACGGAATGGCGGCCGCGCCGAACTGGTGATGGATGAGGAAGTCGAAGTTCTCGTCGGCGAAGCTGGTACCGCGGTCGGCGTAGTACGCGCGTTGCGTATCGGTCCACAGCAGGAACCGCGCCTCGTTGTGCATCTGCCGGTTGTCGGTATACAGCGCCACCCCCTGCGATTTCTCGCTGGGCATGCCCAGGCAGAGCTCGGAGAACTGCGCGGCGGTGACCAACTCGATGTATTCGATCCGGTCTCGGTCGTCGACCGCACGATCCAGGACGACCGCGGCGCCGGAATCACCGACGGTCAGGGAGGCGAACTGAAGATCGTATTGCTCGGAGATCTCCTCGACCGCGGTCTCGGCGATCGGCGTGATGGCCTCGCCGCTGACGACCATTCCGTTGCGCACGATGCCGGTGCGGATCATCCGATCCAGGATGTAGGTGCCGGTCATCATGCCCGCGCAGGCGTTGGACAGGTCGAAGGTGATGGCATCGATCGCACCGATCGCCTTGGCGATCGCCGAGGACAGGGAGGGCTGCATGTACATCCGTGTCCCGTGCTTGCTGCGCGTGATCGAGGTCGAGATCACCACGTCCAGATCGCCGGGACGGTACTGGGACCTGGACAGACAGTCGTCTGCCGCTTTGACCGCGAGCGTGTAGGAATCCTCGTACGAGTCCGGGTTCGTGTCATGCACCCGGCGCTCCCCGATACCGGTGACCTTCTCCAGATCGAAGGCGGGGGCGGTATTCAGCCGGGAAACCAGTTCTGTTGTGGTGACGATCTTTTCGGGTAGATAGGCACCGAGCGATTCGAATCGGGAATGTGGCACGACGGCTCCTTGGAGTTCGAGAGTGATGACCGGCCCTGGCCGGCGCAACCGGCTAGGGCGGACCGCCCCTGACGCGTGGCGGTCATTGCCGTGCGTGTCGAGTCGGCTCCTCCGCAGAGGTGTCATCATGATACTTTTCTGCAACGTACTGATGCAACGATGGATCAGTCAAGTCGGACATGTTCATCGCATCCCGGGGTGTTGAATTGATGTTTATGCTGGTTATGAGCCTGGCTGCCTCGCTGGAGCTTGCTTCTAGCGGGGCGGCGTCATCCCTTTAGCTGCGCCTGTGCCTGTCTCCATGTTTGGATTGTTTGATGCGAATATGTAACACTATTGGAGGTGCGGTGAACCTCGTCAGCTGCTGAGGTCAGCCGAATTCGTGCGCTGTGAGCAGCAGATGGTCGAACCGGGTGCGGGTAGCGGTCGTGGCGCCGCCGAAGCGGGTCAGGGACGCGACGAGTTCGGCCGCCAGGGCGCGCAGTTTGACGTTGGTCTCCTGGGAGCGCCAGGTCAGTACCTGGAAGGCGCGTTCGGCGGAAATTCCGTAGACGAGCATCAGTGCCCCCTTGGCCTGTTCGATCACCTGCCGGCCGGCGACCAGGCCCGGCAGGATGTCGTCGATGGCCGCTTTGCGGACCTCGGCGATGCTGTTCGTCACGTCGATGTAGTAACCGCGCGCGCCGATGGCGCGGCCTTGGCTGTCATTCCAGCGATCGCCGACAACGAGCACGTCGTGTAGGGCGCCGTCGGTATCGATGATGCGGTGCTCGCTGCTCAGCGCCTGTCCGGTCTCGAGGATCCTGGTGAGGGTGTCGGCGATCGCCGTGCGGTCGCCGGGATGTTCATGAGTCAGCAGCAGTTCGGCACTGGGCGCCACGGTGTCGGCGGGGTATCCGTAGAGCGTGGCGAGTTCGCGGGACCATTCCCAGCGCTGCTCGCCGCACCGGAATCGGAATCTACCCGCGGGTGTGATCGGACGATTCCACATGGCAACACCTCTGCGTCGTCGCGGCATCCGGCGACCGGCCTGCTGGTCGAATGTGCGGGAGTGCACCGTTCTGGGGGAGGGGGAGGGGTGCACTCCCGCACATCGTCGACCGTCGAGCTGCGGCAGGGGCGGGAGCCAGGGAAGAGGAAGGTACCTGGCGGGCCGGAACCGATAGTCAGATCGGGTCCGTTCACCTACTGCGCGACGACGGTCGCTGCGTCGGCCCGCCGAGCGGCGGGACTATCGTCCGGCGGGACCGCGCAAGCTGTGGGTATTGGTGGCAAAGGGTGCGGGACGAGTCCCGCGTCATCATGGTGTTTCATTATGCATGATTAATGTTGCAGATTAGATTCAGCATGTCAAGCTGTGCGGTGGATTGAGGCGCATCTAAGTTGCTGTTTCTCGGTACTTCTCGGCGTAGACGTCGTATCCAGCGTTGCCATTGTGATTTCTTATGTCCCGAAACTGGATGCATTCGGCTGATCCGAACTCTGTTCAGTTCACGCAGGGAATCGCTGTGTCGGCTATCCGGGCACCGAGGGATTCGCCCGTGGCGGGCGCGGGTGGGACGATCGCGCTGTCCGCTCGGGAGGTGAGGCCGGCGGGCGGCTCGAAGTCGTCGGCGAGAACGACTTCCACATGGCCTTCGGGCACGCTGCTCGTCTCCGTCATGGGTAGACCGAGCAGGTCGGCCAGGTGGCGAGCGTCGGACGAAGCGCCGGGCGGATAACGGACCAGTGAGGTGCTGCCGACGCCATTACCGGTCGTGCCGATGCCGTAGCCGTGCGCCGAGAGCGCCGCTGACAGGGACGCCGCCGCACCGATTACGTGTCCGGCGTTGACGACATCGACGGTGCTCGCGGGTATCGGCTCGGAGGTTTCGGCCGCACCGAAGGCGGAGCGCACAGTGCGTCGAATCTCGGCCGGGTCCACGATATTGACGTCCTGACCGTCGACGACGTCATATCGAAGGATCGGCAACGTACGGAACTCGACGTCCAAGTCCTTGTCGTTGAGCGTGGTCAGGAACTCGGTCACGTCCCATCCGTCGGACAGCACGATATTGTCGTGGGCCACCCGCATGAGTGCGGAGAGCTTCTTCAGGTCGGCGAAGGTTCCCGCCTTGCGCAACTCCATTGCGACGGATGTGAGAAACGCCTGCTGGCGATGGGTGCGGTCCAGATCTCCGTGCTCGAGGCCGTGTCGCTGCCGGACGAAGGCCAGCGATTGGGCGGCGTCGAGCCGCTGCCTGCCCGCGGGGAAATCGGCGCCGGAGTACGCGAGGTCGTGCACCGGATGTCGCAAGCAGACCTCGACCCCGCCCAAAGCCTTTGCGAGATCATAGAATCCAGCGAGGGTCACCTCCGCGAAGCGGTCGATCGGCACCCCGGTCAGATCGCGGACGGTTCGCACCATCGACGCTCGTCCGGCCTCGCGGCCCGCGCGTTCCAGCGCGCGTGCGTCGTGTTCGCCGGCGGCGATCATCTGGTCTTGGACGGCGGCCTTCTTCAGTCCGTAGGACTCTTTGATCTTCGCCTTCCGGTAGCCGGGGATGTCGTGAACCGGGACGAAATCGTCGCGCGGAATGGAGAAGGCGGTGACCTTCCCGAGGTCCGCGGCCAGGTGAACCAAGATCAACGTGTTGGCGTTGTAGCCGCCGTTGTCGCCACTGCCCGCGTGCAACTGGGCCAGGACTTCCGGGGACAACTCGGCCCCGTCCGGGCCCTTCCGGGTATCCAGGCCGATCAGGAGGATGTTCATATCGCCGTCGAGCGAGCGCGCAGCGTCCGCGGACAGGGCGTCCGATCTGATGAAGCCCTTGTCGAACTGATCGGCGACCTTCCAGCTCATTCCGGTTGTCACCAGGATGGCCGCCGACAGGGTGAGGGCGAAGGCCTTGACCGTACGGCGTACCTTGCGTGCCCGCTCCGCTCGCCGGCGTGCGATACGCGCGCGACGCACCTGGGCACGAGATCCGATCCGCGAGCGGGGGTCCACGGCCGGGAAGGTGTGATCTGGCCGCATCGTGTTCAGAGGCTCCTTTGCCGTGCGCGCAGGTGCTCGTGGCATGTGCCGGCTCGGAGCGCTGTGGGGGATTCAGCGCTCCGAGCCGGCTGATCACGGACGGCGATTCGGCGTACCCGGAGTTATCCGAGCTCTCGGCTCTCGGCGCCATCCCGACGGGCATCCGAGTAGCAGGTCGCCTGAACCCTTGCTCCGCCCGTGAAGATATGGGGGCTTTGCTCTGCTTCAACTTAGCACGCTATGTTGCTTATATGCAACATTCCTGCTCGTAATCGATTCGGTGGATGTGGCCTTCCGTGGCGAGGGTAGGCCCGGAAAACATGTGCTGTTCTGCGAATTTACCTTGCCTTGAGCGGCTTTTCGCGTCTGATGGCACGCCGCACGCCGGCGCATATTTGACACATTGATAAGCATTTGCAACTATACGTTGCAATATTGACACGAGTGTTCGGTCGGATCGGGCTGCGGCTGGACCGCGCACGCCCGAGGCTGGATGGTTAAGGGGCGAGTGGATGCGGAATCGGATGTCCATCACGCGTGACGAGTTGGCCGCGCGCGGCGTCGGCCTGGCCTTGCAGCTGCGCTCCAAGCAGATCGCGGTCGACGACTTCTTGGTGCGATCCCAGATCTCCCGTGAGGTCTTCTACTTTCACTTCAGCGGCATGGCCGAGCTGTTCGACTTCGCCGCTGTCGCCAGCGCCGACGAAGTGGCGGCGGTGATCGAATGCCGGCAACGCCTGCGCGGACCGGCGGCGACCGCGCTCATCGACATCTGGTCGGCCGTGTTGTTCGGCACCGCCGAACAGGGGCCGGTCGTGATCGCCGGCGAGGTGGGGGCCGCCCCCTCCGCCACCCGGGATGTCTCCGGGCAGTTGCTGGTTACCACGCATAGTTTGCTCTTACGCGCAATACGCGAAGGCGACCTCCGGTGTGCGGAAAACGCCTATGACTCCGCAGTGCTGCTGACCCGGATAATGCTGACGCCCAACAGTGTGATGCGGAACCGGAGACTGCCGAGTGCGGCGGCTTCGGAACGAGCTATCACGATCACCGCCCAGGATATCGGTATCCGGGTCCGCCGACGGTATGTGCGCGAATATCTCGCTCGCCGCCTGCTGCTCACCCGCAACGAGCATTGGCGAATTGCTCATCTCGACAGTAATCCTGGCCTGAGCGCTACGTATTTTTCCGCTCCGGTCCGGCGGCGAACAGACGGAAAAGGGTGAAGCGCACGGCAACTCGACTGTAATCGGACAGCAGGCGGCCCGGATCGGCTGTACCTGATATCAACAACCTGGGGTGAGCGTGCGCATCGAGTTGACGATGTCCGCGCGTAACCGCAGCGTGTCGTAGAAGGATATCGTGACCCTACGTTGTAAAAGCAAGATGACGTGCTATCGCATTGTCGCACCGTTTGTTGCTGCTTTGGCGATATGTTCCGGCCTGGTCGGCGTGCCGCACAGCAGTGCGCAGCCCGGATTGCCGCCGTACCCGGTGGATGACCCGTTCTACGCGCAGCCGCAATCATTGGCGGATGCCGAGATGGGTGCGGTCGTCGACAGCCGGATGGTGACCCTGGACGGCTTCCTCGCCAAGCAGCAATACACCGCCTGGCAGTTGAAGTACGTAAGCCAAGACACCCAAGGCAATCCGTGGACGGCCATGGCAACTGTCATCAAGCCGCGGAACTCGATTCCGGGCAGGCTGTTCGCCTACATTCCGTGGATCGATGCGCTCGACTCCCGGTGCAATCCGTCCTATCAGCTGCGTGCGGGCCTGCCGTATCAGAGCACGACCGGGATGATCACCGAGCTCCGGAATGTTGCCGATCTCGTCGATCGCGGCCTGACGGTGGTGGTGCCCGACAACCTCGGTCCGTTCAACCAGTTCGCCGCGGGTTATGTGGAAGGCCGTAGCGTCCTCGACGGCATTCGGGCCGCCGAGAATTTCGGGCCGGCCGAGCTGCCGGGCGCCGGCACCGCGGTCGGGGTCTTCGGCTACTCGGGTGGTGCCCGCGGTGCGGAATTCGCGGCGGAACTGGCTCCGGACTACGCACCCGAGCTGAATCTGGTGGGCACCGTGGCGGGCGGCCTGCCTGCGGATATGGCCAGCGCGGCCACCCTGATGAACGGCGGGCCGTTCGCGGGCATCAACCTGTCGTCGTCGTTCGGAATCGCGCGCGCCTACCCGGAACTGAATATTCCCGCGCTTTATTCGGATCCGGGCCTCGGTGCGCGGCTGGGCGGGCTTTGTGCCGCCGAAGTCCTTGCGAGCTATGGATTTACCTCGGTGCAGGACTACTCGGTGAATCGGGCCTGGCCGCTCGCCGAACCGGCGGTCGCCCCCGTGCTCGAGTCGCTGCGGGCGGGCAATTACGGCACGCCGGCTACGCCGGTGTATCTGTTCATGGCGATCGATGACGAGATCGCGCCGATCCAGGGCATCGACGACCTGGTTTCCACGTACTGCGGAAAAGGGCTGGATGTGACATATGTGAAATATCCGGTGGTCGAGCATGTCGCGGCCGAGCTCGTCGGCCTTGATCCCGCGATGCGATGGTTGGATGACCGGTTCGCCGGCGTGCCCGCGGCGAATACGTGCGCTGCTCCGGGTCGGGCGCTCGTCGGGTGATGCTGCCGGACGGGAAGAATGGGATCCCGGCGGTGTGTCGGCACCCGCCCGCAACTCACGTGCGTCCCGAGTCTGGAACACTATGACCCGTGAGCGAGCGCATGGAACGATTTCTCGAATGGCGTAACAGTGTAGCGGGCGGTGATAGTGAACGGGCTATTGCGGCGCGTATGGGGATCGGCAATAACCGGGTAGGCAGGCACCTGCGCGACAGTGACCCGCCGGTGGCCGAAACGGTGATCGATTTCGCCAGGGCCTACGGCGTCAACCCGGTGGACGGCCTGGTGGCGGCGGGGCTCATCGAGGAGGGTGAGGCGCTGCGCGCCGCGGCCAGCGCGCCGCTGCGTTCCGCCACGCATCTGCAACTGCTGGAGGAACTGGTCCGCCGCGAGAAGGAGCGTTTGCGGTCGGATGCCGAGAACCAGAACACCACCGAATCGGGGGCGCAGCGTCGGCGTTGGCGGCGGGACACGAGTATCGCGGAAGGGTTGCTTACTTGAGCGTAATCGAGATCGGATGCTTCGTTTTCGCGGCGATCATGGTGGGGCTGCGGCTCACCAGGTGGCGCGGGGTGCCGCAATCGCGCCCGTTCACCGTCGCGTTGACCCTGCTCGTACTCGGTATCGCCCTTCGGCATCCGGCCATGCTGGATAGTAGCTGGCTGGATTCGCAATCCGCTGCGGACATCCACCTGGCCAACTTCACCGATCTACTCGGTGATCTCCTGGTCGCCACGGCCGCCTGCTACATCGGAGTCCTGGTCGCGCGTGCCTGGGGTCTGGATTTCGTTGTTCCCTGGATCGCGCGGGGGGTGGTCGCGGCCGCGCTGGTGATGGTCATTCTCTGGTCGATCTCGAACGCGCCGACCACTCCGGTGCGCTACGTCGGCGACCTCGGCGGGCCCGCGACGGCCTATTCGTACGTGGCCGCCACCACCGGGCTGCTCGCTCATCTCGCGATCGTGCTGACGATCGTGGTCGTGCGCGTGCCCGCCAAGATTCGGCTGGCGCTGCTCGCGCTCGGTTCGGCCGCGCTCCTGGGCGTGGTCAACAACGCGCTGCGCATCGCGAGCCATCTCGCGCATGGTGACGTGGCCGCTATGCGGCAGCGGCTGGACTGGCCGATCTCGCTCGCCGTCATCGTGTTGTATTCACTGTCCGGCCTCATCGGGTATTGCATGACCGCGCCCAAGCGCGCGCGTCGCGACGGACGTAATCGGTCCGCGTCGGCGACGTCCTGAATCAAGCCGCCGACCCGATGGCTATTGCCCGGATCGGCCGTCTGGTCAGGGAATCGTCCCCAAGAGTGGCACGGCTTGCTGACAGGGCACCGCTCGCTGATGCGCCGGGTCGAGCACATTCGACACCATGACCGCCGCACGCCGGGATCCGGCGAGATTGGCATGGTCGACCACATCGATGGGACACCCCTCCTGGACGACGATGTTGCGGACGTTCGGTCCGCTCGGCATCTCGCCGACAAACGGATCATCCAGCCGGGTAATGATATTCACGTATTCGATACCCGGTACGTACGGTCCGCCGTTCGCGTTGATCGCGGCGATGAATGCCGAGTCCGGCGCGAGTTGTCCGCAGGCGGCGCAGACCGGCAGCTTTCCGTCGGGAATGCCGAGACCGCGGGCGAATGGCGTGAGCACGTCGTAGCCGAGCAGACCCGCGCCGTGCCAAACCGGCCCGAGCGCAACGTATTTCCCGATCTTGGATGCCCCGCCGAGGTATTTGGCGTAGTAGTCGGGCATCAGGGTGCCCTGGGAGTGACCGACTATATCGACCTTGGCGGCGCCGGTAGCCGCGAGTACACGGTCCACGAACGCGCCCAATTGGGCTGCGCTGTCCTCCATCCGGGCCATCCCGCCCAGCGAGGTGAGCGGCCACGGGCCCGGCAGTGTCCCGTAGGTCAGCGCGAACACGCAGTACCCCTGATTCTTCAGCATGGGGGCATAGGTGGACCAGTTGGTCTGGCGTGATCCGCCGGTGCCGTGCACCAGCACCACCGGGTTGGGATGTGCCGCCGGTGGGACGCAGCCGAAGTCGTTGGTGCCCGGCTGACTACCGCCTGGATTCCTGAGCTCGTCAGCTACCCCGGTGAGGAACCGGTACCGCTCCGGTAGCGGTGCGGCCGATGCTCCGGGTGCGGTCGCCGCGGCCAGAACAACGAACGCGACGGCGAGGCCCAGGGCCTTCCCTGCGTGTCGCAGCCTGGTGGATGTGTGGCAGCGCGCCATGACGACGGCTCCTTTCTGATGGGTTCTATCGCCTTGATGGCCAAGGTGAATCGGGTCCGCCGGGGCGGTGTCGAGGGGATGGCGGCGCAACTGCCCGCGGGAGGCGTCGTCGCGTGACGCGGGCCGCGGCGCCGACGCCGAGCCGGGTGATCAGGACCGTGACCCCGGCGAGCATCGAGAGCACTGTCACGGCCACGACCGCTGTCGATAGAGTCGGTGAATCCGCCAGCGCGACAACAGTTCCCGCCAGCAGGTACGGGCCGGCCGCCAGATATCCGCCGGCCCTGCCGATCGTGACCCGTAGCCAGGCCACCGGAAACATCAAGAGCAGCGCGGCGAACAGCGCGGCACCGACGCGTTCCCACGCCACATAGCCGCAGACGAGCGTGAGCGGGACGCAGAACCACGCGTCACCCATGCCGACCTGCCCGCGGGTGATGGTCGCCAAGGTGAACAATCCACCGAAGGTGACCAACGCCGCGGTGAGCGCTCGCACCAGCGCACCGGGTTCACCGGTGATGTACGCCGCCCCGGACAGCAAGATCGAGACCAGCAACGCGCTGGTTCGGCTCGAGGCGTTGGGAATTCGATGCGTGTGCAGATCAATCCAGCTCGCCCACACGGCGAAAGTGCTCAGCGTGAGCCATGCCGCGACGTACGGCTGCGGTCCGGCCACCACTGCCCCGCCGGCCCAGAGCGCGGCATTCGTCGGCGCGATCCACCAGCGCGGAGCGTTGACGACGATCGCTACCCGGGCGCACCAGCGATCCACCACGGGTGTGACCAACGGGGCCGATACCAGGCCGGCCACCGCCGCCACGACGAGTACTACCGGCCTCGATGGGTGCCACCACCACTGGGCCGACGGCACGGCGACGGCCAGCGTGAGCACCGCGAGCACCCGGGCGGCCAGGAGCCGGTCCGGGCTACCGCGGTATCCGCTCATCGCGGTACGGGGATCGTGTCGAGGGCCTGCGCCTCTCCGATCCGCTGCTGGTAGGTGGACATCTTCGGCCACGGCACGACGAACGGCAATTGCAGGATGTAGCCGAAGATGTCGACCCACACTTGCGCGTAGACCACCCAGGCACTTGTGGCAGTTACGGTAAAGGTCCCGTTCGGTGCAGTGGCACTGCTTTTACCGATGAAGTGGCCGCAGGAGGGGGACGGAACGTCGCCGGCACCCGGCTGTGACAGTGCGTCCAAGCTGCCGTTATACGGCGCGAACGGTTGCTCGACCACCAAGGGATCCAGGTTGGGACACACCGATGGCGGCGAACCGTCACCCCAGTCGATGCCGACCAGAGGGTTGTAGGCCTGCAGATTGATGCCGTAGAGCCCGAGGATGTTACTCAGTGACAGGTACTTCGGGCCCACCGTCGATTTGCGGATCTGATCCGGGCAAATCCATGCCCACGAATGGAGACCTACGACGCCGGTTTGACCGTTGTCGGCCGTGCCCGGTGCAAAGCACATCGGCGGAGCTTCCAGATCCAGCCATTCCTCGATCACTTTCTTCACTTGCCAGATCCAGATGATGCCCAGCTTCGGGTCCTTTTTCAGCACGGCCGCCAGTGCTTGTGGATCTTGTCGCAGCACGGTATTCGCCCCGGCCCCACTGGTGCCGCTCGCCACATCCGGACCACCGTCGGGTTGGCCGGGCTCGGCGTTTGCCGCAGGGCACAGGGCGATCGCCAACAGCACACAGGTCGATGTGATGAGCCAGCGCAGGATCCGGGCGCCGCTCACCGCCGGCCACCTGGATCGACCGTGTCCAACGCCTGTGCCTCGCCGATCCGCATCCGGTATTTGGAGAGGGTCGCCCAAGGGATTTCGTAGACTTTCGGGGTGTCCACACCGAAGAACCAATAGTGCGAGATCGAGACGGTCCAGATACTCACCGCGGTCACCTCGAAAGTTCCGCCCGGTTCGGCAGTGCTGCTCTTGCCGATGAAATGGCCACAACTCGGTGATGCGGTATCGCCCTGCCCCGGTTGCCGCCACAGGTCGTATCCGCCCTCGTACGGCAAGAACGGCTGGGCGGTGCGCCACGGCGTCGGATTGGCGCACACCGAGGGCAGCGATCCGTCGCCCCAATTGACCGCGACCGCTCGAAGATGTGCTGTCCCTTGCGTTTTCCAGGCACCGAAGAGCAGGCTCTTGGCGATCACATCGTGCCTCGGGCCGACCGTCGTCTCGCGAATGTGCGCTTGATCGAACCATGCCCACGCTTGCAATCCGACCACCCCGGCGTGGCCGGTGTCCGCGGTCCCCGGCGCGAAAGCGAGCTTCGGCGGCTCGAGCCCGTTCAGCCAGCCGGCGATATCGCCCGGTACGTCCCAGACCCAGTGCCCGCCGAGGCCGAACTCTTGCAACGCCTTATCGAACTTCTCTTTGGCTTTTTCGGCGGCTTGCAGCGTGTTCAGGATGTTCTCGGCGTCGGTGAGCTTGCCTTTCAGCGCGGCAACCGCGTCATCCAGCCTGCGTTTGAACGCTGCCGCCTCCGCGGGCATGGCGCCGGCCGACTCCACGGGCGGGTGGACCGTGGCCGCACCGGCTCGGTCGGTGCGCGGAGCGACGTCTACTCCGCCGTCCCGTGGATCGGGATCGGCGGTGGCGGGAATCGGGTTCGGACCCAGTGCGAATGACAGCCCGAGGCACATCGACACGAATAGGCTGCGGTGGGTCAGCGGGCGCATAGCCGTTCCCTTCGTGCGGGTCATGGTTGACACGGTGCGTAGCGCGGCGCGGAGTCGCTCGTCACCCGCCACCCGTTGGGGTCAGGGAAGCTCGCGTTGCGGACGGTCAGGTCGGCGCGAACCTGTGCGGGGCGGTGTTCGTCGTAGTCCGGGGAGCCGTCGCGTTTCGTCCACGTCAGGCCGGAAAGGTCCAGGCACGCGGTGACATGGACCCATGCCTTCGGATCGATACTCGCGTCGGTGGCGTTCGCGTGCAGCACCCGGATCGCGCCCTCGCCGCGGACCCCATTCGCCCGGCGCACGATGATGTCGTTGGTCCACGCCGTCAGTACCGGGTCCGCCGCCGCCGAACGCAAAGCATCGACCGGGACCGCTGGGTTGTCCTCGAGTCGGCTCCAGGTCGCGTAGAACTCCTTGGCCTTGGCGACGGCGTCCGATTTCGCACGTTCGACCGACCGCGCCGGGTCGTCGTTGCCGCCGAAAAGGCGACCACCGCCGGGCAGATCGAGGTGCCCGCGGTGACCGGAACCGGCGCAACCGGTGCCGATCGCCACGGTCCCGATCAGCATCGTGGCGAGCAGGGCACGGCGGCGGGCGCGCTCAGAACGGCGAATCATCGCAACCTGCTCCGGGCACGTGCATGGTCTGCGCGACTCGCCAGCCGGCCGGGTCCGGCCATTGCGGGTTCTCCATCGTGGTGCGTACCTCCTGCGCGGTGTCGCCGGACACGGCCTTGTCGGGCACGCCGCGGACGCAGGTGTCGAGGTCGAGGGACGCCTTTCCCGGGGTCGGGCCGCCCGTGGTCGGGTCCTTGGGTATGTGGTAATCGGTGGGGCGGCTGGCGAGGAGTGTCAGCGGCGATCCGCCGCGTCGTTGCTCGTCGATCATCTGCTCGGCCGGCCCGATCTGGTCCGCTGTCGCCACCGAACTCAGCTGGGCCGGATCGGCGTCCGGGGTGCTCGCCAGCCGATTCACGAGGGTGTAGTAGTTCGTGAGCGCGGCGTGCGCCTGGTCGTTGGCCTGCTGTTCGGGGGACTGCCCGACCGACCGCGGTCCCGATAGACCGCTACTGTGAGCGGGCAGGTCGCCCGCGGCGACATGGTTGCAGCCGGCCAGGAGCCCGGCCACGGTCAGTCCGCCCGCGACGCGCGCGAAGGGCATCGATCCGAGCATCGTTGCTCACCTCTCTCCGGGTAGTCCGGTATTGGTCTGATTGATCCGGGCACTGGCGTGACCGGTCATCGTCTGCGGACCGATGCCGAACATGCCGAGGATTTTGGGCTGGTAGTTCATCGTGGTGTCGACCTCGATCGTGGTCGGACCGGTGGGGACCGCGGTGCCGGCGACGCCTACCCTTTGCAGGTACTGCTCGGCGTACGAGACAGCGGTAATCGGGTTCAGCACAACGCCTTTCCCCTCTTTGGCCAGGGGAATGACGATGCCCTGCGCGCCGGCGCGGGCTGCTTCCTCGGCGACCGCCTGGGCCCGCTGACCCGTTTTGATCTTGCCGCCGCCGTCTACGACCAAGCCGAGGACGGCGATGCCCGCGACCATGACGATCGCCCACCACAGCAAGAAGGACGCTTCGTCACTGTGACGGGGGCTCATCGGGCACGCTCCCGGAAGGTGTCGATCGGCGCGGTGTCGGTCGCGGTGATGACCCGGGTGCCGCTGATTCCGGGCAGCAGCAGTGCGTCGAGCGAGACGACGCAGGTGACCGTCGTGGTGACTGCCGCCAGAGTGCCAGGCGGAGTAGCGAATCCGGACGCGTCGGTAATGACAGTGGGTCCGCCGACGCAGTCGAGACCACGGGCGATCAGGTCTTGCCGGGCGACCCGCTCCGCGTCGGCGACCGATTCGGGTCCGGTGCGCGCCAGCGAGGCGGTACGCACCGCGGCCGCGGCAGCGAGTTCGACCTTGCCATGGGCGTACGTGACGCGGCCTCCGACGATGATCACCGCGATCAGCAGCAGTATCGCTGGGGTGATGATGGCCTGCTCCAAGACGGCGCCGCGGTCAGCGTCGCGGGGCCTGGCCGATTGCCCGGTCATTCCAGGTCCCCTGGCGCGGTGGTCCGATCGATCGGCCGTGTCTCATCGACCGTGACGGTGAGATTCAGGAACGGAATCAGCCGAATGGGTTGGCCCACAACGTGCGCCGACACTGCGCGCGGAGTTCGATCGATCGCCACGATGGGCGACCGGAGGGTGGTGGGGGCGGTTCTGGCGATGTAGGAGTACGCGAGTGCCTCGCCGAGCGCGTTCAGGCCGTATTCCGATCCGGCCCCGTCGGCCCCGATCGATGCTGCCGTGGTCGCGACGTTCCTGGCATGGAAATAGAACGCAGCTTGAACCGCGGTGAAGAACAGCAGCAAGACGACCGGGGTGATGATGACCGTTTCGAGCACGGAGGCTCGATCATCGGTCCATCGCGCCGGCGAGGCGTTACTCATTGAATCTGGCTCTGGCGTGCCAATACTTTGGCGGCGATAAAGGTCGCCAATGCTAGTGCGGAAATTGACAGGAGAGCGACCAGGATCACTTTTTCCACCACTTCGCCGCGGTCACGCTGGTCCCGGCTCGCGTATGCGCGGTCGGTCAATCGAGCGGCGTAGCCAGCGCATAGGAGAACGACGAGGCAAGTCGAAAACTTCAGTCCGGCAATGGTTTTCTGTGCGGTACGGAGAGTCATTTGTTTCCCTTTCTCGATTTTTCTGCGGAAATTCAAAGGGGCGCTTCAGGTTGTCATCACGTTGGTGATCGCGGGGACAAGAACGATCGCGACCAGCACGATGGCCATTCCCGCATTGGGAATGCGCAACTTCTCCGAGGCGATCTCGGCGTCGCTCAACTCGGCAGAGATCATTTCGTGGCGTTGAGCCCTGCTCCGTGCGCGGAGATTGTCGGCAACACTCGCGCCGCTTTCCCCGGACACGGTCATGATGTCCCCGAGATCGGCGAGCTGCGGTATCGAGAGTTGTTCGGCCAGTTCGGTCATCGCGTTCCACGGCGTCTGCCCGGCGAGCTGTGCGCGCTGCAGCAACTCGGTCAGCCGACGAAAAACCCAGCTGTCGCCGACCAGGGCGGCGCGTTCGAGGCTCTGCATCGCGCCGACGCCGCTGATCCGGTTGAGCGTGACCAGGTCGAGGTAGACCTGGAGATGCTCGGCGAACTCCCGGCGGGCGGTCGCCGCCTTCCGGCGGATCTCGATGTCCGGCGCCACGAACAACAACGCGCCGAGACTCACGGCGCCGAACACGACGAGTTCCCATGCGACGGAAACACCGAACTGTGCCGCGGCCAGCGCGCCGATCGGTGGCATGACGACACCGGCGAGGGCCGACAGTGTTTTGTCACCGAGATAGCGGGCGGTATCGGTGCGAAGGATTCGGAGGTCGGCGGGACGGCTGCGGGCCCAGGGATAGCGGGCCAGGTATGGATCGACCAGCACACCGACCTTGGACTTGAAGTCCTTCGGCCGCAACAGTTCCGACTCCGGCGTTACCGGTGGCGGGGTGGTCATGCGATCGACGGCGTCGGGTAAGGCCGGACGGGAACGCAGCATGGTTGCGGCGAGTATCACGATGCCGAACGTGGCGGCGCCGGCAAACGCGGCGATCCACAACATGTCCTTCATCGGATGGCTCCCTGCTCGCCATGGATGGCGATGAAGCGGGTCCGTTGCCGAGGACGGGCTATGGCCCGCATCCACAGGATCAACCCGGCGAACATCGCCAAGAACACGATGAGCAACGGCTGCAGTCCCGACGTGCGATAGGCGCTCATGTAGTCCGTGGCGACGAACAGGTACACGAGCATGCCGATGATGATGAGCGTGCACAGCCGGGCGCTGGTCGTCGTCTGTTTGCGCTCCGCCTCGATCTGATTCCGGTTCCGCACGTCCTCCGCGATGGAGATCGACAGCCCCTCCAGCACTTTCGTCAACCCACTGCCGCGCAGTGCCGCGGCCTGGAGCAACGCGGCGACCACACCGTCGGCCGACGCGTCGTTCACGTCCTCGGCGAATTGCCGCAGTGCGGGACTGACCGGTGCGTTCGCCCGCAGCCGGGCGATCAACGCGGTCAGTTCCGTGCTCAGCGGCGCGGGGATCGAACGCGCGGTTGCCATGATCGCCTGCTCCAGGCCGTTGCCCGCGGCCGCGGTGCTCGCGAGGTTGCGCACCCATTCCTCGAGCGCGTTCAGCCTGGCGATCTGCCCGGCCGCAGCCGTCGTCGTGAACAACTGCGGCAGCACCACAAAGGCGAGGGGGCCGGCGAACAGACAGGTGAACCAGCCGGTGAGCAGCCAGCCGAGCGCCCCGACGCCCAGTCCGGCCACCAGTTGGAGTGTCTGCAGCCGGGTTGTCCGTTCGAGCAGGCCCGAACGCTGAGCGCGCGGTCGCGTGACCGCGGGGCGGCGACTGCGATGCAGGCAGTAGCAGCCCGCGAACAGTGCGATTTCCAATCCGATCGCGGCGGCGTAGTAGGGAATCATCGCGCCTCGGCGAATTCGAGGGTGGACACCGGTATTTCGGCCTCGCTGAGGCCGCCGTCGAACAGCGCGCTGCGCAGCGCGGTCGGGAACGAGCCGAAACTGCCGGTGCCGTCCGGGTTGCCG
This sequence comes from Nocardia sp. NPDC006044, assembly GCF_042871115.1. Classification (NCBI taxonomy): domain Bacteria; kingdom Bacillati; phylum Actinomycetota; class Actinomycetes; order Mycobacteriales; family Nocardiaceae; genus Nocardia; species Nocardia sp. NPDC006044. Next base: position 351,072 of record NZ_JBIAID010000001.1, read on the forward strand.
CGATAGACGGAGGTGACCGCAGGGACGAGGTCGGATTCGCCTGGTTCGACATAGACCACCTCGCTGACGAAACGGCGCATTCCGGTGATCTGTCCGTGCCGGTCGCGCACCGTGATCCGGGCCAGCTGCACGATCAGGTCCACGTGATGGGCGACCTGAGAGGTGGCGTACTCGACGGTGATGCCGGGCATCTCCTGGGCGATGGTGGCCAGTCGGTGGATCGCGGCTCTGGCGTCGGTGGCGTGCACGCTGGCCATGGATGACGGGGTGAATTGCATCGCCTTGAACATGCTGATGATCTCTTGGCCCGCGACCTCGCCGACGATCACCACCTCGAGCTGCATGCGGACGAAAACGTAGAGCAGATCGGAGAGGTCGATCGTGCCCCGCAGGCGCCCGGTCGCGTCGTCGCGTTCACCGCCGCCGGTGATCACCTCGCCGCTCACCACATATGGCTCACGCCCGGGCATCTCGTGGAGATAGAGCTCCCGTTCGGTTTCCGCGGTGCCGATGCGCGTTTCGAGCGGCAGCGCGTTCGCGAGCGCCCGCAGCAGGGTCGTTTTCCCGGCACCCATCGGGCCCGAAACCATCTGCGACGCACCGCCGTTCGTCGCGGCGGCGAGAATGCGAGCGAGCGTGGACGGCAGCATGTCGCGGGCGACCAGGTCGTCGAGGGTCACGGTGGTGAGCCGGTGAACGCGGATGGCGATGTTCGGCCGCGGCACCGTCCACGCCATCGCGGTGAGGCGGATATGACCCGGCAGATCCAGCCGCAGATGCGGATGCACCGGGGAGAACGGGCGCCCGCCGCCGCGGGCCCGCTGGGCCAGGGTGACCAGCCAGTCGATGACTTCCTCGTCCGACTCGGCGATGGGCGGCCGGGTCTCGAATCGCCCGTCCGGGTACAGGACTCGCACATGCGGACCGTTGATCATGATGTCGGTGACGCCGGGTTCGTCGATGAGATGCTGGATCGGGCCGAGGCCGAACATGTGGTCCTCGACCGCTTTGATCAGCGCCCGCTGCTGGGTCTCGGACAGGGTCGGTTCGCCGCGTTGGATAGTGCCGCGGACCTCGTCGGCGACGAGTTGTTCGATGATGGTGCGGCCGAGTGTGCGGATCGTGTCGTCGGCGTCCGCTCCGACCCGGTCGGCGACCCCGGTGTTGTCGCGGCGCTCCCGGATCAGCGCGGAGAGCTGTTCGGAGGCGTCGTCGATGAGGCGCCGCCGAAGGTCGCTGTGGGCCTGACCGGCACCGGGTACCGGTTCCGGTGCTGCGCTGTCCGCTACGTCTTCCCAGCCGGGTTCGGATGTCTCGTCGGTGGGCCAACTGGTCGATCCTGGTGCGGCTGTGCACTCCTCCGGTACTTCGCGGGGCGCGACGGTGTCCCGTGGCTCGAGCTCCTGCAGGTGCGCCCACAGCGAGGTGATCGGAGCGCTCGCCGGGCCTGGCTTCGCCCGGTGCCTCACGATGCCGTTCCGATCGTGGTGCTGTCGAAATGGTTGTCTGCCAATGCTTTCCATGCGTCCCGGAGCGCACGAAGATAGCTCGACCTGGCCTGTTTGCGGCGGCTGAGGGTCACGCCCTCGGAGAACACCGCGGCGTGCCTCGGGTCGTCGGGCAGGGTGGCGAGCACGTCGACCTGGAGGGCGTGGCGCACTTCGGCGGGCGGGTAGGCCGAGCCGACCAGGATGACGCCCAGTTCGGCGGCGGAACCACAGCTCTCGAGATCCCGGCGCAACTCGGGCAGGACGCCCGCGAGAATGGTCAACTCGGGCAGGGTCGCCCGGGTCACCACCGCGACGACGTCCGCTTGGACCATGAGATCCGTTGCGCTGTAACGATGTCCGTAGCGGCCCAGATCGGCGACGACCGGCACGCCGGCCTCGGCGACTTCGGCGAGGTAGCCGCCGAGCGGTCCCCACACCGTGCGCATCACCATCGCCTGGCGAGTAGTCCACAGACCGGTCAGCGCGTGCACGCCGGTGTGCGGCACGGGTTCGGTCTGCTCGCGGACCTTCTCCGCCAGCTTGCCGGTATCCGCCGCCTCGGCGAGGCGCACGATCGACTTGCGGCGCGAGATCGCGGCACGGAAATACCGGCTGTGCAGGAAGCTGCCGCCGCACGGGTCGGCTTCGACATAGAGCGCGTGCTCGGTAGGCGCGCACAGGGCGAGGCCGAGCGCGGTAGTCGACGTTCCCGGGGCGGCGACCGCTGAGGTCAGTGCAAGAAACACAGGTTCACCTGACTCTGGAATCGAGGACGATCGCCACCCTGCCGGTCGCGGCACGCGCCGCCACCCAGTTGGCCTCGGCCGGCGGGACGATGACGTCGACCGTCGTGGTCTGGGTATTCGAGGAATTGAGGCGGACGGACACCACCTGGGCATTCGAGGTGATCGGAGCCTGCACCGGCGCGTTGTCCCCGTCGCGCGGGGTGTCCACGAGCTGGACCAGATCGCCGGGCAGCAGGGGTGTGGCGGGCAGTTTGCCGGCGGCGACGGTGATGCCGACCAGCGTCTGATCGGCACCGGGGACCACGGCGTTGGCCAGCATCTTGGCGTTCAGCAGATCACCCGCGCCGAGTGGTCTGGCCGCGGCGAGGCCGAGCACTGAATATTCCATCGTTCGGGGGACGACTTGCAAACCGGCGTCGGTGTTGACCGTGGTGACCTTCAGGTCGTCGGCGGTGAGCTTGTGGCCCTGCGCTACATCCTTGGCGAGCACCAGTACATCGGTGGTGGCGCGCATGTTGTGCACGACGACCAGCGAGCCGCCCACCGCGCCGAGGATCAGGACGGCGCCGACGACGCGCAGCCCCCAGCGCGGCCGGCTACGGACCGCGGGGAGCGGCCGGAACACGGCGGTATCGCCATCGATCAGGGGGTCCGCCGCGGTGCGGTCGTCGTCGGCCGGTGCAGGCCGGGAGACGGCGTCCTCGGCTTTCGGCTTCGCCGGCCGGCGGCTGATCAGTCTGAACATGCGCGTTCTTTCGGGTCTTCGATGGTGACCGGTGCGGCCGGCACCGGGGGAGGTCTATTCGTCAATCGCGTGGAGTGCGGTCATGAGCGCGAATGTGGTGTTCGGTGTCGTTGATGAAGATTCAATACTGCACATATCCGTTTCGCTATCGATGGCCGAACGGTGGAACCTGGTTTGGCCTCTTCGGCTGATTGCTGCTCGGTTTTTCCTGTTCAACCGGGGCTTTACCTCGTTCTTGGCTCCAAAACAGACTATAGTATTGTGGCAAACATGAAGCAAGTGGTGCCAATAATGGAACATTTAGTTCATGCCCAGACCGGCATGAGTCAGGACGAGGTCGATCCGGTGACGGACGCGATGAGCCCGACTCTGGATGTCCCGCGAACTGCCGCGGCGTATCTGTATTGAGGTGTGCTGGTGAGCGAACAGTGGGGAGAGCCCGCGTCGATCTTGGTGGTGAGCGGGGATCCGGCGACGCGACTCCGGTACGCCGAGATGCTCCGAGCGGTGGACGGTCATGTCGTCGATCAGGTCGAGAGTTGTTCGGCCGCGGTGGCTTTGCTTGCCCACCGACGATTCGACCTGATCGTCGCCGAGACCGGGCCGCCCGCGGTAGACGCGGTGACACTGTGCCGGTCGGTGCGCACCGGCGGTGACCGCACCGGGCTTCTGCTGCTCACCGCCCCGGGCCGGACCTCGGAGCGGGTGCTCGCACTGGAGGCCGGCGCCGACGATTGCCTCGGTAGACCTTTCGACGTCGCTGAGTTCCAGGCCAGGGCGCGAGCGCTGGTCCGGCGGGTAGACCGCATGTCGGGCATGGTGGACGATCAGGACGGCTGGTTCGAGTTCGGCGGTCTCCAACTGGTCCGTCGATCCAGGGAAGCTCGGCGGGGTTCGAACGTTGTCGCGAAGTTCACCAACACGGAGTTCGCCATCATCGAAGTGCTCGCGGTCAATGCGGGAATCGTGCTCAGCCGAGAGGCCATCGCGGAGCTCGTGTGGGGTGCGGCCGCGCGCAAGAGCAACGTCGTAGCCGTCTACCTGTGCTACATCCGCCGGAAGCTCGCGGACGCCGGGTGCCACGGATTCATTCACACCATCCCGCTCGTCGGCTACCAGTACCGGCTCGGCGGTTGATCCCGGCTGCCGTGCCGGGCCGGTAGCGGCCGGCCCGGCGCACGACGGTGGCTACAGCTCGACCATGCGGACGATCCAATCGGTCCCACCGGTTCCAGGGACCTTGTCCTCGACCCGGAACTTGGTCCCGGGCGCGAACAACACCTCTTTCTCGTTCCGGTAGGCGGACAGCTCGGGCGGCAACTCCCGGCCGTTGCGCGAGGTGATCTCGAAGACCACCCGGGGACCGGCGCCGGTGGCGCCGGCGGGCGGTATGTCGGAGAAGGACTCCGCATTAGCCTTCACCGTCGAGGTAGAGGTGAAGGCGCGTTCCGTCACGATCCGGCCCGGCGCGTAATCGGCGAGCGCGGTCGAATCCGGAGGGAGCATGATGCCGCGATAGACGGTCCCGTGGAATGCCGGGAGTTTTGTGAGGCCGGCCTCGATCCGAGCGATCTCCGCCTGCTGCTCCGGGTTCGGATTGCCCTCTCGGAGAGCATTGTTCAGCTCGGTGTAGCCCCCGTTCGTGGTGTACGCCTTGATCGACCGCTTTTCCGGGTCGGTGAGGTGCGCGGTCGCGCCGCGATGTGCTTCCGGCCCGGACTCTCGTCGTTGCTCGTGGGGTTCGGGGACCAGCGGATGTTCGGGATGTGGCACGACTTCGTGCACGGCCGGGGTGGTATGTGTCGCGACACCGGCGGGTGGCCCCGCGGTGGCGACACCGGCGGTCAGCGCGGTCGCCGCAACGGCGAGTGCGGCGCCGGAAATGAACTTCTGTGTCTGCATGGCGGTTTCGCTTTCGCTCCGGATCCGGCGCGGGCGTGCGGCGGATCAGGCGCAGGCTAACAGCGGGTCATTAGCGCGCCGTTAAAATCCGTTGCGGCACTTAATATTTCACTAATCTCCACCGTCTAGCCTGACCCTCGGCCTGGACGCTATGGGCCGGGACGGCAAGGAAACCGAAGGTCTAGTACGAAACCGGAGATGACCAATGAAGATAAGGTCCGTAGTCGCGGCAGTGGCGGCCGCCGCGGTAGCGAGCGTAGGGAGCGCTACAGTCGCGCACGCCGCGCCTGTGTCATCGGTTGTGCCGCGGCACAACACCGGCGGCCCGCTGCTGCCAGGCGCTCCAGGCTTCGATGAAAAGCTGGACAGGGCGCTCAACACGCTGAACCTGGAGATCGGTGCGGGGAGTCCCATCACCGGGATGCTCGGTACCGCGGTGGGAGCGGGGATCGGGTGCCTGGTGGGCTTGCCGGCCGGCAGCGTCGTCTCTGTTGTGACATCGACCGAGTTCGTGATGCCCGAGGAGGATGCGGTCGGCTGTCTCGGCGGCGCGGCGATCGGTGCGGCGATCGGCGGTGTGGCGGCGCAGGCGCCGGTGCTGCTCGGGGCGAGCGGACAGTTCCTGAAGGCGATGCTGGCGCCGGATGCTTCACGGAGACCCTGACCGCACCTTGGAAATGTCTGTGCCCCGGTCCAGCGGGCCGGGGCACAGACATATTCAAGGTGACTACCGGCTCCGATCCCAGTCCATCCACGCCTCGACGATCGCGCCGTCTTGGACGCGAAAGATATCGACATGGCGTTCGGGAAGGTTGCTCTGTGCACGTGCCGCTGGGACGGTGGCCGTCAAAGCCGCGAGCAGGCTTCCGCTGATCACCGAGTCGATCTCGAAGTATCGGCCACCGGCCTTGGCATGTCTGCGGCGGATCATCGCGAGCACCTCGTGCCGTCCGCAGTGCTTGCCCGCGAGCAGGTTGCCGTTCAGCTCGTAGCCGATGACATCTGCGGCCAGGGTATCGGCAAGTGGGGACAGGTCGTTGGTGACGAGGGCGGTGCGGTAGGCGGCGAACACTATCTGCGGTGACATCGCGTGCTCCTTATTCATTTCGTACGCGGTTGAATAGATCGTCAGCGCATGCATTGCTTCGGCGGGGTGCGTGCCGCCCGCGTGCCGGGTCGCAGCCGACGACAGGTGGAGATGTTTCCGAAGCGGTCAGGTGAGCCGTCATGGCATAGCCGATCAGCCCGGATATCGAATACAGCAGGATCATTGCCGCGGATAAGGGCCCTTCCAGCCGATCCCGCAACGTGACGAAAACGCCACCGACGCCATGGGTGCCGATCCTCAGCACATTGCCGATCACGCCGAAAACCGCGGCCAGCGCGAGTGGCATCAGTGCGAGCCGTATCTTTCGGGCAGCGCGGACAACGAGGATGGAAATGAGGACGGCCGCGTTGGCAATCAGAATGGTGGTGGCGGCGATATACGTATAGATCAGTGCCGGCCCACCGAGGTCGCCGACGTATCTGATCGGGGTGAGCGGTGCGTCCGAGATGGCCCACAAAATTGTCATGGCCAGCGCGGTCGCCGCGATGCCGTACGCCAGCCAACGGCGCACCCGGCTCAAGCCCCAGGCCTGCAGGACCACGCTGCCGATATATCCGGCCGCCGCGGCGAGTAGGAGGTCTCCGAGCAGGCAGGTGAAGTTCGCGAGGTGGACGTTGGTGTCGTACGCGGACTGCACCCACCCGGTGCCCAGCAGGGCGGGGTGTCGCAGGACCACACCGCCCAGGAGCAGGCTCAACGCGATGGTGAAAGGCCGGGATTGGGGAAGGGATCGCCAGCGGGTCACGCGCAGCACGATCGTCGCGACCGCGACGGCACAACTGACGAAATAGAACATGAAACTCGTGCTCACGTTGGCAGCCCTTCCGGCACAGCGGCGCCATTCCGGTCGACGGTGTCTTCCGCTCGTGTGGTGCGACCGCACGGGCAGCGTGATGACGAGGTCGAACTGCACGGCGGGGCGGTTGGTGATAGCTGAGTCATCGAACTGGTGCGCGTGCCCTTCGGCTCGTAAGTCGATAGTCATGGTCGGATGACCAACATCGCGGGGTGGTGCTGGTCGGATGTGGGATCTGGCCGTCCCAGTATGCAGAACGGCATCCCGATAATGCAACATCATGTACCGGACGCGTCGTCTGGCGGTCCGGTCTAAGACTCGGTGCTTGTTGCGCAAGTTGCGAAGTGTGGCGTATATCGCGTTATCGCTGCCAGGCTCTATAAATGAGAACGCGGACATAGCTGCTGCTCAAGCTCATGATCATCAGATGTTCCGCGGCGCTCGTGGTAGTTGACCGACCATCGCCACCTTGGCAGAGTGTTGCGAATATGGAACATGGTGTTGTAGTTTAGGTGTAGATGTTCGCCTGCCTGGGTCGTGCCGCGCTGCGCCTGGCTTCGGTGATCTCTTCTGTGGCGATCTGCCCTCGAAATCAAGGAATGTGAAGTAGTTGTGAAGAACAAGATGCCCCGCTGCGTGCGGTCGAGACACAGGGTGGGCAAAGTACTGGCACTCATTACGGCGGGAGTACTCCTGCCCCTGGCCGGCGGCGGATACGCGGTTGCCGCGGAGAACCCGGCGGCCGGCGAGGGACAAGCCGGCAGCGCGGAACTGCGGTCCGGCGACGGCTCGCGTATCGTCGATATGGTTTCCGTCAACGGCCGAAATTTCCGGCTGAGCGTGTATTCCGCAGCGATGAAACGCAACATCTCCGTAGAGGTGCAACGTTCGCAAGCTCAGGGCAATGCTCCCACTCTGTATTTGCTCAACGGCGGTGGCGGCGGCGAGGATGCCGCCACCTGGCAACGGCAGACAGATGTGCTGAATTTCCTCGCGCAGCGGAACGTGAATGTCGTCCAGCCGGTCGGCGGAAAATTTTCGTTCTACACGGACTGGGACCGGCCCGATCGGGCCCTCGGCGTGAACAAATGGCGCACCTTCCTGACCGAAGAGTTGCCGCCGCTGGTCGACGCCCAGTTCCACGGCAACGGGGTCAACGCGATCGCGGGTCTGTCCATGGCGGCAACGTCGGCACTTCAGCTGGCGATCGCCCGTCCTGACCTCTATCGTTCGGTCGCGGCCTATAGCGGCATTCTCGGGATCAGCGACCAGCTAGGGCATTCTCTGGTCGAGACGGTGGTCAGTGCGGGCGGCGGTGACGTCACCAACATGTATGGGCCCGCCGACAGTCCGGAATGGGCGAAGAATGACCCCTACGTGCAAGCGGAAAAATTGCGTGGAAAGCAAATCTTCATTTCGTCCGGAACCGGATCTCCCGGCATTCATGATAAACTCGGTGATCCCCACCTGATCGCGCCGGGTCCCATCGCTCTCGGCAATCAAATTGTTGTGGGCGGACTCCTGGAAACGCAGGTCCATCAGACCACGGTCAGATTCCGGCAGCGCCTGAATGAATTGGGCATTTCGGCGACCTATGACGTCGATAAAAGTGGTTCGCACTCCTGGGGCTACTGGGAAGACATGTTCAAGGAGTCCTGGCCGGTGCTTGCCAGAGGTCTCGGCGTGATCAGCTGACCTGGCTGCTGCAAGTTTTTCGATAATCGCAACTATGTTGCCAATTTGAATAAAGCGCTCGGTCGACACTGTTTCGCAGTGGCGATATCGAGCACGAGTGAAGGAGTACGAAATGCTAGGCAGTCTCGGGTCTCTTGTATCCCTCCCGATCGTGGGCAGTGCCCTGGGATCTATCGGAGCCGGCGCGCTTTCCAGCCTGCCGGCGGTGGGCTCGGCGCTGCTGGGCGCCTAACGGACTGACCGGCGCTGCAATTCACATCTAGATCCGATCCGGCGCGGGCTTTCCGCGGTGGATCGGGCTCGAACAAAGGAGAGTAGTAATGGGTAGTCTCGGATCCTTGATGGCGCTGCCGGTACTGGGCAGTTTGGGTTCTACGACGCTTTCCACCCTCCCGCTCGCGATTCTGGCGAACTGAGCGTAGAGCGGCAGTCGCCTTGACCGGCGCTTCGTCCCCATCCGGATGCATTCTGGGTGGGGACGAAGTCGTGTGGCGACGCGGGTACCGCATGGTCTGGATCGACGAATGAAATAATGGTCGAAAGCAGCTCGGCTCGGGGCCACTGTTGCAGGCCCCGAGCCGATAGTCACAAACGAGCCGGATCGCCGGGGTGAAAAAGGCGGGTTGTCCAGACCTGCTCGTCTACGACCGTCCCGATGAGGGAGGGGCGGTCGCAATTCACCCTGGCCGAGCCAGCGCTGTGACGCTACGGCGGAGCGGCGATGCGATGCCGCATTGCGCTTCCGCCGATGTTCACGCTACAACAGATGTTGCAAATATGCAACATCTGTCGTGTGAACGATGACGTCCTTTGAGATGTGAACTGGGAAATTACGAGATAACCCTGGGATATTGACACTCTTCGTGCCCCTCGTGCTCTGCTACTGCAACGCTGCGGTTCTGGAGCGACGGGTGGGTGCCTCCGGGGTGCGAGCCGGTTCGGGCGGAGACGGCCGATCTGGGTGGCGGGCGCTGCCGCTAAGGCTGCCGACATCCGTCGACACTCGTGGACGGTCCCACGTTAGCTCGCGAGTGTTTCGCATATGACTCATTATGTTGCTAATGTGTAGCAAAGATCCTTGCGTTGAGGAGGCGAAGATGGGGTCAACTTCCGCACGTGCCCTCAGGAGCTCGGCGTGCCGTCTTGCGATGGTGCCGATCGCCATGGCTGCGGCATTGTCGGGCGCGGGCTGGTCGTCTGCGCATGCGACGGCGGTAGAAGAGCCCGTCGTGCTCGAACTGGCCGACGCCCTGCGCCGTGACCTCGGGATGACAACCACCGAGTATCTCCGTCAAGCGACTTCCGCACGGCGCCTGGGGGAGATCGGGGCACGTATGGCGGCACACCACCCGGATGCCTATGGCGGGGTGTGGATCGATGAAGCGGGACGCCCGGTCGTCGGTGTCGTCCGAGGTGAGCGGGCGGGGCCGATACGCGCTCTGGCGGAAAGGTCCGGTTTCGAGACTCGGCTGGTGGACAAGTCCGTAGCCGCTTTACGCCACGAGCGCGCACAGGCATTGGGCAGTGTCGCGAGCCGGCTACCGGATGTCGCCAGCGCGGGTCTTGACCTGCGGCGTAATGCGGTGCGCACACCGGCGGAATCGAGCTCGCCAGAACCGCGGAGCGCCGATGCCGCTGACGAGCCGCCGGCTCGATCGGTGAGTGCGGCGACTGGGTCCGTTGGAGCGGTGCCGGCCGGGTCGGCCTACGTGCGCGAACAGGGCGGGGAATTCGAGTTGTGCACTACGGGTTTCCACGCTGTCGATGCGGCGGGCGGCGCGGTGGCACTCTCGGCCGGGCATTGCGCGCCCACCGTGGTTCCCCCGGCCGGCCCGGCCGCGATACGCATGGTGGTTCCGTCGGCAGCCGGCCCGGAACTCGCCGAAGTCGGCCGGTTCGCCAAGCGGGTGAACGGCGAGATGGACTACTCGATCATCGCCTTCGACGAGTCGTGGGCGCCGACGTTCTCGAACAATCTCGTCTCGTCCCGGGGCGCGGCGGACGTCGCGGTCACCGGTGTCACTGAGCCGGTAGTGGGCGCACCCGTGTGTAAGTCCGGTGCATTGACCGGCTTCACCTGCGGGACCATCACTGCGGTCGAGGTCGTCACGAAACCGGTCGACGGCGCGCGACGGACCGGCATGTTCATGACCGATGTCCCCACCTTCAAGGGCGATAGCGGCGGGCCGGTGATGAGCGGCCCATACGCAGTCGGTCTCGTCAGTGGCGGCGGAATCGATCCGGCCGGACTCTCGGTTCGCATGTATGCCCAGCCGCTGACCGCCGTGCTCGCGGCGAATCCGGGGCTGCGGATCACGATCGGTAGCACCTGAAACGAATGTTTCAACCTTGAACTACATTGAATCAATTACGGTACGTTGGTCCACGATGAAGCGTGAAAGGTCCCGTGACAGCGGTGGCACTAGTTGGCTGCGGGTATCGCCGGCCTGGCGGCGGGCGCGATCTCGGTGGCGGTCAGCGAGTACGTATCGGTGAGTACCCAGCGGGATTCAGAGCGCGCGCTGCTCGCCGAAGAGGCGCGCGAGTTACGGGAAGAGCCGGAGCTCGAACTCGCCGAACTGGCGAGCATAATGCGGAGCAAGGGGCTGTCCGCTGCGACAGCGCGCACGGTAGCCGAGGAATTGACCGCGCACGACGCGTTCACCGCTCACGCCGAGGATCGAGCTCGGCCTGGACCCGAAGGCGCTCGGTGCCGAGCTGGGTGGAAGCGCGTGCCGGCGGGCCGTCCCGCGGATCGTATTCGGCGGCGCGCTGGGGATGGCAATAACTTATGGTGTAGGCCAACTGGCCGGTGTGACGGGTGTGATCGGCTGAGGCATCGATCCGACGCCAGCTGATGCCCAGTGCGTTATCGGGCTGGGCGTAGGACGTAGCCTGCGGCGACCGCCTGCAAATTCTTTTTCGCCGCTGGACTCATTTGTTCGGATAAATGCCCTAAATCGACGGAAGCGACAATGCCCTGCGTGATGCCGAGCCGAAGCGCTTCGGCCGCACATTGGCGAAGCGCGGGGCAACTGAGGCAGATCGCCTGTGCGTAGGCGACCCGTGCGGCTCGGTCGCCTCTTCCATCCGGGAAAAAGGTGTCGGGATCGACACTGCCACAGAGACGTTGTGCGCTCATCTTTGTGCGAACAAACCGAAGAGTACAGCTACGACGATTGCCGCGATTGCCATGAAAGCTACGAACAGGGTCAATGCGACTTCTTTTTTTCCGACGTTTTTCACGTTATGCCTCTGGTGGGGAGAATCACTGGCCTCGGAGGTTTTCGGTGCCGCTTTGCGTTTTTTGCGGAGGTGGCGTGGGCGCCCGTCGGGACGGTGAATCGGGCGCGCGGCCGGGCCGAGATATAACTTTTCGCACGGTAGTCGAGGTAGTCCGCTGGTATCTGCTTTCAGAACCCGCACGGAGTCGTAACTGTCGGAGACTCGCGCCTCGCGGATGAATGTGCCGGCAGCCGACGCGCAGGCGGCGAAGTCCATGCGCGTACCGCGTAGATAGACCAGCACGCGAAGATCTGCTTCGAGTGGCTTCGGTGACATGTCGGCATATGTCCTTCCTCGGTCGGGTCTTCCGATGCCGGCGACGATCGGTGTTGCCGACGAGTGCGTGACCGCGTCAGTCTTGAGCTGTTGCAGGTAGAGAGTGTTTCACATACGCAACACTCTGGCAAGCAGTTGGCTACCAATCGTTCGGACTATTGCGGACGTCCTCGCTGCTGTTGGTGGTGTGAATCGCCGGGTAGAACGACGCGTATGCAGTCAGGTGCGCCAACGTCTGCGTCTCAGAATTGTCACAGAATGTCCCGCTACTATGTCAGCAGGTTCGTCTCTGGATGTCGGCGGACGGGGAGCTCGCGAGCTCGAGACCAGCCCCCAAGGGGTGCGGGCATCGACAGACCGTGTCCGTCCACTAGTCCGGCGCCATCGGTGTGCGGGCAATGCGAATGAAAGGCCATTTCGATGCGAAAGCAAGATCACACCGTCCGTAGAAAACTCATCGCGGCCGCGCTCGGAGCGACCCTTGTTGTCGGACCCGCCGCTATGTCGGTAGCGGCGGCACCCGCGTACGCCGACCCGGACTCCACGACGAGCAGTCAGGCATCTCCCGGTAGTGCCCCTCCGAGGAAGGATTCGCCCGCAACAGGAGGCAGCCCGGCGCAAGGGATTGATCCGGCGACAAAGAGTGATCCGGCGACGGGTGGCCCGGCGACAAAGAGTGACCCGGCGACGGGTGGCCCGGCGACAAAGAGTGACCCGGCGACGGGTGGCCCGGCGACAAAGAGTGACCCGGCGACAGGCGGTCCGGCGACTGAGACTGGTCCAGCGACGGGCGACGGTCCGACGCCGGATTACGACTCCGTCCCGTGGCCTCGCGGCAACAGAAACCACGGTCAGTACGGGCCGGATGGCTACGACCAATTCGGATATGACAGGAGTGGCTTCGATCGTCAAGGCTTCGATCGCTCAGGTTACGACAGGGACGGTTACCGGTTCGGCGTCGATCGCTACGGCAATACCCGGTGGCAGAACGAGCGGGCGCGGTTCCGCCCCGTTCCGCCGCAGCCGCCACGGCAAAACGCACCCGAACGGCCCTGGCGAGACGCACCCGAACGGCCTTGGCACCGTGCGCCCGAACGGGCAACGCGGCCGTTGCCTGAACTGGTGGAGCAGTTCTTGGGTCTTTTGCCGGAACCCGTGCAGAACGTAGTTCGTCCGCCGGTGGAACAGCTGTTCCGGATGCTGTCGTCCTGAACGCCTCGTGCACTTGGCACCAATTCCCAGATTCCTGCAACGATCGGAGAATGACATGCTTTCGGCGGCCACGACGGAAACCATCCGCGCCACTCTGCCGACGGTAGGCGCCGCGATCGACGACATCACGACGCTGTTCTATCGCACGATGTTCGCCGCTCATCCCGAACTCGAACGGGACCTGTTCAATCGTGGTAACCAGAGCCAGGGCGATCAGCAGAAGGCACTCGCCGGCGCCATAGCGGCTTTCGCGGCACTGCAACTCGAACCCGATCAGACGCGCGTCGATCTCATCCTGTCGCGAATCGCGAATAAGCACGCCTCCTTGGGGATTCGGCCCGATCAGTATCGGATCGTGCACAAGTACTTGTTCGAGGCCATCGTCGAGGTGCTCGGCGATGTCGTTACCGCCGAGGTCGCCGCGGCGTGGAACGAGGTCTACTGGCTGATGGCCGAGATGCTGATAGCGATGGAGTCGCGCCTCTACCGAGACGCAGGTGTCGCGGTAGGCGACGTATGGCGGCGGGTACGAGTACTCGCACGGCGCTACGAGTCCGCGGACACGGTGTCGTTCGTGCTGACTTCCGTCGATAACAAAGCCCTGCCGTCGTTTTCGCCGGGGCAGTATCTCTCGGTCGGTGTGCGTCTCGGGGACGGTGCACGCCAGATCCGCCAGTACAGCCTGTCCAGTGCCCCGTCGAGTGATGATTGGCGTATCACCGTCAAACGAGTCGCGCCCCAAACCTCGCCGGGTGGCTCGACCGCTCCGGCGGGTGAGGTATCAAACTTCCTCTACCACAACGTTTTCGAAGGTGACGCCTTAGAGGTGACCACTCCGTTCGGGGACCTGGTGCTGCACGATGACGACGCGCCGCTGCTGCTGGCCTCGGCGGGCATCGGCTGCACCCCGATGGTGGGGATGCTGAGCCACCTCGCCGCCACCGCCGATGCCCGCCCGATCTCGGTGCTGCACGCCGACCGTTCCCCCAGCAGCCATGCCCACCGTGCGGAACTTGCCGAACTCGTCGATCGCCTCCCCTCGGCGGTGATGCACCGTTGGTATGAGGACCTCGCCGCCCGCGGTCCCGAATCCTCGGTCTACGAAGGCCGTGCGAGCCTGAACGAGATCACCGTCGCCGCCGGTACCCGCGCATATCTGTGCGGCCCGCTGCCGTTCATGCTCGGCATTCGCCAAGGATTACTCGACAAGGGCGTCGCGGCAGACAACATCCACTACGAGGTCTTCGGTCCGGACAGCTGGGCGGCGGCTCCCGCATAATGCCGCAGCCGGCCTACACCGGGCGGTCTACCGCGATTCGCTGATTCCACAGTGACCGGCAGGCGAACACGCCGAATACGAGCATGGTGAGTGTGATCAGCGCGCGCATCGGGCCGGACGGAACGACGAGCACATTCAGGTCGTAAAACATATGTCCAACCATGAACGGCCAGACCAGCCGGGTTCTGCTGTACGCGAACCGCACCAGTGCGCACCAGACCAAAACGAGCAGCAGCGCCGCCGGGCCGTAGTACAAATGGAACGGCAGCCGCAGAGCTGTCAGTACCAGCAGCTGCGCCCACAGGGAAAGCGGAGGCGAGCCATTATCGCCATGGGGAGTGCTAGGATCACGGCTTCCTCGACCACGCCGGCGCGCACGGAATATAGTACGGCGGCGCTGGGGGAGCTGTGTCCTGGCACCTGGTCGTCGGTAATCCATTGCGGAAAGGAGCCCATGACGGTCAGGCCCAGCCACAATGCAAGGTAGCTGATACCTATCGCACCGAGAAATTGTGCTCCGGTCGGCAGCCTGTTACGCAGGCCCAGTTCCGCCGCATTGAGTCCGAGCCGACGATTGGCCACCCACAATGCCAGTGCCATGAAACCGAATGCTGTATATCCCGACCACCAATATATTGTCTCCATCGTGCACCCCACGACGGTGGTCGCCTCGTCACGAACACTATGAGCGCCGCTACGGTTGGCAGGCCGAAGGTGAGTGTGAAAGCCCCGAGCTGGAGAAACCAGGCACGCACAGCCCAGCTACTCGTCTGCGGTTTTGCCATTGTCGTAACCTTATAGAATGGCAACGCCTGACCTGGTCAGGCGTCACGGTGTGGCAGCAGATTTCGGTCGGCAACGCGACCTCGGCGCGCCACTCGTCGGTGATCGGCGGTCGATCTGAACCGCACTGATCATCGCTCATTTACCGGAAATGTATTTTCGACATAGACCCGCGCGGTTCAGCAGGTCAGGATTGCTCGGCCCCGGCTATTTAGCCGACTCGGGGCGCTAGATGAGGTCACGCCCCGAGTCGGCGGTACACGGACGGAACCTGATAGCACACCGGCATGCAGGGTTTACCGGCTTCGCTACTGACGTTTCGGTGCGGGGCGTCAGGCAAGGTGCTGTTTTCTCAGATGCCGTCCGTGAGTTCGGCACCGAACGATCATGTGTTCTAGACGCTCGGTGTGTTGACAACCTATCACGGCCTGTTGCGAATGTGCAACAAATTCGGCCAGAGTGTCTCGCCTGGAGCGGTGCTCTGCCTGCTCGCCTCTCGGCAACTACTGTCCACTGATCTATCAAAGTTCAGATAAACCAGTGTATCCCAGCGGTTTACGGCGGCCTACTCGACGCTATGGCCAGCGCCAAGGTGTTCGAAAATCGCCACAGTTGGGGAGTTTATGGACCAATGATCGACTCGTCGGATGACGACGTAGACCCCAGCCGATCGACCGCACCACTGCGCAGACCGGCGGTGGCGGGAAGTTCCGGGCGGGGCTGTCGGCGCGGCGGATCCGGCCCTTGTCCCCTCGGTATAGCGGTCGATGCGGCTGCCCTGATGGGGGCTCGACCGTGCTGGTGCCCCCGCGCGAGGCGCGATTGGCCTGCGCGCCGACCTGGACGTCGCGGGCCTCTCGAAATCGGATTCGGCCGACTCGTCGAGGCGGCGCGGAAGCCGGGTGCTTCCCGTGGGGCCCGGATTCGGACTCTCTTGACGAACGTTCGCTTCTCTCACCGCTCCAGGGCTAACTACTTCGAAGCGGTGTCCGAGTCGGAGACTGTGCGGCTGACTGTGCCTCGGGGTCAGAGCGTTTGGAGGCCATTACACCTTGGTTGCTGGCTTCGCATGTGTTCGGGGAAACGTGCTCGATGAGACACGCCGATATGTGGATCCTTCGTCCGAGATGAACCAGCGATCGTCCCGTTATTCAGAACAGGCCATTCGGTCGGGTATGAGGAATGGTTCTGGTTGGTTCAGTAAATCTCTCGCGTGTCTCAACTGGGTCGCGGGTGCGGCCAGCGGGATGCTTATGCCCGCATTTGAGGAGGTGGATGTTCTCTATTGTGTTGCGCGATGGGTGTTTCCGATATCGGTGACGGGCGCTATTCGGGCGGTAGTTCTTGTGGGGGGCTTGTCGTGGAGCTAGGTGTTGCCGGATATGTTGCTGGGTGGCGGTTTTGGACTTGCGGAGGTTGGTGCCGGTTGCCGTGGTGGGCGACCGGCATCGTGCTGATTGGTTGGCCCGAATGCCTAGCCATATTGTGGGTACCGCCGCGGTGGCAGGCGATGTTCCAGCCCTTCACGAACCGATTCGGAACCGGAACCATAACGTAGCGTCCGCCGCCCTCTTATTCGGTCGATCAGAACCCACACCAGTTTGCGAAACATGAATTCCCTCATCAAGACACAGGTGCTCCAGACTGCTGTAACCGACCGTCCAGCCCGTATGTCTGGGCGCGCCAACTGCTTTGATATTCGGTGACCGAGGCTATGGTGAATCTGCTCCTGGCATTGCGGTACTTGGCGATGGTGCCGCCGAGTTGATCGCAGCACGCGGTTCAGCGTGATTGAGCGTGTCGGTTACTGTCTGTGTTTGTTTGCGCCTATGGTCGTTCGGGTTTGCGTGTTCGCTGATGTCACCCGGTTGCCGAGGAGGCGGATCATTGTTCGGCCGTGGTTCAGTGTTGTTCACATGCGTTTCCATCGTTTCCGTCGCGCTAGTTATGTTGTCGGGCACCGGGATTGCCGTGGCCGATCCGACGCCGGACAAGTTCGGTTCGTTCACCACCGATGACGGGTGGGTCGTCAATGTGTTCAAAACCGATGAAAAGTTGGACCGTTGGCCCAATTTGGCCGCCACGGCCTACACGCGCGAAGGCTTCTACAGCCTCAAAGGCGCGGTATCCATCGAGGGCGAAGGCCGCGCACCGGTGAACGCGGCGGCCGTGCAGATCGGGCTGCAACTCGGCTGCCAGATCGACGTAAGCACCGGGCTCACTGCCGGGCTCGGACTCAACGTCGGCGTCAACGGCGTGGTGACGGTTTCGCAGTATCCCTCCGGTCTGGTCGGTGGCAACGCCGGCCTCAGCCCCAGCGTGTCCGGGACCCTCAAGCCCGGCGGCATCACCCAGATGGTGCTGGGCGCGAAACCACTCAGCGGCGCGTACGGATCGATCGCCACACGCGAGGCCGAGATGAAGGTCGACGCCTGCGGTGGACCGGTGTCGATCCGGTCTGTGGTGACGGTGTCGCTGGCGACACCGACGAGCACTGATTCGTTCTCGGTCTACGGTGACCCCGTCTACGTGTAAGCCTGCTCTCAGGGACCGGTCGGCGGGGCATCTCGGGGTATCGCCGCAGGTCAACTGGTTCCATGTGATAGCTTCCGCATATAACAGTTCGTCGCTGTGCCAGTTCTGCTTTTTCTTTGATCAGCTCCGGTACCGGTTCGACGAAGGGGACTCGACGATGACCACCACTTCTCCCGCGCGAAACCATCCGACAAGCGACGAACACCTCGGCGACAGTGCGAGCGTGCCGCTGCGCAGCGTGGCAGCGGTGGTGATCGGGGTGGTAATGCTCGTCGCCGCGTTCGCGTGCTTGAACCGGATGCCTGGTTGGGCCGACAGCTACGGCGCGATTTGGGTCTATCTCGGGTTCTTCGTGTACATGTCGATCGCCGGTCGACTGTTCTGGTGGGGGTTCGATCAACTCATCGACCGGTTACGCGCCCCGCGCGGCACCGGTCGATGAGCTTGTACCGTGATCGGCTGATCCGTCGGGCAGCGACCGCGGCCGCACTGCTGGCCCTCGCTGGCGCCAGCGGCGCGCTGTGGTCGAATCCGGTTGCCGCACAACCAGATATTCCCTGCGAGCAATGGCAGCAGCTCCATCCGGGATGGCCATGCATTCCGGTCCCCAAACCACCGCCGCCACCGCCACCGGGTATGCCGGAGCCCGGTCAACAACCGACCACCGCGCCACCGGTACTGCCCGGGCAACCCAACCAGCCTCAAGGCGGTGGATACGGGCCGAACATCGGCGGTGTCATCCCACCCAACCCCGGACCAGGCAACGGCACTCCGATCGTGCCGGTGCCGGGCTATACCCCACCGGCGCTGCCGGGCAACCGTTTACCCAGTGTTCCGCAACCAGCGCCGGGACCGGCTCTCGAGCCCACTCCGGACGCCCCGGTGGCCCCTCCGGGGGAGGATATTGTGTCGCAGCTCGAGCGAGCCGCTCGGCTCCATGAGCAGGGCATCTTGAACGACGCCGAATTCGCCGACCTCAAACAACGCATCCTGCACGGCGATTCAATCCCTGTGCCCCAGCGCGAGCGAGTGCCGCCGGCTCCTACCGGTGAACCATCCAACGAATCCCAGACCGGCCGCGCTACGCCCGATTGGCAGATCGCGCTGTTGCTACTCAGCGGCATAGCCGGTTTCGTGGCCGCCGCACCGCGTGGACGCTCGGGGCGAGAGGCTCTGGGAAGCCTGGTCCGCCAAGTGAACAGCAAGCCCAGCGCTTCTGCTACCGACGGCGGTAGCGGCGGAGGCAAGGCGCCCAACACCACCTCGACCCCCCATCCCGACGGCAGCGTGTCGACTACGTACAACGACGGCCGCGGCAACATCGTGAACTCGGAATCAGTACCCGTCCCTGATAGCGGCGGCACCATCGACACCACCATCCGCAACGCCGACGGTACGACGACCCAGATGCGGTCGGCACCTGATGGGCAGGGTGGAGTCACCACCTGGACCGCCAATCCCGACGGTTCGAACTCGGTGCGTTATCCCGACGGCACCGTATACACGGTGCCCGCAGGGAGCGACCCGGATGCCCCGGCCGCGTCCGTCGCGCACGTCAGCCCCGACTCCAAGACGGTTGACACCACGATCCGCAACGCGGACGGATCCACCAGCACCGCCCACTCCCAACTCGGCGATGACGGGGTGATCTCCACTCAGACCACCAACCCTGACGGGAGCCACTCCCAAAGCCTCACCAGCGCAGGACGATCGGGCGGCAAGCCCGGCACGATCGTCACCAATCCCGACGGCAGCCGGGTAGTGATCCAATCCGACGGCACCATGGTCCCGGTCGACCGCTACGGCGACGTCATCGACGGACCCAACTACTGGAATCAATACGACCCGGAAACAGGCACCTGGCGTACCGACCCTGTCGAGCACAGGGGACCCATCACGATCAGCCCCGACGGGACGTCCGCGCAGGAGTGGTTCTATCGCGACGGCGACGGAAATCAACGCTCCGCGACGGCGTACTTCGATCGCGATGGCAATCTGACCTCTCTGCAGTCTTCGGACTACACCGGCGTGACGGTCACCCAGTTCGAAACTGTCGACGGCCGTACCCGCCCAACCGGGACCACCAAACTCGACGCCGGCAATGTCATCGATGACTCTCAGATCATTTTCGATGCGGCCATGGCCGCTACCGGTATCGGCGAGGCCTACACAGCGGGCCGGATCCTCGGCACCGAACTGATCGTCCGAGAACTAGCCGCACAAGGCCTCTCCCGCGCCGAAATCGACCTCATCACAAGTCAACTCGCCACATCCGGCACCAGCACGCTCGCAGGCGCGGGAAAAGGAGCGGGGTCTCTCGGTGGCGACGCATCGGCCGGTGCGTCCGTCCGCACTCCCGGAACCACCGGAGGTGTACCAAACGCCGAGGCCAACAATCTGGGGTTGAATGCCGAGGAGCTCGGCTGGTCGAACACCGCTGGCGACCACATGTTTGAATACGGCAGTGACATGTACCCCTCCCGGCCATATCTCCGCTCACCGAATTTTACGCAAATGATTATAGATTCGGTGCCGCCAGTGCCAGACCCTGGAGGAGTACCTGGCGGGATGAGATGGGACGTGCCGGGGACCCTGCGTGGCTCGCCTGGCACGTACGAGCTGGTTATCGATGTTCCCAACGGGAGGATTCTCCACTACATGTTCAGGAGCAACAAAGGATGAGTTTCACCCTGACCGCCGAACCAGGCGATTCGATACAGGCAACGCCGCTGTATCTAGAGTCCGAATATTCCTTCAATGTCACGCCGACCGCGGTTCAAAGTGGTTTCGGCAGGCTAGGATTCACCTCTATCGCTCTGGGGACTTTGCAGTTGGAGGTTGACATCGCCACCCGCCGCATACTGCACTTGTGGGGGTTGTGCCCGCGGCAGCGGTGGAAGCCCGCCGAGCTGGGATATCCTGGCGCCGAAACCGCAGTCGTCACAGTGATTTCGCCAGATCTTGTGCCGGGAGTGTCTATCGATGCCGGGGGTTTGGATGACTGGCCTGTCGAGTTCGACGAGCGTAGCGGATGGTTTCGCGCGATCCGTGCGGGATCAGGCACTCAGGAGAATCTATTCCTGATCGGAACAGATACGGCGATCGCCCTGAGCGGCAACAATCTGAAGTCGGTCTGGATCAAACCGAAATTTGTCGATTAGCCGATCGGTATGTGGTTCGGGTGACGGCAAACCCGCCCGGCTCCAGTGACCGCACGCCTGATGACCGCGCCGAGCGGCGACAATGACATCACTCCATACGCTCGAGAACACACCGAAATGCCGGTCGGACGGCGGCGGCCAGAAGATCAGATCGATTCGCCGGAAAGGCAAGTCATCCTGGCGGTGGGGCGCAAGAAGATCCGCGCCGACGACACGCTTCAGACCTGGGCGGAGGAGGCGGCGGTCATCGAGACCTTGACGTCGAACTCGTCACGGCGATGCTGTGGGTTTGGTCGGTGAGTAGTGGGTGGGGTTCATTGGTGAGTGTTGCTAGAGCGGTGGTGATTTCGTGGAGGTCAGCTTTGACGTAGGTGGTGCCGTGGGGTCGGGTGTGGTGGCCGGCGTAGGCGCGGGCGGTGGCGTAGCCGTAGGTGCGTTCGGCCCAGGTGAGGGTGGTGTATTTCGTGGCCATAGGCCAGGTGCGGATTCCAGCGGGAGTACCCGGGTGGGCCTGGCGCGGCTGGCGGATTACGACAGTCGGAAGATGACCTTTCCGCGTTCATCGAGTTCGAACGAGACCTTCTCCAGTTCCGGGTCGCGAGCGAAGAGAAACCGGGCGGCCTTCTCTGACCCGATCAATCCGCCCTTGCTCGCTATGCCGAAGTCGTCGACGAACGCTTCTCCGGTCACGACAAAACCACGCAATGGGGGGATCTGGATAGTGGTGGTGTCCTCGACATAAGGAGTCGCACTGACAGAGGTCGTGATCGGCCCGAACCGATACCCTGTCAGATCTGCGCTCTGTAGCGCTTCGGCCAAGGACTCGGTGACCGCGTATGCCCCGCCGTAGGACTTGATCATTTCGCTGCCCTCGCGGATCGGGGCAGAGAACTCGAAATTCGCTGTGACGACCCGGGGCGGGTCGAAGCTTTCATCGAGCTCGACATCACCGAAATCCGCGGGTACTTCGGGATTGATGCGATAGAACGGCACGGGACTCCTTTTCGAGAAACTTCAGTTCAGGTCGCACGTTCCGGTGACTCCGAGCGTAGGTCCTACCAGCGGGCAGGTGTTCAGCCGCCGCCGGATCCGGGACCGTGTCCACCCAGGCCCGGTTTGTTCGGAACGGGCTTGCCTTGCCCGGGAGCCTGAGGCTTGTCCGGCTGCGGTTTGCCCGGCTGTTGTCCCGGCGCCGGCACCGGCACACCGGGTGGGTGAGCCCGAGGGCGCGCAGAATGTCCTCGAAGTCACTGTCGTTCAACACATCTCGGCAGCGAGTCATGGATGACGGATTTCGATCTGGGATGGCGACTTTCGGTTCGGTCGGGACAGTTGAGCTTGGGATGAACCGGCACGCACACGAGGTCCGCGTTTTCGACGTTGTCCAGGAGACCCCCGAGGCGGTATCGATCGTGCTGGGACTCACGCCGGAGCTGCGGGAACGATTCGTATACACGTGTGGGCAGTTCCTCACCGTTCGTGTTCCGAGTGCGCAAACCGGGTCGGTGGCGCGGTGCTACTCGTTGTCCGGTAACCCGGATCGTGACGAGGCGCTGACCGTGACCGTCAAACGGGTCGCAGGCGGATATGCGTCGAATTGGCTGTGTGACAACGTCGTTCCTGGATCGATCCGCACCATGCATGAGCCTTCGGGAAGTTCGGACGCGACGGGGCGAACGAGGACCTGCTTGCTGGCCGTCGGCAGCGGGATCACACCGATCATGTCGATCATCAAGACAGTGCTGGCGAGCGGCACGGGCGACATCGCTCGGCTCTACGCCAACCGAGACCCAGGATCCACGATCTTCGCCGGTCAGCTCGAACAGCTCACCCGTGAGCATCCTGAGCGCCTGCGGATCCATCACTGGTTCGTAACCGATCGGGGAGTGCCCGACGCATCCACCTTGCCCACGATTCTCCCCGACGAAGACATCGCGCAGGGCCTGACCCTTGCCTGCCAGTCCCTGCCGGAAACCGACGAAATATTCATCGCCTTCGACCCGCAGCGATGCAGTCGCCCGAACTCGTCGTATGCAGAGGTCGGGCCCACGCCATCGGCGACAGATCGAAAGGCCGCCGGTCCTGCGGCCGGTCGTCAGGTAATGACGGCGAACCCACCGATCACGGCGGGCATGCGCACGTGGATGGCGGGCGAACGATAACTGGCGAGAGCCTCGTCGACGTGCCGCAGCCATAGGCGCTCAAGCATGCCCTGTCGTTCTGTCCACGCCTCCCCATCGTCGGCAGCGAATTGTCGTGAGCGTCCCGTGGGGTCGGCCCGACTCCGACTTTCTCTTGACGAGCTTTCGCTTCCCCCGCCGGGGCTAACTACTTCGTAGCGGTGTCCGAGCCGGAGAAGGTGTGGTCGACTGTGCCCCGGGGTAGGGGCGTTTGTGGGGCCATTACACCTTGGTTGCTGGCTTCGCATGAGTTCCGGGAAACGTGCTCGATGAGACACGCCGACGCGTCGATCCTTCGTCCGAGATGGACCAGCGATCGTCCCGTTATTCAGAAGAGGCCACTCGGTCGGGTATGGGGAGTGGTTCTGGTTGGTTTCAGCAAATCTCTCGCGTGTCTCAACTGGGTCGCGGGTGCGGCCGGCGAGGCGCTTATGCCCACATGCGCACGTGTCGAGCGCTGGAAGTGTGCTGGGAGGTGGGGGTATGGCGCATCTGCGTCAGGACTGGGAGTGGAGACTCCCGAACGCGACATTTGTGACACAAATGCCGCGTGAGGGCGGTGCGCGAGAGGGGACTCGAGCTCGTCGCTGCGTCATGGATGACGTCGCCGCGTATTCGAGAGCTGTTGTTATACGTCGCTAGAGCGTAGCACGAGCGTCGTGACGCATGAGTTGTCTGCTATACCTTGTTGTGGTGTAACACTTTTCGTGATGCCCGAGTCTGTTGCTGGGCAGTTTGGGCCGGTTTGTGGAACTCGGTGTGAGTTGGTCGGGTGTGGGGTGTGTTGTCGAAAGGTTTGCTGCGATGGGGGATCGGGGTGTAGAGACCCTCGGATCTGACGTCCATCTCCCCGCAGCCATAACCGATCACCGCACCATCGCCGCTGGTCCAGCCCTATGTGTTGTTTTTTGCGCGATTACTACAAGCGCCGCCAATTGCATCAAATGCGAATTCGCTACAGTTTGCGACTTTGGTGCCGAATCTCGGCAATGATGC
Source organism: Nocardia sp. NPDC006044 (assembly GCF_042871115.1). Classification (NCBI taxonomy): domain Bacteria; kingdom Bacillati; phylum Actinomycetota; class Actinomycetes; order Mycobacteriales; family Nocardiaceae; genus Nocardia; species Nocardia sp. NPDC006044. The sequence continues at coordinate 375,261 of NZ_JBIAID010000001.1, forward strand.
TGCGGGTCAAGGCAATTCGACTTGTCAGACGACCATGATCGTAGCCGGAGCCGCCGCGGCGGAGGTTCGCGACATGCCGATGTGGCGCGCTGACCTGCGATTCCGTCCACAACTCGCATACGATGCGACTATCTCCCACCTGGTGCGACTAGCGGAGGGTGGCGTTTGATGGGCTTGACCGGTGGCGGAGCGCCCGGGGCAGCGCGGATGCATCTGGTCGACGGGGTGTCGCTGCTGCGCCCGGAGGAGCAAGTGTTCGAGGCGATGTTGGCCGGCTTCGCGAACCAGCAGCTCGCACGGAACCTGGCCCGCACGACGGTGGAGGGCCGGGAAAACGCGGTGAAAGCGTTCGTCGCCTATGTCAACGCCTTCCCGTGGCAGTGGACGGCGGCGATGGTCGATGAATGGCTCGGTGACCTGCGTTCGCTGCGGGATTTGAAGCGGTCCACGATTCGTTCGTACTCCGAGGCGATCCGGTCGTTCTGCCACTTCGTCACCGATCCGCTCTACGAGTGGCCGGGCACGTGTGAGGACCGGTTCGGCACCCACCCGATCCAGGTGGTGCACGAGTGGAACACCGCGGTCCACGTGCAAGACAACGAGTCCGACCCGAGGAAGCGGGCGTTCACCAAGGCTGAGCTGCACGCGTTCTTCGAGCATGCCGACAGTCAAGTCGCGCGGATTCGTGCGTTCGGCCGCAAAGACTGGTTGCCCGCGTTCCGGGACGCGACCATTTTCAAGACTGCATACTCATTTGGCTTGCGGCGCAATGAAACTCGGATGCTGGATGCCGCCGACTTCGGCGTGAACCCGCATGCGCGCGAGTTCGGGCAGTTCGGTCGCTGCCAGGTTCGCTACGGGAAGGCGAAGAAGGGTTCGCCTCCGAAGCGGCGCGGGGTACTGACAGTTTGGGACTGGACTCCCGAGGTGCTCGAGGAGTGGTTCACCGAGATCCGGCCGTTGTTCGGCGTCGACGGCAACCCGGCGGCCTGGCCTTCGGAGCGCGGGCTGCGGATCGGCTGCCAGCGCCTGAACTCCCGTTTCGTCGCCTATCGCGACGCACTGGGCCTGGATGCAGGGCTCGATTTGCATGGGTTGCGGCGCTCGTATGTGACGCATTTGATCGAGGACGGCTGGGATCCTCGGTTCGTGCAGGAACAGGTCGGGCATGAGCATGCCTCCACGACTTCGATTTACACCTGCGTGTCCTCGGATTTCCGCACCCGAACCCTGCGCCGGCAGCTCGACGCGACCGTTGCCGCCGCTCTGGACTCTCGGAAGGAGATCAACGCGTGAAACGCACTGTCGGCTACACCTGGCGCCTGCGCGAACTCATGGCCACCCGCGGCAAGTTCACCGCCACCGAACTGGTCCCGCTACTGCGTGAACGCGACATCAACCTGTCCGCCTCCCAAGTCCACCGCCTGGTCTCCGGAACGCCGGAAAGGCTTTCCCTGCAAGTGCTTTCAGCGCTCTGCGATATTCTCGGCTGCACCCCGGCCGACCTGGTCGACACTACCGCCGAGAACGCCGGTATCAGCCGCACCGCCACCGACGACCTGCCCGGCCCCGCTCCGGCGAACGTCGCGAAGCTGCGGCCTCGGGCAGCTCGCATCCTGCCCGAGGCATGACGACGAGAACTCGGCCTACCCGCGAACAGCTCAAACGCTGGCAGAGCCGTGATTGCGCGCGCTGCGGCCGCCCGGCCCACGTCGCCGCGTGGTGGCCCGACGGCACGATACGCCGAACATGCTGCGATCGGGGCTTGCGAACTCGTGGCCGGTGTCCCGGTTGCGGCGAAGATCGAATACTGCCCGGCCTGGCGCCGGACTCGCACGAACCGATCTGCACCGACTGCGCCAACATCACCTCCGACTATCGGTGCTCACGCTGCGGGAATGAGGGCAAGCTGCACGCTGGCCACCTCTGCACCCGCTGCACCTTCTCCGACAAGCTCGCCGAACTGCTCGACGACGGCACCGGACGAATCCGGCCTGAACTCGCGCCGCTCGCCGAGCATTTGCTCGCGATGAACAACCCCCTGACCGGACTGACCTGGCTCTATCCACGGACCGGCCGCGCCAGAATGGCCGTGGATCTGCTACGGGAGCTCGGGCGCGGCGAGATCGAGCTGACCCACGAGGCATTTCACGTCCTCCGACCCTGGCGGGCCGCTGCTCACGTGGAAGAACTTCTGATGGCCTGCGGTGTCCTGCCCCGCACCGATAAACAGCTGTGCTCGCTCGAACGATGGCTCGCCGAGCACCTCGCCGGCATCGACGATCCCGAGCACGCCCAGCTCGTGCGCCAGTTCGCCACCTGGGGAGTGCTCCCGCGCCTGCGGCGGCGCGCTGAGACCAAACCGCTGGCCCCTGGGATCCGCCGTCACGGAGGCGACCAGATCAAACAGGCCACCGCCTTCCTGAACTGGCTCGCCGATCGTGACCTCACCTTGGCGACCTGCGGACAGGCCGACCTCGATATCTGGTTCATCGAGCACAGTATCCACGCCCGAAACTGCGTGCGCCCCTTCATCTCCTGGTGCTTGGCCCGCAAGCTCACCAAGCGACTCCGGCCCCCGATCGCGGTGAAACACGACGGAACTCCACTACCGCAGCAACAGCGCATCGACCTACTCGGGCGCCTGCTGGTCGAGCAGGACAAACCCTTACGCGCCCGCACCGCGGCGGCGATTGTGCTGCTCTACGCCCAACCGTTCACCCGCATCGTCCGGCTCACGATCGATGACGTGATCACCGAGGGCGACCAGGTGCTACTGCGGCTGGGCGATCCACCCTCGCCGGTCCCCGAACCAGTCGCCGAGCTGCTACTGGAATGGGTCGCCTGCCGCACGAACATGAACACTGCGCCCAACCGCGAGTCCCGCTGGCTGTTCCCCGGCCGCCGCGCCGCCCAACCGCTGCACCCAGAAACCTTGTCCGCCACGGTCCGCCACCTCGGCATCCCCAACGTCGCCGCCCGCATGGCCGCGCTGCGTCAGCTCGTCCTCGAGATGCCCGCCCCGGTCGTCGCCGACGCCCTCAACTACCACTACTCCACCACAACCAGGCTCGCCGCCCAGACTGGAGGCGTCTGGACCCGCTACGCCACCGGCCCCAGCCCTCGTTCACCGAAGGGTTGGAAACCACACAGATCCCGCGACAGTTGATTACGCGACCTCACCAGTCCGAAACCCCCAGCTGGCCGCGATCTCGAACTTGTTGTACTTCGGCGTTTTGCTGACGTGGCCGACTAGATCTCGGTGCACAGGCTGCTCCGGCGGCGGGACTCCGTATGGACGAAAGTGATCCGAAGTGGACCTCGAATCGTCGTCTCGGCAATGGCACGCTGACACAGTGGGAGGGCGAAGCGGGACAAATCCAGGACGCGCCGCATCGGCCGCCGTCCGTTGGGTGATCCGCGTAACGAGCAGGCCGCAGAGGGAAAGGTCGTCAAGGAGAAGAGTCGCGGCGACGAGGACATCCTGCTGGCGGGTTGGCGGCAGGGCTCGCGGTGAGCGCCAGACCGCCCGGACGGAGGTAGAGGCAGGCGCACAGTTTGTGCGCCCTCGCCGTCTCGCGACAGGGTCTACTTCTTCAGCAATGTTGTATCTGCCGGCCAACTGGCAGGAAATCTTCGCCAAGGATGACTTCGTGCTGCTAGTTCGTCGGTGCCCACATCGGACATTTCCACCGCAAGTTAGTTGCTATTGCCTGGAGAGGACGGAAACACGCTGACAGGCATGGACTTTCAGGCGTCTCAAGTAGGGAACAAAAGTACGGCGCAGTACCAGATCGATTTGTTCGTTAGAGAACCGCAGGATCGACAGGGCGTTGTGCCGGGTGCAGCTTGTCCACGGTGTCGAGGATGAAGAATGTCGAGCTCTTGTGGTCCACTTGGTGAGCTCAACGGCGTCCACCCTTACAGGGAAAGCTGGAGGTTGCTGTGCCGACCTGCGCCAACAGGTCGGCCAGCCAATGTCCGAATGTCTCACCCAAAGAAACAAACAGGAACCGAATGACTGTAGCCAAAGTCGGCAGCTGCGCCGATCATTGCCACCCCGCCGGTGCCGGGAACTGGCCGATGAAACGCGCTGAACAGTGCAAACGCGGACTGAAACATTCGGTGAACCCGCTTCTTAGCGTTCGTCCCATCGCATCAATCGTTAACACGGGAGACCTACTGATGATGGAACTGTTCGCAGGTGCCGGCGTGCTCGCAATGGGTGGGGCGGCTGCATGGTTTCGGGCTCGATCCGCCCACCGGGCAGGACACACGGCGGACGTGCACTACAACGGGGTCCTACGGTTGTGGGCGGGCATTTTCGCGGTCGCGCACAAGGATCCGGTTCGTCGCTCCGACGCACGCAAGGTCATCCACGACACCTTGGGGCCGCCGCCGCGCCGACGAACCAGACGGGCTACGCCGGCCGGCCCGCCCGCCGCCGACACCGCCCTCGAAGAGCGCGGCGTCAGGCAACGGAGTGAGAACACGGCTGGAACGACTCTGCCCGCGTGGTTCTGATCAGGAACCTGGGCAGCGTTTGATCGCGAATTTCGACACCACCCGGCGTTGGTGGGTATTCGTGGTCGCGAAATTTGACGTCACCACAGGGTTGCGGTGGTCCGCGAGGACGGGGATCATCTGTGTCGCTTAGCGCGTGGACGGTCTCGATCGTCGTAGAGGCCGGAGTTCCTCGGCGGTGCTGTGTCAGATCCCGGCAGCTGGCAAGGTAGCTTCCTCGGACTGTGGGTCCCAGACGACCAACCGGTGCTCGGCGGCGAGTTCGAGTATCGCTTCGATCGCTGGCCTGCTTCGTGGTGACCAACTCAAGCACATGCTCACATAGTCGAGGCCGACGTCGAGCGGCATCGACATCCATGGGCAGTCCTCGGGATAGGGGGGAAAGTCGGGGAACCGGCTCTGCAACGCTTCGTAGAACCGCTCTATCCGCTGATCCGGGCGGCCATGCAGGTGATCCTGGCGGGAGCTGCATCGTTCGGCCAACGTCCGTGCGGCATCCTCGTCAGCCGAATCACCCATCGCAAGAACTAGAAGATCGAAACTCATCAGCTCATCGTTGATCAGGTCTGCGAGCCAGCGCCTTGCCGGTGGTGGAAACATCTGCTGGCGGGCATTCGATTAGCCTGCCGGGGTTTGCTTGATCGTGAATTTCGGCACCACTTTCGAATAGGGAACCCGATGGCGTCCTCGACGCGGGCGGAGTTGTTCGCCGCGATACGTCGTGATGCCCGGGATGGGTTGTCGGGCAGGCAGATCCAGCGCAAGCACGATGTCAGCTACCGCACCGTCCGTGACGCGATCGCCTCGGCATGGCCGGCCGAACGCAAGGAATACCCCGCGCCCGTCAAAGCTCGAGCAGTTCAAGCCGGTCATCGACGCGATCCTTTTGGCGGATCTGGACGCACCGCGCAAGCAACGCCACACCTGACCCGCCTCTACCAGCGCCTGGTCGATGAGCACGGCATGTCGGAAGTGTCGTATCCGGTGGTGGGACGCTATGTCCGGCAACGCCGTCCACAGATCCTGGCCGAGACCGGGCGCGCACCGTCGAAGGTGTTCATCCCACAAACCCACCGCCCTGGTGAGGAAGCCGAGGTCGACTTCGGTGACGTCACGATCCGGCTGCGTGGTGAGCTGGTGATCTGTTATTTGTTTTGTTTCCGGATGTCGTTCTCCGGCAAAGCAATCCACCGTGCTTCCTTGTCGGCGGGTCAGGAAGCGTTCTATTGCGCAAACCTGGTGCTCTGCCGGGAGCGACCGCGCTCGAACAAGCCCGCGCCGCAGGCAAATTCACCCCGATCCACGACGCCTGGTGGGCCGCGGCCCGCAAAACACACGGTGACCAGCACGGCACCCGGGCTCTGGTCGAGGTTCTGCTGCTACATCGCCACCTCCCTCACGATCAGCTCGTCGCCGGGCTGGCCGCGGCCCTGCAGTCCGGGGCCTTGACCGCCGACGCGGTCGCGTTGGAAGCCCGCAAGATCGGCGAATCCCAACCCGCCACACCGGCACCGGTCGACCTCGACCTACCAGTCGACCCCATTCCTTCGTTGACCGCTCGCCGGCTCACCCACCTGCCACCCGACACCCGGCCGTTGCCCTCGGTCGCGCAATACGACCAACTGCTCCGCCGCAACCGCCCCCAGGAAGGCACCACCTCATGACCACTACCCCCTCGACTGGACGACGACACGGAATCACCGAACAGGCCGCCGACGCCGCAGTCGATCAAGCCTGCCGCCTGCTGCGCCTGCCCAGCATCCGCACCCAATTCAGCGCGATCGCCGATACCGCCACCCGCGAACAAATGTCCTACCAAGCCTTCCTCGCCGAGCTACTGATGACCGAATGCGACGACCGAGCCCGCCGCCGCTCCGAACGCCGCATCCGCGCCGCCGGATTCCCCCGCGACAAATCACTGCGCGCCTTCGACTTCGACGCCAACCCCAAGTTGGTCAACGAACTCGTCGAAGCCGCCGACGACAACGTCCTGGCCAAAACCATCGCCCGCTACGGCCGCGCCGACCTGCTCTGCATCGACGAACTCGGCTACATGGAACTCGACCGCCGCGGCACCGAACTCCTCTTCCAAGTCCTCACCGAACGCGAAGAGAAGAACTCCGTCACAATCGCCTCCAACGACAGCTACTCCGGCTGGACCAAAACCTTCACCGACCCACGCCTCTGCGCCGCCATCGTCGACCGACTCACCTTCGGCGGCCACATCATCGAAACCGGCACCGACTCCTACCGCCTCGCCCACACACGAGCAAACAAAGGATGAGCACCTCGTTCCCCACCGCTGGTGAACACTCAGACGGCATTTGACCAGGGGCGATGCCATGATCGACACCATGGCGATCGTGATGCAGTGGGTCCGAACCTCATGGACCAAGAACTCGCGCGGCGCCCCTGCGGCAACAGTCAGAAACGCCGCTCCCGTCGCGTTCGAGCTGCCGGACGTTGGACGGGCGATCGTTCACGAAGTCACCATGAAGGAATCCAGCCACTTCCACGCATCTTCGACGATGCGCGATCTTCCGCCCATTCAGCCACGGATGACGATGGAGGGCGTGTCTCTGACCCAGGTCAGCGGCGTATTGCACGTCCTTCCCGTCATCCCGCCACATTGGAGTCTTCCACCGCTACACCGACGTCCACCCGCGGCCCGGCTCGAGCCCGGACAATGGCTCCGCTGGCAACTCAACTATCGATTCAGCAGCCTCACTGGCATGGGCGACTGGTCATATCACCTTCACACACTGAACCTCGCCTACGGTTTGCCCGAGCCCGACATCTTCCTGGGCACCCCAACGCGCTACATCGACGAACGAGGAAGCCTGCGCTGACAGCGCAGCTCAGACTGCACAGCCGACACGCCGGTCAAGCGGTGTCAAAATTGGCGACCAGAAACCCGCCATCCGCGCCCAAACCGATGCCCAAATTCGCGATCAACTGACTCCCGATTTCGCGACCGAAGCCACCCACGGTTCGAATCCTTAGGCCGCTGCCACGGTCGAGACCGTGCCGCAGCAAACCGGACGCTGAGCAGGCCTCGGGTCTCGAGACCCGAGGCCTGGAGCGAATCTCCGATTCCGGATTGCCGCGGCGAGACGGCAGCGGCGCGACCGGTTGCACACACCCATGGCCGCGAGCGTCGAGCAGGAGCCGGTGCCGTGCATGACGGACATCGAGCAGATCCTGGACTACAACGCGCACAACGGCAGCGGTGCCATCGATCCGACCATGGCTGCCGCCGTCTACGAGGCGGTAGCCCCCGTAGTGGACACCCTCCAGACCCCGTTCCCGCCCGACGCGCCCGCACGGAAATCACTATCCATGTCGGCCCCACGGGCACTCCATCCAGCATGACCGAACCGACCACGGCTCCGGCGCCGACTCGGTAGAGGCCCAGAGCGCACGTAGTAGTCGACGGTGACTCTAACGAGTTGGGCCGCCTCCACACTCCCTTCGGTCGGAACTGCGAACAACTCGCGGGACGCCTTCGAAACCGCCCGCACCGCGAGCTGCGGCGTGCTCAACCCGCCATCATCGGGCGGTGCTTCAGCACCCACCGTGAGGCGATCACGGCAGCTTGAAGTTTACCGATGTCTGTGGACGCGGCTCTCGAACATTGAGGACGGATCGCAGTCAGTGCGCGGCGAGGTCGAGTACAGCGAGGCAGAGTGGACCCTCGTGGTTGGTGAAGGGGTTGTGCACGACGGTCTCCAGGGACGCGGATTCGAGGACGCGGATAGCCGCTGCAGCGTCCAGCTCCGCCAAGGCACCCGCTTGGCGTAGTACCACGGCGAAGAGGTACATACGCTGCGACGGTTGCAGTTCCAGGTGAGCGTGGGCAATCGGATCCCAAGGAGCCGCCATTATGGGACTGTTCTCACGAATCCCCATTGGTTCTCGTAAGGCGGCTTGGAACGCTTCGACGGCGCCTGTGTCCACTCGCAGTCGCCGCATCAGCGGCTTGGTGAACATGGGCAGGTACCAGTCCGGCATGCTCACCCGAATCCGGGTATGAGCGCGGATCGCTATAGCTGGCAGATCTTGCGGTTCGGCTGCACTGAAGGCGATTCCCAGTGTGTCGTTCCAGCTTCGGTACCCACGAGTTGAGGGGTCAGTGTCGAACCACGTTTCGAGGTCCCGGAGCGCCGCGGTAGCCAAGCTATCCGTCGGAAACAGCTGGGTGTAGGCAGCTAGCTTTGCACTCTGGTAGATGTGGCCAGACTGGGTGCCAAGGGCGTCCTCGGCAAGGATGGCCTTGAACACCGCGTCGGGCACATTCCAGCTTTCTCGGTCCAGCACCGACTCCAAGACCTGGTCCTGGAGTCGGAGGCGCGCGGTGTGGCCGAGTTTTGGCACAAGTGCACGAAGGACTCCTTCGTCACCCCTGTTCTCTTCTTTGGCCCACAAGAGGAAGTTGCGATCTTCGCGGAGCACTGCATCACTGTCAGCCTCGTGACGGAGCATCTCGGCAATGGATGGATACCGGGAAGCGACTGTCGCAAGCGAAGACATGACGCGGCGCCGTTGCTCACTGGCGGCCCGGTGCCGACTGTCGGACTTCCCGTTCAGCCGCTCGAAGATGTCATCGCCGAAGTGATCACACAACTGTTCCCAGTTCTCGGCAACGAGGTCTACGAGGATCCGATCCACGTCATCGGATAGGGTACTGAGCTTGACGCCGGGCGCACTTGAGGAACCAAGCGTTTCCTCGATGCCGTCAATCAACGTGAGGTCACGGAGCGTGAGCATGCCTATCCACGCCAGTTGCCGGCGCTCTTCGAGCTCAGGGCCATAGGCGCACAGATCCCGCTTGATCTCCTCGCGCAACCATTCCATCTCTGCCGTGCGCGTGTCGGACCCCGCCAGAGCGCTGCGGGCCTGTTGGTCGCGGGTGATTGCTTGAATGAGCCCGATGAAAGCGTTCCGACGTACCTCGGCGTCCGGCTCGTCTTTCCATTCCGCCATGACGTCGACGAGGTCGGCCGCGGCGAGCGGACTGCGTGCGAGTTCGAACGCCAGGACCTCACGCAGCTCTGGCTCGATGTGCTTGAGCAGGTCGAGCGATTTGTCGAGGATCCGTAGGGAGGGTTCGTCGGTTCTGCCGCAGTACGCCCTGAGGATTGCTGCCGGAATGGTGTCCGGAATCCCCGAAATGATGGGCCTAGGGTCATGGATAAGCCTGTCGGCGAACTCCTGGACAGATGGCTGCCCAGGCCAGGCAGCGATGACCGCGGGGACGTGCCACATTAAGATGTGAGCGCTAATGTCCGTGCAAAGCGCTGCCAGTTCGGCTGGGTCGTAGCTGGCAAGCACTTCTCGCATGGCGTCAGCTTCTGCGTCCGGCTCGCGAGCGGTGTTCTCGAACCTCTTCCAGGCATCGGCTACGGCTTCGGCAACGACGACGCGATTCTCGCTCGAATCGTGTGTGTTGGGCTGGCGCAGCAGGGACACCAGGACGGCGAAGCCCTCCGTCGGACCGAGCACGTCGACGGCTACGTAGGCCATAGGCGCGGCCTGAGCAAAGTCGCCGCGGAGCCGGTCGGCGAGGACAGTCTGGACGTGCTCGTCGTTGGCGTACTGCGCGACTAGCGTCCGCGCCGCGGCGTATGGCCTCCAGCCGTCCAGGCCTTGCAACAGCACCGTCCGCGCGTCGGCGGGTGGCAATATGGTGGCGAGACCAGTGACGCCATCTGCCGTAAAATCTTGTTCTTTGCCGTCCACGTAGGAACGGACAACCCGCGCGAATCCCGGATCGTGGCTCCACTGCTCGGGGATCATGCCGACGTTGTACAAGATCAGGCCATGTTCCTCCGGATCTGCGAGCTCGGCGGCCACCCAGTCCTTGAAGCGGCGATCGTCGCTGAAGGCGTTGCAGGCCAGATGCCATGCCAGGCCACGGTCTCCGCCATTTTGGCCGTTCGTCGTCAAGGTTTCCAACGCGAAGTCTGCGGCATTCGCATCCCCGGTGGCGGCGATGTTGACGAGGTCCGTCCCGGGCCACGGTGCGGAGAATTGGCCCTCCTGACGAAGCAATGACAGCAGCCAGTCGCGTTCTTCTGGCCGGAACAGCGCGGCATCGCCATGCGCGCTGCCGCGTTGCAGCAGGTGCAGGCCAACCAGGCGGAGTGACATAGATGGCTGAATACGTGCCCAATCAATCAGCCGCAGCGTCTCGGGTGCGTCAGCCCAGCCAGAACCGACAGCAAGGATGGCAGCTGCCTGGGTCGCTGAGGTAGGTCCGGTCTCTGTGAACGCCACCAGCCGCTCCAGCAGGGGCTGCTGGCCACCGAATCGACGTGCGATGGCCAACGCCGCGTTGACCTTCACATTGTCTTCTGGATGCCGAATACCCCAGAGCAGGTACTCGGCAGCAACGTCGTCGGCGATGGCGAGATCGCGCAGGGCCCACACAGTCGGTGAGGGGTCCGGACGGAGCGCGGTCAGCCAGCCCTTCATGATCGGCAGCAGGTGAGTTCGTGTGGTGTGGCTCACCAGCGTGCCGGCAAGCGCTGCGATGAGTTTCGCCCGATGACGCAGTGATGGATGGGTCTCCACCCGTCCTACGAGCCGGTCGACATAACCAGTCTGAGATTTCGGGGTGAGCTTGACACCGGCGGCGAGCGCCTCGGCGAGCAACTCGCATCCGTCAATGTCCGCCCATCGTTGGCTGCCCGTGTCAAGGGCCGCGAGAAGCAGCGACTCAGTGGCGTGAGAGCTGACCTGCGCAGTCAGCAGCGCGAGGAGTACATCTCGCCAGGCCGGATCGTGCACCAACCTCTGCACGGCCTCAACCTGCGCTTCGGTAGCGAGCGTAGCCAGATACTGGCCAGCCAGGTGGTCGAGCACCACTCGATGCAGGAAGCCGACGGAACCCGCGCCGTGCGACACGATCAACCCGAACTCATCTTCCGCCATAGCGAGCACAGCGTCGGCAATCCTGCGGGCCTCGGCGTGCTGATAGCCGAGGACGGTGTCGTCGGTCATCGACTCGACGATGAGCGTGCGCATCTCAGGCTTGGTGACGGTGCCGGATGGATCCTTGACACGAAGACGGTAGGCCACGGCGCCGAACAACTCGGTCACCTCGGTGGGCGGTAGCAACGTCCCGCTGGCGTGCGAGGCACGCTGCCGCATCTGGGGATGCTTTTCGACGAGCAACTCGACAAGACGAGCGTAGATCTTGAACCGTTGACGGGGTAGGGGTTCGCCTTGCCACGTCGCGGCCAGCAAGGTCAAAAAAAGCGGTGACCTGGAAAGCTCAGCCAGTTCCGGGATGCCGTCCAGTTGGTCAAGGAACGGTTCGACGCCGACCGTCCACATCAACGGGCTGGCCAGAGAGGCTTCCGATTGCGCGACAGGCTGAAGGATTCGGGCCACGATCGTTTCGCGCTGCCAGTCGGTTAGCGGCGTAATCTCAGCGTGGGCCCAAGGACGCCTCCAGTTGAGACGGTCAACCGCATAAGGGCGTGTGGAAAGAATTGCTGACGCGCTGGTGCGACCTAGAAACGCTTCAAGAATCCCGAGGGCGCGTTCGGCTGCGCCGACGTCAGTCCATTCATCGACGCCGTCCACGATTAGAAGCAAGCGGTCGTCCCGCAAGGCTCGCTGGACCAGCGGCCAAAGATGGGTAGCGCTCTGCGACTTCAGCCAAGCCTCCGCAGCCGAAACGAGCGAGTTTTCGGTGGAGGCTTCAAGGTGGCGGCACAAGAACCCGAACGGCAGCCAGATCGGCAGGTCAGTCGCATGTTCCCGTTGCAGGGCGATGGACTGTGGTTGGCACGACAGCAGGTCCGTTGCCACGAACCGTAGCAGGCTGGACTTCCCAGCTCCTGGACGACCGATCAGCAGTTGGTACTTCCCGCCAGCCAGCCACTCGTCAGCCGCAACGGCGCCTGCCGTCGCTGTTGCTGCCTGGCTTCTGCGTTTCATTAGGCGGCGGGCAGATCTGAAGGACTGCCGACGGGCGCCAAGTCGCGAGGCGATGAAAGTGTGCCCATCGCCCGAGCTTTCCGCCGTGTGCGTGTTTTCGACGGGCGGCTCTGACCGTTCGGCGTCGATAACGTCGGACTGTTGGCGGTTGGGGTCGACATCCAGGATGACGAACTCGCCAGCGGATTCTGGTTCTTCAGTCAGGTGGACTCCACCCTGGGCAGAGAAGACGGCCTGGTAGAGGACGCGGAGCCCTGCTCGGAGGTCTCTGCTTTCCTGGTGCGACAGGTTATTCGCTAGGGCGTTGGCTGCGTCTGAGCCACAGAAGCGTTCTACCCAGGGGCGGCCAAAGAAGTCATCGACGATGCGGGGCTGATCCTTCAGCAGGGTGGAGACCTCCTGAACGCCCCACGGAACGAAGGTGATCTTGAGTTTGGCCAGACGCTCGGTCTGCTTGCGGATCGCATCGTCCAGTTTGGTGTCCTGCAGGTCGAACGAGGTAGCGAAGTGGAACGCCGACGTCTTGTCCGCCCATTCACCCTTCAGCAGGTCGTCGACAGCCTCTGTGATCCTTGCTGCGGTCAGCTTTTTGACCCGCCGAGACTGCAGGGTGACATAGTCCCTACCGCCGGACTCGCCGTACTCCAGGTCCAGCGGGAGTCGAGCATAGGCGTCGATCCCAGCTTGGGCTTGGCCTGGAACACCGAAGAGTTTGGCGAACTGGACAGGTCGGACGGTGTGCAGCAGCCTCAGAAACAGTCGCTCAGCGTCGGGCCATTCCAGTTCACCTATAGGCAGGACCTGAGCCCTGGTGTCGATCGGTGGCTTCGGGAGAGCCTCCGCAGGGGCAGACCACAGGAGCGCTTCAGTTCGGTCTCGGGCTCCTGCTTCGTCCGCGAACGCGATCGTCGTCATCCTCCGCTGCCTCCCGCCTCGTCTCCGCCAGATGACCATAGTCATTGCGACCGCTGGGAGTTGCGGGTTTCGCACCATGTCAGAGTGACCTGCCATCGAGGTGTTCTCGGCCGCCCGCTGCCGAAGAAGGAGCGACTCGCAAGGCCACAAAGTCGACGACTCGCGAGCGGCCTCAAGCCGGACCTAGTCTACGGAGTGTGTATCCGACATCTCACCCCGGCGATATCCGCGCCGTCTTCGGCCTTACCTCTCTACGAGACAGCGTGTCTCACTGGCCTGCGTTGTTCGCGGCCGCGCCCGGATGTAAAACGTTACGAAATTCGAGTGGCGCCACGGCGTGCTCTTACTGATCCGGATCCCCTATCAGGGGATTGACGGAATCCTGTTGCGAAGCTAGCCTTCTCGTTCATCGGGCACCCCTGTGTCCGTCTTGAGCTCCAGCCGGAAGGTTGGGGCTTTTTTTGTTTCGTCAGTCAGGCCCTCGGCGTTCGCCGGGGGCCTTTGTCGTTTTCAGAGAGGGAGTCATGTCAGTCCATGCCGTCACGGCTGCGGTGCTGAATGCTGCGGTGCTGAATAGTGGGTGGGCAGTGTTCTGGGTGCAGTTGCCGTTACTGATCCTTGCGGTGACGGTCATCATCGTTGCGACCACCGCGTTGTGGCGTGCTCGCCCCGAGGATGTCCCGCGGGTGTTCGAAGCCTTCGCCGCAGCATTCGGACGTCGCCCGGGGATCTCGCGGAAGCGAAGCATCTCTGCCTGGCGCCGGACCCGAGGAAACCGGAAGGAAAGCGAATGAGCCGTCGGTCGTCCCGCAAGCTGGACGCTCTGGCTGACCGAGTCGCCGCTGGGTTCCTCGGCGAGGAACTTGACCGCGCAATCGACGGAACAATGTCACGCGAAGACGCCTTCGTCCTTCGCCACATGCTCAGCCTCAACCTCTCCACGATAAAAGGAAAAGACCAGAACCCTGACTTAACCATCGCCGTCTACCTAGGCGACCGGCTGTCGAAATTGCAGTCCAACTCCGAGTACCTCGCTGGGCTTGCGGTGTATTACGGCGACCAGGCACCTCCTTCCCCGACGGGGCGTCACTGCCGCGTATGCCGAATGCGGCTAGTGCGTCGGCGCAGAGGACGCCGGCCTCGATACTGTTCTCCCGCTTGCAAACAGCAGGAGTACCGCGATAGGAAGCGGACACCGAACTGAAAGGGCCGATGATGCGGCGCACCGGGATTCCTGTGCGCCGCAGGGTGTCTGCGGAATCCAGCAAGGGCCAATCCGTGTGAGGTCGCCTCGCAATCGATTAAGAGTCAATCCGGCATGGACGCTTGGACATCACGGATACGTTCGGCCACCTCAAGCGTGGCGTAGATCTGCGCTTGCGCCTGGAAGACTCGCACGCGGTCCATCGTCGCGGCCTGCCCTTCGCCAGCTGCGCGCGGATCTTCGACTGCCTCGTTGAGCATGTTCGCTGCGGCTGCGGCCCACTGCCGCGCCATCCCGCCGAGGCTCTCCTTATTCGTGATGATCACGGCCTGACGGTAGCCGTTACCTCCGACACGTCCTGCGACTTGGAACCTCTGGTTCTAGGCAAGGCCTTGCCTGAAGCTCGGCCGCCGACGGTCTTGCCGAGCATCGGGTACTGGGGTTCCGGTAGCAACGGCGCGAAAAACAACGCGTATGGCGTAATCCGCTGGTAGGTCATTGTTTTCGGCTGCCGCGGCTGGCCGGCGGCGCGCCGAGCTGTTGCGTGCAAGCCGTCGAGGTTGCAGGTGGAGAACCCTTGTCGCACTCGGGGATTCGAGTAGACGGTCACTCAGGTGAAGGCCGGCCGATCCTCATACGGTGATTGCACCGTAGCAATCCGGGTGCCGAGGGGCACACGAATGGAGGGTGGGAATGTCATGCAGGTAGCAACTCGATTCGCCGCGGGGGTGTGTGCGGCCCTCGCGATGCTGGCCGCGGGATCGGTTGTGGCACAGGCCGAGCCGTGGGAGGCGTCCAGCCGGCCGGCTGTGACATCCGGAGACGGTCGGGCGCCCGGAGACCAGCACTCCGATGGCGCATACCCCTACGAGCGCGGATACCACCCCGGATGGGGGATACCACTCCGATGGCGGATACCACTCCGATGGCACATACCCCTTCGACTTAGCGCTCATCGATGACGCGGTGTACTGAGGTTTCCGGAGACGGAGATGAGCGGCCGGATCCGTGTCGGCGCGGGCCGCGCCCGGCACGAGATCGGTAACGGTGCAAAGGGTGTGACCCCATCCGGAACCCCTGACCGCCGATAAAATTCCCATCCCGGGACGCTATCGGCGTCGACCCTCTTGTCCGCGCAGCAGACGCAGGACGGTGGCCAGGGAGGAGGGCTGGCCCCTCTTCTTCGACCGGCGGTCACCGGTGTGGGATGCGCTGGTGCAAGGTCAGCAGCATGTGGTCGAACGCGGTCACCACACTGGGCGGAGCGGGGGCAGGGCGGGGATCTCGGCGATGAGTTGCTCGGCGAGGTCGCGGAGTTTGACGTTGGTCTGCTGTGACTGCCATACGAGCACGTCGAAGGCCTGGCTGGCGTTGAGCCGGTACATGCGCATGAGTACGCCTTTGGCCTGCTCGATCACTGCGCGGGCCTCGATCATCTCCGGCAGCTCCTCGGCGATGGTGTCGCGCCGGTTCTGGGCCAGGGTGCCCGAGAGATCGATGTAGAACCCGGCGGTGCCCACCGCGACGCCGGTGTCGTCGTCGATGCGGTCCGCGACCACCATCACCTTGTGCTCGTCGCCGGAGGTGTCGATGAACCGATGCTGGCTCGAGAACGGCTCACCGCGCTCGATCGACCGCGCGAACGCTGCGGCAACGTGTTCCCGGTCGGCGGGATGTTTGTGCGCCAGAAGCAATTCCGTCGTCGGCTCGATCTCACCGGGTCTGTAGCCGTGCATCCGGTACACCTCCGGCGACCACTCCCAGCTCTGGGTCGCGAACCAGAATCGGAAGCTGCCCGTCGGCGGGCCTGGACGCGGACCGGTCGGCCCGGCGCCCGGGATCCGGTAGTCAGTGCTCAGAGCGCGGTACACAACAGATTGCGAGGCAGAACTAACCCACGAGTCACGCAACCGTGAATCCGAGGTCCGGTCGACCAGTCTCCTGGGATGACTCGCTCGCACCACACAATTGCTGAGCACCGTGCCGACATCGATGGATCGCAGCACTCGATCATCCCATCCGATCGAGCCCGAAATCATTCCCTCGAATAGGGAAGCCCACAGCTCTCCTCGCCAGTGTTACGTCCTGTAGTGCAATGACCTGGTGTTCCTGTTCCTCCGATTCGGTCGACCCGGTTTGAGGAGCGCACCGAATTGGCCCACGGTACAGAGCAGCACCTTTGGGCGCCGAGCTCGCAGTCGGGGCCGGTCCGCGGATCGGTTTGAACTTGAAGCACTCACCTCCGGACCAGCTAACTCTGGTGACGAGCCTTCGCTGCCCGCGTCGCACTAGGGCTAACTGCTGCATAGCGGTGTCCGATTGCAGGGACTGCCAGTTTGGCTGGGCTTTTGAGTGGAGGGTGATCGTAGGGCTATTACACCTTGGCTGCTGGCCTTGCACGGGTTCGGGAAAACGTGCTCGAGGAGACACGCCGATACGTGAATGCCTCGTGCGAGATGGGTCAGCGATCACCTAGTTATCCAGAAGAGGACAGCCGGTCGGGTATGTGACTGGGTTCCTGACCGATTCGGGCAGACTTCTCGCGTGGTTGTCGATGGAGTCGCGGCGCGTATTCGGGGTCTCTTGAGCACCGTAGCTGGCACCGATGCCGAAAATCGGGGCGCAAGAGCCCTGATGGGGCACATGTGTCGCGCTCGGAGGCCTCTTGAACCCCTGAACGCAACTCATATGTCGCACGTTTATGCGTGAGAGGGGACTCGGGCTCGTCGCTGCGTCAGGGATATCGTCGCCGTGTATTCGAGAACTGTTATTATACGTCGCTAGACGTGTAGCGCGGGCATGCTGAAGCATGGCGTGTTTACTCTATCATGTTGCGTAAGGCGTTTCGCATGGGTATCCTTGGTTTCTGGGTTAGAGCACCGGTTTCAAATCTTGCGGTCGGGGTTGATCAGGTTGTCGAGTGGTTTGCTGTGGAGGTAATTTCGGCCGACTCGCCTGTTGTCCTCTGTGATTCCAGCACTCATCGCCGTAAGGACATTCGAAATGAGATTTCACGATTCAATCGTGGCATAAAGGTGCCAGATACGTCCTTCGCGTCGAACGCTAGTAAACGTGTAGCTCAATCCGCGTTGTAGCAGTATTTCACGCTGATCGGAATGAGTACTTTCTCGGCCGATATATAAACCGGGAGTGCCCTCGGGCGCGTCTAGATGCAGCTGGGTTGAGCAGATTCCGTGCTTCAAACCTGGCTGTTGTATAGGGGTCTTTCCCAATGATCCCGAAATATATGACGGTTCGTGCCATTCGGTACCAACTAGTTCGAATGGGCTGTTTCCGTCCATCATGAATATCGGATCGACGAGATTGCGGTGAATCCGCAACCCCTCCGGTAGGGGATGATCGAGCGCCCTATCGAGAAGGAGGATACGTTGCTCGACATCGCTCCATCTTGGCCAACCGTCAAAAGCTGCCATGAAACAACCGCGCATGCCTGAATTTAGACGAAGTATTTTCTGTAGTTCCCAACGGGGGGTAGGCGAACTATCGATGCGCCTGATCAAATCGCGCTGCGTCCGGTTGATATCAGTCCGATTCAGGGCCTTAAATAAGTCCGACAGCCCGGGAGTCGTCCCGTCCACCAGGTGGAATAGCTCCAGTCCGTTGTCTACATTGAAATATAGCGCTCGCAGACTGTTTTCCATCACCGTTGAGTCCATCAACCCGCGCGGGCGAAGAATGAGATTGTATGGATTAGCAAAATCTGTATATCGGAGAACTTCACGCCTGCACTCAGGCGGGAGTCTACGGAATGTCTCGCTCAAATACCTATCACCGTATTCCTCGCCTTCCCTGTTTGAATCGAAATGGCGGATGCCATTCTTTTTCCAGCCCGGTTTCGAATCGAAGCGACGATGGATTCTGCCGATTGAGCCCCTGGGTGACGAAGCAAAGTCGCTGAACATCGATCGATCCAAGAATTGGACCGGAGAGTAACTATCGATCTGTTCGACCTTGGTTGCCGACGCGCGGATGTGACGCGCGTATCCTGTTGTGAAATTCCGGCTCCGCCGGATGTAGCCATCGATGATGTACTCGATGCTCCGTGCGAGCTTTCTGAACTCCACGAGCCACTCCCGTCCCGGTGCGTCCATCCACTACTCACATTCCATTGAATTCAAAAAAGCCGACTTCGGTCTTGTAACATCATCGAAACCGCCTAGAAGGTGGGCTACGCATCGGCCTGGCACCCGTGTCCACTGCGAGCAGTTTGCAATGTGAGCTTTAGATGATCACCATTTAGGGATCCGATATTGTTTGAACGCCGCACTATATATGTCGCCGAGTATCCAGGGTTATCATGGACGGCCAGGTGGAGAGTTCCTTCCGCATCCGAACGCCGTCCCTCTCTGCCTCGGCGGCGTTCGCCGTTGTCAGGTCACCCCAAGCCGAGTCTCATGAAATGAACATTCGGACAAGGATATCGAATCGATAATCCCGCTGGTCTTTAGCATTGAGACACCGGTCGGTAATGCCGCGAAGAGCTATGCGGCGGATGGCGGGTTGGACATGGATGTGCATGTCGAAGCGCGGAGGCACCGGACCAATGCTAGAGCACCGGAGTAGCATGGTTCCGTTCACCGACGGGAAGACATGCCTGGGCCTGGTGTCGATTCACTCACCCTTCAAGGCGAGTGCGTAGTCCGTTTCTGCGCCGTTCACTGCGTCGAGGCTCGTGATCACGGCCATTCAATCCTGGGCCTTCGTCTGCAGGACTGATGGCGAAGCCCAAAAATACGGTTTTACAAGTCACGGAATGCGTCACGGTACTTGCCATGGCACGGCTTCAGATCCGATTGCGAAAGTGAGCCGGACGGCAAGCGTTAAAAGGATTTTGCCGACCGCGGCCTAGATACCTGGCACCTTGACACATGGAGTCAATGCAGTTTTTGGTCATACGAGCCAGCCCCCTTTCCGTCCGGGTAGTGGCTGGGCTCGTAACCGACACGGATGAAACCGTGCCTAGTGTAGAGGCCTTCGGCGTGAATACTGTCCTCGCTTTAACGCCTCTCGGCTCGCTGATAAGTCATGCTTGCGTACCCATTCGTCACAAGAAGACTCCGCTCCTGTCTCACGGTACTCGGGCACGACGAACAGTCCGGTCAACTCCACTACGGTTTCCCGGTCGGGGACCGAGTGGATCTTGATCTGCCCTTGCACGACGTCACCGGTTCGCGCCAAACCTGTCCGGCCGCGCCGGGGCCTCTGATCACCTTCGCGGCACTGAGCAATTCGTTCGATGGCTGCCCATAATCTGTGTGACGCAAGTGGGCCGACAGGGCCGGCCGTGCCGCCGACGCCCGATGGGTCGTCGGCGGGCCAGACAACCTCATCTGGTCGACCGGTTCACCACCCGGGATGGTCGCACTGCTTCCGCTGCGCGAGACACCGATGAAGCAGATCACATTCGAGCTCGGAGCCTACAGCTTAGGACTGCCCATTCCTACGTATTAGGAATCACACGCCGACAAACTACCGAATTCTCGAATATCCTTAAGCCGCCATCGGAGGTGCTAGCGGAGTGGTCAGGCGATGGCCTTGCCCAGCCGGTGCCGTGCTCGCAGATCTAGTGGATGTTCCACAAGAGAGGAGATCTGTTCGAGATGGTGCCGTTCGATGAGTATCCCTGTTGATCCTTGTCCTTGCGTGCCGACTATTGCATGGACGCGGGTGACCAATTCGTCGGGAATTTGTCGTATTTCGCGATCTGCGATCACTCCATTCTCGGTTAGGGTACTGGTCAGTTGCCAGACGGTGGGAGCGTCCGAGGGCTGCAATTCCGGGTCGCACAGGCGGCATTCGAATTCGCCCTGGTAGACCCCGTGCCGGGAGCATCGTTCGAGGTGATATCGGTTAGGGGCGACGGTCCAGTCGCCGAAACGGGAATCGATTGTCTGGCTGGGGCGGAACTCGGTGAGCATCCGCGTGAAAGCCGCGAGATGGTGATCGATCGAGGGGTTGTAGTGCAACTGGTCCCATCCAGTTCGGCGGTTCGCACGATCGAGAAGGTCGATGAAGAATTTCTGCTCGTGATTGTAGTTCCGCGTCCATGGCAGCTCTGCCATGTCAAACCCGCCGAAGCCGCGGGCGTTTCGCGCTAGATCGCAGAAGTGGAGCACCAGATTTTGCTGCCACCCGGTGCCCGCCGCGGCTGAACCAGCCAAAGCGATCACGTCGCAGAACACATCGGTGCTGCCGTTGGTCATGTATATGTCCAGGCCCACAGCATCGGCGCTGAAATGGTTACCCACCGTACCGACCCTAGCGTGGCAGCTGGTGCCAATAGCCGTCGATTCCACCGAAGCTGGTGTCACTAGGACCGCTGCGGCCCATTGTGCGGCTCGCGAAGTCCTCTTCGGGGCGGCGGCGATCTCGCTGTCGTATGTAGTGCGCGCTGGGGTTGGCATCCGCCTGTGGCGCGCGGGTCAACGGATCCGAACCAAGAGGGCGGCGACGGAGGTCTCGGCGCCGGGCGATCAGCACTGCTACAAGCGCGAAGATGATGACACCGCCTGGGACAGCGGCCAGCATTACTGTAGTCATGCGACCACTCCTTCTGTATACGTGGTCGAAGATCAGGGTAATCACCACCGAATGCGCCTTGGCTTTCCAAAATTGGGGATGGTGCTGTGCGTCCGATGTGGTCGTTTACGCAGTCGCTTCGTCGTCGACCGGGAATCGGGTGTGAACCACACAGCGCGGCGGAATCCCGAACTTGTCGATCTGCACGCGTCCTCTGCGGATCACCGTCGTGAATCACGTCCTCACTCTTCTCAGTGATCAGGTGTGGATCTAGATCTCACCGCTGGTGATGTGGGCTCGGTAATGACATCTTCCCCTCGCCTGATAGCTCGAATGCGGTGGCTGTAACAGCGCAACTATTGATCCAGCGTAAATTATTTCGGTTGTAAGCAGGGTTCACCATTGCGGGTCCGGGACGAAAGGTCTGGTAGTGCCTAATACCCGCCATCTGCTGCAGCTTCGCTCTCCCGTCGGGTGTCTGAGTCTTCAACCCAGCTTGCTATGGGTCAACATCGACGTCTCGGGATGTGCTGCACGGCCTGACAAGACAAGCACTTTCAAGGCGACCGCACGCTGGACAAGTGCCAGACCTGGTAGTGCTGATGATTTCATCGTGAATGCAATTGCATTTATCTCTACTTTTCCGCACCTGCAAGAATAGTCATAGTTAATGTTCGTACGTGACATTCGCATTGGGTCGGTAATGACAGGTTTCTCAGACATCCTGAATCGCGTTGCATTGAAGGACTCTACCGTGCGAGTTTCGTCAACCCCAGCGTAGATCTCTCTGCCACAAACTTGAAAACGGCTGGCCATGAAACCGTTAATATGCCGAATCCGTTCACTGATGTTCCGGGGGTCGTCTGCTGCAAAAGCTGAGCCAGATCGTCGAGCAATACGCTATCCCATCCTGGGCATTATTAGGTGCAATCGTACCGGTCTCGGCAGAGGGCAAGCCTCAAACAAGTCGCGGATATACTCAGTCATTGTCAGGAGCGTTTCCTCGGAGCCGAGACGGCTACTCCGCCATCGGAATGCACGGTGTCACCGGTGATGCCGCGGGCACGGTCCGAGGCAAGGAAGACGTAGCTCCACGCGTGATCAGCGCCGTCGAGTGCGACTCGTAGTGGTGTACGAGCAGCAAGCTCTTCGGCACGTCCTGGTATGTCACCAAGGCTTCGCTGCGCCATCGCCAGACTTGCCAGACCACGGAGATCGGTCCCGAGTGTGCCGCCTGGTGCGACGCCGTTCACCCGGATGTCTGGCGCGAGATCATGGGCCAGCGCGGTGACCAGCCCGCGAACGGCATACTTCGAGGCGAGATAGAGTACTCCGCCCCGTCCAGGGTAGTAGGACGAGGTGGACTCGGTGAGCAGAATGACTCCGCTGTCGGCAGCCAGTAATTCGGGCAAAGCCGCGCGAACCGAGTGCAGGATGCTTTTGACATTGGTATGGAACATCTCGTCGAAGGCTTCGTCCAAGATTGTGCCGTCGATGTCCGCGATGCTTCGATAGAAGTCGAAAACCCCGACACAAGTGACCAATGTGTCCAATCCGCCGAAGGTCTTCACGGCCATATCGACTGCCGCCTCGTTATCGACCCTGGTCCGAGCATCGCCGACTGTGACCGGCACGTCCGCGAATTCGCGACACAGGGCGGCCGCCTTGGCGGAGTCGCGCTCGAGTACAGCGACCTGAGCCCCCTCGGCCCTATAGGCGGCGACTACGGCCCGGCCGATTCCTGAGCCCGCGCCGATCACGAGCGCTCGGCGGCCGGCCAGCCAGCCGTTCATTCGGATCGGCGTTCGGGCTCGTCGGCCGCGAGCGGCTGGAATGGGCTGCCGATCATGGCCGAGAACGTCGCCGTGTTCTGCCAGGTCAGTGCTTCCAGCTCGAGCGGGCACAGGCATACCCACTGACCCGACTTCGGCGATTCGAT
The DNA here is from genome assembly GCF_042871115.1 of Nocardia sp. NPDC006044. Lineage (NCBI taxonomy): Bacteria > Bacillati > Actinomycetota > Actinomycetes > Mycobacteriales > Nocardiaceae > Nocardia > Nocardia sp. NPDC006044. The sequence continues at coordinate 398,330 of NZ_JBIAID010000001.1, forward strand.
CAACAGCCGGGCACCAGTGCGGGTCTGTACCTGGCGTACGTTGACCTCAGCGAATTCGTTGGCTACTCGAAACGATTCACCAACGGTGTGCTCGACCAGATCGGCAAGTCGCGCGTCCGTCGCGGTGCGATCATCGCCTTCGTTCGGCCTCATAGGAATATCGCCAGATTCTGCATGCGGATCACTGCGTCGTCGACCATGATGGTGCGCCGTGCGAGTTGCCACCCAGTTTCCGTGTGTCGCAACAGATCCTCGCGGCCGGCCGAGATCAATGCTCCCGCGTGCACGTCGCCTCTGTTCCGGAACAGCAGAGTGGCGGACTCTACGACTACGTGCTGTGCGTCCGCGGTGGCGAACGTACGCACGTTGGACAGGTGATGCCGGAGCCGTGATGGTGGATCTTCGGTCCATGCGTGCTCGGTGCGGAAGCGTGCGACCCGACGCTCGAGGGAGTACTTGTCCTCGTCGAAATGTGCCATGCCCGGGGTGGTGTCGAAGCCGGCGCCGGATGCGGTCGTCACCCGGGACGGCATCAGATAGTGGATGTCGTCGGTGAGAAGCTCGAGCCATGCAGTGTAGTCCTGGGCGTCCAGGAGCCAGGCCTCCTGCACCAGCCAGTGGTGTGCCTGCAGATGCCGCGGGTGATCGAAAGGCAATGCGGCGCCGATCCGTTGAATCGGGGAGGCGTGAGCGCCGAGTACCGATCGACCGGAGCAGGTGTCGATGACGGGTGCGACATGTTCATCTGGAAGCATCGACATCCTCCTGGACGGAGGGAGCCAGTCGCTGTTCGAGATGGTGGGCCCATCGAGCAAGTAACTCGCGCTGGTTGTGCTCGCTGTAGCCGATACGTGCGCTGCCGGGTCCGTGGAACTGGTCTCTGGTCAACGGCCGGACGAGATCGGTGCCGTCCTCGAGCATTCCCATCCGGCTGTTGAGCGATAGCCGGCGCGCCATCGATCCGGCCGCCGTATCGGTCAGTGACACCCAATTCTCCACGTCGTCCTGCTCGAACATGCCGGTCGACCCGAAGCACATGAGATAAGCCTTGTAGGACAGTGCTTTGAAGGATTCCGGTGCCTCGCGATCGACCACGAACCAGGAGAGAACCTCGGTCTCGTGTTCGCTGACGGGCTGCCATTGCCGCAGTGAGATGAAGGGCAGTACGTCCTCGGAGTCCGCTATGCGCGGCCAATTGTGCACAAAGGACAAGTTGGGGAACAAGGTTGCGGCCGATATCATGAAGCCGTCCGTTCCGATGACGTTGATTTGATCCTCGGAGAAAGATTTCTTCATACGTTCGACCATTTCTTGGGGGTAACCGACGTAGCGTGCGCGCTTGTCGAAGTCGCCCGGCGGGAGCTTGTAGGTGGTACCACCGCCGTTTCCCGCCCAGTAGGTGGCGCCGTCTTTTCGCTTCGCGCCCTTGGCATCACGGAACAGCCCTATCTCGACCACCGATGAGTGGGTGTGTGGAGTGTGGTACATGTCGCCGGCGAAATTCTCGGCCCCGATCTTCCAGTTCGCGTTGATGCGCCACCGCTGCGGCCCGCGTATCTCGATACCACTGGGACTTTGCTTCGTGTAGTAGTCGAGGTAAAACTTGAAGTCGCCGAGATATTCGGACAGGGGGACGTTGTCCGGAGCCATCGTGACGAAGATCAGCCCGTTGTAAGTGTCGAGGCCCGGAGCGGGTAGTAGACGGTATTCTCCGCGGCGGAGACCGCGTTCGCCGCCGTAGGCGGCCTCGTGGAAGGGGACGCCGACCAGGCGACCGTCGTTGCGGTACGACCAACCATGGTAGGGGCATCGGAAATGCGACGCGTTGCCGATTTCGGCGCGGCATATCTGCATACCGCGATGGCGGCACATGTTGAAATGGGCACGGATTTCGTTGTTCTCGTCTCTGGTGATGATGAAGGAATCATCGATTATTCGGCGGACGACGTAGTCGCCACGCCGCGGTATTTCCGACTCGTGTGCGACGAAGATCCAGGCACGGCCGAAAACATGGGTCTTCTCCCGATCGAAGAGACCGCGATCGTTGTAGATGTGGGCTGGGATCATCCCGCCGCCGACGTCCGGCACTACGGCGGACGAATCGCTCACGTCGTCTCCCTACCGTTGCGCCGACGATGCCTGTTCTGCCGGATGTCACTAGCCTGATCGAACCGAGCCGGCCCCCACTTGCCACCGCTGGGAACATGGTGCTTGTGCGTGGCGAAGCCAGAGTGGGGATCGCGACGTCGGCGTCCGTCGCGATGTTTCCCGGCGGTGAGAAACTCGGCGCGATCGTGCGCTCGGTGTAATCTGCTGCTCGTGCCAAGACTGCTTATGACGAGCGATCGGGTTGTCAACCTGGTTCGTGTCGCGGCTTGTGCGTGTTGTCGGTGACCTGCCCGACCTTTCACGACATCGCCATGCCCGGAGCGCCTTGTGACCACACCTCTGCCGGTGAATCTGAAGCACGCCATAGACATTCATCCTCTCGTCGACGCCGAAGGTGCGCTGTGGACGCCGGACGAACTGCACGGATTGACCAGCGCGGTCGCGCGTGACCTCACCGAATCGTTACTCGGGTCCTGCGGTTCGATCCTCGGCAATGTTGGTGGACAAGGCTCACGCTGACCATGGGCGTCGAGCTGTGGTTGTTGTCCTGGGCTCCTGGCCAGGGGACCGAGCCGCACGATCATGGCGGCGCCCGCGGCTCGTTCACGGTCCTGCTCGGGGCACTGGACGAGGACTATATCTATCCGAACAGCCGAATCCGCAGTGCCGTCGGGACAGCTGGTTCCGCGGTCGCTTTCGGGCCGGACCGTGCTCACCGCTTGCGCAACGGAAGCGGCCGGTCGGCAGCCTCCGTACACGCCTACTCACCACTGTTGCGGCCGATGCGCGAATATCGGACACTGACGGATTTCGCAGGCGTATGAACGCCGCGGCGATGCTCGCGCGGGCGCGGGCAAACCTGGTGCGTGCCGAGCCGGAACAAGCCGAGCGGCTACTGGCGGATCGGGGCGCTGCTGGTGGATATCCGGCCGTACGCGAATCGTCTTGCCGAGGGGGAGATCCCCGGCGCGGTGATCGTTGAGCGGATCGTGCTGGAATGGCGCCTCGACCCGCACAACGAATTCCGGCTCGCCGGACTCACCGAGGACACCACTGTGGTGATCCTGTGCAACGAAGGGTATGCCTCCAGCCTGGCGGCCCGCGATGCGCACGAGCTGGGCCTGCGCAATGCCACCGACATGGTCGGGGGATTCCGGGCATGGAAAGCGGCCGGGCTTCCCGTCGTTCGAGGTGGATCCCCTGCGGTGCCATAGCCGTCTCGGGTCTGTGAGCCGCTGTCAGGTACGCGGTTTACGGGAAACTGGTGCCAGGACACCTGCACGTCGTAGTCGTCCGACCCACGCTTGCGCTGTGTACCGCGGGACGCCGAAATGTTTTGCCAGTTGACCGACGCTGCCGGTCTTGAGGAATTCCGACTTGACTTTGCCGGCGTCCGGCATCTTGCGATACGGGCTTTTCTCGGAGTTGCTGCCAGTAGGCCTGCGTGGGTTTTGTTTATCCGACAGCGAATCGGGCGCTCCGGCGATGAGCTCGAATGCGGCAACTGTGCTCAGCAAGGCCTCTTGGAGCTGTTCGATGTCGATCGAACGTAGGGTGTCGGCAACATCATCTTTCGGATCTCGGCCGCAAATGGCGAGTTCGATAATGCGTGGCTCGAACTCTTCGTTCTGCCTGATGATCGCGCTGATCCGGTGGTTGGGCTTCTGATTTTCGGCGTGCGGCGCCACCGTGATCATGTAATCTCGCGTGCCGCTGCTCATATGTGCGTCTCCAGTATGCCGACCGGTTCGTTGGCCACCGTCACCACCGGTGTCCTGATATGGTGCGCGGCTGGCGTATCGAGGCTGTCCCCAAGGTTGGGGATGTGGTTGCCGCAGAAGCGCAACCTGGACCGATCCTCTCGAAGGAAGGGGCCTCTGTTGTGCGTGATCGCACCTCGATCTGCGGGTGCCGGTCGGCTGGCTCGTTCAGTGCTTGTCTCTCGGCTGATGCCTCGGCGGTTACCTTGATCACGACATCGAGGCCCCTCGGTGCGGCGCCCGGACCGAGTTCTCTGAACTGGGACAGCCACTCCCTTGTGTCCAAACGAGTGTGCTGCACGCTACATGTTCGCGTCGTGCGGGCCTCCGATGCCGACGTTCCTGCTCTGTGCTTCGGTGAAGCGCTTCCGTCTCATTGTCGATCCGCTCGCGGTTGCCGGGAACGCCCATCGTCTTCGTCGGTGGCCCTGCGACACCGGCGGCGCGAACCGCCGATGGGCACCTCACCTGCGACGACCGACATGCGAAACGTATCGTCGCATCGCCAGCCGTTGAGCCCGTCCGGTTGTTTTGCAACGGTGATGGGGATCGGTCGGTTCCCTCGCTCGGTTTTGGTGCCACGGGGGTTTGTAGTATGTAAAGACCTAATTCAAGCGATCCCACTTGGGCGCGAACAGGCGTCAGAGCATGTCAGGACCATATTTCTCGCCTACCTGTTGAGCATAAGAGAGGGCTTCGGCATCGTTTTCCAAGAAGCTCTTTCCTCGGTATACCTCTCCTGCCCACTTTCTGAGGATCGCCGCATTCTCTGTGCGTACTTGGACAGCCAACTCGGTATGGGCGGCCAAGTAAAGGGGAGGTGCCTGATATCCGTTTGGATGCGTGAACCCCGCATTTCGGCTGAAATGATCCCCGCCGAATTCGCGCAACGACTTGGCGCAGCGTACACCGTCGATCACCGGTTTAATGTGACCCAACTCGTCCAATCCTCGCCACATATCTGCAACCGAATCGCACGCCACGCCATGTTCGATAAGGACTCTGCCAGGGCGAACTACGCCATTCGGGAAGTTGGTATCCTTATATACCACTCGGGTAGAATTGCTGTCCTCCAAGAACAGGCGGGTCCCGTCCAGTGGGCCGTGACCGCGCCCCAGTCCATCAAGGTCCTCGCCGGCGAGAGTTTGCACACGCCAATCGGGATCGAACCGTCCCGCCTGCATCCCGGGCCGAGTAGCGGTAGATTCGGTAAACTTGGTGCCCAGCACCTGCTTGCGCATCCCATCGGCCACATCTCTGGGGAGACCTTCCTGGATCGCATGCGCTCGAACCAGCTCCCCTGAGCGCCGCTCGTCATAGTCGGCCGCGGTGACGCTGTGCCCGGCGCGATTGCCGCCGTACCGTCCATCCGCAGCGCATCCAGACGTTGCGACAGAAAGGTAGTCTTGCGCTCGAACTTCCAGCCCCTGCGCTCTCAACGCGTCCAGATTATGTCGCCCGCGCTCGAGATCGTTTATGAGGCCGTGGCCATTATGATATGTTGCTCGCAGTCCGTTCTCCATCGCTTCAGTAGGTCCCCAATAGTGTCGAAGAAGCGGTAGACCGTCATGCGCGAGGATATCGGGATGCCCCATGAGGCTACGCACGGCGTACACATGATGACTCGCGATTTTGATCATGCTATGTGCGTAGGGATGGTCGAGCGCCTCTCTCGGAAGACGCGTCCTGATGTCCTGATGTTCACGATGGGTGACGTGTTCAGGTAGTGGCCCGTTCTCGGGATTGTGCAGCCGTCGGCGGACTTCATCAATGTTTTTCAGATCCTCTACCGACCCCTTACGCTGCATCAGACTGCATGTATCCGGGACGCTGGCAATAAGAGGTCCGTCGCCGGCACGCCAGCCGCGCGACACAAGATCCTCATGGGAAACTCCATTCGCGCCGACGCTGACTCGGATACGACCATCCGTGACCAGGTCGCGTCCATCTCGCGATTTCATTCGCGTCCATCCGGGTTGCCGCACAAGGTGGTCTAGCGCTGCTGTGTCGGGCACCGAAACCTCGAGCTCGGGAGAATGCTCGAAGCCGGGACCGAATGTTTCCTCGAGGGCGCGCGGACCGGTGACGATCGACTGTTTTGCAATCGGCTCGCCCAGATGTTTTCTCAACTCCGCATCCAGTGATGGGTGTGGTCGCATGACGGCGGCTCGGTGCGTGGAACTGGGCTCGGACGTCCGAGCGGGCACATCGTGGACGCGTGCGCGTGCTTTCGCAACTTCCTGCCCGCCTTCGGCGTCGGAGCCGATGTGTGTCTTCGCGGTACTTTCCAGCGTAGACGCTATTTCGCTCGTTCTCCCCGCAACAGCATCCGCTCCGCCGAAGAGCTTGGTCGCCAGCCGAGTAGCTACTTGGACCAACTTCATTCGCGCCATGGACTCATCCTCGGAAATCACTCGCCTGACGCCGGCCGGTATCGCACCAGCGCACAACGTATACAACTGACACCGTTACCGCATGCCACAGCCTGGGAATAGCGTCGGGGGCGGACGCCCCTTGCGGAAGCGTGGCAAGGCAGAGTTTTGGTTGCCGGGAGGTGCTAGTGACAGGGCCGCCGTCAGCGGCAGTTTCCAACTGTCGCGATCGGGTCTCCGCTGCCCTGTTCAGCGGCGGAAGCCGGCGCGCATTCCGGTGTTGAGCGTCAGTCCTGGCCGACTTCGCCCGTCTTACCTGCGAAAGTCACGGGCTTGACGCACAGAAATGTTCTCCAGACGACTAGCTGCCGCTGGTTTGTCGGTCGTGGCGCCGTCGGTTGTGATAGGCGTTGGCGCCCGTCGCCTCGCGCACGAAGACCACCCCTGCTCGACAGGGCACCTCGGGAGTTCGGTGGGTGTGCGACCGAATTCGCGGCATCATCGAGGCTTACCTCGTGTACACTGCGTCGGTCCGCCGATGCTAGTAGCCGTCGTACCCGGCGACGCTGGTGTCACTGAGGCCGCTGTCGCCCATTGTGAGGTTCGGGCCCTTTTTGCGGCGCCGCTCTCGCTGCCGCATGTAGTCCGCGCTCAAGTCGGCGCCTGCCTGTCGCGCACGGGTCAACGGATCCGAACTGACAGGTCGGCGACGCAGACGTTGGCGCCGGATGACCATAACCGCGACTACCGCGACGATGACGGCACCGCCTGCGACAGCGACCAACATTTCTACAGCCATGCGACCACCCCTTCTATCCATGTGGCCGAAGAACCAGGGTAGTCGCACGATAGACACGCTGTGGCTTACCAAAATTGGGAAAGGCGCTGTGCTTCCGTGGATGTCGTCAGTGCAACTGCTTCGTCGTCGACCGGACGAGCGTCCCAGCGGTGGGAAACAGACGGCCGGGAAATACAGTCACCCCTTGTGATCGAAGATCTCATCGAACTTCTCCGTCGGCTCGCGGGTCGTATGCCCGACGAAGACCTCCGGAAGATGCGGCACTTGCTGGGTTTTCGCGAGATCGACACTTTACTGCGACTTTTGCCGAGTCGGTTGATGGACCTTCACGTCGGCCTCACCAAAGCGGAGTTCGAATTGCTCGTCAAGATCGGGTTCGTCCAGAGCATCTGGGCCGTCGGCGACCTGCTCGACACGGGCTTTTTGCCCGAGTACGGCTTCAGGGCGATGGCGGAATGGTGTCCTGAGGACGACGAACTGCTGACCGCCGCGGTCGCTGCTCCGAGCCTGTTGCGCGTGCTCAAGACCCAGCGCAATCGGGCCTCCGCGTTCTCGAGCTGTCCGAGCGCAACCGTGTACGTGGCCGTTCTGGCCAAGGGGGCGGATGTAGCCCGGCATCAAGCGCAATTGCAGCGCAATTCTGGCTCTGCACTCGTCGAAGCCATGCTCGAAGGTGAATGGCTACCGCCCTATCAGGCGGCGGCGTTGGCTACCGGTACGCAGATCTGGTCGAGGGGCGTCACAGTCTGAGATCATCGCCCGTAGTGCTGGGCTCGGGACAGAGCGCCGATCCGGTCGATTCGCCTCGCGCTGCACTTGACCTATCGCGGCAGCCCGCCGCAGGTGGCGCTGCCACGCCGGAGCGCACTGCCGGTCTGCCTCAAAGGGCTCTACCTATCGTTGGGATGCCGAGGTGTCGCGCTCAGTCAGCAGGGGTGTCGAAGCGGATCATCCCGATGAGTGCGTCGCTGAATTCCAGCCCCGGCGCAGGCTTCCTGGCGTACATATAGGTATGTTTGCCGCGAGGGTCTGCCCAGTCGGCATCCATTTCTTTTTTTACTCGGCGATATCAGCTTCCCGCCGTCATAGACGAATAGAACGCCCGCGCCTCGGTGCTGCGCCATGAAATCTTCAACGACGTTGTCCCCTATGTACGTCCAGGGGTCATCGGGCTCTGCTCCTCCGTGTACGTGTGCGTCCTCCACGAGTTGCGGAACGCCGCGATCCTCGGTTGCCGAGACCCATCGGAACTGTAGGTTCGATTTGCTCAGTCGGCCGCCGTGCTCGGCCTCCATCTTGCCCAGCTGGGCGATAATTTTATTCTCCGCCGCAGAAAATTGCTTTCCTGCGGATTCGCGCAACGCCACCATGGTCCTGAGGTTGCCGATCAGGTTCTGCAGGGAGAACTCGTCGGTGAGGGACGCAAAAGCTGATCTATCGTCGCGAGTGAGTGTCACTAGGAAATGTTCGGCTCGGGCGGGTGCAGAACTGTCGATTCTGGCTGGATGCGGCATCCCATCTACGTCGACGGCCTCCCGAAGAGGTCCTGCGGTCTCGAGATCGGATGCCGGCGTCTGATGTGCGACTTGCTTCAGCATATCGCCGGTCTCCCTTGGCAGCCGCTCCACAGCACGGGTCACGTTGTCGACCGCTTCGATTGATCTCAGGCCGAGCATTCTGCGAAGCCATCCGCTCACTCGACACCGTGCCGGGAACGAGTGACAACCGAGCATTCCATGACCACCGCCATCTCAGTTTCGTGCGCGACAGCAGCGTAAAGACCTGGATCGGGGTTCTCGAGAGTGGCAAGTGCGGTTGATGATCGCACGGGGATGTCGCGGGTACCGTCGCTCCCAGCGCGTTCGGTTGTCAATCGTCGGCGGCGACTATGAGGGTCATGAGACGGTCGGTTCGATCGATGGCGATGAACTCGTGAAATCCATTGGCAGCGCCGACGACCCAGCCCCAGTCGTGCACGGCATCCGGACCTGGGTCGCGGAGCTCGAAGACGTCGTCGGTGGCCAGCATCGGGTACACCCATCGGTCGAGACTGTCTTGGACGGCCGCCGAGATGGTTCCGCTTGCCTGGTCTGCCCATTGGTGCAGCTGTGTCTGCGCGGTGTCTGCGCTGATTCGGTGGAAACTCTCCGCCGAGATGCGATGGAGTTGGTAGGGGCCGTGCAGGTTGTGCGCTCCCTGCTGGTCAGGGCTGCCGCCCGCGTAGTGGTCGCGGTATTGCGGATGGTGGACGAGAGCGGTCAGCAAATCATCGTCGGGTCGGTCTGTGCCGATCCGGAAGTATTTCGAACTCACCCAGTGATACGTGCCGGCGTCCAGGTGAACAATCCGCTCCCGTTCGAAGGTGATCAGGCCATCCATGTCCGCGAGCATGCCAGAACTGAGAGCTTCTGATCCGGATGCACCTCAGAGGAAGCGGCGGAAGGCACCCCGCGAGAGCGGATGCACCCATTTCTGCGGTCGTGCCGCCCCCCGGCACTGGCGGTATCTTGGGGCTTTGGTTGTGGCACTGCGCCTGTTGTCGGCGCGATCCCGTAAAAGAGGGAAGGTCTGCGTTGAAGTCTTCGTCTGGAAAACTGTTCTGCACCATTATGGCGTCGGCGGCGATCATGCTTTTCGGTACCGCCGCGGCGTCGGCCACGGCTCCCGCCGGCCTACCGCTGGAACCCCTGTCACCGACCGAATACGACCAGCGGCCGGTTGACGACATCGACGCGTCGTTCGGATCGTTCAAGTTCACCGGACCGCCGGAGTGCTGGTTCCGCCCGATCTCCGGCCGCGCCGTGTGCTAGCCGCGCCGCTCATATAGAACGGACATTGTCAGCTTTGGGAACCGCGCAGTTTGATTGCTAGGCTCGGTCAAATGGCGGTCAGGCGGGATGAAAACGCTGGCGGTTTTCTTGCTGCGACGGGGCTTTTCGTCGGACGCGAGCGTGAACTGGATCGAATCATCAGCCTCCTCCTCGGTACCGCTCGATTGGTCACGTTGATCGGCTCGGGCGGTATCGGGAAGACTCGGCTGGCAGGCGAGGGGTTACGCAGGTTTCACAAGGCTTCCGGTATTCCGACGTACTGGGTAAGGCTTGCGCAACTGGACGCGAAGGCCGATCTCGACATGATCGAAGCCGAGGTTGCGCGTTCGGTGGTTGGTGCCGATTTCTCCAACAGGTCCGCATGGACGGCGGTCGTCGACACTCTCGCCCGCACCGACAAGACCGGCGGGCGGCTGAAGTCCGTACTTGTGATGGACAATTGCGAGCATATCCTCGATGGCGCCGGCCGGGTTGTCTCGGCACTCCTGGAGGCCGTACCCGCGTTGACGGTTGTGGCGACGAGTCGTGAAGCGTTGGGGTGGGTCGATGAGCAACTGGTCGCGGTTCCGTCTTTGACGAGGCCGGAGGCTCTGACGCTGTTTCAACACCGAGCAGGCCTGGCAGGCAAGGCGATCAGCGATCCGGACGAAGTGCAGGCAGCGGCCGCGATCTGCCGGCACGTGCACAACAATCCGCTGTTCATCCAGTTGGCCGCGGCGAAGCTGCGGTATCAACCGCTTGCGAACATTCTCAGGCAGCTGACCGGCTCGGACGACGATCGACGCACGCAGTGGTTGCACGGGCCGCGGGTCGGGGTCGATGCACGCCATATGCGAGTCGCCGACGTCATCGCTTGGTCGTATGACTTGTGCAGCGCGAAAGAACAACTATTGCTCGAGCGCATGTCGGTGTTCGCGCCGGGCTTCGACGCGAACACAGCCGACGACCCGAACTCCATTGATGTCGCCATCGGCGCCGAACTAGAGGCGATCGCGCGGATCGGCGCTGATTGCAGTCCCGCGGACCGTGTCTCTGCCGAACTGAACCCGGAAGAGGCGGTACTGACCGGGACAGAGATCGAGGCGCTTGTCGAGCGCCTCGTGGATCAGTCGCTCGTCACCGTGCATTTCACTACGACGACGGTGCGATATTCGCTGCTGGAGAGCATTCGGGTGTTCGCACGCGAGCGGTTGAATCAGCGTTCTACGGACGCATGGACTCAGCTCGCACACAGGCATGCTCGCTACTACCGGGACAAAGTCGTCGAGGCGAAGGGCAGTTGGTTCAGCCCGGCGGAGAAAGACCTGTTGGAGTGGGTGCGCGCGGCCTGGGACAACCTGCGGGTCGCGATCGAGGGGTGCATCGCCAGGCCGGACGATGCCGCATTGGGGCTGGAGATCCTGATCGCGCTGACCGATCTGCGCGCGCCGTTCTACATGGGCTCTGTTCGTGAGATGCGCCGATGGATCCAGCTGATGCTGGAGGCCGCATGCGGCGTCGACGCGGTCGACGAGCAGCAGCGGATAAGAGCAACCGCGACATTGGCTCGATTCATGCTGTGTCAGGGGCAGCGCGAAGACACTGAGCAGATCCTTGCTGAATGCTGCGCGGATTCACGGCGCGTCCCCGCTGCGAAGCCGGATTGGCGAGCGGATTGCGAGGCTGATCTGAATCGTCCCGCATCGGTAGATTTCTTGCACGGTCAGGTGCTGATGCTGGTCGACGGCGATGTCAACGCCATCAATGTCTTGGATCGCGCGAGCGCGAAGTTCCGCGCGAGTGGGGACGTCGGTAGTGCGGTGCACGTCGAGATGTTCAGTGCGCTGGCTGCGGGCCTGCTCGGGTCCCCACAGGAGGCGATGGAACGGGCGCGAATTCATTCCGATCGAGTCCGCGCGGCAGGCGCCGAATGGGCAATGGCCTGGGCAGAACTGACTTGGGCGATGGCATTGAGTCGAAACGGGGACGCGGTGGAGGCCTTGACCGTCGGTAGCCGGGCGCTGGCCCGTCAGGTGGCTTTTCACGATCAGTGGGGCGCGCTGTGGATATTGCATGTTCGAACCTGGTCGCTGGCGAAAGTCATCACCCAGCTCCTCGCCGGCAGTCAGTCCGACGGTGCGCGAGTCCAGACATTGGCGACCGAGACCGCGCGCGTGGTTGGCGGCCTGCGCACCTCGCACAAGGCGCTCGGGGGTGGTTTCGGTGCCCTCGGTCCGCTGGCCACCGCGACCGCCCAGGCTGCCGAGGTGGCCCGTCGAGTGCTCGGTGTCGACGCGTATGCGGCCGCGGAGAACTGGGGCGCCCAGCTGCGCCCGGAGTCGAGTGAATTGGAACGGTTCGTGCTGGGTACGTTGTCGACCGATACCCCGTCGAAGGACGAAACGACCGGCGTCTCTCCGCTGTGGAACAACATGACCAAAGCGGAGCAAGAAGTCGCGGCACTGGCCGCGGCCGGCTGCACCGACTCCGAGATCGCCGCGTATCGCGGCACGTCATTGAAGACGGTGAACGCCCAGATGTCGACGGTGCTTCAGAAGTTGATGATCCCCTCGCGCCGAGCGATCATCCGATTTGTCCCCCCCGATCATCTCGAACGGATTCGGGCTGGATCGCGCAGGCGCCCGAAGCGATGAGGGAGATAATTGTTCGGCCTCAATGTCGCCTGTCGCGGGGCACGACATCATCATTCGTGCCTCTGCCGAACCAGGTGGCCATCGTCGAAGCCATCGCCTGCGGATCATCGCCGGATCCGCAGACATAGCCGTCGGGGCGTACAAGGACCGCGGATCCTTGAAGCAAACCGGGATCGACTGTGAGATAACGTATTCGGCGCTTCCATCCGGACGCGACCGAAACGAGCCGGTGGTCCGCGGTGGCGTCGAGCAACAGCGCGAGACCATCATTGGCGTGCGAAGACAGCATGATGCCATTTCCGAGCGCCAAGTCGGGCATGCGGTGGCCCAGTCCGGGACCCAGATCGTAGCGTCCCGAAAGCCCCGAAATATCCTCCGCCACTTTGAGATTCGCTGCCGGTACCCGCAAGATCTCAGTGAAGAGGGTACGCAGAGCCGGGGTGTCGGGATGATGAGCGGTCAACATCGCTTGTGCGCGAACATTGGCGAGCACGGCGGCTCCGGCCGGATGCCGCTCGGAGTGGTAAGTGTCGAGCAGATGTGGTGACGCCCATCCGTTGATGTCGGCAGCGAGCTTCCAGCCGAGGTTGAATGCGTCCTGGAGGCCGAGCCCCATGCCTTGGCCGCCAAGCGGGGCATGGATGTGCGCGGCGTCTCCGACCAGGAATACCCGTCCCATCCGGTACGCGCTCACCTGTCTCGAGGCGTTGGTGTAGCGAGAGCCGGAGCGAAGTTCATCAATCTCGATATCCGGCCCGAAGCCGCGGATCAGCGCGTCACGCACCTCGTCAACGCCCACCGGGGTGTCGGGTGCGATCCCCACCTGCTGGGGGCCATGAAAGGCCAGCCGGTACAAGCCGTTTCGGAGTGGCAGCAAGTAGGCGAAGTCGCTCCGCTCGGGGTCGAACGCCGGCAGTGACCAGCCGTCGGCGAGGTCGGGCGGCTTTCGGCGGAGCGTGATGTCGCAGACGACGCCGGGGACAGTGCCATCACGGCCGGGAAATTCGAAACCTGCCAACCTGCGCGTGGTGCTGTGTCCGCCGTCCGCGCCGACCAAGTAGCGCGCGGTGATCCGTTTTTCAACATTGCCGATCATCACCCGGGCGACGACCTCTTGGTCGTCAGTGCCAAGGCCTTGATCGATATGTACCAATTCGTGGCCCCGCCGTAGCGGGTCGCCGAAATCGGCCAGGATGCTTTCCAATACACGTTCGACATCACCTTGCATGATGCCGATTTGGTAGGGAAACCTGCTGTCCAGCGCACTGTAGTCCAGCGGGATGCCCGCGAAGTGGCCGGTCGGGAGAGTCCCGTAGATGTACTCGCTCATCGGCGACAGCCAGCCGCGCCATTCCAGGATTTCAGCGGCTCGTGGTTGCAGATTGAGCGCCTTCGTCTGCCTGCTTCGATCCCGGTCTCGCTCGATCACGACGGTCCGGATTCCGGCAAGGCTCAGTTCGGTCGCGAGCAGCAGTCCGGAGGGCCCACCACCAACGACCAGCACATCAGCATCGATGTCAGGCACACCGTCCACTGTGCCTGATCTGCTGTATGGGTGCCACCAAGTCGATTACCACTGGTGAAAAATGCGCAGTTCACTTATTACCTAGGTAATTCTGAAGGGCCGGCTCGGTCCTGTTCCAGGACTCAGTCGCCGAAGCTGTATTCCAATGGGCCGCGGCTCTGGAGTCCGGCCTCGATCCCTGCCGTGATCGCCGCGCGCACCTCGGGCGAATCGAACAACTGGCGGAAGGCCGCGGTGTCCGTGGCGAGGTCGGCGGGGTCGGGGAGGTACCTGCGGTTGATCGCCCGTTTGGCCTCCGCGAGCCCCGAGATGGGATGGCCCGCGATACGCGCGGCGAGGTCGGCAACGTACATATCGAGTTCGTCGTTGGGCACGGCACAGTTGACAATGCCATAGCGTTCGGCCGTAGCGCCGTCGACATTTCGACCGCTCAGGATAAGCTCGAGCGCACGGGCTCTGCCGATCAACGTGGGTAGCAACTGGAGCGCGCCGCCGCCCGGTATCAGGCCGACCGTGACCTCCGGCTGCGCGAGGAATGTCCCGTCGAGTGCGGCGAAACGCATGTCGCACAGGAGCGCCAGCTCGAGTCCGCCGCCGCGGGCGCGGCCACGAATCTTGGCGATACTGACCAGGCGGGGCGATTGCAGCGCCGCCATCATGCGCGGGTACGCGGCGGCTACTTCGGCCATGGCCGTCGGCCCGAGGTCACCGTCGAAGTGCGCCGAGAAGAAGTCGGGATCGGCCGATTCCAGTACTACCACTTTGGTTTCGGAGTCGGCCGAGAGCCGCTCGAGCTTGTCCGCCAGTTCACGATAGACGTGATTGTCCAGTAGGTTGATCGGTGGGTTGTCCAGTCGAACGGTGGTCCAGCCGCCGGGCTGTGGATGGACCGTCACCGTCTGCTTGCCAATCGCACCCATCAGGGGAGCCTCCTTGGGAGTATCCGGCTGAGCTTCGGCAGCCGGTTGTGGTCACTGTATTCGGGCCGGTTCCGGCTCGGCGGTGATACAGCATTCGGCTTACCGCACGCACAAGAAGGGTGGTAGGTGATGGATATTTCCGGACTGTCTGGGCGGTAGCAGTAGGGTAGGCTCCGCAGTCCCTGCTTTGCAGGGAGCCGTTCAGTGTCAGCTGTTGTAGCACGCGGCGACTGTCAGGTTAAATCCGCGAAAGGCGTCGTACGGTGAATCTTCCATTCCGGTTCGGGGTTGTGCTGTTCCTTTCGAAGTCCGGCGCGGAGTGGACAGAAAAGTGCCGCACCGCGGAAGCGCTCGGGTTCGATGTGATCGCGGTTCCGGATCACCTGGGCGTGGCTGCGCCTATTCCGGGTCTGATGATGGCCGCAGCCGTGACCGCGCGGGTTCGACTCGGCACATTCGTATTGAATACCTCCTTCTATAACCCCGTTTTGCTGGCACGCGACGTTGCTTTTCTCGACCAGCTGTCCGGAGGGCGTGTAGAGCTCGGCCTCGGGGCCGGTTACGTGCGATCGGAATTCGACGAAGCCGGTATACCGTTTGCCCCTGTGGGTGAGCGCATGAACCATCTTGTCGATACCGTAGCGACGCTCAAAAGACTGTTCGGTGAGCGCGGATATCGCCCGCGTGTGGCGCAGCCGGGAGGACCGCCGCTGATGATTCCGGGCTGGGGGCCACGTGGCCTCGGTATCGCCGCCGCACATGCAGATATCGTTTCGTTGACCGGAATTCACAGCTTGAGCGATAGCGGCGAGAACGGGATTCCCAGAATGTTTTTGGCCAATTCCACCGAGACCGCGACGAAGGCAGACCAGCTCCGTCAGCTCCTCGCCGGGCGTTCGAAACCCGCCGAGGTGAACATGCTGGTTCATCGGGTAGCCGAGCCGAGCGCGCGTACCGCACTGGATGCGGAGCTGCGTGACCTGAATGGGCGATTGGCGGTCGACGGTACCGAGCGGCTGGAAGACGTTCCGGAGCTGTTGATCGGTACACCGGACGAGATGGCTGACGCGGTGCGTGAGCGGCGCGAACGCTTCGGCATCAATTACATCACCGTGTACGAGGCGGATATGTGGAAGTTCGCCCCCGTCATTGAGTTACTGCGCTGACAGTCGATGCGCATTGCCGACAATAGTCACTGACGACGCCATCCTTGTTGCTGCTCCGGGCTTCCGGCGAGAGGCTCTTCGAGCGACCGGATCAGACATCCTCATGGTGCGATGTTCTTTCGTCAATACTTCCCATTCATGGGAAGTCCCCGGATCGCGCTTACGCTGCCTCGTGTAGGTCACCAGGTATACCTACGGAGCGGTGGCCGATGACAAAGTGGATATATGGGCAGCGGCGAATGCCGACGTTCTTCCGACCTGGACCCGATTTCATGTGGTCGTAGGGCATCGACTGGATTGCAAGTTTACCGGAGGTAGTGATGAGTGCGCGTATTGATGTGTTGACCCCGGAGCACCCCAAGCGGGTTCTCATTGTGGCGTCGAACCCTGCGGTTTCCCGCCAGACCGGCTGGCCGATCGGATTCTGGTGGGCGGAGCTCACCCACCCTTATTGGGAATTCGTCGAGCATGGCTACGCGGTCGACATCGCGAGTCCCGACGGTGGGGCACTGGTGGCCGACGCATGGAGCGATCCGCGGGACGAGTCCGGCTACAGCAGTGACGATCTGCTCAGCCTCGGATTCATCTCGTCCGCCAAACACGCTGCCCTTGTCGAGAATTCACTGGTGCTGGCAGACGTCGACACTGCGAGTTACGACGCCGTCTTCCTCGTCGGCGGCCAGGCCCCGATGTACACCTTCATCGAGAACGAGACCATCCATGAACTCGTGGCATCGCGGGTGGCCGCGAACAAGGTCGTCGCGGTGGTCTGTCATGCGACCTGCATTCTGCTCAGAGCCACACTGCCAGGCGGTCGGCTGGTCGTCGATGGGCGTAGCTGGACCGGGTTCGCCAACTCCGAGGAGGACTATGCCGACGAATACGTCGGCCAAACCATTCAGCCGTTCCGTATCGAAGACGAGGCACAGAAGCTTCGGCACACCAACTTCATTGTGCAGGGCCGGTTCAAGCCGCACGCCGTTCGTGATGGCAACCTCATCACCGGTCAGCAACAGTATTCCGGTGCTGCCGCGGCTCGATTGGTGATCGAAGCCCTCGGTATCTGACGCCGACGGTCCGGGCGGGCCCTCGCCTCGGCCGCCGCGACGCTATTTCATCGCCGATGTTTCGGTTGCGTCGCCGATGGACCGGTCGGGGTCGGTCATCGTTTCCACGTACAGGTCGCGGAGGGCAGTAATGTTCGCCTCGAGCTCGCCCGGGTTCCAGGTACCGATGTCGATCGGGGGCAACACGGTGACGTCGATTCTCCCCGGCCGCACAGTGACCGCGCTGCGCCAGAGAGCGCGTCCGGAGTTATGAATAACGAGCGGGATGATCGGCACGCCCGCCTGCACGGCCAGATGGAACGCGCCCTTCTTGAACGGAAGCAGCTCCGGTGTCGGCGATACCTGGCCTTCGGGTGCGATCGCGACCGAGGTTCCCGACGTCAAGGCGTCCACAAGTGGTTCGATCGACCGTCGAGCCTGCGCAGGGGAATTGGTATCAACGAAAACCGCGCCGACGTATCGCAGCAGTGGGCCGAGAATCGGGTAGCGCCTTACCTTTTCGGTGACGACACCGGTGATTCCGCCACGAAGAACATAGGGCACTATCAGCACGTCGAGCTGGCTCTGATGGTTGAAGACGAAGACCGCGGGCCGCGGCGAGAGAGCGTGCTCGGCACCGGCGATCCGTACGCGCATGCCCGCGCCGCGGAGACCACTCGTGGACACCCAGTTGTACATGCGGTCTATGCCGGATCGTCGACTCTGCTTGAGCGAGAACAGCATTGCGGCAACGCCCGCGCCGGCAACGCCGATCAATCCGAGAGTGGTGCGGGCAGCCCGTAGGGGCAGCGGGCAACGGTCACGAAACCGGAGTACTCGCCAGCTGTTTCGCTGCGCCGTCGATCGCAGAGCGTGATCCGGATTGATCGCGATCGGATGGCTGACCAGGCGAAGCAGCGGGATATCGGCGGCACCGTTGGAGTAGGCGTGACTCTTGTCGAGCCGGATTCCATTGTCTGTGGCGAATTCGACGACGAGATCGGCTTTGTGCGAACCTGATACGACGAGACCGTGCACCTCGCCGGTCAGCCTCCCGTTCTGGATCTCCGGTTCGGTGCACACACGGTGTTCGATGCCCAGCGCGGTGGCGAAACCGCTGACCTGGAACCGCGTGGCCGCCGTTGCGATGACCACGGTATGCCCGGCGGACCGGTGTGCCCGGATCAGGTGCCAGGCTTCGGGAAAGAGGTGGCCGGCGATGTGGCGCGTGAACAGTCGGTCTTCTATTTGCTCGAAATCCGCCGCCGCCCGGCCACGCCAGGTGGCCGATATCAGACGCTCGGTGCTACGTGAGCGCGCACTGGTTTTGCGGCCCGATAACCCGGAGAGCAGCGAGTTCATCAAATCGTTCGGTGTTGGGCGTCGCCGAATCGCCGAGGTTCGTGCTCGGCGGAACCCCCGGAACAGCGTGCCGTCGAAATCGAAGAACGCACCGATCTCCGGTCCGCGCGGGCCGTTGCGGATGGCGCGAATCACCGTATCGAGTTCGTCCGGTTCGCTCACGCGGCAGACTCCGGCACAACGGCCATCGCCATCCGAGGAATAGCGTCGCCGAGACTGTCCTGTGAGTGATCGCGATCGATACCTTCGGTAGCCCAGGAGGATACGGCGTATGCGGCTCGGATGCCGTCGAGCACGGTCCTCGGATCGGTGTCGGTGAACCGGATCTCGCTCATCCACGGTAACGGCGCGAGATCGAGGACGTGCGGTTCGCCTGGCGCAGAGTCGAATCGGCGGGTCGAGAGCCATTCGCGGTCGGTCTGGCGCTGCTGTAGAGCGTTCAAGTACGCCGTGCCAAGGCCGCGGCTGATCCGGTCGAGGTAAGCCGAGTACGCACGGTGTGTCACTGCCACCCGCCGGCTGGGTGCCCGCATTCGGTGCGTGCTGAGCGACAGGATGTGGGTACAGCCGTCGTCGACCGCCATGCGGAACGGCAACGGCATCAACAGCGCTCCGTCGATCAGTTGATTGTCGCCGACTGACGGGTTATTGGTGGCGAGCGGCAAGCGGGCGCCGCTGCGAAGATACGTTTCCAGATGATGACCCGTGTGGTGATCGCGAACGACGATTGCTCGGTTCGCCTCGGCGTCGGTGACCGCGAGTATCACCGGCTGGGCGGCGTGTGCCGCGGCCTCGTAATCGAGTGGAATCCTGGATTTCAGCACATCATCGAATATGAAGTCGAGGTCGACAATGGGTTTCCCCCGTAGGGCGCGGGCGTACCCGATGAATCTTTTCATGACGAAGTCGTCGTAATAGATCGACAGCGGAATCCAGCAGGTGCGGGCTGGCTGCGATGCGAAGAACGCAGCGTTTATCGCACCGGAAGACGTGCCGTATACGACATCGAATGCGTCCTTGAAGTTCGCATCATCGAGCTGTGTGCACATAGCTGCGGAAATTGCCCCGCGCATTCCTCCGCCGCCGATCGCCAGGCCTACCTTGGCGAAGTCGGATCGCTGGCCCGGCTTGCTGCCCGTAGCTCGCCTGTGCCGAAGTATTTCCAGTACCGGATGCTCGGTGTTCCAGTACTGCTCGACCGGTCGGCTGGGCTCGATCATCCGTTGTCTCCAAGAATATGAACCGAAAACCATGGTGCTCACTGGGATGGAACAATGAGCAGGTCGACGGTATCCTGGCCAGGCCCGCGTCAGCTTCCCGTCGATGGGAAGCGGGCTATCCGGCGGTCGGCTCTCGGTCCGGACGTCGGGTGCGGTTTGTTCTCTCCGCCAACACGATTAGGTCGTCACCTGAATCGTCGACTCGTTACTATTAGATAGGCACTATGCTTTGATGTCGACGCGCTCTCATTCTCGTCCGAGTCGAGTTGTGTCGAGAATTTCGCGAGCGTCGCACTTCCCATGATTGGGAACTGGCGTCCGGCGGGCGGTGTGGCGGGCGGGCAGACTTTCACGTTGGGTGAGATCCCGTTCCTCACCGGAGATGGAGTCGCAGTTCGATGAAGGTCATAACCTACGATTGTTTCAAGCCAGGGGTCACCATGGAGACGATCCAGCCGTATCTGAGCGAAGAGGTCGCCAACGTATGGCGGCTGTGGAAAGCGGGCATCGTCCGGGAAAACTACGCACGGGCCGATGAGCCGGGGGTGGTTATCGTCTTCGAGGTCGACAGCGTGGAGGAGGCCAAGCGATATGTCGACGACTTCCCCTTGTCGAAGCAGGGTTTGCTCGAGTGGACGTATATACCGGTGACCGCGCCGCTGCCATTGGAACAGTTGATGGACGCCTCGGTGGACGTCAACGAGCCCTATGACCGGACAACCTAGGCGGCGTGCGTGCGATACGGCTACGGCTTGTCGATACCGGAAACTGTCGACGAGATATGCGATCCGACGCGGATGGCGTTGCTCATCTATGACATGCAGGTCGGCATCGTGCGTCAGCTACCGAACGGTGACGACTATGTTCGAGCGTGTGTTCAATTGCGAGACGCTGCGCGTGAAGGTGGCTTCCGGGTGGTCTATACCCGGCATATGTCGCTACCGTTCGCTATGGCGGGAGTGACACAGTTGCGGACCGCGCTCGCCTGGCAGCACGTAGACGACATCGCCGATATCCACCCGGCGTTTCCGCCCGGCTCGCCGCAACACCAGTTGGTGCCCGAACTGACGCCGAACGATGAAGAGGCGGTATTCGACAAGATCACGATGTCGGCCTTCGCGGGTACACCGCTTGATATCGCTCTGCGCGATATCGGAATTCAAGGCTTCGCGGTGGCCGGTATCGCGATGGAGGTGGGAATCGAGCCGACGGTACGGCACGGTACCGACCTCGGCTATCTGCCGATCGTGGTCGCGGACGCCTGTGGTGCCGGACATCCGGCCGCGGCCGAACGTTCGCTGGCCGCGCTCGAGTTCGCCGGCGGATCGCTGACTACGGACGTTGCGACGCTGACGAAGTTGTTACGGCGCCATCGACCGTGACAACCAGCCGCTCGGGACGGCGGTCGTGCTGTTGACTAGGAAATTTCAACATATCTCGTGCCAGGAAATTGATTCTGACTCGGACGTGATGGGTGACGCTGATGACGACTCACGAAACAGATGTTCGAGCGGGTGTTGCGACACTGCATGCCCGGGCGGCTCAGTTGTACGCGGAGTGCACGACCGCCACCGACGCGAGGAGAGCATCGTTTGCCCATGGCGTGGCGAATTCGGTTCTCGCGCCACTCAACCGATTGCTCGGTGACGCTGCGACTGATGCGCGGGTCGATTCGATTCCCACGCCGGTAGCTGCCGCCGCGGTATGGGCGCTGGCCGAGACCGCGACTCGATTGTTCGTCGAGGACGGTGCGACCGATCTGGCGGAGGCCGCGGCGGCGCTGCAGGATCTGGCTTGCCGCTGGGAAGAGCCGCCGGACGCGGCCGCGATCGAAGAGAACCTCGCGGCGCTGGCGGCCTTGACCGGCGACCGAGCGGGTTTCATCCGGACCGCGAAAAACGGACCATATGTGGTGCTGAACCCGACGGAACTGTCGGACGGATTGGGCTGCCGACTCGCGGTGCGCCCGCTGCTTACGCTGTGTCGCTGCGGGGCCTCGCAGCGCAAACCGTATTGCGACGGTAGTCATCTCGACAGCGGATTCACCGACGAAGTCAGTCCGGATCGGGTGCCGGATCGACGTGACTCATACGTCGGTCAACAGGTGACGATTCACGACAACCGCGGAATCTGTCAGCATTCGGGGTTTTGTACCGATCGGCTGGGGTCGGTGTTTCGGGCGGGTACCGAGCCGTTCGTCGCGCCGAGCGGCGGGCGGATGGACGAAATCGTGCGCGCGGTCCGCGATTGTCCGTCCGGCGCGCTGAGTTTCTCGATGGACGGGGTCGAGGCCCGGGAGACCGTTGATCATCACGACTGCCGGCCGCAAACCATCACGGTCACCGCCGACGGTCCGTACCGGGTGACCGGCGGAATTCCGTTGCAGGATCCGACCGGCAGCGATCTGACGCGCGCTCAGGGCGCCTCGCGCGAGCACTACGCGCTGTGCCGATGTGGTCGATCGCAGAACAAGCCATTTTGCAGTGGCATGCACTACTACGTACAGTTCACCGATCCGGTGCTGCCTGATGGGGAAACCCCGAGCATGTTCCACTGGGCCGGCGGTTTTCCCGCACTCACGCGGATGACCAGGCTCTTCTACGAGAAGTACGTGCCTGAGGATCCGCTGCTTTCTCGGGTGTTTTCGAACATGTCCCCTGATCATCCCGAGCGGGTCGCCGCGTGGCTCGGCGAGGTCTTCGGCGGTCCCGAACGGTACAGCTCGGGGTACGGCGGGTACCAGCGGATGCTCTCCGAGCACAAGGGCAAACGGCTCTCGGAAGAGATGCGTGCACGGTGGGTGGAACTTCTGCTGCGGGCCGCGCGGGATGCCGGGCTACCCAACGATCCGGAGTTCCGGTCGGCATTTCAGTCGTACATCGAGTGGGGATCGCGGCTTGCGGTGGAGAATTCGCAATCGGAGTCGCGACCTCCGGCGAACATGCCTATGCCGCATTGGGATTGGAATACCGCTGCGGGTCCGCCCGGCATCAGGATCTCTGCGTTGGCAACAGAGGAGGAGCCGGCACCAGAGGTCGAGCTGCCGGGCCCGGAAGAGACGGTGCGCTTCGACACGCACATCAAGCCGCTCTTCCGGCCGCGTGACCGGAACTCGATGGTGTTCGCATTCGATCTCTGGTCGATCGATGATGTGCGCAGCCACGCCGAGGCGATATTGGATCAGGTCCGGCGGGGGGCTATGCCGTGCGACGGTCCGTGGCCCGCACCGTGGGTCGCACTGTTCGAGCGCTGGATCGAAACAGGGACCGCGGAATAGGTACTGACCGCTATCGAGTCGAGGGTTCTTCGACGGGTTTTTCGACGTGCAGGACCCACTGATCGCGACCGTTGGTCTTGGCGAGGTAGAGGCTGGTATCGGCCGCATCGAGCAGCGATTCCGCCCGGAGCCCGGCTACCGGGGAGAGCACCGCGCCGATACTGGCCGATACCTGCAGTTGATGCGGGCCGACGGAAATCGGTGCGGCCAGAGCGGACACCAGGCTGCGTGATATCGCGGCGATCCGGCGTTCGTCGACCGGCGGCGGTATCAAAGCGACGAATTCGTCACCGCCGATCCGCCCGAGAACACAGTGGTGATGCTCGACTGCCGCGCGGAGGCGAGCCGCGACCGCACTCAACATCTTGTCGCCGGTGCTGTGGCCGTAACGATCGTTGATGGACTTGAAGCGATCGAGGTCGGCGAAGCATAGTCCGACCCGGTCGGTGCTGCCGGCGGCTTCGAGCGTTGCCTCGATCTGTTCGAGCAGGTGACGGCGATTGGGCAGGCCGGTGAGCGGGTCGTGCCGCGCCTGCCGGCGCAACTCGTCCCGCAGTCGGTGCTGTTCGGTGACGTCCTCGCCGATCGCGAGCAGGTAGTCGGCTTGCCCGTCGGCGCCTTTGACGAATGTGATGGCGAAAGCAGCCCAACCGATGGTGCCGTCCGCCCTTGCGAGGCGTCGCTCGAGCTTTACCGTGCCCGTGCCTGCCGGTACTAACTCCTGGTAGACCAGCTTACGAATATCGGCTCGGTCGTCAGGGTGAGCGAAGTCGTACACCGAGATTCCGCGGAGCGCATGCACCGGGACGCCGATCATGTCGGCCAATCCCTGATTGGCGTCGAGCAGCACACCGTCGGTATCGCCGATCGCTATCGCGACCGCCGCGTTGTCGAAAACAATCCGGAACCGCGCGTCTTCGGGTGGAGCGGACGAGGTCGGCGAATCGTGAGAAGAAAGGTCGAGGTGTGCCTGATGACCTTGACCGAGAGCTGCGAGCAGCGCAGCGAGCCGCTGGTCGACAGCGCGATCATCTTGGATGTGCGCCAGGTGTTGGAGCACTTGTGCGGAGATGCTCGGCACCGCCGGTTGAGTGAGGCCTGCGGCGGCTAGAGCCGTTCCTGACTGTAGTCCTGCGGTGGTGTTGAACGGATCGGCGGTGAGCGCGACGCTCAATGAGCGCACCACTGCGGTCAAAGTGGGCAGCAGGTGTTCTTCGTTCGGCGTTCGGCCGCTGTCCGGGTGTTCGGTCAAGGCGCTCAACCACACCCGTGCCAGTGCCGCTCCTTCGATCTCGTCCACCGCGACCTCTCGATCATCGTGCCCGATTCGCTCGCCATCGGCGGCTTGGAAGCATCCACCGTAGATCAGCGCGCGGGGCGTAATTATGCTTAGGTATTCCCGCTGGTGGTGAGGGTTTGATTCTCCGCGAAGATCGACTTGCCTTTGTATCTCGGTGTCGCGTTTTGCCATACCCAGGTGGCTTGCACGCAGCCCGTAAGGTCTGCGATATGTGCCGCGATAAGCGCGCCGAGGTCCCGATCCGGTGTCGCATCCGCGGCATCGATCAGCCGCGCTTTCGTGTGACTGAATGCGATAACCCGGGTGCGTACGATTTCGCAGGCTCCGAAGATGGCATCGGTGAGGTCATTGTCCGTACCGTTCAGCAGCACAATCGGAATCAAGTTGAAATCGGCACGATCGGCGATGCATTCCTTCTCGAAGGAGAACACGTCGTTCATCAGCCCCCCGATCTCGACGGTGAGCAGCCGCAGCCGACGCAATGCACCGCCGAGCCCGCTCGACGTGATGCGGCCCCACGGCAGATAGCTGTCGCGGCCGAACTCGCAGAGGGCGACGGCGAGGTACATGCCCGAGATCTGGTTACGAAGGTCGATGTAATCCGCCACCGTGAGCACCGATCCGCGGGTCCGGGCGTTCTGATCCCGGAGCGCGGGTCGGAGGTGTTCCTCGGTCAAGCGAAGAAACCGCTCGACCCACGCCGGGTTCGCCGACCGGGTCAGCATTTCGAGGAATCGAATCACCGCCGATTCCAGATCGGTCGGATCGGCGGGCGGGCGGTGTTCGCCGAACAATTGTGATAGCCGAGCAACGGCGACGTGTGCGCGGTTCTGTTCCGATGGACTGAGATGACCGAATTTCTCGCGTCCTATGGTGTCGTTCAGCCAGAACAAGATCGCATTGAAGATGCCGATGATCGTCATGCGTTCTGCATCGATCGCGCCGGGATGCAGATATGGGGTCATGCTGTTGTAGTCGTCGCCACCTTCGAGCCATATTCGATGCGTGCGGCAGAATTGCTCTGTTGCCCGGCATGCTTCTGGCCCGAATTGGTTGGGTCGAAAGGCCGCACTCATTTCGGCGATGTCGGACGCCGGTGAACTGAACAGCTCGCGCAGTGAGAAGGAGGTGTCGTTACGTAACAGTTTTCGATATTGCCGATGCATCGACTCGAGGGCCCGCTCGACGCCGATGTCGTAGGCGCGCACCATGGATGACCTCCTCTTGGTGCACCGTTGTCGACTACGCCGCTGGGATGGCTGCCACGGCCTCGATTTCGACGACCGCGCCGGGAACCCCCAGGCCCGCGACGAAGGCGGCAGTGATGGCGGGCGGATTCGGCCGTGTGCCCCAGACCTCCTGGAAGGCCGCGAAACCGTCCTGCAGCGGTTCACCCGCCTTGATGAGTATGGTCCATTTCACCACGTTCTCGATATTTGCTCCTACCGCGCGCAAGCAGCTTTCCACGTTGGCGAGAGCTTGCCGCGTCTGGCTTTTCAGGTCTGTGCCGACGAGTTCGCGGGAGCTATCGAGGCCGTTCTGGCCGCCGATATAGAGAATGTCCGCGCCTGCCGGTACCCGAATCGCCTGCGTGAAGGCCGGATTGCTCATCAGGTCTGGCGGATTGATATAGGTCGCAATGGTCATGGCCGAACTCTATTCGATCGGAGCCCACAACGTGCCAAGCGACCAGTTCCCATCGCCGGTAAGGCTCAACGGGTGCGACGGGACGGACTTTCGAATCGGTATTCCCAAAATTGGGGATACCGATTCGCCGCAGTACTCTCCGCGGGTGAAAGCAACTCAGGCCGATGCATCGCCGTGGAGTCCACTACGTGTCGGTGCGTTCAGGGCGATATGGCTCGCCTCGGTAGTGTCCAATATGGGCTCGTGGATGCACCTTGTCGGCGCGTCCTGGCTGATGACCTCGTTGACCACTTCTGCGGCCTTGGTCGCGCTGCTCTCGACGGCGAGTTCATTGCCGATGTTCGTATTTGCCCTTCCCGCCGGGGCGATGGCGGACATCCTCGATCGGCGACGGCTCGTGCTGGTGACCCAGGCCTGGCAACTGGTTGTCGCGATACTTCTCGGTTGGATGACGCTGTCGGGTACGGTGAACCCCGTCTCACTGCTAGGCGCAACGGCGTTGCTCGGTGTCGGTACGACGCTCGGGGCGCCGGCCTTCGCCGCGATAACTCCTGATCTCGTGCCCCGGGCTGAGCTGCCCGCTGCGATCAGTCTCAACTCGGCCGCCGTGACCGCATCGCAGGCCGTCGGCCCCGCGCTCGGCGGTGTGCTGGTCGCCGTGGTCGGGTCGGGCGGGGTATTCCTGCTCAACGCGGGTTCGTTTCTCGGAGTGATCGCGGTGGTCTACGTCTGGCACCGACCCGCACTAGCAACCAGTTTGCCGCCGGAGCACATGACTTCCGCTATGCGCAGCGGAGTGCGCTACGTAGCGAATGCTCCCGAATTCCGCGCCGTGCTCATCCGTGCCGCGGCTTTCGTCCTGTGCTTCGGCGCCATGCCAGCGTTGCTCGCGGTGTTCACGCGCGTGCGACTGCACGGCTCGGCTTCCGCGTACGGGTTGCTGCTCGGCGCGCTCGGGGTCGGCGGAGTGTGCGGGGCGCTGGTTCTGCCCCGCCTGCGCTCGCGCTTCGGCCCCGACAGTATCGCGCTCGCGGGTAGCGCCGGGTATGCGGTGTGCTTCATCGTGCTAGCGCAGACTGGGTTATTTCCCATGGCATTGGTCGTCCTGGCATTCACCGGAGTGGCGGGGATGAGTGTGCTGTCCACTCTCAACATCGCGGCTCAGTCTGTGCTGCCAGGGTGGATTCGAGGGCGCGGTCTCGCGATTTTCCAACTGATCTTCCAGGTGGCGTTCGCGATCAGCGCGGCAGTCTGGGGCTCGGTGGCGACCATTACGAGTATTCCTCTGACGTTGACCATCGCCGGCGTCGCAATGGCGGGGCAGACGGTGCTGAGTATCTGGTTCGGGCTCAACGGGTCCGAGGTGCTCGATGTCCAGCAAGCGCATAGTTCGGAGCCGTACACACCCACGTCGCTCGCACCGGATGACGGACCGGTGCTGCTCATGGTCGAGTACCGGATCCCGGCGGATCGACTGACCGAATTTCGTTCTGCGTTAACCGATTTGGGGCGAGCGCGGCGCCGCAACGGCGCGATGCGCTGGGAAATCTACGCGGACCCCGCTGATCCCGCGCGCCACCTGGAAACATTCGTCGCCCCGTCGTGGGAGGAACACAAACGGCAGAGTCAGCGCGTCACCACGTCGGACGCAATTGCCATCGACACGGTAAGAGCGTTGCACGATGGGCCGGACCACCCGCCGCTACAGGCAATGGTGAGCGATCGTGGCCTGGCAAACGTTACCCATAACAGTATTCCCGTCAGCAATGACGCATCCCGGAAAGGCACATCATGATCGTCGGCGTAATCGGGACCGGCCGCATCGGCGGCAACATTGCCCGGCAGGCGGTACGCACCGGCCATGAGGTAATTGTCAGCTTCACGAGAAATCCGCAGTCGCTGATCGACTTCGCTGTCGAGCTGGGGGATGGGGCGACGGCGGGCGCTGCGCGGGACGCGGTGATCGACGCGGACCTGACCGTCCTCGCGGTGCCGTGGCCGGCCATCGACGTGGCACTGGGGCAGGCGGGGACGCTGCATGACGCGATAATCGTGGACACAACCAATCACTACGGCGGCGTCGGGCCGGTCACCGGCCAGACTGCGGCCGCCTTCAACGCGGAGCGCATGCCCGGCGCTCGTTACACCAAATCTTTCAACACGCTCACTGCCGCGTTCCAGGCACAGGTGGCCGGCCGTGTCGGCGATGACCGTGTCGTGCAGTGGCTTTGCGGTGATGATCGTGGTGCGAAGGACGTGGTGTCCGCGTTCATCGACAGTCTCGGCTACCTGCCCGTGGATCTGGGGGGAATCAAGGAATGCGCGGTCATGGAATCGCCACGTCGAGCCGGTGCGGTGTATGGCGAGGAATACCACAGGGCCGACGCCGAGGTAGTAGTCGCCGCGGTACGCGCCGGGCGAGAAATCCCACCCGCTCCGCTGCACAGCTGAATGACCCCGGGCGATCGGACCCGTCCGATCGCTCGGGAGTCGCGGATTCTTGGACGTGCACCGCTGGAGATGAAGTCAGTTTCGCTGAGCCGCACGGGGTTCCGTGCGCGCCGCACGAGTTCCCGCGGCTGAGAAACCTGCTCGGTATACCCGATGATCTCAGGGTGGTTCCCTGGCCGCTGTACCGCCCCGCGGTCGCGTTCGGCGGACCCGCGACCAATCCGAAGCTGTTGTCGCCCTGACCGGTCCGGAGTGGATGGACCACGACATGGTGCTCGACCGCGGCTCGATACGGGAATCGAGGCACGTTGACATGAACTCGAAGCTGTGGTTGCTCGGAAGGTTCGTTGTAGTCGGCGGGCATGTGCTGTGGGAGAAAGTTTTTCGACCGAAGGCGAGAACGGTCGACGATGTTCCCGTCTCGGGCGAGACCATCACCGAGCAATGGTTGACGGCCGTGCTGTGTCGCGACATCCCCGGCGCGGAGGTGCACTCGTTCGAGATCTCCGATGGCAGTAGAGGTACCTCGACCCGCGTCGCGATTCATGTGCGGTACAACGACATCGGCACGGCGGCCGGCCTGCCCACCGAGCTCTTCGCCAAGACGAGCACGTCCTTGCGCCAGCGTATGCTGCTCGGCGGAGCGCGGGTGATCGATGGCGAGACCCACTTCTTCAAGACATTTCGCCCGATGGTCGAAATGGAAGCACCCCGCGGGTATTGGGGCGCGGCCGATCCGGCGTCCTGGCGATCCGTGGCGCTGATGGAGAACATCGCGGTGACCAGGGGCGCCGAGTTTGTTGAACCGAACGCACCCATCACGCGCGATCAGGCCGAGGATCTGGTCCGAAATCTTGCTCGGCTACACGGCACCTTCTGGGTGCATCCGTCGCTCTCGGTCCTGCATACGCCGACCGACATGTTGGTGGCCGTCCGTTCCGCCATCGATATGAAGACCCGGAGCGCCGTTGGTCTGAAGCGAGCCGAGGCTGTTGTTCCCGCTGCGTTGCACGGCGCGGACGAGCGACTGTGGCGTGGCGTCGAGCGCGCACTCGATATCGCGACCAACGACCTGCCTCCCACACTGCTGCACGGTGATCCGCATATCGGGCAGACCTATGTGACAAGAGACGGACGAATGGGTCTCGCGGACTGGCAGGTGATCATGCGAGGTGGCTGGGCGCACGATTTCGCCTACTCGGTGAACTCGGGTTGTGAGCCCGATGACCGGCGGGCTTGGGACCGCGAGCTATTGGCGCTCTACCTGGACGAACTGGGACATGCCGGGGGAATTGTGCCGTCCTTCGACGAGGCGTGGCTGGCTTACCGGCAGCAGTCGATGTTCGCCTACGCCGCTTGGGCTTTCACCATCGGCAGGGCCGTGTACCAACCCGAAATGCAGTCGGTAGAGACATGTTTGACGTTGATGCGACGGATCACCACGGCGCTGGACGACCTCGATTCGCTGGACGCACTCGGCGTCTGACACTCCTCGCAACCTCTATTCCGAGAACCAACTCGTGGGCGGGGCATCTTCGATGCCCCGCCGCACGAAACAATCTGGAGCCCCTGTTGAACACACCGTTGTCGCCCGCCGATCAGATCATCCACGGTTCGCCGATGGATTTCGAAGAACCCCGGGTTCGCATGTACACGCCGGATTTCGCCGCTGATCCGCATCGGATCTATCGACGGTTGCGTGCCCAGTACGGCTCGATGGCTCCGGTCGAGCTCGCGCCGGACGTGCCCGCCACGTTGGTGATCGGCTATCGCACTGCCTTGCGGATACTCAACGATCCCGAGCACTTTCCAGCGGACCCGCGCACATGGCAGCGAGATATCCCGCAGAGCTGTCCGATCCGGCCGATGCTTGAGTGGCGACCCGTCGCGAGCAGGAGCTCAGGAATGGACTTCTTGCGCTACCGGCCCGCCACGACCGACACCATCAGGGCCGTCGACCTGTACGCGCTGCACGACACGGTCGAATCAATCGCCATTCCGCTCATCAACAGCTTCTCTCGGAATGGTTCGGCAGATCTGCTGAGCCAGTACGGGTTTCCGTTGGTATTCCAGGTCGTCAACATTCTGCTCGGCTGCCCACCGGAGATCGGACAGAAGCTGGCCGCCGCAGTCGCCGCGATCGTAGAGGGCGTCGGTGCCGATGCCGAAGGCGGCAATAGGATGCTGAGCGAGGTGCTTGCACAGTTGGTTGCGCTCAAACAGGTCGAACCACAAGCAGACATCACTTCCTTGCTGCTGCAACATCCGGCCGAGCTGACCGCGGAAGAGGCGGCTCAGCACGTTGCTCAAATCTTCGGTACCGGAATCGAATTCCTCCTGAACCTGATCGTCAATACACTGCTGTTGATCCTGACAGACGAGCGCTTCGGAGGCAGCGTGGTCGGGGGTTCGCTGAGTGCTCGCGACGCACTTGACGAACTGTTGTTCAACGACCCGCCGTTGGCAAACCTCATGATCACCTTTCCACGTCATCCGATCCTCATCGACGATGTCTGGCTGCCGGCCCATCAGCCGGTTGTCATCAGCATGGCCGCTTGCAACACCGATCCGACAGTGCGTACCGACGATCTTGCGGGGAATCGCTCCCACCTGGCGTGGGGCGCCGGGCAGCATGCGTGTCCTGCGCAATCGCTGGCCTACTTGATTGCCCAAGATGCGATCGATCAACTGCTCGACGCGTTGCCGGACATCCGGCTCGACACACGGAAGGGTGGGCCGTCCTGGCGACCCGGCCCGTTCCATCGCGCGTTGACGGCATTGCCGGTGACATTTCCGCCAACGGAGCCGCTCGTTATCGGCGGGAGCATCCTGGCATGAACGGTCGGCAGTTTCGCGGGCGAATGCCCCCTTCCTCGAGCGGGGGGAGGTCGGATCTGTGTGTCGCCAACCGCGCGCTCATTCCCAACGTTGGGGACGGTTGAAGCTGTTGACATGACACGACCCGGTCCGGGAATGGCCATACGATGGTCCATAGCGGTGCCACCGGTGGTGCTCGGCTTCGTGGTCGCGCCGCTGGCGACCGCGCAGGCAGTGCGCTGGGTATGGTCGCGGCATTTACTGATTGCACCGCCGTCATATCACGGTGGATTCCGAATCCTGTGGACGCCAGCGCTACTGGGTGCGTGTGCCGTACCTTCCGCGATCGGTGTGCTTGCGGTGTTGGTGTATCGCTACCGACCGGGAGTCTGGTGGCGGCTCGTCCTGATCGCGTGTGGGCCGGTGGTGCTTATATCCCTGATTCACGTAGCCACGACTGTCGCGGCGCTCGGTATCCTCGCCGTCGCCATGGCGCTCGTTGCTCTGGCCGCTCGGATTCTGACCTATCCGCTCGCTTCCGACGTCCTAGGCAGTCGGCAGACAGTGCATGTGCGTACGCGGGGACCTCGTCGTTTACGTCTATTGCACGACCGGTTGGAATTGAGCGACCCGGACGGAACATGGTCGTTCGCCTACCGAGACTGCGAGTCGGTCGCCGCCGACGAGATCCACGCGCTGAATTCGCCAGCTGTGACGACGCGTGGATTCTTCGACCTCGCCAGTGGTCCGGCGATTCGCGTCGCCGGCCACGGAAACGACTGGCTGGTGCCCGTCGTTGATGCGGAGGCGGCGCGATCTATTGTCGACGCGCGCGTACGAGCCGGGCGTGCGCGAGAACCGGTAAGTGTCTATGACCGGTGGTTCGAGGCCACTGCGCTCGCGGCCGGAGGCTGCCGAACGCTGCTGGTGGCGTTGGCTACGGCGGCCATGGCGGCGATAGACGTGGGGTTCGTCGCGACAAGGGGACCCTGGCCTTACGTTCTCGGCGTAGCGGTACTACCAGGTGTATCAGCCCTGGCGTTCGTTAGATACATTCGCGCCATGCGTCGCTACATTGTGCAACCTGACGTGAGGCCGGCGGCGAGAATCCGTCCCAACCGTTCACCGTCGGCGCCAAAGTAAAATTCGGCGTCGGCGTCCAGTTACTCGGATTCAAGTTCGACACCTGACTGGTCGGATGTGCGGGAGCGGGGTGCGCGTCTGCGTGTGACGTGCGGCGAATCGTATTCGTGAGGAGTATTGGAGTGCTCGTTGTTTGAGTTCCCGGTCAGCCACGCGGCGATGCTCGCGGCGAGTAGAGTCGTCGAAAAGGCGACGGGAGTATGTCGGGTCATTCACATCGAGCATCGCCGTTATGCGTATCTATTGCGGGATGCGGACCGCATTAGCGTCGGGGTCGATAGGGTGGGCGGTACCAGGATCACAGTGGACCGTGTAGGTTCCTCGCCGCCTGTGGCGGAGAGCCTCGCACACCCCCCGAGCCTGGGGAAAGGCAACCGCGAATTCGCGCGAGCCCGCGCCCACTACACCCAACGCGCCTATCGCCTGCTGTTGTCCGATCCCGAGGCGGCCGCGGAGATCGGCAACAGCTTCCGGGCAGATCTACGTCGCGCGTATTTTCAGACCCGCAGCTCAAGCCGGGAAAGATCGGTGGCTGACATCGAGACGATGGAACGGAAAGCTGACTACGAGGTCGCGAGGGCGTGGAAGGCGGTGACAGCCGGATTTTATCAGGACGTTCCTTCGCGGCGCGCGCTTGAGTTGGCGCGCGCCCGCAACGCGCGCGGTGAACCAGTTACTGGCCTGCTCCGCTACAGCGACGGTTGGAAAGGCTCGACCGCAAACTCCAGTGAAAAGGTCACTCGCTTCCGTCAAGTTCTCACCAAGATGCTGCACGAGCCGGTCGATGAGTTCTGGGACCAGTACGGACCCGGTGGTCGACATCGGGCAGTTACGCCGAGTTACGTCGATCCTCTGTATTCGACGAACATACGAAGACTAGATGGTACGGCGATTTTGCGCGAGCCATGGAAAACGGAGGCCGTCGACCCGGGCAATATCTCAGCAAAGAACAGTTCTGCGTAGCGATTACTGGCACCAGTAAGAACCGCGTACGGGAAATGCTTTTCAGCCAAGCTGAACTTACAGCTACAGATCTGGGCATGTTTCATTTCGCGGATCCCGCGTTATCGCCGCTGGAGAAGCATAAACTGTTCCGTGCGTCGACACCGGCATTAGCCGAAATGGCAAGGCTGCCTAAAGCTCGCCTGCAAGGGATCATCGGTATGTTCGGTACAGCGCTCGAATACAACGCAGAACCTGCCATTCTCGAATCCGCAGCACGCAAGGCACTGGGCCTTCGTCCAGGTGAGCCGGTACGGGCGCTGGAACTGGCAAGTACACCACAATTGGGGCATTGCCCGGCGCCGGTCATGCTAGGCGTCGACGGCACGCCCTCCAGTCTTGCGGTGCTGGACTTGGCGGACCTCGCTGCCGCGGAAACGATTTGGCGGCCTGACTGATGCGTCGATCGTCGCCGATCTGCGTGTACGTGTCAGCGATCAAGGGATAGAGCGGCCGCCCCCGCAACGGCGTAGCAAAGCCTTCTCAGGGCTGGGAAGTCAATACCATCGCTTACGGTACGGGCTACGCCGGACGAGCTTAGAAAGTCCGAAGAGGACTGGCGGATTCCGGCCGCCTCCGCAGCGGCGTGGTAGCCCGCCGACGGAAGCCCCGGCACTCGATGGGCCGGTCGAGCCGAGGACAACTGGAGAATCGTTATGGATGGAACATGCGAACGGTGGGTGCTGGCATTCGACTCTTCTTGCGGTACCTGCCGCGAGATATCGAATTCCGTTGCGCGGGCGAGTAATGACAGGCTCATAGTCTTGCCGCTGGCCGATGCCGATGTGCGGCGTTGGCGCGAACAGGCGCTCGGTCCGGATACGGAATGGGTGCCGACGCTACTGCAGGTCCGGGGGGACCAGGTGCGTGCCTGGCACGGCCCGAGGATGGGATTCAGGCTCGCCGCTTGGCTCGGTCCCGTTGCGACCCTCCGGGTTCTGACCGCGGTGGGCCGACTGCACCGGCGCGCGTCGGGGAAGACAAGTGAGCTGCCCGGTGATTCATCGGTGCCGCACGGCGTGAACCGAGCACAGTTCTTGAGACTCGTGGCCGGTGCGGGTGTCGCCGCCGGTGTCGTGTTCGCGGGGAACGCGCCCGCGTTCGCGACCAAGGAGCAGCGGTCCGCGCACGCCTGGGTACACGTGAATCGTGCACGGTTGCCGCAAACCTATGCGGCCATCGCCGCCTACCCGGTGTCGTATCGCAGGGCGATCTTCCAAGCCGTCGAGCCCGCGGCGCGCAGCCGACTGTGGGTTGACCATCTGCGGCAATATCGCAGCGAACGAACAGATCTTACACCTGGGCAGCAAGACATTCTCGACCGCGCCGCCGAACTCGCCGGCGTGGAATCCACCTTTGCCGAGCCAGGCGCCGCCGACCTTCGGCATGTTGATGAGATCCACCGGGCCGCCGTCGCAGAGCTCGGTGAGCACGAGGCCTATCGAGCATTGGGTGTGCTCGGCCCCGCCGAGGATGATGTCGATCTGCTGGCATGGCGGCCGGATTGTGAATGCGCATTCGAGTCGCCTTGGTGTGGTTCCAGACGGACATGTCACAACGCGCCCGGTATCGACGACTGCAATTACGCGAGTTCCGGCTGTGGAACTTTTTGGCGGTACCCATGCAAGGGTATGTGCCGGTAGGCGTTCGAGTCTGAGGTCACAGAGCAGGCGTGACGTCGTAGAAGCCCGCACCGTCGAGGCAGCGAATCGTTGGCACCGCGACGCCCATCAAATTGTTCACGGTGCGTGCGATCGGACAGCCCCGGCCGCCATCGAGCTTGAGGTCGTGAAAACTTCGAGGTCGTGGAATACCGATGCATCGCCGAGCCGCGTCAAGGTCCCCGCTGCTGGTGGGATGAGCCGCACGCATAGGCACCCGTTCTGTCTTTCGTGCCAGTAATCGGTGTGAAAGCGGCGCGTCGCGAGGTAAGCGGTGATTGTCCAATCAAGTGCGGGTGGTATCAAAAGCCTGGTGACCATTGGACGTACATCCGTGCCGAGCCTCATCCGCATGAGCAGCTTGGCGAGGTGCTACACGCTAACCATAACGACGACAAGCACGTCATTGAGATACGTCGACAGGACCCGATGGTCGTTTAGGCAGTCCGGCTTGGGCGGGTTCGCCAGGGGCGTGCGGGGTCAAGGCCAGTTCTTCTTGGGGATAGCCTTTGTCTAGGTCGAAGAATTCTCGTGCCGCCGATACGGACGGCGACTCAGGCGCGGAGTCGTTGCGGGCCGCAGTGGTTCATTCCTGCTCTGTGATCGAACGCGCGATGTCGGATGTCGATCACTCGTTCACCATCGGTCTCAGCACGCCGATACCATTGGCCGACCGATTCCCGTTGCGCGAACCACTTGGGATGCTCGCTGGCCGCGTCGTCTCGGTTCCAGTCGCCACCCTTCGGGTGGTCAAGCCACCATCTCGTTGGTCGCAGCTCCTGCGCGACGACGTTCTGCGTATGAAACCGCCATCGGGCCGATCAGGTGGCGAGACGGCTCCGGAACTCGAGATCCCGGCGCTCGTGAATACAATCGAAGCCCTGCTCGGAACAATTCGCATCGCGGCGCAGGTCCAGACAGCAACCGACCGAAAAGAACCGGGATGCCCGAACCTGTGGGCCGATTATCTGCTCGTTTCGCAGTCTTACGCTGCCCACTTGTCCTTGGCGGTCGATGACTGACAGCAGCGCACCCGTGCGTGCCAAAAGCGCCTCGACAATGGCCCGTGGAGGCCCTAACCCGCTATGTGGGCCGGCAGCCCGAAGCGGGAGAATGCGGGAGGATCAATGAACGAGATGATTTCGGCGATGCGACCTTCTCGCAAAGACAGCACCGTGATCGACCATGGCTCGTGCGGGAGTCCTCGGTCCCGGCCAGATAGAACGCAATGTCGGGCTGGAAGTTGCCTCGATCAATCGGTATCGCCACGATGGGCAGCGGCTGATCGGAACTCGTACCAGGAAGTCGGTAACCGCCTCAATGCTGGTCGGACTCGGCCGGAAGCATAAACAGTACCGCGGTTCGTGACGAGGCCGAATCCTGCATGTTCGACCGCTGCGCCGACTATGAAAAGGCCCGTACCGTAATACTTTTCATCTCGGTAGAAGTACGCCAGGGTTGAGAATGCAACGCGGGTCGAGGGCGAATTTGATGCGGTTCATCATGTGCACGTCGACGGGACTGCGGCCGAGCTCGACCCACTGGGTTTTGGCCCGGCCGATCCCGTGCTCGGCGCTGATGCTGCCGTTGTGCTCGGTGACCAGATTGAAGACCGAGTCGGTAACGCCATCCGCGGCGGATGGTTCGACGTCGAGAAGGTTGACGTGGATGTTGCCGTCGACGAAGTGTCCGAACAGGATCGGCCGGGTCGCTGGGAAATGTTCTGTCAGGATAGATTCGAGCTGTGCGACAAACGTGCTCATCGAGGCGAGTGGAACCGCGATGTCCAATTTGACGACAGGAGTGCTGGATTCGCGGCCGATGCTCTCGGTGTGGCTGTGGCGCAGCCGCCACAGCTTGCGTGCGGGTTGCTGCTCGAAGGTGGCGTTCTCTACCAGATCCTCACACGCGGAGAGCATTTCGAGTAGCGCCGCTTCGGTGGCACGGTGTGCGGACACCTCGAAAAGCGCGTAGAAGGCGGAACCGTCATCGAACGGTCGCTTGACGTCGGTGTGCGTGCAGACCACATCGATACCTTCCTCGGTCATCAACTCGGCTGCTTCGACGCTCAACCCGCACCGCTGGATTCGGTCGTAAAGACGCAGTGCGTCATCGACCGTGGAGATGCCCGCGAGTAGCACCTGCGTATCCACAGGTGGCGTGCTCAGTTTCATCAGGACCTTGGTGATGACGGCCAGTGTTCCCTCACTGCCTGCGAGCAGGCCAGGCAGGTCATAGCCGATATTGTCCTTGGTAAGTGGCGCCCATCGAGCAAGGACCGAACCGTCAGCCATCACCGCTTCGATACCCAGCAGTTGAGACCGGGTGTTTCCATAACGGATCATCCGTGCGCCGCCGGCATTGGTTGCGACGATCCCGCCGAGCGTCGCCGACTCCTTCGAGGCCAGGTCGATGCCGAACCGCAGACCGTGTGCCGCTGCGGCTCGATCAGCCTGGGCAACGGTAGCTCCCGCCCCGGCCGCGATCGTGCGATCGATGGGATCGAGCGATTCGATGTAATCGAGACGCTGGGTACTGAGCAGGATCGATCCCGCCGTCGGTATGCCACCACCGACCAGGCCGGTGTTGCCGCCCTGTGGTGTGAGGGGAATGAGCGAACGGAAGCACGCGGAGACGACAGCCGAGACCTGCGCGGTGCTGTTCGGCCGGACAACAGCGAGTGCGGACCCTTCCCATCGTCCGGTCCAATCCGTGGTGTAGGCGCGCATGGCGGTGAGATCGGTCAGAACATGTGCGGAGCCGACAATGTCGCGAAGGGTATCGAGGAAGGGGCCAGGCCGCTGCTCACTGCGCAATCGCAAAATCCGGGTACTCACGGCCGGCCTTCCTGTCGAATTACCTACCTATGTCGTACTACTTCGAGCCTAGGGTGTTCCGACAATCGACCGCTTCCCAAACTTGGGGACGAAAGAACCTTGTTTGCGTAAAAGAGGTGCACCGCAAAGTGTATCGCTATGGAGTGAAAAGCGTTGTCCTGCTGCATCTTTGGGAGTGGCGAGAAAGGCGGGCGAGAACGGAAGTGGTGAGCTTCGAGACCTGGCATTTCCGTAGATATGTATATGCTTCCGCTGGATTAATATGGCGCCAAACCATTCCGAGCCGGGCGACGTCCGTGGCGGCCATTTCGATACCGATAGGTACGAATGAAGGACTTTCCCGGTCTGTCTTGCATCACTCGGTCAGCTGGAGCCGGCAACGGGACAAGGCGTGGATGTTCTCAATGGAGGGAAGGTAGGCCATCCGCACTCGAGTACCGTTCGTCGACGAAGTTCCACCCCAATCGTCACGAACGCCGACAGTGGCCGGGAGCCAGCGACCGTCACGGAGCGCGGAGGGCAAACGTGGCAGTGTGGGTCGGCGCGTTCGTGATATCTCGCCTCCGGGCGTCAGGTCCCGCTCGGTGCCCGGAGGTGGGGCTTGGTTCGCAGTGGATCGGAGATTGCGTGCAGGACAATGGCGATGCTCTTTACTCGGCATATCGATTCGCGGCGAACTGGGCCGCGTTGGTCACCATCGTCTTCGGCGCGTTCGCCATCCTTGCGTTGCTTCCTGGTTTCATCACACTCGACGGCCTTACCGGAATGACTAAACTCGTTGTGCGAGTCGACATCATCGTGGCGATGGGCTCGGGATTCTTGGCCGCGACTTTGGCGGGGGCGGCCATCGGGGTTTTCGCGTCGTCCGATGACGCCGACATCCAAGTGGATGTTGTGCACCATCGGCTGCACTGGTCGATCGTCTTCGGTGTACTGACCGCTCTGTCGCTGGTCGGACTTATCTTCGTGGTCGTCCTTGCCGATAGATGAACGCACGCGGCTACGGAATCGTTGCCTGGTGAACAGATCGAGCACGAAAGTAAGCAGTCCCCCGTGATGGGAACATGTGGTCGATATCCAGGCGAATAGGATTGTCAGGCCGTCCGTAGTGTTCGGGACGACATTAAATCTGTGCCTATCGAGAGGCTGAGACGATGTCGAAAGAAGCCCCGCCCAGCAGAGTGGACGCCAAGCCCGAGGTGCGGATCCCGCTCGGAGTGCCGACCGCCGCGCGCATGTACGACGAGGCACTCGGCGGAAAGGACCATTACGATGTCGATCGGGCCGCCAACGCGCGGCTCTATGACCTGATCGGTGAGCACCGGGTGCGGTCGACCGCGACGGAGAACCGGCGGTTCCTCGGTCGAGTTGTCGAGCATCTGGCGAAAACCTGTGGCATTCGTCAGTTTTTGGACGTGGGGTCTGGCCTGCCGACGGTCCGAAATACACATCAGATCGCCGTCGAGGCAAACCCGGACGCACGCGTTGTCTATGTCGACATCGACCCGATCGTTGCTGTACACGGCAAGGCGCTGCTCCGCGCGGGCACAACCCGGGTGATCACCGCGGACATGCGGGAACCCGAGTCGATCCTGCGGCATCCGACGGTCACCGAGATGATCGATTTCGACGAGCCAGTCGCCGTGCTGTTCATCGCCGTCTTTCACTTCGTGACCGCCGAGGAGAATCCGGCGAGGATCGTTTCGGCATTCCGCGAACGCCAGGCGTCTGGGTCGTATGTCGCCATCTCGCACCTGACCACCGATGGCATGTCGGCCGGCGAACAGAATGGTTGGCACGCCGGATTCGCGGGGGCCACAGTGCCGTTGGTATTGCGTAGCGAGCCGGAGATCCGAGATCTGTTCGACGGCTATCACCTGGTCGAGCCCGGTTTGGTACGCCCGTGGCAATGGCGACCCGACGGCACCGACGCACCGGCGACCTGCTCGCTGTTCGGGGGAGTCGGGGTGAAGCAGCCCTGAAGTCGGCTGTCATCGGGAGCGGGCGCGCGGAAAAGGGGTGAGCAATGACCGACGTCCCCGTGATCACGGCGGTCGAGGGAGCGCCTACGGTGCTGCGGATGATGGTCGGGGCGCGGCTGCGTCGTTTGCGGGAGGCGTGCGGGGTCAGTCGCGAGGACGCCGGAATGGCGATACGCGCCTCCGATTCGAAGATCAGCCGACTCGAGTTGGGCAGGGTGCCGTTCCGGGAGCGCGATCTGAACGACCTGCTCACCTTGTACGGCTTCACCGATCCCGAAGCGCGCGACGCTTTCTTGACCTTGGCACGTCAGGCCAATGCGGCCGGCTGGTGGCAGCGGGACAACGACTGGCTGCCACGCTGGTTCGGCACCTTCATCGGCCTGGAGCAGGCTGCTCAGCTGATACGCAGCTACGAGCCGCGTTTCGTACCAGAGCTGTTGCAGACGCCCGACTACGCGTACGCGGTGTTGAAGCATGTGCATCCGGAGGAGCCGGATTCGCTGATCGAACGCAGGGTCGCTTTGCAACTGCGTCGCCGAGAGATCCTCAGCCGACGCGACCCGCCCGCGGTGTGGTTCGTTGTCGAGCAGGCGGCGTTGCGGTGCCCGTTCGGCGGCGCTGCCGTGTGGCGTGCGCAACTCGAATATCTGATCCGCGCCGCGGGCGCGATGAAGACCGCGCTGCAGGTCCTGCCCGATCATGTCGGAGGGCCCGCTATCGCCGACGGCCCCTTCACCCTCCTGCGGTTCGCGGAACCCGAAGTGGCCGATGTGGTGTTCGCACCGCAGCTCACCTATGCCTCGTTGCTCGAGAAACGATCGGATACCGATATCTATCTCGCTGTGGCGGCGCGGTTGTCGGTGCGGGCCGCCCCGCTGGACGATACGGAGCGGATACTCGACGAGCTACTCGCTGCCGGCGGTACTTAAGTACCTGCGGGTCGCTTCGGTCTGCGGCCGAACCGTCGCGTCGGTCCTCACGCGTCCCCGGTCCACAGCACACGACACGGGAGTGGGTTCAACCCGGGGCAGTCGGTGCGATCTATCTCCACGATCGCGCCGTTGCGCCGGGCCGAGCTGGCAAATCTTTCTGCGACTGCCCGTTCGTCTCGGTAGCTCAATTCGAGTGGTGGTGCACTGAAACGGATCCGGATGCGGCACATCTCAGTGTGTGGCGGGGATTGCCCGTCGACACCGGACCCGGATTCTTGCGGCT
Source organism: Nocardia sp. NPDC006044 (assembly GCF_042871115.1). Lineage (NCBI taxonomy): Bacteria > Bacillati > Actinomycetota > Actinomycetes > Mycobacteriales > Nocardiaceae > Nocardia > Nocardia sp. NPDC006044. The sequence goes on from NZ_JBIAID010000001.1 coordinate 439,405, forward strand.
CACATCGACATTTCTCCTGCATCGGCACCAATTCGGTGTGCATTTGCATCCTTACCCTACGGTGGCTGACACACCTGTTTCGATGGCGTATCAGGCGTTGGGCGTAGCCACATGGCCGTGCTCAACTGCCGTTGATGCTTGTCTTATAGGTAGGTGCCGCACATCCGCAGATGAGCGTGCTTCGGACATATCCCGTGCCTATGACTTCGGGCCGGCGCTACCTACACAAAACCGCCCCTGGGCCCGAAATCTCGAACCCAGGGGCGGTTGTCACGAAGCGGCGGAATCTGTTTCGGCGCGTGTGCCGGCACGCGTACGGCGCCTCAGGGTAGACAGAGAGGGGAGCCCTGAGACGTCGGGAAACAGACGCGTCGCATCGTGACGATTGGGGGTCGGCACGGATCGCCGGTACCGAATTGTGAGCGCATAGTGCTATCGATCCGGCGAGGCGCAATTCCAAGTGCGGCAACCGCTCTCGGCGCCACTGGACTCGTTCGCTTCCGTATGCGCACGACAGCGACACTAATGCCTTCCCCGTCGCGGGAATATCGGGCGGAGATTCTTCCCATCAGTAAGAAGCGTCGCCGAGCCAAGGATCGTCTGCGTTCTGTTTCGATCTGGTGAATGGCGACGACAGCACACGGAGGTAGCTGGATTGTTATCACGAGGAACACCATCGGTCTGGCTGCGCTATCGGATGCCGGCAATGGTCGGTCTCGCGGTCGCCCTGGCGGTCGCACTGGTGGTCGCGGCCGCGCTGTTCTTCGGCTATCGGACCGCGCCGGTGGCGATGTCTGTGTGTCCTGGTGACGAGGTGTCGTCGGCGCCCGAATGGACTCCGTCGAGCACGGACGCGAACGCTACCTACGATCGGCATCCGATGGTCGGGAACGGCTATCTCGGACTTCGGGTGCCGCCACGCGGGATGGGCTACTTCTCGGCCGATGAGCTGAGCGGGTGGCCGCTCTATACTCCGCGCTACGACGGTGCCTTCGTGGCCGGTCTCTACGGGAAGAAGGCCGGCGTCGCGGATGGTCGTGAGGTGGCGGCAGCCCTTCCGGTTTGGTCGACCCTCGACCTGGACGTCGACGGCGAAACATTCACCTCGGGAACACCTTCCACCCAGATCAGCAACTTCAAGCAGACGTTGTATTTGCGCTGTGGTCTAGTCCGTACGACCTTCACCTGGACCACCCCGACTGGGAAAGCGGCAGATCTGACCTATGAGGTGGTCACCGATCGTTCGGACCAGCACGTTGGCGCGGTGCATCTGACGCTGGTCCCGCGCTGGTCCGGCGATATCACGGTGATCGATCTGCTCGACGGCAGCGGAGCCCGACGCGTTTCCGGGACCGATAGCGAGGTTGCCAACGACGACATGCGGCTCGGGTTCCGCACCGAGGGACCGGAGTCGCAGGCGAGATTGTCTCTGTACTGCGGGCAGGCGTGGCGGCGACTCAGCACACTGCGCCGGTTCGTGATCTGACCGTCGGCCAGGGCGCGCGACTTTCGGTGCAGACCGGAAAGTCCTATGAGGTAACAAAGTTCGTCGGCGTCGATACGGCGCTGAGTGCACCGAATCCGTCCAAGTCCGCATCTGACTCCGCGCACCGCGCAGCATTCAAGGGTTGGCACAACCTGCTGGCCGGAACCGCCTCTGCCTGGCGGCGTCTGTGGCACGGCGACATCGAGATCCCCGGCAACTCGGAGGTGCAGACCTGGGCTCGCGGCGCACTGTATTCGCTGTACTCGAGTACGAATGCGCAACAGAGCAACAGCATCTCACCGGTCGGACTCGGCAGTGACAACTACGGCGGTGCGGTCTTCTGGGACGCGGATATCTGGATGTTCCCCGGGTTGCTGCAGTTCGCGCCGGAACTCGCGAGTTCCGTTGTGCAGTACCGGTACCGAACCTTGCCCGCGGCGCACGCCAACGCGCAGCGGCTCGGCTACCCCGGTGCCTTCTATCCATGGACCAGTGCGAGTCATGGCGACCTCGAGGAGTGCCACAGCTGGGATCCGCCACACTGCCTGACTCAGATCCATCTGCAGGGTGACATCTCGCTCTCGGCCTGGCAGTTCTACCTCGCAACCGGCGACAAGGATTACCTGGGCACCCGAGGTTGGCCGATCATGAAGCAGCTCGCGGAATTCTGGGCCGCACGAGTGACGGCGAACGCCGACGGCAGCTTCTCCATCGACAATGTCGCAGGACCCGACGAATACAGCAACGGTGTGAACGACGCCGTTTACACCAATGCCGTTGCGGCACTTGCCTTGCGCAACGCGGCGGCCGCGGCGGATATCCTCGGCGAGCAGCGACCGGCAGAATGGACGATGATCGCCGATCATCTACGGATGCCGTTCGATCCCGTACGCGAGATTTTCCTCCAGTACGACGGCTACCCCGGCACCTCGATCAAGCAGGCCGATACGACACTGCTGATCTATCCGCTGGAATGGCCGATGGCACAGAATGTTTCGAGTCGCGTACTGGAGTACTACGCCGAACGAACCGACCCCGACGGGCCGGCCATGACGGATTCGGCGCACGCCATCGACGCCGCGGCGATCGGTGCGCCGGGGTGCGCGGTCGGTACCTACTTCGAGCGTGCGGCCCGTCCGTTCGAACGGGCGCCATTCGGCCAGTTCGCCGAGGCACGTGGGAGTAAGGCGGGTGCCGGAGACGCGCTGGCGGGCGCACCCGCGTTCACTTTCGTGACTGCCGCAGGTGGCTTCCTACAGACCTTCACAAACGGGTTGCTCGGACTGCGATTGCGCGGCGACTCCGTCGCTGTCGATCCGATCTTGCCGCCCGACCTCGCCAGCGGGGTCGATATTCGTGGCGTGCATTGGCAGGGCCGTGTCTTCAACGCCGAACTCGGCCCCGAAGAAACCACGATTGTTTTGAAGTCCGGTGCGCCTATGCGTGTGCAGACCGCGAATGGCGCGCAGATGGTAAGCCGCGATCACCCGCTGATCGTGCAGACGCGTCGTCCAGATCGGTCTTCGACGGACAATCTTGCTCGTTGCAAACTGGTGACGTCCAGTTCAGACGAGTCGGGCCGGTATGCCGCCGCGGCTGTCGACGGCAGCGGAGCCACCGCATGGACGCCGACGAACAACGAGGGCAGCCTCACCGTCGACCTCGGCGGGCCGACGGAGGTTGCTCGGATCCACCCATCCTGGTCAGGGGCGCTTCCAACGGAGTGGGCAATCAAAACATCTGCCGATAATCGCACGTGGACGACCGTCTCTGTAGACCCGGCGACCGGCGCATTGCCGAGTGCTGTCGTCGCGCGCTTTGTGCGGCTCGTGATTGTTGCGACCGAAGCGAATTCTCATCCGGGCATCAGCGAACTGGAGGTAGTCGGGCCGGTGCGGTGATGCCCGGCGGGCTGGACGGATGTTCTCAATTCGCGTTGTTGTATGCCTCGAGCACTTCTGCGGAGATTCGGCCACGCTCGGAAACCGTATGGCCGTGCTTGCGCGCCCATTTTCTGACGGCGGCGGATTGCTCACGGTCCATCGAGCCGCGCCGTCCGCCGGCCTTCTTGAGACGACCCGCCTTGCGGGCGCTCGCGGTCCATGGCTCGAGCGACTTACGAAGTTTGCCTGCATTGGTCGTTGACAGGTCTATCTCGTAGGTGACGCCATCGATAGCGAAATGAACTGTCTCGTTCGCTTTCGACCGGCCGTCGAAGTCGTCGATCAGCGTCACGGTGACCTGCTTTGCCATATGTTCCGTCCTTTGTACTCCGATGATGGTCTGTTGTCGAGGTTAGTCCAGTTTTGCGTTCGGGCCTAATCTACGCGACCGACTATGCGGGAGACGTCTGGATTCTTATGGTTAAGGCATGCTCGCCGAGATTGATGTGTGGCGAAGTTACAGAATTGTAGTACTCGGCCGGTGCTCCGCCTCTCCGAATAGGTATGTTCGGGCGAGTTGTGGCGGCCATCGTTCCGTAGTACCGATGCAATTCCACTACCTACCTGGCCACGCTGGTGACTGCCAGTACGGCGGTGCGTGGTCATGGGCCCCGCATCGCTCCGGTAGGGTCAGGAGGGCAAGTGATAATGACCGTGGAATTCGTCAAGACTTCAATTGAACATCGAATCAGTTTGCGGCCCATCGTCGCTGAAGCGCAGGGCTTTGAGCGAGTGGGCAGGCGAATTAGGGAATTGCGTGCGACAGGGTTGGATTTCGCCGCCAACGCGATCGAGCAAGAGATGGCGACCCTTGGTCTGCTCGACGGTTCCGCGGCGGTGGCTCGGGGCTGTGCGTCTGCGAATGAGCGGGGGCTCGCCGATTGATCGTGAGGCACGTCCCGCTCGCCTCATTCGCCCGCCCGCCCGCCCGTCCGGTTCGATCGGCCAGCTGCGGCCGCCGGCTGCGTTGCCGCTGACGACCTCGTGCAGCTACCCACGCGCTGGTCTGCAGCCCCGCGTCGGCAATTCGTGGGCAATCTATGACCGATCTTCATGACCCATCAACCATTTGTAACCCATTGAGTGAGCCACTAATCAGCGGTACGTTAAACAGCGGCTGATGCTGGCGGATGTGAATCGCACGCCCCTGGCTTCGGATCGAAGGCTCTCGATGTGGAGGTGGCGTGGTGAATCAGCAGGCGATGGGTCCCGCAGCGGTCGTGCGGAGCGCGATCCCGGCCAGGATGGACCGATTGCCGTGGACGCGATTTCATTGGCTGATCGTTGTCGGTCTCGGGGTTTCGTGGATCCTCGACGGCCTCGAGATCCAGATCGTGTCCAGCATGGGCGGTCCGCTACAGAGCCCGCACACGTTGCACTTGTCGAGCAGCCAGGTCGGGGCGACGGCCTCGGTGTATCTGGCCGGGCAAGTGTTCGGTGCCCTGATCTTCGGCAGGCTCACCGACAAGCTCGGTCGCAAGCGTTTGTTCATACTGACCCTGCTCATCTACTTGTTCGGCAGCGGACTCGCCGGGTTGTCCTGGGGTTGGTCTGCGCTGCTCGTCTGCCGGTTCATCGCAGGTATGGGCATCGGCGGCGAGTACACGGCGATCAATTCCGCTATCGACGAGATCATCCCGGCGCGCTATCGCGGACGCGTCGACATCGCGGTGAACGGAACATACTGGGGCGGTGCGGCTCTCGGTGCGGCAGCTACCCTCGTCCTGTTCAACGAGAGCATCGTGCCGATCGAATGGGGTTGGCGGCTGGGGTTTTTCATCGGACCCCTGTTGGGGTTCGTCATCATTTTCGTGCGCCGGACCATCCCGGAGAGCCCGCGGTGGTTGCTCACCCACGGGCACGCGGACGACGCCGAGCGCACGCTCGACCAGATCGAACAGCGAGTTGCCGCCGAAGGCGTCGAGCTGCAGCCGACTCGTCCCGACGAGGTCATAGAGATCGTCGAGCATCCACGCCTCACACTGTGGGAACTGGCCTACGTATTCTTCGAGAAGTATCCGCGGCGTTCATTTCTCGGGTTCAGCATGATGGCGACCCAGGCATTCCTGTACAACGCGATCTTCTTCACCGAGACCTTGGTGCTGATCCACTTCTATCACGTGCCAACCGACCATACCGGCTACTACTTCTTCCCCTTCGCGATGGGAAACCTGCTCGGACCACTTGTACTCGGACCGCTCTTCGACACAGTCGGTCGACGTGTCATGATCGGCTCTACCTATATCCTGTCGGGTGTCCTGCTGCTTTTGTCCGCGTGGGCTTTTCACGCCCAGATCTTGAATGCGAGCACGCAAACCCTGCTGTGGTGTGTCATTTTCTTCTTCGCCTCGGCGGGTGCGTCTTCCGCCTATCTGACCGTCAGCGAGATCTTTCCGGTCGAACTGCGTGGGCAAGCGATCGCCTTCTTCTTCGCCATCTCCCAGGGAGCTGGCGGCGTCGTCGCTCCATACCTCTTCGGGCATCTCATCGGCGGTGCGGACAACCCGAACCCAGACCGGAATCCGCTCACCCTCGGTTACGTGCTCGGTGCCATCGCCATGGTGCTCGGCGGCGTCATCGCTGTTATTTTCGGCGTCGATGCGGAGGGGAAATCGCTCGAGGACATCGCCGCGCCGTTGTCGGAGGCCGCCCCCGGGCAGGGGCAACAGCCGCAGTGACCGGGCTTGCCATGGGTGAGAAGTCGATGAGCTCGGCATACCGCTCTCTCCGGCTATGTTATCCAGCGAACACTCGGTGACGAACTGGAATTCGGTGGGGAGATAAGGGCCTTGGGTCGGCGGCGGTGCCGGAGATCGAACCGTCCAGCTGGAAAGGGCGGAGCAGAATATGAACGCAGAATGGGATCGTTTGGCATCGGTCGGCGATTGGTGCAAATTCTATCGGGAATGTGGTCTGCCCGCGAATCCACGCGGCGACTCGCGGTCGGTGGAACTGAGATGCGACGAACATGTGGCCGCGCTCGCGTTGCGGGCGCCATTGGCGAACGGGCTGTTCACGGCGTCACGTCTGGTTGGTTTGGGCGGTCCTACATTGGTGTGTGCGGCCGGGCATCGACGTGAGTCATCCTGGTTGTTCTTCGTACAGATCGACAAACGTGTTGACCACGCGGAACTGGGGCGGCTCGAACGATTGGGGATTTCGTTGTGCCGGAAGCGATCTGTGCTGATACTGCCGTCGTCGGTGAACCGGTCGGCAAGCAACGGGTTGCGATGGCACTGGTGGCCTGAGCGAGGCCGTGAGCTGCCGCGGTTGTCCCATGTGGTGGCGGAGCTACTGGATGTTGTGGTGACCACATTGATCTCGCAGCCGCTGGTGGCATCGTGACGTCCCAGCCGGCACCGAGCCCAGCACAGTTTCGGGCTACCCGCGATCACCAGCTGACGTGGCACGACTTGCGGATAGTCGCGGCTGCCCTCGGGTTCGACGGCGTGAACGCCATGCTCGAAAGTTTCGCTGCGGCCGATCGCGCTCGACGGTCTGATCATGAGGGGCAGCTGCGAGCGGTATCTGGTCAATGATCGTGGTTACCCCACGACCGCGAGGTTGGGGTGACGTAATGCGGCCATGCTGTAGCCGGAAGTCTTCCTCGGTTCGCAGTACGTCAGGGAGACGATCCCCCCGCTGGTCGTCGTGACGGTCGAAAGTGGAAGGCCGGCCGGCGACATCATCAGATCCGATGAAGGCTGTGCGCCGCACAGCGAGAGCGGGTAGATCAGCAGTCGGTACTCATCGACCAGCCCGAGGTCCATGAGTGCCCTGCTCAGTCGCGTGCTGCCGTAGACCTGCAATTCGAGGCCGGGCCGCTCCTTCAATTCAGCCACGGCGTCGGTGATATCGCCGTTGATGTTGGTGGCTCCCGCACAGTCCCGCGGTCTTGTGGACACGATGTATTTGGGCAGCTGGGAGTAGGCGGCGGCTACCGGATTGTGCTGGACGATCTGTTGCCAGTTTTTGGACACTGCATCGAATGTCCGCCAGCCCAGCAGGAATGCTCCGGCACGCATCAGGTTCTGCGTGATGATCTTCCCGATGTCGTCGTCACCGTAAGGAATTAGCTGGAATGCGTGGTCGAATGGCCGATCCGCCTCGGCGCACCCAAGACTTCGAGCCGCAGGGTCGCTTCGCATGACGAATGTGGTCGCGACAAGGCGCATGGCATCTCCTAACCGGGCTATCAACCAGGCCATGATGCCCTAATCGGCGCGACACTAGATGTTGCGTCAACAAATTAGTGTGCGGCAGTTAGTGTACCGCCAAGTACTGACGAGATCAACGGGTGTTGATGTGCTGAGAGATTGTCTCGCCGGAGATTCCCAGTCATGGAGACACTGCGTAGCGCATGGGGATGTGGAGCAATCTACAGTTCGTGGGGATATCTCTCGGCTGAGGTGTTCGATGAAGGTTAAGCTCGGGACCGTCCCTGAGTATCCTGTGCGCGAGTTGATGATTCGTGCCAGGGACGAGTGCGAGCCGGTGTTGCGGGACGTGGTCGACAACCTGCCGGGTCCGTTGCGGCATATGGCGGGCTATCACTTCGGCTGGTGGGAACGCGACGGCGCCGTATCCTCGGCAAGATCCGGAAAATGGTTGAGGCCGGCATTGGTGTTCGCTGCAGCGGCGGCTTGCGGTGGTGCGCAGCACGGCACGGTACATGCCGCCGCAGCGGTAGAATTGTTTCATAACTTCACTGTGATCCATGACGACGTCATGGATCACGACCACATTCGGCGGGGGCGGGCGACCGTGTGGCGCGTGTGGGGAGTCGATAACGCGATGCTGCTCGGCGACGCGTTGCACGCACTGGCGGGCTGGAAGCTGGCGGCCGGGTTTCCGAGCGCGGTCGCGGCGGACGCGGTCGCCCGGCTCGGTTCAACTGCCGTCGAGGTATGTATCGGTCAATACGAGGACACCGCCTTCGAAACGCGTTCGGACATAAGCGAAGCCGAGTACGTGCGCATGGCGACAGGCAAAACGGGCGCTCTATTGGGTTGCGCATGCGCGCTGGGAGCGTTGAGCGCGGGGGGCGACGGGGTCACCGTTTCGGCGATGGACGGCTTCGGCCGTGAGCTCGGGCTCGCGTTCCAATTCGTGGACGATGTGATCGGCATCTGGGGTGACCCGGAGGTGACCGGCAAGCCGGCCGGGAGCGATCTCACGCGCCGCAAGCACACCCTGCCGGTTGTCACGGCCTTGGCATCGAATACCGATGCGGCGGCCGACCTGATGAAGCTATACCGCTCGACCGAACCGATGAGCCCCGAGGATATCGCCCGCGCCAGTGCGCTTCTCGAAGCGGCGGGCGGCAAGCGCGAGGCCATGCGGCAGGCGCGCCTGCGCGTATCCGCCGCAGTACGGGCACTGCCGGATCGAGCCGAAGCCGACGGCCTGCGGGCACTCGCCCTGTTCGCGGCTGACCGCGAGTGGTAACCGCAATGCGCCACCAGCGTTGTCGCTGCGCTCGTCACGTCAGGTCGGCGTGGACTCAGCGATGAGCGGTCCCTTCGAGTTCGTGTCGAGCTTGCCTGTGTGGGTACAGGACGTGGTGTTGGCGGGGGAGTTTCCGTCAGGTGTACCGCACAGCATGCGATGTACCGCCGCGGGGTGGCGGGAGGCGAAGGAGCAGTGCGTGGCGTTGCGCGACGGGGTGGGCTCCGCGGCACCGGGGTTGGGGGTCGCGGTCGGTGGGTCGGCGGCGGGGATGGAGGCACTGCGGTCGGCGCGTGCCTTGTGGACGTCGCTCGATGAGGCCGCACGGTTTTTCGGGGAGTTGGCCGAGGAATTGGAGTGTGGCGCGGACGAGGTGGAGAAGGCGCAGGTCTTGATGCTGGCGGCCGTATCGATGGCGATGTGGGCGATGCTGGGTGGGGTTTCGGGAGTCGGGATGGTGGAGCGGGCGCGAGGGGAGGTGGTGGCAGCGTCTCGGGGTTTGCGTGCGGCTGTCGAGGCCGGCGGGGTCGCGCGGTTGGCTGCTCGGTCGCGACTGTTGTTGCGGGTGTTGAGTTTCGGCGTGGTGCAGGGCGGTGTGGATCTGGGGGCGCAGCTGCTGCAGCCGCATCGGAGTAGGGTCGATTGGACTTCGGTAAGTGCGCAGGGGGCCGCTGGTATCGGGTCAGGCGTGGGGGGCGGACTGGGGGGTGGAGTCGCGCAGCGGATGTTGTCGGCGCGTGGTGTCGGTCGATGGATCGCGGGTGGGCTGGCCGGCGTTTCGGGGGTGGTGGGTGGAGTACTGGGTGCCAGCGTGGTGACCGGGCGCGTGGATTTATCGGTACCGCAGGTGGTTAACGGAATGGTGCTGGGTTTGGCGGGCCATGTGGTGGCGACACGGCATGCCCGGGTGGGGCGTGTGGTTGGTCCGGTGGATATCTCAGCGGCGCCGACGACGTCATCGGAGAGCCCGAAGATTCAGTCAGTTGCCGCGCCGCCGAAACCTGCCTCTGGTGAGCTCTTGTCCGAGCTCGGCCAGTCGGCCGTTTCCTCGTCGGCGGCTCGTTTGCGTCAGCTCCGAGGCGTGATGGAATTCGTTGGTCCCGGCGAGCTTTCGGGCATACGCGGGGGTGACGGCGCTGATCTCGGCGGCGCATATGGTTGGCCGCCTGCCAGGCCGCGTGGTGACGACGGCCCACGGATTGTCGATACCAGGGGTTCGAACGACTGGGGTACCGGTGGCACCCGGGATCGGCCGTCACCGGTGCGGCCGCCCACCGGTGGCGGGGCGGCACGTCTGTCGCAGCCGTGGTCGCCGGGTGGAGTGTCAGGCGTGCGATCCGGCGGCGGAATGCGACCTGGCCCTGGTGGGGATGTCCCGGTCGAGATCGATCCCAGATCGCTGCAACCAGCGGGCGAGTCCAAATCCGCCGGAGCCCAGATGTCGAGCATGCCGAATCTGATGTCGTTGTGGCGATCTTTCGATGAGCCGGGCGCAGGTGACGGCTCGATCGCCAAATCCTCGGCAGGCACCGTAGGTCTGCTTACGCCAGAGCGCATGACGTACGGCGAGGAGATGGCGCCGGACAGCGCTGTTCCAGCTACCGACTCTCAAGTGAAAAATGCTGTGACGCTGCGGGATCCGATGAGCGGAGCGGTCGAACCCGAAACAAATGTGTTGGACCAGCTGGAAAAACTTGCGCGAGCCGACGCGGACGCCCAACTGGCCGAATTGCTCGGCGATCCCGCGCAGCGAGAACAGAGTGCGGGCGTTACCGGAGCGGCGACCAGGTCGGCAGCAACCGAAATCCCCGCGCCTTCGACCGAAGAGGGACTTCCGAAGGTCGAGGAGAACCCGCAGCCGCGATCGGATCAGGAGCATTCGCCTGGCCCGCAGTCCATCCCGACGACGGAAGAGCCGAGCCGAGATGCGGCACGGGTGACCGAGCCGATCACTGAGGCCACCGATTCCGAGGTTCTCGACGGTAGGCTGGATGCCCTTGCAGCTAAGCCCAATTGGCAGGCGCCACCACAGCCGTTCATTCCCGTGACGCCGGACCCGGACCAGCCGGGGGCTCCCGGGAAGCCGGAGTTCGATCCCAGAGGCAAGCCCGGTGAGATCAGTCCACCCGGTCGTATACCGAATCCCGCCGAGATCGAGGAGCCGCGTATCGCGGACCCTGTACCCGAGGTGCCCGCGTCGGTACCGCCTCCGGCCCTGCCGATGTCGGTGAGCGGCGATGGATCCCAACAGTTTTCGGCCTCGTCCGGTGACGAAGGGGCCAACCCTCCCGATCCGTCACCGGGAGATTTCCGCGGCAATGACGGGCCTGCGGATGCGGAGACCGACCACGATTTGCCGCCGACGCAGGATGCGGCCGCCCCTGCCGAAGTACCGGCCGATCAACGACACTCGACGTTGGCGGCGGCGATCGCGAGCAGAGACGCGGCGGCGCAGGTGCTCGACGTCGATCCCGATGGGCTGGACAGCGATTCGGTCGCGCAATTGCGGCTGTGGTCGAACTTGTCGGGGGCGATTTTGGCGGCTGAGGTGCAGGTGGCGGAGGAATTGATCGAAAGACACTTCGCCGAAGCAGCCGAGCGGCTGCAGTCGTATCTGCGCGCGCTCGACGACGAGGGTTGGGATGAGTTGGCACGCATGGTTCGCTCGGGAAATGCGTTCGCCGATTTGGGATCATGGTTCGCCGACGCGATGCGTCTGGAGGACCGTCTGCAGGTTGCGGCGCAAAGGTCTAGTGGCGGTGACTCGACGCCGAGGAATTCTGCTGCCGCTGGGCGAGCGATTCAGCATGCAAAGTCGGCTGCCCTGCTGCATAAGCCCGTCGCGGAGCTCGAGTCGGTAGAAACCTCGCGTGATGGACCGGACCGGATGGCTCAACTCGACAAGCTTCTTCGAATGGTCGACGGTGCCGACATGGCGCCCGAGACCCGCGCGTTGCTCGAAGCAGCGGTGGAGTACGGCCGGGTTTCCCGACTCGCGTCTCTCGCCGAAGAATGTCTCTGGCTCGGATCGTCCGCCGAGCAGATAAATGCACGACATCGTGAGCGCCTGGCTGCCGCATCGCCCAGGGAGTCGGGCAATGGGATAACGCGGCGCGTTCTCGATGCCGCCGAACAACAGGCGACAGTTCTAGAACCCCCACCGCCGGTGTTGCTACTCGACGACGAATTGTCGAGGACCAACCGGGGTTCCGTGGTATTCCCTGGGGCGGCGATGCTGGCGTACGGCGACCTGGACAACGCCACCGAGCTCTGGGTCATCTCCGAGGTAGGTACGGTGGCCGAGATGACGGTGCTGCCGGGCGCGATACCTTCGGCGGCAGCCGAACTGTTCGCCGCCGCTGCGGCCGACCGCGACGACGTCGCGGTGGTGATGTTCGTCCGGTACGATCCGTCATTCTCCGAGACGGAAACGGAACGCTGGACGCTGGCAGCCGACGACATGGCCTCTCGCCTCGTGAAATGGGCGCAAAAACTGGCGCGACCCGCGCTACCGTTCGGCCCGAAAATCCATCTAGTCGGTCAAGGCATTGGCAGCGACATAGTCGAACTGGCCGCGAGTCGATTGGGTACGAGGGTCGCCTCGAAGTACAGCAAGCCGTTCGGTCCAATTGCTTCGTACCCGTCGATCGTCGAGCGGGGCAGGTCGGCCGAGGCGGGTGACCAGAAATGGGCTGCACGGGTGGCGCCAACGGCCAGCGCGAGTGTGGCACCCGCCTTCGGTGGCACTCCGCAACCGGTCGATGTAGCGCGAAAACGCCTGGTCGATGCCTATACCGCTCAGCAGATGCTCACGGAGATTTCGGGTGTAGTCGGTGTCGAGCCGGGGTCGCTGGGCGCCGATGAACTGATCCAGCGGCTGCAGGAGCGGTTGGCGGCCGACATATCGGAATCGGACCGCGTCGTGGTCGAGTCGTGGGCGGAAATGGCGGATGCGTATCTGTTCATCGAGAACATTCAGAAGGATGTCGCGGACCTTGCCGCGCGTCGGCTCAGCGCGGCACTGCATCGCGCCGCGGCGCAGCCCGGCAGCGAGGCGTACGAGAAATGGACGAGAGAGCTCGAACTCATCGATCGAGACCTGGTCGAACTGGTGGACCCGGATCCTCCCGGGTACGGCACGGCCGGCGACGCTCGGGACTGTCTTGCGCTGCAGCTCATGGTTTTGCATGATCTGTTCCCGGACAGTGACTTTCGACTGCTCGACAGACTGACCGGACCGGACGGAGCCACTCTCGGGGACGGCATATGGGCTGTGGGGGGCCACTACGAAGAGTTCGAAGGCACCGAACTGAGTCAGCTCGAGCAGCGACTGCTCGACCCCGCGGATCCGGCGGAGGTCGCGCTGCTGTGCTCGACCTGGCGGATAGCGGATAGTGGAGGCTTCGGCGGGCATGTCTACCTGGCGATCAACTGGCGTGAACCGCAGGTGCCCAAGGACCAGGGAAGTGTCCTGGTGATCGACTATCTACAGGTCATGAGCTTCCCGATGGAGGTACCCAGGGAGGTCGAGAGCTGGAAAGCCTTCCTCATCGGACGTAGTGGACCCGAGTTGCCGATGAGATCATTGGCGCCACTCGATGACCAGGAACGCGAAGGTGTCAGAGGCGAACCGACGCAGAAACTAGGAAATCTGCCGAGCTCGGGGGATGATGCTGTGCCATTGAGCCCCGCATTGGTGGAATTGCGCGAGCGGGCCATGCGAGAGCTGGCACAAAGTGAGCAGGTAATCACTGCGCTCGGCGATGATGAGTTGTCGATGGCCGCTCGCTATCAAGCCCTGGCAGTTGATCTCTATAAAGTTCCTGGATTCACGGAAGAAGATGTCAGCAATCCGCTTCTTACCGTGGAAAAGCTCGACCATGCCAAGGCGGCTGGCGATGTCGAGCTGGTAGGGCTGGTTCGAGAGTTCGTGGAGACGGGCGTCGCGCTCGCCAACATTTATCGTGCAGGAGTGCTGCGTACGATTATCGAGGATATTTCCACGCTGGCTGAACTGCCCGCTGCCAGACACGACGCGATGTCGTTGATGACCCGGGCCGAGCACAATATCGCGGCATACCGACCTGAAATGCGCCACGGCAATGCGAATTTATCCGAACTGCTTCGTGTGCGTGATGTGTATCGGGCACGCCTGGTCGAGATGCTCCCCCACGGCAACCTCTTTGCGCAAGTCGAAGACGTACGAAACAACCCGGAGCGCTACACCGTCGATGTCGTGCACCTTGCACGTCAAATTTCGGAGATCGAGAAGGTATGGATCGACCAGGCGGCATTCCGGCGGTGCGATGACCGCGTGAGAGTTTTACGATCCATTCCGGGGCGGGTCGACCGCCTGGCGCGGGAAATCCGCGATACCGCGGAATATATCGAGTTCACCACAAAAACGATCAAGCGGCTGTCGGAGAAATATCAGCTCGGTGATGTGCGGGCCGGCACGGAAGCGCTCCGGCGGTTGAAGGAAGAACTCGGTGCGAGGCCTCCGCAACAGCAAGCAGATCTGGCACGGCTGGCTCGGGAAGCCGACAACTGGGCCCGAGTGTATGTTTCATTGGAAAATGCGTGGAGGCAGCTTAGCGTGGCCCTGCGTTCGTTGGTAACAAGGATTCGGGAGGGTATCGGCCTGCCAACGGTAGCGTTACGTGCTGAATCAGCGGCATTACATTCGCAATGGCGCGACAAGTTGGCGGAGATCGGTGCTAATTTCGGCTACGAGCTGTCGGAACTCGAGACAAAGGGTTCGTCCGCGCGAGACGTCTGGGCAATCGCGCTGGACGAAGCGCGCCTCCGGCTGTCCGAACAGCTCGATGCGGCACGCCTGATAAAAATCTTCCCAGACGAGTTGCAGGATCATGACCGGTCCGTCGAGATCTTCGAGAAGTTCGGTGACATCGATCGAGAAACGGAGCCGGGTTATTCGATGACTAGATTCGCGGTCGCGAACCGTGTCCGACAAACGATCGAATTGTACGATCAGGTCGGCTTCCGAGTGCATGGTATCGACACCGTCGCGGCGGCGATCGAAGAGGCATCTCATCAATTTAGAGTGGCGAATCGGGGCGATTCGAGTCCGGCCGGCGAACTCGGCGACCACCTGCTCTATCTCTTGGCCCGCGCACGTCGCCTCGACGAAATGGTCACCGGCCTGATCGAACACCTACAGGTGGATGACGCCGCGAACCGTGAAGTGTCCGAAATCGCTGAACGCTACGGGGTGCAGATCAAGAACCTGCGTCCGGGGCGAGGGGCCCAGAAAGAGCTGGATCGGCTGCTGGACGCGGCGCGCGACAAACTGGCACGGACGCTCGGCGTGGAGACACCGATGCTGTTGAGCTGGTCGGAACGACAGCTCGACTCGCACATCCAGCGGTACGTGGAGATGGCATCGGCAGCGCGCGAGCGCGTGGATCCCTCGGTGCAGGAATATCGAGACCTCCGAACCTTGGCCGATCGCGGAGCGGCCAACTATCGGCGTTCGGTCGAGTACGAGAGACTCGATGTCGAGGTGGATCGCGAGCTGGCGGATCTTGTGTGGGTCGTGGAAGGTCGCCACCCATGGCGCGACGATGCGAGTCAGGACGAACGCGCGGCGAGAGTGGGATCGAACCTGTTCGAACTGCGCGCCGAGCTTGCCGATGCCGAGTTGCACGGGATCCCAATGGACCGGGCTCAATCCTGGGCTTCGACGATCGACGCATTGGACAACGCGCTGGCGGACGCGCGATTGTGGTACGGCCGCCTCGCCGGCGGTATCGAGCGTGGTCGTTGGCGGGCACGACTGTTTGAGCTCACAGAGTTGACTCGATCACTTGACGAACTCGCCGGGGAACGCCGGGGCACATTCGAGCGTCTTGCGTCCGGCCCGCTGATCGATGAGTTGGACAACGCACTCGACAGCGGGCTTGCCAACGTGCGGCAACAGCTCGATACCCCGATCGAGAATCAGGTCGCCGTGCACCCGAAGGACGCGGAATATTTCTGGCACATGATTCCAGGAGCCCAGCGAGACGGATTCCTGTTCGCGCTCGAGGTAGCGGCGAGGGGATCTGGCGCACGCCCCCGCTTCGAGCCCATCTCGGAAGAAGTTCGGACCGAGGTGAGACAATCAGGAATAGATGCGAGAGAGGCCGCCCGGTTGGCCGGAGCGAAGTGGCGAGTGTTCGCCGATGCCCTGGAAGCGTGTGACTACGTCCGGGCTACCCGAGGAACAGTAATTCTGGCGATGGATTACTCTTCGGCGTACTCCGGTTGGGGCACATATGTCGCGACGATAAAGGTTGCGAGTAATGGCGAGTTGCAGGTCGTCGATCGCGTCGCGAAAGGAGACGAGATCGACGGCGAAGACTCGGTTGAGCCGCCCGACCGCACAGGCAGCGCGAGGCTGAGGACCGGGAGGCGGGCGATGACAGGCGACGCCCAGGTCGATGAGTGGATCGCAAACCGCTCGGTACAGGCCGACGGTCCCAAAAAATTCTTTGGAATGGTCTTCAAACCCGACGGGCAGCCCGAGGATCCGTTCATGCCGGACTCGGACGACCCGGACGCAGGTCTGCCGTCAGACCTCGACATTTCGCGCCGGCTGAGCTGAGACCGTCTCACCGGCAACATATTTCGGCGAAATCCGCCTCGTCGAGCGTCAGGGAACGAGGACGGCCGCGCCGGTGAATCGGCCGGCATCGAGGTCGCGCAGCGCACGATCCGCCTCTTCGAGAGCGTACCTGTTCGCCGTCACCCGCAACGGGTAGGCGGAGGCGAAGTCCAAGAACGCGCGCGCGTCGGCGAGGGTATTCGCGGTGACGTTACGAATCTGCTTCTCCCAGAACAGGTGACGCTGGTAATCCAGCTGAGCGATATCGGGAAGGTGGATGCTCGGCAAGACAAGGACGCCGCCGGGAACAAGCGCCTCAAGGGCAGGCAGGACCAATTCCCCCGCCGGAGGGTAGAGCACCGCGGCGTCGAGCGGTTCGGGTGGCTGGGCGGCAACGTCCTGCACGCTGCTCGCTCCCAGTTCGAGGGCGAGCGCCTTCGCGTCCGCGCGGCGGGTCATCACATGCACCTCGAGGCCCCTGGCGATCGCCAATTGCGCCATGAAGTGGGCACTTCCGCCGAAACCGTAGATGCCGAGGACGCCGCCGGCGGGCAGCTCCGCGAGGTTCAGCGACCGGTAGGCGTTGACGCCTGCGCACAGCATGGGGGCGAGCTCGAGGTCGGTGTATTGCTGAGGAAGCTGGAGGGCGAAATCAGCGGGAACGGTGGCGTATTCGGCGTATCCGCCGTCGGCGTCCCATCCAGTGTATTCCGAGTACGCACAGAGATTCTCCGCGCCGGTGGCACAGAAGCGGCAGCTGCCGCAGGTGCGGCGAAGCCAGGAGATCCCGATGCGGCGGCCGATCGGCGCACGCGCGGTCGACCCGGCGGCGACGACTTCACCGACGACCTCGTGGCCAGGCACCACATGCTCGCGGTGCGCCGCCAGATCGCCCATGGTGATGTGCAGATCGGTTCGGCACACAGCACACGCCAGGACGCGCACCAGTAGCTCGTCGTCAGCTGGTTCGGGGATCCGGGCGCGCTGCCAGGCCAACGGACCGGACTCGAGCGGGCCCGGGGTGGTCACTCGCCATGCCCCCATCGTCCGGCGGCGGTCCGAGTCGTGCAAGCGCCGGAGGGTTTGCAGGTTCGAGGTGCGGCGGTCGGTCATGAGGAGCCTTGTCTGTCGGCTTGATGATTCGCCTCGGTAACGGTAATGGGATAGGTAGCGCAGAGAAATCAGGTGTGCCGAGAAATTGCCCGTACGGAAGATCGGTGTGGATACCGCGGTACGCCGAGTGCGTCGGCAATCTCGTGATGCGTTATCAGAGGGGCACCATCTGGTTTCGCCACGTCACTGCTGGTCGTCGTTCCGCGGTCGTGTTAACCGAATCCATCGGGTAACCGATATGCAGGGGGAGAACGCGCATGTGTGCGAGCCGCGAGGCAGCAAAGAAAGATTGTGCGTCGGTAGATACTGTCTTCGTTTAGGTGTGTCCTCTTATGGAGCTACCTATTGGCCGCTACCTATTGAGTGATCAGCGCGTCGCCGAGTACCTTTGCCCAATCGAATCTGGAACGCATCCCGTGCCGTTTTTACAGTGCAAGGGCGAATGGATGAGGTCGGGAATGAAAACCAGCGCCACCGACAATGCGGTGCCTCGCCGTCTCCGCGCGGACGGTAGACGGTCGTGAATGGCTTATTACGGGAGCCGGCGCGGACGGTCGCGGTGATCGGTACCGGATTGATCGGCACGTCCGTAGCCCTCGCATTGCGCGAGAACGGTGTCCGCACCTACTTGCACGATCGTGATCCCGCCGCGGCGGCGACCGCCGCCGCAAGGGGCGCCGGCGTACTCGGACTGCCGTCGTCCATGGTCGATCTCGCGGTGATCGCGGTGCCGCCGAGCAGCATCGCGGCGGTACTCGCAGAATGCCAGGCCAACGGGCTCGCACGCTGCTACACCGACGTGGGCAGTGCCAAAACCGAGCCGCTGGCCGAAGCCGAGGCCACCGGTTGCGATCTGACGAGCTACGTGGGCGGACATCCGATGGCAGGCGGCGAGCGCTCGGGACCTGTTGCGGCAACCGCGGATCTGTTTCGCGACCGGACTTGGGCACTCACGCCACTGACGTGCACCCGGGCCGACGCACTGCGTTCCGTGATGGATTTCGTCGGCATGACCGGGGCACGTCCGTTGCTGATGACCCACGTCGACCACGATCGCATCGTCGCCCGCACGTCACATGTTCCGCACCTGGTCGCGTCCGCGCTGGCCGCCAGTCTCGCCGGGGCGGACGCATCCGTGCTGCGGCTCTGCGGCGCCGGGGTCAAGGATGCCACTCGCATCGCCGCGGGAGACGTCGCGCTGTGGACGGATATTTTACGAGCGAATGCGACCGAGGTGTCCAAAATACTTTCTGAAATAGCTACCGATCTGGCATCGGTCGCGCATTCCTTGCAATCAGATCCCGGGGAAGTGGCCGGCCTGCTGCGCCGAGGAAATTCCGGTCGTGCATTACTCATCGGGGAACCTGCAGGAGTTGGAAATGGTTGATCACCGGCTGCTTCCGCGTGGCGACGTAAGCACCCTATTGTCCTGTGCCGCGGGACCGTTTCTCTTCGGCACCGCGTTTCTGGCAATAGAACATCTGCCTGCCATGCCGCTGTGGAACGCGGTGTTTCGGGTACTGCCGGCCGGGCTGGCGTTGATCGCGTTGCGTCCGGCTCGCCCGCAGGGTGTCTGGTGTGCTCGCATGATTGTGCTCGGCGTCCTGAATTTCAGTGGGTTCTTCGGCTGCCAAGCCATTGCCGCTCATCGCTTACCCGGCGCGGTGGTATCGACGATCTCCGCGGCGCAATGCGTTGTCGTGCCGTTGGTTGTCTTGACCCTTGGACAGCGTGTCGGCGTCCGCCAGTTCACCGCACCCATGCTCGGCTTGTTCGGTGTCGCGCTGCTCGTCCTGCGTGGACATACCCAGTTGGATACCGCTGGAGTAGCGGCGGCGGCAGCGCTGGCGCTGCTCTCCGCCACCGGAATGGTGCTGACCCGTCGCTGGGGTGTGCCGCCGGCCGTGCATCCGCTGAGCGCGGTCGCCTGGCAGATGTTGGCGGGTGGGCTGATCCTGGTGCCGCTGGCAAGCGCTTTCGAGGGGGCGCCGCCGAGCCTGTCGGTCAGCCAGTTCGGTGCGACAGCCTGGTTGGCGATCGCGGCTACCGCGTTGGCGTTCGCCCTGTTCTTCGGTGGTCTGTACCGCGGCGTGGAGGCGACAACGGCGTCGCGCCTGATGCTGCTCGGTCCGGTCGTCGCGGTCGCACTCGGCTGGCTGTTCGCTCACGAAACACTGACGATGCTGCAGGTCGCCGGGATCTTGCTGGTGCTGGCCGCACAGTTCGGCGGTGTGGAAACCAGCGGAACCACCCGACCGCTGCAGGCGACGTTCGCACCACTCGCGAGCCGGATGCGGCAGCTCCGGCACGCGGGAACCTGATCCGGGTCAGGCGGCAAGCACGTGCGCCACTCGCAAAGTGATGTCCGCCAAGGCATTGAACGAAGGCCTGCGGCGCCCGACGGGTTTCGCGTGCCAGTGCCGAACCTCGTCGCCGGGGCCCGGCAAGGTGATCAACGCACCGATGGTTGTCATCATCGCGCGATAGCGATACAGCGCACCGAACTTGGCTACCGAGCGGTCAGCGTGGCTGGCGCCTTGGGTAAGCAGCATCCACAGGTCGGTTCTCGTGTTGACGATGATGGGTGCGGCCATGTCCCGCCGGATCAGTTCGACCTCGACCCGCTCCGCCAGTGCGGCGGGCATGAGGATGCCATCGGTAGCACCGGTGCGCAGCAGAATGTGATCGTGCTCGTCGACCGCGGTGTCGAACCCGTTCTCGGCGTGATACCGCGCGCACACCTCGTGCACGGTCTGGATGGCGGGTGCGGACATGATTTCCTCGCAAGAATCCGGCCTGCTCGGCAGTTTCGACTTACCTCATCAAGGGTTCTCCGCTAGGTAGCCGCCGGACATCGGTAGATCCTCGTGCTCCGCCCGCCGCCGCGATCGGTCGCCTCACCAGCGGTTCTGTCAGATATCCGCACGGGACCATTCCATCGATCCGAAGTTACGTAGGTAGTGGCGAGCACGTGGAGTTACTAGCTTTCCGGCTTTGAGCGATGACGTGGATCGCGGCATCGATGAGAAATCCGTGCAGCACCTTCGCGGGTTCCGTCGCACGGGCGTCATTGAGGACGACGTCGGCGAAGGCCCAGCTGACCGCCTTGGCCGAGGCGAAGCGGCCGTGTTCGAAGCTATGGCCGCACAGCTGATCGCGCCACTGTTTGTAGCCGCCGACGACACGGCTCAAACTGGTGTGCCGGTAGCCGGTGCGTCCACGAAGGTACTCGGCGATCAGGCGACGTTGCGCGGCCTTGCGCGCAAGCATGCCTCCAGATACGTCGAGTACGGCGCCGAGTTCGCACACAGTTCTCGCATATACCGGACGTTCGATTGACCCCGCGATCATCGATCCGGAACTCTTTTCCTGACTGATCTTCTCTACAAGCAGCTTCGGGTGCACTGCGATCGCACGATTGAGGACGATCGACCATTGCGGCGAATGCGCGGCACCGGGGCTGTCTCGCGTCGGCCGTGCGCGGACCACCGCGCCGTCGGTGAGCGTATCGATCGCGACCCGGCGAAGGTGGACCAGCGGACATGTCCGCAGCACGGTCTCGATTGCGGCCAGGAATTCCAGCACGATGGATTCGTCGAGTTCCGCGGTGTCGAACCCTGCTACGGCTAGATCGTGCTCGGCGGCAAAAGCGTTGGCGGCGACTGCCAATTTGTCGACCGAATGCCCCGGCCAACGCGTGCCGGGTGGCGCCGTTACCGCTAGCCGATTGCTCCTTCGGCTGCCGTGCCGTTCGGGTTGATCGCCATGGTTCCGTCGGGTCTGAGCCAATGGCCGGGCAGACTGCCACGGGGACTCGCCAGTCGACGTCCACGGACTCTGGGGTGGTCTACGGTCCGCCGCCGCACTGATCGTGGGCCGGGCACGCGAATCCCATGGGGTTGCCGCGGGCTGTCGGTTCGACTCGATGGTGTCTCGAGCCGCTGCTGGGTTGGCTGATCTCGGTCGGCTACTGAACGAAACGGGGTCGGCAGGCGGTGTCGCGGTCGCGGCCGGTGCCACTGCCGACATCGGAACAGAACTGGTCGATTCGGCGATCAGCGGGTGTTCGTCCGGCTGAGATGGATTCGCGATCGGTCCGGCGTCGGTGGCGGCGCCGCTCTCGTCAGGACGGACCGCGGTCGGTGAGGCGGGGCCATGGTCGAAGCCAGGGTTTTCGCTGGCGGTACTCGAAATTGCCTGCGGCCGAAAGGGTTCTGGCTGCGCGGCATTGGCCGATTCGGCCGGTCGTCTTGCGAAAAGGTTTGGCGCGAGGGCATTTCGGCTGATCGGCATGGCAGGGTCTGCTGGTGATCGCCCCTGGAATTCGGGTGACGACTGCCCGCGGCCCGACTCTTCCGGATTCTGTAACCGAGTCGCGTTTGCCAGGTCCTGGTGTTCGTAATCCGCGGCGGCGGTCGTGATGTGGTATCCGAAGTCGTGCAGCGCCTCTGCCAGCTGGTGCAAGGCCGCGAGCCCGCGGTCGGCGTCCGGCTTATAGGTCTGCTCGAATGCCTTGCCTGTTTCGTCGTCGCCCCAGCATCGCCCTTCCTGGGCGAGGGCGGACCGCAGCTGCTCGAACGTTCGCCGGGCTTGCCGGCCGAGGTCCTGGAACCTGGCTCCGTTGGCCCGCAGCCCATCCGGATCGATCCACAGCATACTCACCCCTGGTCGCGCACCGCGCTCCGAAAGCCATCTATGGGGCATTCTCGCACGCGAACAGCCGATGCGTTTCTCGGCGCTGGGAAATGCTCGGTATATCGAGTCGGTACTTAACCGTGCCCGGGTGTCATTTCGACCTCGGTTCCATTAATAACCTGAAACGACAACAGATTTTGCCGCATCGACGGTGTATTTCCCGGCAGTGGGAACAATCGGCCGCATCATGGCTCGTAGCCTGGATTTTGTTGTTCCACCGGTTGGACTCAGTGCACCTCTGATTCGCGAGTAGGTCGGCTGGGCCGGTAGCAGAATCAGGGCGCCGATTACGGCGCTGTGAATGGTGGTGTCGTCATGAACAATGCATATACAGACTTTCCACTTCGGCGCCGCCTCATGGTGGAGGGCACATCGGCGCATCGCATCGATCCTCTGTTGACCGCCGCGGAACTGCTGAGTTCGATCCGGGGTAACCGTGCCGACAGGCACCCGTTGGCTCGGTGGGCGAGTGAACTCGCCGACTTGCATCGGGCGGCTGATCCCGACAACCTGACGTCGAAGCCCGCGTTCAACCGTGCACGCGATGGTCTCGTCCACTCGATCGACTTGTGGATCGAACGCCTTGTGCCGCAACACCGCCGCGGCGCAACGGTGCATACCGAAACACTGGGATCGGTGATCGACCGGATCGCTGCGGCGCAGGTGCGCGCGGATGCCGTGCTGGATCGTTCGGCGGGCATGGCAGAACCTTCGGTGCACGCCGCGTGGTATCACCTCGCGGAATTGGTCGACGGGTATAACGATCTCGCGGCGGCAGTTGTCACCGGAGCGCGCCGGTTGCCCGCGCCCTGCAGCGCAACGTCGACTAGTGGCGACAAGGAGTAGACCGGGCAAGACGGCACGTTCATCGGTCGTCCGAACCGTCCCGCGCGGATGAGGTTTCCCGGGCTTTGCCGGTCCAAATCGCGACGCCGGCGGATCGGGCCGCGGCTTGATATGGCGGTAGTCGCTCGCCCTCGGCGACCACTTCGACGCTTACCGCACCCGGGGTGTATTGCACCGACGATTGAATGGTACTGACGTCAGCGCCTTCCACAACTTCCAAGACATATATTCGGCCCTGTGGCAACGGGGACCCGGAACCTGTCGGTATCCGTCGCGCTTGGTACAGAGTGCGTGCCCGATGTTCCGGATCGCATGCGGCCCACCGCAGGACGTGGTCGACGTTATACGGGTCGGTCTGTGGCCCGAGATCCGGAACGAAGCGATACCACGGGGTGTCGGTGGCGGCGACTTTCGGTATCTGCTCGCGCAACCCATTGGGCTGGAACATCATTCGGTCGAGCAATCGGCCCTCGTGGTCATCGAGTCCGACGCCGTCCCGCGCGAGCTGCTCCATCAGGACGTCGACCAGGGCCGCACGTTCCCTCGCGCTGAGCAGGAAGCGCGTCGCCGCCAGAGTCGCGTCGTTGAGCCGTCCGGCAAGGCGTCGAAGCAATTCGACCGACCATTCGACCCAATCCGGGGACGCGGACTGCTGCACGGCGGCTTCGGTATCAGGCACGGCGTTCTCCTGTCGAGTTCGTGGCCAGATGCCCGGGCTTGCGGCCGTACACCATTGATGTCGGCCCGATCAGATGGCGCTGCTCGATATCGACGAAGCCGGCATCTCGAAGCCATCCGATGCATTGCGTCGTGGTGGCTTCGAAGCCTTCCCGTGTCTCCAACATGATGTTCACGCTCGACAGATAGCTGGTGAGATTGTCTCGTCGGCCCGGGCGGACCATGGCGTCGTAGACCAGCAGCGCTCCGCCGGCCGGCAGTGCGGCGTAAGCCTTGCTGATCAACTCGCATCGCGTGGCTTCGCTGTAGCCGTGCAGCAGATGCCCGAAGCAGATGACATCCGCAGTCGGCAAGGGGCCGACGTGCATATTGCCTGAGATGAACCGGATTCGGCTGCTGAGTCCGAAGGAGGCGATATAGGCCTCGAAAACAGGTCCCACAGCGGCTAGATCGAGGCTGGCACCGCTGAGGTGCGGATGGGTGAGTGCCACCCGGACCGGTAGCGCTCCTTGCGCACTGCCGATGTCCACGAATGTACGAAAGTGTTTCCACGGGAAACGAGCCGCGATCAGCATCGCCTCGCCCGTGGAGATCCCGGTCATGCCGGACAGAAAGTTCTCCAGTGCCACTGGATCGCGGTAGAGAGTCGTGAAGAACTCGTTGTCGCCGCGTTCCTCCTCGGCCTCCGGGCCGCCGGTCCGGAGCAGATGATCTAGCCCGGACCATAGTTCGTACAGCCGCTTGCTCGAGAGTTCCAGCAGTCCGCCGACATAGCTCGGTTTGCCTCGGTCCAGGAACAGCGCCGCCTGCCGGGAATTCGCGTAGCGCCCGTCCCGCCGGCGGCGCAGCAGCCCGATCTCGGTCAAGGCGTCGAGGACGGGCCCGGCCGCGCGCTGATGCCAGCCGAGCTTCGCGATCAGGTCGTTCTTCGCGAGCGGGCCCGCCGCCAGTTCGGTGAACAGCCCGTCCTCGACCGCAAGCAGGACCACGCGCGAAGACCAGAATGTCATCCCCGCCTGCAGAACATTCAGTGGGTTGGCGAACTTCCGCAGCACGGGGCCCATTATTTGGCTCTGGAAGACTCGCATCAGGAGGAGCTCGCGCCGCTGGTGGGCGACCGGAGTGTCGGTTGGTTCGCCACCGTCGCCCATCGAAGAGGTCGTCTGGTTCGCGGTTGAACCATCCAAGTGTGGCATTACGCTGCTCCTCCGACTGGCAGGTGTTCGGCTACCGTGTGACGCGATTCTCACCGCAGACGAGTCTCCTTCTCGCGGTTGGGAAGTCACTGCTGGCCAGCGACCCGAACCGTCATGGCTCCCACCACGGGTGCAGTGGCACCAAGGCGTTCCCACGCTTGCCAAGCTTTACCGCGAGCACTTGGTGTACTTGGACGACATTGCGTTCGAAACCGAGGCGGAATCCGGCCATGTACATGTCCAGGACCTTCGCGATGGCCTCGCCTACCTCGGCGATGCAGTCGTCCCAGTTCGCGACAAGGCGGCTGGGTGGACAGCGTTCGCCCTCATCGGCGACTCATGGTGGCAGCTGGGCGCCGCGTAGCGGCGGTCTTCGCCCAGCTCACCTTCCTTGGCCACGATGCCGGGCCATCAGCAGATCTTCCGGCCCAGACACATCAACTACCTGTTCGGCCTGATCTGTGGGGATCTCGGTATCGGGGTGAGCGTCGGATGGTGGACCGGCAATCACAATCGACACCACGCCCACCCCAACACAGAGGGCGCGGACCCTGAAGTGATGGGTGTGCTGGCTCACTCTGGTAATCGGGCGCGGGCCGACCGAGGCATCCGGCGGCTGATTTTCCGCCGCCAAACCTGGTTGTTTTTCCCGATGGTATTGCTCAAAGCTGGCGGCCTGCATTTCGCCAGTATCTGGGCGGTGGCGCGGTGGGCTACTACGCAGTAGGCATTGGAGGCGACATTGTTGGGCGCGTATACCGTGGGCTATTTGTCGGTGAGTGTGGTATCGCAGTGGATCGGACCGATGGTGCCGTGCAGTCTGAATGTGGCGAGCATGTCCATGTCCTGACGAGCGGCATATGTCCTAATCGGCAACGAACTCTTGACATCAGCGCGCGAAGTGCTGAACCGCGGTGAGCTATAGGACAAAGCGGAGCGAGTCTTTACCGTGCCATATAGCAAGCGACCATCCTGGCCCTAAAGCCGATGGCCGCAGTCACCGAGGCGCAATACGGCGAGCACTTCCACCGATACCTCCGGCACGTCGCATAGATCTAGGGCATGATCACGATCAACTTCGGCGATTGCCACACCTGGGTTGACAAATTTATGGACGTGTTCTAGCTAAATCGAGTACGTATCATCGAAATCAGTGATGAAGTCTATGAAGTCTCTTTGATTCATAGTCATTGCACGCAGATCGATATCGTGTGGAAATTTCGGTACCCGGCTCATGCGATATTCGCCAGCGGCGGCCAAAAATGTTCTGATCACGGCATCGGACCCGTTCTTAGTCTGCGGAGACTGGAATAGCTCGTAGGAGACATTCGCCCACGTACGGATAGTAAACGGCTTAGGATCGGCGAGTTGCCGAAAAGCGTCCTGCAATATCAGGCGCCGATCGGCTTCGGTGGCAGTGATCGTCACGACCCGTTGGTGTGTAGTCGGTGACCATTTGCTGACATCAAGGCCGCGCGCGACATTGCGCTCGATTTGTTCACGGGCAGCCCTCTCGTGTGCCATTCCGCATGCCATCCAGTTTCCATTGACGGTCTCGCCGCTCGAGAGTTGGACCGTATTTTGAAGCACGTCGCCTGTGATTCCTTCCTTGCGAAATCGCGCGAGGGCCCGCTCAGCCACATCCGCGTAGGTTTGGTTCAAAGGGGTCCATTGCCCACCTGTCCATGATCGAGTCTCGGAGTCCCAGACGCTGCGCTCACGGCGAGTATGGGGTCCAAACCAATCGGTAATTGGGTCACTATCGGTAACCGGTGTGTCCAATTGGGAGTTCGGATATAAGGCAGTCTTTTTGGATCGATCCTGTGCAATGCGTCGATATTCTCGCTCCCAGTCCTTCGAGGTCGGTGCACTGTTCAGCCGTCGTAGGCGGCGAACGACAGCGTTCGCGGCCTCCGCCTGCCAGCTTGCGAAATTTCGTAGCTCCTCCACTCTCTCGGCAGACTGCCGAGTAAACGGAACCGCAAGACGTAGGATACGACTCGGTAGTGGAAGTCGGTCTCTTGAACGTTTCCCGGACCGGGTTCCACTGCTGTTAGCAACTTTTCAAGGCGAGTCGATATATCTCGCTCAGAATTCGGTACATCGTCGGTCATTTTACGGACCTCCGCTATCAGTAGTCGAAGATTTGAGGCGTCGTTGACTGCGGCAGCAACAGTGCCGTGGGGACCATAACGAAGCTCATCGGTGATTGCCGCAAATATTTTGGCCAGCTTATTGGACACTTTCACTCGATCTTTCGATTCGACTACATCGACGGTACTGGGGGGCAGGCGCAATCGGATTGGCGTGAGATCGGGCTGCTGCCGAAATTCAACTCTATGGTTTTCGACCAGGGAAGGTACTAAACCTGCGCAAACCACGCCTCTGCGCCGCCATCGTCGACCGACTCACCTCCGGCGACCACATCATCGACCTCATGTTCGCCCAGTACGCGCCGACCGAACGCTGCCCTCGGGATCAGTGGATGCACACAGCACCGGCACGGGAAGGATCATTTCGGCGATCCCCTCTGGCGCTTCTCGACGGCCCGGCGATGTCGAGCGCAGCGTACAGATCGACACGAGATTGGAAGCTGTTGTTCTTGCAGCCCCAACGCGATCGTCGACGTTTCGCCTTCTGGGGTGATTGCGTGGGCTGCGGCTCGCAGATTATCGCCGTATTCGACAAGGTCCGATGCCCCGTCAGCGTTCCGTCCGGCGACCGTCGGTAAAGTCACAACATGCCTGGCGGTATCTGGATTACCTACAGCGATGGCCGCCCGGAATCGGTCGTCGACAAACGAGAGATATCTGCGCCCCGATCCACTCGGCGCAAGTAGTAATCTCTCAATTTCCGCATAGTGCCCCATGGCCTCGATATCTACGTTCGCGTCGGCCCAGTCCTGCAGCATCTCCAGGGTCTGCCGATTGTAATGATCACGATCGACCTGCTGGATTCCATTGCGATTTCCGATAAATGGGTCGGCGCGGTGTAGCAGGTCCTTTTCTCTCAACGACAAACCGGACCATAGTGTATGCATCCGACGAGGATCCGGCGGCAACCCGAGATCGGGCGCTGGAGACGGCAAAAAACTCCGGCGGGCCTTGAGCGCTTGCCCACCGATACGATCTGCGGTGTCGTATTCGGCGTAGACCTCACGCAGCTGCTGACCTGTTCGCTGATAGATCGACTCGCCCAACCCGAGGCTGAGATCATGTAGTCGTTGTGCAACGGCACGCCGCAGGTTCAGCCACTGGGCTGACAAAACCCACTCATGGAAAGTGCGCAAAGCCCCTCCCATCCCGCGGGTCAGATCACGTGTTCCGCCAGCTGGTTCCAGTCACTCGCCGCGGGTGCCCGCAGCCACCAGCGATGCCCGGACGGATAGCTACATCGTGCTGCATCTCCGCTGCCGGGAAGTAGCGACTACACGAGTCTTCGGAACGAGCAACTTGTTGTGCTGCTGGTCAACGCGGGACGGCCAGGTCGGCGTGGCGAATATCGTCGTACATGCTCAGCATGGAATCGAGGTTCAAGGCTCGACGCTCGTTTTGGTCCAGTTGGTCGAAGTGGTCGAGTATGTCGCCTGCGCGTAGATACATCTGGTCGACCGGGTTCAGTTGCCGTTCGTCAGCCCACCGGGCTCGGGCTCGGGCGTAGCGCCGCAGGAACACGATGTCGGCCCGCGGGTTGCCCGGTGAGTTCGTACGGCCGTTCGGTGCGTGCAGCCAGTGCATTTCGGTGAGCAACAGCTCGGGTAGCAGTACTTCGGTCATGATTTCGTCGGCGGTTGGGCGGCCTCGGCGTTCGCGGTCTCCGATCATCTCCAGTGCGGCAGTGATTCCCGCGAGCTCCTCGAAGGTGGCACTCGACATCCATTGGTGGAGACCGAGGTTCGTCGCGCGCAGCCGCAATGATGTCGCATCGGGAAGAGCCGGGCCGGGATCGGGCAGCATACGGCGGCGCTGCCGGAACACGGTCTGCGCCACGTCGATGAAAATGGCCCACCACAGCCCGAAGTTCATCTCGGCCTGACCCTTCGGTTCCACGCCGGCGTGGCCGCGTGGCAGAGCCATCGCGACGACTTTCTGGCCCAGTACCGGATCACTGAGGGTTTCGAGATCGAGAGAAATGCCGTTGTCACGCAGGAAGGTCA
The DNA here is from genome assembly GCF_042871115.1 of Nocardia sp. NPDC006044. Lineage (NCBI taxonomy): Bacteria > Bacillati > Actinomycetota > Actinomycetes > Mycobacteriales > Nocardiaceae > Nocardia > Nocardia sp. NPDC006044. The sequence continues at coordinate 468,572 of NZ_JBIAID010000001.1, forward strand.
GGGACCACCAGAAGATGTGCGCTTGCAGCCACTGCCGACCCTGCGCCGCGCCGTAGGTCGCGCGGAACAGCCTGATCAATTGTTGGGGGTCGGCCAATTCAGTACCGCGCAAGCGTGGTGCGCGCGCGGCCGGCAACGTCGGTGTGGGGCCCGCGGGTACCGACCTGGACGCTTCGATGAGCGAAATCGCGGAGACAAGTGCCCACGTGCCCTCGAGTAGCAGAAAGCCCCAGTCCTGTTGGAGAAACGCGAGCACAGCGAGAAGCGCGCCGCCTGCCGCGTTGACTGTCAGATACAGCTTGGAGGCATCGGTGATGACTCCGCGTTGCGCCGCGACGAACCCGCAGAGCAACAACAGCGCACCGACTACCTGCAAGAGCTGACTCATCGGGCCCACACCGTCGCCTTCTACGCCGAGTTGATCATGTATGCAGACGGCGACAAGCGTGCTCCTCACCGGACATCGGCGCATCGGTGGCTGCATAGGATTGCAACCACGGCTACCTAGGTAGGCGCCGGCGCGAAGTGGTCTGTGAGACCTAACACGGGATGGGTCGGCCGAGGACTAGGACTCGCCTCGTGCGGCCCCGATCGCTGGGACGCGATGCGTGCCGAAACGTTCGGGCTTGCGCGCGGATTCGGTGCGGACATGGTGGATTTCGTGCTCGGGGACGAACCGGACGATGTCCTCGCGCGATGCGATCGTCAGTTTGCGGAAGATGGATGTCATTTGGGTATCGACGGTTTTCGCCGCGCTGCCGCGGCGGGCCGCGATCGCGGTGTTGGTCCATCCTGCGGCGGCCAGAATCGCGACCTGCTGTTCGGCCGCGGAGAGGTCGGCCCAGTGCGTCGGGCTGCTTCTGCGTAGCGGTTGTGTCGCGGCGGTTCCCGGCGTCAACGTACCGAGGGCCAGGCGCTGAACCTCGGCGAATTCCGGTCGCAACGCGGCGCCGTCGGCTGCTGCCGCGGCATACTTTTCGGCGCCGAGCACGCCGCGCGCGATACCGATCGCCCGTTCGGTCTCGGCTGTGTAGGTCGCGATCGTGGTCAGATCGCCGCCGAGATCGGCACGCAGTGTCGCCGCTCCGCCGACGAGGCGCGCGATTTCGGTGGCCAATGCTCGAAGCCGTTCCCGGCCAGCGCTTCCGGATGAGGTGAGATCGGTCAGGATGCGCGCCAGGCACCACGTGCGAACATGCACGGACCACCATGCTCCCCACCGGTCGGCATGATGCATCTGGTATTCGAGGGCCGAACGCGTGAATGCCAGTGCGTCATTGGGGTTTCCGTGTTTGGCGAGCGCGATCGCTGCGGCGGTCTCCGCACTGGCTCGGGCCCAGGCTGCGCCTGCGGTGCAGACGGTATCGAGATGCCGTCGGGTCGTGTGCAGTGCCTGTTCAGCGGGCCCGAGCAAGCCCGCGGCCAAGGCCTCGACCAATTCCGCCCTGACCTCGCCGCCGCGATCGCGGAGCCGATGAAATTTCTCCCTGGCGCGAGCCAGTACAGGAATTGCCCGCGGATCGCCGGCCGCCATGAAAAGCTCCGCGCCCCAGGCGAAATCGACTGCGGCCGGCAAGTTCGGATCGGTGTGCGGCTTGTTGCGCCAGCCATCGTCGGCGCTGCCGGTGCACGCGGCGACGCACTCGTCCAGTAACCGCGCCGCGGCTTCGTGATCGCCCTGGCACAGGCAGAGCCAGCAGATCAGAGCTGCGGCATTGATATACAGGTCGCTTTGTTTCGGAATGCTCCCTCGCGCAACCGCGAGGGTGCGTTCGGTCCAGCGGCGCGTCTCCAGTAGCGATCCGCGAAAGAACGGCCCGCGCAATGCGATCAGGCCGGCGGAGATCTCTAATCCGAGCGCGGCGGCCTCCGGATCGATGAGGCTGCCCTCGATGGCAGTCAGAATGTTGTCCCATTCCGCGCGGGACCAATCGAGCAACTCCTGTTCAGCCGGGCCCACCCAGTGCTCGGCGGCGGCGACCACTTTGTCGCGAAAATATTTGCGGTGTCGTGCGGCCAATCGCTGCGGTTCGGTCGCGGACCGTTGTTCCAGGCGTTGCCTGGCGAAGACGCGGATCGTCTCCAGCAGGAAGTAGCGAACCGCGTGCGGTGTCCGCTGCACGGCGACCAGGGACTGATCGACCAGACGGTACAGCAAGTCCTCGATCTCGTCGGTGGCCAGCGCAGCTGCCGGGGCGGTATCGTCATCGCCGCAGACCGACCTGATCGCGGCAAGATCGACACCACCTTCATGGCGCCGAGACGCGGTGATATCCGCGGGATTCGAGTCGCATCCCGCCGCGAAGATCGACATCCGTTCGAGCAGCAGCCGCTCTTTTTCCTGACATAGGTCGTAGGACCAGGCAATGGCGTCGGCAATGCTCCGGTGGCGCGCGTCGACGCCGATGCGGGTGCCCTGTGACCAGCGAGTCCGCCGGTCGTCGACGCCACCGGTGAGATCGTGCAGCAGCACCGACAGCGGTTGCCGAATCAGTCGGCCGGCGGCGAGTTGGACGTAAAGCGGGTTGCGGTGCATGTGGTCGCATATTTGGCGGGCCTGTAGGAGTTGCCCTTCCTCGACCGGATGGCCGGTCAGCTCGGCGCGCTTGCGGAACAGCTCGACCGCCTGAGCGTGCGACAACGGCGGGACGGTCACGATGCGCTCGTCGGTCCAGCCGATCGGTTCACGACTCGTCGCCAGGATCGTGAGGCCGGGTATCGCCTCCAACAGATGCGCTGTCACCACGCCCGCGCCGAGCAGCACATGTTCACAGTTGTCGAGCACGAGCATGCTCGGCAGGGGGCGTCCCACCGCGTCGATCCGGGTGAATGTGTCGACCAGACTCAGCCATTCAGAGCTGTCGGCGGAATCTTGATCGAGCACTGCGCGGGTGATCTCCTGGGCTACCGCGGTCGCCGGTGCGTCCGTACCCAACCTCGCCAATCGCACCCAAACCACCGGTGTGCGCCGAGCCTTCTGGATACGTTGCACGGCCTCGGCGGCGAGACGCGTTTTGCCTATCCCGCCCGGCCCGACCAGGGTTACCAATCGTGGCTGTCCGAGCAGCAAACTGCAGAGCTCGTCGAGCTCCTGGTCACGACCGACAAAGGCGTGCGTCGCCATCGGGGGAATCCCTACGCGGCCGATGCCCCAATTTCGCGAGTCAGTACCGATTGCCATGTTCTACACCTCCACCCCATAAGGGTGCCGCGTGTGAACAGCATGATGGTCACCAGCACAGAGAACAGTTCTGGCCAGCGGTTTTGCGGCTTCCGGCCCCTTAAGAGGGTTTGCGCCGATTTCTCGGAGGATTACCTGATGCGTACCCATGCCACGGGTAACGATTGTTCGAGTGTGTACTCGAGCGTGGAGGTGGCCGATGGTCGATGAGCAGACGCCGGCGCGCAAGGTCGACCGTGGCGCCGAACGCAGCGGGTGTCCGGTCGAACAGCTCCCCGACGGCACTTGGTTGATTCGTGGCTACGATGCGGCGACGATCTTGCTGCGCAGCGCCGACACGGTGCAGGCCGGGCTCGGTGTCGAGACGATCGCGATGTTGCCGAAGCGCATTCGCCGGCCGGTGCTGTATCAGGATGGCGCCGATCATAGAGAACATCGGCGGCAGACCGCTCGGTACTTCACGCCGCGCTGGGTGGATGAGCATTATCGCGGCGTGATGAATCGGGCCGCCGTGAAGCAGATCGATCGGTTCCGAGCCGCCGGACGAATCGAGTTGTCCGACTTGGTCTTCCCGTTCACGATCGAAGTGGTGGCGACGGTTGTCGGGCTGACGGAGAGTCGCAGCGGTCTGCAACGCAGATTGGATCGGTTCTTTCCCGAAGAACAGCGGGCTGAGCCGGGCCTGTCCAGTGTGCGGGGGATACGGTCGACGATCCGGCAGGGCTCCAGCTGGCTGCGGGTCTATTTCGGGGATGTGCGTCCGGCGACCCGGGCACGTCGCCGGGAGCCTCGAGATGATCTGATTTCGCATCTGCTCGAGCAAGGGTGGACCGACAGCGAGATCGTCGGCGAATGCCTGACCTTCGCGGCGGCTGGGATGATCACCACCCGTGAATTCGTGAATGTCGCCGCGTGGCATCTGTTCACCGACGCTGGCATGCTCGGACAGTATCGGGCCGCGCCTCGAGACGACCGGCTCGCCACCTTGCGCGAGATCCTGCGCCTCGAGCCGGTAGTGGGAAATCTGCGGAGACGCACGACCGCGGCCGTCGAGGTGCCGGATGGTGAGGGAGCGGTCACCATACCGGCCGGAAACCTGATCGACATCGCTCTCGATGTCGCCAATATCGACAAGAAGGCAGTAGGTCCGCAGCCGCTGACGGTATGGCCGCATCGACCATCGGTCGATGCGGGCCTGTCATTCGGTACTGGCCCACATCGATGTCCAGGCGCACACATCGCCGTGCTGGAGACGGATGTATTCCTGAGTAAATTGTTCGAACTGGATGGCGTGCACATGGTTTCACCACCACACGTCTCGTTCGACGACGTGCTGGGAAGCTATATGCTTCGTGGGCTCACCGTGGCCCTCCGCGGTGGTCCGGTGTGACATCGAAGGGTGTCACCCTGACGGGGTGATGCTTTCGGCGCGCTCCTTCAGCGCTTGGTTGAGCTCGCGGTAGCGATGCTCCAAATCCGTGAGTTGTTTGCCGGCAAAGGGGATGATCAGGCCGGACAGTCGTTCGTGGTGGCGCACGTGGGTGCCGTCACCGGCGGGCGACAAGTCGAACCCGTGCCGCCCGTCCGCCAAACGGGGGATGGCAAAACCACCACCCCACAACAACGTTCGCGGCGCCTCCACGACGTACACAGTCACCGAGAAGATCCGGGGGGCATGGCGCGCGGAGAACTTCGTGTGCAGCGACAGTTCGGCGCCGGGTTCGGCGACACCGTCCACCGCGACGAAGAACGGATTCCATTCGGGGTAGGCCGCGAAGTCGGTCAGCACCGCCCACACTCGGTCCGGCGGAACGGCCACGTCGATTCGGGTGTCTATGTGCCGGACCGGAACGATGCGCATTGTCACCGACTGACGAGTCGTGCCGGCGTCGGGCTGCCGGGATAGGTCTGGTGTACCCGCTCGCGCCGGACAGGCAGTTCTGCGAGCAAGTGCAATCGATGCCGTTGGAGCAACTCGTCCACTACGGAGGCCGTCACGGTCTCGCTGAAGCGTTGAGCGACACAGCCGAACGGGCCACGGCCGAATGTGGCGACCTTCGGCGCGGGATCGCGAAGGTAACGGTCCGGGTCGTAGGTGTCGGGCTGGTCCGGGACGCGGTGGGCCTCTCGATTGAGGGTGCCGGGGAAGACGCCTACGGCCTGGCCGGCCGGTATGTGAAAGGTCTTGCCGTCGTGCACGAATTCGTATGGTTTGTCGAGATAGCGGATCAGCGATGAGACGGGATGCATCCGTACGGTTTCCATGAGACACCTGCTCAGCAGTTCCTGCCGCGCCGGGCGACTGTCCAGGGTGAGCAGCCCCTCCTGTAGTCGTGGCCGTTGGAGAACGTCGATCAGCGTCCAGTAGGTGTAGGTGCCGGGGTAGGTGGTGGCGTTCCACAGCACGTACATGAACATCCAGAGACGGTCCGCCTGGGACAGCGGTGCGTCGTGTAGTCGCGCCGTGTCGATGGCCCGCATGAGCGGAGCTTGCGCATCGTCGAATGCGGGCAGCTCGTCGCGGATCATTCGGTAGAGCTTGCGGGTCGCGTGGAACTCGGGCATCAGGTAGTGAAATGGCGTGATGGACAAGGTGGTGCGCGGAATATCGATGCCGTCACCGATGTGTCGGTAGTAGGTGGTGAGGCGATCGCCGAGTCTGTCCCACAGTTCATCGCCGAGGAAGTAGCGGCAGGTGACTTCGTACACGATCGGGTGTACGGCCGCGGACAGGTCGACGGTTCGCAACCACCGCGTGGTGTGCCGTTCGACGATCCCCGGCACGGTGTCCGGAAGGTGACTCACTGCGGTGCCCGGCAGCATCTCGGCCATCAACCTGCGGCCGAGCAGAATGAGTTCCTGCAAGGTTTCTGGGCCTGTCCGCTCGCGTGGGAACCAATAGCCGACGGTCGGCACCCGGTGCAGTACTTCTCCGATGCCCGCGTGATCGGTCGGCAGGCTGAGTACCCGTTGATAGTGTTCGCCGCTCAACAGGAAGGTGAAATCGTAGATGCTCGGCACTCGCAGCGTGAAGACATCGCCGTAGCGCGCGCGGTTGCGCACCACCAGGCCGACGGGATCGGTGATCACCGACTTCAACCGGCTCAGCACACCGATGACCGGAATGCTGTCCGCGCCGGCTCTCGCCAACGGCGCGGCGGTAGTGCCATCCGGTGTGCGAACTGGACGGCGGAACCACCATTCGAGTGCGAACGCGCCCGCTGCGGCAGCAGCGATTCCCCACTGTTTGAGCGCGATCATTGTTCGACTCCTTCGGGATAGAACTGTCGCGCCCAGGCGCGGTATTGAGCGATCGGGCCGTCGCCCGCGGCGAGCGCGGGACGGTCGAGGTACTTCTTGTGATCCCAGATCACCTGGTCACGGCGCAGTTCGCCGACGACGGTGCGGAGCACGAGCCGCTCGATCAGTGCCTCCGGCAGTGCCCAGGCCGAACGGCCGAGGCGGCCACGGCCACGAGAACGCAGTTGCGTGCCTACATAGACGTCGACCTCACGTTCGCCGATCGGCGTGGTGAGCACGAGTTGGCGTATGGCCCAGCCCGCGGCGACCTCCAACTCGACCAGCGAAAAGCCCAATCCGTCGACTCGGATATAGATTTCGGTGGCGATACCGCCGGTCATCGGGACGGGCCGGGTGAAGGAGTAGCGGGTGCGCAGACGCGGCCCGTCCACGAGCAGCGGTTCTACGACACGCGAGTCGGTGAATCCATGCAATACGCCGAAGTGACCGAAGTCCACACTGTTCTCCGTCACCTCCTGCGGATGGCTGTGGAAGCGAAGCCTTTTCGTGCGCATGGTGCGCCAGCCGGGCGCGGTCGACGGCGGCTCGACCTCCCACGGATCCTGTCCAGGCGGCCCGTGCCATACCAGCACCACCCCGCACACCTCGCGTAACTCGAGCATGCCCAGGCGAGCCGCGGGCGGGGGCGGTCCATAGGGCGAATGGGTGCACCGGCCATCGACCGAGAAACGGAATCCGTGGAACGGGCAGCGCAACTCCTCACCTGCCACGGTGCCGCCGTGTCCGAAATGCGCGCCCATGTGGGGGCAGTAGGCCTCGGTCGCACGGAGTGTGCCCGATGCGGTACGGAAGATAACGATCTGGCGACCCATGAACTGTCGGGTCAACAGTCCGCCCGCACTGAGCTCGTAGGAAAAAGCGACCGCGAACCAGCCGTATGGATAAGGTGGCGGTGCATCGGCCAAAGCCCTTGCCGTAAGTGGCGAGATCGGTGAGGCCTGTCCAAGCCTCGACCGCGGAACCGCTTCATCGATTGTCATCGGCGTCTACCCAATCTCATCGAACCCATCGAGCTTCGCCAGTTCTTTCTCGGCTACCTGCTATGACGCGATGAAAGCTACTGGACGGGCAGCGGTTGCTCAATCGGCAATGGAAATAGGTAGTCGATATACGAGGGCCACCTGATGCCCGGTGCCAGTCGTACGGATATCACCGTGCATAGCCGCTCGGAATCTTCCATGACTGCGGTGAGTCGGTGCCTGTAAGGCTGGTATCCAGCCCTTGCCAATCATGGGAATAGCTTCCGCGCGGGGGGCCATTGATCTTGTTAGGTTCGTTCTCTGGCGCAGTTGTTACTTGTCCGCGTGTGACGGTCTAACTGTGCATGAGGAAGGAAGAAACAATGATCATCGGTGATCTCGGACAGCTGCTCAGTATCGGTCTGGCGTTGTTCAATCAGTACGTAGGGCAGCTTCGCAGCCTTTCGGGGGTGTAATCCACTGTCCCGGTTCTATTCGTGTTCGCGCCGCTGACCTGCGGTCGGGCTATTGAATAGCGGTCCTGTTCCCGCGACGCCCATGTGGGTCTCCGGGGCGTCGTGTACGTCAGCGGCCGTTCGATGATCGGCAAGATCGCAGGACTTTTCCGCAAGCTTGTGGCGCCGAGGGTGCGTAAGGCGGAACGAGCGGCCCGTGCGGTTGGCGATGAAGTTCGTTCCACCAGTGGGACTTTGAAGGACGTTGCCCAATCGGAGCCCGCAACCGACCTCGAGGTCGGTCATGGTCTTCGTGCTGGCGGCGCTCGGTTCGAGGTGTCCGAGCGCGAGCGTCCTGGGTCGATGGATCCTGTTCTCACAGAACGGATTTGCCAAGAGTTCCGGCTCGGAACGCTCTTGAAGCGCCCTGAGCGAGTCTCGGGCAGTCATGCGAACGAGGCCTGGCGGATGGATACCGATCGCAATAGCTTCATCGTCAAACACTTCATACCGAGCCCGACCGACACCATCCCTCCCGTACCGCGGCTGCGGAGCGGGTTCCGATTGTTGGAAAAGCCTATTGCCGACCGTGGTCCGTCGCAGCTTTGGCGAGTGCCGACGCCCGTGCCCCTGCCCGGGGAGTCCGAGTGCCTGAAACAGATCGACGGCAGATATTTCCGTGTACACGAGTGGTTGGACGGTAGAAGGCTAGAGCAGCTTCCCCGCACCACAGAGCGATCCGAAATAGTCGGGCGCGTGGTCGCTGGTATCCATCGCATGGCACCCGCAGGCGAGGTGATGCCGAACAAGCTGCCGTTCACCGAAGCGCGATGGCATGAGCTCGCCGATCGCATCCATCCCCGTGCTCCCGAGGCGGCTGCGCGCATACGTTCCGAGTCGGCTCTGCTGTCGAGGGTCCACCGACTGACATACCAGCCAATACCGCCGGGCGCGGCATTGTTCAGCCATGGTGATCTGGGCCCGTGGAACATGATGGAATGCGCGGATGGCTCGATCGCGGTCTACGATTGGGATCGGCCTGACAATGTCAACGCCGTCTACGAACTCATAAGCGCGGTTGGGTCATCCACTACCACCGAACAGAACTTCGTGGATCCGGACCTCTTGCTGGCGGGTATCAAAGGGTATGTCGAAGCAAGCGGAACGCGCCTCCCGACGGAGCCCACAATATTCGGTCGCTGGGTGAATGGTCAGGCGGAATGGGTCGAGCATCATACCGAGCCGCACAGATTCGATGACGAGCCGGAAAAATTCAATGCCGAGGTGTGCCTGCAGAAGGTCGAACGAGCGGTCAATTTGTTCGGATCCATCGAGCGAGGGCAGCAGGCTTGGCTGGCGGAGTTGGCAGCGATCAACGAGGCCGTACTCGGTCAGCACTGAATTGAACCGGTCTCGTCGATGCGTCGGACTTGCGCCGGCCGGCGGCATTTCTCAATCATGGGGAAGCCCTAACCTTCGATTCATGAGAGTCGGGCGACGGTGGCGGGAGTGCCGCAGCGGCGGGTTCAGCTCTGCTCGGCCCCGCGGGGTAACGCCATGACCGTGTGGGAGGCTCTGGCGGGCGTACCCGCGCCATTGCAGGAGGCGCTCTTCGGTGGACGCTTTCCAGCGGAGACGGACACCGACGCGATGTACCGAATGGCAGATGCTTGGCATCAGACGGCTGCAGAACTGACGGGTCTCGCCGGGGTTGTCAGGTCGGTAGGCGTCGAAGCACTGGGTGCGATCAGCGGGAGCACGAGCAGCGGAATCGTCGGCACCGCAACGGAATACTGCGATGAGCTCGACGCACACGGTGAATTCTGCCGTGCCCAGGGCGAGCGACTGCGGCAGGCCGCCGCCGACATCGACAAGACTCGGTGGGAGATGGTCGTCTCCGCGCTTATGACGGTCTATCAGTTGCAACTACTCGCTCCAAGCGGCTTCGTCGCCTGGGGGATACCGCTGATCGCCAAAGCGCGCCAGAAGTTCTTTCTGATGCTCGAAGGTCTGGTCAGTAGGCTCGCCCAGAATTCCGCCGCCGCCGGCGCATTGCGCGTGGGGGTGCTGACTGTGACCGCGACAGCCGGTTTCGCTGGATTTCAAGCGGCTTTGGACGCGAGCATCCAAGGTGTTCAGATCGTGGCAGGAGACCGTGATCGCCTTGACGGCACATCTATCGCGCTCGCCGCGGCGCAGGCTGGTGGATCTGTCCTCGGCGGCATGACATTCGGCCAGTTGATCGGTGTCGCACTATCGAGCAGGTCGGGGATTCCGTTCCAGCGGGCACTGACGGGCGCAGCCGGCGGGTTGGGCGGATTGCTCGCCGGTGCGGCGGCAGCCATGCCCATCACCGGTAGCTTCGAATTGACTTGGGCGGGCGCGCTCAGCTCATTCGCACTGGGTATGGCAGGCACGCACACGGCGGACCATGCCGATACACCCGGATACGATTCTCGGAGTATGTTGTCTGTCCTGCGACCGTTGCACGAGCTTATGGTGACCAGTCCGTCGACAGACAGTGCGCTTCGGATGCATCTGTCCGGCCTCGAGCTACTGCGATTCGGTGATTGTCGGATCATGATCAGAAAGGCCACCTGGCGTCAGACACAGATTGTCGATGAGCACACCGGTATGGACCTCTACCGGAAGGATATCTATTTCGATGCCGATGTCATCGATCGGCACGGGGCGCAACTAGGTGAGATCAGCCAGTCATTCCAGCACGACCGCGAGGGGCGAATCATCGCTTTCTATGATTCGCAGAAATTGACTGACACGGCGCGCGGAAGGCGATTCGAAGAGCCGTACATCGCTGCGCTGGAACATTATGCATTCACGGCAGGAGCGTATCGACTTCAGGTCACTGCCTGGCCCGGCGGAGCGCTGGACTTTTCCCGGAAGCGATATGTGTGGTCCGGTCATGACTGGGAAGCGATCTTGACCGGCCAACAGTTCGTCTGGGCGTTTGACCAGCTCGCTCCGCAGTTGACTTCCAGCGACCGGGAGTTGTTGAGGGCCAAGTTGGCGGAGTTCGAGCCGGCTAGATATCAACAACCACTTGTCGGTCCATCGCCGGCAGACATCGCCACACTGAAGGGCGACGACCGTCGCCTAGGGGAGCACTTGCTGAGCAAAATGAGATCGTTGACTCTGGTCAAGTATGCGCCAGTTCATCTCGAGCCGTCGTCTCCACCTTCGAATACAGAAGTGCCTTTGGAGCCTCGATTTCAGCGTTCGCGGAGTCCGATTGATGCGGTGGTCGATACGCGCGACTTGATACCTGGCGTCGACGACCTCAAGCCAGGGGGAGGGGCGTCGACAGATACTGGCGCCGCCGGGGCGGCCGTCGAACAGCGTCCCTACGACCCGAACGCGTCTGCCCCCGACCTGCGCACGCTAACGCCGTTGCCCGAGCTCTTGTCCGTTCCTTTACCTGAAAACGAGCGGCTTGGTCGCGAACTTGGCGGAATGACGGGACGGTACGGTTCAGTCGCGTTCAGCTTGACCGACGCGCGATACATCACGAAACCCGATCCCAACGGAATTTTACAGAACGGGCGTATCTCCGGTATAGAAATCAAAGGAAGTTTGGCAGGGTCGGCGGGGGGTTTGCGTTGCAAGCCTAATATAAGGATCGAGTTCGACGGCAAAGGAAGAATCAGCGCCAAAATAAACCTGACTGGCGATGATAGTCCCGATATGGTTTCTGAAGTTTACCAATCGTTCGTGAAAACGTGGATCAACGACTATTACGCTCCCCGGGCTGATAACGTCGCGATCCCGGGTTTCCGTGTCGATCGGGCCGTGCTCGAATTGAGCGGCGGATACACGGAGCTGCTTACGCGGCCTGATATTCGTTGGCAACGTGATCCAATCCACGTATACGAAGTTGCGGTCGACCGGCTGCACCACGCCGCTGCCGAGATATTGAATGATCTGGGACGCACCGAACGGCGGGTTGTGCTCGATGCTCTCGCTTTGTTCTATGGCCCGATATCTGAACATCCCTCGCCTGCTTATCTGCGAGGCCTGCGGAGCAACGGGCACGACCTCGGCAAGCTGCTCTTCGAAAAAAGTGATTGGCTTGTGATCAGTCATGATGGCGGCGATGTGGTGCGCGACGATGTGGCGTCGAACTCGGCGGGCAAATTTACGACGCAGCAGCAATCGGACAGCGATTCCTCGCCTCGGCGGTTCGATATGAGCGCTCCCGATGACATCGGCGAGTCGAACGAAGATTCCATTCTGAGGAGGCTGCTCAGTACCGACGATCCGTATGATTCCGAGCTGGCGGAAATGTTACCGAAGGGAGGCCGCGCGAACGGGATTGGATTTGATCTCAATCCCCGATATGCAGCGACCTGGGAGATGAAGTTCGACGAGGAAGCCGCACTGCCGAGCGGTTTTGCGGTCAAGATCAAAGAAATTCTTCTATGGGGTGACATCTATGGTCCAACCCATAAGGATTTAGGCCACCTGGAGCACAGTATAAAGTTCGACGCTCAGGGAAACATATTTGTCGATGACACTTCGTATATCAGTGAAGATGCTCCCGGCGATGCACTGTATGAGGTTGTACAGACTTCATTGTTCGAATTCTATCGCCTAAATGGCGTCGATCGGATCGAGAATTGCACTACAACGGGTTATGGGAGTGCTGTCGCGCGTTCTGGGGCGAAATGGAGTGCAGACCCTGGGCGGTTGAACGAATCTATCGAAAGTGTTCGCTCTCGTGCGCGGTTCATTGCCCTAGACCTCACGCTTGCGGAGCAACAATTACTCAACGAAAATATCGACCGGTTTGACGGACCGATCGAGAGCTTTCCAACGCCACGCGAGCTGGCTGACCTTGCTGTGTTCGACCAGGATGGGCGCGGCCGTGCACCTACTCTCGGTGAACGTCTCATGTCTGGTGTCACATGGAACGGCGTCACTGTGCTCCGCGGGTCGGGCGTCACGCATTGAATTTCTAAAGATATGTATCAGGCATTGCACTTACTTTTCCACTATCGGGCCGGGCCATGCTTCCCCGGTGATACTTCCTCTTCTCTGGATCTCTTCGTGTCGCGCTACGGCCCCGTCGATACTGCGTTCGTTTAAATTAAGATCGTGGAGAGCTATGAAAACATGATCAGAATTCACCGGGGTCAGAATGTCGGCGTGGAGTGGTTTGTGTAGGTACCCGGCTACGAATGGTGATCTCATTCGCAAATATCTAATTTCACCGCCCGCAAAGCGGTAATGTCTGCTTCCGTCCAACAAAGACACGCCGTGGTCGATGGCGACTGCAGAACCTTTGATATCGATACGCCAGTTGCGCCAATTGCGGTCACCATTGCCGATGATGTAATCAAGGACCGCCAACTGCTGGCGCTCGAGCGCTGGCAGTAGATCGCCGCGCCGGTAAGGTCGCGAAGGTACCCACTGCTGGACGGATCCAGGACCGAGTGGACCGTCGGTCATCGCTGTGGGTGGCACTCGACCGAATCCGTACAACTCATCGACGCGAAATGCCGCTACTTCTCGTATCGCTAGTTTGCCTGCGCCCATTGGCCACCAGTCGGGGGGGCGCTCGCCGGATATCGGTTTGTAGATATTAAAGTTGCCGTCGTCGGACCGCAGTCGGTGAACCGAATTGCGGGCCTTGCCACGTTCTTCGAAGATGTCTGTCCGCCCGGCTATGGCGGCTTCTAGTTTACGTGATCGCATATGCTGTTCTGCTGCGCTCAGTGGATGGGAATAATGGTGCGCATTGTGGCTATTGTATAGCTTGACGTCGATATGGGCGTTATTGAGAAAGTGGCGAAGGTCCTCCGATAGGTGTAGATCCCGCGCCAGGCTGAGCATCGCGCTGGCTGTGGCCCCGTCGCTGATACCTGTGCAGCGTCTGCCGACTTGCACGCCCGCAGAATTCAGGGACGCTGCGATATCTCTGGTGATTCTGCAAAAGACATCGACGACCCCGTTGCTCATCTTCACCCTCGCTGCCCTCGGCTCGGGAGACTGACAAATGTGGGATTTTTGAGTAATTTCATATTTGCGTACTCGATTGTCTGGGAAAGAATACTGGTCACTCGAAGGGCCTGACCTGACCTGTCTTGCCACTGCCTCAATCCTATGATATCCATACGCCCACTCGCCAGTTCCCCGATTTGGACGCATCGCGAGGTAGGCCGAAGCTGCCGCGGGTGCTGTAGGAAGCGAATTGGCCGTGGAAACCGGCCGAAATCCCAGGACCGAACGGGGTGCAGGAAAATCAGAGCCACGAAAAGAGCGCTCGGTGGTGGCAGGCTTCGTGCTGGTGGTCAGAACTGGCGTTGGACGGACTGGGATGAGGATGGATAGCGAGGTATTCGCCGCTGTGCAGGCATCCACGGCATCCAACTCCGGGGCAGGCAGGTCGACCGGTGCAGGTGCCGGGGCTCCAGCCATACCCGGACCGGTCGCTGGAGCCAGTGGCCGCACGGGAGGCGGAGCTGGAGGCGTGGTCATCGCCAGGGAGACCATCGAGTTGGCGTTCGTGGTCGCCATCCAGCATCTACCGCCTCGCCAGCGGGCGGTGCTGCTGTTGCGGGACATGCTCGGCTGGTCGGCGGCCGAAACCGCTGCGCTACTGGAGATGAGCGTGGCCGCGGTGAAAAGCGCATTGCAGCGGGCCCGCCCGGGGCTGCGAGAGCACCTGCCGCATCGCCGCGCCGTGCAGGCCACGGCCACGCCCTCTTGCCGACCGCGAGCGAGAGCTGCTGCGGCGTTTCATGGCCGCCCACGAGCGGACCGACATCGTGGCAATCGCAGAGCTGTTGTGCGACGACGCGCGCCGGTCCATGCCGCCGTTGCCATTTTCCTTCGCCGGTCGGTCGGAGGTCGGCCCTCGACACCGACGACGTTCCTGCTCTGCCGGCACGACCGGTTCCTACCCGCAGCGTTCATGCGTGGTGTCGTCGCCGAACGCCGCGGAATCGTTCCCGACGAGATCGACGGCGGTCACATCATGACCCCTGTCTGTTTCACTGGCGGGTTCATGACCGGCAAGTGAGCGCCGGAGATCGCTTGCGTGGCTTGACGTTAGCGAGGGCCAGGTCTTCGTTGTAGTGGTTCAGAACCCGGTGGTCCATGATCAGACGCCACACTGGTGGGATAGCCGCGAAGATAATCATGGTGACGTAGCCTGCGGGCAGTTGCGGTGCCTGCGCCGAACTCCGCAGAGTCTGGTATCGGCGTCCGGGGTTGGCGTGATGGTCGCTGTGTCTCTGCAAGTGGAACAGGAATATGTTGGTCACCAGTCGGTCGCTGTTCCAACTGTCGCGCGGTGAGCACCGCGCGTATCGGCCATCGGGCCGGCGCGCCCTTAGCAGTCCGTAGTGCTCGATGTAGTTCACCGTCTCCAGTAGACCGATCCCTATCGCGGCCTGCAGCAACAGCCAGGGCAACGCATGCCAACCGAAGACGGTGAGTAGCGTGGCGAACAAGACGATGGTCATCGACCAGGCTTGTAGGATCTGATTATGTATGCTCCACCAGCCGCGGTGCTTGCGTGCAAGTCGCTCGCCTTCCAGCGCGATCGCTGAACGGAAGCCGCCGAATATGGTGCGTGGCAAGAACTCCCACAGGGATTCGCCCATCCTGGCGCTCGCCGGATCTGCGGGCGTGGCGACCCGCACATGATGTCCTCGGTTGTGTTCGACGTAAAAATGCCCATACCCGGATTGTGCCAGCGCGATCTTTGCCAGCAAACGTTCCAAGCGCTCGACTCGGTGCCCCAGTTCATGGGCGGCATTGATGCCGATACCGCTGACGAAACCCAAAGTTGCTGCGAGGCCGAACTTATCGATCGTACTCAGCTCATTGCCGGCCCACATATAGGTGGCGATCACCAGTCCGATGAGCTGTACCGGCAAGAAAAGGAAAGTGCACCAACGGTAGTACCTGTCGTTGGCCAGCAACTCGTAGTCTTCGTCGCGTAGGTTGCTGCCGTCTTCGCCCACTATCCAGTCCAAGACCGGGACGACGATCAGGACAATGATCGGCCCGATCCACCAGAACACCGGGGCGCCGGTTCGCAGCACCAGTTGTGACGGCAGCAACGCGCACGACGGCGCAACCAAACTGAGGACCCACAAATGTCTTTTAGGGTCGATGCGCCGGGGTTTCCTGCTCAGCGCGTGCAGGACTTCAGCTACGTATATCACCTGGTTCTGCAGTCCTTGTCAGAGAACGCTTGACTTACGACAAGCTGATTCGACGGAGCCTCGGAGGCTACCGGCGCGCCAATTCGTCGAGCGGATCTCATTCCCGGCAATGGGAACAGGCCCGAGGCGCTACCTCGGTGAGGTGAGCTGCTCGACCGGCGCGGTGTAGCGTTCTGCGTGCCTGCCGAAGGCTTGGTCGAGCAACTCGGAAGCCGCACGAGTGACGATCAAGCGTGCGACCGCCAGGTCGACCTCGACGCTGGCTCGGTTCTGTCCGGTGTGGTCGGCCCCGTCGGCGGCTTGCCCGACCAGTCGGTCGAACAGTTCATCGGCGCAGCGCTCCGCAATTCGGTCACAGTCGAATCTGAGCCGCTCCACCAGTTGGAAGGTGGTATCGGGTGGGAGTCCGGAATCGACAAGGCGGGTCGCCAGATCAGAGCAGCGGGGGTTGGTCATCCGGTACGCGTCCCGCGGGTCGGTATTGGCTGCCAGCGCACGGCGCGCGTAGTCGGGAAGCTCTGGAATCGCGTTCTCGTCTGGGAAATCGAGTGGCCGCGCGGCAGCCTGGTCGGTGACGCCGAGGACGTCGCCGAGCCCGTCGCCCCGATCCCATGCCTGGAGCAGCTCTTTGATCCCGTTCAGCTTCATGCCGCGGCTGAGCAGTCTACTGATGGTTTCCAGGCGGTTCAGATGTCCGGAACCGTAGTAGCCGACCCGCCCGCGAACCTCGGGTGAGGGCAGGAGGCCACGCTCGTGGTAGACGCGCACGCTGCGGACGGTGGTGTCGGCGGCGCGCGCGAGTTCGTCGATGGTGTACTCCACGTCTGCGGCCATGGTAGTAAGCAAACCACAAAACGTGCCGCAAGGGAATGAGTCACCACTAAATGAGCCGCTGATTAGGTCACAAGGTCGTCACATCTCCGTTAATGAGCCATCATTTGGTGGCACGGATGCTTGCCGAGTAGCTGGAAGTGGACTACCGTTCCTGTACCGGCCTTCATCGCCGGGCCTTCCGGGGACTGTTGAGCAGCCCTGATGACCTCCCGAACCAATGGGCGCGCACGACGCTGACGCGCCCTCGGCATCCTCGGAGACGGCCATGAGCTCTACCTATATCCATCCGTTGGCTGAAGGCATGCCCTCGTCGGCAGCCAGTCCTGCTTTTCCCGCCAAAGCCGCCCCACGACCCGCGTGCGCAGGCATGCCGGACGATTGGGATCTCGATGTCGGCGCACCCGACCGCTGGAAGCTGGCAGTCGAGGTCTGTCAGGGCTGTCCATTGATCGCACGCTGCCGGGAATTCGCGCAGTCGCTCATCGAGCGTGGTGATGCGCCGCGGGGCATGATCTGGGCGGGGGTCGGGTACGACAACTCCGGTCGCGTGGTCGATGACCTCGACCGATACCGCCCCACGCCCGTCGATCGGACTCGGCCACTGCGCATCATCCGTAACGGCCCACGGCCGGTCAGGAACGGGCCGGTGCCGGTGGCGCCACGGCGGCATATCATTCTCGGTCGCCCGCTGGAGCCGACCGGAACAGGTGGGCTCTGATGACGACGCCGGTGGCGCGAAATCCGCGGTGTGACTCATGACCGTGCTGGCGTTGGAGATCGCCCCCACCAGGTTCGCGGCCGCGCGAGTTGCCGCTGACGTCGACGCCGACGATGTGCGTACGAGTTCGATACCGATCGAAGCGGCTTGGGCAAAATGTCGCAAGTTGCTGGAGGAGACCGCCGAGGGCGGCGAGGTCGAAAGTGTCGGTATTGCCTGCGCCTGGCCGGTCGACATGGCCGCCGGAGTGGTCGCGCCGCCCGAAGTCGCCGAGTGGCAAACGGGTTTCGGCATAGTCGAAGCCGTTCAGGGTCTGTTCCCCGCTGCGACCGTTCACCTCGCGGTGGACGGTGTGTGCCTGGCCCTGGCCGAACGGAATATCGGCGCGGCCGTCGGTGTCATGGATTCGCTGTCGATAGGCGTCTCGAACCGCATCTGCGGTGGTATCACCGTCGGCGGTTTCGCGGTTGTCGGGCGAACGGGCAACGCGGGAAACATCGGCCACTTGCCCGTTCCCGGCTTCGATGATCCGTGCGGGTGCGGTAGCCGCGGCTGCCTCGACGCGGTCGCGGGCGGCGAATCGGCGATGCACTGGGCCCGCAACCTCGGCTGGGCGGGTGCGTCGGTGCTCGAACTGGTGGCATCGGCGCAAGCCGGCGACCCGATGGCCGTCGCGGCTGTCGGGCGCGCGGGTACAGCGCTGGGGCGGGCGATAGCGTCGGCGGCTGCCTTGCTCGACATCGACCTTGCTGTCCTCGGTGGTGTGATGGCTGAGGCCGGCCCGGCGCTGTGGGAGCCACTCGGCGCCGAAGCCGCCACGTATGCCCAGGTCAGCTATCTTCCTGGATTGCGAGTAGTGCCATCGACATTGGGTGACCTCGGTGCGCTGGCGGGCGCGGGGTTGCTCGCGATGTCCTCGCAGCGCTGACCTTAGCCAGCGGCTTGCCGGCGACGGTCAACGGCCCCAGCTGTTCGGCCCTCGTATGCCTCAAATTCTTGTAACCGTGCGCACATATTGATCGAGCCACAATTCAGCGGTACATTAAATTGTGTTCAACGGTGTGAGAGGGACGGTGCTAGTGCGAGGCATGACGCTGTGACTCCGTGGGTAACTGTGGAGACATTGACTCCCGACGCTATGTCGATAGCCTCGGTGGGTGACGAGCCACGCGACTTCGTCGGCCTGCACCGGACCCTTCAGCGGTTGCTCACCAAGACGCCCGCCCTCTACGATGGTCTGTCCACTCTGCGGATCATCGAGGCCATCGCCCTTTCGCGCGAACAAGCGCGCGAAGCCGACCTCACCGTTCCTACCGCTTCCGGCCCACATCGGCTGCTGATCCGGCCCGTTCTCGGGCCGGCGGGTGACGTGCACGCGGTCCGGCTGTGGTTCGGTACCGAGGCCGAACAGGTGCCGCCATTGCGTCCGGCGGTGGGTGCGATATGGGATCTCGGCACGCAGACGATTCAGCAGCCGAGTGGCATCACATCGCTTCCTGGCCTGTCGGTGGAGGAGTACGTGCCGAGAACATCGATCGCCGAGCTCTTTCACCGCATGTCCGCCTTCGACCGGCACGTCGAGGTGCTCGATCTGCTGTACGACCCCAAGCCGGGGGACAAGTTGCAATTCCCGGTGACGATCATCCCGACGTCCGGCCGTCCCGGTCGGTGGCGAATCACGATTCGGGCCCGCGACGACCTCCGCACCAAGGGCGCCTGGCTGCTGATCGAGGACATCACCTCGGACGAGACCCCGTCGGAGTGGCCGACTCTCGAACGGACCGGTCTGCGGGAGGCACACCGCCGAGCGGGCATTCATCTCGCGGTAGTTCATTTGGAGCGAGTCAGTATCTCGCATTGGCTTACCGACCCCGCGCCATGGATCCGATGGGACTATCTGTTCGAGCCGGTGGATGTCTTCTATCCGGACGACCGCGACCGGCTGAGAGAGTTGGGCGGGCGGCTTCGGTCCGGCGACATGGAGGGTGTCACGATACGGACCCTCGACTATTCCGGTAGGTACCTGCCGACATCGCTGCTCGTCTACCCCTATCCGGGATACGCGACCACCGAACTCGCACTCGCGCAAACGGTTCACATCACGAATGGGGTCACGCCGTACGAACCTCTACGATATCCGGCCGAGTCGGGTCGGCGACATTCGCCGATCGGTTATGACGATCAGCTACATCATCATCGCGCTGGGCGACTGAAACGTAGCCCGACTGGCTGAAGCCTCCCCATATGTGGGAACGGCTGAAGAACTCGAAATTTGCCCGAACTCTACCATTTCGAGAGTGAAGGTAATCACCGGCGATCGCGACGATTCGAGCGAAGCATTGCTTCGCCGGATGGCCGCACGACGGCGCCGCGACAACATCGTGATCGCGGTGCTTGCCGTGCTCGCGGTGCTCGGGGGCATGAATGCGATTGCCGGTTTCTTCTCGGCGGATCCGCCGCCACCGTCGGACGATCCGATCGCGCGGACTTTCGGGCACGCCCAATTGGCCGGTTCCTTCGCGGAACAGTTCGTCGTTAGCTATGTGAGTGGTGGTGCCGGACAACAGGATCGGTTGGACGATTATGTGAGCGGTGCCGCGGCGGTACAACCGAGCGGGGCGGGGGTGGCCAGGCAGGTGTCCGATCCGATGGTCGTATACGTTTCCCGCGGGGTGTCGAGCCCAGCTGCGGAAGTCTGGTCGGTGACGGTCTCCGTGCGCGCCGGCAGGTCCGGCACCGCGGGTGCCGACCAGCGCAATTTTTATCGTGTCGCCGTATCGGTCGCCGGGGGACGGTTACGGGCGCTGTCATTGCCCGCCCTGGTCGAAGCGCCCAGACGAGGCGTCGATCTGCGTTCGGCGTACTCGACCCCGTGTGGCTCGGATAGCCCACTTGCCCAGGTGGCTTCGGGATTTCTGGGCGCGCTGCTGACGGGCTCCGGCGACGTTGCCAGATACGTGGCGCCCGAGTCCGGCATCACGGCCCTGCAGCCGTCGCCGTTCACCGGAGTGGACTCGGTTTCGGTCATGGCCGATGCCGCCGACTGCGGCGCCAAGAGCTCGTCCGCACGTGTGCTCGCCACGATCACGCCCAAGGGTGAAAGCGGTGCGGTGCCCGCGCTCGCCTATCCGCTGACGATGGTGCGCACCGCCGGGCAATGGCAGGTGCGGTCGATGGATGCGGTACCTGCTTTGTCGAACCCGCTTGCCGAAGTCGGCAAGCAGGACTCGCACACGAGTGCGTCGACTTCCGCGACGGCAGCGCCGACTACCACGGCACAGATTCCGCCGGCAACGCAGAAATGAAACGAGAGGGGTGGTCCCCATGACTTATTTGCTCAACTTCTTGATCGTACTCGCGGGTTTCGCGAGGACCGGCGGACTGGTTATCGTCGGGCTCGTCTCGACCTATGTGCTGATCGCGGAGGCGGCGAAGTCGAAACTGTCCGCTGCCAGAATTATTACGGTGGCCGCTTCGGCAATTCTCGCAGGCGTCGTACTGTGGATTCTGCCGTCGCTGATTAATTACGCACGATATGACGTCAGTACTTTCGTCCCCGACTACCCCATCGGTGGGTATCGATGACAATGGTGATCAAGGTGTTCACGCCGATCAAACGTGTCCCCACGATGATCGGCAAAGCACAGAACGGTCAAAAACTACCCTTCGGTCCGTACACCTTGCCACAGGTCGGCGCCTTCGGACTGCTGCTGGCCGCCACCTCGATCGCTGCGATGACCATACCGATCAATCCCGCGATCACGTTTGTGTCCGGGCTCATCGTGACGGGCCTGACCGTCCTCGCGCTGGGACTTGTGCCCTACACGGGGGTACGGATGGTCTCCCGCGCGCTGTGGATCGCGCGGGTAGTCCTTGTTCGCAAACCGGTCTCGGCCTCGGGTGTGCCGATCGACGCCGAATCCGCGCGCCAGACCTTGTTCATCGAGGAGACGATCGCGTTGATCTTGCCGGAGTCACCTTTCGAGGTTGGACACGCGCCGATCGAGGAATCGGCGACCATTCGATCGCTGCTCGGCAGCGGCGAAAATCTCACCGCACGGATGAACGGCAGTGTGCCCGGCGTCGCAGTCGCAGGACGGTGATCGCCGGTGTTCGGACGGGATCTCCAGCCAACCGCCGCGATCCGCGGGAATCTGCAATTCACGCATGCGGGTCTGGTCACCGCTACGTACTTCGTCAACCCGCTCGGATACGGCTTGCGCAAAGCCGGCGACAAGTTCGACGTGCGGCTCGCTCATCACTCGCTCATCAACAACCTGCCGAGCGGCTCGCTGCTGCTCGGCATCCAAGCCCGGCTCAACACGCTCGACGTGCTGACCAAGATGGTGGAGGGCGTAGATCTCGACGAGTGCGAGGATTACGCCGACGAGGTTGTCGCCTCTTACGAAAGGGTCTGCGCGATCGTGCCGCAGACTCGCATCTTTCTACTGTCGATCCCGGTGGGGGCGGCGAACTCTGGCATCTCGGCAATATCGAGAATGTGGCGCGGCAGCACGACAACGCTCGACGCCACCGCGCTTTCGCGTGCCGATCAGGCTGGGTACCTGGACAAGGCGAACGAGATCCTGTCGCGCATCGGCGGTGATTTCGACCCGGTTCCGGTGCCGGCGGCGATGTTCCAGTGGCTGTGGGAGCACTATCTGTCCCGTGGCGCGGCGGGTGACCCGACAGCGCCGACCAGGGTCGGCACGCTCGATGACGCGACGTCGGCGGTCTTTCGCTCGGCTGCGTTGGACGAGGGTGCTCAGGCCGACAACGCTCGGCGCATCCGGCCGTCCTTCGTACCGGTGGTAAAGATCGTGCAGCCGGACTACGCGTACATGCCTTCGTACCAGGCAATGCTCACGCCGCACTCGTTTCCCTACGCGGGCATGGCTTTTCCCGGAAGTAGCGAGTTCCTCAGTGTGCTGGAGGGGGTCGGCGATGTCACGGTCGACTGGGGCATCCGGGTATCGACCAAACCCGCGGATGCGGTGCTGAAAAACAACGAACAGAACTTGCGCCGGCTCGGCGAGCAGATGGATCAGCGTGACCAGGAGGTGTCGTTCGCGCAGAACACGTTGATGTCGAAGGCACAGATGCTGGGTGAGTACAACAATCATTTCGAGGTCAACGGCGGCGAATCCGAGGTCTCCTTCACCACCGTCATCGCGGTCGGTGGACCTTCCAGGGACACCACCTTGGACGCGGTCAATGCACTCAAGCGCAGGTACAAGCGATTCCAGATCGAGCTGACCGCTCCGGTCGGCGCGCAGGTCGACCTGTGGTCGATGCTCGTCCCCGGAAGCCCCGCTCGCCGTGCGTTCGATGACTTCGCACACATCGTGCCGTCCGACATGTGGGCGGGGTTCGTGCCGTTCACGACCAGTCAGATCGGCGACGACAGCGGCCCGGTGATCGGGGTGAACCTGCTGTCCGGTCATTTCGAACCGATCCATTTCGGCATCATGGAGGCTGCGCTACACGATCTTTCGGCCTCGTTCGCCGTAACCGGCGAACTCGGATCCGGGAAGTCCTTCTTCCTGAAGCTGATGGCGGTGCTCGTGCACGATATGGGTGGTCAGTTCCTGGCCATCGATCGCAGTCAGGTGGGGGAGTGGGAACACTTCGCCGCATCCATCGACGATGCCGTCGTCATCGATCTCGCGGATCCCACGGTGTCACTCGACCCGCTTCGGCTTTTCGAACCGCGGATCGCCGGTGAGCGAACACTCGACTCGATTCTGCCGCTGCTCGATCTGTCGCCTACCTCGGGTGCCGGCGCTGCGGCCAGCAACTTGTTGACGCCGAAAGGTATTACAGAACACCGCATTCGGAGCCTGATCGACTTCATCAATGTGGTACGGGGTCTGCGCGACAGGGCCGGCGACGGCGACGAATACGCGGACCTTGCGGCCCGGCTCGGCACGGTCGTCGATCGGGTGCCCGTCCTATTCGACGCCAAGCTGCCGCCGCTGCGACTCGATGCCCCCGCCACGGTCGTCCGGACGCACAAACTGGCGCTGCCGACAGCGGAGGAATTGACCACCCCGCACCTGTACAACCGGTTGCCGCTGACCAAGCGGCTCGGCACGGCGCTCTACGAGCTGGTCGGCGTTGCCGCCAGGGAAGCGTTCCTGTCCGACAACGGCAGATTCGGGTTGCTGGTCGGCGACGAGGCACATCACTTCACCCAGACCCAGGTCGGTGCGACCGTCATCTCGGACTTCAGTCGCGATGGCCGTAAGCATTTGGCGGCGATCGGGCTGGCCTCACACGATCCGGGCACGGATTTCCAAGGGGCGGCGCACAATCTGATCCCCAACCGGTTCGTCTTCCGTCAACGTGACGAAACGCTTGCCCGTAACAGCCTCGAATGGCTGGGGGTGGATTTGGACGAGTCGCCCTTTCTGCTCCAGGTACTGCGGGAGGAGACTTCCCCGCCGAGCGGTCCCGGCCGGCAGGTACCCGACGAGCGCCGCGGAGAGATGTTCATGCGTGACGCGTTGAGCAGGATCGGTCGCGGCAAAGTGTTCGGCCCGGCACGGGCCGATCGCGCCGCAGCGATCACCAGCACACCGACGGCAGGCAACGGTAGCCGGGTCGAGGCTCGTCAGCGTGAGGTAGTGCCGTGACCACCCTCGACCGCCTGATGGTCGCGGCGCTGATGTGGGATCCGGATCGATGGCGGCCGAGCACCGTGAGACGCCGGTGCCGAGCGTGGATCGCGGAGTCCCGGCGACGCCATCGTCTGGCCTGGGTGTTGGCCGTCTTGTTCGTCTTGTTCGTCTTTCCAGGTGTGGTGGGTGCAGTAGCTACCGCGGTGCCGGCCAGCGGGTCAGGTGCCGGATCGACCGGCATGGTGAACAGCGGATTGAGCTGGATGGGCGTCACGGACTCTTCGGGCGTGCCGTTGTCGAGCTACATGTTCGTCACCGATCGCGGACCGCTCGGTGGCCTGCTCAATCCAGGCAATTTGGCGATGTCATTGGTGATAGATCTCGAACTGGCCGGATGGTTGGTCATCGTCACAACTGCCATCTGGTTGATGGGCGCCACCCTCAGCCTGGCGTGGATGGACAGGTTCGGGACCATTGTGACCGGCGTCGTCGACAGCTTGACGCACCAGGTGCCGTTACCTGCGATGGTTGGGGCGGGTGTTGCCATAGGCGCCGTCTTCGTCGGCTGGTTCATCACCCGCGGCCTGGTGGCCAAGGCCGCAGCTCAGGTGGTGATGATGATCGTCGTTTCGACTCTCGGTCCGATACTGCTGGCACATCCGATGTCCGAGGTGCTCTCGTCGGAGGGTGTCCTGGCGCAGGGGCGTGACGTCGGGGTCTCCGTCGCGGCCGGACTGTTGGGAGACAACCACCCGAAGCCCAGAACCTTGACAGCTTCCTTGCAGACGCAATTGGCGGACAACTTCGCGCGCCATCCATTACAGGTATGGAATTTCGGTTATGTCATTGATGACCGGCCTGCGTGCAAGGCCGTGTGGACCGCCGGGATGAATGCCAGTGACGAGGAAGCTGTACGGAACGGGTTGAAGAGTTGTTTCCCGGCAGCCGGGGCCGCCACCGACCGGCCATCTGTTGGTCAATTGGGGGCAGGGTTACTGTTGTTGATCGTCGGCATCGTGGTGATCTACTTCGCGACCGTGTTCTCGTTCCGAATAATGTGGGCGTCGGCAGATGTTATCTATAATGGTACCGTCTTCCTTTTTTGGGATATTCCGTTCGGCGGATTCATCTACGGGGTCACACAGACCTCAATGGTGCGTAGGCTGGTAGACACCGGGGTGGCTGGGGTTCGGTTGTGTGCGAATGTGGTGCTGCTTGCCGCATACACCCTATTCCTGGGTCGCATGCTCGGACAGGCCGGTGGCAATGTCATCGAAGTATTCATAATCGGCGTGATAGTTCTGTGTGTCGGTGTTGTGCAATTGAAGCGGATGAACAGCCGCATGACCAAAACTACCCTGGCGATCGCCGAGCGGATCGGGCAGTCGATTCAAGCGGGGGGCGTTTTTGCCGCAGCAGGTGCTTCCGGGGGCGGTGGGGGGATGGGTGTTATAGGCCTTGCGAATTCGCTTCCAGCTTCGTCGGGCAGTGGGCTGGTTTCGCGCCTCGCTGCGTTCAGTGTGCTGGCCAATTCGCCGTTGACCGAGCTCGCCGTGGGAATGCGGACGCCGTTTCGTCCGTTTGCGCGGTTGGAACGGGCCGCGAACACGGGATGGTGGTCCGCCCAGGCTATACCGGGGCTGGCCGGTCCGAATGGTTGGTGGACACAGTCGGTCTCGGATCGTGAACTATTCGCGCGTTCGGCTAGGCATGCCGCCGAAAGTTACGGCGGGCTAGACACTTTTCAGGGAATCGCGGCCGCTCTGCTCGGATTGGATGATGCCCGCATACCCCCAGATGCGGCATGGGGTGCGCTGCGCGGCGCCGGTATGACGAACGATAGGGCCATGTTTCATTTGGATCGCTCTTGGGGGATTATCGACGGCAACGCTGACACCAATCCCGGGGCATATCGACACATAGCTCACGTGGTCTCCGCGATGAATCGTGCGCATACCTCGGCAAGCAGTCTCGCGCGCGGAGAAAGAGGCGGGACGGCGATCGAGGTTGCTGCCGATTATGCGTCCTTGCAGCGTGCTGCGTTCATGTATCAGCGGGCTAACGGTAGTAGCAACGTTCGCCTTGCGCCTAGGGAGCGGGATTTTGTCCAGAAATATCTCGCTCAAGATGATGACTATTACTCCAAACACATCATCAGAGTGGTCCAAGGTATCGCAGATGGAAAAAGCCTTAATGCTCTCGTCAAGGATCATCCCGATATCGACAAGGCGCGCGGCAAACGCCTCAGGGCGGAGTTGGCCGGTATCGATAAAATCGGGGCTTCGCGGATGATGAAGTGGATATCCAACGAGGAATCCGGCAATGTTATGAAGGCTGTCAATGCTGCCGTAGACGATCCGCGTAATGCGCTACTGATGCGTGAGGCCAGGGCTCGAATCGCCGCAGCTACCAACACAAGTCATTGGTTGCACGACATCCCGACGACATCGATGAACACCGTCACACCCCCCGATCCGCGCAATATACCGCGTGCCAGATGGGGCGCGGCAATGGAAGACGTCGACGACTATTTGAGACCGGGGCGTAACTGATGATTCCGCCTATCGGTCGCACCTCCTCGAAGAAGCGGGTCAGAGCATGGCCGATCATCGTAATAATGATCTTCGTTTGCTGCGGAGGGAGCCCACTCGCGCTGATCGTCGCGCTCATTCCGCCGAACAGCTCCGGCGCGAAAATCTTTCACGACCAATGTGATGCAGCGGTCGGACAGGATCCGAACATCTCGGCGACCGTGGGTTCGAGCACTACCACGAGCCGAGTGCCGACGACCGACAGTGCGGGCAGCTCAGTGCCGTTGTCCACCGCGAATCCGTACGCATCGCTGGCAGCTGCGGCCGACGACACGGAGATTCCCCCGTGGTACCGAGCATGCATCTCAGCGATGTGGATTGCTCCGCTGCAGGGCCCACCCCGGCAGACTGCCAACCGGGGTGTGGCTGTCGACTGTGCGCGGGAACTCGCATTGGCGCAGGCGAACCCAGCTACCGCAGCTCCCGGAACCGCTGCTCCGGACAACGGCGTGGGCGTGACCAGTCCGGAAGCAATGACGCGATTCGTCGTTTACGCAGCATCCGCTGCGGCACTGACGGGTCGCTGCGATCACATCGGCCCATCGGCTGATCTCCAGACTCGATCCGGTGACGCGCCACGGTGGTGTGGTCAGCCCGCCGATCCCGCTGCGGAACCGGTTGTGGTCCTGCTGCCGGAAAGACTCTCGGGGCAGGCCGCGTGTGGCGTGCGGGTCGATCCCGCCGCGGTGTCGCCGGGCGATCTGGTCTTCTGGGATTGGGATACTCGGACCTTCGCGCCGACCAGGGTCGGCGTTGCCGTCTCCACGAACACAGTGGTCACGGGAAATCCGGGAACCCGGCAGTTCGCCGAGGCACCGCTGCCGACAACCGGTGACGTTCGCGTGAAGCGAGTGTTAGGCGGTGGGCCATGACGAACGCGCAGGTGTCACCGGGCGAAGTCGATGCCGAAGCCGACGGCGCGGCCAATGATGCTGATACCGACGCTGCTTCGCGGTCCGCCACACCGTGGTCGGATAAGTCGGAGCAGCAGCGTCCACGTGCCGACAGTACGCCCGCCCTTACCGGTCCACCCGCTCCGGCCAGCAGCGGGAACGGTTCGGAAACACCGTCTTCCGGTACTGCGCAAGCGGCACCATCGACCGCACGCGACCGTTCGCCTGGTGCGCCACCGTCAACCGACGCCTACGTGCCGACCTACACCTCACCAGCGCCGGACCAGCCCACGCCCCAAGAACAAGGAGAGTCGGCGCCACCAACGGAGGCGCCGGCCGAGCCGGACTCTGCCCCGCAACCGCCGCCGGATGCGGGCGGTCTGCCGGAATTGGACCCGGACACCATCGCACGGTTCGCTCCCGTCGCGCTCACCGCAGGAGCGATGGCGCTGAGTGCCCTGCCGATGATCGCCTCGGCGATCGCGGGCCTTGCGGGCGGCGGCGGGAACTCTGCCTCGGCACCGGCGAACGGTGGCAATTCCGGTAACACCGCCGGCGGGCTGACGCCCGAGGCGCAACAAGCGATAGCGGTCCTGAAGCAACTCGAGGCCGCCTATGGCGACAGTCCCAGCGATGACCCCGAAGTAAAAGCGCTTCGCCGCGAGTTGGGCATCAAAACCAGCGGCAAGGGCTCTACCAGCAGCGCGGTCAAAGCCCGCCAACGCTTCCAGCACAACGCCGCGACCGCCTTCGTTAACCTCGACAACGAACTCGCCACCTACATCACCGGCTTGGCCGGCACCAGCAAGGTCGACAACAACGCGGTCACCTCGCTTCTTCGTGAGGTCGACACCGCGCTCGCCGCCTTGGGGCCACAGGCGTTTACCCAAGCGGGACAGCAAAAAGTCCACCAAATACTCGCCGCCGCCCTGCAAAAAGCCCACACCATCGTCACAGGCACCCATGACACCGCCACCGATACTGCCAACGCCATCAACCGGCTCACCGCCCAGTATCTCTACAACATCAACGGAAAGGTCGCACCGGGCAGTTCGAGGACCGCGACGACCGCAGCGCAGAAGGCGGTTTCCGTGGCGCTCGCTCAGGTCGGCGATCCGTACGTCTGGGGAGCCGAGGGCCCGAACAGCTTCGACTGTTCCGGTCTCATGCAGTACTCGGCATCAGCGGCGGGCGGAAAGATCCCGCGCACGGCACGCGAGCAATACCGGCAACTACCCAAGGTGCAGCCCGCGGATATCCGCCCGGGCGATCTCATCTTCCCGGACGCGCAGTTCAATGGCGGAAGCCCCACACACGTCGTCATGTATATCGGAAACGGCCGATGTGTCGAGGCGCCCCAGCCCGGCGGCAGAGTGCACGTAATCCCTCTACCCCGTGGTTACCAGGCCACCCGATGGTCGTAGATTCGCCGCTGGTAGGTCGTCCTAACCCCAGCCGTGGTCTTGGTATCGGTCGGTCCGCGGCCACGTCTGACGCACTGTCCGACCGAAGCCGTGGGTAATGACGGGATTGTCGGGCGAGTTGCTTCGGAAGATGCGGGACGATCTGCTGGAACGCTGAATCGGCGTGCTGTGGGGGAACTGCATTTCAGATGGAGCGGTTTAGTCGACGACCTGCAAGCAGTTCGTCGCCTCGATGGGGCGGATAGCGAAATCCGGAGGCGTCTCGGGAGAACAGAGACGGGCACCAGCCGCACGGGTCTGTTCGCGTAGCGACAGATCCTCTCAGCAGTCGCGATGGTATCGATCCTTTTGGCCCTCCGGAGGTGCAGCGACGCTATGTGGTCGACGACTACATCACGATGTGGGAGCGTAAGTATGGTCGGCGGATGACGCTCGAGGAACGTAGAGTGCTGAGTCAAGGCTGTATCGGTATCACCAAGGTGCGCATCGGCCAGCTGAAAGTCGGCGCGGTGCCGCCGATGAACTTGGCTTTTGCCGACCCGGCCGCGCATGTGGAGCTCCAAAACGTAGAGAAATTGCTGGCTCCGGGCGAGATCGTCAACAAAGAAGCGATGTGGTGGCGAGGGGAGATCAGCCAGGTGGAGGACGTGATTAAGAAGGAAGGGGTAAATTGGACGACAGTGGGCCGCGATGGAAAGCGAAGGGGCGCGGTTGATTACCTGAGGTACGCGATGGCTAACTTGGATAACGCGCGAGTGCAGGCCGGAAAAGTATGGGTAGACCTTGCCGAGGGGGATATCAAGGAGCTGCAGGCCGGGCGCGTTGCTGCCAGGATCTCGGGCGATACGCTCACTTTCGAGAGGACTTCGATATACGTCGAGAAGTTTCGTGATATCTTGGCTGCCGGGCCCGCCGATGTCAAGGACTTCATGCGACTGGTAAAAGCAGATCCCGACTTGGCGCAGTTGCGGGGTGTTGATCATTATTTGCCGTCTTCCGATCCATCGGAGTGGAAGCTCATAAGGTATTCGAAGCACTTCTGGTCAGGGCAGGAACTGGTGCGTGACGGGAGGGGGATCTCATATGGAAGCGTGGCGGATTCGAATCCAGGGCCACTGATTTGCCAAATCCGAATAGATTCAAGCCGGTTCCCCGTACTGGTCAGGTAGATATGCCGGAGATCATTTCGAAGGAAAGCCAGGTTATGTGAACTTTGACTATGGTCTGTACGAGGAGGGGACTGGCAATTGGTGGCATGCTAATCATTCCGACAGTAGGGTATTCATCGGAGACGGTCCGCCTCCGGCCGATCCGATGAAAGTGTTTCAGAGCACTCAAGAAAAATTCTTCGCCAGCTCTTCAGGTTTCGACAGCTCGGTTATTTGTATCGTTTTCGTCAAGGATGCTACTTGACGAAACCTATCAGGGGGCACGATACCGATGTTATCGGCAACATCAATCTCTGTACCGGATATGATTTCATGATGGACCTCGACGACTACGTCAACAAACTCGCAACTCTGTTCGGGATCGCCGAGAACACTGCCGGTGGCGCGATTCTCCGATGCGGTGTGGATTCGCATGTGTATATCGAGGGCCTTTCGGAATGGGACGAGATCGACCAGTATGCTGCGTTTGAAGTCACTGGAACGTTGGTCGAGGAGGGCTGCGACGCCGATCTCCGGACCGATGAGGGTGCTGTTCTGCACGGGTTGGGCAGACACTATGTCCTGAAGCGCGCGATCTGGGAGCGAATCTCGTAGGCTCCGATCGACCGCGCGTACGTGTATGTACCGCGCACGGTTCCCATCGGTGGGAATCATCGACAATTATTCGGACGGGAAAGGAATGTCCGAATGGCTGTTGTCGTGGAACCGAATAGGCAACCGCTATGAGTCTGTTCGGCGACATCATCGGTTTTGCCGCGGGCGCGATCGGATTCGCGGTCGGTGGGCCGGTGGGCGCCGCGCTCCTCGGTGGAGTGGTTGGCGGCGTGATCAACGGCATCGAGCACGACTGGGACTTCGGTGCGGTGGTGGAAGGGGTCGGGCTAGGGGCCGCGGGCGGTTTGATCGGTGGCGGGGTGGGCGGACTGGGTTTCAAGACAGCGTTCAAAGGGGGCATCGGGCTCACAAAGGCGAGCGCGACAGGCGGGGCTCGCGGTTTGTTCAACAACGGTGTCCGCGGCGCGCTGCCTAATGCGTGGCGAGGTGCTCAGGAGCCGATGGAGCACAGTCTCGGTGGGATGATCAGCGCGGGGTTCGGGCCGAAGCGGGCCATCGACGCGCCCGGCATGATCGAAGACTTCTTTCATCAGATAGCCGGGTATCCGGAGATTCCGACGATTCCCATCTCACCGAAAACTGCTCCACCGGACATGCCGCTGGTATATATGCCGGATCCTAACCATATGCCGGATGGAGTGCAGTTTTCGCGTAATGCGCAAGCACATTACGACCCGCCGGTGTACCAATTGCTGATGGGGAACTGGGCATGCCTCGGGTCGGGTCCGAAACCGGACCGGCCCGAGAATCTGTGGGCGATTCCGGCGATCAAGGGCGCTGAGCTGGCGCAAATTGCCAATTATTCGCAACTGATCGCTTCATTGGAAGACGTTTACCAGAAAATTTGTGACGCTGACGGTGCGGTGGCGACCGTTATCGAAAGGGCGGCGGATCTCTCGAAAGACGGGCGAAAGCAGATCGGCGACCTGATCAATCGACTCGCCGAATGGGCCAAGACAAATCCTGCCGATATGGGCAAGATCGGGCAATATATAGAGGCAAAGGAGTGGACTCCCGATGCCATACCCACCGACAGCGATGGCGCGTTGAGCGAGGATATCCTGGCAATGACTCTCATCGCCTCGGTGACAATAGCCTCTTCGAAGATCATGCAGAGCCTGGCCGACAAAGCAGAGGAATACGCTGCCGCGGTCGACGAGCAGAAGCCCTCGTCCAACGAGAATCCCGGGCCATCGCTCGGCGAGGATCCGAAGCAAGATCCACAGCGAGACCCGAAGCAACCGCCGCCTGCGGTCCTGGCGTCGGGGGATCCCAACGCACCCCGTGACACGGCCGTAAACCTCGCGGCCGATTCCATACCCTTGCCCAAGCCTTGGGAATGGGAGGATGTCGGTTCGCACGCCGGCAATGAGCAGGCAGTGATCGGTGCTGACCCGGCATCTACGTCTGTCCTTCCGCCAGTTGTGTCCACGCCTTCTCCGTCGGTCATGTCAGCTGCGAACCCGGCAACGCCGCCGAGCACGCCATCGGCACTGCCGACCGGGTCCGCAGTGCCGGTCGGGTTCGGCGACTACGGGCTGCCCATGCAGCTGCGGCAGCCCGCGGCGAGGGCTGATTCCGGCACGCGAAAACCCGCGGTGTCCGATCATGCGCGCACTGCCGATCGGCGAGTATCGACCGGCCAGATCCGAGACGGCGCAGCGCAACCCCCGTCTGGCACGACTGCGCCACCCTCGACGACACAACAGTCGGCGGCACTCGACAAGGCCGGGAAATCTACCGGGAGTCCAGTTAGCGCTTCGATCCATGCGCGGGATACCGACGAAAAGGGCGTGCCATACATGTTCCCGGATGGCCGCCTCCAGATTGTTTCGGTGGTTGTCCGGCAGGCCCTCAGTGCTGCATTCAGCAATACGGCGGGGACCGACGCGCGTGCGGCCTATGCCATGACATCACTCCCGCTACCCGCTGGCGATGAGATCGGCGAACGCGTGGACCCGAACCAGCTGAATACCGGTGACGTGGCGGTATGGGTCGACGAGACCGGCGTCCGGCACCTGGCGTTGATGGCTGTCTTCCGTGGTGACGCGGGTACCTCCGCCGAGGTGATCATCGACGGCACGCTGCGGCCATTCGACGACGAAACGATCGGGAAGCAACTAGGTTCTAGCGTCTTCGACGGCTTTTCCCATCCACGAGGTATCGAGATTCCGATGCCCGGCCAGGGCGCATCGAGTGCTGTCTCGATCACGCCAGAGTCCATCCCGGTTTCGGCATAAGGAGATCACGTGTCTGACAATGTTATGGGGGCCGCTGTAAACCTCGCTGCCACGATGCTTATCGGTAAGAAAGCAGGAGTGGTAAAACAGCTCCTTGTCGGGGCAGGCAGCGGTGCCGTCGGTGGCGCTCTCAATGAACTTGTTGACGGACATAGCGATCTCGAGCATCTCGGTACCGCTGCCGTCTCCGGCGCCGTGGGTGGGGGCGCCGGTACAGGTGTTGCCCAGCTCATCGGAAAAGGCGCTTCATCCAATATCGCGAAGAAGTACATCAGCAAAGCTGAGCCTTTCCTCGACAAATTGAAAACGAACACCGCCACACTGGCTACCGCCAAAGATGATCTATCGACAGCGACGGATAAAGTGGCACAAGCTACCGAAAATCTTAATAAAGTAGATCCGGCGGATGTCGCTAAGCGAGCCAAAGCGCAGAAGAAGCTGACCGACGCCGAAACGCAGAAGAAGACCGCCGAAAAAGCCGTCAAAGATAGCCAGGCTGCAGTCGATGACGCTGCCAAAAAAGTTCCAAAAGGCCTTGACGCTCTGAAGGGTGCACAAACAGCTTTCCCCAACAATGGTATCGGTATGAGGCTGACTAGGGCATTGGGGTCGGTAGCAGCGGTCGAGGCCTCGGAACCAGATTCAGATCCCGCCAAACCTTCGGGCCCCGGCCCTGGCATCCCCGCCGGAGGTGTCCCTGGCGCGGTGGTTGTGCCGCCCGATCTGGAGTGGGCAGGGGCCGCCGCCGCCGGGGATCTTTTCGGCACCGCGCCATTTGTGGGGCACAATGGCTAGTTCGACGGACGGCTTTCTGGCCCAGCCGGTCAAGCTGAGCCCCAAGCTCAAGAATTGGTATTCTGGCGCTACTGATTCGCTGGCCAGTTGGATGGTCGCCGTCTATAAATCCTACGGCTACATGAAGAAGCCAGAGGACGTGCCTCATATGGACGTCCCGGCGGTACGCCCTATGCGGCTAGAGGGTGCGCAGCAATCCGCTGCTATCACCGCCTATCAGGACGCAGTCGCCCGCATCGGCACCGCATCCGACCGTTTCAACAAACTGCAAACCGACATGGTCTCGGCTATTTCCGATCTGACTGAGATCAAGAAGAACGGACAGGACGATATCGGCAAACTCATCAAGGCGATCAACCAGGTCGTGTCCGGAATCATGGTAGACCCGGCGGGGGGCGAAACACTCGATAGTGTATTCCTCGATCTGATTGCGCAGGCGACCACGAAAATTCAGGACAACTTCGATAAGGGCACCGACGGAGTCGATGGCACCGAGAAGCGTCTGGCGGCGCTCGAGGCGGCCCTCAAACAGCAGCCGAATCCGAATCTGCCGAACCCGAATCCGAATCCCAACCTGCCGAATCCCAACCAGCCGAACCCGAACCCGCTCGATCCGAATCTGTACAAACCGCAGAACCCTCCTGCCGATGACCTGAACAAGCTGGCAGGCAACCCGAACGGGCTCGATAAGCCGACCGGCGTTGAGCCGCCGAACAACCTCGATTCGGATCTGCAACGAGCCATCGACCAAATCACCAGACAGGGGACGAACCCTCCGGTGTCCGCCCCGATGATGCCGTCCTCATCGCCGTTCGGCGCGGGCATGGACCCGAACTCGTTGATGAATCAGCTTGCCCAACAAGACATGATGCGCAGGCTCAACGGCGACAACCCGATGGATCGGCGTCCACCGATCGATCAGCCACCGGCGCAACGACCGCCGGCTCCGGCGCAGCCGCAGGCCACCCGCCAGTCTCCGTCGACGCCATGGACGAACAACGGCACACCCGTTACGACCAACGGCACTTCCGCTTCACCCGCTCAACAAGCCGGTACGGCGGCGAACGTGTCGTCATCGCAGTCGGGAACCCCGGCCCCAGCCCGGATCCCGGCCGCGGATGGCAGCGTGCTGTACACCTACCCACCGCCGGAAACTCGTTCTCAACGAGTATCGGCAGCGGTCGCGCAAGCCCTGGACGCGGCGTTCGCCAACCATGGCGCGACCGACGCACAGGATGCCTACAAGTCGACGAAGGCGAAATGGTCTGACAACAAGCAGATCGGTGACCGTGTCGATCCCAACCAGTTGATGACCGGCGATGTCGCGATCTGGGACCGCAATACGGCACTGCTGGTCGTGTTCGGTCCCGATCAAGGCGGCACGCTCGAGGTCATCGTGAAAGGCAAGAAGCAGTCGCTCGCAGACCTGCTGGCCGGCAACGATGCGCAATCGCCAGCAGCAGCGACATCCGGCGAGGGCAAGCCGTCGCCGTCGACGGAGACATCAAGCAACAGCAGTGAATTCGGCGACTTCCTCGGCTTCGCGCACCCACCCGGCATCGAACTCACCGGATCCGGTGAGCCGGCTGTTGCCGCGCCGCAGGCCGGGGATCCGTCCACGAGTATGCCGGCCGTGACGTCGGCGTGATCGGGCGTTTATGGAGGTTGTGATGGCACTGAATGTCGATCCCGGGGAGCTGGTCGCGGTCGCGTCGAGGCTGGCGTCGCACGTGCGCGAGACCGGAACGGCGATACCGAAAGGATGGGTGACCCCGGCGGGTGCTGATCCCATTTCCGTGCACTATGTCCCCCATCTGAACACTCGAACAGCTGCCCTGATCAACGGCGTGCTCGGCTCGCTCGGCGAGGTGCACAGCATCGCGCACCACGTCGGCGGTTCCGCGGTGGACTACGCCACGACCGACGACGAGAACGCTCGCTCGATCGGTCGCGCCGGCGGTGACCCGGTCACCAATCCGGTCGGGGGAGTACTGCAATTCACCCCGCGGGAGCCACCGGCCGGGCCGTCGGGCTCTGCGGAAGCCGTCGACTCGCTGACCTTCGCGCGGCAATTGCGTGCTGGACCCGGGACGGGGCCTGCCGGTCGCTTCGCCGACGCACTCCGTCACTTCGGCCGCGGCCTCCGGATGGACACGACGGGCGAACTCGACGGCGCGGGGAAGACTCTGCACAACTGGACGCCGGTCGGCACGGCGGCGGCGGAATCCCTTGATCGGCAGCGTAATTGGCTGAGCCGGCTCGCCGGTGGATTCGACGAGCTCGCCGACGGTGTCGACCACTACCGCTCGGCCTTCGATACAGCGAAGGCCAAGCATCCGACGCCGGAGGAGATCATTGCCACGCGCAAGGAACTCGTGGCCGCGATGCGATCCAAGAACGAGGTGCGTACCCAGAAGGCACTCGCCGAATTCCAGGAACAGAACGCCCGTTCGTCCGACGCCATCACCGGGTATTCCACAGCGGTCGGCGCGAACGCGCCGGTCACAAGCAATTCGGCCATGGGCGCAACGGCCGCCGCGGCCGGCGGCACCGGCGGCGGCAGCCCCGACATGAGCATGCTGTCCTCGTTGCTCCCCGTGCTGATGAGCACGCTGGCCTCGGCCGCGCCGCTGAGCCAATCCCTCAATGCCGCAAACGATCCGACCGAGACCGGCTATGACTCCTACGACGGTTTGCCGGACTACGCCGACTACGCGGATTCCGGAGCACCATCCGTCAGCGATATCAGCGCCCCGTCGGACGTCAGCGCGGGTATCCCGGATGTCGCTTCGTCGACCGCCGCTCCGAGCACGTTCAACGTCGCCCCGATGCCATCGGTCACTCCGGTGACAGGAACACCCGCGACCGCGAATTCTTCATTCGCCCAACGTGCTTCGGTGATCGAGCCGTTGTCGACGGCATCGGCGCAGGCGGCCGCTCAACGCTCGGGTCAGCCGATGATGCCGTACATGCCGATGGCTCCAGGGATGGGCGGTGCAGGTGGCACGGGCGATCGTAACCGCGTCGTGGCCTGGCATCCCGATCGGCTGATGTATGTCGACGACACTCCGCACACCGAGCAGGTGATCGGGGAGCGGCCGTCGATCGCGCCGACGGTCACGCCCGCAACCCCGAACCCCGCACAGGCTCCATCCCAATCCGGAGGTAGCGCATGAGCAGCATCCATCCCGACGTGCAAGCGGCCCTCGACGCCGCACGCGATCTACGTCATCGGATCGCCGAATTACGCGAGAACATCGACAATATTCGCGCGCGCAGGCCGTCACCGAGCGGCGCGATCATCCCGGAGGTCGACGCCATGGGACGGCTGACCGGGCTGTATCTGGCGCCGGGCACGACGAATCGGTTCACTAGCCAGGAACTCGTCACCGAAATCATGGCCGCGATCAAGGAAAGCACCGCCGATGCGGCACGGCAGTACCGGGTGGTCATGGACACCGTGCCGGATCCGGCCGACTTCGTGGAACCGCAATGACGGAGCAGGGCGGGGTTACCGTCGCCGACACGGTGCGCTGGCTGCACGATGAGGGCCTGGCCAGATTGGCCGCCGTCGCCGGCCGGGCCCCGCAGCCGTTCGCGGCGTACACCATCGACGTTGCGAACGGTGCGGTCAACGCGCATCCAGCAACCGCGAGCACGGGGACGGATGTGATGACCCTCGCGGCCGATGACCTGCCCTATCCCATCGGTTCACCGAAGCGATTGGTGGTAATCGGTGTGACAATCACCGAGGCCGTGCTGGTGGTGGATCTCGGTGAAATCCGTGCGATCGCGGTGAACGCGGACCGGCCGGACATCGTCGCGCGCGCTTGGGTGTTGCAATTGCTGCTCAATTCCGAGATCTCGCTGACCACCAATTGTGCGAGCCTTTCGGTCGCGGGTAGCCGCAGAATTCGGCAAAGCTTCATGCCGGGAGTGGCGACCGAGCTCGTCAATGTCGACGACAAACGACCGCCGAACACGACGATAAGTCTCAACCCTCCGACCGACGGACCGGACCATCTGGAGGTCGACCAGGACGGCACCGGGGAGCTGTACCTCGGCGCTCGCTTCTGGAACCTGCGCCAAGTCCTGACCGTCGGTGACGCCGCCTGGAAATCCCTTGTGGCGCAGCTGGAGTCGGCGGACGAGGCGCCAGAGCCCGTACCGAATGCCGATCCGACACTCGACCGACAGCCCGAGGAGGAGACCGATGACAGATACGTACCCCACCGATCCTGACGATATCGAATTCGAGGAACTGGTCGCCGCTGCGGCAGAACCCGATTGGGGCAGCCGGATCTACGAGGTCTTCAACGCCGACCGCACTGCGGGTGTCGCCTGCAACCGGGACGGTGAGGTGATCGGGATGCACCTCACCGACGAGGCGTGCGACAACGGCGATATCTGGCTGGCCGATCAGTTGCTACGGCTCGCCCGGCTCGCGCATATGAAGTCCAGGGTCGGCTTGCGCGCCGAGATGGAGTACAACGGCACCCGCTCCTACACGGTAGACGCGTTCGACCTGCCCACGGAGGCCGGTTACCGGGCAGCGGAGGAAGCCGAATTCGGCGCGAGCACGGCCTGACCAGGACGACTCGGCAGACAGGATCCGACATGCTCGATATGGACGAAGCGTCCGAGGTGATCGCCGCGGCAGGTCGGTTCACACGTGCCGTCGACGCCGTCAACGGCACGGTGTCTCGTGCGGTCGACAGTTTCGTGACCGATCGCGGTGCCGCCTCAGCGCTGGACCGTGCGCTGACGGCGAGGACGGACTGGATCAGGGCTACGTTCGGCAAGGCGGTTGCGGACAGTGATCGTCGGGCCGAGTCGTTGTATCAACACGCAGCGCATGTTGTGAACACGGTCGAGGCGGCGGACGCGCGCGGTGCCGCCGAGCTACCTCGAGCCGGGACAGGCTGATCATCGTGTGGGAACCAGAGCCCGACGGTCCCTACTGGGACATGATCGTCGGTGCGAACTGGCCCACTATGTCGCCTGCGTACTGGCGAGCGATGGAGCGGGTAGCACGCGACAACGCTGTTGCTCTGGGCCTGGAGCGAATCGAACAGGCGCGCAACGCGTTCGATGACCGGGTCCGGTTCGGTGCTGGCCTGCAGCCGATCAAGGATGACATGCGTTCGCAGCAACACACGCAACGCGCGTTCGCCGACGCACTGGTTGCCGCGGCCGACACCTTCGGTGACTTCGCGGTGCTCGTCGACCGGACGCGCAACCAAATCCTGGATATCGTCGACCGGACCACGAAGGATATCGCGGCGGAGAATGACCTGATCGACGAATCTGGTGGTAGCGAAAGCGGCCTGGAGTCGCAGGAGCGGGTCGTGCAACTCGTCGAAGCCGCTCGTCAGGAGATCGCAGACGTGATGCGCAACTCCGCGAGCGTGATCAATCCAGCGAATTTGCCTGGGCTCGAACGAATCGCAGCCCTGTTGGCGCAACCGAGCCCTTGGACAACGCGTGGCTGGGACGGCGAGACCGCTCCGCCGCGCGATCAGCATCGGCGCGCTTCCGCGGCGGACAGGTCGGACGAGTCCAGGTCGCGTGAGACCATGGCAGGCTCCGGATCGCCTTTGACCGGTGGCCCCGATGGCACTGTGCCAGTGCGAGAATCGGCGCTTTCCACAGCGTCGGGAGCTGTTACGCCGTTGCCGGGAGTCGTCACAACACACCCGCCGGCGAGCGGCGTGGCGGACCCGCCTGCTGAATCACGTTCCGAGCCGGCCGAAGTAGCTGATGCGACCCCGGGCCAGGCAACGGTGG
The DNA here is from genome assembly GCF_042871115.1 of Nocardia sp. NPDC006044. Lineage (NCBI taxonomy): Bacteria > Bacillati > Actinomycetota > Actinomycetes > Mycobacteriales > Nocardiaceae > Nocardia > Nocardia sp. NPDC006044. The sequence goes on from NZ_JBIAID010000001.1 coordinate 508,366, forward strand.
ACGGCGGCCGGGCTGCGTCGCGAACGCACTCGCCTGCAACGACTTCCGGCGAGAACGAGGTCGAATCGGTGGGCGCGAAGTCCGATACGGCGGACGAACCGCCGGATGCCTCGCCCGTTCACGACGTGCTGACGGCACCAGGCTCCGGCTCGAGACCCGGCATCGGCATGGGCCAGGCGCCGTCGGACGCGGCGGCCGCCGAACCGAAGCCACTGATCGTCCCCGGTCTGCTACCGCTGGCCGGGGGTATGGCCTCGGCCGCTGTCACCCCATTCGTTGCCAGGTCGCCATCGGCCGGTTCGGCGGCAGGCCCTTTCGGCTCACCCGCGTCGCTGACCGAATCGCGGGCACCGGAATCGTCACGTGCGCCGGCCGGGCCGGCCACCCACTCGTCGGATGCCTCGGCTGCCCACCTCAAACCGCAATCGCCGCACCGCGTTCCACGGCAAGGCGACGGCGCGGCCGCGCCGGACAGCCGCGAACTCGTCCGCGGCGCGGTCGAAGCAGCGATGGTGACCGCGGCGGCGCCAGCTCACCTGGTGGGCGACCGTGTCGACGCAGACTTGATACTGGCACGGACATTGCTGGCCGGCGTCCTTGAGGTGGCAGGCTCATCGGTAGCCGGGTTGCAGTGGGCAGTCGCGGTGCTGCGACAGGACGACCACGCCAGCGTTTTTCTGGCCTCTACCGAGGGCAGAGGCTGGATCCCGGCGGGACTCTTGTTGCCGCGCGCGGTGTCGACACCATGGCACTGGGCGCTTGCGGAGGCCGAATGGGAGGGAATCGCCGATCCAGCACGCGTACTCGCCGAATTCGCGACGGTATTCGGTCATGATCGGGGTGCGCGGATGTCGGCCTTGGCCTCGTCGCTGCCGATCGATCGCAAGCTGCGCGGACAGTTGGGTGGCGTATCGCTGGCGTGCGAGGTAGCCGCATCCGCCGAACTTGACCTGAGCACGCCGCAACCAGAATTGATCGACCGGTTCGGACTCATCGCCTCACAGCAAGCAACCGACTACGTCGCCTCGGTGCCCGCCGAAGCCATCGGCGGACGGTGCGCGGACCTGGCTTGGGACGCACACCGCAGGGTCGCCGAGGCCGGGCCGGGTCCTTTTCGAGAACTCGGTGTGGCAGACGCGCGGCAACAGATTCTGGCCGCGACACGTCGCGGCCTTGTGGGGGCGAGCCTTTGGGACGAACTCAGAGACATCGATGATCTCCTGGCGGCATCGCAGACGCTGCACCGATCGGACGTGTCGCGGTCGGCTCTCGGAGAATTGCGAGCCGAGTGGTCTCATCGGGCCTCATCGGAATTTTCGGTATTGCGTGATCTGACTTTTCAGCGCAGATGCAATGAATTGGTATTGCTGCTCGCGGAGGACCCCACCCGGCAATGTCTACGCGATGCCGTATATGCCCACGCGCACATTGCCGGACATCCATTTTTCGCTCAGTCGGAGGTGTTGACCGTTACGAGCCAGCCGCAGGTCACAGTCGCACCCGATTACTGAACCCCCATGGATGGGAATGCTCGACAATGGTCCTATCGGTGGTGGAAAGGATTTGATGGATCATGCCGGAAAGCATGAATATCGACCCTGCGGTGCTTCGTCAGCTGGCCATCCAGCACGAGCAGGTCGCAGACGATACCCGGAAATGGGCAGAGCGGCCCCAGGCCTGGCTCGACAGCTTTCTGGACACCTACGGGCCGATCGCACAGCCGGTATTCGACGCGCTGAACCGTTATTACGATGCTCGTAAGTTGGCGGGCGACAAGTTGGCCGCCGACCACGACGGGACCGCGAAGGCGCTGCGTGAGTCCGCTCACGCCCTTGAAACAGCCGATGACGAGAGTGGTTCGTATATTCGGGCCGGGGGCGGAGCGCTCGGCGACCATCGCGATCCGGTGAACAATCCCTTACATCACCTTCTCGGAGGCGCCGGCGCGCCGAAACCTGACTCGATACCCGTTGGTCCCGCCGACCATCAGTCCCCACTCAATGGACACGACCAAGGAAACGGCATCGCTGCTCCGCTGCTCCCCAACGGCGTGCCGTCCGCCGCGACGGACGGCGGCCACCCACCCGCCGGAGCCGACGACACCGTGGCCGGTCCACCGGCTCGCACGGAGGACGCGGATGGGGTCGTCGCTACGCATGGTGCCGTACCCACCGAAGATCACGCCGCGCCGCCGGTGAGCGGCGTGCTGCCGCCAGGATCGGTCGCGCCCGTTGCTCCGATCGGTCAGCCGATCACCGGTGGTCCGGACACCGGTGGACAGGCTGGTTCGACGACTGTCGATCCGGTGCCGCCGCCGCTGCCGGTTCCGACGCCGTTCGCGGCCGCGGTGGCCGCCGCCAAGGACAAGCAGGCCGAGTCGGCCCATGCCATCGGCGACGAGGTGAACGACGACCTCATCGTCGCTCGAACGCTACTGGGTGGCGTGCTCGCCGCGGTCGACTCGCCGTTCGGCATGGCATGGGCGGTCGCCGTTCTGCGTGGACCCGGCGGTGCGGCCGTCTTCATCACGTCGAACGAAGGCCGCGGCTGGCTCCCGGCCGGGCTGTTCTTGCCGCGGATGGTGTCGACGCCATGGCTGTGGGACGAGCTGCTCGGCGAGGACGATGCCGCCCGCTGGGAAGGCGTGTCCGACCCAGCCCGGGTGCTCGCCGAATTCGGCTTGGTCTGGGGGCCGAAGGCCAATGCGCGACTGTCCGCCCTGGCTTCCTCGGGACCGATCGGCGCCGGGTTGCGTACTCGATTCGGCGAGGCAGCCATGGCCGACATGGTCGGACCGTCACTCGATGTCGATCTGCGCAACGCCACGGACGACACCACCGACCGGCTCGGCCTGATCGGTTCGGCGGACATGTTGGATCACGTTGCGGAGACGGCGGATTCGGCGATTCGCGGCGCGTGCGTCGAGTTGGCCCTCGACGTGCACGCAAGGCTCGCGCGAACGGGTTCGAGTCCGGTGCCGGGGGCGGAGTCACGGCGGTTGCGGGATCGTATTCTGGCGATGGCCCAGGCAGGTCAGCCAGTGCCTGAGCAGTGGTGGGAAGAGTTGCGCGACAGCGACGGGCTCCTCGTCGCGTCGATGCTTTCGCAGCGCATCGACGCGGGGCAGATCGGCCTCGGCGAACTGCGTATTGCCGACGAGGGGTCGGCACTGCGCGCTTTGGTGTTCGAGCGTCGATGCAATGAACTGGTGCTGCTGCTTGCCGGCGAGACGACACGGCAGACGTTGCGCGACGCCGTTTATGCGTACGAACAGATCGTCGGACATCCGCAGTTCGTGGCGGTTCCGGTCGCCGTCTCGGTTCCGCAGACGGTCTCGGTTACCGAGGCGGACCGAACGGACGAGGACACCCCGGTCTCCGCACCCGGCGCGCTTGCAGCGCCGCAGCCAGGGGCGATCAGCGCGCCTTCGTCGGCGCCACCGCCCGGCATGTCGGTCGACTCATGAACAGCGTTGTGAAAGCGAGGATTACGATGTCACAGGCGACGACGGCTAGACCTGGAATCGCGACGACAAGGCGTGGGGTCGCGCACTCATGACAGCACCGAAGATTCCCTACATCGGCCCGTTTACTCCGTGGATTCCGCCGGAACTGTTGCCCGCTCCGCCGAGTCCAAAGCCAGGACCGGCGATTCTGGGTGGGGCCGTCAATCGGTCGACCCTGGGGCAAAATGAACGTTTGATTCCTGGGGCGCCACTCACCAAGGGCGGCAATACCTTGGCGCTGCAGCCGGACGGTACGCTGGTATTGAACAATGCGGACCGGGGCGTCGTGCAGCAGTGGACGTCAAAATTGCCGCCGGGCACCAACCTGAGCCAAATTGCCGTCCGGGCCGCACCTGACGGCCGGCTCTATCTTGCCGATGGCAACCGCAACAAGATCAGTGATTTTACCGATAGCGAAGGTAAACCGTTCGGCGGCGAACAGCCGAAGGTCGGCTTCCTCGATTCGATCGTGCGCACGGTGAAATCCGTGGCCGAAAACAATTCCGTCGGCCTGCTCGACGACGGCACAATTGCGGTTATGACCGACGACAGAGCTGTCTCGGCATTATTCGAACCCAAAGCTAGTAGTTTTCGATTCCCATTGTTCTATCCGTATGGCGCATCGGAAATGCTGCGATTTGTCATCACAGTCGGCGAGTTGCGCATCAACGAGCTGGTTGCCGCGTTGCACGAAGGGCACGCGGACGAGCATCCGGAAGACTCCAAGGTGCTGGAGAAGGCGGGGATCGTCGATGCCACGAATCATTCGCTGATGACCGATAAGTATACGTTGCATCTCGCGGATATAAAGCAGGTCGCCAGTGATCTCCTGTCCAAGAACAAGAGTGTCGAGAAAGACGCCAAAGAAGTTCCGAAAACGATTACCGATGGACTGACCGCCGTCGGTAACTTCGTCGGCGACCTGAAGGGGCAGCTGCAAGGGGCGGCGATCAACGTGAACGCTCTGCCCGCTGACGCGACGAAGCCTGCGAACAAGATTTCCAAACCGGTCGAGGACAAACTTGTCCAGGCCATCGCGGACACTGTGTACAAGGTGCAGGACAAGGTGCAGTCGGTCGCGGACAAGATGGCAAAGCTGGGCGCACATGTAGAGAAAGAAAAGCCTCGTCCAGGCCCAGCCGGTCCGGGTCCTGGCCCGGGTCCCGGCCCGGGACCAGCGCCGGGGCCCGGGCCAGGACCGGCGCCGGGGCCCGGGCCAGGACCGGCGCCGGGAAATCCGAACGATGCGATCATCCCGGACCCGGACCATCGTCAGCTCGTCGACGATGTACTCGGTAACAAAGGTGACCCGGACGACGCGGAGTCGGATGTCGACAAGTCGACGGTCACCGCCCCGGATCCGGCATCGAAAATTCGATCGGTGATCGACAAGCTCCAAAACGGCGGATTGCCTAATGGATCGATTCCCGGGAACGCCAGCATACCCCAGGCCAATCCCGGGGGTAATCCGATGGCGTCGATGGCTATGCTCCCGCAAATGATGGCCGGCCTACCGCAGATGATGGCGAACTTGGCGAACCAGCAGAAACCGCAGCAGCTCGATCCGAACCGGATACCCGATCCCGGTGGGCGGCCGTACTCGAATGAGCTGCCGAAGGTGCCGTCGAATCCATTCACGAATCCACCGGAAACGAAAATGTCGGACACACCGCCGGCCGTGTCTAACGCGAATACTGCGCCGCCGCCCGCGCATGCGCCGCAGTCCATGGTGAATCTCAAAGTGGGCGATTTGGATTTGAAACAGTCGGTGCCCGCGTCGGTCGCTCAGGCGGTGAACAATCAATACAACAACCCGAATGGAATCGATGCGCTCGCCGCGTACGGCGATACGTCGTTGACCCCGGTCGACGGTACCCCTAGGACCGGCGATGTAGTGCGGTGGGAGAATCCCGACAACGGCACCATCCGTACCGGTATCGTCGTTGTTACTGATGGGCATATGCAATTGGTCACCTATCATGATCTCGTTCAATTGCCGGACCCGGTTAATCCCTCAGAGGCTGTCCGCAGCGTTATCCAAGCAGGCACCGGCGCGGATAGTAGCGCCCCGGTCAGATGCATGGGCTTCTTCCATCCAGGCAGCGTCGATATGACCGGTACTGCGGGCATCCCCGCGCCGCCGCCGGTCGCCGTGACTGCGCCCGCGGCTCCCAAGCCTCCGGTGCCCGCGAAAGCGTGATCCGCCAGGGACGAACAGGATTGGACAAAGGGGCCGGGGACGAGTCGGCCGCCGAGTTGAAAGCTCGGCGGCCGACTCGTCCCCGGTCAGACTTCCTGTGGCTCGCTCTCGTCTGTCGCCGTGGCATCCGTCTCGCCTGCAACGTCGGCTGTTCGCGCCGGGTCGGTGATCTGGCGGCGGCGGACAGTGGGCGCGGTAATCGGACGTGCGAGCGGCGGAGGTGCTGGTGATTTGGGGTCAGTCGACTTCGCCGAGTCCGCCGGTTTTGCTGGCGGATCGGCAGGCTTGGCCCCTGGGTCGATGGGCGGGGCGGGGGGAGCGGCATCCGGGTTGGCGGGAACGGCGTTGGCGGTGGCCGGTGGCGGTTCCTGATCGGCGGGCAGTGCGCCCGGGTCAGCGGGTGGTGCGGAGTTGTCCGATGCCGCGGTAGCAGGGTCGCCGGGTGCCTTCTTGTCGTCCTTGCCGTGCTTGTCCTCAGGCTTCTTCAACAACTCTGGCAGCAGCGACATCAGCGGAATCGCCGCCATCGGCAGCATCGCGACCATCGGCAGCAGCGACGACAATAGATCCGGGCCGCCACCGCCTGCCGCCGGTTGCTGACCGGCCGTAGTGTTCTGGGGGGTGCCGGAATTCGAATTACCCGCCAGTTGGGTATTGAGCTGGTAGACCGCCGTGACCCTGGCGTACACCCGCTGGATCGTGTGGGCGATCGTGTCCATCAGCGGTACCTCGATGGCGACCCTCGCTTGCCGATTCGACGCCGACTGCAGAGGCGGTTCCGCGTTCCGGAACGCGGCGTTGAGCGCGTCGACATCCTGCATAATGCTGCCGAGGGTCTGGTTCTGTTCGGCGGCAATCACATTCGATGTCGTCACCACCTGCCGGTCCATGGTGAGCAGGGCGCCCTGTCTTGCATCGATCGCGCTTATTGTTTTTTGGTACTCCTCGGTGGCCTCGCTCTGCCCGAGGTTGCGGTAAACTACGGGTTGCAGCAGATCCGCGACCTCCGGCGGTGGCGTCGGCACGCCGTGCCCGAGCAGATCGACAGCATCCTGAATTGCCGCATCGGCCATTCCGATAAAGTGCACGAGTCCGATCGAGGCGCCTTTCGGTGGCACGAGATCGACACTGGCGTAATGCTTTGGCGCGGTCCGATTCGAGGCACCGGCAGAGGCTGTTTTCGCCGCCATTACCACTGCACCTGCCTCCCTGGATACTTCTCCCGATTCTCGCGCCTTCCCGGCTATGGGAAGGTGAATCATTGCGTGCGGAATTCACCCGTATAGGTCCTATCCGTGGTCCCCAAAGTTGGGAAGGCATGGATTTTCATCGATATCACAATGTGTGCACGGAATTGGAGGCGATTGGGATGCGCGAGGGCGGGTCGTACAGATGTCGCCGGATGTGACGGGCGATACCGGCACGGTGCTTCGATCGTTGCTCGATCTCTACGGAGCCGGGCAACCGGGCGATGGTGACACCGCCGCCGCGACTCAGCAACACACCGCTGACCTGCGCGCGCACACCGGGGCGGGCGTCAAGGCATACGCGGGCACCTTGGACATGCAGACCGCGGTCGCGCAGGCGCAGGCGGGTCGTGATGATGCTGTGCACAGCACGGTCGCGGCGACCGGGGACGGGAGCCTCAACGGGCGTAGCAGACTGACCAATCAGATCGCCGACTTCCGGTCGAGGGCGCGGGCGATCGCGTCCGTCGGGGACGTGCGCTTCAGTGGGCCCGCGCTGCTGGATGTCGCACAGCAGGCGCTCGGAAGCGCGACCAAACAGGTGACCTCCGATGTCGCGGCGGTGCAACAGCAGGCAGCCCAGATTGTCCCGCCGCCTGCTCCGCAAAACCTGCCGCCGCGGCGGCGGACTTCGGGCCGACGACGCAGGCGAACTCGCCCGCGTTCGATTTCCCGCCCGCGTCTGCCGCGCCAACGCACCCCGGTCCCGTCGGACGGGACCGCAGGCGGGCGCGCGGTCAGTGCGGCGAGCGGTTGGCTCGGCACCCCGTACATCTGGGGTGGCGGCGGTGCGGGCGGGCCGACCGGCGGCGGCTTCGACTGTTCGGGTCTGACCCAGTACGCGGTCGCGCAGGCCAGCAACGGCCAGGTCATCCTGCCGAGGACGACTTATGAGCAGATCTACAGTGGTGTCCGGATCAGCCCCCACGATGTACGCGCGGGCGACCTGGTCTTCCCGGCCGACTCGTTTACCGCGCGGGGGCCCGGACACGTACAGCTTGCCGCAGGAGACGGCATGGTCATCGAGGCGCCGCATTCCGGCTCAACGGTCAAATGGTCGCCGATGCCCGCCAATGCCGTGGTGGTGCGTGTGCTGTGACGGATCACCGGGGCGGAGGCATGGCGTAATGCTCGAACTGCCGCATGAGGTCGCGTTTTTTCTCAATTTCGTTGGCGTCCAGTATCCCGACATCAACGAAGACGATGTGCGTGCGCTCGCGCAGCACATGCGACAGTTCACCCAGAACGTCAACGAAACGCACGACTCGGCGACTCAGCTCATCAAGGATATGAATTCGTTCTATTCCGGCTATTCATATAACCAGCTTGTCGCCGCGTGGGGCGCGATGAGCGCGACGCATATGGCCGAACTCGACCGTGTCTGCAAGCTCGTGGCCGGCGCGCTGGAGGTCGCCGCTGACGTCATCCTCGCGGTGAAGATCGCCGTGATCGCTCAACTTGCGGCAATGACCGTATCGTTCATTACCATTCTCGCGACGCCGGGCATGGGGCTGATGACTCCCGCGCTTGCTGCCGCCGCGCGCCGGGTGTGCACACAGATGGAGCAGAGCGTGATCGGCTACGTGGTCGCAGAGGTGATAGGCAAGGCGATCGAACCCTTCGAGCATGCTATCGATGACATGATAAAGGGTCTGGTTTATCGAGCGGTCATGCCGGAGGACGGCCAGGCGCCGGCGCATTCCGCCGCCGAGACGCTGCATATCGAGCCGGACGAGGTTCTGCGTAGTGCCGACATGCTCGACAGCTATGCCGACGAAATCTTGCAGCATGCGAACAAGTTCGCCGCCGATGTATCCGCGCTTGATTTCGCGACACCCGGTAGTCGTAGTGAGATTTCGATAACTCCTGGCGATTACCAGATGCCGCTCCTGCGCCGTCCGCTCGAATTGCCGCGGATCGGCGGCGCCGATGTACCGGTCGCGGTCGTCGATGCGCCGAATGCGGTACCGAGTTCGGCCGATGCGAATGACGTACACGCCGCATATGCGTCGCCGCCCATTGTGGACGCCGCTGCTCATCAGGCAGCACTGCAGTCGGTCGACCGCGGTTGGCCCCCCGGTACGTCGGCGTCCGGCAACAACGCTGCGGACTCGACCGCACCGAGCGAGACCGTGCCGACCCGATCGTGGCCGCCGAGTTCGTCCGTCGGCAGCGCGTCGGGAGACGACGTACTCAGATCAACGTCCGAACCGATCGTTCCTGGCGACGGACCGGGTTCGGACCCGGCCAGCGATGCGTCGCCCGACCGCGTGTCGGAGACCGCATCGACGAAATCGCCCGATCCACATGCCGATTCAGTCAGCTCGGCCGCCACGGTCACAGCTGCGCCGCCGACGCGGCCCGGTGAAATCCAAGCCGGACATGACGACTCGGCGTCGGCTTCTGGACCGGCTGCCCCTGCGCAACCTCGGGACGGAATGACCGGTAGTCCACCGGGATCTGCTCCGCGGCAACCCGATGCCCGAGGTGGTTCGCCCACTCCAGCGAGCCCATGGGCTCGCTCCGGCCGACTTCCTGCTGCGACGACGAGTGCCCCGAAGGCGACGAGTGCCCCGAAGGTCGTACCCCCCAAGGTGCTTCCCCCCGCAGTCAGCGCTCCGGAGCGTGAATCGTTGGCGACGCCGTGGTCGAAACCGGACCGTGCGAAGAATGTGCCATCCCGGGTCTTCGTGCCGACCGCTGCTGAGGCGCATCGCACCGGACCGATCAATAAAACAACAGAGGACTGTGAGGCAGAGCTCGAAAACTCTGCTGAGGAAACGGAATCGAAAACGGCCCGGCCCGCTGTCATCGCGCCCGCCGTGCCTGTCGCGCCACGCCCTACGGCTTGAGCTCCCGGTCGTTCGGCACACGCTGAACTTCGTAGAAGGGGTTCCAGCGAGTGTGCTGTCGAAGTTCGCTGGCGTCTACCGGGGGGTTCCGGGGTGCGGCGGCCGATCCGGGCAGTAAGACGATCGACCGCCGCCGACAGGGATCGCCGACGAGGGCGAGGCGACCCGCTGCCGAGGGGTGGTGACCAGTGGGGTCTGTGCTGGTCTACCCCCCGTGCAGAAGGAGCGGCAGAATCACCGATCCTGCTCAGAATTATAACACTGAATTATGGCGCACCAGGTTGTGGCGCTAAAATAAGGAGAGCAAACTCGGGTATCGCCGACGAGGACTTTTGCTAGACGCCGTTGGGGTGCGGTGTTCGGTGGGTGTCACGGTCGTGCGGGGCGCGTCGGCCGGTCGAGGTGGGGGTGGGTCGACCGGCCGACGCTGAGGGGATGACAGGATGAGGGGCCTGTCACCGACTTAATCGTAAACCATTTTTGATGAGCCATCTAGTAATGTACCACTAATTAGCGGTGAAATAGCGAACCTGGGCCGTACGGATTGCCCCGCACAACCCCTTCCCGGTGCTGGGAACGCTCAGGTCGAATCTGGACGCGCCGCCGCTATCGTCGATCGGGCGAGATCGTCTGAAGGGAAGTCCGAGTTGACAGCGGCTGAGGACGCTTTTTACACCGGCGTGCAATCTCTCGGATTGGTCGCCGGTGGCGTGCGAAACGACGAGCATGCCACAGCGGCCTTCCAGGCCGCCACGAATCTGGATCCGGACATGTGTGATGCCTGGCTGGGCCGAGCGATGGCCGGTGAGGTCACGTCGGAGGTGATTTACGGGGCGTACCGATCGGTGCACAACCTCTATCGGGATCAGCAGCGAGCCGGTCTTGCCGATCGCGCGCTGTGGTGCCAAGTCGAAATGGGCATGTACGGCTTGCGAATCGCTATGGCCGACCGCGATCAGATCGCGATCGCGCAAGCCTGCTCATACGCCGAGGCAGGCGAATGGCAGGAAGCCGCAGTGATTCTCGATAGCGTGCCCAGCGACGACGTGGCGGACTTCGTGCGCATGTCGCTCTATTTCCGCACCAGCCGCTGGCCGGATGTGCTTACCGCCCGTAAGGCGCGGCCTGTGCTCGATGACGGACTGCTCGATATCGCAGCAGAGCTCATGTCGGCGGAGTCGCTGGCACATCTCGGACGGGTGGACGAGGCACTACCGCGCGCGCAACGGATTGTCGAGGAAAGCGCGTCGGGTAACAAGTCCTATATCTGGGCGGACGCGCACTACCTGCTCGGAATGCTGTTCCGGCGCAATGGGGAACACGAGGTCGCCGACAAGATATTGAAGGGTCTACAGGGCTCGAACCTGTGGGCGCAGCGCCCACAATGGTCACGCGCGTTACGTGACAAGACATTTCAGCTCGAGATTGTCCCCGCCGAGGTCATCGCGTCGCGCACCGACAGGTGGGATGCGAAGTCGGGTGACGACCCCGCTGAAGTCGCTGCCTCGGCGGCACGGGCCGAGCGGGAGAGTTTGCAGGCCGAGGCTTCGGAACTTCTGCAGGCGCAGATCGGCATGGATTCGGTCAAAGAGCAGGTCGAGCGGCTGAAGTCCGGTGTGTTGATGGACCAGGTTCGCGCGAAACGCGGATTGGCGGTGGAGGCTCGTTCGCAACATCTGATTTTCTCCGGGCCCCCCGGCACCGGTAAGACGACCATCGCGCGGGTGATCGCCAAGATCTTCGCGGGCCTCGGGGTCGTCGAGAACGCCGAAGTGATCGAGGTGTCACGCAATGACATGGTCGGCACCCACCTGGGTCATACCGCCCCGAAGACGAACGCGCTGATCGATTCCGCGCTCGGCGGGGTGCTGTTCATCGACGAGGCGTACACCCTTATCCAGGAGGGGCTTTCCGGCGGCGACGCATTCGGGAAGGAAGCGGTCGATACGTTGCTTGCTCGCATGGAGAACGATCGCGACAAGTTGGTCGTGATCATCGCCGGATACGAGGACGAGATCGACCGATTCCTCGGCTCCAACGAGGGTCTGGCCTCGCGGTTCACCAAGCGGATCCGGTTCGCCAGCTACGAACCCGACGAACTGGTTCGGATCGCAGAACAAATCGCACGCAGCAAGGACTCGGTGCTTTCCGAGCAGGCGCGCGAGATCCTGCATGTCCGCTGCGGTGAGCTTGCCGGTCGGACGAAGAACGGCCGCCGGTTGATTGACCTGGCCGGCAACGGCCGCTTCGTGCGCAATGTGATCGAGGCGGCCGAGGCCGAGCGCGACTACCGCTTCACCAGGGAAGGCATGGACATCGGGTCGATGACGGACCAGGAATTGATGACCATCGATGCCTTCGATATCACCGCGGCGCTGGAGGGGCTGGCCCGGACCACCTCGGCCTAGCGAAAGGGACCAGAACCGGTGGCGCGTTTTCGAGTAGTGACCAAACACCAGGTCTCGGGCTGGCGTTTCCTGCTTCGCCGGATGGAGCATGCCCTGGTTCGCCGCGATGCCTCGATGATGGACGACCCGCAGCGAGGGCGGGCGACCGCGTTATCGATCGGCATCGCGCTGGCCTGTGTTCTGGTCGCCGGCGCGGCGGCATTGGGCTTCTTCAAACCGGCCAAGCAAGTGGCCGACGCCAAAATCATCGCCGAAGCCGACTCCGGAGCGTTGTTCGTTCACCTCGGCGATCGCCTCTATCCGGCGTTGAACTTGACCTCAGCGCGACTCGTCGCAGGTGAGGCAGCTAACCCGGTGTCGGTCTCTCGCGATGAATTGGCGAAGTATCCCCGTGGCCCGCTGGTCGGTATTCCGGGGGCGCCCGGCAGCATTGCCGACAGCCGTGACCGGAACTCGTCGTGGACAGTGTGCGACGTAGCGAAAGTCGGTGCGGCAGCACCTGTCAGCCCGACGACCGGATTGCCGATGGTCACTCTGTCGCCGGTGCAGACCACCGCCATCGGCGGTCCGCTCACCATGGACAACGACGCGATTCGTGGCCTGGCGCCCGGCGAAGCGCGGTTGATGCGGGACAGCACCACCACCTGGCTGATTTACGGCGACGTAGAAAAGGGTGTGGTGCGTGCCGCCATCGACCTGCGTGACTCGCCGGTGACCCTCGCTCTCGGCATCGACCCGACCACGACGGTGCTCGCCGTGTCCAAGGGCTTGATCGACGCGATTCCAGAGGTGCCGCCGCTTCGGGTGCCCGGCGTTCCAGGGGCTGGCATGGCGGTGACGCTGAGTTCAGGACCGGTCGTCGCGGTGGGGTCGGTGCTGTCGGTGGCGACCCCCGACCGAGGTGCCGCCTACTATCTTGTGTCCCAATCCGGTGTAGTACGAATCAGTTCGGTGCTCGCGGCGATGCTGCGCAATGCCGATTCGCACGGATCCATCACCAATCTCGTCGTCGGCCCTGACGTGATCGCGGCAAATCTCCGGCCGGGTTCCTGGCCCGGAACACAGACCTTCCCGAACAGTCCGGTGCGTCTCATCGATCCGAGCAGATCCGGCGTGACCTGCTATCACTGGTCGCGCGCGGGCAGCGACCCGAACGCCGCGACCGAACTGCTTGTCGGCAGGCAACTTCCACTGACTCCGACCGAGCAGCAACGCACCGTCGGCCTCGTCACCGCGCCGCTCTCCCGCGGCACGACCGCCGACGCCGCCTACCTGCCGAGGAACACCGGCCGTTTCGTTCAGGTCACCGGTGCCGATCCGGCGTCGCCCTTGCGCGAATCGCTCTACTGGATCTCCGACAGCGGCGTGCGATACGGAATCGCCGTCGAACGCAACGACTCCGGCGCCAACAGAACCTCCGACCCCACATTGACCGCACTTGGACTGGGATCGCCGGTCTCGGCCCCGTGGAGCGTCGTTTCGCTGTTCGCGGTCGGTCCGACGCTGTCGCGCCGCGACGCCCAGATCGTGCACGACGGCATTCCGACGGACAAGGCAGTCGCCGGATTGGGCGGAGGGACACCGTGACGAGCACGCGTAGGTTCGTGCGGCCCGCTCGGATAGAGCGCGGTCCGAAGGCGCCGGCGGTCACCGAGCTGCGCCTAGCGGCGCCCACCGAATTGCCGAAACCCGTTCCGCCGTCCCGGCTAAAGATGATCATGCCGGTCGTCATGGTCGCGGGGATGGGCGGAATGATGGTGATGATGTTCCGCGGCGGCGGAGCCGTGTCTCCGATGATGATGTTCTTTCCGATCATGATGCTGGTGTCGATGGGCGGCATGATGGGCGGCGTACTCGGAGGCAACTCCGGTGCCGGCGCGGCAGGCCTGAACGAGGAGCGCAAGGACTACCTGCGCAGCATCGCGGACAACCGGAAAACCGTGTGGGAGTCGGAAGTCGAGCTGTTCGAGTATCTGCGCTACACCCACCCCGGCCCGGCCGAGATCGCCAGACTCGTCGGTGGCAAGCGGATGTGGGAGGTGCAGGTCGCCAGCCCGCAGTTCATGCGGGTGCGGGTAGGGCGTGGCCGGATCGCGAACCAGGTACGGGTGATCGTGCCGGAGGCCGCGCCGACCTCCGATCTGGATCCGGTCGGTGTCGTCGAGGTGACGAAGTTCGCGAAGGCGTACTCGACGGTCGGCGGTATGCCGGTCGCTATTAACCTGCTATCGGCGCCGCAGGTCGGCCTCGACGGTGATGCCGAAATGGTGGCCGGCCTGGTTCGCGCGATGATCGCCGAGGTGGTGGTCTTGCACGGACCGGATCAGGTGTCGATCGCCGCGGTACTGTCTGATCCCGATGCGCCGCAATGGTCTTGGCTGAAATGGTTGCCGCACACTCAGCATCCGAGCCAGACCGATGCGATCGGACCGAGCCGGATGGTGTACCGCACCGTCGCCGAACTGCGGACGGCGGTACTCGCCGGACTCAACCGCGGCCCGTTCTCCGCCAATTCCGAACCCTCCATGGACCGAAAGCATTTCGTGCTGATCGTCGATGTCAGCGGTCCGGCCACCGACCGCGATATCTCCGGTATCGACGGGTGCACGTGGCTTCGCCTGGGCGGCGCGGAGCAGACGTTGCCGCGCGCGCTGCGATTCACCGTGGGTGCCGACCGGGCGTTGCACGAGGTGACAACTCGGGGGAGCCGACGTGTCGGGGTGGCCGATCTGATGACGGTGCCCGCCGTCACCGCGGTGGCGCGCGGCGTCTCGCCCTACCGGTTGTCGACGGTGGTGGAAGCCGTTGCCGCCGAGCAAGCCAAGGGCAGCGCGAGCTGGGAGGAGATGCTCGGCATACCGGATCCGGGAGCGATCAGGGTCGACCGTCAGTGGCCACGGCTGCCCGACAGCGACCGGTCGAGGCTGACCATTCCTTTCGGGCATGACCCGATGGGCAGCACGGTGTACCTCGACATCAAGGAGTCGGCCGAGGAGGGGATGGGCCCGCATGGCATGTGTATCGGCGCCACCGGCTCCGGGAAGTCGGAATTCCTTCGCACGCTCGTGCTTTCGGCCGTAGCCACCCATTCCCCGGACGTGCTCAACCTGTTGCTCGTCGACTTCAAGGGCGGCGCGACGTTCCTCGGCTTCGACCGCCTCTCCCACGTCACCGCCGTGGTCACCAACATGGAGGAAGAGGCCGACCTCGTCACCCGCATGGAAGACGTGATCAACGGCGAGATGGCTCGGCGGCAACGCATCCTGCGTGACGCGGGAAATTTCGCCAGCGTCGCCGATTACGAGCGCGCACGCGAGCAGGGTGCCCAATTGCCCCCGCTGCCAACTCTTCTCGTAATCCTCGACGAGTTCGCCGAGCTGCTGGAGCAGTACCCGAACTTCGCCAAACTCTTCGTCGCCATTGGCAGGCTCGGCCGTTCGCTGCGTATCCACCTGCTGCTCTCGTCACAGAAGGTGCCCGCAAACCGAATGGGAGAGTTGGAAGCTCACCTGTCGTACCGAGTTGCGTTGCGCACCAACCAGACCAGCGACTCGCGCGACGCCATCGGCACCGCCGACGCTTACCATCTGCCGAAGAAGCCGGGCTCGGGATACCTGCGTGTCGGCTCCGGTGACTTGCAGCGATTCCAAGCCGCGTATGTGGGCGGTCCCTACACGCCACCTGCACAGGCGGCCACCGCCAGTGCCCAGCGGGCCCGGCGGACGGGCGGCGGCTACCTGCCGCCACAACCGTTCACCGCCGCGCACATCGTGGACGCACGTCCGGTCCAGCCGGTTGAACCGGAGCCGATCGTTCCGGAGGTGGAAGCACCCGAGGTCGACCCGGCGACCGTGATGGAGACGGTCCTTCAACAATTCGCCGGCCACGGGCGGCCCGCGCACAAAATGTGGCTGCCACCCCTCGGCGTACCGCCGACATTGGACCAGTTGATCACTACCGCGGTCCCCGGCTCGCTCAAATTGCCGATGGCAATCGTGGACAAGCCCCGCCAGCAGCGACAGGATGTCTGGTCGATCGACCTTTCCGGCGCTGGCGGGCACGTCGCCGTAGTCGGTGGCCCGCAGTCGGGAAAGTCGACCGCGCTGCAGACGTTGATCATGTCGGCCGCGCTCACGCATACCCCGGAACAGGTGCAGTTCTACTGCCTCGACTTCTCGGGAGGACTCTCCGGACTCCGTGCCTTGCCGCATATGGGTTCGGTCGCCGCCGCACGGGAGGTCGATCGAATCCGGCGAACCTTCGCCCTGATCACCGGACTGCTGGCCCATCGGCAGGCGTTGTTCAGCGAACTCGGCATCGACAGCATGCGTGAGTTCCGGCGCCGCAGGAACACTCCGGGGGAGTCCGCCGTGATCACCGCCCATGGCGACCACCATGGGGATGTCTTCTTCGTCATCGATGGCTGGGATATCGGATTCGCCGTCACCGGCCCATACTTCGATGAGTACCTGCCGGTACTCGAGTCGATCGCCGTACAGGGCCTCAACTACGGCATTCATTTGGTGATCAGCAGCTCGCGCTGGGCGGCGATCCGGCCGGCTATCAAGGATCTGCTGCAAACCAGGCTCGAGATGCGACTCGGCGACCTCACCGACACCACGTTCCTGCAGCATCGCGCGGTGGTCGCCGCGATCCCGCCGGATCGGCCCGGGCGGTCGGTGTCGACCGAGGGTCTACACATGCTCACCGCGCTGCCGCGGACAGACGGAGTCGGCGAATCCGAGTCGGCGGCCGCGGGCCTCGCCTCGGCGATCACCGACCTGACACGATCGGTGCCCGGACGGCGCGCACCCGAGGTAAAACTGCTTCCCGCTCGCATCGGCATGGACGAGATCCGCGCCGCGATGCCGGAGCCGGTCGATCTCGCCCAGCGCCTGGTGGTGCCGTTCGGCGTCCGCGAGTCCGATCTCGGCCCTGCCGCAGTCGATTTCGGCGTTTCTACCCACCTGATCGTGCTCGGTTCATCTGGATGCGGAAAGTCGACGGTACTCGCGGCGTTGCTGGCCTCGATCCGGGCGCAGTTCACCAGCGAACAGGCCAGGGTGCTGCTGGTCGACTATCGGCGTCAGCACATGGACGCGATCCCGGACGAGCAGTTGATCGGGTATCTGACCAGCGAGCGTGATGTGCAGGACGGCTTGCCTGGATTCGCGGCGAAAATGCGGGAGCGCCGTGCTCCCGACGGCGTAACCTCGCAGCAGCTCAAAGCGCGATCCTGGTGGACCGGGCCGGAAATTTTTGTAGTTGTCGACGACTACAACATGGTTGCACAACGCGGAATGATGAATCCGCTGGACCCGCTGAAGGATATTATTGTGGACGGCCGCGATACGGGTTTGCATGTGATCATCGCCCGCAATATCGCCCAGGCAGACACGGCGCTGTACGACAGCGTGCTCGGCCAGATCAAGAACCTCAACTCGTCGGGCCTCATCATGGACGGTTCGAAGCTCGACGGCATTCTGATCGGTGACGTCAAACCGACGAAGCAGCCGGTGGGCCGGGGGATCTTCGTAGAGCCGCTGCACTCACGACGCGATCTCGTGCAGGCTGCCTGGACGCCGTCATAGGCCTGATCCGGAGCCGTCCCCAAGGCTGGGAATAACTTAACGTTCTGTTTGTATCGCTCGCCACGAGCAGACGCTCGTTATCAGGAGGACTCCATGTCTCTCGAAATTATTCCGGAGCAGCTTCCCATTATCGGCGCGCAGCAGACCGCGAATGCAGCCAGTCTCTCCGCCGCCGCGAGCGCTACCCAGGTTGCGGCTACGCCGGTGCCTGCGGCCGCTGACGCTGTGAGTAGCTGGGCCGCGAGTTTCTTCAGCGCATATCAGCCGACATTCTTCGGCATGTCGACCCACCCGGGGATCGCCAACCTGATCACCGGTTCGCAGGAGTTGACCCCTGTCGCCGCTCTATACACCGCCGATGATCTGACCGGTAGCGCGAATGTCTCCGCTGCGGGTTCGACTGTTCCGAGATAGGGCGCAGGTTTCTCGTCATGTCTCCGCTTATGTTCGACTTCGGGGCGGCACCGCCAGAATTGGCCTGTGCGATGTTGCTGACAGGTCCTGGCGAGGCGCCGATGAGCGCCACCGCGGCGGCGTACGCGCAGATGGCGGATGCTTTGCTCGCGGCGGCGGGCGGATCCGATGGTTCTACCGGTGCGTTGTCCGCGTCCTGGCGTAGCCCCGCTTCCGACAAGGCCCAGGCCGCGTTCCGAAATCATGCGAACTGGTTGCGTCATCAGTCGGCGGTCGCTGGACGAGTTGCCGCGGCCGCCGCCTCGGTGGCAGCCGCCTATTCGGCGGCGCGTACGTATGCGGCGGCGATGTTGCCGGTGATCTTGGCGAACCGTGCCACCTCGGTAGGACTCGCCTCCACTAATGCGATGGGACAGAACACCCCTGCTCTCGCCGCGAATGAGGCCGTATATATCGGGTTGTGGGCGCAGACCGCCGCGGTGATGAATGCCTATGCGGGTCAGGCGATGAGCGCACTGTCCACGGTTCCGCCGCCGACGATGCCACCCGGTATCGCAATGCCAGGCGGCGGGGGCGCTCCCTTGTCCGCGCCCGGTGCCCCGGGAGCCGGTGCCATCGGTTCCCCAGACGGTTTAGCCAACGCAGGGGATACGGTAAGTACCTTGGCGGAGCAAGCCGGTGATCCTGTGTCCCAAGCTGGAGACTCGGTTTCCAATGCCGCTCAGTCGGTGCCCGAACAGCCGTTATCGCCGGATTCGCTTACGCAGCAGGCGATTTCCGACGTGAATCAGGCTGCGAACTTGAACTCGGATTCGCTGGCGAACCCGGGGGGAAGTGGCGTCGACGGTGGTTTGGCGCAGCATGGCTTCGCGGGAACGTCACCGTATTCTCCAACCCTCGCCGGATTGAACGGAAGCGTCGGCAGCCTCGCTCCGTTGAGCATGATCCGCGGCGGACTCGGTCAGATGTCCGGAGTGTCGACGGGATTTCGGATGCCGACGAATTGGTCGTCTATGGGTCCGGGAACAGCGTTCGGCGCGTCACCTCAGCCGGTCGCCGGTGCTCCCGTCGGCCGGGCCGCCGCGCCGCGCGGTGCGTCCGCGCCGGCCGGGCAGTTGCGCAGGCGCGCTGACGATACCCAGCGCAAAGCCGGCAAAATCTTCACTCCGGGCGAACTGTACGAAGTGCCGCTGCTGGATCGAGCACCGTCTATCGGTGTACTCGAATACAGCGACGGCGACGAACCGGACGAATCAGCCTTCGACGACCGAGTGTTGCTCGGTGTCCTACAGCGGGACGACGAGGATTCAGCGCCCCCCACCCAAGAACGTCCACGGTGAATTACGCCGAGGCCGAAACCGAGACCGATCACGAAAGGAATACGTGATGAGCATTACATTCACCGGCGACGCGCATCAGATGCAGAATTCGGCTAATCAAACCGCAGCTTGCTGTGGAGAGCTGGAGAGCCATCTGAAATCATTGTCTTTTGTTCAAGATGAACTGCACGCCGCAGTTGTCAGTCAAGGCGCTGGCAATGCGATCTACAACACCCTGGGAAATGCGCATACATCCGGCCTTTCATTGGCCGGAACCCTGCAGCAGATCATCGATGCCCTAAATGTCGCCGGAGTCCAAGTGGACGCGCAGGATATGGAGGGTGCTGCGCACGTCAACGCCGTGCTTGGCGCTGACGGACACGTAGACGGCGGAACCTGGGCTAACAGCGCTGCTGCGGTGTCGGGATTCGATACCAGCAAAGTCGACGTCAGTTCGTGGAAGTAGCGTCCCCCAGTCAGTTTGAAGCTAATCGAAAGGTCACGAGATCACCATGAAATACAATTACCAGATGGTCGACACTCATGTCGTCACGCTGCAGGCAATCGTGCAAGGTATGGAGAACAATCTCAGCAACATCACCACACTGCGTGATCAGTTGCTGGCCGATTTCTCCGGTGTCGGCGCCAACGGATATCAGGAGGTGATGGCCCAGTTGAACAACAAGATGAATCAATACAACGCCACGCTTGCCAGCGTTAAAGGTGCTATCGCCCAGGCGGCGGGTACACAAGGGCTCATGCACGTCACCGATCAAAACAACGGAAACAGGTTCTTGGCACCCAGTGTCGGTAGCCTCCGGGTGGTGTAGTCGAGCGTAGTCGTGTTCATGCTGGCGCAATGCGGACAGCAATGAGACATGACTACGTCTGGGGTGCACATGCCTGGTGGATATGTGAACGCGGATCCTGTCGCGATCAACCTGAACGTCGATGCCGCACTGCTGTTGCAAGACATGGTCGGCATCGACTCCTACCCTGCGGTATTGGCACTGATGCCGAATATCGAGAAAGTCGAGGACCGGGACCGGGTACACGCTGTTGTTGCTGCTGACCTCGCTGAGAAGGGGGTCATCACCGGCGACCGCGTGCACCCGATGGTCGAGCATTGGCTGCGATGTTTGTATCGGCCAGATATGGAGTTGGTCGGGCGGATCGTGAGTATCGGCCGCTACGGCGAGCCGGACGCGATGCTACGGCTTTCCTTGGTGCGTGGCGGAGGGAGTCACGTATTGGCGTTGCGTTGTGACGACGAGGTCGTCATCCAGTCGGTGTTTCAGGAAGATCGGCAGTTGGACACGGTGGCCGCGGTAGTCGGCGCGGCGCTCGGCCCGTATCCGGCTCTGCAATTCAATCCGTTGACCGCGACTTTGGAGGAGTTCACAGCTGTACCAACCAACCCTGCCGATCGGCCATTGGCATTGCTCGAGCTCGGCGCATCTTCGCAGACCGCGACTGTGCTGACCCGTGCACTCGACGAAATAGTTTGCCGAGCAGAGATATTGATGACCGAGCATCGGGACGGCGGATCAGTGGAGACCCCGGTGTGCTTGAGCGTGTTGGACACATTATTCGGGCGGATCGTCGTCACGCCTGGAGTCGCGTTGGACGGCGAGGTGCGTTCGACGTACCGACCCGGCGATGACGAAGCACTGCAGGCCGGCATTGCCGCTTTGGTCGACCTGTTGCCGGGACGAAGCTGGTTCGGAACCAGCCGGATTAGTTGAACGTCCAGCGAAGAGTGTGAGAGGGACGATTGACCATGAGCCGAGGATCAGGCACGAATGGACACGCGGTCGAATCTGCTCGACCGCAAGGTGGCTACGACGCATACTTCGCCGCGGAGGGCTCGGCTGCTCCCGTCCAGCACGCGGAGTTCGCGCACCGGCCGGGTGATCCCGTGATCGGTCAGCCCGGCGAGCGGCCGCCGATGGGTGCGCTCGCTGGGGGCGCATTGCCGCAGGGCGTGAATGCTCCCTCGAGGCCGCCCACCACGGATCCGTCCGGCCCGGTTGAGCAACAAGAAGCCAATCAGTCGCAGACTCACGCAACCGGGCAGGAAGTCGCCCGTCCCGGGTCGCCATGGGCTCCGGAACGCGTCGAACGGACGCCGCGCCAGTCCCAAGGCGTCGAAGTACTGCCCGCCACGCTGACATCAATGGATCTGCTGGCCGAGATCACGGCGGCGAACCGCGCCAAACTCCGGTCGAGCAGCGGTATGCGTGGCGCGCTCAACAAGGTCGGGTTCAACCTCGGCCTCTCACCCGCCGAGCAGCGCGCCCAGGAACGCCTCGGTGTGATCCGCCGTCAACTCACCACCACCTACCAAATCGCGGTGGTGAGTGTGAAAGGTGGTGTGGGCCGGACTACTACGGCGGCCGCGCTCGGTTCGACGTTCGCGGATCTGCGCGCAGACAGAGTCGTCGCGATAGACGCGAATCCGGACTTTGGCGATCTCCCGACCCGCACCAGACCGCACCCTTATGGACTGACACTGCGCGACCTGGTCCAGGCCTCGAACCTAGAGGCATTCTCCGCGGTCCAGTCGTTCGCGTCGATCAACTCGTCCGATCTCGCCGTGATCGCGTCGCCGTGGACCACGGAGGCGGTGCAAGCGCTGAGTGGACAGGAATACGGCACAGCCGTCGAGATCCTGCGACGGCACTACAACTTGCTGCTTGTCGATTGTGGTACCGGTGTACTAGATTCGGTGACCAATGCCGTGCTACACACAAGCAACGCGGTAGTCGTGGTGACGCCGGCGAGCGTCGGCGGCGTCAAAGGCGCTGTCGCGACGTTGAATTGGCTGAACTCACACGGTCTGCAGCATCTCGTCGCCAAATCGGTGGTCGCCATCGTCCAGCAGCAACGGTCCAAACCGATCGTGGACATCGAGGCGATCGAGAAGCTGTTCGAGACCGCACAGCGCCCGACGCGCCTCGTGCCGTACGACGCGCACCTGGCCGAGGGCGGCGAGGTCGATCTGCGGCTGTTGGAGCGGGAAACCCAGCTCGCTTTCGAGGAACTCGCAGCGGCGCTCGCCGAGGGCTTCCCGAACTACCTTGCGGGCGCCGGCGACCGAGGAGGATGGCGATGAGCACCGCGGTGGCGCCAACCCCGACTACTTCCGCCTCACAGTCCGCCGAAGTGGCCAGGGCGCGGATCGCCGTCATGGTCTCCACCTATCAGGTGGATGTCGTTGTGCCGACCAAATTCACCATCGAGACCTTCATCGACGACCTGATCGCCGTGCTGGCCAGGGCGATCGACGACGAGAATGTGAATTTCACCCCGGAGAGCGGGCAGTGGAGCCTGGCTCGGCCCGGCGAGCCGCCGATGCCGCGCTGGCGCAGCCTCGCTGACCACGAGGTCGTCGACGGCACCGTGTTGATGCTGGCGACCGTGGAATCCGCCGAGGTGTTCACCCCCGTCGTCGAGGACATCACTGACGCGCTCGCGCTGATCAACGAGCGCGAATTCGCCGAGTACGACGAGGCGACCGTAGCGATCACGGGTTTGTCCGCCATGGGAGTCGGCGCGGTCGTCATCGCGGCGCTGCTGTCGTGGTCGTGGACGATGACCGGTTCGCTCGGGTGGTGCGCGTTGCCCGCGCTTGTACTTGGTGCGGCGTCCTGGGCTGCGGCGCTGCTTGCCCGCCGCCGAAATGCCACGTCGAGGGTGTGTTTGGGCGCGGCGCTGTCCGCGATTCCGCTGCTGTTCGCCGGCGGCGGCATGCTCGTGCCGCCCGCCTACGGCGAACCAGGTCCGTTCGCGGCGGCGAATCTGGCCGCCGGTGCTGTAGTCGCAGCCGTTGCCGCTGCGGCGATGATGCGCCTGACCGGTGTCGGTATTGCCACTCTGATGGCGGTCACCGTTCTCGGTGTGCTGGTCGCCGTCGTCGCGATTCCGCTGACCTATCTGAATGTTTCGGAGCGGCAGGCGGTCGGCGGGGCGGTCTTTCTCGCGTTGATATTGCTGACCGCCGCCCCTCGGTTGGCGGTTGTGATCGCGCGGATCCGGCCCCCTGATCTGCCCGACCCCGGCACCGATGTTGCCCCGACCACGTTGACCGACATCTTCGATGCCGAAGCGGTCGGCGTGGATGATCCGGAGCGAACGGACGATGCGGATCGTAAGCGTGCGGGAACCATCGAAAGTCGGGCCCGGCTCGCCGTCACGAGCCTGCGCGGGCTGATCGCCGCGATCTCGACCGTGCTTGCGATCGCGACGGTGCTCGCCGCCGCGGCTGGACCAGGGGGGATCAGAGAGATCGTGCTGTCCGCCGCCGTAGCCGGACTGCTCGCCATGAGATCGCGCTGGTTCCCGGACCGAGTGCAGGCGATCGCGCTGGTGTGCGGGTCCGTGGTCACCGTGACCGGGACCGCGTTCGTGCTGGTCGGCGCGTACGGCAGCCCGTGGGCACGGCTGGTCACGGTGCTCGTGGTCGCCCTCGTGATCGGCCTGGGATGTGTTGTGGCAGTGCGCCTGCCAGGGCGGCGGCTGTCACCGGTGACCCGCCGGGTCATTGATCTGATCGAGTACGCGTTCATCCTTGTCGTCCCGGTTCTCGCGGTGTGGATCATGGGCGTTTACACGGCGATGCGGGCGATCTGATGGCGCTGATCCGCGGCGTGGCTGCCGCATTGGCGGCGGTACTGGCGCTGGCCGCGGCCACCGTGCCTGCGGTGGCGGTGGTACCGCCGGAGGTGGCGGTCGGCCCCGCCCCGCCGGATGGCCCGCCCGGACCAGAGGTACCGACCAAGCAAGACAAGGCGTGCCTGGCGACGGGCGTGCTGCCGGACAGCGACCTATCCCGCACGCCGCCACCAGAATTGGCTCTCGATCTGCCGCGGGCCCGAGCGCTGAGTCGTGGTGGCGGGGTGACCGTAGCGGTTGTCGACACCGGAGTCGGCCCGAATCCCAGGCTGCGCGACCTGGTCAGCGGCGGTGACTATGTCACGGCGGGCGGCGACGGGCTCGCCGACTGCGACGCGCACGGCACGCTCATCGCCGGAATCATCGGCGCCGCTTCTGATCCGGCGGATGGCTTCACCGGTGTCGCGCCCGATGCGCGAATACTTTCAGTGCGGTACCGCTCCGGCGCTTTCAGTGCCGAACGACCCAATCCCGATCAGGCACAACAACTTTCCGCTGATATCCGGACGATGGCCAGGGCGATCACCCATGCTGCCAATCAAGGAGCAGGCGTGATCGCAGTGACGTTGCCCCTCTGCGTTCCCGCCGGCGCGCCCATCGATCAATCCATGCTGTCGGCCGCGATCGGCTATGCCGTACACGTTCAGGGTGCGTTGATCGTCGCCGGTGCGGGGAACACCGGTGGTCAAGGCTGCGAGCAGAATCCCGACAGCGATCCGGCTCGTCCCGACGATCCGCGCAACTGGCGCGATGTCAAGACCATCTCGGTGCCCGGCTGGTTCACGCCCGACGTCCTCACCGTCGGGTTCACTACCGCCGCCGGCGCGGTGATGCCGGAGTCGCTGACTGGACCATGGGTTTCGGTCGCTGCCCCCGGTACCGGCGTCGAATCCTTGGGTCCGGGTGGTGGCGGATTGATCAACGGTGTCGGTGAACCCGGCAAACTGGTGCCGGTCGGCGGGGCGTCGTACGCCGCCGCGTATGTCAGCGGAGTCGCCGCGTTGCTGCGCTCCCGCTTCCCCAACGAAACCCCCGCCGACATCGCCGGCCGTTTGACCAGCAGCGCGCACGCTCCAGCGCGCGGGGTCGACAATGTGGTCGGCGCCGGAGTGATCGATCCCCTCGCCGCCCTCGCCTATCGGACCCCGCCACAGCCGCCCGTCGGGCTGTACGCGGCCGGGAGAGTCACGCTGCCCGCACCCGCGCGCGCCAAAGACCTCAGGCCCGCGGTCACGGCCGCGATCGTCATCCTGGTGGTCGCGATCTTCGGGATCGGTGCGTCGTCCGCGAAAGCCGCGATCCGGAGGCGACCGTGAGGCTGCCGAGGATCGAGGCAGGCGAGATCGAGCGTGGTCCCTTCGCCACCGTGGTGGTCGGTGGCAGCCTGGTGGTGGTCGCGCTGACCGCACAGGCTCCGTGGTGGCTCGCCGTGGCGGTTGCCGTCGGATTGGTGATCATGGTGACGGTGCGCGTCAACGGGCGAACCGCTGCTCGTTGGCTGCTGGACTGGGCCGAATTCCGGGTCGGCCGTTCGGCGCGCGCCGCGGCTCGGGTCGAGTCCGCCGCCGTCCGGGATGTGGAGGTTGCCGCGGGCGTCTGCGGAATCCGCACTGGTACAACGACACTCGTTGCAATGATTCAGCTCGCGCCCAATCTCGACCTGCCGACGGTCATCGCCGAGAAGAGCGTGTACACCGAGGACACCATCCCGCTCGGCGCGCTGCTGCCGTTACTGGATCAATACGGTATCGCGGTCGACATCGATATCGTCACCACCGGACAGCGGGTCCGGCCGACCGGCAGCTACAGCATGTTGTACGACCAGCTGGTCGGTCCGCATCCGGTGGTAGGACACCGCCTGACCTGGTTGGTGGTCCGGCTGGATCAAGAACGTAACCTGCGGGCATTGCGACGGCGCGGATCATGCGCGGTCGTCGCGCCGAAGGCGCTCGCCACCGCGGCACATCGAATCGCCGGCCGGTTGCGCGAGCGCGGTATCGCTGCCCATGCACTGCCCGCCGCATCGCTGATCGAGGCGAACCGCATTCTGCACGCGGGTGTGGAACTGTCCGATCTGCGCGAGAAATGGAGTCATCTGGAATCGTCGGTGCCCGGTCGATACGTGACCAGTTTTCAGGTCGACTGGTCCCGTGTGGACAGCGCCGGTCTGGACGACTGCTGGGCCTGGCATCGCGGTCGAACGACCCTGGTGGTGAGCCTGACCGGACCGACGGCCGAGCCGCGCGCGATCGCCCGATACATCGGACCCGAGGTGACCATCGAACCGCCGGCCTATCTGCGACTGCTCACCGGCAAACAATCCGACGCCTTGCTCGCTACGTTGCCTTCCGGATCGCCCGTTCGGGAACTGCCGTATCTCCGGCCGCAGCCCGACGGCACGCAAGCGGGGCTGTTCGCCGAGCTCACCGTCGCGATCGGTCCCAATGGTCAGATCCTCGGCTCGATCAGCGGGCAACCGCGTCACACCCTGGCGCTGCCACTGTTCGACCCGGCCCGCTACAACCCGAGGCGGCGCACGATCGACGTACACGCCATGTTGCCGGTCGCGCAGCAGATCGTGTTGCGCGCCATGGTCGTCGGCGCCGACGTCGAGGTGCACTCGACCCGGCCGCAACGCTGGTGGCAATTGGTTTCCGCGGTCGGGGACGAGGCCTCGCTGCGGCTGGCCCCGGACTCGCAGCAGGAGAATCCGGCCTCGGGCGATGACTCCGAGCAGACGGTGGCGACGATCGCGGTCTTCGACAACCTGCCTCCGCGCGCGTCGCCCGCACAGACCACCGTCACGATCACCGACCCCGGCGGTCCGCGTCGCCGCTCGGTGGATCTGATGATCGATCAGGTCGGCGCCTCCACGGTTGATGTCAGTATTCCGATGCGCACCGTGCGGGTCGACCTGATCGAGCCATGGGGGGAGACCCGCTACTACGACGCTACCGGGCAAGCGCCGACCTCGGTCGCGACGCACAACTCGGCGGCGCCACCACCCGGATTGCCGCCCGGTGGTCGTCGCGTTAGCTGAGAAGGATCGGTAATGTCTATTTCTGTGCCAGTGGATTCCCCATCGGACGCCGACCCCGTCGAATCGGGCGACGAGGTCGAACACGAACCCGTACCCGTCGACGGCGGTGAAGTGGTGACCCCGAGGCAGGCGGCGGCCGAGATTTTCTCCCGCCGCCTCGGTGAGCTGATCGCGGAATCCGTCGTCGCCACCGACGACGGCGTCTCACGGTCGCTGACCCTGTATTCATTGGCAAAACACTTGGAGTTGGCCTATCCCGATGTCCCGATATCGCAATCGGGTCTTTATCGGTTGATCAATGGTGAGGCCATTCCGAGGCTCGATCTCATCATTGCGCTCGCGCGGGTGTTCGACGTGCCCCCAGAGTTTTTCGTGACCACTGAGGAAAAGACCTGACGGAGTTTGACTCCGAAAACTGTTCCCGCTGATGGGAATCGCGGTTCCGCGGTCGCGAGACCCTTCTGGATACGATTTCCAGCATGCCCGAGCAAGACGCGGGGGATGTCTTTCTCCGCCATCGCGGCGCGGTGCTGGACGCATTGCTGACCGAACCCGTTTCCCCGGCCGCAGCCGAGCTGGAAACGAGCGAGCCGGACCTCGGTGTGCCGTTCAGCCCCGACACCGAACCGATGGGTCCGCCGATGCCGGAACAGCGCCGGTCGGCAGATGGACCCAAGGCCAGCGACCGGATCCTCGCTCTGCTCAACGGCACTGTGCCGGAATCGGCCTCTGTATTGGATTTTTCTGCGGAGTTTCCGGATCTCGCTGAACACAGCACGACCGCATCCAGAAGTGCCGGGCCTGGCTCGGAAGCTACCGAGCAGGCAGCCTCGGGTCGGCAAGCGCCGGTCGAAGGGCTGGCAGGCAAGGCCCTCACCTACCTGAAAAATCCGAAGGTCGCCTTGCCGCTCGGCGCGGCGTTGGTGATTCTGCTCATTGTCGCGCTCGTGAACAGCGGCGGTAAGAACAAGGACGATTCCGGTCGACTTCCGGTCGTCGCCCAATCCGCCGTGCCGTCAACGCCGAAGCCGCCCCTTTCCGGCGCGGCCGCCCCCGGCACGATCATCCCGGTGAAATCAGCGGAGTCGCATTGTCCACCCGGTGGCACACCGGGAATGGACGCGTTTGGTGGACAGCAGGGTAAGGCGTGGGCGTGTGAGCGGGCATTCAAAGTGGATGGCCAGGTACTCACCATAGACCTGGGCAAGAGCTATACGGTCGACTCGATCGGTATTGTTCCCGGCTGGGACAGCGTCAGTGCGGACGGCGTGGATCAGTGGCAGAAGTACCGCACGGTGAGCCGGGTTTCGTATCAACTCGACGGGGCCAAAACCAGACTTCTATATCAGCAGACGCTTGATCAGCGCACGTTGGTGGTGACCAAGATAGATCCGCCGGTGAGCACTACGCGGATCATTCTCACGGTCCTGGCGTCGAAAGGTGACCCGACCATCAACACAGTGGCTATCTCCTCGATCGTAATCACCGGACATTGAGTGCGCGATGTCCAACCTCGTCTGCCAATACTGTTCGCACCACAACACTGGTACGGAATCGCGCTGTGCCCACTGCGGCGGGCCCCTGCAGGCCGTCGAGCAGGTGTTGTCGTCCGCAGCGCATTCGCCGGCGCTCACCCGGGCCGAGCATGCCGCGGTCGAGGCCACGAGAATCGCGGCGACGGTGGAAAAGGTTGTGGGCAAAGGCATTCCAGCGTGGTTGTGGCAGGTCGGAGGTGCATGCGTCGCGCTGGTTACGGTGCTCGGCGTCGCATTCGCCCATTCGTGCTCGTTGCCCTCGTTGCAGGTGCCCGAGCTAGCCCTTACCCAGTCGCTGCCGCCGGCGATGCGTTCGATCGCCACCTGCCAGCATCTGGATCCGTCGTCCAGGACCGACCGATGCGTCATACCGGCGACCGACCCGATCCTGCTCGGCGGCATCGCCGGTGGGCGGGACCTCGCGTTCACCGTCGAGCCGATCGCGCCTGATCGTGTGCGCGCGGATGTCGCGCATTGGCGCGAATCGGGCGCGGTCGTCGTTACCGACGGCCCCGTCTTCGTGGCGGTCGGACCGTCGGCGACGGTCTGGTTCGTGAATCGGCTCATCGGGCTGCGCCTAGAGACCGATGCGTTCGCCAGTCGGGCGGCGGCACAGACCTTTATCGCCCGTTCCGGTCTTACGACCTGAATGATGGGCCACTATATTGTGGTACATTAAATATGTGTCTATAAGGTTGGGCATCCCTTCGGAAGGTACGGATCGAGAGAAGTGGTAACCACCCCGCCCGCGAGTTCGTCCCCTCGCTACCGTGGCGAACCGACGGATGTGGAAGCGGCCTACTTTCGCTGGTTGGAACCGAACGCCGCCGAAGTCACTATCGCCGATCGGGCAGGCCAGATCGTGCACAGTCACCTCGAGCTCGGTGCGGTTCGTTGCCGCGGCACTGCCGCGACGCGCGTGTATCGGTCACTCGGGCACGGGGCGCTCGGCCCGGCCATCCAGATCGTCAACGACGATATGCCGCACCTCGTCGAATCGGTGATCGCCGCGCTACGTCGGTTGGGCGTGACGGGTACCGAGATCATGCATCCGGTATTCGTTGTCACGCGGGATCACGGAGGCCACCTGCTGGCCATCGCACCTCACCGCAGTGAATGCGAAACCCCTTCCGGCACAGGGTTGGAAGAGCATCTGCACGAATCGTGGATTCATATTCAGCTGAGTCCCTCGATCGCTGAGGAAACGCTGGATCTGATCGAGCGGGACCTGCCGCGTGTGCTGGACGAACTGCGGCGGGTCAGCGATGACACACCGGCCATGGTGCACCTTATGACCGCGCTTGCCGACCAGCTGGACGCGGCCGGAAAACAGGCCACGGACACCGATGCCTTGGAATACGCGGGGTTGCTGCGTTGGCTCGCCGACGGTAATTTCACCGTGCTCGGGTATTGCCACTATCGCTTTCTACGTTCCGGCCCGATGGCCGTCCGGCAAGCTCAGCACATAGCGGGCAGCGGGCTCGGTGTACTCAGGGATCCTTCGGGTCCCGCGTCCGATCTCGGCATGCTCCGGCTGACCGGCCCCGTGTTGCGGATCGCGAACGGCTCGGTGGAGTCCGCGTTGCCGAGCGCACAGGATGTCTACATCGTCGGCGTTGCCGAATGCGGGAAGGCCGAACCGGACAAGCCAACGGTTTATGGCAATCCGTTCGTGCCCGTGATGGGCGAGCACGTGTTCATCGGCACCCTCACGGTAGCGGGACTGCACGAGAATGTGCTCGATATACCGGTGATCTCCCGACGCGTCCGCCAGGTCGCCGACTGGGCAGGCTACGAGCTGAACTCGTTTTCCGGTCGGGCGCTGCTGGAGCTCATGCAGGCTTTCCCACGCGCGGAGCTGTTCGTCGCCGAAGCCCGGCGACTCTTCGAAACCGTCTCCACCGTCATGGACCTGGGCGTGCGTAGGCAGGTGAGTCTGTTCCTGCGGCACGACACCCGCAACAATGCCGTCTACTGCCTGATCTACCTGCCACGCGATCGTTACTCGAGTGACGTGCGCAGGCACATTCAGGACCTACTGCAGGCCGAATTCGACGGTTTCCGTGTCGTCTATTCGGCACGCGTGACCGAATCCGATTTGGCTGTCGTCTATTTCACCGTGCACCGTGCGGCGGGCGCCGCAGCTGCGGATGTATCCGAAGCGAACCGCGAACGGGTGCAGGAGTTGGTATTCGCCGGCACCAGGACATGGGCGGACCGGTTGCTGGTCGCCGCAGCCAGCGCGCCCGACATCGCCTCTGATGTCGCGCAGAACTACGCCGCGGCGTTTCCCGAGGCATACCGGCATTCGCACGAACCGGATCAGGCGCTTGCAGATGTGCGGCGGCTGGAACGACTAGATGAGATTGACACCCAGCTGTTCCGCAGTCCCAACACCGCACCGGGGGAGTGGCGGTTCGCCCTCTATGTGGCCGGCACGGGGATATCGCTCAGCCGGGTACTACCGGTGTTGCACAGCCTAGGCGTCGAGGTCGTCGATGAACAGCCGCATCGCCTCGAGCTGCGCGACGGCACGCGGTGGATTTATGACTTCGGCCTGAATGTGCCGTCAGCGATACAAGGCGATATGCCACAGCGCTTTTCGGATGCTGTCGCCGCTATGTGGACGGACCGTACGGAGGTGGACGGACTCAACGAACTGGTGCTCGGCGGTCTGGACTGGCGCCAGATCACCGTTCTCCGAGGCTACGCGAAGTACCTGCAACAGGCGGGCTTCGCGTATTCGTTCGACAAGATCACACGAGTCCTGGTCGCCCACCCGAACATTGCGCAGTTGTTCGTGGAGTTGTTCGCCGCCTTCTTCGATCCCGACGGCGTCGACGTCGACGTCGATCGGATCATCGAGCGGTTGCGGATCGAGATCGACGCCGTTGTCAGCCTCGACACAGACCGGACTCTGCGCGCGGTCTTCGGGCTGGTCACGGCTACCTTGCGTACCAACTACTACCGTTGCGACGACGCCGGTCAGCCACTGGACTATCTCTCGCTCAAGCTGAACCCCCGGACCATCGTCGAATTGCCCGAGCCGAGACCGCATTTCGAGATCTTCGTGTACTCGCCGAGGGTCGAAGGCGTGCATCTTCGGTTCGGTGCCGTCGCGCGTGGTGGGCTGCGATGGTCGGACCGCCTCGAGGACTTCCGCACCGAAATCCTCGGCCTGGTGAAGGCACAGACGGTGAAGAACGCCGTGATCGTACCGGTCGGCGCCAAGGGTGGCTTCGTGATCAAGCGGCCACCAGCACCGACCGGCGATGCGAACAGTGCACGTGCGGCGTTGCGGGCTGAAGGCATTGCCTGCTACCGCATATTCGTCTCCGGCCTGCTCGATGTCACCGACAATATGGCCGGCGCGACGGGGGAGGTGGTTCCGCCTCCTCGAGTGGTGCGGCGTGATGGCGACGACCCGTACCTGGTGGTCGCCGCCGACAAGGGCACCGCCACCTTCTCCGATATCGCGAACGACATTGCGCGCGAATATGGCTTCTGGCTCGGCGACGCGTTCGCCTCCGGCGGTTCAGCGGGTTATGACCACAAGGCCATGGGGATCACCGCCAAGGGTGCGTGGGAGAGCGTGAAGCGACATTTCGCCGAGCTCGACATCGACACGCAGAACGACGATTTCACCGTCGTCGGCATCGGCGACATGTCCGGCGATGTGTTCGGCAACGGCATGCTGCTGTCTCAGCACATTCGACTCGTCGCCGCGTTCGACCATCGGCATATCTTCCTGGACCCGGATCCGGTGGCGGCGCAATCGTTCCTGGAGCGCCGCCGGATGTTCTCGTTACCGCAGTCGTCGTGGGCCGACTACGACACCTCGCTGATCAGTGCGGGCGGCGGTGTCTACGACCGTTCCGCCAAAGCGATCCCGGTGACGCCCGAAGTCCGGTCCGCTCTTGCCCTCGGCTCCGCGGTGACAAGGTTGTCGCCGCCCGAGATGATCAAGGCCATCCTGCTCGCGCCCGTCGATCTGCTGTGGAACGGCGGCATCGGCACCTACGTGAAGTCCGCCGCAGAAACCCATACCTCCGTCGGTGACAAGTCCAATGACAGCGTTCGGGTGGACGCGAACCGCTTGCGCGTCAGGGTGATCGGTGAGGGCGGCAACCTCGGGATCACGCCGTTGGGCCGCATCGAGTTCTGTACCGGTGGCGGCAAATGCAACACCGACGCGCTGGACAACTCAGCAGGCGTCGATTGCTCCGACCACGAGGTCAATATCAAGATTTTGCTCGATACCGCGGTGTCCAATGGCGATCTCGCCGTGGAGGAGCGGACCAGACTGCTCGGCGAAATGACCAACGAGGTCCTCGAGCTCGTTCTGCGCGACAGCATTTCCCAGAACGTGCTGATGGGACTGGCGCGCGCGAACGCCGAATCGATGGCGGTGGTGCATCGGCGGCTGATTGCAGACCTGGAGTCGTGCCGGGGCCTGAACCGTTGGCTCGCGGCGCTGCCATCGGATGGCGAACTGGAATCGCGCATAGCGGAGGGGCGCGGGCTCACCTCGCCCGAATTGGCGAATCTCATGGCGCACGTGAAGCTTTCGCTCAAGAGCGAGCTCCTGGCCGGGGACCTGCTCGACCGTCCCGTGTTCGCGGCCAAGGTGTCCGACTACTTCCCGACGCCATTGCGCAAGCGCTTCGGCGCGGCTGTCGACCGGCATTCGCTGCGCCGCGAGATCGTGGCGACCGTGGTGGTCAACGAGATGGTCGATAACGGTGGGATCACCTTTGCCTTCCGGCTGGCCGAGGAAGCCGGCGTGGGCACCGACGACGCGGTGCGTGCTTTCGTCGCGGCGGTCGAGATCTTCGATCTGCACTCGTTGTGGCGACGGGTTCGCATGGCGCAGCTGCCGACTTCCGCACGCGACGAGCTCGAGCTCGAGATCAAGCGCACCCTCGATCGGGTGTCGCGATGGCTGCTGACGAATCGTCCGCAACCCATCGCCGTCGACGCCGAGATCGCGCGTTATCAGCGTGGTGTCGCCCGGCTCGCGACGATCGTCCCGGCGTGGCGTGCGCCGATCGCGAACGACATGATCCGGCGCTCGCAGCACGCGATCGACGGCGGCGCGCCGCGGGAGGTCGCCGAAGAGGTATTCCTGCTCATCTACAAGTTCCCTTTGCTGGACGTGCTCGATATCAGCGAGCGCGCCGACCGTGACCCGACGGAGGTCTTGGCGCTTTACTACGCGCTCGACGAGCACTTCGGGATACAGCGGCTGTTGACCGCGGTGACTCACCTGGACCGTGGCGATCGGTGGCGCGCGCTGGCTCGGCTCGCTATCCGGCATGACCTCTACGGTTCGCTGCGCGCATTGACCCTTGATGTGCTTGCGGTCGCCGACTCCAGCGACAGCGCGGCAGAGAAGATCGCCTATTGGGAGTCCACCAACCGGTCTCGCCTGGCGCGCGCTCGCGCGGCGCTACACGAGATGCTGGAGGCTGACACACACAATCTCGCGACCTTGTCGGTCGCCGCGCGGCAGGTGCGCGGGATGGTGAGCGGCGGGGCGGTGGCCGCGGTCGCCTCGGCCCATATCGGTTAACACAGCAACTGCACTCGCGTTGCTCGATACTTCGCCTCCTCCAAATTGCCGAGCGTCTCGCCGTGCTTGGTCGCCATGGTCTCCAACGCCGCCTCCAACTCGTCAAGGCGTGTCGCATCCCGGCACTGCTTCTCAGCGATGGCGGGCATAGTCCTGTTGCGTCTCGGCGTGTAGCCGCTCCAGCGCAGCCCGCGCCACGTCATGCTCAGCCTCCAGCTCAGCACGCGTGCCTGTGCAGGTTGATACTCGTGCGCGACCCGATCTGCTACCGACAGCATCATCCCGGCGTCTTCGGGATCGGCCCCGACTGCGCGGCAGATGGTTTCAACAAACTCGCCATACCTGTTCGACATGCGTACGAAGGTGTCGATTTGTGCCACCAGCTCGGCGACGCGGGCACTCTCGCTTCGAGCTCATCGAGCTCATCGAGCTCATCGAGCACGGCGGGTAGGTTCTCGATGGCCCAGAACGTTTATGCCACAGAGCTGTCGGCGTTCGTGGCGCGGCCCTCGGCAATCGGGTCCCGTTCAGGTTTGGGCCGCAGGGTCTCCGTTCTGGCTGGCGCCGGCGATACCGTCGAGGACGTACTGGCGGGCAAGGGCGGCGATCGAGGTCTTACGAATTACACGGGCGAGCACCTGCAAGGCGTCGTAGTCGCGCGGTCGCATCCGCAAGCTGATGTTGACGTCACCGCCTGAGCGGTTAGTGGGCATCGGTATCTCCGTCTGGGCTGAAGATTTGACGCAAGTCACGTGCCAGCGCTATGTGACAAGATCCTCGGACAAATCGCTCACTGCCGTCTCTTGTTTACTCAACCAGTCCATCCTCGACGATTCCCATCGGTGGGGAACGGCTGTCACGTGGGTGGACGGTCGTGGCGCCCTTCAGCGACTCTGGTACATCTGCAGACGGGGATGGCTGGGCTGACCACCGAGGGCAGCTGCAGTATTGGGTCTGCTCGGTCGGTCAACCGGAAACCGGGTTCCCGCATGCCCCGCAGAATTTCGCCGCTGAGGTCGGCAGTTCTGTTCCACAGTGCCCACAGTGGCGCGCGGGGCGTGGTGCCAGCCGGTCGCCGCAGTGCATACAGAATTGCGCGTCGGCTGGATTGGTGGATTGACAGTTCCGGCAGGCCTGCTGTGCGGCGAGCGCTGGAGCCGCTGTCTGCGGCTGGCCGGCGTGCTGCTGAATCGCGTTGATGCCAAGGGCCGCACCGAGAAACCCGCCGGCGCCATCACCGTTTCCCCGCGCCAAGCCCTGGCCCGCGCCGAGTGCGAGTTCACCCGCCGTGTAGCGCTGGAAGTCGCCGACCAGGCGGATATAGGTGGTGTCCTTCGCGAGGCGCTTGAGGCGTTCGGCGTCCTCCGGTGCGAGTGTGATGTCGAAGTTGCCCATGCGTGGAACGCGCAATCCATATTGGTACAGCGCGAGGTTGGTTTGCCGCAGGACTGCGGACTCGATGGGCCGCAGCGCTGCGGTGAGGCCGAGCACCGGCCAGTCACCGTTCGAAATGCCCTGGGTGACCGCCACCTTCATCGATTTGAGCAGGAGATCGGCGGACCAGTTCTCGACTACGGTCGGTGCGGCGAGATCGGCGGTGCCGACCAGCGACGTGATCAGCTCGGCCGGATCGCGGATGGACAGGGAGAACTCGCCGAACACGCGCAGCGTGAGCACCTGTTCGCTGACCGGATCGGCGATATCGGCGAGTCGTCCGCCGAACTTGATACCGGGCGCCTCGCGGGTCGACACGAAGTACAACTCAGCCCGATAGAAGTTGCCGCCGGTGAGTCCGTCGATCAGTGCGCCCAGGACCGGCATTTCGACTGCGTCGAGCCGGTGCCTTCCCGGCCCCATCGTCGCAACCACCTGTCCGGATCTGACGAACAGCGCTACCTGGTCGGCATTGACGATGGCGCGGGTGTATCGACGGATGTTGACGTCCGGCCACTTGTAGACCAGCTGGTGCTTGCGGCCCTCCGGGACCGCGATGAACTCCCGATCGAACAAAGCCATGTGTGCTCCAGCCGCTGTGGTTCCCTGTTCGGTGAGCCGATGTTCTATGGCTCGTTTTACTGTACGCCTGATGTATGCGAACTTCACTGCAGGCCAAGGTTGTTGACCTATTGAATGAGCCGCCAAACAGCGGTACATTGAACACCGATATGATCGTCGTCACTCGAAAGGCCGCCTCATGACAACGACCCGACCACCCTCTGGGGCGCACGCCCCCGAGGACGCGCTGCACGCCGAGGACGCTGGGTACCACAAAGCGTTGCGTCCGCGTCAGTTGCAAATGATCGCGATCGGTGGTGCCATCGGCACCGGATTGTTTCTCGGCGCGGGTGGTCGTCTGGCGCACGCCGGGCCCGGCCTTTTCCTGGTGTACGGAATATGCGGCGTCTTCGTTTTCTTCGTGCTTCGTGCACTCGGCGAACTGGTGTTGCATCGCCCGTCCTCGGGCTCTTTCGTTTCCTACGCACGCGAGTTCTACGGTGAAAAGCTCGCGTTCGCCGTCGGCTGGGTCTACTTCTTCCACTGGTGCATGACCGGAATCGTAGACATCACCGCGATCGCCACCTATATCCACTACTGGCAGGCCTTCCAGGTATTGCCGCAATGGCTGATCGCGCTGGTGGCCTTGGCGCTGATCGTCAGCCTGAACCTGATATCGGTCCGATGGTTCGGCGAACTGGAATTCTGGGCCGCGATCATCAAGGTCGCCGCGCTGGTCACCTTCCTCATCGTCGGCACGATCTTCCTCGGTGGCCGTTTCAGCATCGACGGGCAGCCGACGGGATTCAGCGCGGTCAGTGAGCACGGTGGCCTGATACCCGTCGGCCTGCTTCCGCTTGTGCTCGTCACCACCGGCGTCGTCTTCGCCTATGCCGGTGTGGAATTGGTGGGAACGGCCGCGGGAGAGGCGGAGAACGCGGAAAAGATCATGCCGAGGGCGATCAACTCGGTTATCGCGCGTATCGCGTTGTTCTACGTCGGCTCGCTGGTGCTGCTCGGCCTGCTGCTGCCGTATACCGCGTTCAAGGCAGGCGAGAGTCCATTCGTCACTTTCTTCGCCAAGCTTGGCATCGGCAGTGCCGGTTCGATCATGAACCTGGTCGTGCTGACCGCGGCGTTCTCCAGCCTGAACGCGGGGCTTTATTCGACCGGCCGGATCCTGCGGTCGATGTCGGTGAACGGCAGCGCGCCTCGCATCACGTCTCGAATGTCCAGTGGCGGAGTGCCTTACGTCGGCATCCTCGCGACGGGCGCGGTGGCGCTCACCGGGGTCGGCCTCAACGCGATCGTGCCGGAGCGTGCCTTCGAGATCGTGTTGAACATGACCGCGCTCGGCACCATCACCGCCTGGACGGTGATCATTCTATGCCAGTTGAAGCTGTGGCACTGGGATCGGGCGGGGCGGGCGAAGCGGCCTGCGTTCCGCCTGATCGGTGCGCCGTACACGAGCGTAGCGACGCTGGTATTCCTGGTCGCCGTCGTGGTATTGATGGCCTTCAGCAATGACGAGGTGCAGCGGGGCGCCGTCATGGCGGTCGGTCTCGTCGGTGTCCCCGCCCTCGTCGGCGGCTGGTTCCTGGCCCGAAAGCGGGTGCTGAACATAGCCGACGAGCGGGCTGGTTACACCGGGCAGTTCCCGGTGATCGCCGAGCGGCCACTACAGAACGACACGGTTGTGCTCGTCGAGGACGCGCCGGTCGAGAACGAGGCATAGACAGGTGTCCGCTTCGGGGTCATGCCTCGGAGCGGACACTTTCCCACCGCCGGGAAGAGGGGCAAATGCCGGAGAACGAGAATGATGTTCGATCCATTCGCGGGCTCGAAAGGTTCCGATGCCGGAACACCCCAGTACGTCCGATCGACCGCCGCTGCCGCACCCGTGGGCGAGCCGGCGAATACGGGGAACGCGGGGAACCGAAACGCCGAGTCCGCCCCAGCATCCCTGGGCCAGCCGGCGGATGTTGAAGCCCGAGCCGGTCGAGCGCCGGCCTGAGGTGGCAGACCCTGAGGCCGCATCGATTCCTGCTGCCCCAGGCGGCGAATCCACCCAGCCGGCACCTCCGCCGGACCCGGGCGGTTCGTTCGATCCCACCGCTTCAGGAGCTGAGGCCGAGCCGGGTTCGGGCCGCAACGCCAGATCACGTCCTACGCTGCCGCGGCTCGGCGGGGGACTGGTCGTGATGCCGAAGGTGGCAGCGATCGATCCACGCTCCACCATGCTGCAGAATCCGGAAGTTCCCGAGGCAAAACGGTTTTGCTGGAAATGCGAGGAGCCGGTCGGGAGGCGAACCGAGTCAGCGCCCGCGGAGGTGGTCGGCGAGTGCGGTAGTTGTGGTGCGCCCTACAACTTCCGGCCACCGGTAGAGCCGGGTGATCTGATTGCCGGACAGTACGAAGTGCAGGGTTGCTTGGCGCACGGCGGACTCGGGTGGGTTTACCTGGCGATCGATCGCTACGTCAGCGATCGATGGGTGGTGTTGAAAGGGCTGCAGAACCCGCTCGACTTCGAAGCGCATGTGGTCGCGGTCGCCGAGCGGCAGTTCCTCTCTGAGGTCGCCTATCCGGGCATCGTCAAGATTCACAACTTCGTCAAGCACAAGGCGGGCCGTGACGTTCCGGACGGCTACATCGTCATGGAGTATGTCGGCGGTCGGTCGCTGCGGGCGATGCTCGATCAGCATGCGCCGGAGCGGCTTCCGCTCACCGAAGCAATCGCTTACATGATGGAGATCCTGCCCGCCCTCGACTACCTGCACTCGCTCGGCCTTGCCTACAACGATTTGAAGCCCGACAACATCATGCTCAGTGGCGACGAGGTCAAACTCATCGATCTCGGCGGTGTTTCCGCCATCGGCGCCTACGGCAGCATTTACGCCACGCCGGGCTACCAAGCTCCTGAGCTCACCGAGACCGGGCCGTCGGTGGTCACCGACATCTACTCCGTCGGCAGGACACTCGCCGCATTGACGCTCGAGTTGCCGCGAGACGCGTCCGGGCATTACGCGCGCGGCATTCCCGCGCCGGATGAGCAGCCATTATTGCGACGGCACCCCTCGCTGTATCGGCTGCTGCTGCGCGCCACCGACAGTGACCCCAAGCGCCGATTCCCGTCGGCGTATGCGATGCACGGCCAGCTGGCCGGCGTGCTCAGGATGGTGCTGGCGGCCGACACCGGGCGCGAGCATCCCCAGGCCTCGATCGAATTCGGTTCGGTGCGCGGCGATTTCGGCATCGAAACGTTGATCGGGCAGGCCGACCAGATGATCTACGGGCGTGCCGCCGGCCAGCCGCTCGACGCGCGAAGCGTGAACGTGGCACTTCCGGTGCCGTTGATCGACAGCGAGGATCCCAGCGCGGATATGCTGTCGACATTGCTGCACGGCGATCCGCAGCACGCATTGGACGTGCTGTCGCGCACCCGCGATCGCATCGCCGACGGGACGATTCCCGAGCCGGTGACATTCGGCCTCGAGGGGGCGTTGACCGAAGTCCGATCCTTGCTCGATCTGGAAGAAACCGCCGGTGCCACCGCACTGTTGAATGAGCTCGCGGCGCGATATCGCGGGGATTGGCGCATCGAGTGGTTCAGTGGAATCGCCGCGCTGTCGGACAGTCGGCCTGCGGAGGCGTACCAGAACTTCGATGTGGTCCGTTCGATGCTGCCCGGTGAGATCGCGCCCGTGCTCGCGCTCGCCGCAGCGGCGGAACTCGCACTGGCACAATCCACTGGCGATGCCGCACAACGAAGCTGGCGCGAGGCCGCCGCTGCGCACTATCGAATGGCGTGGCAGACCAATCACGGTGTGGTCAGCGCCGCCTTCGGGTTGTCCCGCATGCTCGCCGCGGAGGGCAGCCTGTTGGACGCCGTTGCCGTGCTGGACGAGGTGTCGCCGGCCTCCCGCCACCACAGCATCGCGCACCTGACCGCCAGTCTGCTGCTGGTCTCGCGGCCGACCGTCGAGATCACCGAGGCCGACCTGGCCGCCGCCGCGGCGCGACTGCCCGCGCGCGATGAGCCGCGCGCCTTACAACTGCGAGTCGTGGTGATCGGCGCCGCCCTGGAATGGATGCGGGCGGGCGGGGAGCCGTCGAAACCCGGTGCGAACGTTCTCGAATTTCCGCTCACCGAACCAGGATTGCGCGACGGTCTCGAATCGGGTCTGCGTGCACTCGCTCGCACCGCGCCGGACCGCTGGCACAAGTATCGGCTGGTCGATCTGGCGAATCAGGTTCGGGTACGGACGCGATGGTAGCGGCGGTCAGTGCCTGCGGCGGGCGAGCGCGACTATCAACGTGAGAAGGACCGGAAGCAACAACCACAGCATGTTCCCGGAAACCAGCGCGGCGGCAATCGCGAAGAGCGAGAACGTGACTGCGACGAACACGAGCCGTCGCATCGGAGTCGGCTCGATGGATGCTGGTGCGGCCGGGACGGCGCCGGGCAGGTCGGCGAATAGTTCGGCCAATTCGGTCATTGTCGTCACCTCGGCAGCCACTGTGCTGCGTTCGTCGAACTCGACCACGCTCAATCGGCCAGCAGCCATATGTGCCGCCAGTTCGCGGAGCGCCCGTTCTCGTTCGTCGGCGGTAATCCGGACGTCATGCACTTCATCCATTCGTCGAGAATATTCGTCGGTGGCACTCCGCCGACGGCTGGGGATTTCCAGTTAGTGGGAAGTCGTTTACCGAAACAATTTCCCACATCTGGGGATGACTTACGCTCGAATCCGCCCATGAGTGAGGAGTGGCGGTGCATATCGAAGGCAAGTACAGCTCGGTCGCCGAAGCGTGGGAATGGCAACTGCGCGGCTCTTGTCGCGGACTGGACTCTGCGGTGTTCTTCCATCCGGATGGTGAGCGCGGCAGGGCCCGTCAGGATCGCGCACGCCGGGCGAAACAGATATGTCATAACTGCCCGGTCCGCAGGCAGTGCCGAAACTACGCGTTGACGGTGAATGAGCCGTACGGGGTATGGGGCGGGATGACCGAGGATGAACGCAGGCGCTACTTGGAGGTCCGGACCCGGCAAGGGTGGGTGGGGTAAGCCCCGCACGGCGATGCCGATGCTGCGTGCGGAAAGGGTGTGGTTTCCTTTTAGGCATGGCAGCGGGTGTGGAATACACGATCGACGAGTTGGCGCGTGCGGCTGGTACCACAGTTCGCACGATCCGTGTGTATCACGAGCGAGGAGCGTTACCTCCGCCCCAGGTCAAGGGGCGTACCGGTTTCTATGGTCCGGAGCATTTGGTGCGGATGCAGACGATCAATCGTCTGATGGCACAGGGCGTCAAGGTCAACGGGATCAAGGAACTTTTCGATGCCTACGCGCGCGGCGAGGACCTCGCTGACCTACTCGGTGTGCCCGATGGGTTCGAGACACCGATGGTCGAGTCACCGATCGATGACACGATCACCGGTACCGAGTTGCAGGAGCGCTATCGCGATGTGCGGCAGGGTCTTGCCAGGGTGGTCGCCATCGGCCTGTACGAGCCCGTCGACGCCGCCACCTACCGGGTCGGCGATCGGGACTTGATGCGCGTCGCGGACCAACTCGCTGCGGCCGGGATACCCGAGGACGAGGTGCTCGGCGAGCTGGAGAAACTGCACGCCGACTCCGAGCGCGTTGCCCGCCGTCTCGTCGACCTGTTCCGTCGCACAGCCTGGGCAGCGTACGAGAAATCGGGCGATTCGGCCGAGCTCGCGCAGCGTGCCTTCGCATTGCGCGCGGCTCCGGGGCGCGCCGGCACCCAGCACA
The DNA here is from genome assembly GCF_042871115.1 of Nocardia sp. NPDC006044. NCBI lineage: Bacteria > Bacillati > Actinomycetota > Actinomycetes > Mycobacteriales > Nocardiaceae > Nocardia > Nocardia sp. NPDC006044. Next base: position 550,494 of record NZ_JBIAID010000001.1, read on the forward strand.
TCAGCCGGTTAGTCGGCCGCTACCTCGACTTGGACGCGGAGCTCAGCGAGGCGCTGTCCGGCGACCAATAGCCTGGATTCTCGAACCCGGCACCCCTTCCCAAGCGTGGCGACACACTCATTAATGAGCCGCTAGTCAGCGGTACATTAAATGTGACGAAGAACCGCTTCCAGTCTCCGCCTCGCGGGACAGAAGAGCGAAGGAGTGTTGTCGATGAGCAAACCTGCCGTTTCGAGCCGTTCGGTTGTGCGAACTCTGCTTGCGGTGACCGCTGCCGCGCTGGTCGGGGCCGGTTTTGCGGGCCCGATCACCCCGGCGAGCGCGGACGCGGGCGGCGTTCCCTGCCTGTGGGCCGGGGGTGCGCATCGCCAAGGTTCCACGGTCTACGCGGGCGGCTGGGCCTTCACCTGCCGCTTGGACAACTATGGCGGCGCCCGTTGGTCGCGCGACGGCGCTGTTGGCCGGCACAGTACGGTTCCGAATCCCGGCGCGACCGGAAACCCGGCAGGCGCGTTCAGTCCGGGTGCTCGGCAACCCGGCAGTTCCTATAACGACTATTGCGTCGGCAGCCAATTGATCGACGGTGCCGAAGACATCTACGAGGTGGTACCCAATGGGTCCGGCCTGATGTGGCGATCGGTCGGTCCGATTACCTTCTGGGATTTCGAATCCGGTCGGCAGCCGTCACCGACCTGGCGCACGGGCAGCCTCTGTGTCGACGGAGTGCTGATCTGACGACTCGCCGAAATCCCAGATCAGAGCCTATATATGCGCCTGCCTAGGTATGGGTGGGGCCTCCATCTACCGATGTGGCCACGCTGACGCTCCATCGATACTTTGTCCTCTACACGGAGGCGGAGGGGTTGCCATGGGAAGCGTGACATTGTGGATGCAAATGTCGCTCGACGGATTCGCCGAGGGCCCCGACCAGGAGATCCACTGGCCGGTGGTGGACGAGGAGTTGTGCGGGGAATTTCTGGACGAGTTGCGTACCGCGGATATGTTCCTGTACGGGAGAAAGACCTACGAGATCATGGCGTCGTTCTGGCCGACGGCCGACGCCGATCCGGCGATCTCGCCGTTCTACATCGAGTTCGCCCGGTGCTGGAAGGCTACCCCGAAAGTCGTTTTCTCGCGCACACTGCACGGTGCCGACTGGAATACCCGAGTGGTCCGGACCGCACTGGTGGAAGAAATCGCCGCTCTGCGGACCGACAGTGATTACCGCATGGTTCTGTTCGGTGGTACTCGGACGGCCGCGACCTTCTTGGAATACGGGTTGGTCGACGAGTTCCGACTGTTCGTACATCCTGTCTTGCTGGGTGGGGGAGTCCCGCTGTTCCCGAGCACGGCGGCATTCGGGCTGCAGCTCGTCGACGTGGTGACCTTCGACAGCGCCGTCGTGCAGATGCACTATCAGCGACCGGATGTTTTCGTCGGGGCCTCTGATCGCTGCTTGGTGCTCGGTGCCAGTGCAGGCCAGGGCAATCAGTAACCCTTCGGTGCGCGGGTCGGATCGGCTTGCTGGACGTTGTGCGCCAGATTGCTTCCGTCACGCGACACGTCGTATTTTTTCATGACGTAATTCATGCTCGCCGCGATATTGGCAGTGGGATCGGTGATATCCGACGAGGTCCCTTTGACGTGATTATCGGAGAAGGTCGTGGGAATTGTCTGTGTGAGGCCCTGGGATGCGCGTCCTGCGACCGCGTTGGAATCCCAAGTGTTGATCGATCCTGCGTCGCCACCGGATTCGCGTTGGATCAGCACCAGGTAGCCACGCGTCCAATTCTCTCTTGCGACCGGGTCGGTGATACCGAGCGCGTCGAGCGCCTCACCAATGTGTTTCCGCAGTTCTGCCTCGCTCAGGCGGTTGTGCCCGCGCGTGCCGGATGTCGCGTTGACTCGCTCTGTGTAGTGGTCGTCGTAGGTTCCACTGTGGTTGGGCGGAATGCGAGGACTGATGGGGCTGCCAGAACCCATGGCGTTGAACGACGTCGGCATCGTGCTGCCGGCGCCGGGAGCGTTGTACGAGGGCGGGGCTGAGCCGCCGCTGACGGCGTAGGTCGGCTGTTCGCTACTGATATTGAGCGCTGCGGAAGCCGCTTGGTCCGAGACGCTGTGCACCTGGTTGTAGGTCGTGTCCAACGTATCCCAGACGCCATTGAACAGGCCGTCTATTACGTCCCTGGGCAGCTCCTTATGGGTTTCGCCGTCCCTGGTGGTCACGGTTCGCACCGCGGCGAAAGAAGCGTCGATCTTCGTATTGAGTTCTCCGACAGAGGTTTCGATGGCACCATAGGCATTCGTCACGGAGTCGCCGACTCCGGCGGTTCGCACAACGATGCCGTCGTCTTGTCGATGAATGCCCGATATCACCTGCTGCACCTCGACTTTGTGATCGTTGTAATTGTCGATCATCGTCGATTCGTCCTTGGGATCGGCAATCCCATGGCTGCCGAGCATTTCGCGCAGGTTGGGCGCCGCGGAGGGTTTACCGGATCCGAGCAGTTCGATCTGGGCTTGGATGACGCCCTCTGCCAACCTGAACAGAGCGATCAGGCCCGATGGCGCGCAGTCGGGCAGCTCATGCAAATCGCCTATTCGCGTGGCTCCCTCGGTCGCCCCCGCGCGAGGGTGTTCGACTGTTCCGGCCGGGATCATTGGCCACCCTCGCATTCCTGATTCGATCTCTGCTTTCCTCGAGTATCGAACGTTCCCCTAGCTGGGAATATTGCTGGGCAGGTGCGGCACCACAGGACCGACCAGCTTGCCAACTATGGGAATCGGGACCGGCGCCCGATGTATGCACAGACTAATCTCGGGAAGAGCTTCTCCACGGACCGTGCGGAGAATTTGCGATATTTCACGGAAACTATCGGAGCGGTGCGATGAGCGATCCGAATACGCCATGGACTCGTCCGATGGCAGAAGAATCGTCCGCCACGGTGCCTGACGCCGCGCTGAGCCCTGAACCGCAGCTCGGGGCGCGGCGATCGCTGCGCAATACCGTGCGATCGTGGTGGTTCGGGTGGTCTCCGCGTCGTCGTGCGGGCCTGATCATCGGCGTCGGCACGGCGGTGCTGCTCGTGCTGATTTTCACGGCTCTCTGGCCCGGCGATCAACAGCCGTCCACTGCCGCGTCGGATATCGACACCTCGCTAGGGCTCACCGCGGGCACGGTGATCGCTAATGACCGTGGAAAGTTGACGGTGGCCGGGGTGCTGGGCGGGATCGCTGTCGTGCGTACCGACCACACGACTCATGTATTCGTCCCGGCCGGTGCGCAAGTTTCCGATGTGCGGGCCGGTGACACCGTGATCGTCATCGGCGGCAAGACCAAGGAAGGCGTGATCAACGCGAACTTCATTCTCGGCAATCCGTTCGACTTCTTCGGTGGATGAGAGCCCTGATTCCAGCGCCGTGCGTGCGACGCTATCGGCGAGCGCCGCACGCACGGGCTTCAGCACCAGCTTGCTTGCGGCTTGCAGACGACCCAGCGCCCGTCCGGTTGCTGGACGCGAGACCAGCTCGGAGCCCCTTCGTGATTGCCGCTCTGATTGCGCGGCGGTGTGCTGGCATGGTTGTTGAAGTACTCGCGACGATTCTCGCGTTCCTCGGCAGCGCGCAGCGGATCGGTTTCCTGGTGATTGAGGCCGAGAGGATCGATGTGATGCCAGCCGCTCGTGTCGCCGCCATCGTTCGGTGTGTGCGGTTCGTTCCCGGCGAACGCGGAGGCCGGCGCCAGGGCGATCGCGCCCGCGATCATGCCGGCGGCCGTGGTGGACGCCAGGATTCGCCGGATGGTCGTCGGATTGGTAGTGAACATGGAATCTCCATTCCTATCGGTGTTGCGACTGCGCGCTCCAAAGCAATGGATTCAACATCGAGCAGTGAGCCGCTGTTCAACGGTACGATGAATGGTGTCAAATTTCGCGCATGCTCTTTCCGTCAGCGGGAAGCCTGGCCTGCTGGATCGTTAGATAGCGGTAAGGTTTGCTGGGTTAGTTCGGATTTCCTGTATTCGACCTCTGCGCTGGTCAGGTCGGTTCGCCGCTTGCCTTTGCTCGGTCCTCGGGTGACAGGACTCCTCGGTACGCGATGAGGAGCGGCTCGTGGCAACCACACGCTTCAACGACAGCAACGTCGACCTCGACACTCTCTACGGCGACCTCGCGGCAGCCGATCTGCAGCCGCTCTGGCGACTGTCCGGGACCCTGACGCCGGAACCTGCCGCGCGGACGGCGCCGTACCGCTGGCGCGGTAAGCATTTACGCGCACTGTGCGAGCGATCGGGGGAGTTGGTGACGATCGATCGCGGCGGAGACCGGCGCGTGCTGTCCTGCGCGAATCCCGGCCTCGCCGGTGCGCCGCACGCGACGCCGACGCTGTGGGCTGGACTGCAATACCTCGGCCCGCACGAATCCGCTGCCGCGCACCGGCACACCCCGGCGGCGCTGCGTTTCGTCTTCGAGGGCGAAGGCGTCTGGACGGCGGTGGACGGCGACCCCGTGCCCATGTCCCGCGGCGACCTGATCCTGACCCCCTCCTGGGCATTCCATGAACACCGCAATTCGACGGCCGCGTCGATGATGTGGCTGGACGTCTTGGACGTGCCGCTCGTCGGATATCTGGAGTCCGTCTTCTTCGAGGCCGGATCCGCCCGCCCGCCGGCGCGGTGGGCTGAATCCACATCGACCACCGAGCTGCTGTGGGGCGCGGGTCCCGGCCTCGTTCCAGCGGGCTGCGACGCCCCGGTCAACCACTCCCCGCTGCTGGCCTACCGCTGGAGCGCAACCGACGCCGCCTTGCGCAGACTGGCCGAGACGACGGATTCCGCTGTGTGGCTGCGTTTTACGGACCCCGCCAGAGGTATCGACGTGATGCCGACGATGCGCTGCGAGATGGGCCGCGTCAAGTCGGGCACGAGTACCTCCCGGCACCGGCAGACCGGCTCCCGGATCGGCGCGGTGCTGAACGGAACGGGCACAATGACTATCGGCGGCAAGGAATTCGACGTCGAACACGGCGACGTGTTCGTGGTGCCGTCGTGGTCCTGGTTCGGACTGAAAGCCGACGAGCGGGACGACCTCGACATCTTCATGGTCAGCGATGCGCCGATCCTCGAGGCCACCCGACTGTTCCGTCAGGAATGGGCGGAGACACCGCGATGAAGTTCGTCAGCTTTCGAACCAAAGCCGGCGAAAGTGGCGCGGGCGCAATAACTTCCGACGGCGTGCGGGTCATGTCGGTCAATCCGGATGCCGGTGTGTCGCCATCACCGATCAAACGACTTCTGGCGTCAACGAATGGCCGGCTGGCATCGCTCGAGCGTCGGCTGGACGACGCCCCACTGCTGCCGGTCGAAGACGTGATCCTGGACGTGCCCGTCCCCGATCCTTCCAAGATCGTGGCGGCCCCCGTGAACTATCGCGATCACCAGGCCGAGATGCACCATCCGACGCATATCGACAGCCTCGGTGTATTCCTCAAAGCCCCGTCGTCGTTGCTGCCGCCGGGCGGCACGATCGCTCTGCCCTACCACGGAAGGCGCTTCGATCAGGAAGGGGAACTTGCGCTCGTCATCGGCAGGGAGGCTCGACACGTCGCCGCGGCGGACGCGCTCGACTACGTCGCCGGTTACACCGGCCTGCTCGATATGACGATGCGAGGCAGCGAGGATCGCTCGATGCGCAAGTCCTTCGATACCTTCACGCCGATGGGTCCGTATCTGATCACACCCGATGAAGCCGGTCCAGTCCACGAGCTGTCGCTGCGCTGCTGGGTGGACGGGGTGCTGCGCCAGGATGCGTCGATCGGTGAATTGATCTGGGACGTACCGACACTCATCTCCTACATATCGTCGGTGATGCGCCTGCACCCCGGCGATGTCATATCGACCGGGACCCCCGCCGGCGTCGGTGAGGTCGTGCACGGACAACGGATTGATCTGGCCATCAGCGGGTTCGGCGAGTTGCACGTGTTCGTGGACTCATCGACCGCGACGGCCTGCCCGACCCGGCCTGCCGGGTAGACAGTTTCGAATTCGGCTCAGAGTTCGGCGCGGACCGCCGCGTGCAGGTCGCGCAGCGAACCGCGGTCGGTGATGACTTCCAGCACCCGCACACCGTGCGCATGACCGGTCAGCAACTGTCCGAGCTGAGCGAGATCCACCTGATGATGCGACACCTGATGGGCCGCGCACAGCGCCGCCAAATCAGTCCCCTGTGGCGTGCCGAAGACACGCTCGAAAACCCCGGCGTACTGCGGTTCACCCTGCTCCAACAGTTCGAAGATGCCACCGCCGTGATTGTTCGCGACCACGATCGTGAGATCGTCGGGGCGGGGTTCGCGTGGCCCGATCAGCAAACCCGAGGTGTCGTGCAGGAAGGTCAGATCGCCGAGCAGCGCGATGGTACGGCCCCGATGGTTCATCGCGGCCCCGACTGCGGTGGAGACATTGCCGTCGATGCCTGCGACACCACGGTTCGACAGCACGCGGACTCCGGGCTTCGGATGCCCAGCCAGCGCGGCGTCGCGCACCGGGCTCGATGCGCCGAGCAGGAGTTGATCACCGTCGGTGAGCGCGTCCAGGACCACGGCGGCGACATGTAGTCCGGTGGGCTTGGGATGCGACAGGAGCTGTTCGCGCACAGCATGATTCGCGCGTTCGGTAATCTCGTCGCACGCTGCCAGCCAGGCGACGTGCGGTCGACCGGAGATCACCGCGCGGGTGCCGGTCCCGTTCACGTTTCCAGCGATATCGGGCCAGCGTGGGCCGTCACCCAGCGTCCACACCGCGACCTCCGGGTCGGCGAGCAGTTTGGCCACCGACCGATGCAGGGTCGGGCGACCGGTGACGATCGCTTGGCGTGGCGCGAGCAGTGGCAAGGCCAGCGGATGCAGCGGACGCCCGTGCATGGGTGCGGTCGGTTCCGCGACGGTCGGCAGTCCGGCCAGCTCCGGATGTGCATCGGATCCATGACCGGAAATAACAACGGTATCCGCGGTGAGATCAATGGCGATGGGCGCGTCGAGGGTCGTCGGTTGCACAGACGTCCACGGCAGTCCGCCCGAGTGGCCGGTAGCTGCCGCATCGGCTGTGCCGCCGTCGGGTACCAGGGGTTCCTTGAAGGGGACGTCGAAATGCACCGGTCCCGGGTTGCCTGATCGGACGCCTTTGGCTGCGGCGAGGACACGGCAAACCGCGGAGCGCCACGCCCCGTTCTGCGGAGTACCCTGCTCGGCGACGCCGAGGCTGATGGAGGTTCGCACCTGTTGACCGAACAGCCCGACCTGTTCGATGGTCTGGCTGGCGCCGGTACCGATCATGTCGTAGGGCCGGTTCGCGCTCAGCACCACCAGCGGTATGCCCGCGTAACTGGCCTCCAGCACCGCGGGGCACAGATTCGCCACCGCGGTGCCCGAGGTCATCACCACCGGCACCGGACGCCGGTCGGCGCCGGCCAGCCCGATCGCGAGGAAGCCCGCACTGCGTTCATCGATTCGCACATGTAGCCGGACCAGGCCCGCGTTGTCGGCGGCCTGTAACGCGAAGGCCAGCGGGGCGCTGCGCGAACCAGGGCACAACACAACATCTTTCACGCCACCGCGAATGAGCTCATCGATGATGACAGTGGCTTCCAGTGTCGAGGGATTCATCGCGCCACCACTTCCTGCGCGCCGAACGCGGCATCGTTGAAATCTTGTCGAATGTCGAAGGTGCCGAGCACTGTACGGAGCTTCACCACGGTTTCTTCCCATTCGGCATACGGATCCGAGGCGGCGACGATGCCGCCACCAGCGAACGCCCGGCCGCCGAGGCGTCCGGCGTCGAGTTCGATACATCTGATCGCGACGACCCATGTGCCGTCGCCGTGGGAGTCACACCAGCCGACCGCTCCGCCGTACAGACCGCGGTCATCCTCGCTGCTGGTAATCGTCTCGAGCGCCAGATCGGTCGGTACACCGCACAGCGCCGGTGTCGGTTGCAGGAGCGCCGCGAGATCGAGCACCGTCATCGCCGGATCGCTGAGCACGCCGGTGATCGGCGACGCGAGGTGCCAGACCTCTGGTGTACTGACCAACTCCGGTGTTCGCGGTATCGATAGCTCGCGGCAGACCGGGGCGAGTCGTTCCCGGATCCATTCGATTACGTAGGAGTGTTCCTCGCGGTTCTTCATCGACGACAACAGTGCTTCGCCTTGTCGCCTATCCGTTTCTGGATCTCGGTGTCTCGGTGTCGTGCCTGCCAGCGGGCGTAACGACACGGCAAGGCCTTGCTTCGATATCAGCATCTCTGGACTTACGCCGACCAGCGTGACATCGCGGCCGCCGCAACCCGTCGAGTCGACAACAAAGCCGTTGGCCTCGGGATTGCGGATGATGAGATGTGCCGCCAACAGCATGGGATCGATCGGATCATCGAACTCCAGCCGGACTGATCGAGCGGCGACCACTTTGCGGAAGTCACCGCCACGAATCCGCGATACCAGTTCGGCAACACGGCCGACATGGCTTTCGCAATCCGGCGTTTCGGCGAGTATGGAGGCGTTCGGTAGCGGCCGCAAAGGGCCGAACCGAGCCGGGCCTCTGCTGAATTCGGCCGTTTCCGGAACAATGAGCTCAGCCGCAGTACGCGGATCGAAAGGCAATGCGCCTGCGACCAGGCGGACTCGTCCTTCGGTCACTGCTCTCGACGCCGCTGCGACGTCGTCGTAGCGCTCGCGCACCCCATCGCATCGCAATGTCCGATCACTGTTGGAGAGCAGAAACCTTGTCATTGAGCACCTTTGAGCGATGACCTACGGCGGGAAAGTCGAGGCCTGATATCGGTAACAATCGATGCCGCCGCACCGATGACAACCAATAGAAGCACTACCTGGCATCCCACTCAATAGGTATTGCTGTCGTGTCAAGTTGTGTCCGTACCCCCTTATGTCTTGCGTATACCTATGCGCGAAGTGGTTGTACGATCAATCCTGTTACCAAGGGCCGCGTCCGAACAATATTTCTGGTGGTGAAAGCCCGTCCTCGGTCCAGAAACTGTTCAACTCGTCGACCGGAACTCGTTGTACAGGCATCGTCCAGCGGAGCGTGAGATCGTCGTAGGTGACCAGAGCCTCGGGCGGGTATCGTGCAGGGTCTGCGTAGTGTGGCCAGAACGAGAAAACCTCGGGCGATCCGCGCACGGTTTCGCCGGTAGCCATGGCTACGTGTTCGGCATCTCCCCAGACCATCAGATCGCCACGCTGTGGTCTCGGACTGCTGTGGTCACCGGGGATGAAGTGCTGCTTGGTGTGCGGTAGCAGGCTGTCCCTGAGTTTGCGTGACCACGTCGGGCCAGGCAGGCTCCGGTCCATCCACGGCATGAGGTCATCGAAAGTATCCGGATCGAGCAGGTGTCGCCGTGCGCCGGCGTAGAAGATCATCTCCCAGCAGTTGAACGCGGACTGCGGCTTGAGTGCAGGAAGTGGGGTCGAATGCGGCGCGAGCATCCAGGCGCCGAACTCGCGGTCTGGGTGTCCGATCCTGATTGGGCTGCACTGCGCTCGCAGTCCCGAAGTTTGAAATTCTTCGAGCTCATCGGCGATGAGCAGCGGAGCATCGTCGTGTGGCGCGCATATGTACGGGATCGGAGTGTGTGCCTGCGGCGGATCGTTGGGGAAAGGACCACGCTTATCCAATTCGTCCGTGGTATCGGTCGACTGTCGCAGATTTACGCTGAAATCATCTACTCGACCCGATTTTGTGGAGCTGATTTCCTGGAGGCGTCGGGTTATTCTACAACTGATATTCTCCCATAGGGGTCCTATTTCCATGTATCCAACTTACGGTTATCGTTACTGGGCTTTCGTGGACTGTGGGCTGGTTTCAGCGAGAGCGAACGCCGAAGTAATGAGGCATGGCGTAGTCCATCCAGTTGACTGTGCGCTATGCGGGCCTCGGTGCCGGAAGCACGGTTCTGGTTTCCACGTTCCAGGCTACCGGCGCTCCAGCTCGTAGGCGGACTAGGTTGTCGAACCCTCGTTCGTCCTCGAAGGTACGCCGGTGACACGGCCAGGTGCACGGTGGCTACTAGGCCTACCGCCAGCGGGAAGAGGTTTCGTACTTCGTCCTCGCAATCAAAGGAAGATCATGGTGCGTCGGTAGGAACCCTAGGAGAGCATCTAAGTCCGGCACCTTCTTGCTCCAGGATGCGGGACACCGTAGAGGACGATGTCGTAAACGGAAAGTGTGGTTCGTGGTGCCCGGAGTCAGAACTGGTGATCTAACCGGGCTCCGCGGAGAGGGCGGGTGCAAAGCAGATCTCTGTGCAGGTGCTCAGATCTGGCTCGACTACTGGTACGAGTGTCACTGGATTGGAGGTTGTGGCAGTGATTGCTGTGGGCCCGAAGGTAAGAGGTGTAGCGCAGAATCCGGCCGCGCCGGCAACAGTGCTCCTGTCGATCTTGCAGGCGGGGCGGATGGGGGCTTTTTGGGTGCTCGGGCGGACGGACTTACCTGATGTGGTCTACGACGCGATCGTTGCCGATCCCAACCCGAATGTACGGAACGAGCTGGCAGAGGGTTGGTATGCGCCCGGCGCGCAGCGAGCAAGACTGCGCGCCGATCCCAATGTTCGTATCCGTCGTCGTGTGGCGGAGGGCCCGAACACATTCCGCCAGCCGGTCGATCCGTTGCCCGATCTGGCCTACGCCGAGCTGATCGACGATCCGTATGCGCATGTGCGTTCGGCCGCGGTCACGCGATGGCCCTCACCTGTGGTGGATCTGGTCGACCGCCTGCTCGATGACCCAGATCCTCGGGTGCGCGCGGCGGCCGCGGCGCGGAGCTGGAAACGGAAACCGCACCTACTTCGCGAAATAGTCCACACGCCCGACGACCTGCTATGGATGTGGCGGGAGGCACTGCCGACGGGTCGATTCGAGCCGGACGCCATAGCGAACCTGCGCCGCCGATCACCCCGCTACCAGGCCTGGCTGGCCGAAAACCCTTACCTGCCAGGCAATGTGGTCGCCCAGTTGGCGGCTGATTCGAATCCTGCCGTGCGGCTCGCTGTGTCGATGCGATACGATCTGACCGACAGTGCGCGCCGCACCATCGACTACCGGGTTCGCCCCACCGATCGGATCACGCCCGCATTCTGGGCCCAAACCACCGACGACACCGAAAAGATGCGACGCGCGGCTTGTTCCGACCACGTGGGATTGCGCCGTAGCGTCGCCTGCAACCGAGGACTTCCACAAGAACTCGTGGACCACCTGGCGGGAGACGACGACTTCGCAGTCCGTCTGCTGCTGTGCGAGAACCGCCCCGACGCCCCGTCAGAACTATTGTGGCGAACCTTTTTCGAAGCCCGGGTGATCACCCGGTGGGCTCTGCTCGACCACCCGAACTTCCCGACCGGTCGCTTTGGGGCCTTCGCCGAAAATGACGATCCCGAACAGCGGTGCCTCGCTGTGCGCGACCGCACAGTCTCGGCGGAAGTCGTAGACCACTTGAGTCGTGACCCCGCTCCGCGAGTGCGTGGGAGTGTAGCCGCCGATCCGCGTCTGGGCCGGCAGCGAGTACTCGAACTCCTCCACGACGATCCGGAACAGGTGGCCGTTGGAGCAGCTCAAAATCCGAACCTACCGGTCGAAGCGATGCAAGGGATAGTCGCTGAATCAGACAGCATGCCCTAGCTGTGATAGCTCATGACGTTGGTTATGTATTGGTGATGTCGGAGGTGAGTTGTTCGGGTCCGTGAATCATGCCGGCGGGTTCGCCGCGACCAGCGCTTGTGCCTTGGCATCACTCCGGAACTGGCACTTCAGCGCCTACGCACCATCGTTTCGGCTTCGGCATCGGGCACGACATCGAATACACCGACGTCTACTACGGCGGTGTGCAATTCGCGCGGCCGATCTGTCGCGCCGTCTCGTCGCGGCGCGAAGACCATGGTGTTGAAATGGCAGCGCCCGCGGATTGTTTTGCGATGCGGGTGGCCCTCGTTGCCAAGGAGTTCGATGCGAGCCGGGCGCGCCCACCTCGACAACCCTGGGACCCGCTAGCGGCTCCGATATCGCGTCGGCGACATCCCGGTTACCGTCCGAAGGGGTACCCGCCACACCGTAGTGGCGCTTCATGCCGCGGTCGCTGACCGTACGGGTGATGTGCACGGCGGAATGGATGTCCAGCTCTTCGGCGCTCGTCTTCCAAGTGACCGGCGGGCAGGCTTGCAGGCAGAGGAGGTGGTAACGGCTGCGGCTGCGCGGATGTCTGCGACAGGTATTTTGCGGCGTATCTCGACAGATCTGCAACGGACTCCGACAGATCGACGTGTACCGGCATCAGTTCCCTTCTCGCGGTTCGCTCCGGAAATCGGAGAAACCGTGACCTGTCCGGAATTCGCAGGTACCGGGCCTGTCCTGGCATGAACCGAATCGGTCGGTGCGGCGACCCGAGGGGGATAGGTGGCTCGCGTCGATGTATCACGTGGCAGCTGTCGTTCCGTCGGTGTACCGATCTGATGTCGCCGTGCTTGCGGCGGATTCGACGGTCCCCGGTTCGGGTTCTGATCCGGCGTACTCGGGTTCTGTTGTGCTGACTGTGTCCGCGGTGGTTCCGGTGGGTGGCCGGGTACTGGCGATCGGGTTTCGGACATCTGTGGCCGTGGACTCTGCGCTAGCGGCCGAGGGGACCTCGGTACAGAACCATTGGAACGCACGCCGGTCGGCTGCGAATCGGCCGGGGAGCTCACCGCTGGAATCGAGCCGGGTGAAGCTGCGGTTGACGCGGCGACGGCCTGCGACGAGTTCGGATCCGCCTGGCCGACCGTCGACGCCACGGCAGCGTCGGCAACCTGCAGATTCTTGATCATCGCAGCCAGATTCGCGCCCTGCGCGTGGACATTCGATCGTACGGTGGTCAGTCCGTCGAGCACCTCGCGCAGCGCGGGTACGAACTGTGCGGCGAACTCGCGTCCCGGTTCATCATCGCCCCATGGTTCGCCGTGCGCGGCGAGACCGAACGTCAGATTCTGCACCGTCACGTGCATTTCGTCGGCCAGCACAAGGTATTGCTTGGCGAGCCGTGTCAGTGCATCCACGTCGACCTCGAGCCGCGTCGACGCCTGCCGTCCCGTCATGTCATCGCGCGTTGGCGGTAACGCTGTTCGAAACCCGCGGCATACTCGAGCGGGGCTGTCGCCGATGTAGCGTGCTCGATCACTTCGTCGTCGCCGACGTAGAAAATTGCGCGGTCGATAGCGATTTGCCCACGCTGAACTGGCACGAACACTATCCATCCGACGGAGAATCGTTCCGCGACAAGCTGGTCCAACGGGTACCCGGTGGTATCCAGGCGTTCGGCGGCGATGTGTTCGCGTACCAATGCGATTGCCCGGATTTCAGGCAGCTCCTGCACCACACCTCCCGACGGCTACGTTGATCTGCTCGGCATCCGCCGCATCAGCGGGAGTGCAGTCATGAAGCGCCGCTTCGCCCATATCCGCACTCGCGTTGTTCAAAGATGCCCAGGTCCGCAGCCACAGTCAACAAACTCTTCCCAGCTCTGGGGTTTCCGGATCGAGTGCTGCTGCGCATGCTCATACGTCCCACCACCAATCGATGCACGATATGCCAGGTGCGTCTGTGGAATCGTCGGCGGGTGCGGCCGAGATGGAGAAGAAGTCCGACACATTCGAGTCGTCGACCGCGTATCGGGGTACCGACAGGGCCCAGTCTATGTTTCCGCGAATGATATGCCCGAGGTCTCGTACGTATTGCCGTGTGCCTGCGCTGAAAGTGCCTACCGTGTCGCTGAGCGTGAGGAATCTGCACATAATTCTATCGCGGAGCGCGACCGCCGCTGCCGTTGCGTCATGGAGCCCGTATCGGAATTCGACGGCCAAGATGTCGACGATATTATGCCGGTCGGATTCTCCGTGTGCCGCCGTTTTGGCATAGGAATGTAAATCATTGTCCAACGCCGCGATGAGTCTTGCCATCCCGGAGAGCGCCCGAATCTCGGGATGACAGTGTTCTTCCTCAGTCACCTCGTATCCACCGACGAGTTCGGTCGTTAGGGTAACCACTTCGCCTGCCGCATTGTCTAGCCGGATCTCCACGTAGCGATTCACGTCCATCGTGCCGGTCGTGCCGATCTGCGCCGCTACTCCGAACAGCCACGCGCGGTGTGCCGCGGTCCAGCGCTTGTGCTGAACAGGTGTGACCTGAGCAGCGAACCGCTCCGAGATATCCGCGATCGCTGCGGTCAGCGGGTCATTGTCGAACAGCCGGGGATCCGGTGTCTCCAGCGCGCGGAGGAGTCGGTGTGCGTAGTGAACGAAGGCGTCGAGATCTGTGGAAAGCCCCCCGTTGTCGCTGCGATCATCGAACGCGAAGCCCCAATAGTCCCAATCCGACGCGGTTTGCAAGCGCTCGAACAGCCCGTTCGGCGAAACTCGGGCCGCGAACTCTGCCGATTTCGTGCTACGCAATCTCTCCTTGTTTCCGAAGAAACCGAACTGAGCCAGCCATGTCATCGACTTCTGCTCCAACTCGGCGGCGTGCGAACTTATTGCCGACTCTACCGGGCAGAATACCGCGATGGCCGGCAAACGCCCGATGTTCTGCGTGTACGCTCGAGATTGTCGATAGCTACGGCCCAGTGAACCGCTCCTTTCGGTCATGATGTCGATCTCGCAACTTCAGGTGCCATGCGCGCGGTCAACTGGATGCGGAACTGCGTCGGGTGCAATGCCATGGCAACTGTGGGTCGTATCGTCTTCGTGGGCGGGTTCAGGTGCCATCGACGCACGATCGTCGCAAGCGTGAGTACGGCTTCGGTCAGCGCGAAATCCTCTCCGGCGCAGCGCCGAGGACCTGCGCCGAAAGGTAGGTACGACATGGGATGGCGAGTCACCTCTCCGCGCTTCCATCGATCGGGATCGAATTTCTCGGCGTCGCTGAATTCGCGCTCGAGTCGATGCAACAGATATGGGCTGTACATCACCGGTGTCCCTTTGGGAAGCAGATGTCCGTCCAGTCGAGTATCGGTTGTCACCGTTCGGGTGAAAAGCCAGCCGGGAGGGTAGAGGCGTAAAGTTTCTGCGAGCACGCGGCGCGTGAGCGTCAACTCCGCGAAGTGTTCGTAGTGCGCGAGCCCGTGGAGCAGCACGCGGTCGGCTTCGGCTTCGACTTCGGTCAAGATGTCCGGATGTGAAGACAGTAGATGTATAGCCCATGACAAGACGCTTGCGGTGGTCTCCGATCCGGCGATGAAGAATGCCATCAGTTGGTCGTAGAGCACCGATGCGTTCATGGGCAAGCTGTTGTTGGCTGTGCCGTGCTGCTCGGCAAGCAGCGTTGCAAGGAGGCCATCGGTGTCGTCGTCCCAGAGGAAACGCTGCTCGATGAATTGGTCGATCAGCCTACGGAGACTCCTTTGCGCAGCTCGGTAGCGGCGGTTGCCGCGAGTTGGTACCCATTTGAACCACCGAGGTGTCAGTAACTCCAGGTAGAGGCCGTCAACGATTGCCGTCACATCGTTTACCGCGCGGTCTAGGTGGCTGGGCGCAAGGCTTTCGGAGAACATCGCCGCGAGAAAGCAGCGGGTAGTCAGGCGCAGCATCTCGGGCACCACCTCGATATTTCGACATGCTTCCCACTCGGCTGTGATCGCGTCGATCTCGACGGACATCGCCCGCGCGTATCCCGGCAGGCGAGTGCGATGGAACGACGCCTGGATCCGGCGTCGCCGATTCCTGTGCTCGTCGTGCGGGACCGTGATCACGTTGTCGCCGACAACGCGGCGAGCCACCTCGAACAGCGGCCCCCCTTTGTCGAATACCCGATCATCGCGCAGGACTTGGCGAGTCAACGCGGGGTCACAGACGACGACCGTGCTGAGCGGTCCGAGTCGAACGCGGATCAGGGTGCTGCTCTGCGAAGGCAACGATGTCAAGAACGCCCACGGATCTCGCCAGAGCCTCAGGCTATGTCCGAGTAGCGGTCGCCCTCCGGATGCTGTGGGAATTGAGGATCTAAAGTGTCCGATCATGTTTCCTGCGCCGGTCGCCGAGTTCTGCGCTGCGGCGGGTCTGTCCACCGCAGCCCAGGCAATGCTGCGCCGGTAGGCATACTTGACGCATCAGGAGTCCGCTCGGTCTGTTTCCTAAGGTGTAGCCAAAATATTGCTAAAGGCAGTGTTAGTTGTGGTCCGTCAGCCCAACGTGCTTGGCGGGCCACCAGTGCCTGTTCTTTCTTCGCAGCGACATGCGGGTCGTCGAATTCAATGAATTCCGGCTCGTTTCCCAGCGGTGGGATCACTGCCCGCGGGTAGCCCTTTGTGGCTGGGATTAGGTTGGCTCGCGCGTTGTTCACGCTGTTCGGTAGAGGGATGTCGCGGTGTTGGTGCGTGAGTTGGTGCGGCCGCTCCAGCGAGTGACAGCCGGTTTGAGTGCCGCGGTGTCGAATCGCTACGTCGTCGACGCGGCCGGGTTTCGATTGGCGGCAGCTGTCACGCAGGGGAGCGATGTACAGGCGTCTCTGTTGGCGCAGATGGCCGACCGCTCGGCGATGCGACAGCTGCAACACCTCGCTGATGAGTCGCGTCCGGTGGTCGAGTTCCGTCATTCGGGTTCCGGAAACGCGACTACAAAGGTTGCTGAAGCCCGCAAAGTCGCACGCGAACCGCGGGCGCGGAACGACAGCGTAAGAACGCCGAACAACGTTCTTGCGGGCCCGGTTGAGGCACGACTAAATGGCCGGGGCGGGTCGGTTCTGCTCGGTGTGGCATCCACATGGTCTGGACAAATCGCCCCTCGGAATATCGAGGCGGCTGAGTCGGCCCCCGATATTTCTGGCGCGGTTCTCTCGGGCTACAGGCCGTACCGGGCGCCGTGGTGGGCTCCGGCGGGGACAGCAAATCGGGATGTGTTGGCGCTGGATCGGAAGGCCTGGGCAGGGGGTGCAGGTACTACGCCATGGTCGCCGGTCGCGCCGACGCAGTCGGACGCTCCCGGGGCTCCGGCTGATCCGACATTTTTCGACCCGCGGGAGAAACACCCTGGACGGATACCGGATCCCAGCGAGATCCCGGATCCAACGGAAATATCCCGCGATCCAGTGCCGTCCCCGACTCCGGCGCAGTCGGGGGGGCCGGGTCGCGCACAGAGGTTCGAGCGCGTGCCGAATTTGTTCGAGTTCGAGATGTCGGAGACCGGCGACGATGAGCATCGGGAGGGAGAGGCCGATGTGCCGCCGGACGCGTCGCAGGCACCGGCCGCCGAGGAGCAGTCCGAGAACGTCGACGCGGCCACAGGTCAGCACCCGCGGTCTGGGCCGGACCGCCAGTTATTGCTACAGGAAATTCAAAAAGAGCAGCAGCGTCTTACTCAGATGGACTCCGCCTTCTTTCGGTCGCTCCCTCACGCGTCTGTGCCGCGCAGCGCGTTCGAGAATGAGGATGGCACTTTGAAGCGTCTCGAGGAGACGCTCGATGCCGCGCCAACGGCGTTTCGGTCACTGTGGAACGCCTTGTATAGGGAGACGAACCGATCGCTGAGGCGGATCGAATCGCTGGAGTCCTTATTGCGCCGGAATGAGCTTCCGCGCGGCAACGCAGATAGCAAGAATCTCGGGCGCCTGGCAGAGTCCGATGTTCTAGATACTGCTGATGACGATCTTCTCAGGCTCGAGCAAAGTGATAGGCCGGAAGTTGTCCAGTTAGTCCTCGCGGAACGAAAGCGGACAGTGGCGTGGCTGGGGCCCGAGGTGCTGGAGCGGTGGCAGCGAATGGTCCGGGACGCCACGGAATCGTTGGACGATATCGTTTATCCCGATCAACGCGATGAGTGGATGTATACGTATGTAAGGGACCGCCAGCATCCACATGGTCGTTGGTTGCGTGCGACGGCGGAGAGCTACCGTACCGGCAATCCGGTGTGGTCGGTACTGTTGGACCTTGAGCAGTCGGCGTTCAGCGGATATACGTGGTTGAACGCGGAGCCGGATCCGACACATACACGTGCGTTGGTCGCGCTGTCGCGGCTGGGCAACGACTCGCATATTATCCGTGAATATGACCTGACTTCTCGAAGATTTGTTTCTCCGGCTGACGGTGGTTTTGACGCGCCGGAGGCGTTGTCGCTGGTTTCCTGGATCGATCGGGACACAATATATATAGCGACCGATTTCGGGCGGGGCTCACTCACGGAATCGAACATGCCGCGAATCGTCAAACGTTGGCATCGCGGCACCGAATTATCAGAAGCGACAACTGTGTTCGAAGGCGAGTCGACTGATATCCGAGTTTACGCAGGTTATGGCCGGACCATGAATCGCAGATGGTTCCGCTCGCCAGGCAGTCTCCGGCACTACCTCATCCGTCAAACCTCCGAGCGTGACTATGATGTTTGGCTGCTAAGCGAAGAAGGGTGGCGGCATCTGGATGTTCCTAGTGATTCACTCGTATTCTGGTCGGAGAGCTGGCTTTTGATATTGTTGCGTAGCAGCTGGACGACCGGCGGCGTTGTCCATCCTGCGGGGGCGTTGCTCGCGGTCCCGCTGAGCGACTTTCTGGGCGGCGGCGGCGAAATCCAGGTGGTATTCACGCCCGATGACCAGAACGTTCTGATAGCCGACTGGAACACAATATTCAGTCCGACCCCTTTTCAGCCACCGGGATGGCTCTCGAATTACTTCGTGATACCAGCACTTCGGGACGCGCAAAACCGGCTCTTGGTCGCTGCGCCCGACTCGAACAACGTGTGGAATTCCTATCTTCTCGAGGACGCGACTCCGCCGAACAGCCGGGTCAGGTTGGTATCGCTCGACCCCGCACACGATCGGCTGCTCGTTGCCGCGGATAGCGCTACGTCTCCACCAGCACTGATGCAGGTCAGCCTTCGATCCATCGGAGCTTCAGCTCCCGAAGTCGCCATCGAGCTCCTTACCTCCACTTCCGAACCAGCCGGGGTGCCGCTACCGATCACCGAACAATATTTCGCCACAGCCGAGGACGGCGCACGCGTCCCCTATTTCATCACCCGCCTACCGGGCGCCACCGGGTCGACCATCGTCTACGCATACGGCAGCCACGGAACGGTCAGCGCGGTTCCGACCTACAACCCCGCGTTGGCACGACGTTGGGTTGCCGATGGAAATATCTGGGTTTCCGCCGGTATTCGAGGCGGTGGCGAGTGCGGAGGCGAGTGGCACCTCCAAGGAAAACTTTGGCAAAAATTGAACTCATTCGAGGATTTCGCAGCTGTGGTTCGTGATCTGCACCAAAGGCGTGTCACCACGCCTGCCGAAACAGGCGCGATCGGTACCAGCTTCGGTGGTCTGGTCGCCGCGGTGATGGCGGTTCGCTACCCCGAACTTTTCGGTGGCATATTCTGCGAGCAACCCCTACTCGATATGATTCGATTCGATCGGCTGCAGCCTCAGGGACGTACGTGGATCACAGAATATGGTGATCCGGGCGATCCCATCGATCGCGCATTCCTGACAACGTATTCCCCGCTCGAGCAGATACGTTACGGTACTCATTATCCCGCTTTGCTGTTTTTCACGCGGACCGCAGACGACCGTGTCACCCCTGGACAAGCCCGGCGTATGCAAGCGAAGCTCCGCCACGCAGGCCACGAGAACACCTACTACTACGAATCCGACGACGGCGCCCACGGCTATGACTCCACCGCCGACTCGACCTCGCTACGTATGGCTCTCATGCTCGCCTTCTTCGACCGCGTTCTCCGCAGGGAGGCGTGAGCGGCGAATTGACAGCAGCAGTGGCCGTCGCTCGTTCAGCCGCGCTGTTCAGTCCCCAGCGCCGCCAGCATCCGAGGAGTTTTTTCAAAAGGCGTGGCATTCACCGACAGCCGTGCCATAACGGCCGAGTAAGCGTCGATCTCGGCCCGTCTGTCCAGTATCGCAGAAGCAGTGAGCTGCGGTACCAGCACGATGTCACTGACCTCTGCTTCGGCGAACCGCAATATCGAGAATGGTCCACTCGTCATGGCGAAGCCGCCGAGCTGCTCCGGCAGAACTTGCAAGGTGACCTTCGCCGACTCGCAGACGTCGATCAGGTAGGCCAATTGTTCTCGCCATACGTCCGTTCCGCCGATCCGGCAGCGCAAGGCGGTCTCCTCGACGAGAAACCACGTCGTCGGTGGTTCACGACGGCGCATGATGTCTTGGCGCCGTAGGCGCAATGCGACGCGCCGTTCCAGAATTTCGTCCGAGTCATTCGGATGCGTCAATCTGAGTGCGGCTCGTGCGTATCGCTCGGTTTGCAACAAGTCCGGCACGTATCGAGGCTCGTAACTGCGTATCAGCTGAGCAGCCTGCTCCATTCCCAGATAGGTCCCGAACCATTTTGGTAGCCAGTCGTTCTCGCATTGCCACCAGCCGGCGGCGTTGGCCTCGCGGGCGAGACCGATGAAGGCCTCCATCTCCTCGGGATCGGTGACGTTGTACAACGCGAGCAGATCAGAGAGGTCACGTACCCGAAAAGGCACCCGGCCCAACTCTATTCGGCTGATCTTGGATTCCGACGCTCTGATGGCGTCGCCCGCGTCCTCCCGGCTGACTCCGCTTGTCTCGCGAAGCCGGCGTAACCGTGCCCCCAGAATGATGCGCAGCACCGTCGGCCCGCCGCCGGCTGTTGCGATGCTTGGAGCTTCGGTCACCTTCCCCACCTTCGTTCGACTGTGCGACGTTGCGCCATGGCCTGGCACCCCGAATGGTCCGGAACGGCCGACGGCCGAGCGGCGCACCGGATGACCTAGGCGGACGCGCGCTCGTTGTGGCGGCGCGGCTGACGCCCGGATTCGGCCCGAACGACGTCCATGTGCTGCTCCGGGACGAGTCCGATGATGTCGTCGCGCGAATTGATCATCAGCTTTTGGAAGATCGAAGCCATCTGGGCATTGACCGTCTTGAACGAGCTCCCGCGTCGTTCGGCGATGGCTGTGTTGGTCCAGCCCGCGGCCGCGAGTAGCGCGATCTTCTCCTCGGCCATGGTCAGATCTTCCCAGTTCGACGGCATGTACTGGCGCGCGGGATGCGACGGGGACATGCTCTCGATGGAGAGCGTGCCGAGCGCCAGGCGCTGCAGCTCGCCTGCTTCCGGCCGGAGCAGAGCACCCTGCTCTACCGCGGCGGCGTAATCGGCATCGCCGAGCGTTTCCCGCAAAACCTCGGTGACCCTGCGATTCTGCTCGACCAACGGCCGCATATTCCCGGTCTCGACACCGAGACGCTTCCGGAATGTGCGCAGGCCACCTTGAAGTCTGGCTGCCTCGGTCGCCCGGGCGGCGATCTCCGAGCGGCTACCTCGTCGGTCGGCAACCATCCCAACCAATGTCCAAATCCGTTGCTGTATTGCCCACATCGCGTCCCACCTGTCATCACAGGCCACGAAAAACGCGAGCGCGTCTCTGCCGATTTCCAGAGCCTCGTCGAACTGACCGCAGTCGGTGCTGGCCGCTGTGAGAACGACGGCGGCCAGGGCGGCTCCGTGCGACGCTCCTGATGCAGAGGCTCGCGTGTACAGACGTCGGGCCGATTCGAGGGCCCGATCCGGTTCTGCCTGGGTCATGGCAGCAACTTCGAACAACTCGCTGATCGAAGCGCCGATCTCATCGCCTGCGCGGCGGTACTTCTCGCGCGCTCGTGCCAGCACCGACGCCGCGTGTACATTGCCGTCGAGCATGAGAAGTTCGCAACCCCAGACGAGTTCGATCGCGGCAGGCAGATCGAGATCGGCTTCCGGCCGCTGCCGCCAGTCAGCGGGCGCGGATACGCCGGCCTCGGCAACGCACCTTTCGATGATCGGGTCGGCGATATCTCTTGCCCCTTGGCATATCGCCAGCCACGCGACCATCGACATCGCTTTGATGAGGTCCTCGGGCATCCGTCCGATACGCACTGCCGGATTGGCGATAGCTTGCTCGAATCGCCGGCGAAGCGGCCCGACCGGTCCGTTGACGAACAAGGCAGGCAGCGGGAACAATTCCGCCGCGAGTTCCACATCGACGGCGGCCGTGATGGCGTCCATGCCGGTACCGTCCATCGCGTCGAGAATATTCGGCCACGCCGGGCGGACCCACGCCAAGATCTTTTGTTCGGCTGGTCCTGACCAGTCGCCGCGGCCACGCAGCAGGCAGTCCCGGTAGTAGCGGCGATGTCGCTCGATCAATCGACTCGCCTTTGCCTGGCCGAAGGGTGTTGCCCGCAGCTGCGCTGATGCGAACAGTCGCACACTCTCGGACAGGTAGTAGTAAACGTTGTCGGCGGTGATCCACACAGAGATCAAGGCGCGGTCGGCGAGGCGACCGAGGATCGCCTCGAACTCGTCGGCCTGCAGGTCGTCCGAGTCGTCAAGCGGGTCGTTGCCACATACCCGCTGGATCGCGTCGAGATCCGCGCCGCCGCCCGATCGGGTCGTTTTTGCTTCCGGATTGACGTCGCATCCGCTGGCGAAGACCGACATCCGTTGCAGCAGTTCGCGTTCGCGGTCATCACAGAGGTCGTATGACCATGCGATGGCATCGCCTATCCGTTGGTGCCGTGGTTCGACACCCACGCGTGGCCAGCGGGACCAGCGCAATCGCCGATCGGCCGCGGTACCGCTCAGTTCACGCGACACGGCGGCAATCGGCTGGTGTCGCAGGCGCGCGGCCGCGATACGGACGAACAACGGTTGATGGTGCACGCGTCGGCAGATCTGCCTGGCCATCATCGTCTCCGCCGAGCCGGAGACCGGGTGGCTCACCATCGCGGCTCCTTCCTGGAAGAGCAGCAATGCCTGGTCGGGCGTCAACGGTGGGACAGCGAGCCACTGTTCATCGATCCAGCCGATCGGTTCGCAACTGGTGGCGAGGACCGTGAGTTCGGGTACCTCTCGCAGCAGGGCGGTGATCACGCGGCCGGCGCCGGCTATTACATGCTCGCAGTTCTCGACCACCAGGATTCGGTGCTGCTTCGAGCGCGCCGGGTTGGGTCGTCGCAGCGCGGCGATCGCGGCGTCCCAGTCGCTTGCCGCACTGTCCGATTCCTCTTCCAGCACCGCACCGGTGAATTCGGCTTCGACCGCATCCGCGGCGGAACCGGCAGGCAGGCGCGACAGGTGCACCCAAGTCGCCGACACGCTCCGTGTTGTTTCGAGGCGCCGGATCGCCTCGGCCGCCAACCATGTCTTCCCGACGCCCGACGAGCCCAACAGTGTGATCAGGCGGGTCTCGCCGGAAAGGAGTTCGGCGAGACGACACAGTTCGGGTTCGCGACCGACGAAGCCGTTGCGGGCAGCAGCGGGTGCTTGGGCCGAGGGAACGATCTGCCGGTCGCTCGTGATCACCATCTCGGTCCTCGGGCGACTAATGCCTGCGCGTCCGTTGTCAGCCAGCTCTGACATGGAGCTTTCCCTTCGAACTTGCACGGTGCACGTGCATATGACCCTGCACACGCAGGGTACTCCGAGTGATGACCCATTGCGTCCTGATCGCAAGATCCGTCCGGCGACGTCTCCGATAGCCATCGGCGGCCTTGCTTTGGAGCATTCGCTGACCCCTGCGTGCTGGCCCTGCCCCAAGGGTGGATGTGCTGGCCCGCGTCTCGTTCGGGTTGCCGTCGGTGGGAAGGAGGGATGCTTCATACAGACGCGATATCAGGTGGGTCCACCTGTTTTGTCACGGAAACGGGTGCGATGTGCTCGACGAATCAAGAGCTGATGTGGTCATCGTCGGCGGTGGTATCGCCGGTGGCTCGCTGGCGTGCGCGCTCGCCGACGTCGGCCTGGACGTTCTGGTAGTCGAACAGCAGGACCATTATCGTGACCGCGTCCGGGGCGAGTCGGTCAGCTGCTGGGGTGTCCAAGAGTTGCAGGCGCTCGGAGTCGAAGACGAACTGCTGGGTGCGGGAGGAACGTACGCGGACACCTTCATCGGCTATGACGAGGCACTGACTCCTGCCGAAGCGGTCGGCAAGGCGGTGTCACTCGATCGTGTAGTCAGCGGTGTGCCCGGGATGCTCGATGTCGGCCATCCCCAGGCCTGCGCCGCCTTGCGCGCAGCTGGCTTCGAGCGCGGCGCGCGCGTGGTGGCCGGCGTACACGACGTCGTTGTCGAAGCGGGAAGTATGCCGAGCGTGGCGTATCGCGTGGCCGACCGCGAGTACCGGACGCGCTGTCGACTCGTGGTCGGCGCGGATGGTGGCAGATCGGTGGTGCGGCGTCAGGTCGGTATCGCGTTGCGGATCGGTCGTGCGGAGGTTTTCGGCGGCGGCGTGCTGATCAACAATCTCGCGGATTGGCCGTCGAACGTCGCGTCATTCGGCGGTGAAGACGGCGACGTGTACTTCGTCCTGCCGCGTAAGCCGGGTCAGGCGCGGCTTTATCTACTGTGTCCACGAGATCGACTGGGGCGCTTCGTGGGTCGCGACAAGAATCGAAAGCTGGTCGAAGCGCTGCGCCTGCGCTGCATCCCCGGCAGTGCGATGTTCGCAGCTGCCACGCCGTCCAGGAGCTGCTCGTTCACGCCGATGACCGAATCGTCGGCGGAGCGGGTGTGCGCGCCCGGAGTCGTACTGATCGGTGATGCCGCAGGATGGAGCGATCCGGTCATCGGGCAAGGCTTGTCTGTAGCGTTTCGCGACGCGCGGTTCGTGCGGGACCTACTGTGTGCCGAGCACAAATGGTCCGTCGAAACCTTCGTGCCGTACGAGGTCGAAAGGGCCGAACGAATGCGCCGCTTGCGAATCTGTAGTGAGGTGCGCAACGCCATGTACTTCCGTGATGACGCCGACGCGATCGCCCGTCGCAAACGGTATTGGGCAATGATCGCGGCCGATCCGGTCCTCGCTGGCTCGCGCGCAGCGATTCTGGCCGGCCCGTTCGCGGTTCCCGACGAGTGTTTTAACCACAGCACGGTCGAACAACTGCTCTCTATCGGTTGAGTGATGTCGCCCTTGTATCGACTTTCGTTCTACCTACGTAGTTCGTGATCGTCCGAACGGCGAGTCGCCGCGACCACTGCTCCATCCCGGCTACTGATGCGAGCGCCGGTTCCCGGATCGCAGAATGACGTCATCGACGAGGTTGAGGGGTAGGTCATGGGAACTGTCACTTTGTGGATGCAGATGTCGTTGGATGGGTTTGCCGAAGGACCCGACCACACGGCGCACTGGCCGGTGGTGGACGAGGAGCTGTGTGCGTCCTTTCTGTCGGAGTTGAGTGCTGCCGATACGTTTCTCTACGGTCGCAAGACCTATGAGCTGATGGCGTCGTTCTGGCCGACGGCGGACTCCGAACCGGCGATCTCACCGTTCTATATCGAGTTCGCTCGCTGCTGGAAGGCGAAGCCGAAGATCGTCTTCTCCCGGACCCTGCACGCCGCCAGATGGAACACTCGCGTGGTCAGTCACTCGCTCCTCGATGAGGTCCGCGAGCTGCGCACATGCACAGACGACGACATGATCCTGTTCGGTGGCGCCCAAACCGCCTCCACCTTCATGAAATACGGCCTGATCGACCGGTTCCGGCTGTTCCTGCACCCGATGCTGCTCGGCAGCGGAACGCCGCTTTTCGCCGAATCCGTGGATACCTCGACACTTCAGTTGGTCGACGTCATCACCTACGACAGCGCGGTTGTGCAGGTTCAGTACCAGAACACGAATGCCGTAGCGCGATAGGCGCTCTGTCCGAATCAGGTATCGCGGATGAGTCAGCGAACAGTCCTGTGCGAGCTCGTGGACGGCGTCGGTGTGCTCACCCTGAATCGACCCGACAAACTGAACGCGATCAACGCCACGATGCTGGCGGAACTGCGGCAGTACCTCACGGACCTGGCGGCCGACCCGGCCGTCAAGTGTCTGGTCGTCACCGGTGCGGGCGAATCGTTCTGTGCCGGAGCGGATCTAGCATCCGATTTCGAACCGGGTACCCTCGCATACGCGGCCGAGGTGTTCGATCTGTTAGAGCAGTTCCCCGCACCGACCATCGGAAAGTTGCGGGGCAACTGTCTGACGGGTGGACTCGAATTGGCGTTGTGCTGTGACCTACTTGTGGCGGCCACATCGGTTCGCATCGCCGATACACACAGCCGTTCGGGCCTGGCACCCGCGGGCGGAATGACGGTGCGTCTGGCCGAGCGAATCGGAGTGAGTTCGGCCAAACGACTCGCGTTCACTGCAGAAGCTGTGGACGGACGATACGGCGCGGCGATCGGACTGGTGGACCTATGCGTCCCCGACGCGGAATTGGAGCGAGAGGTGGAAAAGCTTGTCACCGCGATCTGCGCGAATTCGGCGGGCTCGCACCGCATTTACAAATCACTCCTCGAACATCACCGTGGATCCCGGCGTACGGTCGCATTGCTGTTCGAACGGAGTTTACCGTTCGGATTCGCGGACGATTTCGGTGAGCGGATCGCCAAGCGTCCATAGCCGGCCTCGGGCGAGGCACCTCATCCCGAAATGGCCCCGCCTGCCCTGCGCCGTGGTCTGTCTTCGGCTGCCGCGTGCACTCGACGCAGTTGCTCTGCGGGGACGTGCTCGACGATCTCCTGTCGCGAATTGATTTGCAGCTTCTGGAATATCACGGTCATTTGCGCGTCGACGGTGCGGAAGGAACTACCACGTCGAGCCGCGATAGATGTGTTGGTCCAGCCCGCCGCCGCGAAGATCGCGACCTCCTGTTCCGCCGTCGACAGATACGCCCACAGGGCCCCCGTGTCGCCGGCCGATCGCGGGTTACCGGACCGTTTCGGGAACGAATACGAACCGAGTGCGAACCGCTCGACCTCGGCGAATTCGGGACGAAGCTGTCTACCCTCTTCGATCGCGGCGTCGAACAGTTCGTCGCCGAGCGTGCGCCGCGCGATCGCGATGGCGCTGTCGTACGGATCTGCGTAGAGGCTTTGCTGGCCGAGCACGAAGCCGAGTGTTCGTCGCTGCGTCTGCGCACCACCGTCCAAATGCGCGGCCTCACGTGCCAGCTCGGTGAGCCGATCGGTATCTGGCTGGGGCAGCGCTGCCTCGTCCACGATCATCCTGGCCAGCGCCCAGATTCGTGAATGTATCGCCCACGTCGCGCCGATTTTGTCGTGCATAGATATCTGCTCTCGCAACGCTGCTCGTCCTGCGATGAGCGCTTCGGCTGGATCGCCGTGTCTGGCGAGCGCGATAGCACGAGCGACCAGTGCCCAGGTGATCGCCAACACGGCACCGGCGGCCGATGCGTGGTCGAGGTAGCGTTGGGTGATTTCCAGCGCCTCCGCGGCAGGCGACAGCAGGCTGGAAGCCCACGCCTCGATCATCTCGCTGATAGCGGCGCCGCCGACCTCGCCTACCGCGGTGAACT
The DNA here is from genome assembly GCF_042871115.1 of Nocardia sp. NPDC006044. Taxonomy (NCBI): domain Bacteria; kingdom Bacillati; phylum Actinomycetota; class Actinomycetes; order Mycobacteriales; family Nocardiaceae; genus Nocardia; species Nocardia sp. NPDC006044. Next base: position 577,845 of record NZ_JBIAID010000001.1, read on the forward strand.
TCTCCCGCGCCCGGCCGAGGACGTACACGGATGTGGGATCACGGTGCAGCAACATCAGTTCGCAGCCCCACGCGAACTCCACGGCGGGTGGGAACCCGAAATCCCGGCGAGGATGAGCCTGCCATTCGGCGTCGATCTCCGCCGCGCCGGCGCAGGCCATCACGGCGTCCCGCAACATCCGTTGCGCCGCCTCATGTGAGCCTTGGGAAACCAAGATCCAGACCGTGAACCCCATGACAGCGATCTCGGAGTCGGTGCGCACATTGCCGTGTCGTGGCATCGCCGCCAACGTGGTCTGGACCCACCGTCGGATCTCCCGCATAGAACCGACGAAGAACGGCGCGCGCAGCATCAACATGCTGAGCGTGATCTCCAAGCCGACTATCGCGTCCTGCTCGGCAACCGCCGATTCGACTGCGCGGTCGAGATCATTCCACGAGGAGCGCGCCCATTCCAGCAGTTCGCGATCCAGCGGACTGAACCAATTGGCACGCGCGAAGACTGCTTTGTTCCGGAAGTATCGACGATGTCTGGCGGCGAGCCGCGCATACTCCTCGATGCCCTCTCCAGAACCGGAAATCAGCTGTTGTTTCGCGAAGACACGAAAGCTTTCCATCAGTGAATATCGGACGGCTTCAGTGGAAAAATGCGCAAGCACCATCGAGCGATCGACCAATCGCTCGAGTACAGCTTGCAGCTGGTCGAGGTCGGCAAGGGATTCGCCGTCGCTGGTTGCCGGGGAATCTGGATCATTGAGACATACCGCGGCAATGGCCGCTATATCGGCACCGGAACTGCGTTTGAGCACAGTGTCGTCGGGATGCGTATCGTGCCCGGAAGCAAAGACGGACATACGTCGAAACAGCAGTCGTTCTTTGTCCTCACACAGGTCATATGACCACTGGATAACGTCACTAACCCCTTTGTGCCGCTCGTCTGCCCCGAGCAAGGGGCGGTGCGACCATTTCAGACGACGGTCGGTCTCGCCACCGTCGAGGTCGCGCAAAATCATCGACAATGGTTGCCGCGGTAGCCTTGCTGCCGCCAGTCGGATATGCAATGGGAAGTTATGCATGTGCTGGCAGATTTCACCCGCGGTTTCGATCGCTTCGACATCATCGATCGGGTATCCAGCAAGCTCGGCCCGGTTCCGGAACAGCGTCAACCCATCCTGCGCGGCGAGCGGCGGAATCCGGACGATTCGTTCGTCCACCCAGCCGATTGCCTCCCGGCTGGTCGCGACGATCGATAGCCCCGGTACGGCCTCGAGTAATACCTCGGTCAGCTGGGCGGAGACGTCCAGAAGGTGCTCACAGTTGTCGAGTACCAGGACCGTCTGAAGCCCGGTCCCGATCGCATCGACTCTGGTCAGAGCGTCGATGACGGCCGCGAGGTCGGTTCGGCCGGAGAAGTCGGACGGTACTACCGCTTGCGCCAGCTCGGCTTCGACGACCGCCAGGTCGGCGCCCGTCGGCAGCCGAGCCAATCCGACCCAGTACACCGGAACCCGGGATGCCTTACGGAAACGCGCGGTCGCTTCGATCGCCAGTCGTGATTTGCCGATACCGCCAGGTCCGAGCAACGTCACCAATCGAGTCATATTCGACAGCAGCGAGCTGATCGTTTCCAGCTCGGACTGTCGGCCGACGAAGTCACTCGTCACCACCGAATCCGAACTTGTACGAGACGTCCTCCTGGCGGACATGATGCGTGGTGGCTCCTTCGGAACTGGCTTCTCAGATCAAGCGCTTGACACCGACTGGCCAGAACGAATCTACGTGGATCACGGTCCGGGTAGCAACGACCGCGGTGGATCAGTTGGTGGTAGTGCCGGCGATGTTGCCGGTTTCGAGCTGATCTCGGTTCTGCCGTTGAATCGTGCCACCTTCGATGTGGTGCCGGTGGGGACACAGTCGCTGGGGAACGAGCGGAAATTTGCCGAGATGCTCCCAAGGCTGGCTATGACCCAGGATGGACCCGTGATGCTGACGGGCAGCTGGCGCACCGGAGGTAATGATTGATGGAGTCGTTCTGGACGGTACGTCAGACGGCAGAATGGATCGTCGGACTCGGCATCGGCGACCCGCAGATGCTCGAAATACCCGAGCCATATTTGGAGGCTCGATGCGCAGATGCCTACGACGCGCAAGGCGTGCTGCTCAGGTTGGGGTGCTGTGTCTATTGGACAGCGAAGGGTTCGAAAGAGTGCACGAGCGGGGAGTGCAGGTATACCGCGGTCAACTGGAGGCACTGTCGAACACCAGCCGCGGCAAGGTGGTGATCACCGATGTGACCATGGACCAACTGGACGCCGATCACATCTTGCGTTTCCGCTGTAATGGGGCCCCCACGCCTGGTTGATCCCGCATGGGTCCACGGAAGACGAAGACTGCGATGCGTTCCAGATATTCATGGACAGGATTCAGGACCTGACGCCGACAGGGTCGCCGGAGCGGTGGTGTGGACCAGTTGAGCCGACTATCGACGACGAAGTCGCGTACGCGTTCGGTGACCCCGACGTGCTGTATGTGATCGGCGAGCGTTTCGGCATCAGCTTCGGCAGTCGTGAGCAACAGTAGCAGCAGCTTCTGTCGAAATTCGATATACGTCGCAGTGTACTCGAAAGCTGTTCATCGAGGAAATACGTGCCATTTCTTGACGCGACAGTTGCGGCACGCTTCGCCTGGAAACCTAACCGGCCGAATACATTCACAGAAGCGCCCAGTTTTCGGGTCCTGCGCGACACACCCGCATTGTGTTTCACGGGGTTTGTCGTCGTCATCATCGTCGTCTCGCTGTTCTGCGGAAGCCCTGTCACGGCCGGGCAGTTGGTGGTCGTCGAGATCGGGTGACGCTTGCGATCGAGTAAAGGTTGGTTAAGGACGACCGCCGTCCCTCTGTGTCTGGCATCGGGTTGCGACCTGTCGTATGGGTGCCAGAGTCCAGCTCCGACAGTTTGATCTACGCCGACTACCCTCGTGGCATCGACCAGACCGTCTGCTGTGTGTCTAGTCTGTTCACCGATCGTCAGGCTGGCCTGCTCGACGTCTCGGACGATGCGGGCGACGACTTCGAGTATTCCGCTCTCCGATCCTCTACCCATTCAAGTTCCACATTTCCGGTGATTAGACTCGTCCAGTCGGCCGAGGTGGTTCGCTTCAAGGTTGATTCGTAACGATGAAGCGTAGCCTTGCGTGATCCGCCAGCATTCCCTGTGTTGGGAAGCGCATATGCTTGTGCCCGGCCAGCCTTCGGCGCCCGAGACGGACCCGCTGGCAAGTCATCATTTCGTGCCGGAATTTACTCTGGAGCGGAGGCCTCGAAGGGATGCGACAATGGGGGCCGAGGAGGCGGGGGTATGAGCAGATGAAGCATTTTGCATGGCTGACTTTCGGCGACGACTTCGATCCAGACCAGTTCCAGCACCTTGTCGAGCAGCTGGGGGGAGCCAGGGACTTCGCCAGCTGGCCGTTGGGCTTACAGCGGGGTGAGCAGGTGGTATGGATAGATGTTGTTCCCGTACACCCGGAGCGCAAGAAAAAGACAGATCTCATTGAACTTCGCCGATTGCTTGGAGCGGAACCTCGACACGAGGTCTATCTCCACATCCCCTCCGATACCAGATCCGAATGGCTGATCGCGGAGGTAGTCGTAGCGGCAGCGGAAAAGTGGAACTTCGTCCTCCACGGGTTCGACGAGCTACCTATCACCATGGACAAGTTGAACAGACGGATCGCCCGACGCGATAAAGACCTGTTCAGAACCAACCCCGATCGTAAGCCGCACTAGATCCTTGGCGTGAACTTCCTCCGGCATGACCATCACCGAACTGGCCGCATGCGACGGCGTTCGATTGGTGTTCTGCACCGCCGCAAGCCGAGTCGGCCCGCACGCAGTAGCGGTCCGGCCCTGGACCCGGCCTCTGCGCCGGTGCCGGCCCGCCGCATTGCAAGGTTGATGACGCACTCATCCCTCAGCAAAGTCAACCTGCACCGACGATGCGCCGCGTAGCTCCGCGACGTATTCGGCTTCCGCGTATAGCTGTCTGCGGAGTGCGGGGCTCAGTGGCTGGAACAAGGCAGCTGTCACGATGAGTTTGCGGCCGCTCTTGCGGAGACGCCAGGCTCCGGAAATCGTGCCATCGGCCGGCACGGTGCCTGGCGAACCTACTGTCTTCCACACAGCACGATGCTGTTTCTTGTCTACGATGGTCTCGCGATCGCGCATCTGCGTGTAGGGATCGCCGGGTGGCAATAGCCGTACCCCTCTTGCCCCGGAGGGCGGCGACCGGAGAATGTCGAGATCTTCCGCGAGCACCCACGCTTGGCCGCCGGGTAATTCGACGCACCGCAGATCGTCCGCCAAAGCCGTCCACCACGGATCCACGTCACCGGCTTGGACTCCAAGCCACGCGGCGAAGTCCTTGCGTGTAGATGGGCCGTAACAATGCAGGTAGCGACGCAGCAGTTCTGCTCGCGCGCGTTCCGAGGTGACGCGTGGCAGCCTTCGGCCCAGCCATTCTTCGACCAAAACGAACGGCGCCTTGTTCCGCTACGCGAGGCGAAGCAGACTATGCCCCGCAACGTCAGTATTCGAACGCAGAAATGGACGACCGCTTCGCCCAATGGAATCTTCGCACCATAGGGGCCAGGCGCTGCCCACATCTTGCGTTGAGTAGGCGATAGTGTGCCTGCCACGTGGCCGGCGAGCTCTGCCCCCAATTCGGTGATCGCCAAACTGTCGGCCGGACAGGACCTTCTCGGCATGCATGGCAATACGGTCGACAGTCTCGTCCAAACCTATCCCAAGCTTGTCCAGTGCCTCGCCCACGCCTGCGATCAGATGTATGCGCGCTGTCTCGCTGGTCGGTAGCACTCCTGTAGTGAAGATCGGCGCGTCATCAGTTGGCAAGTAGAACGGCGATCCGCGCATAGACCATGTCTGCAAGAGGGTCTTCTTCTCGCCGAGGAGTTCATCGATACCATCCCGGGTTACGTTGTCGACCCGAGCGTTCAGGGCGAGCAATGCTGAACCCGGCGGACTGTTCTGGATCCCACATGCGCCAACCGCTTCGTGCAGCGACTCAGCCGGATCCCGTGACGTGAGATGATGCGCATGCAGTCGAAACTCGATCACGTCACGGATCCCTACCTCGAGGACACCCTTCTTGTGCTTGCGAGTTGTCACTGACCTCCTCCTGATCCTGCGGTATCCGGATTCCGGTTCTGGAAGCAAAACCGAGAGGCAACCACTCCATAGTGCGCCGTCGCCAGCGCTCCTCCACGAACTCTGACGAAGACATATGCACGAAGGCGTGGCGGTGCGCAGATGTGGCACACAACTCGTCAGCTGTACGGGCGTGACGAGATCCGCAGGCCGTCCGTGGGACCGGCGCGTGAGATGACGTGCGTTGGGAGATCTCATATGCGCGCGTCCGAAAAGCATAGTTAGCCTACGTCGAGGTCGGTGCCTTCGCGGATGTCGCAGCCGCTGGTCGACGGCCCGGCATGGCAAGCCCTGCAAGCGCTCCCACGAACGCGATGACGGCGGCGAAACCCAACGCGTGCGCGAAACCGTCGGAGAACGCTTGCGGAGAATTGAAGCTGCCGGAGCCCTCGAAAACCGCGGTAACGACCGCGATTCCGAACACTCCGCCTAACATCCGCAGCGCGGTGACCGCCCCGGACGCCTTTCCGATGTCTTCCATCCGCACCGAGCCGACGACTGCCTTCTGCGCCGCAGGCATAGCCAACGAAGCACCGACACCTGTAAGTACCATCGGTAGCGCCATCTCCCAGAACGGCAGCTGCGTCGAGGCAATCAGTGCCAACCATGCGGCACCGATCCCTTGACCGAGCAAGCCGATAACCATGAACAACCGCTCACCGAAGCGGTTGATCTGCGCGCCGGCGATCGGCGCGAAAATCATCAGGGTGGCTGTCCATGGGCTCAGTTTGATGCCGGAAGCCAACGCGCCATTACCCAAGGAATTTTGCAGGAATTGCGCAAGCAGGAACAATATGCCGTACACCGATGCATACAGCGAGAAGTTTGCGATGTTCGCTGTTGCAAAAGTGCGATTACGGAAGAACCGCATGGGCAACATCGGTTCCGTGACCCGCTGCTCCCAAAGAACGAACAGCGCCATCCCGACGATGCCGACGAGGAGAGCTGTCAGCACCTCGGCAGAGTTCCAGCCGACCACATTGCCCCGCACCAGCCCCCAGACGAACCCGAGTGAGGCTGCCGTGACCAGGCCGGCGCCCGCGGGATCCAACCGATGCGGAGGACCGTACGTCTTGGGCATCCGACGCAGCACCAACGCGATTGTGAGCAAGCCGATCGGCACGTTGATCCAGAATATCCATTGCCAGGCCAGGCCTTGGGTGATCGCGCCGCCGATGACGGGACCGACGAAGATCGCTAACCCGGTTACTCCGCTGAAAATGCCGAGCGCTCGTCCTCGGTCTTCTGGTTCGAAGGCCGCGCTGATCTGGGTGAGTGCCAGTGGCATGACCAACGCAGCGCCGCACCCCTGCACTGCTCGCGCGACGACCAGCATGCCGATGCCTGTCGATAGTGCGCAGAGCGCGGACGTCAATGTGAAGATGCCCAGCCCGATGACGAACATGCGACGTCGACCGAATCGATCACCGACGGCGGAGCCCGTAAGCAGTAGAACTGCGAAGGTCAGGCTGTATGCGTTCACCGTCCATTCCAGCTGGGTGAGCGAAGCGGCCAAGTCGGTGCGGATCGCGGTCAACGCAGTTGTCACAACCAGCACATCGAGGATGACGATGAACGATCCCATTGAGGCGAGGCCGAGCACCCATCGCTGGGTGGGAGTCATCCGGCGTTTGTTGACTCGAGTACCTACCATCTGTGCGCCTCCCTGGGCTATTGGTCACTAAATAGTACTAGGAAGTCCTGAAAAATAACCATACATGCAGTCTCTAGGATTTCGCTGGTAGGCTTTGACTGTGACGACCAGACGCAGTTACGGGGACAGTTGCGCTGCGGCACACGCCTTGGACCTGGTCGGGGAACGGTGGGCTTTGCTGGTGGTCCGCGAACTGCTGCTCGGCCCGAAGCGGTTCCGCGACCTACGCCAGGGCATGCCCGGCCTGAGTGGAAATGTCCTTTCCCAACGGCTACGTGAGCTGGAAGACGTAGGGGTGGTGCGACGTGCCACGCTCGGTCCGCCGGTCGGCTCCCAGGTCTACGAGCTCACTGATTGGGGCAGAGACCTGGAGCCCGTACTCACCCAGCTCGGCAAGTGGGGAGGTCGATCGCCGCTGCTTGACCGTGATGCCCCCCGCAGTATCGACTCGGTGATGCTGTCGCAGCGAGCACGGTTTTCCCCGTCCGTCGCTGGTGATCTGAACGCCGACATCGCGGTCCGCATAGACAACGACCGCTTCGCAGTGCGCGTCGGCGAGGGCAGACTCGATGTCGAGCGGGCCGAGATATCCAAGCCGGACGCGGTGATCGAAACTGACCTCCCGACGTTCAAGGACGTGCTCACCCACGAGCTCGACGTCGACGTCGCGGTAGCGAGCAACCGGCTTCAAGTGCAAGGGAGGATAGAGCTAGTGCGCCGGTTGTTCGACGCCATGCTCGTTCCAGCAACCGTGCAGTAGTAGTACGAACTCCAGGTTTCGCTGTCGAGTCGGCTCAGGTCGCTACGGAGGTTCGATCAGTCTTCCTGGTTGCCGAGCGCGCGGAACCAGTCGCTGATCTGCTTCTGGTCCGCATTCTTCGCCAACGCCAGCTGCAGCAAAATTCGCGACTTCTGTGGTGCCAAGTCACCTGCACTGATCACCCGGGGAAGTCTGCATGAACCGCTCCGGCTCCGTAACCGTTGGCGGCGATCAGGGTGATCCCCTTGTCCGCTGCGGTTTTTGCCGCTCTGGCTTGTATCGGAGTCTGGGTGCCCGCGAACACGATTCCGCGGACGCCAGCAGCGACAGCGGCATCGATGGCTTCACTGCCGGCGTCGACGTACGCCTGCGCGATCTCGACCCGCGGCAGCGCACCCCGTTCGATTGCCGAGAGGTCGAAAGGCGTACTCCATTTGGCCGGGTCAGTGCAATGTTGCGCTCGCACAGATGACCGTTGGATGCGGATGCCGGCCTCGTCGATGGTGCCGAGGTCACCGTATTCCCGAGTCGTAAAAGTGTTGAGCCGCAATGTATCGGACTTGACCACATCGCGAACGGGGAAGATCTGGTCATTCAGCATGACAACGGTGCCGAAGCAGACGGTTCGTTTACTGGCGGCGAGGCGAACCGCGTTGTACAGGTTGGGCGGTCCATCGCTACCGAGAGCTGTCCACGGGCGCATGGCACCAGTGACGACGACGGGTTTGGTGCTACGCACGGTGAGGTCGAGGAAGTAGGCGAGCTCGCTCATCGACGCTGTGCCGCTGGTCACGACCACTGCCGAATTCGTTTCCAGCCGTTGATCAATCAGCCTGGAGAGATCGTAATAATCGGCTAGGGTGTAATCGCCGGACGCCTTACCCGTGCTGGCGAACTGCTCCGGAGCAACCTGTGCCACCTCGCCGATCTCGGGCTGCAGCTCGCCGATCATGTCGTTGATCGTTCGATCACCGGGGCGGTACTTTTCGAAAGCGACCTTACTGCTACCTGTACCCGCGATGGTGCCACCCATCCCGATCACCGCGACTGTCGGATGTTCCGCGGTCGGTGTAGCGCGGCCGTTGGAACCGCATGCGACGGCATTCGTAAAAATAACGGCGGCAATCGAAATCCGGACGATAGTGCGCATCGAGCAAACTCCTGAGAATCGTAGTTCTTCTGCGATGTTAGAAAGCGATGGTCACCCGATGCGTCACCCAAAGGTATGGGATGGGTCTGCTACTCCAGTACTAACGACATTGTCCGCTTTAGTTCCGCTGTCGACCGCCGTCCGACAAACTGTCTCCGCATACTCGGATGCTCCATAGTGTGCAGCGATGTTGTTAGGTAGTTGGTAGTCACCGCCGGCAGGTACGCTCAATATCGGTCGACGACCGGCGGCGTCAGCGTGGAGGCGGCCAGTGGGCCGATCGTCTCCTCGAACGCCCGCTTCCACGAACCGTCCGCGATCATGTCCTCGATCGCGTCGTTGATCTTGCCGCGAGTCTCGCGGTCACCTTTTTTCAGGCCGATTCCGTAGTTCTCCACCGTGAACGTTTCGCCGACAACGGCCAGTTCGCCAGGAGCCAGACCGGCGAACCCGGCGAGGATGATGTCATCCGTGGTCACCGCATCGACCGTCCCGGCGCGAAGCGCTTCGACACACTGCGAATAGGTCGAGAGTTCCAGTAGCTGAGCCTCTTTCGCGTAGACCTCCTTGACATTCGCCGCGGACGTCGAGCCTTCGACTGAGCACAGTCTCTTGTCGGCGGTTAAAGTGCCGATACTGCTGATTGCGACGTTCTCGGTCTTCACCAGCAGCGCCTGCCCCGCCACGAAATATGGTCCGGCGAAGTCGACCTTTTCCTTGCGATCCGGTGTGATCGAATACGTGGCGACGACGAAGTCCACGGCGCCATCGGCAATCAGCGCCTCACGTCGGGCCGACGGTGCTTCTTTGAAGGTGATTCCGTCGGCCTGCACGCCGAGCTTGCCTGCTACATACTTCGCGACCTCGACATCGAACCCTCGGAACGTGCCGTCGGTGTCCTTCATGCTCAAGCCCGGCTGATCGAACTTGATTCCGATGGTCAGTCGCCCTTCGCGGGCATGATCGACTGCTGTGTCAGATCCGCTGTGGCCACACGCGCTCATCGCGACGGCGACGGCGACGCCGATACCAAGCCGGACTGGGCGGCTGCACCTCATCGAAACCCGCTTTCGTCGCTAGGTTGGCCGCAACTCGGACACGAAGCCCGGCCAGTAGTCGAGTGTCATTTTCGTGATATGACCCGACCTCCACACCTCGACGTTCCCAACGATGGGAAGGGCTTCGCCTTCATCGCGTTGGCGGTACGTCATAGAAGGCGTGTGTTCACCCCGGGTTTCCGGCGCAACCGGCCACATGCACTCGAGGGAAACTCGGGCTGAGACGACGTCGTCTGCGGACTGTTATCACTCATGGGCATACTAAATCCACTTCTTGCCCGCCTGCCCCGTCCTAGGGTCGATGTCATGGACGAACTCGAGAAGGAAATCAACGACTACCTCACTCGTTACGCTGACACTCTGACCAACTACGACGCTAGGGCCGGAGCGGCGCTGTGGGGGATGCCGGGAACGATTCTCGACGACCGCAACGTGGGGACCATCGAATCTCGCGAAACCATGGCCCAGGCGCTCGAGCGGTCTTTTCCGTTGTATCGAAAGCTCGGTCTGGCCTCGGTCGGGCACGACTTCGTGGAGTACGAACACCTCACCGACGCGGTCTTCCTGGTCAAGGTCCGGTGGTTGTTCTACGATGCCGCCGGCGCCCGGCTGACAGACGGCACGAACAACTACATTCTCCGCCGCGACGACGACGGTTTGCGTGCCTACGTGTGTGTCCCTGTCGACGAGTCGGAAAAGGTTCGGGCCCTCGCTGATGCCCGCGGTGTCGACCTCTCCGCGGAGTGGAACTCGACCGACAGTTGACATCGGAATAGCGTGCGTCATCAACACCCATCAGCGCGGCATCCCAATGGAGTGTGTCGTCGGTCGCACCTGAACACCGCAATCCGCCTAGAAGGACAGCGATTTCGTCATCATCGATCGCTTGTGGCGATAAAATCCGAGTCGGTCGTACATGTCGATCGCACGATGATTTCTCTGCTCGACTTCCAGCCGCATCGCACCGAATCCCTGCCCGGCATAGTCATCTATCAGCAACTGCAGAAAATGTCCGCCCAACCCCTTACCGCGGAATCCTGGACGGATGTAGAGCTCATCGAGCAGGGTAAACCTTCCACCGAACTCGATACTGAACCCGAAGGTCACTGTCGCATAACCGGCGACATGAGAGCCCGAGTGGACCAACCAAACCTCACCGTAGCGGCTGTCGTGACAGAGCTGGCGTAACGCCGAGCGGACGGCGCGTTCGTCGAACGGATACTCTTCGCCAGAATAGAACTCTCGCGATAATTCGATCAATAGGTCGATAGCATCTGCTTTTCCGGCCTTGATCGTTATCGTTAACGAACTCGGCATCCGCTTCACCTCCTGCCGCGTAAGGCGCAGGAGCTGATCACGCAGTCGCTTGCGGCAAACTCTTGTTTGCAGAAGTTCGCGATAAACATCGGTTCGTATCCCGCACACGAAAATATGTCGAGATAGGCACTGTTGCTCGCTTCTGCGAAATGGCCAGTTATGCATGACGTCTCGATGAGCTGGACCATCGAGTAGCCGAGTGTTTCCCCCGACCCGAAGTGCGCCAATCGTGTCGGCCCGTAGCGCTTCATCCCAATGGCGTCACACAACCTCATCACAAACCCCTGGAGGAATTCTGAATCCCGGAGGCGCGAAGGCTCACAATCATGCAGGTCCAGCGACAGGGAGAGACCCCAGAACTCGCCGATATCGAGCCCATGCTGCACAACATCGAAAGCTGACGACGCAAGAGACTCGTCCACACCTTGGATCGATTCGGATTGTCACCGTATCCATATCGCTGATTCCCATCTGTGCCGCTTGACACCTGTTGCCCAACAGTCTTGGCAGCGTCAGTCGGCATCGACCCGTATCGAGGTCGGAGCCGGCTTTGCTCGATGATCATCCTCAGCGGATAGGTATACATGACACATCAGGTTGATCCGGGTGGTAGTTAAGGGCGCCCCTTAGGGCAGTCGCCGAGGATGGGGTTACCGCCGCTTAGCGGGGGATATCGTAGAGAGGTGCACCTCCGCGACGGCGCGCCATAGCGTTCTGTCCAAGGGATTATCCGCTGGCAGGTGCATGTCATGGTGACCTTGTGGAGCTGAGTACCTGCGTCTATGTTCAACAGTGGGGAGTGTCGTGGGCACCAAAAACGGACTCAGTGGTCTTATTATGCTGGAACCCGCTGAGAATCAAGAGGATAGACATGGCCGCCGAAACAGGGGCCGCCCACGCCTTAAAACTGATGGCCGACGGGATCGTGCATGAGCTGGACGGCCGGTTGACACCGGCGATGGCGGACGTTCTGTGGACGTCGGGCGGACAGTTGCGGCATACGGCCGATGTACTACGGACTGGCGATGCACTTTCCATGGGTAACCTCGACGCACATCAGCTCGATTTTACGAATGGTTCCGCGATGGCGCATCGTTCAACACCTAGCGACCATTTTGAGTGGTTTCACCAAGCATCGTCTGCCCAACAAACTAATAGTGACATCGACAAATGCCTCGTCATGGTCAACCCTGGCTTCGATCGACACGATCCACAGTGGGCCAACAACTGTGCTGTTGTAGCGACCACGTATGAGCTGCGCAGACGGGGCGAAGATGTGATCGCCGGGCCGGCACCACTCACAGTTAGGTCCGGAGTCCCACACGTGGTCACGGAGATGGCTTGGGGACGTGGATTCACAACGGTGATGAGCAGAGAGCGCCTGCTGACTGCGTTCTCTGAACCTGGCTCACGAGGGATTGTTATTGCGGATTGGCCGCCCGAGCACCGACTCGATCGCGGAGCATCTCATCTTTTCAATGTTGAGCACGTGCATGGTGCAGGTGTTCGTTTCGTGGACGGTCAGCCTAACCCGCCGTTGGTCGATGCCAGTGAGCATGTGCGCAATGCTGCAGCTCTGAGATATCTACGCGTAGATGACCTGCGGGCACCCCTTCCCTCGACGGTCGCTGACCTTGGCATCCAGTACCGCGGAACCGAGGGAGGGCTGTAAAAGTGAACTGTGCCGCCTGTGATCGATCCTGACCACGCGATCCTGATCTCCATACCGCAAGTCCCCAGTGGTGATGGTCGCGTCCATTGGGTCGGTTTTCGGTACAACGAGTTCCTAGAAGAGTTCACCTTCGGTCATGCCTGAGTATTGAAAGAGGCGTTATCGTCTACCTGGGTGCCCTCGACCGTCGAGGCAAAGTGGCCCAGGGCCGGAATCTGACGTTCTTGGTCGTCAATGGTGGGGACCGTCAGAGTTTTGCAACTCGATCCTGGTTGTGAAGTCTTCCACCCGAGTTGCCTTCCCATTGCTGGCGAATCCGTACACCAGGGTGTAGGCGAGGATGTCGGCATGGCTTCGGTCGATGACGAGTCGCAGATCTCGGCGCTGGTCAGCGCGTTCTGGACGAAGCGAGCGGTTCCCCGTGAGATGGCCGCCTTGATGTGTGCTGACGAAGCCGAGCAATTCCTGGACGCGGTGTCCTATCCGCACGACGTGGGCCATGCTGACGGTGAGTCGATTGACGCGCCTGATTTCGAGCTATCGGGCATCCGCGTCTTCGGAGACATCGCCCTCGCGCGAATCACCCATACATCTGGCAGGTTCGCGACTCTCTTCTTCCGGCGTGAAACCGGGAGATGGACCGTATGCGCCGACGCGGATGGGGATCTGTCGTTGGAACAACACGAAGACAACGTGTGGCCGGCGATGCCCGCGGAAGCGACTCGACTGATGCGCACTGTTGATGGACTGCGGCGCACGCCGATCGGGCAGCTCACGACCGAGGATGTTCGTTGTCTCCTACAGCAGAACGAAGGCATCGATGTCCTACTCCCGCGTGCGGTGATCCAGTTGAAAAGGGACCCTCTCGCCGAGGGTGACCTTTTTCCTGGCGACCTGCTCGTCACGACACTACGGGTAGGGCGTGGGCACTGGATACAGGATCCGATCACGGTCCAGCAGATGAAAATCGTCATCGGTAAAGTCCGGGATCTGGGTGACCTGACCGAACGTGGTGCACCACATGAAGAAATCTGGAAATGCGTGACGGATATTCTGACCGAATTGCCCGACCGTGAGCCGGACAGCGTGACCGACGTCTACAGGTCTCCGGTCAGGTTTGGTGACAGGGTGGCCGAATCGATCGGAGCCCTGCAAGCGGAGCACGTTTTCCGAACATAGGACCGCTTTGATCCGGCGGTGCAATCTGGATCTAATCGCCGAGAACTACAACGACCTACTTTGTTCGGCAGGTCGCTTAGGTTCGGGCACGCCACCGCGTCGGTGCTGGTGGGCAAACTGCCCCGCCCCGACTCGACAGAACACCCTCGCGGCGGCGTTGAAGGAGTGCGAGGCCACGTGACGTACCGCCTACGCCGCCCACCATCTGTCCGATCCTGCCTACTGCGGCGGATCGCCGCCTGTTGCACGAGGGGTATCCGGTGCACGCCCTCAACGGGACCTGCATCGCGCCCACGAAGGCATGCTCCGGGCACGGCACCTCGTGACTCGGCCGAACAGGCGTGGTATCTGACACTCGCCACGAGGTCATGGCTTGGGCGACAGAGTAATTCGGCTTGGCGCTGGACCCGATGCGACGGTCCGAGCGCCGGATCGATGACGAAGCGCTGACACACCTTTCCCCGGCGCACAGCGAGAGGGTGAACTTCGTCGGCGCCATCGAAGACCGGGGTACCGGCTGCCGGCCCGGGGACGCGCTGTTCTGACACGGAATTCGCGGAGCCGGCTATATGAGCTACCACGCGTCGAGCCCGCGTTGTTCTGACCCAACTACCCTACGGCCGATCGCCGCTCGAGGTGAATACTAGCGGCGGGACGGGAATGGGTGGCAGCAGCCTGATCGATCTCCGGGACTGCGACCGCGCCCGGTTCTGCCGTCACATGTGCTCGTAAACGGCGACCTGGCTCAGGGTGCACGAGGGTAATGCGAATTGGAAGGTCACTGCTCTGCGATCGTGCCGGATCCGGAAGGAGACGACCCCGCCCGGAGGTATCCGCGGGTCGGCGGAGATGACGCCGGTGGATAGGTCGAGCTGAGCGTCGATATCCGTTCTGGTGATTAGAGCACTCTCGCCGACGTCGAGCACTACCAGGCTGGTCGAACGCTCACCCGGTTCAACCGGTCCACGGAAAGACACCATCGAGAATGGTCCGGCTGCGAAGCTTCCTCCCAATTCGGGCACACCTTCGCCTGCACCGGTAACCTCGCGCAACTCGACAGAGCACGCTCGAGCGACACCCCCTGGCGTGTAGTCACCACGAATCGCCAGCAAGCGACCCACGATACGACAGACCTCACCAGCAAGGCAGGAGGTCACGCCAGTCTCCCATCAGCCGAAAACCACGGCGCCACGTCCGTTGCCCAAGGTAACGGCTCGAACCACTCTCCGTACCGATCACCAGCTCCACGGCCCGCGCCTTCAAGTTGGTCCCACAGCTGATAATAGAACTTACCGTAGTATTGCGTGTATGTTTCGCCGGTGGTGTTCACGGTCCTGGCACCTAAGTATTTTGCGATCTCGCCCCTGGCTACATGCCTAGATATATATCCGTGCTCGTACCTCTCATAAACATCCCCATAATTGTAATCGGGGTAAATGTCGGGTCCGCCATTGTTGAGTATCTCTTTCCGTACATCCAAGGCGGTCAGCTCAGCTTCACCTTCGCTTCGGATTTGGCAGCGGTACTGCGCTTGCACCCACTCTATCCTGGTCATTCCTTCCCGGTAGAACAGATCTTCCAGGCCTGGATGTTTCTCGACTAACCGCGCATGGCCGACCTCGTGGGCAAGTGCATACACCACCCTGTAGGAACCCTTGCGCGCGTAGCCAGGGTCGAGGATTATTCGGCGGGCGGCGGTATCGCAAAATATCCCTTTTCCTTCCTCGCCATAGGTAATTTTCCATTTTCCGGTCGGTGAAGCCTGCAGGTCGCGGATCGCGGTCGAGAGCGTGGGTGACAGGGCGACGAACTCGTCGACATCTTTGCCGAGTCCGGTCCGGACTGGTGTCTTTGGTGTCGGGCCGGTGCGCGTTCCATGTTCGGGCGCTTGCGGCCCTCCACCTGCTTGTTCGATCTCACGCTTGCCAAGGTGGTCGGCGTGAACCTCCTCATCGACATCTCGCTTGACAGAACGAGCCGCGTTCCTGTCCAGTTCCGCGGCCCCTCCGGCTCCTCTGCTGGTCAGGCGAGTCAGATGGTGCACAATCCCGGCCAAGGCCCGGGTGATGCTGTTGCTCAATCGAGCCTCACCACTGCGGCAGGTGCATGCTCAGGGCACCTGCTACCGCCCTGTTCCGTCGTGATCGTGGCCTGCTTCAATTCATCGGGTTCCAAATTTCTTGCGCGGCGAAAGATTCCATGGCGTGGCTGGTGGCTGGTACAAGTGCGTTCCATCCCGGCGGACAGTGCTAGTAGCAGTACCGCCACCCGCCCCATCCCCTCATCTGCGGTATCGATCGGCGCCGGATCGGCCAGCGAATCTACGCCGATACTCTGCTCACGCAGATCATGGATTAGGTTCAACACCTCTCGCAGATTGCGACCCGACCGGTCCAGGGTGTGCATCACGATACGATCCCCGGCCAGGTGTAGGCCGCAAGCCTTCTCACCGGTAGCGATCGACGCGACGATTGCTGTCGGCGGCACCTATACACCTGTCTGGTTGACGACGAAGCAGCGTTCTGAGTCGCCGTCGAAGATAAGCCCGGCGCTGGCGATCGAACCCCGCTTGCGGTTTACGAGTTGGCTGGGTCGACTCGCTGTGTGAAACGTCGCGTGGAAGTCGACGCGTTGACTGAGCGCTAACGTCGTTCCAGAATATGTGACACCGATCCTCTTTCCGGACCGGCAGGCGTACCCCAGGTGCTGAAACAGAATGGATGGCCCGCAGGGTCGAGCAGCACTCTGAAAACGTCAGGTTCCGGTTGCCAATCCGCTAGCTTCGCCCCTGCCGTCATGGCCTCCGCCTGTGCCTGATCCAGGTCCGCTGCGCTGAAATCTAGGTGGCATTGCTGAGGAATTTCATTCGTTGGCCAGGTCGAGGCCCGGTATTCAACGTCCAGCTGAAACCCCAGGCTCACCCCGCTGTCCAAGTAGAGGTGTGTAAACTGAGCGTCCGACGACACGATACGGCCCCCACAAATACTTCTGTAGAAGCGCGCAAGCGCCCCAGGATTCGGGCAGTCCAGGGTTGCACCCCGCAGTGTGTATGCCATCAGGCGATGCTACTCGGGGCAGCAAATCTGGACTGCCCCCAGCGCTGGCATTGCGGCCCTTCATACGTAAGGTCAGCTCATCGACTTTCCGCGGTTGGATGCCTGTGCGAATCTGGTCAGCGCGATAACGCGACCAATACGATCGCTGTGTCCTCAACGCGTCCGCCTTGGCGCGGACTTCGACATCACGCTCGCGCCGGAGGACGCCGAATGCCTCAAACGCCTCGCCAAGGACTGATGAACTGCGACGTACGCCGATCGGCCAGCTCACCATCGAGGATGTTCGTTGTAGCCGCTCAGCTTCGTAGCGGCTGTACTAGCGACCGACGACAGAGATCGGCTGCGGCCGAGTGCGCGAGCCGCCTGGAGAGTGGCCGGGATGCCGGTGTCAGCGCGCCCGGCGCCGACCTATCGGACCTTCGCTTGCAGGACTACGCAAGTGGATTGCTCAGGATGTATGAAGCGTTGGATGGCTCGCAGGCAGCAAGTCCGGACTGTCCCAGAGGTGGGATTCTTGGCCTTCATGCTCAAGGCAAGCTCGTCGTCTTTCCGCCGCTGAGCCCCTGCGCGGATCTGTTCATCACCACCCGGCCCGAATATTCCCGTTCAAACCGGTCATTGACGCGATCTTGTTGGCGGATGCCCTGGCTCTAGCCGAGCATCATCGATGAACGCGGCACGGACGAGGTGTCGCATCCCGCGGTGAGCCTATGGCAGACAACGCCGTCCGCAGATCCTTGTGTGAGAACACGAGCTAGAAGATGTCACTGTTCGGATCGAATCGCGCAGTGATCTCGGGATCTCCGGCGTCGAACCGCCGCACGAGTTCGGTCATCGCATCGTGAAAGAGCTCTTCCAATACCGACTGCTCGCATCCCCTCGGCCCGGGAATCGAGGCGATGACAATGATTTTCGCCGGAGTCCACCGTGTTCCTCGGTGTGAACATGAGCCGACGAACGGAACAAGGTCAGCGCGGTAGCAGTCCTCCTGGTAGCTGAACCAGGTAGTGAGCTCGACGCAGGGCTGGGACATCGCCTCCTCAAGAGTGGAAAGCTGCCAACACGCAGTTTTGCGTGTGATATTGCCGAGTGCGAAAACTGGTGTGGCGTACGGTCCACGACGGTCGAAGCTGTCGGGGACTGTCGGAGTCGGCATCGCTCTCTCCCTCCTGCCGTGGCCGGATCGACGACAGGATGGCTTGCCGCTGCAAGGACGGATCCTGCACTGATGGTGATGGCTACGGCCTTGGCCGTTGTCCCTACGACGAACCAAAGTTCTGACGTTGCCCAGGACGCGCCTGCGAATGAGGTATCCCCGTTGCCGGCCACGCCGCCGCCCTCGGGCGCATATATGGTGCGATTCGAGCGTTACAGCCCGTATTTCACCCGCAGCGCGGACTTCGGGCTCACGCTGCGGCCGATGGATTTCTACTGGCTCGTTTACCCCTTCAGCGTGGAAGACCTAACCGACTTAGCATATTTCTTCCAGGATATGAACCTGTCCGAATATCTGGTCAACGCGGCGACCTGGGTCGAGCCGTTGAACAAGGAGATCACGTTATGGCGGCAGGGATGGGGCGGACCAGCCGCGCCTGGAACTTTTGCACAGCGGCGACCGGTGGACCGTCCATGACTCGCGGTTCGGCACCGAGACACGCTATGAGATTGATGCCGCAACAGTCGCTTTGCTGCGGCGATTGTCATCCCCAGCCCGCCTGGAGCGAGTGGCCGGGGAGTTGAGCCTCGATAGTGGACTGCTCGCCGACCGGTTCCAGTTGCTGCGCGACCGTCGGATCTTGTTCGAAGAGGAAGGCAAGGTGATGAGTCTGGTCGTCATCGACGAGACGGCGCAGGCGGGTTCCGTACTCAGTATCCCGGGCTGACCTGCCGAGTGCGCCCGGAACGATCGGATTTGAAGATGTAGGCCTGGTGGCGGTAGGAGGGGTCGACGGTGAGCAGCACCATTTTGTCGGTGCGCAGCCAGCGTTCCACCCGCGCCTTTTAGCGGCACGCTCATCATTCCGATCCCTGGCGCACCCGAACCGGTCTTGCCGGGCAACCTTCCTGCAGCGCTGCCAGGCCCCCGTGTCCGCACAGCCGGGACCACCACCAGCTTCCGCATTCGAAGCCTCTGCGCTTCCACGTCGGGACAGAGCGCCGTTGAACCCGAGCTATTTGGCGACGACGTCGATAACGCGATCGGGCTCATCGGTGGCGGGTCGGTCCTTCGCATCGAACACACCATTCCCGATGCGATCGCCCACGTCGGGGAGGACCACACGGTGACCGTGCGCTTGGGCGACCCTCGCGTGGGCTGGACCGGTGACTGCGGGCCCGAGATCGCCGCCGTCGTTAGCGAAGGAACCGGAGGAAAAGGAAACCTCGGCCGCAAGGTCTGCAAACGCCACGGCCGAGGTCTCTCTTCAGATCCGATTTCAACTCGCGATTTCAACAACAGTCGGAATCGCCTTCGGCTCAAGCACTATATTCATGATCATGCAGATCGTGAATATAGCCCTGAGCCGCCGAGAGGCAAGCCGTCCGGATAACAGCCGGGCGGTCCCCCCGCGGGCAACAGTTGATGATCGGACAGCTTCCAGGACTGCACGTTCGAGCAACACTTCCCACCCACGAACTGGGGGCAACGCCGCGTTCCCCTGAAGGATCACACAGATACCGGCTGGCCCGGGGATGCTGATGGCTCCCCTGCGACGGACTGCAATATGTCCCACACGTTGGCGTAACACGCACCACACCCCGACAAGTGTGCGTAGCATCTGTTCTGCGATCGAGGGGAGCAGTATGCGTTCCGAAGGTGATACCTGGGATGTAGTCAGCAGAGTCGGAAGGACTGCGTTGTTCGTCGCGGCCTCGCGTGCTGCTGAGTCCAAGCAGGCTGATGCGCTGATTCAGGATGAATTCGCTGCGTTGTTCGTCGAGGGGTCCGGCGATCCGGACACGATTCGGCTGATCAACGATCCGGAACTGTGGGCGCAGAGTTCGCTGAGTACCGGATTCATCGGACTGCGTAGCAAGTTCTTCGACGATCACTTTCTCGCCGCGGCCGGGAACGGGGTGCGGCAGGCGGTGATCCTGGCCGCCGGTTTGGACGCGCGCGCCTATCGCCTGGACTGGCCGCTGGGCATGGTGGTCTTCGAGATCGACCAGTTGAAGGTGCTGGAGTTCAAGCGCGAGGTCCTCACAGACGTAGATGCCACTCCTAAAGCTGATCGTCAGGATGTTGTCGTCGACCTGCGCGAGGACTGGCCTTCCGCGCTCATCGACGCTGGCTTCGATCCGGACGTGCCGACGGTGTGGTCCGCCGAGGGTTTGCTGATGTATCTGCCTGGTGCGGCGCAGGACGCACTGTTCGCGCGGATAGATGAGCTCTCCGCTCCGGGCAGCAGGATGGCTAGCGACGCCGTCGAGATTGGCGACGATTTCAGGATGCTCGCCGAGCAGCAGGCGCAGCAGCTCCGGGACACTCAGGTCGACCTCACTGAGCTGTTTTATACAGACGATCGGTTGGATCCGGCCGAGTGGCTCACAGCGCAAGGCTGGAGGGCGGCCATCGCGTCGTCCGATGAACTCGCTGAACGATACGGTCGGCCACTCACCGCAGGACGGGACGCGCTCGGCCAATTGGTCAACAAGATCAAATACCTGTCTGCGGTGAAACAGTCCTGATCGGAGCTGCGGTGCTGGGTTGTCTCTCTTCGGCTTTGGCTACCGTCGACGGATGCGCAGCTGCCTCGTTGAGCCGTCTCGAACAGTAGAAAGCGCCGATCGGGGTCGGGCCCGCTGATCGGTGAAGTCCACCCGAAAGGGTGGTAGTGGATTGGGCGTGGTCGGCGGAGACTGGGGTGGGAAGTCGATCTGCTAGGGAGGGAGATAGGCATGAGCGGGCTGCCCGGAATCCGTCGCGGGGTAACAGAGGTGATCGGCAAAGTCTCAGGGGGTAGCCGTGCGATCGGCAGGGGAGCCCGTGGCGCCGGAGCCCCAGGCGGTTCCGCGCCGATTGCCATGGCGCCGAACCGGTTACCTGTGCTAGGGCATGCGTTATCACTGCTGCGTGACCCGCTCGGGTTCATGGCGGGGTTGCCTGCCCATGGAGACCTGGTGGGTATCGGCCTGGGACCTGTGACCGCGGTGGTGGTCTGTGACCTTGATCTGACACGCGAGGTGCTGCTGCACGACAAGCTTTTCGACAAGGGCGGGGCGGTATACGACAGCGGACGAGATTTGGTGGGAGAGGGTTTGGCGACGTGCCCGCATGCGAAGCATCGCCGGCAACGGCGTCTGTTGCAACCAGCGTTCAATGCGAAACGCATTGCCGGGTACGTGCCGGTGATGGCACAGAAGATCGCCGAGCTGGTCGACTCCTGGGAAGACGGGCAGGTCGTTGATGTGAAGGCACAGCTGCATGCCTTTGCTGGGCAGGTGATCGCAGCGACGTTGTTCGACGGGGCGATTTCCAATGCTACGCAGGAGCGGCTGATCCGCGATGTCGAGGCGGTTTTCGCCGGAGTCGTGCGGCAGGTGATGATGCCGGCGTGGTTGCGCCGGTTGCCGATCCCGGGCAATCGGACCTGCATAGAGGCAGCTGCCGATGCGCGCACCATCCTGGAGGATCTGGTGGCAAAGCGCCGCGCCGAGGGGATTGATCGTGGTGATCTGTTCTCGGCGGTGGTATTCGCCCGCGACAGTGAGGGGGGTGGGCAGTTGAGTGACGACGAAATCATCGATCAAGTCCTCACCTTCTTTTTCGCAGGCACTGACACGGCTGCTGCGACGTTGGCATGGGCGTTGATCATGCTCGACGAGCATCCCGAATTCGCCGAGCGTCTGCATGCCGAGGTGGACACTGTTCTGGCTGGGCGTTCCGTTGGTCTCGATGATCTACCGAGCCTGCAATTCACCGGACAGGTGATCACAGAAGTCCTGCGTCTGCGCCCACCGGGTTGGTTGCAGACTCGGATCCTGACCGAGGACACCGAGCTGGGCGGGTACTTGCTGGCTGCCGGCACCACCGTCATCTACAGTTCGTATACGATCCAGCATCGCGCTGATCTGTATCCCGACCCCGAAACGTTCAACCCCGACCGATTCGATCCCAAGCTCAGCACACCACCGCCGCGTAATGCGTTGCTGCCGTTCGCCACTGGTGCCCGCAAGTGCATAGGCGACCAATTCGCGCTGGCCGAGTCGACGCTAGCGTTGGCGACCATCGCCGCTCGCTGGCAGTTGCAGACCATTCCCGGTACCGATACCAGGCCCACCCCGGCTGTTGTGCCCCAGCCTCGGCAGCTGCGGATGAAAGCGACCGCGCGTACACCGCAGACCGTCCAATCGCAAGGAACCGCGCACAAGGTCTGACCCAATCCCGACCTTCTACGGCAATCAAGAAGCAAACGGCCGTGTGGGTGAAGGAGCCGTTCGAGTCGAGCATCCGTGGACGCCGATCCGAGCATCACTGTCTGCGTTGATGTTTGCTGATTTATCCGATGAACTGACGTACTCCGTGGTATTCTCTTCGGTTCGCCGCACTATGGGCACAGAGGAGACCGCGGCCGTGGATACAGTCGATCGAGGGCAATCGCAAGTTGCGAGCAGTCGCGTCGTGCGCCCTGAGATGTACACGCCCTGGGGTGATCCGCCGTGGGGCGCACGTACCTCCGATCCTGGACGATCGTGAGCCCTGTCCAGACGGCAGTTCATAGGCAAATTGCAGCGCCTCGGACTGTGGCGCCGGCTGTAGCGGATCGGCGAGTCGATGCACAGGTCGTAGTCCATGCCCGAGTCATCGGGGCCTGACGTGCGTATACCCAGGCCAGTGCGTGGAAAGGGGGCACACAGTTATGGCCGATAAGTCGGGCCGCCGTGGACGGGGCAATGGCCGTCGTGGGCGCGTAGATGTCAGCCCCCCGGAGTTGTCCGTAGCGTTGCGGCAAATCCGCGACCATCGAAGTATGTCGCGGGCTGTGGCCTACTTTAATTGCAATAAGAAGATCTCCCTCGGCTACATCTACGAACTCGAGAAGGGGGCATACACGCCCAGTCAGGACAAGCTCGAGAGCCTGATCGACGGCTACGGCCTGGATAAGAATCAGGCTCGCTACTTGCAGGACCTGCGTATGCCGCCGCAAGATCTCACGCCGGATGAGGAACTGCGGCAACGGGTAAGAACCGAGGCATGGTTCTCTGCGCATCTGCAAGATCTGCAGAGCCGCGGCATGCCGGCCGCTTACCTGACTCCACTTTTCACCGTAATCGCATGCAACGACCTGCTGCGATCGGTGTTGCCGGGCATCGATGAAGCAGGCTCGATCCTGCTGTGGATGTTCTCCCCGGCTGCGAAGGAACTATGCGCCGAATGGGAGGTGGAAGCGCCCCGTGCGGTGGCGACGGCAAAGGGTGTGCTTGCCCGCTACCGCGATACCGAACAGGCAAAGGCCCTCCTACGTACACTCAGTGGTAACAGTGACTTTCGTCAGTTTTGGGTCGAAAACATCGACGTCAGTTACGAGCGCGACAGCACTGATCTGAAGTACTTCCGCGTTCCAGGGAGCGATGCAGTGGTGGGGTACAGCGTGACGTTGACGGCAGTGCCGGGAACCTCAGACATGGTGGTGCTCAATGTGATTCGTAAAGAGGGGCGCGCCCCGCGCACTTTGCAGCGGAGTAGGAGAGCAGGTCAGTCCTCGGAATAGGGGCTGACTGCTGGCGGTCGTCGGTGATCTCCCCGGGGTGGTATCTCTCTACGGCTGCGGTTTACGCCCTTCGCAGGGGGACGTGATCCCGCGGACCGATCGGCCTTCGATGCGCGAGTCTTGGCGGATTTGTTTGAGGGCCTGCATATTTCGATCGCGACGCGGATATCGCTGGCGGTGAGGAACCAGGTGCGGCCCGCCTGGTGTCCCGGAAAACGCCCAGATTTGAGCTGTTCGGTATACCAGCGTACAGATTTCCGTAAGGCGCGAGCGCCTGCTGACACCGGAAACGTGTCCTCAAGAATCCTAGGATCGGACATGTTCGTGTGTTCGTGGCTGCGATTTCGCGTCATATCGGTGATCCTTATCATCAGCGTCGGTATAGGTCGGTCCCATTATGGAATGGGCCTTCATAAGTTGGCTACGGCGCGGCGAGGTGACGAGATACCAGCGCGTGGCGCGTAGGGGCCGATAACTTGGGGGCTTCCGGTGACAAGAACCGTTGGGAGCGGGGCTTGCCGACGGGTTACTGGATTCTCGATAGCCTCGATCCGAGGCTGCCGGGGCGCCGACCCAGATCTGTGGATCAGGAGAGGCGATGTGTTGCATCGTTTTTGGGGAAGCCGACGTAGAGTAGGACGCTGCGTGACTGAGGAGAGTGGCTGAAGGCGTAAGGGGTCACAACCTTGGTGACCGGATCCCGCAGCCGGAGCAGATCGTTGGTGTCACGGCCGTAGGAGATGGTGATGTTTGCGGCCCACCGGTTGCGGTACTCCTTGTTGTTCCTCAGGTGCCGTAGCAGGTCTTGGCTTTGCCGGGCGTCGCGGTAGCGGCCGAGGGCACCTTTGGTGGCTGCGACGCCATGATCGGCTTCGCGGGGCCATTCGACAACCACCTCCTTGGCTTGAGGACTGAACAGCCACACCGGATACGATCCCATGTCTTCGTCTTCGACACCGGGCATTGCGGTCCGGAATAGGTTGTTGCAAGCCAGGATAGACGCCATCGGGTCGACGTAGGCACCCAGAACACCCAGGTCTTCGAGGTCGCGCAGATGGGCCATTTGCGCAGCGTTGGTGGTGACACGGTGACGGAGATCGTGTGAGGATTCGAGGGTTTCAGACGGCACACGGAGTTGCTGGAGATGTCTGGCCTGCGCGCTGTCAAGGTTGTAGCCCTTGATGATCTGGTCGAGAACCTCGATGCTCGGCATTTTGTTCTGCATTTCGATCTGGAACAACCACGACGTCGCGACACCGAAGGTTTTGCACGCGACCTCCCGCGACATGCGACGGCCCTCGCGGAAATGACGGCAAGCGGTGCCCAACGTCGGGATGCGCGGCTGACGCCACGGCTTGTTGGGTAGAAGGATCGGATCCCAGACCATGCTGCGGAGGCCCCCTGTTCGGTGTCTTCCGCCGTGAGGCGGACGACGATACGCTATTCGATTGCCCCCTGGATGGATGGTTTGTTCCTACCAGATCGGCTACGACCCGGCAAGAACTGCCGCCTGGAAGTTGGCAGAAGGTTCGCTGCCTGGGATATCTGGAGGACGTCTCGCTCTGCATCGATGAACTCCGAAACCATGCTTCGGCA
This sequence comes from Nocardia sp. NPDC006044, assembly GCF_042871115.1. NCBI lineage: Bacteria > Bacillati > Actinomycetota > Actinomycetes > Mycobacteriales > Nocardiaceae > Nocardia > Nocardia sp. NPDC006044. Next base: position 603,223 of record NZ_JBIAID010000001.1, read on the forward strand.
GAATTGTGTTTCATAGTCGTAGTGTCAAATGGGCTCTATAGGCGCTGGTAGAGAGTGGTTTCGCCAAGTGACACTATTACTGGTAACAGAAATGAGATGGATGCAAAGGCTGGTCCTCAAGGTGCTTCCGGAGTTTGGATAAGAGTGCTCGTCCAAACCGATTGAGAGGAAGCTGAATTGGACCCCTTTGTGATTCTGGGTTGGGTCAACGCCGGATTGTCTTTGCTCAGCAACGGATTGTCCGTTGCTTATCAAGCGCTTGCGTTGATCCTTCCTTTCATCTGACATACACGCCCTGAGAAGCGGCGGGCCTCCCGGGAGCATTCGCGACTGGGAGGTGCGGGCGGCGCCATTGCGTCGCATTCGCCTACTAATCCCCATTCCAACCTTCAGGACGAAGGGTGTATTCGCCATGCCCCCATCAAGGAAACGCTCGAGCGTGGGCAGCCGCAGTCCCCGTCACAGCAAGGGCCTACCGGCCGGCCGGAATGCGCTGACCAACAACAGCATTCGCGGCAGCCGGGTGATCCTGGCCGGTGCGGTGCCGCTCGCTATGGTCCTCGCGGTCGCGGGTCCAGCTGGTGCGGTGACCTCACCAGCAGTGATTGCCGACCAGCCGGGTGTGACCAGTCCGTCACAACCAGGGACAACCGCCCCACCGCCGCCTCCTCCGCCGGCTCCGGCGCCGGAACCACCGTCGGCACCCACGGTTTACTACTCGCAGCCCCCAGAGGTGCGCAACGGAACCTCCGCCCGGCCGGCTCCACCGGTCGACGAGCCGGTGGAACCCATTCGAATCGAAGAACTGCACTTGCCCGAACCGGTTGCTCCCGTGGCACCAATCGAGGCCCCGGAGAACATGATTCGGATCGGGCAATGGCAGACCCCGCGCCCGGACTGGCTTCCCCCAGACTGCGCGGACACTATCAACACCACTGCCGCCGGCGCCGAGGCCCAGCTCGCGACAGCGCTGGACTCGATCGGTATCGAGGCCGGACGTTCGGACCGTGTCGGCGGCGCGACGCTGGCCGGCGCGGGTATCGGCGGCGTGGCAGGCGCGGCGATCGCCGGTGTCCCGGTCGGCGCCGCGGGCGCGGTGGTCGGCGGACTGATCGGCGGCACGATCGGCGGTATCGCCGGAGCCGCCCTGGGCACCGTCATCCCCGTACCGGTCATCGGCACAGTCACGTCCGGAGTCGCGGGCACCGCCCTCGGCGCGGCGGCTGGAGCAGCGGCAGGAGCCGCAGTCGTCGGTATCCCGGCCGCCGTCGTCGGTGCGGTCGCCGGAGGCACGGTCGGCGCGGGTTTCGGAGCAGGGGTGGGGGTTGGGCAACCATGACCACCCGTGCGGTGAAAAAGCGCAGTACGGCGTCGGCAGTGGCGGTGGTGGCAGTTATCGGAGCTGCCGCCGCGATGACCGCGGCGGCGAGTTCGGCGGTGCCGATCGGGCCAGGATGTCCTGCCTTGTACGTGCTGGGAGTCCAAGGGACCGGGCAGTCCTCACCAGGGGCGGATCCGCTGGCCGACAACGGAATGCTCGGCTCGCTGCTGGCTCCGGTACTTGCCGCTGTCCCGGATCTGGTGCAGCGCAGCTATATCGGCTATCCCGCAGGTTTCGGTGGTGCTGTCCCCGGTGGCGGGTCGTCGCCATATGCGGTGTCGGTCGCCGAGGCCCGCCGCCAGCTCGACGCGGCGGTGACCCAGATCGCCGAAACCTGCCCGGCAACCATGATCGCCGGCATCGGATACTCCCAAGGCGCTCAAGCGATATCGAGCTTCGCCGCCGACGTCGGCGCCGGCGCGGGGCCGATCGCGCCGGAGCGGATCGCGGGCATCGCGCTGTACTCGAGCCCGGACCGCGCCCCGGACGCCCCGACCTTTCCTGGCCGGCCCGGCCAGATCACACCGGACCCGGCGCCAGGCACCAGCGGTGGCGCGGTCTCGGGCGTGCAGATCACCAACCCACCCGCCGGTGGCGCCGGAATCGCCGACGGCCACACCAGCTACGGCGCACTGACCGGCCGCGTCGCTGACATCTGCACCGACGGCGACCTGGCCTGCTCGGCACCGGACCGGGCGACGCTGCTGCGGGTCGGCGCGGAAGTCGCCGCCCAGGCCGATCTGCGCGACCCCCTCACCGCGCTGGGCTCACTGCAAGCGGTGTTCTCCGCGGCACTCGGTGATGCCTGGACCACGGTCGTTCTCACAGATTTTCAGGTCGGCGGCGGCAATGTCGACTACGTCCCGCAGTTGTCTCTGGCCGACCGGCTGATCGAAGCCGCCGACCCGCGCCTGTCGGCACCGGCCGAGCGAGGTGCTGCCGAGGCCCGGTGGAACGAGATCACCGCCACGATCGCGGCGAATCCGATCGCGTTGCTGCCCAAGCTCGCCGGTCAACTCTCCACAGCCTGGGGGCAACTCGTCGCCGACAACGCCGACTTGGTCAACCCCGCGGTGTGGCTGCGTTACGCCGACACCGTCGCCCGCCACACCGGCTACGCCGCCAGCGGCCAACTCAACTCGGGCATCGCCTGGATGATCGCCCTCGCCCACGACATCGCCGGGAGCAGATGATGAGCACACCCACTACACGCGACGACTTCTACAGCGGCAGAGTCGGATTCGAGCACCTACCGGGCACGATCTTGCGCCGACGAGCGGTGCAGGTGCCGGGGCTGGACGGCGCCGGGCGCGCCTGGCAGATCGTCTACGCCACCCGCACCGGCTTCGGCGCACCGCTTCCGGCCTCGGGAATCGTGATCACCCCCGCGACCAACGAGATAGCCGGCGCCGGCCCAACCCTGCTGTACTGCCCGCGTTTCCATGGCCTCGCGGGGCCGTGCGCGCCGTCGCAGCTGCTGGCGCGCGGGGAGGAGCCCGAAGCCGGATTCATCAGCGCCGGGTTGCAGCGCGGATGGACCGTCGCGGTGCCCGACGGTCCGGGGTTGGGCATGACCGACCTGGGCCCCTATCAGTTCCTGGCCGGGCATGCGGGCGCGCGAGCTGTGTTGGATCTGGCGCGCGCGGTACGCGCTATGCCAGGACTGGAGGCAAGCGAGAGCCCGTGTGCGGTGTGGGGATTCGGTGATGGTGGCCGTACGGCGATCTGGGCGGGGGAGACCCACCCGGACTATGCGGCGGAGCTGGATCTGCGCGGTGTGGCCGCCGGTGCCGTGGTCGCCGATCCCGGCGCGCTGATCTCCGAGATCGACGGCGGTCCGTGGGCGGGGCTCGCGCTGGCCGGGTTGATCGGGCTCGGGCGCGCCTACCGGCACCTGCCGGTCGACCACATCCTGCTCGAATCCGGGCGCGAGGTCATCAAGCGGGCATCGAAGCTGGACGCGGTCGATATCCAGGTCGACTACCGCCACCAGCCGCTGGGCCAGTGGTGCGAACGACCCGACCCCTGGAACGACGCGATGTGGCGCTACGTCACGTCCAACGAGCAAAGCGCCCGTGTGGCACCACGAGTGCCGGTGCACCTTTACCACGGCACGCAGGACGCCCTCGTTCCCGTCGCGATGGGACGAGAACTCTTCGCCGCCTACCGCACACTCGGTGTCGACCTGAGCTGGCGCGAGTACCACAACAGCCACCTCGGTGCCGCCGCTGACGGAGCCGGCGAAGCGATCTCGCGCCTGGCCAGCTATCTGCAACGACGCCCCACCTCATCCGGCGCCGCGACGACGTCCGCGTCCTCTGCGCCCGAGACCACCTGAATCGCCTGCCCGCACCCACCGCAACCCCCCGGCGAGGGTGCGGGCAGGCCCCCTCACCAACCCTCCCAAGGAGGTGAAACACCATGCACAACACCGTGAACCCCGGGACCGTCACGTCCACCCGACTGCGGGTGATCGCGACAGCCGTGGTGGTGTTCGCTGTCTGCGGTCTCGGGACGGGCGCGGTCTCCGCAGCGCCGGACACGAGTGTGCCGATCGGTCCGAAGTGCCCCGCCCTGTATGTGTTCGGGGTTCAGGGTGGTGACGAATCGAGCCCGGATGCCCAACTCAGCAGCGACAGCGGCGCGCTGGGCCAGATGTTCGCACCGCTGGCGGCGAAGGCAGGGGAGGCGGTCCAGCGCTCCTACATCCTCTTCGGCCGCGACGGCAACGGCACCGCCCTGACCTACGACGACGCGGTCACCACCACGGCGCAACGGCTCGAAGACGCCGCCGCCGAACTCGTACGCCGCTGCCCGGCAACCAAACTCGCCGCCGCCGGCTACGCCCAAGGCGCACCGGCGGTGTCGCGATTCGCCCAGCACGTCGGTGCCGGGTCGGCCCCGATCGCACCCGACCAGGTCGCGGGAATCGCGTTGCTGGCCAACCCCACTCGCTCAGCGAACTCACCCGTACTGCCCGGTCGTTCTCGAGCTGGCGGGCCCGCGGCCGCACCCGGTACGGCAGGGCAGCAGACAACGAGCGTCGCGTTGAACAACCCGGCACTGACCGGCGCCGGCATCACCGCCGCATCACCGTCGAGTTATGGGGCGCTGACCGGTCGGATCGCCGATCTGTGCGTGGCGGGCGACGCTACCTGCGACGCTCCCATCGGTGGGTCGCTGGCGACGACGGTCGCCAACATCGCGGCCCGCTCGGATCTGCATGACCCGATCGCGGCGATTTCCTCTGTCGCCGAGGCATTGTCGGCGACAGCGTTCACCACCGCGGTCGATGTGGTCAACGAAGACCTCCACGGCACCAGCCTCGACCAGCTGTCCTACGAGCCCGCCAAACCGCTCGGTCAGCGCTTGGCCGAGGCCTCCCAGCCGGACGCCACACCGCCAGGCCCGCATGACGCGCTGGCGGCGCTGATGAAGCTGGGCACGATCGGGCTGAACGCGGTGATCTCGGTCGCGCAGAAGGTGATCACCCCCCAAACCATCGGCGAACTCGCGGTCGTCGGCATGGCCAACCCATGGGCCGCGGTCGCGGCCCTCGGCGCGAAAGTCGCCGACGCGGTCGTCGAGCTCGTGCCGCCACAAACCGCGAGCCGCTGGATCAACGCCGCGTTCGAGGCGGTCACCAGCACCGTCACCGACCAGCGAGAGCTCTACAGCGTGGCCAGCTCGGCCCAATACAGCTCCACCACCGGCCGCCACGGCTCCTACCAGAGCGCACCGGCCACCCCGACCGGCAGTTCACCGCTGGCCGCGACCGCCGAATGGTTCACCGCCTTGGCCCACGACCTCGCCCACACCACACCCGCGCTCACCGCGCCGCAACCCCAGACCAGCACCACCACCGCGCCATCGACAACCAGTGGTGGTCGTTAAACCCCTTCGGGCGCACCGGATCAGCCGACGACCCCACCTCTTCCCGTCGCCTGATTCTCTCCCCGGCCCTGCGCCCGGAGGGCCCCTCAAACCTCACATTCACCAGCCATCAGCGAAGGAGGCGAACCGCTCATGCCCAGCACCCATACCCCGCACGACCACCAGATCGAACACGGCTGGGGATGGCTGCACCCGACCCGACCCGCTGCCGTACAACCGCTCTCGCCCACCCCCGTCGACGGCGACGGCATCGCCGCCGGGTCGGAATGGCAATGGATCAACCCCGACACCGAACCACCGGCACCTGAGGTCGAATCACCGAACCGGTTGCGGCGCTGGTGGATAGGGATCGCGATTACCGCCGTGCTGAGCACTGCCGGCGCCGGAATCTGGGTCGGCGTCATCGCCGGAGGCCCGGACACGTCCACCGCGCTGCCCACGGCAACCGCCGCACCACCGACCTCCGCGACAGCCACTATCGCTGCCGCCTGCACCGGCTTGTCCGGGACAACGGTCACCGACAAGGCCGGCGACACCGCCAGCCTCACCGGAGTGATCGCGGCATTCGAATTCGCCTACTACGTCCAACGCGACGCCGCGGCGGCCCTGGCGTTGGTCGCCCCTGGGGCCGGACTGGTCCTCGAGGGTCTCGCGGCCGGAATCGCGTCGATCCCGCCCGGCACCACGCACTGCGTCGCGATCACTCCGATCACCGACAGCACCGCCGCGGAGGTGCACCTGGTCGAACGCCACCCCGACGGCACCCGCCTGGACTACCTGCAACTGATCAACGTCGCGGCCGACGAACACGGCACCGTGATCACCAACATCCAGAAGCGGGGCTGAACCGATGAACGCCGCGCCCCTCCAGCGCCACCGGCACACACCGGCACCGGGTCGGCTGGATCCGGCCACGATCGTCGGACCCGCACCGGAACGCAGGGCACCGGTACGCGACACTCCGCTGCCCACCACCGCCGAACACCCCCCGCTGTTCGCGGTACTCGGCGCGCACGGCGGCGCAGGCGCCTCGACCCTGGCCCGCTGGTGGGCTCCATCGGCGGACACCGGCCTGGCCTGGCCCGCCTCACCACGCACCACCCAACGCGTCCTCATCGCCGCCCGGCTCTGCATGCCCGGCCTCACCGCCGCCGCGGAACGCCTGCGCGAATGGCACGCCGGCCACGCCCCGGAAGGAGTCACCGTGATCGGGCTGGTGCTGACCGCCGCCCGACCCGGCACCGTCCCTGCCGCGGTGCGCCGTTACCGCGGCGTCGTCGCCGAGCTGGCGCAGCAGGTCTACACCATCGGCTGGCACGACGAACTCGTCGTCCTCGACCTCGCCGAACTCGCCCGATACAGCCCATTCGATCCCGCCCCCGCACGCCGCAAAACCCGGCTCACCGAAGCGGTGCCGCTCGACGTACACCGAGCCGGCGCACACATCATCAACCGGCTCGCGGCCAGTCACGCTGCCCAACAACAGGATTCGGAGGATCCAACATGAGTACCGCGCACGCGGTCAGTGAGGCGCTCACCGTTCTTGCCGACATCAAGATCACACCGCGCAACCCGCCGGAAATGGACAAGTTCGTCAACCTGGTCAACTACCTGGCGTGGTTCGTGTCGCTCGCGGGAATCGCGGCGGTGATCTACGGCGGCGGCAAATTCGGCTGGGAGCGCTTTCACGGCGGCGCTGTCGAATCACCCAAGATCATTCTGGGTGCTCTCTTCGGCGGCATCGTCGCCACCAGCGCCGGGCCGATCATGAACGCTGTCGTGACCGGAGGCGGATAACCCATGCGCGCCTTCCGGATTCATCCCTACCTGTGCACAGACATGTTCGGCGATCACGCGAACACGAGGTCGACGCGAACGCTGACTTACCACGAGGCCCGCCCATGATCCCTTCACTCAAGGACCATGCCTTCGCGATCACTGCCCGCGACAAGGTCCAGCTCTCGGCACGACGCACGGGCGCGGCGTCGGCGCCGGCGTCGGTGGTCTACGTCCACGGCATGCTCACCGACGCCAGCTACTGGCTGCCGTTGATCTCATACCTGCATCGCCACCTCGACGGAGGCATCGCCCAGATCCGCTACGACCAGCGCGGCCACGGCCACTCCGACCGCGTCGGCCCGCACACCCGATTGAGCCTGCGGACGCTGGCCGAGGACCTCGACCGTGTCCTCGACCACGTAGACGGCTCCATCGTGCTGGTCGCCCATTCGGTGGCCTCCCTGCTGATACAAGAATGGGTCAGCCGCGACCCACACCGGGCACGCGATCTGGCCGGGATCGTCATGTTCAACGGATGCAGCGAATTCCCCTACGCGCCAGCGACATCGCATGAAGTGATACCCGAACCCCACCAGCGGCTCGGACGTCACACGATGTGCGAACAACTGGGCCGCTACCTGTACACGGCACCGCAGCGCAGCCGATGGAGCCGCAGACGCACGCGAGCACCTGCTCTGGCCGAGGTCATCCGTCGACTGCACGAGCCGATCGAGACAACGATGGCGGATCTGGCCGCCTACCCGCGCGGTGTGTTGAGCGCCGAGGCCATCAACGCGCTGCGGGGCATCCCGACCTGGGTGCAGACTGGGCAGCTCGATCCTGTCGTCGCGCCGCGCTGGTCGCGCCTGCTGGCCGAACAGATCTGGGCCGAGTACGACACCGTCCCGGGCGCCGGGCACTCGCTGCCGCACGTGCATCCCGACCGCGCCAGCGGACCGATCCTGGCCGCCCTCGAAGTCGCCTACCGGACCCAGCGGCTCACCGGCGGTGTCTCGTGACCGCCAAACCGCTTCCCCCTGAGGTGCTTTCGCCGCTGGTCGAGCTCCTGGGCTACCTCGCCTGGTTCGTCTTGCTGATCTGTATCGCCCGGGCGATCTGGGCCGGCGGGCAGCTCGCGATCCGCCTCTATCGCGAGGAGTCGATCGAAGGACTGATCGGCGCGCTCGCCGGCGCGGCCCTGGTGGGATCTGCGAGCTCGCTCGCCATCCAGGTCCTGCCGACCTGATAGAAGTATGGAGAATTGCCCGTGAAGCATTCCCGCGCAACCAGATTTGTCGCATTGGCGTCCCTGGCAATCGCCGGGCTGATCATGGCAGCCGGTCTGCTGGCTTGCGGCAGCACTGATTCCGCCGACGTCACCGATCCCGTGATCGCCACGACCGTTCTCACCGCCGCACCGACAGCGTTGCGGTGGACCACCTTCCAGGGCGTCGAGCTGCCTATCGGGGGCGAGGGCCCGCACCAGATCGACGGCGCGGTCGCCACCGGATTCGATCGGCGGCCCGCGGGTGCGGCCCTGGCGGCGATCCACGCCACGGTCCGGATGTCGATCGCCCCCGATGGCCAATGGCCCCTGGTCGGGCAACACATGCTCGCCGCCGGCCCCGGCCGCGATGCCTGGGCCACCGCCCGCGCCCAGATCTCGATCACCGCACCCATCACCAGCGGTCCACCAAAGATCTTGGGCTACCTACTCAGCGACTACAGCCCCGGCACCGCTGCGGTCGAGGTCTACAGCCTGTACCCCGACAACTCCGTTACCGCCAACCACGCCCAGATGATCTGGCAAGGCGAGGACTGGCGCCTACAGCTACCCGCAAACCCCACCTCCAGCCCAGTCACCGCGCTGACCCAGCCTCCGGCCGAGATGGCCGCGCTCACACCGCGATAGGAGAGCACCGTCGATGAAATCGTTCCGCCTGCTGATCATCCTGCTCACCAGCATCACCGCCATCGTCGTCGCAGCGTTCGCCTGGACCCTGAGCCGCGACGGCGGCACCGCACACACCGCCACAGGCCCGGTCACCACCACGATGCCGACCGAGCGCACCTTCCTCGACCTGCCACCGAGCACCACGCTCCGGCCGCCGACGACCGATCTGTTCGGCGCGCGCCTGGAAGTACCCGCCGAGGAATCCGGAGTGGCGCTCAGCCAAGACCCCGGCGCGCGCCCTGACCCTGCCCGCCCGGACTACCTCACCGCGGCACCGGCGCGCATGCAGTGGCAGCGCGGGTGGGGTGGTGCCGCGCTACCTGTCTCCGGCAGCGACGGGCCGGCACGGATAGTCCACGGTGTCGCACAGGATTTCGCCCACACCCCGCAAGGCGCGGCGCTGGCCGCCCTCGATGCCCTCGGGCGAGCGCTGGCAGCGCCGGAGGGGATCTGGCAGCAGGTAGTGACGCAGCGCTACTACGGTGGCGGGCCCGCACTGGTGAACCGGTTCGCCCGCTCCCGCGAACACACCCCCGCCGCAGCCCGGTACGTCGTCGTTCCGGACGGCGTGCGTGTGCGCCCCGGATACCGCGACGACCTGGCCGTCGTGGAGATCGCCAACCGGACGAACGGCGGCTACCGGATCACGACCTGGCCCATGGCCTGGATCGACGGGGACTGGCGCGTACGCGTACCCGAGGACATCGAAACCCTCTGGGGCCCCGGAATACCGACGCCCACGCTGGATGAGGGCTTCGGGTCGTGGAAAGGCCAGCCATGAACAACCCCGCGCACACCGACGCGCCGATCCACACCCAGCTTCCCGGCATCTGCGACCTACCCGGCGGACCACAGCAAGCCTGCGAATACCTCGGAAACGCCGCCTCCGACGCGGCGAATTCGGCCTTCGACGACCTGGTCAGCAAGCTCGGCAACGGTACGGCGATGGTGTTGCGGATGGCTATGACGTGGTGGACCACGACGCCTTCACCGCAACTGATGAACAGCGACGGAAGTCTAGGACCTGTTCTAACAGGGATCAGGGACTACACCAGCGGACTGCAAGTCCTTCTCCTGACCGGCGGACTACTCTTCGCTGCCGCACGGTTGGCCCTGGCCAAGCGCGGCGGAACGGCCGGAGAAGCGCAGGAATCGTTTCTCATGCTCGGGCGCGCGGTACTCGCGGGCATGACTTTCGCCGTGGTGATCACCGCGGGAACCCGTGCCGGAGAACGATTCTCGACCTGGGTGATCCAAGACGCTACGCGCGGCGACCTCGACGGTGCGGTCACCAACCTGGTGGATTTCGATCTGCGACACAACAGCCACCTGGGATCAGGTCTGTTAGTGGTGTTGTTTCTGCTCGGGACCATCAGCATGCTGGTGCAACTGACGATGATGGTCATCCGCCAAGCGCTGCTGATTCTCGTGGTCGCGGCCCTGCCCATCGCGGCCGCAGCTTCCGGAACTGGTCCGGGCTCCCAAGGCTATAAGCGGCTGCTGAGCTGGTCGCTGGCCTTCATGTTGTGGAAACCGGTCGGCGCACTGGTGTACGCGATGAGTTTCACCGTCGCCGGGCGCACCAAGGATCCGCAAATGATCCTGCTCGGCCTGATCCTGCTGGTGATGACCGTGGTCGTGCTCCCCGCACTCATGCGCCTGGTCACACCGGCGGTCGCCACACTCGGGGGCGGCGGCGGAGCCGGAGCGGCACTGGCCGGCGGGATGGCCGGAGTCGCGATGGCCACCGTCGGCAATCGCGGCAGTGGTGGTGGCTCGGAAGGACGCAAAGTCGCCGAAGGCGAACACTCCCCAGGAGCAGGCGGCGCCGGAGGAACACCACCCTCGCCTCCGCCGCCGGGCGGCGATGCTGGGGGAGGCCGCCCGATGCCCGGTGGCTCCGGCGAACACAACGGTGGCGCACCGCCAGTCGGCGGCGGTGGACCGGGGCCAGGCCCAGGTGGAGGAGGCACACCCGCAGGCGGTGGTGGTGCGCCTGCGACGAAGCCCTCCGGGGCAACGCCGACCGGCGGTGCCGGCACGACGGCCGCGGCTGGTGCGGGAGCGGCAGGAGTGGCAGGTGCTGCGAAAGAGGCTGTGCAACAGACGGCCTCGGCTGCCGAGAACCAGACCCGGGACGCGACTGAGAACGGCGGCCTGGACCCGGACTCCCTGGGACCGGGGGAGGTGCGGCGATGACCTCACGGATGTACGGCCGCTGGGAACGACCCCGCAGCGCCGGCTTTTTCGGGCTCACCTGGGGTGTCTCGATGCTCGGGCTCGGACTGATCATCGCCATCATGGTCGGATTCATGGTCACCCGCTCCCTGAGCGCCGCGGGCGCGATGATCGTGATCGCCGCACTGATATTCACCCCGCTGGCCGTCGTGCGCAATGGACGGACCGGATGGGAAATCGTCCTGCTCCGGGCACAATTCGCCGCCGCCCGGGCCCGCGGCGAGCACGTGTATCGGGCCGGACGGTTCTCCCGCATTCCCGGCGTATCGAAATTGCCCGGGGTACTGGCGGATTCGCGGCTGTCCGAATACGAGACCGCGGGCGGGAAACGGTTCGCCATGATCCACATCCGCCGCACCGACCACTACACCGTCATCCTGCGGGTGGTACCGCGCGGGAAAGAGCTGGTCGATCAGTCCCAAATCGACTCCTGGATAGAGGGATACGGTGCTTTCCTCGCCGCGCAAGGACGCGGTGGGGAAGTCGTGGCTGTGACCTCGGTCCTGGACAACGTGGTCGAAACCCGCCTGCGCCAGGCCCGTGAGGTCACCCGGCTCATCCGCCCCAACGCCCCGCGCTACGCCAAAGTGGTGATGCGCGAAGCCGCCGCCGACACCGGCGGGATCGGTGTACGCATCGAGGCCCGGGTCGCGATCACCTACCGCGCCATCGGCAAGGGACGTATCCGCCGCGACGAGGCCGAACAAGCCCGCGAAATCGGACAGCGCCTCCAAGGCGTGCTCTCCCAGCTCGCGCGGGCCGGACTGCCCGCGACCCCGCTGCAAGCGTGGGAAGTCCTCGCGCTGGTGCGCACCCGCTACGACCTGGCCTCCCAACGCGACTGCGAAGCCGCAGGCCCCGACATCACCAGCACCCAATCCTGGGCCAGCGTCGGGCCGATCGCCCACCACAACCAGTGGGATCACTACCTGCACGACGGCGCCCGCTCGATCACCTGGGAGATGGACGCCGCACCACGCGGCGCGGTGATGGAAACCGTCCTCGAGGAACTGCTGCGCCCGCGCGCCGACGTCCCCCGCAAACGCGTCGCCGTCATCTACCGGCTGCACTCGGCCGCCGAAGCCGCCACACTCGTGGACTCCGATTTCCGCGACGCGGTCGCCGCCCAGCAAACCGAACGCGGCATCGCCTCGGCCTCGGCCGGTATCCGCGTCGGCAACACCAAAGCCGCACGGGAAGAACAAGCCCGCGGCGCCGGCCTGACCCGATTCGGGCTGCTGATCACTGTCACCGACCACCTCGACGGCGACCTGCCCGGCATCGAAGCCTCCATGAAAGCCATGACGTCCGCGGCACGCCTGGGGGTGCGCCGCTGCTACGGCAGCCAGGACAGCGCGTTTGCCGCGAGCCTGGGCATCGGGTTGATCCTGGCCGAACACACCAGCATCTCCAAGCGGGTGTCGGCATGAGAAAAGCTAAGCGGCCCAGCACTTCTCGATCTAGCCGTACCGAGCTGGTTGCCGGTGTGCGGGTGCTCAGTCCCGGGGCGCGCACCGCAACCGAGGCGGCCGCCGCCACAGCGGGTCTGCGCGGATGGCGGGCACGGATGGCGATATCGGCCGATGATCACCGCCGGTCCACCGCGGCGCGTCGCGCGGACAGCTCGGGCGGCGATGGCTTCGACCGATCGCTGACCGAGCTGTCCGACCGCGGATACACCGGCCTCGGCGGCGGCCGCGCGTCGGTCGTCACCGCGACACCGGAATGGCGCGGCACGACCGTGCAAGTGGCGGGCATGTGGCCCTTCGCGATCGGCGCCAGCGCCCCGACTGTGGGCACACCGGTCGGGATCCACTACATCACCGGCGGGCCCGTGCATTTCGACCCGATGAGCTGGTTCCTGAAAGGGTTCCTCACCGCGCCGAGTTGTTTCGTCCTGGCGCTCAACGGTTTCGGCAAATCCAGTCTGATCCGGCGTCTGGTCACCGGCGCGGTGGCCGCCGGGCGAACCACGCTCTGTCTGGGTGACACCAAACCCGACTACCGCGACCTGGTGATCGAGCTCGGCGGCCAAGTCATCGACGTCGGCTACGGGCACGGCCACATCAACCCCCTCGACGTCGGCGCACTCGGCGCCGTCGTCACCCAGCTCGACGACCCCGACCAACGCCGCCAGATCACCGCCCGCGTGGAAGCCAGTCAGGTCAACATCGTCGCCGGCCTCATCGAACTCGTTCGCGGGGCGCGCGTGGCCGACTACGAAGAAGTCCTGCTCGCCGCCGGCCTGCGCGAACTCTACAGCGCCACCACCACATTCAGCTACGACCGGCCGCCGGTGCTCTCGGACCTGCTTGAGGTCATCTCCGACGGCGGGGATCGACTACGCGAATTCGTCGAAGAGGACGACGAACTCGGCTACCGGGCCGCCACGAAAACGTTGCGCCGGTCCCTGCGTGCCCTGGTGGAAGGGCCCTTCGGTGCGATATTCAACGGCCAGACCACCGTGCGACTGGACCTCGACAGCCCCGCGGTGTGCGTGGACGTCTCACGGATCCCCGAAGGCGACACCAAACTCCTGGCCGCGGTGCTGATGGTGTGCTGGAACGACGGATTCGGTGCCGTCGCCGCCGCTCACGCCCTCGCCGACGCCGGACTCGCACCGCCACGCGCCTTCGAAATCGTCATGGACGAGATCTGGCGCGTCCTGGGCGTCGGGGAGTTCATGGTCGACAGAGTCGACGCGCTCACCCGGCTACAGCGGGTCATCGCGACCGGCCTGACCATGTGCTCACACACCATCAAAGACCTCTCCGCGTTCGATTCTGCGGCTGCACAGGCCAAAGCGCTCGGATTCTTCGAACGAGCTCGCGCGAAACTGATCGGGCCGGTCGGCCCGGAAGAGATCAACCGCATTCGCGGCGCGATCGGCATCACCGAGACCGAGAAACTGCTGGTCAATTCCTGGGCCGCGCCACGACCGCCCAGCGATGACGACCTGGATCCCACCCGGCGCGAAGCGCCGCCGGGCACCGGATGCTTCCTCCTCAAAACCGGCGAATCCAACGAGCCCGGCATCCCGTTCCGCATGGTGTTCACCTCCACCGAACGCGCGGCAGACGTGCACAACACCAACCGGCGCTTCGACAACTTGACCGAAACGGTGCCCGGGAACGCACGGGGCGGCCAGACCGACCGTGGAGGTGAGCATGAACGGCGAACGTGACCGCGTTGCCACGCAATTGTTCTTGCGGCGCGGCCAGTTCCGGTCGGGCGCTCCCACAGTCGCGACCGTGCGCCTGGACGCGATTGATCCGGAGTGGGCACGCGGGTTGCGAATGATCAACTATCTCGCAACCACAGCACAACTGTTCAGAAGGCAAGGGGAAACGCTCGACTTCCGAGGTCGGGAATTCCTCGCCGATCTCGATTGGAGCCGGGACCGCCTCGAACACGACGTCGCGGGCACGGTCCCACCGGACTGGGTCAGCTACGCACGTGAAGTGGGCGAGCACGGCATACGCCTCAGTGCCGAGGAATTGCTTCCGGCTCCGTGGATCGATCACCGGGCGCGCCTGGTGCGCAGTATCGGTGCTGATATCGACCGGTTGACGAACATGGCCGCGGCCTGTGTTGTGCGTGTGCACAGGCGCGGTGAAGCCGGTGTCGTGGAGGAAACCGCGAGTGCAGATCAGGTGGGACGCAACCTGGTAGCGATCCGAACCAGTGCGGCCCGCACCGCCGAGGCGATCGGTGCCGACGCCGAGGAATGCCGGCAGTGGTGGGATCAGCCGCCGTCGCAGCAGTGGCGCGCAGCGGTCGAGGCCCACCTGAACTGCGATCCAACAGCGTTTGACCGACGGTGGTCTGTCTATACCGATCCCGCCATCGATGCCCATGTCGATGCTTACCTGCACAACCTGCCGCTCTACGCCGAACTGGCCCGCCCGCCCGGCACACCGCCCGGTAGTGGCCTCGCGTTAGCGCCACGGAGCCCGGCGGCATGGTTGTCCACCGCAGCACGCGCCCTCACTACCGCGCTCGAAGCGGGTTCGGGGAAGTCCCGGTTCGACATCGGCCTCGACGCCAGCGCGGACCCCGACTCCGCATGGTGGCCCCCATCCGGACCCACGGCGGATCACGACGAATCTCTGCCTCCGAACATCGACATCCCCGGCGCTGACCCGTGGGACTAGGAGCACACCAATGTCTATCCCGCACAAACGATCACACGAACACCCCGCACTCGGCTGCGCCCTCGACGTCTCTCAGTCCGTCCCTGCCGGCCGCCGTGAGCTGACCGCCTGTCGCGAGTCCTGGGCAGAAATATGCAGCGTCGTAGCAGGTTTGGAAGAAGATCCGCGATGACAGGCGCTGGGTTCTTCGGTCCGCCGCCGGTGCTTCCTGCCTGGAAGGCGCGGCTACTGGATCGTATCGAGGGTCTCGGTGCCCGCAGCACCGTCATCCTGAACGAGGAGCGGCCGGTCTATCGACCGGGTGACGGTCGTGGTGGCTGGGCCATCGAGCAATGGTGCTCGCGGCTGCGTGATATCGACGCGCTGCGCGCCGAACTCATCGAGCGTGCCCGCACGGTCGGTGTGGACAACGAGTTCATCACGTTGGCGAAAGACACTGGGGAGCAGGGTAACAGGGGTTGGCACTCCCGAATGGTCCACCCCATCGTCGTACACGCCGACGACGCAGCCCGGGCCCCGCTGCTGGATGCGGTCGCCGAGGACATGTGGACCCTTGCGCAGATGGCCGCTGTCGAGGCCGAGCGTCTAGAGCGCCACAACACGGGCAAGCCATTTACCGTCCCGGATCCCGAGTCTGAGCAGCAATACCAGCGCAACATGGTGGCGCTGGTGCAACGGGTCACAATCAACGCCGCAGCGGTCAAGTTGACCGACGCCGAGCGCGCAGAGATGGCACCGGACTCGGTCAACGACTGCGTCGATGTGTACTCGCGGACCGTACACGGCCGCTCCGACGCCGAACTCGCGCAACGCTGGCATACCCACGCGTGGCCCGGCGTGGAGTGGGAGGCCAAGCACGCGGTTGCCCATCCCACGATGCAGGCGGACGTGTGGTACGTGCATTCGCCGGATGAGTTGATCGAACGCGCTGTCTTCGCACAGCAGACCTACTCCGCGCGCCTCGCGCAGAAGTTCAGCGGGCCGCCGTGGCTCGACGAGTTGACCTCGCCCTGGACGAGCCCGGCCGAGGGCCTCGATACGCAGAGTTGGGGCAGCGAGCCGGCCGGTGAACCGTTGCCCCCGTTGCCGGATCCCGGTTCCGAGGCAGGGCCCGAATGGTGAGCGCGCCTGCGGTGATGACCCCCAGCTCGCACCGAGTAAGCACCGTCGCTCGCCCCATAGCACGGCAGAACCTGCGCTGTTCGGATCAATGCGCATCCACGACAAAGCAGCGCAAAGCCGAAATGCGTAGGGCAACAGCATATTTAGGAGGACAACGACGATGTCTGAGAATCAGCTAGATGCCGCACCCGTCGAGCTTGCCGGGTGGAAGGCACGGCTATTGGACCGCATCGAAGAGCTCTCGGCGCGGCACGCGCGCGTGCTGGGCACGGAGTATCCGGGCTATCGCGAGGGCGACGGCAGAGGTGCCGCGGCGATCGAGGGCTGGCGCGGGCGGCTGCGTGATCTGGAGGACAGCCGTACCGAACTCGACATCCGTACCGAGCTGGCCGGCGTGGATCTCGAGTTGATCGAGCTGGCCCGAGTCGGCGGGGAGCAGGGCGAGCACTGGAGGCACCTCATGCACAGACCCGCCCCGCTAGGAGAGGACGATCACGGTCGCGCACCGCTGCTCGATGCGATCGCCGAGAGCATGTGGACGCTCGAGCACATGGCCGCGATCGAAGCCGCCCGGCACGCCTCAGCAAGAGATTTCGTGCCCGCCCCGGCGGCCCAGCAGCAGTTCGAGCGCAACATGACCTCGCTCTGGGTCCGGGTCAACACCGTTGCCGCGGTCGCGCAGCTCACCGAGATCGAGCAGGCGGAGATGCTGCACCGTGATCCCGGTAACTGGATCCGGCTGTTGGCGCGCACGGTGCACCGCTACACCGCCACCGGCATCGAGGTGCGCTGGCGCGCGTATGCCTGGCCAGGCATCGAGTGGGACGCCGATCGACGCAGCGCCGAACACGTCGGCGCAGTCCGCTTCCTCGAGCCAGGCAGCCGGGCCCCGGCGCCGGATGTGCTCATCAGCCGCGCCGCCCAAGCCTTACAAGTCGACATCGACGAGGCGCGAGTCGAGGCGTTCATCTACGGCGAGGATGTGCTCGACCACCTGGCCCCGTCTGCCGGACGATTCTCCGACTGCGCCGGTGCAGGGAGCTGGGGCAGCGAACCGGCCGGTGAATCGCTGGCACGGCCGCCGGAATTCGGCACCGCGACCGATCCCGCGTGATGAGGACCGCACGCGATGACGAATCTGACCCGCGACGAAGCCGTGACGCCGAGAACGGATTGTGCAAATCCGATGCGGCCAGCCACGTTTCGGCAGACACCCGATGTGCACCGTCGACCACTGTGGCCTGAGCCGGCGGTGACCGTCGATGGGTTCCTCGTCGAAAGTTGTTGCGGCGACGGCCTTGTCGGCGCCGGTCGCGTTGCTGTTGCTGCTGCTGGTGATCGTGGGCGCGGACCCCGCAGTCTCGTGTGCGACACCCTTGCCGGCGGGCAGCGCGGCCGGGCTGAGCGGGCCGACGGGTCAGACGGTGGCCGGACTTACCGAGCGTCAGTTGCAGTTGGCTCGCAACGGCGTCGCGATCGGGCGGCAACGGCGGATGGGCGAATCGGTGATCATCGCCGAGCTGGCTGCCCAGGCGACCGAGTCGACCTTCCGGAATCTGGCCAACCCGGTCGTGCCGGAGTCGTTGCGATACAACAACGACGGCCTCGGCTACGACCACGATTCAGTGGGACCGCACCAGTTGCGCGCCAGCGTCTGGGGTGGGGTCGGTATCGCACGGTTGATGGACCCGATCTATCAGATCAACTGGTTCTACGACCGCGCGGTGGCACTCGGTGCCGCCGCCCAGCAGATGTCACCGGCCGAGGTCGCCCAGGCGATCGAGGTATCCGGGCCGAATGCCTATGCGGGGCAACTCGATCTCGCCCGCCGGCTCTACGGGACGTTCTCCGGCATCGACACCACCTCGATACCACGCACCGAGGCGGGCGCCGCTCCGAGTGGGTGTGGTGCGAGCGGCTCGGGAACCGTGGCGCCGGCGCAAGCCAGCGCGTTCGGGCGCATGGTGATCGAGTACGCCGAGCGCTGGAAAGGCACACCGTATGTGTGGGGCGGCGGCGATACCACCGGCCCGACCGGCGGTGGGTTCGATTGCAGCGGACTCACCCTCTACGCGGTCTACCAAGCATCCGGTGGTCAGATCCGGCTGCCGCACTACACCCAAGCCCAGCAAGACCACCCCACAGCGCGGCTGGTGCCGCTCGGCAGCCAGCAGCCCGGCGACCTGATCTTCTTCACCGCCCCTGGGGATTCCGACTCTCACCACGTGGGGATCTACTACGGGCGCGACCAGCAAGGCCGCGACCTGCTGCTGCACGCCCCGCAAACCGGGCAAACCGTCACGATCACACCGCTATCGGCCTGGAACGGCGAACAGATGGACATACGTCGCTACCAGCCGCCAGCCATTGCGGGCGACCGATCCTGAACGCTTCGAACGGATCTCGGCTCGATGATTCTGCGCCCTCGCAGTACCAGCGGCCCAGCAGCCGTGGGCGTGTGGCGTGCGGAATGGGTCCGGCGCCAGGCATCCGCGCCCGCCTGATCGATACCGGCGTAGGCAGGTGGGTGCGGTGAAAGATCGGCCCTGCGTTCAGATCGCTGAGCTACCGCTGTGGCAGCGCTCTCTCCTCGAGCAAATCCACAGGGCGTCTGCCGCATGGACGAACCACTATGGAGATGGACGGGTCGTTCTACCCGAGCGGACGCAATGGCAACAGCGGCTACGGCGCCTGGACCGCGTTCGTAGCGATCTGCGGTTGCACGCGAGTGCGTTGCGCGTGCCCGTGAAATGGGTCAAGGCCGTGGACGACCGCGGCGCTGCGGGTTTGGCCTGGGACGGCGACTTGGCCTTGCCAGTGGCTGACGACATCCGCCGACGGCAGCTCGATGAACTCCAGAGGCAAGTGCAACGCCTCGACAACATGTGCCTGGTCGCAGCGGAACGCGAGCATCGGCATCGGGTCGCGGGAGCGGATGCGACCAGCGATGAGGCGATCGAACACTCGGACTACGAGCAGCGCCAGTTCCGGGTAAACCTCGGTCAGCGCTGGATGCTGGCGACCGGGTACGCCGACGTTCTCGGTGTGAGTATCCCTGAGCGACAGCAGATCTGGTACCGGGTGACCAGGGCGCGGTCACGCCAGGCTGAGGTCACCCGCACCGTCGATGACTCCATGATCGCAGAGATCTGGCGCGGGTTCTGCGCCCCCGAACTCGCCGCTGACGCCGGCAAACTCTACGAGCTGCTCGTTCCCGATCCTGATCTCGACCCGCAGGGATCACCGAAGCCAACGGCGTTCCCCTCACCGCACGCGTTGCTGACCGACGCCCTAAGACAACGCCGCGAACACCGCCCCGCCGAGACCAACACCACGACCGGCGCGGTGGCCGCCGCCATCGCGAGCGAGCCCGACCTGAGCTGGGACGACGACGGCTCCGACAACACCCCGCCAACCCCTGCGCCGACACGAGGACTCGACCCATGAGCGCCTCAGGCGACCGGCTACCTCCTGCCACACCCCGAGAGGACCCCTCCCATGACGACGATCGACACCACAACCCGACTGGAAAACAACACGCCTTCCACACCGGTCACGCCGCGTGCTGATGAACTACTCGCGTCGCTGACCGCAACGGTTTTCGGCGACGGCGACTACCGGAATCAGGCGCGGATCCGCGAGGTGATCACCGCTCTGGGCGATGTCGCGGGCCGCGGAGAAACCCAGGCGGAGGAAGCCCGCTACAGCTACACCCTGCTCCAACGCGCCATCGACACGCTGGGAGGGTCGGCCCGCGCGATCGCCGCTGATGACAGCACGTCGTATGCGGTGTTCGACTGGGCCGCGGCGCTGGCTCCGCGGCTGATGGTGCTGCTGCCGGGCCATCTCAAACTCAGCATCGCCGCGATCGAAAACCTCGGCGACGGTTCACCGTTCCAACAGCGGTGCCTGCGCGAGCTGGACACCGCAGCCGCCGCCGGAGTCGGACTCGTGACCGAACTCGACCACGGCAGCGACGCGATCCACCTGGAAACCACGGCCACCTGGCTGCCCGGGCAGCGCGCCTTCCGACTCGATACTCCCACCGCCGGGGCGGTGAAGTTCATGCCCAATACCGCTGCCGCGGTGCCCCGCTGCGTCGTCGTGTACGCCCGCCTGATCGCCGATGGCGCCGATGAGGGCGTCTGGCCGCTTCTGATGCGGCTGCGCACCAGCGACGGGCTGGCCGATGGTGTGGAGGTCAAGGCGTTGCCGGACAACGGATACGGGCTGTGGATGGACAACGCCATGACCCGATTCCAGGGAGCGGGATTGCCGGAGTCGGCCCTGCTCGGCGGGGACGTCGCCGAATTCGATGCCCAAGGCCGGTTTCACTGCGCCCTGACCGAACGGCAACGCTTCGCGCGCACGACCAGCCCGCTGCACTCGGCACGACTGTGCACCGCCGGTGCAGCGGTGTCCGCAGCGCGCGCCGGGCTGGAACTGACCGTCGGCTACGCCCGCCACCGCCGGGTCGGCCCGGACGGGGCCGCGATGATCTCCCACGACCATGTGGCCGGCCAGCTCGCGCACGCCATGTCGGACATGTGGGCGATGACGTGTCTGGTGAACGCCGTACGCGCCCGCTGCGCACGCCCCGATGTCGACGGCAGCGAGGTCGCGCTGTGGGCAATGCTCACCAAACCGGTCGCCTCCTACACCTCCTGGCAAGTGATCGAGATGTGCCGTCAGCGGTTGGCGGCCCAGGGCATCCTGCGCGCGAACCACATCAGCGACTACGTCGCACTGTGTGAGGCCATCATGACCGCCGAGGGGGAGACCTGGGCGATGCTCGGCGCGGCCGGACGGGCACTGCGCCGCTCAGGCATTCCCTATCTGACCGGCGTCGATGAACACCCGCGCCAATGGTGGTACCGACTGCTGGTCGAACGCGAGGGAGCCTTGGCCACCGGCGTCGATTCCGAGCATCAACCCGACAGCGCGGCAATAGATCTCGCTACCGCCGTCGGTGTCCGCACCGCTGTAGACACCATGTGGACCGCCGCCGCGGACACGAATTGCACTGCCGCGCAGCATGTTCTGTATGACCTTGCGGCGTTGTACGGGATACGGCGGGTCGAGGAGCACGCGAACTGGTACACCGCGCACGGGTTGCTGAGCCGCAGCCGCGCTGCCGGTCTGCACCGCACCCTGCGGGCCCGGACGGCGGCCGTGGAACACCGCCTGCCGATCCTGGCGCGGGCGTTCGCCCTGCCCGAGGACCTTCCCGCACCGATCGCCGGAGACACCACCGCGCGATGGATCGGCTTCGCCGGATGGGAGCTGCCGACTTGGCCCCGATCGCTATCGAGCCATTCCGCGGTGCGTGATGACTGATCCCCGCACACCCGAAGACACCGACCTACGTGCCGCAAGCCAGCACAGCGACATTAGCGCCGCTGGGTACTGGTACGAGCGACCACGCGCACGGACCGCGAAACCTGGCTGCCCCCTGCGGAATCGGGGATGACGACATGGCGAGGTCCGGAACAGGCCGGGGCGCGAGCGCAGTCCCCACCGAAATACAGCAGCGCATGCTTAAGCAATTGCAGAACGTCACCGACGACATCCGGCGTATGACCGGCGCGACGGGCTGGGATCGGGCGGTCTTGCGCGATCTGCACGTCACCGCCGATTTGCTCGATGAGCTGGTGCACGAGATCGGCATCCCCGAGCGATGGATCACTCATGTGCGTGCGCTAGGCAATGCGGGCACTCGTTGGACCGCTTCGCAGCAGTTGCCCGCGGGCCGGGCCGAAGGGCGTGAACAGCAGCTGGCGCGTCTGCACGCTCAAGTGGACCAGCTGTTCGAGATGACTGCCCTGCAAACGGTCTACCGCGGCCGCCGCGGTGTGATCGAGCCGGTCCTCGCCGAGCGTTTCGACGCGTTGCAGCGGTTGCAGTGGGTACGGGTCGCGATGGTCGCGCGAGCGCTCAATGTGACTCGCGCTGAGGTCGGCACGCGGTGGTCCAGCGATCCCCGTCGCTGGACTGCGCTGCTCGAGAAGTCTCGTGAGGTCAGACCAGCGGAGCTGTCGAAACGGTGGAAAGCCGCTACGAGTGCGCTGGTGGTATCCCGAGCACGGACACGGTACAACGCGTTGGCATCGGCGGGACTCGACCCTTCCGGCGCACCCGCCCCACCACACCCGCACGAACTCAACGTTGCCGCCGAAACCGCCTGGCGCGCAACGAACGCTGCCGAGGGCGCGCGCCACGCGGGGCCGGCGACTACCGCCGAAGGTGAGCGCGGCGCGCGGATCGCGGAAGCGGTCGACGCGGCCGCCCCGGAACACAGCGGCGCCGAGGTGACCGATACCGACAATCCCGCTCCGGCATCGACCGCGGAGATCCCCCAGCCGCACTCGGAGATCGAACCATGAACCACCGACGTCAAAAAGCTTGGTCAACAACCAAATTCGCCATCACTGGGTGCCTGCGAATCGCACACCAGCCGTCACCCACTCTCGTCGATACCTGGAGGTCGAGATGACATCGCGTCGATACCTGGAGGTCGAGATGACATCGCGTCGATACCCGGCCGCGGACACCACGGTCAGTCCAGAAAAGATCGTCCGTCTGCGCGCCGCCGAACTGTCCACCTATTCGTGCACCAGTCAGTTCGACCGCTTCGCGACTCAGCACCGCTTCCACGACGCGGCGAGCTTCGATCGCTACGTGTTCGCGCTGCTGGATGCGGGCATCGTCGACTACGACGCACTGCGCCAAGCCGAGGCCAAAAGGGCCGCTAAACGCGCCGGAGGCAAACTGTCGCGGCTGGCAGCCGCAGCGCCAGGTTTGCGCCTGTTCTCCGCGGCCACCATGACCAGCTTCACCATCTGCCGCACCGACGGCCACCTGGTCTGGCACGACGTCTTCCGGCGGCCGGCCGCGATCGGCATCCCCGCCAGCGCCGCCGAAGCGTCGGCCCGCCAAGCGATCTGGCTCGCCTGGCGCGCCCGTACCCATGTGGGCGCGCCTGCGGCGAGGCTGCGGCTGGTCATGGCAGACAGCTACGACATCACCACGCGCAGGCTCCACCACGCGGCGCAGACCGCGGGACTGGTGTTGGAGCTCTCGATCGCCCAGCCCAACCCCGCTGCCCAACAGCGAGCCCGCCGCGACTTCATCGGCTGGTCCGAGCCCGACCTGCGCTTCCTGTTCGACAGAAAGGAGTCGGCATGAACAAGCAGATCACCGCCACGCTCGTCACCAGTGTCACTGTCGGCGCGCTGCTGAGCGGATGTGCACCCACCCCAGACATCCAGACACGGACCGTCGCGCAGTGCGGCACCCAGGGGCTCGAACCAGCCGGCGAGGTCGACCTGTGCTCGGCGGAGGCCGTCCTGCTCGCCGCGGTGGAGACGATTTTCGGCTACCGGCCCAGCGACCAACCCGACCAGCGTGCCGCGTTCCGCGCCGCCCGAGACCTGATCGCACCGGGCTTCGCTGAACAAGCAGAACCGTCGGCGCTGGTGTGGGCACCGATCAGCGCCCAGCAATGGCAGCACTGGCGCCGCGACCGCATCGAAATCGCCACCCTGGTGCGCCTCACCCGCGACGACCACCCACCCGACACCCCCACCACCACCGCCCGGGTCCTGTCGGTCGAGCTCCGGCCCGGCGACCAACCACCGATCGGGTTCACCGTCTACGCCCGCGCCGCCCGCACCACCACGACAGCGGCATGGCAACTCACCGGGCTGGAGGTGATCGCATGAGCGAGGACCCGGTCGAGCAAGGTGGCCGAGCAATGCAGCAGGCCTTCATGCAATCGATGCAGACCGCAGCGATGGTCGCAGGCTTGTTCGGGCGGCGCGCCGGGGAAGCACGGTCGCAGACGGAGTTCCTCCAGCGAATGCGCGTCGGAGAGAACAAGGAGGCGCGTTCGGCCTTCGAGCATGCGTTGCGGGTGCAGCAAAAACTGGTGACCAATCCGCTGGAAGTCACTCTCGCGCAAGCCAAGATCAACGAAGTCGAGCAACGCATCAAGGGGCATAAAGAGGAACGAAGGGCAACGACCAAGAAGATCAAACGCGCCGACAAAGATTTCGACCGTCGTGAGGAAGCGGACAAACTCGCCCTCAAACACAAGAAAGAGCTGCACGAGCTCGAAAAAGAGTACAAAAACCTGCAGATCCAAATCCGCCGCCGCGCAGCAGGATTGACCGACACCCTCACCGACCACGGAGGCAAGCAGGGCGCGGCCGCAACGTCGGCGGCGGCCCACGCCGCGGCTCAGGCCAGCGCAGGACTCTCCGACGAGAACGCCGAAGCCGCCCAAGCGTTCGAGCAGCGGTTCACCGAGGACACCGGTGCCGACCCCGAGGACTTCCTCGACGCCACGGTCGTGCCCGACTCGCAGGTTCCGGTCGAGGACGTGATCGATGCCGAGATCGTAGAGGATTTCGACGGAGCCGAAGCGGGACAGGGAAGCGCGGCACCACGGGTGTTCATCGCCGACGTCAACGGGCTGGCGGACGCGTTGACGGTGCTCAACTACTTCGACCACGCGTTCCCCGGCACTGCAAGCGACGCCGTCTCACCGGGTGCGGAGGGGATTGGGTTCGAGGCCGCTGTCGCCGATGCAGGCCCGCTCCACGCGGGCACGTCGGCGGATCCGGATCCGGGGCCGGGGCTGGAGTTCGGTTTCGATCCGCCGTTGGCGCTGCCGGCCGCGCCGAGTCCGGAGGTGGGGCCATGAAGCACCCATTAATGCCGGCATTGCGTGCGGACGGGGTTGGCTGACATGCAGACCCCGACCCCACTGCAAATGCTGCTGCTCAACGGTATTCAAAACCTGGCCTACGACAACTGGACCAGGGTCGAGAAGTCCGTCGCGGCAGGTTATGACACGCCGCCGCCGGAGGTCATCGACCAGATCACGATGAGTCGTCGCACCCTGACCCAGCTCGAGGACCTGGGTGCGCTGGTGGGCTGCCCGCATTCCTGGCTGAACTTCGCGCGCCGGGCCGGTGAACGAGGACAAGCATCGGACGCGCGACGACTGTTCTACAGCCCCGATGAGGTCCCGCGTGGGGCGCTGATCGCGGCATTGTCCGGGCACATACACCAGTTGCAGGACAGCGCAGGAATTCTGGCCGCGCACATGCGCCGGAACCCGGGTCTCGACCGCGGCGAGCGCGGGAATTTCCAGGCCGTGATGGGGATGGTGTGGCAGCGCCTGGGGGCGGTGTCACACGAACTGGATGTGACCGATCGCGAACGCGGCCAGATGTGGTCGCGCCACGGCGGCCGGCACTGGGCCAATGTCGTCGCCCAGGAGTTGACCGGTCATAACGACGAGCAGGTGAGCGCACGCTTCCGCACCGTCGCTGATGCGGACATCTCGATAGTGGCGGCGCCGGTGATCGTGTGCCTGCGGTCGGGAATAGCGCTGGACGACATCAGTAAACAGATGCCGGACTCCCCGGATCGGATGGTCGAGCTGGTCGGAGTCGCACTCGATGCCATGCCGCGCGACCCTCACGGGCTCGCTGTCCACGACGCGGTCGCCGCCACCACGCTGAGCGAGAACGCCGGCATCGAGCAGATACGCGACGAATCCGCTTGGGGCGATTTAGGACTGGCTGCGCCACAGGTTCCGGACTACGGGAGCGAGAGCGAGCCGTGACCGGCCGCGAACGGTTCCGCACTTACGTCATTGTCACCATTATTTTCCGATTGGAGCATCCTCGATGACTCACTCACTACCCGGGTTACAGGAGCTGCCCAGCTGGAAGCTGCGGCTGCTCGAGAAGATCCAGAACACCGCCGCCGATCGCGCCAAAGCACTGGAGCATGCCTTCCCGGTCCATGAACCCGGCGACGGCGCCGGGGATCTCAAGATCCAGAACTGGCGCACGCATCTGCTGGTACTCGCCTCCGATCTGCACGAGCTCCAACTGCGCGCCCGTGCGATGGGTGTGCCCCACTCAGCAGTCGAGGCGGTTCGCGAGGCAGGACAGTGGGGGTTGCGGTGGGGCGACAGCGTGCACTCACCAGCGGTGATGCGCTATGGCGAACCACCCGAGCTCGCGTTCCTGGTCGACAGGATCGTCAAGGATGTCTGGGACCTCGAGCACATGGCGGTGATTCGAGTCGAACATGAGCTGCGCAACCACAATCGTCGCTTCCCCCACGATCCCGAAGCGGCGGCGCAATTCGACCGGAACATGGCGGCGTTGTGGCAACGAGCGTCCGCCAGCGCGGCGGTCGTCTTGCTGAGTGGCGTTGAAGCCGAGGAGATTTGGGGGCGCGATGAGCACGGCTGGCGGGATCTGGCTGAGGTGACCGTGCGTACTTACAGTGACGCCGACCTCTACGAGCGCTGGCGCACCCTCGCGTGGCGCGGTCGCGAACACACCCTGGGCCGCACCACCGACAACCTTGGCCTCTCTGCCGGCACCGACCTCCCCGGCCACCATCCACCGCTGCCGGAAGCCCTCATCGAACGCGCTCGCGAAGCCTTGTCCACAGAATCGGACGGTCAAGGCGCCGGAGACCAGGTAGAGGTGGCCTTGGCGAGCACAGGGGAGGCGAGCTGGATCAACGAGCCCGACGGCCACAACGACCCGCCGCCACGCGATCCCGGTCCTCCGGTCGAGCTCGAGCTGTGAGCGGTGAGGACCATGACCGATCCGACACCCTCAGTCTGGGACAGAATGCTCGACCAGCTGCGCGGCATTCAACGCCTTGCCGCAGAGGAAACCCACGTCAGACACCTGTTGACCAATTACCAGAGCAGCGGAGACCCACGCCTGGACGAACAGCGCCAGGCAGAGTTGACCGGCACGCTGGCCGACCTGCAACTCCAACGTGAGCGCGTCGAGCGGCAAGCTCTGGAGGCCGATATCCCACCCGCAGTGATCAACGATGTCCGCAGGGTCGGCCTCGGTGGCGCCCGCCCGGTACCAGCTCTCGACCCGTCGACCGGACCTGCGTCGCGGGACTACTTCGAGAAGTTCTGCCTGGACATGATCGAGGTCGAACGGTGGGACCTCGAGCGCATGCTGAGCTTAGAAGTCCTGCGCCGCAAACTCATCGCCAGCGGCCGCTGGAGCTTTGGGCAAAACCCCCTCGCGGTCTGGAAATTCGCCGAGAACACCCACGTCCAATACCAGCGAGTCGCCGCGCTGGCGGCGGGGGCACGCCTCACCGCGACCGAAGCCGCCACCGTGTGGGGCGGCACCGCCGAGACCCTCCGACAACTACGCGCGGTCACCAAAGAACACCTCGACGAGATGAGCGTGATCGCCGAATGGAGCAAATACGCGACCGCAAGCCCGAAACTCCCACGCCCGCCGTATCTCTCCGATGACCTCGATGTCGCCAAGGTACTGGCCGACGCAGGCGTGAGTCCACCGACCCCGCAGCAGATGTTCGACATCGCCGCCACCGCATTGCGTCCGGAATTCACCGACGCCACCGCGGACCACAGCATCGGCGCCGGCCCGACGGCCATGACCCAAGCGGTCAACGATGCGCTGCCCGAAGGCACGCCCGACTGGTCCAGTGAACGCGACGAGACCCAGTACCGCACGGCGAACTCTTACCCAGACCTAGGTCCGGACACCTGAGTCACCCGAAGAACGGAGCCACCACCACTACCTGACCGAGTAACCCCCACTTCGCCTGCTTCTCGTCGGCAGCTGGTCACGGGGTACCGACCAGCAATGCCGAACCCGATTGCCGGGGACATCTGAACACCGCTGCCACCTCGCGCCGACGACTCGTGGCACGCACCCTCCGCAGGAGGTCGACGATGTCCACCCTCACCAGACCAATCCCTTTCACGCTCAACCGATCACCGCGGCATGCGCACCGTGATCTCGGTGCTGGCGTGTGGTCAGCGTCATGAGCTGGCTCGAGCGGCGCAGCGGCCCCAGCAGCCCTGAGTACTACCCCGATGCCGCCGACCCTGACGAGGCCCAACTGCACGCTGATGCGGCACAGTGGCATTACCTGCTCGAGATCGCAGACGATGCCGACACTTCTCAGCAAGGTGTCGAATTCAGAACTCAGGCCGGCCAGTTAGCGGCCAAATGGAGCCGCCACCCCTCGTTGGTTCGCCAGCACCAATGGATTCGGCAGCGCGATGCGTTCGTGCTGTGGCGTGATCATCCCGACAAGGCTGCCCGAGACCTGCGGGAACTCGAGCGGGCCCACGCCGCGGGCGGGGAAGGCGTCGACGAGTTCGGACTGCGGTGTCTGCGCCAGGCCGGTGAACAGACGGGCCGCGTGGAACCAGGCATCACCGGTTCCGAACAGGACAGCGCTAGCTGGCACTCGGTCGCCCCACCACTGGCAGCCGGGAACGTCGCGGATCCGACACCATCGCCGCGAAACGTGCTCGATCGCGCGTTGGGAGGGCCGCCGTCGTTACTGAATCTCGACGAGGTCGGTGCGATCATCGCCGACATCGACCGGGCTCTCGAGACCGCCGAGACGCTCGGCGCCTCCGACGCCGAGGCCGCCACCGCGACAACAGCTCAGGGGCGCAGGGCACCGGCGGCCGAGCGCTCCACACCCCCTCCACGACAGCGCCAGGCGTTACAGGAGCTTCAGGATCTGCATGCCGAGCACACCCGCACCGCCGAGAGCTTCAGCGACCTGGGCGATCGGACGACGATCAACGCCAAAGTCGAAGCGCTGGAAGCGATCAGAGCGCAATTCCGGTCGGCGCAAGCGGCCGCGATCCAGTGGGGTGCTCCGACCGAGGTAATTACCAAAGTCGTCCAGGCCGGACAGGACGGCACCTACTGGCATGACGGACCCGGCGATCCACGCCTGGCCACTACCACGACCGGGACACCTGTCGACCACCCGCCAGACCACCACGACATGCCCGGCGCACCAGACCCGGCCGCATTCGCTCCGAACGCCTCGAACGGCGTCGCGATCGGCCAGGCCGTCGACGCGGCGGCACCTGCCACCGAAAACAGCGACTGGCACACCCCCGAGGGCCCCGAGCCGATTCGGCCCTCCCCACCGCCTGAGGCCGCCAAAGACGTGGATCTGTGAAAAGCCTTGCCAGTCAACATCGTTCATCCACAAAGGAGTAAATGATCATGATCGCGACTCGGGAGACCCGGCGCCGGACCAAACGCGGGATCGGAGAGGAGACCGCGCTGCTGCTGGCGTTCATGGCGCTGGTCATCGCCGTGCTGGGGGTGTGGGCGGCGCTATGTCTGGGGTGTTGGTGGGCCGGGGTGCCGGTCGCCGGGCATCCGGTGAGCGCGCTGCTGGGAGTGGTGTCGGGGCGGCAAGCCTGGCCCTGGCAAGCCACCGTGATGACAATCCTGTTCCTCGGTCTCGGCGCCAGTGTCGGGCTGGGGTGCTGGCGGATGCTGCACGCCGACAGCGAGATCGACGCAGCAGCGCGCACCATGCAGCGACCGCGAGAGATCCGGCTGGGGCGGGTGCGCGACAACGCGATCGCCAACCAGCGGCTGCTGCGCGACGCCGCACCCGAAATCCAGGCACTCAAAGGTCCACCGCTGGGCACGACCGTGATCGGAGGAGTGGGGCTGTATGTGCCCGCCGAACTCGGCGTCACCATCACCGCGGGTACCCGCACGGGCAAAACCATGGCCTGGGCGATCCCCGCGGTGCTGGCGGCGTGGGGTCCGTGCCTGGCGACATCGAACAAACCAGATCTCTACCGGCACACGTTATCCGGGCGCGAAAAGGCCGGCCGAGTGTGGCTGTGTGACCTGCAAGCGGTCACCGGCCGCGTCGAATGCGGGTTCTGGGTCGACCTGCTCGCCCAAGTCGAGAACCTGCCGGCCGCACGGAAACTGGCCAGCTTCTTCGTCTCCGCCGCAGCAGGTACCGCCGCACAGGCGGCAAATGCCAAGGTAGACAGCTATTTCGACGGCGGCGCACAAGAACTGCTGGCCCTCTACATCTATGCCGCGGCCTGCGTGCAAGGCGACCTGCTCCATGTCGCCGAATGGCTGGGCCGCGACCAAGACCTCACCCCCGCATTGATCCTGCGCCACTACGGCCACCAGCGCGCCGCCGAGCGCATCGCCGAATCCCAAGCCCTCTACGCCCGGCAACGAGACGGCCTCTACGACATGGCCAGACGGTTCCTCGGATCGCTCAGCGATGAAGGCTACGCCCGCATGGTCACACCACCGCAGCGCTACCAGCTCCGCGTGCGCGAGGCCCCATCCAAGACCGGCAGCGGCACGACCGTGGTGATCGACCGGACCGAACAGAAGCAGACCCACCATCTGCCCGAATTCCGGCCCCGCGAGTTCGTGACCTCGACCGACACGTTGTACGCGCTGTCGATGGCCGGACCCGACAGCGCCACCCCGCTGACCGCGGCACTGGTCGGGCAGCTCTTCGAGGCCGCCCTCACCAGCGCCCGCGCGCGCCCCGACGGCCGGTTACGGGTGCCGTTGCTCGCGGTGCTCGACGAGGCAGCAAACTGTGCACGCATCGGCGAGCTGCCCTCCTACTACACCTACGCCGGCGGGTGCGGCATCGTCGTGATCACCATCCTGCAAGTGCTCGAGCAAGGCGAAGACCTCTGGGGCGCAAACGGTTTGAAGACCATGCGCGCGCAGAGCATCGAGGTCTACGGCGGCGGCATCGCCGCGGTGGACTACCTCGAACACTGGGCGGCAATGGCCGGCCCGCACGATGTGGCCGACCGCTCCCGCAGCCACGGCGCCGGGGGCACGAACCGGACACTGACCTGGCGAGGTGAGCCCATCCTCGACACCTCCCTGCTGGCGGCGCTGCCCAAAGACCGCGCCCTGGTGCGGCTCCCGGGCTACGGGCCGGTCGTGGTTCGCAAGAACTGGTGGCAAGACAGCGAATACGCCCCGCTGATCCACGCCTCGCTGGCCCGTTTCGAGAAAGCCGCCGCGACGATCGCACTCCCTGCCGCTCCCACAGCACTCGACGACGGGGAAGACCTATGAGCACCAGCACCGGCTCGTCGTCGAAGGCGCCGTGCTACAGCCACTTCGGCGCCTTCGCCGAGCACTGGTTGCTGCCCTACATCACCGTGCGACTGGCCGAGGCGAACCGGGAAAACACCTACACCTGGTGCCCGCAATGGTGGGCCCATCGCGCCGTCGCGGTCCGCATCGCCCACCTGCACAACGCCTTCGAAGGCCAACGCCGCTCCGGCGCGGGCACCAGCTTGAGCACATGGCTGCTCTCGGTCGACGCTCACCTGCGCACGATCATGGATGCCGCCAACGGCCCACTGTACCGCTGCACCCGCCAGGCCCACGTGAGCACCCCGTCACTGCCGTTCGACCTCGTGCCGCCGGGCTGGTTCGGGCCCCCTCCCACACCGGCACCGACACCACCCGGCGAAAAACCGCCCCCGCCAAGGCTGTTCGCCCACTACTCCGACTTCGTGCACGAGTGGCTGCTGCCGGTCACCTCGGTACGGATCGCGGCCAACAACCGCGAAGGCCAGTACAGCTGGTGCCGACAGTGGTGGCGGCACCGCAACGTGGTCCTGCGCTTCGCAGCTGTTCATCGCGCCTTCGAGGCCGCGGTCCGCGCCGACGACCCCGCCGCGATGAGCACGCTGTTCCTGCGCCACATCGACGTGCACCTGCGCGAGGTCCTCGACGCATCCAAAGGCCCGCTATATCGCTGCACCCCCGACCAGCACACCGAATGCCCCGGCCTGCCGAGCACACCGATCCCCACCGCCTGGTTCGGCCCGCCAGGAGCGAAAACAGCCACCGAGCATCTGGGCTTCGGACCGGACTTCCGCGCCTTCGCCGGTGCCCCGACCCCAAGGACATCTTCATGAACAAGCCGACACCTGCACAACGGAAGGTGCTCAAAGCGCTACAGAATCGAGCCGTCGAGCTGACCGCCATGACCAATGAGGCAAATCAACGCACAGCCGAAACCGGAGAACGCCCACCATGGTCCTGGGCGAAGGACTACCTTGATCACGCAAATCTGCGCGAGGCACTGGAAAAGGCAGCCTGTGCCGGTGGAGTCCCCAAGACGTGGATAGATCACGTCCGGGAACGCGGAGAACGCGGCATCACCTGGCGTGCCAATCTTCCCCTACGCCCTGCCGAACCCCTCGATCTAGACCGGATCCTCGGCGATCTCGTCGCGGACGTGCAACGCCTCCAGGAATGGACTGCCCTCGACACCGCCCAACGGATGGTCAGGCC
Source organism: Nocardia sp. NPDC006044 (assembly GCF_042871115.1). Taxonomy (NCBI): domain Bacteria; kingdom Bacillati; phylum Actinomycetota; class Actinomycetes; order Mycobacteriales; family Nocardiaceae; genus Nocardia; species Nocardia sp. NPDC006044. The sequence goes on from NZ_JBIAID010000001.1 coordinate 635,917, forward strand.
GGCGCCAGAGCCAACCGTGCCTGATTTCGTCGAGCGAAATCGACATGCACTTCGCGCCCTGCGGGCCCGGACCAACGGGGTCGCGAACCTACTCGAGCTCGATTCCGAACTCGGCGAACAGCTGTGGGGCACCCCCGCTGACTTTGCGGCCGCCGCGGCCAAATGGGCGACGGGTCTGTCCGTCGACAGACTGCCAAACCTGTTGCACAACGCTGCCTACACCGGTACCCGCGACTACGCACAGCAAGCCGTCGCCCTCGGTGCCGCCGGCATAGTAATCGATACCGCTGACGCCGTGGCATCGGCCGAGCGTCTGGCTGTCGCGATCGAGAGCCTTCTGCCGCGCGAGGAGCGCCCGTTCAATGAGGCAACCGACGGGGTGGAGATCGCTTCTGCCGTCGCGGCTGCCGAACACGAGTCGCCAGCCGTTGCGATCGTCGAAACCTGGACGGGTTCCTCACTATTCAGCGACAACCTCGAGCCGGATACATGGAGCTACGACGCTGATCCCGACCGGAAGGTCCCGCAGCCGCAGTTCTCCGAGGCCGAGGAGCTCGGGCGATGACCCGACCGCAACGGGAGCTTCGGGTTCGCGATCTTCCCGCCGGTCAGGCCGAAGTCCTGAGCCGGATCCATGAATTAGCCACTGAGGCAGAGCATTTGCGCCGAAAAGTTCAGGACAGCTACCTCGGTGCCGCATCAGAGGACAACGCGTTCATGCGGCTCTCGGAAGTCGACCGCGACCTGAAATTGACCGAGGCGCGCGCGTACGGGAGCGGTATACCGCCCAGTTGGGTCGCACACGCACACCAGCTGGGCCGCAACGGCCACGAATGGACCCTAGAGCAGCGCTTGCCTGCGGCCGGCACACCGCCACGGCGCAGTCCTGTGGGCCGGGTCATCAACGACACCCGCCAGATGACGGAAATGGCCGCAGTCCTCGCCGTGCGCGAACACCTGCTCGCCGCAATGCCCGGTGCCCTCGCGCCGAATCCAGCAGCGGCGCAGCAGTTCAGCAGGAACCTCGAGGCGCTGCGGACACGCGCGGCCCGCACGGCCGACTCGGTCGCCATCTCGGCGAGTGACCGCGACAAGTTCTTCATCGTCAGCGACGAAGAATTTGTTGATCGCGTCCGCGACTTCCTGGACTACAGCCCTGGTGATCTCGACATGGTGTGGCGACGTCACTCCGTGGAGTCGATCGCATCGGGCGTACGACGCTCCCTGAAGAACCTGCGCCGCGCCGACTCAGGCAAAGCCGTCGTGCCCCCCGGCCCGTCGGCTCGACAGCCGCCGGACCCCGCGTCCTTGATCCAGCGGGCCCGCCAGGTTCTGCGCGCCTTGGTGAGCGAGCAATCAGACACCGGAGCCGAAATCGACGCCGCGATCGCCGACGCGACTCTTGCCGACGGCGTCGACCCCGCGGACACGACCCCGGATGCCGATCCTGGTTCGAGTGCGATCACTGCCGCGCCCGAACACGGGCACGATCCCTGACCGTCCGCCGGCACAACGTTGCCGCGCCCGAATTCGGTACTCCCTCTTCACATCTCACCCTCTAGGAAGGAACGACTATGAAGCGTCACGTACATTTCGTCGGCAGCCTGCCCGAACCTCTCATGAGCAGTCCCCGTCACGCGATGGAATGGATCCTCGACCACACCGGCGGACAACCACTCACCGCGTTGCCCTGCGACCTGGATCCCAACTGGATCATCGCCTACCTCCGCGACCTGCAAACCCGCACCGATGTCCTCGACTTCGACAGCAGCGCAGACGATTACGCCGACTACAACCACATGCCCCCCGGACGAATCCGCCCCGGTGTCACCCTCGCCCCCGAACACGTCACCATGGGCCGCGTCGACAAAATCGAACACATCATCGCGGACTACACCGCCCTTCGCCGTGAGCGGACAGGGATCGGCGACGTCAAACTCCAACTCAGCCAACCGAACTCACTCGATCTGAGTCTATTCGCTCTGGCCGGCACCGCCACCGCCGATGGGCTCCCGATCCTGAAAGCGCTCGGCCACCTCGGCGCACTCACTACGGCGCTGCGCCACGTGCCGGTGTTCACCGAAGCAATCCTCGACGAAATCGCGACCCTGACCAGAAGCCACGGCCCGATCATCACCTGGCAAGTCGAATCCCCAGTCGCGCTATTAGCAGTGGTGAAAGCGGCCGAGTTGAATGCCGTAAGGATGATCGCCGACGTGATCGCCCGCCAGCTCGCCGGGGTGCTCACCCGCCTGCACCGGCTCGGCGCACTCAACAGCCTGCACCTGTGCTACGGCGACTACCGCCACACCGCCATGCTCGAGCCCCGTAGCCTCGGCCCCGCGGTCGCCCTGCTCAACGCCCTGGCCCGGCAGTTGCGCCGCGACGGCACACCCCTGCCGATGGCCCACATCCCCTGCGCCTACGGGGCAGAACCCGCGCCACTGGACTCCCAGTTCTACAGACCCTTGCAACACCTGGACCCGGAATGGGCGTTGAGCGCAGGCGTAGTGGCACCCAAAAGCCTGCTCGACTCCATGATCAGCCTGCGCCTGTTCGAACGAGCCGCCAACTGCCCCGCCCACGCCGTCACCACCGCCTGCGGCCTCGGACGATGCACCCCCGCCGGCGCCGAACAAGCCGCCGCCACCATCGCCGCCACCGCCGCATTCTCCGACCACTGGCTGCCCACCGTTCCACGAAAAGCACCCGCCGGATCGGACGCAGTCCGCGATCCAACACCAGCGAGACGGCGGTGAGCGCGGACCGGCGGCACTACCCACAGGCATCAGCGCCCGAACCCGCGGTTTCCGAACGACCCGACCCCGCTCGCGCGATCCCGAAGCAACCGCGCCCGCCCCTCGCGTAATGGCCGGTCCAGCAAACCGTCGAGACCCCTGCCGCCCGAATACGGTGAGGCCCAACCGTCGCCGACCGGGCAAAACCACCGCGCATAGACCCTTCCTCAGACCAGGAGATGGCCCCATGACCCTCGGCACCAACCGGCACGCCGACGCCGCCCCGATTCGCAGCCACCAACTCGGCGAGCACCGCATCACCTACCTGCCAGACGGCGTCGCCCTGCTCGATCCCCGTGCCTGGTTCCCCGGCTCCGAGGACAACCTCTGGATTGAGCACAGCCACCTGCTCAACCCCGACGGCTACCTCGTAGCCAGCGTCGGAGCGCTGTTGGTCGAATTCGGCCAGCACGCCATGCTCATCGACGCCGGACTCGGTCCGCTGGCGCTGCCGTCCGCATTCGGTCACCTCCGCGGCGGCCGGCTGCTGAAAAGTCTTGAAGCCGTCGGGAAAACGCCACGAGACATTGATCTGATCGCACTGACACACCTGCACCTGGGTCACCTCGGGTGGCTATGGCAACGCGCACCAGGCCGATCGAAAACACCGTTCGCCCACGCCGAGATCCTCATCAGCGCAACGGAATGGACTCACCGTGAACTCGCCGCCACCGACGGTATCGCTCCAGAAATGCTGGAAATCTTTGCACCCCAAGTACATCCCATCAACGACGGCGAGGAGATCTTTCCGGGAGTCGAGGCACTCGCAACTCCCGGACACAGCCTCGGCCACACGGCCTACCAGATTACCTCCCGGCAGCACCGGCTCATAGCCTTCGGCGACGCCATGACCTGCCCTATCCAAATCACCCACCCGCACCTGACCACCGCCGCCGATGACGACCCCGACAGATCAATCACCACCGCACACCACCTCATCGACGAACTCAGCCACGAGGACACCCTCGGCTTCGGCATTCACTTCGGCGATGTCCAGCTCGGCTGCGTCGCCCTTACCACCGACGAAGACCGATGGGAAGTCGAGCCGAGGTGGTGATGGCAGAGCGAATGGTTCGGTTGCCCGACTGTGTGGCGAAGCTGTGCCGAAGCGCAGAGGTGGCAACGATTGTCCGTGCCGGAGCACGGGTCGCCGGTCTGATGATCCTTGCGTTTAGCTGCGGCAATGAAGTCCGTGTAGTGGCCGGGTGCAGCGCTTATCCGTTTTCGGTGACGGTGGTATCGGGGTGGCGGCGGCTGGTGTCGGGTTTGACGAAGTGCCCGGTGATCGAGGATCGGTCGCGGCGGTTGTCCCCGTCGTGTGGTTCGTCCTCGCTCAGCGTTGTCCGCGGGTTCTGCTCTGCTGTTTCCTCGCTCACGTACTCGCCTGTGTCGGCGGAGCGGTAGTTCTTGTCGGCCATGACATCCTCCCTCGCAACTCGTGCACATCCGGTGAGCCGAATAGTGCAGTTGCTTTCCGGATACCGCGCTGCTGGCCGGCCAAACCCGTCAGCGTTCGGCCACGAAACCTCGACGCTCGGCAGTGACCGAGTGTCACGATCCGCCGAGTGGAACCTTCGTGACTTCCTGCCATTCGTATCGGCGATGATCGCGGTTGAGGGCGATGAGGGACACGGCTGCGACTCGTTCGTTCACGGTGGTGTCGATCAACGTGTCGTGCACGAGGGTCTGGCGAATTGCGGTCATGGATGCTGGGCCGGTCGAGTAGGCCAGGGTGAGGTGTGGTCGAAACCTCTCGTCGCGTTCGGGCACATTGTCGGCTCCCCAGACGTCGGCGGTCGCGAGCTGTAGTTCGTCCCGGATCTGTTGGAAACCTTCGTGATTCGCTATCGGCATGCCGATTGTCTCTTCATCGACGACGGGCGGTCCGATCGATGTATCGAATGGCTCGATGCGAGAGAGTCGCTCGGTGGTGGTGTCGCTGATCCGCTTCACGTCCGGTTCGGCGACTTCGTCGGTGAATCCGATGCCTTGAACGGTGATGTGCAGACCTGCACGGCTCACCGGTGACATCGTCGGTATCCGCGCCAATGTCGGGGCGAACCGGGCCACGAGTTGTCCTGCCGGGGAGTTGTCGTCAAAGGTCACGTGCCAGGTGTAGAACGATCGGCCCATCTTCCAGCCGGGACGCCACCACCAGTGATCTCTCGTCGAGTCATCAGCCATGGCTTCAGTCTGCTCCGTTCGAGTCGGCGGCGAGCGCACGAAGAGGACCGAGGTCTGCGCCGCGCCGGAATTCGGAGGCGACCTCGCATAGTGTGGCAACACCGCGAGCGTGTTCGGAGGTGCCGCGTGCCAGCTGGGCGATTTCATCCACACGCTGGATCAACGGGCGGACACGATGCTCTACCGGTGTCGCCGAGGCGATCTCGGTGAGTTCGCTTGCGGCGACGTCGAAGTCGCCGAGCGCGATATACCCTTTGATCTGCTGACAGCGCACCATGCGTTCGGAGCCGAGGTTTCGTAATTCCGGTGCGGCGCTGCGGAATCGGTCGATCGCGGTCGAACTGAACTCGATCGACCGCGCCGGGTCATCGTTCACCAAGGCGGTGTCGGCCCAGTATGCGCCAGCGTGTTCCAGCGAGCATGAGAACGGCGCGGCGAACTGGTCCTGTAATGGCTCATCGGCGAGCCGTGCGGCTATATATATCGACCGCTTCTTGCAAGGCGGTCTCGGACTCGCACACGCGACCGAGGTGGGCCAGGTCGATCGCTTTGGCGCTGGCGTGCAGAAGCATCACCGTGCCGCTGCCTGCGTGGCTGAGTCCGTCGGTGGCGGCTTCGACGGCTTCTTGATGCTCGCCGCGCCATGCGGCGGCGGTGTTCTGGGCGGCGCGAATCCAGCCACGTAGCTCATTGTCGGCGGTGTTCTCGGCGAATGCCCAGGCGGTGCGAAGGTGTCGTGTGGCGATATCGGGGTGTCCGATGTCGGTGGTTATCCAGCCGAGTGCCGTCATCGCCCATCCGGCGATCGTGTACAGCTCCATACTCTGTTGCGGGTGTTGGCGCCCCTGGAGCAGTTTGATCGCTGTGTCCGAGTCTGCACAATGCGCCGGAACCGCGGCAGCGTCGGCGTCTGAGGTACTTGCGGGTCACCCACCGCAGGTTTTCGCGCAGATCGGTGATCGTCAGTGGCCCACGTTGCTCATCTCCGCCCAGGCCAGTACAGACGCCGATTCGTCGGCTGTGGCCAGCAACAGGACGAGAGCGTGTTGACGTTGGCGCGGTTACCTTGCGCTGTGGTTCGTGGGCGGCTGTCACCTGCGCATCATGCAGTGCCGCTACCTCAAGCTCGGCGACTGTACTGTCGCGACGGTGACATGGAGTTGGACCATTCCGGGCGCAGTGGGCGCGGCTTATACCTTGCTGATGGCTATTCCGGCGACCCATCGTCGGCGATGCGCTGCGCGGGCTGAACTGCTCGCAAAACTCGTCGCAGCAGCTGGAGAAAGCTGTCCGAAAGCCTTGCGTGCCGAGATGATCGAGAAGATCAACTGGGTAGCCGCGTACAGTGTCATTCGCTACACCGGAAAACAGCGATTGATCGTGTGGGGAGGGTGGGTCGTCTCCATAACCTTCGTCGCGTTCAGTTTCACAGCTGTCGCCATACACGAAGGCGGACAGCCACCCAGATCGCTGTCGATGTTCCTGGGAACAGCAGTCGGTATCGCTATAGTCTGCGCTCTGCTGATCATTCCGGTCGTCATTGTCATGGACTGGATGTATGCCCGTCGTCTGCTGTATGTGAAGGTCGGAGGGCGAAATGACTTTGTCGACCTTCAGTTTCCCGGTCTCCGGCGCCGTGGGTACTCCTCCGGAGTCGTCAAACGGCTGCTCGCGCAGGTCTTCGGTGACCGGGCGCCGTACGGAGCGACCAAGCCCGGTGACATTTTGGCTTTGCGCCGCGCGATGTCTGAATGGGAGAACTCCCCGATCACATGGCCGTCCTGGCTTGCTGCACGACTGAACTGACCGAACACGGAGCGGCAGCAGTCAGAGCCGCATGGAAGAACGATCGGCATACCTCGAAGACCACACCTTACCGCTGGCGACTAGCGCTTGGCTCCACAACGGCCCTGGTTGATCTTCGATGCCGGCGTTGATGCGGGTCTCTGCCACGCCGGGGAGCGCCAATGCCCGGCCTTGCGGAGCTGGGTCAGCCAGTCCAAGCGGAACGGCCTCCAGACAAGCTGTTCAGAGATGGTGGTGGTGCTGGTGGCGGCATACTCTGGTCGTGATCGAGATGGACCGGAGAAGGACTGGCCTGCCCCCGATGCGGAGCGACCTGTAGTGGCCGGCGTTGCTGCCCGAGCGAGTAATCCACACCAGATTCGCTGGGAGCTGTTAGAGCGCGGATGCGTGGTGGTGTCAGAGCTGATTCCGCTGGAATTGCGTCAGGCTGTTGCCGCGGAGGCTGTATGCCTGGTGGAAACAACTGGCGTGCGTCGAGATCTCACGATGCCGTCGACCGGATTCACGCCGCGGCGGATGCGCAACGTGACGCGAGACCGGATCGCCGAACATGGCTCGGATATTCAGCGTGTGTACGAGTCCGCGTGGGTTGTGGAGATGTTGTCGGAGGTGGCGGGTGAACCGGTGTATCGATGTCCATACGAGCCCGAGCAGTTCGTGGTCACTCGCCTCGAGTCCGTTGGTGATACGCATGGATGGCATTGGGACGATTACGGATTCGCGCTGGTATGGGTCGCCGAGTGCCCGCCCGCAGTTGACGGTGGGTTCGTCGAATGTGTGCCGGATACGGTGTGGGACAAGGACAATCCCGGAGTCGAGCAGATCTTGCGGGACAGACCGGTGCATGCACTGACACTGGAGGCTGGAGATGTGTACTTGATGCGGACGGAGACGACTCTGCATCGGGTGCATCCGATCCGGCGAGGTCGGCGCACGATCGTGAACATGGCGTTCGCAAGGGAAGATCAACTGCGCGCGCCGTTGTCGCACGAGACCATGGATGCGTTGTGGTCGGGACCGAATTCGAGGGAACGGAGCTGATCGATGCACGAGGCCGAAGTTGTCTCAGACGATGGCATCAGGCTGGACGCGGCGGTCCACCCCGCCCAGTCCGGCGCCAGCCGAGGGGTTGTGCTGCTGGTACACGGAATCACGGTCGACATGGACGAAGGCGGGGGGATGTTCGTGCGGCTGGCCGAGCGTCTGTCAGCGGCGGGATTTGAGGTAGTTCGGTTCTCCTTCCGTGGCCACGGCGCCAGCGGAGGCACCCAGCGCGGCGTGACCATCGCGGGAGAATGCCTGGATCTGCAGGCCGCCGTAAGCTATGTGCAGCAACGCTTTACAGGTCGCCTATCGATCGTGGCGGCGAGTTTCGGTGCGGTGTCGACCGCCTTGTCGCTGCCATGGCTCGCGGATGGGTTGCACCGGTTGGTGTTGTGGAACCCGGTCCTGGATTTGCGGCATACCTTCCTCGAGCCCGAGCTGGCATGGGGTGTGGAGAACTTCGGGCCGCAACAGCAGAAGCATTTGCAGGACAGCGGATTTCTGCGTGTCGATGGCGAGTTCGAGTTGGGGCGTGTCCTGTTCGGGGAGTTCGAGGTCTATCGGCCGACCGAACAACTTCTCGCCAGCGCAATCCCCATGCTGATCGTGCACGGCGACCAGGACACGGCGGTGTCGTATACGGTGGCCGCCGAACTGGCACGTACACGGCCGGATACGTTGCTGCACACGGTTGTCGGTTCAGACCACGGGTTCGACTCCCGCGAGCGTGAGGACGAGGCCATCGAGGTGACAGTAGACTGGCTGGTCGCGCAGTGAGTTCTGACTCGGCCGCAACCGCCGATCTGTACGGACAAGTTCATCTCGGTGAGTCGGTGGTGATCGGGGAGCAGTGCGTGCTCGGATATCCGAAAGAATCCCGCATCCGAGATGCGCAGCGCGGACAGCGCTCGGCGGGGGCGCCGGCGACGCTGGGGGATCGCTGCCTATTGTTCAACCAGGTCATCGTGCACGAGGGAACGACCCTCGGCGCCGATTGCGTGGTGGAGGACCGCGCTCGGATCGGGTACGGCTGCGTGATCGGGGACCGGGCCCGTGTGGTGCATGGTGCGTATATCTGCGACCGAGTCCACATCGGTGAGGATGCGTGCATCGCTGGATTCGTTTGCGACGCAACGAGGATCGGTGCCCGTTCGACGGTCATGGGCGATCTGGTGCACGAGTATGCGAGGCCGGATCTGGGCTGGTGGGGAGTCGATGAGCAACCGCCGGTCATCGAGCACGACTCGGTGGTCGGGTTCGGTGCTCGTGTCGTGGGCGGCGTGCGAGTGGGTCCCCGCAGCTACGTGGCCGCAGGGGCGATTGTGACCAGAAACGTGCCGGCTGAGCATGTGGTGACCGGCACCAACGTGCAGACCCCGATCGGCGAGTGGACCGGCGCGCGCCTGGGCGCGCTGATCAAGCACTGGACCACCCGTCCGCCCAGCCAGTAGCGACGGTCGCAGTCAACTGTCGATGAAGTCGGAGTCTTCGGTGTCGCTGCCTGCTTCGCTTTTCGGGCGTTGTGTGGCCAGTGGTGGGTCGAGGGCCAGTGCGGTGAGCTGGGCTGGGAACCGGGCACGCACATCGGTGCGCGGGTGCGGTAGGTATAGGGCGGGCAGGAATTCATCGACAGGTATGACAGCCTGGTCGAGTGCTGTGGCGAGTAGGACAGTGAGCGCGGGTTTGGTGAGCAGGTAGGCGTAGCTGCAGTGGCTGTAGCCAGGCCGTACGAGGCCGGGAATGGTGGTCGGCTCGTCGGGTTCTAGCGGGTATCGGCCCAGATAGAGCAGATCGAACCGGAGTTGTCCGCGTTCGAGCCGGTCCAGAGTGCTGTGCAGGCGGGCGTGGAAGTCGGGTGCCAGGATCGCGTCGTCCTCGAGGATGAGGATGTAGGGGGTGGCGGCGTGGTCGGCGGCGTGTGCCCAGCAGGCGAGATGGGCAAGGGTGCAACCGATTTCACCGAATTTGAGGGGCCGTTGCCACCAGGGATTATCGGAGTCGATCGGCCAGTCGAAGAGTTTGATTCCGCGCGTGTGCAGGTCGGAGATGCTGAGCATGTGCCCGTCGAAGATGTCGTCGACGTCCGAGGTGTAGAGGGCGGGGAGATCCGGTGGGAGCCGGGCGCTGATCCATGCGCGCCGATCGGGTCGGCGCGCCAGGTTCACCACGTAGACCGTGATCGCATCCACGGCGGTCATCGTTGGTGGGCGGAGTGGCGGCGGGTGAATCGTTTGGTGTTGTCGACAATGACGCCGAAGTCCTCGCCGGTGCGGCGCGCCATCAAAAGCAACGGTTCGACGACCGAGAGGTCGGCGACGTCGGTGATCCCGCCGACCCGGCGTGCCTCGGTCACCAGGACAAAGTCGTCGTCGTTGACGCGGTCGGCGAGATAGCCGATGTTGGCCAGGCCGCGGGCGGGGTCGAGCAGCGCCTTGGCGGCGCCGAGCACCCCGAGTGTGAGACAGCCCGCGACGAGAAACACGGTGGTGCCCTGCACGGTGAGCCGGGTGAACACGGCCAGGTCCTCGATGAGTTCGGCGCGTTCTGTCCACCGCGGTGCCAGCACCAGGTTGTCGAGGTCGGGAACGACCAGTGGATCGTCGTTACCGAGGGGGTGAGGCGCGAAATGAAAAGGTAACTGGGGCAGGAACTCTCGATACTTTGCGTTCCACGGCGGCCCGCCGACCACGATGAGTACATCGGCGTGGGTGTCGTAGTGCTCCGAGGGTGCGAAGTCACGTACCACGACGGTCGCGGCCAGCTGTGCCAGTCGGGTGCGGACGAAGATGAGCGTGTCCAGATCGGCGAACTTGGCATACCGCAGGTAATTGCGATCGGTAGGCGCGGCGTAATCGGGCCGCTCCTGGACCGGGATCTCCGAGCACACGATATCGACCCTGGCGCCAGGGCGCAGTCGCCAGAACCGGGCGAGCTCTTCGGTGGCCGAGACCGCCGCAGGCGCCGGTGTGGTGGAGGCGTTGGTGAGATGGGTTGCGGGAGTGTTGGTTTGGGGCGCCAGGAGCAGGTAGGCGAGGGTATCCAGAGCTCGTCCTGCGTGGCGGCGTACGGTCTTGGTGGCGCACTTTTGCTGTTGAGCCAGCGATTGCTGGCGGTCGGTGAGCGTGGCGAAGCGATGCTGTGAGTCGAGGTTGAAATCGACTTCGGCATACACACGTTCGTCGACCGAGAGCAGATGGATGCCGGCGTGCAGGGCCGCGGTCAGGATCGCGATCTCCTCCGCGGAACCGGGTTCGCAGTCATGGCCGTGACGCAGAAACTGGCGCACCGGCTCGTCCAGTACGGTCATCAACACGGTCGGTCGGGCCAAGCCTGGTCCCTGACGCAACCGTTTGAGGTTGTCGCGGATTTGATCGACCGAGGGTCGTGCGGCGAGCACCATCTGTCCACGATATGTCCATCGAACGGACGGTCTAGCACCAGAGGCGCGATCGATGTCCAGGATCTGTCCTCTCGGGGCGAGGCTGGTCCACGAATACGGCTGGTGATCGGGATGGCCGAGCCCTCGGGCGCCGGGCAGACTCGATCCATATCGCGCGGCCGAAAGTGATGGTCGGACACCAGAAGGTTGCGGCTGGGAGATTTACTGTGCAGCAACATGTTTGGCCCAGCGGTTAGCGGTGGACACTCGGGTACGGCGATCAGGTGATGACCGGTCATGGTGAGTGCCGCGTGGCTGGATGGCTTGATGGAGTGTGCTCGGCTCCCCGGGGGAGCCGGGAGCGCCGCTGGTGCCCGCGCTGCCTGTCGGTCACTGATGCGGGAGACGTTGTCAGGACCGGATACGAGATGCCGCCGAGGGCGGACGTTACTGAGGCTGATGAGAGGGTGGAGATGGCGCGCAAGGATGTCCGGGACAAGGTGCTGTGCTACATCGTGCGGGACGGAAAGCTGTTGGTGTTCCGGCACGTCGACTACTCCTATGAGCAGGTCGGTATCCAGGTGCCGGCAGGCAGCGTCCGCCCTGGGGAGACACCCGAGGACGCCGCGCTTCGGGAGGCCCGCGAGGAAACCGGGCTGCGCGCGTTCACGATCGTGCGCAAACTCGGCGAAACCGAATACGACATGACCCCGTATCGCTGGGAGATCCAGCACCGCCACGTCTTCGAGCTCACGCTGGACCAGGACGCGCCCGAGCGTTGGGCTAGCCAGGAAGACCACGACGGGCACGGCGAGCCGACACGATTCGAATGCTTCTGGATCGCGGTGGAATCCGCGCACATCCTTCAGTCCGGTCAAGGCGCGCTGCTGAGCCAGCTCGTCGAGTGACCGGCTGCCCTGAACGGTTTGTGGAGAACTAGGCGATGACAGACACGAAAAGACAACCGGCACAGTCCTATCTCGAGCTGGCCGACACCGACTCCGACACCGCGGTGTCGGTCATCCTCAAGCTTCGCGGCGAGACGTGCGATATCGACTGCCTGTACTGCTTCGAGAAACGCAAGGAATCCCCGGGCGGTGCCCGCATCGGTGTCGAGGACATCGCCCGGCTCACCGAGATGTTCGCCGGCCGACCGGTCGCGGTCGAGCTGCACGGTGGCGAGCCGCTGACCGCCGGCAAACCCTACATCGCCGAGCTGCTGGGCGAGCTGCGAGAACAACCCTGTGTGCAGCGAGTCACGATGCAAACCAATGGGATCCGCCTCGACAGTGATTGGCTCGACCTGTTCGATGAGGTCTACCCGCAGCTGCGCATCGGGATCTCACTCGACGGCGACCCCGAAGCCAACTCGTGGCGCGTCGACTACGACGGCCACGAAACCTACCCGCGCGTGGCCGCCGCACTTGAACGGTTGGCGCTGCGCGGCCGCAAGGTCGGCATCATCACCGCCGTCACTCCACGGGTGTTGGGGCGCGCGGAAACCGTGCTGGACCATATCGCTGGATTCGAGGCGGTGGATGCGATCAGCTTCGTTCCGTGCTTCGACAGCGCGATCACCCGCGCCACCGCGAGTACAGGACGGCGAGCGAGCGTCAGCCGCCTCGCCCAGCAGGCAGCCCTGTCCTCTACCGGGCCCGCCTGGGCGATCAGCCCCGATCAGTACACCGAGTTCGTCTTGACGGCCGCGCAGCATTGGGTGCGCAGCGGCATCTATAAGCGCGTCAAACTCGAACCAGCGGTCTCGACGATTCGCCGGTTACGTGGCCTGACTAGTGGGTTCTGCCATTTCTCCAACCTCAAATGCGACCACGTCTTCACCGTCTACCCCGACCGGCGGATCGGGAGCTGCGACGAACTACCGTGGCCAGCAGCCGAACTCGGCAGAACGGATGAGCTGACCGACATCAGCGCCGCGCAACGCAGGTTGCCGCTACTACAACATGGCCGCGCTCTCACCGGCAAATGCGAGACCTGCCGCTACCGCACTACGTGTGGCGGCGGATGCATCGCCACCCGACTCCGGCAAGCCGCTGCGGCAGGCACCGACGACGAGTACTGCCGTTCCCGGATGCGCTTGATCGACGGAATCGCGGCACTGATTACCCAGCCCGCAGAACCGTCGGCGATGTGGTGTGCTCACCTGCGGGCCCGACCACGGCAGGTCAACTCAATGACCGACGTCGCTGGGTTTCGTGCGCGCTGGCGCGACCCGGCCGCGACACGAGCACAGCCGCGGTTGCAGACCAGCGCCTACGGAAACGTCAACACCGTCGGTGAACCCGGCGTCCACGACGCCGAGGATCTCGATCCACTCGACCCGGCCTGGCGTGACGCCATCGAGCCCGGAGTCTGGCCCCTGATCGACGCGATCACCACCGCCTGGGATTTGATCACCTACGACAGCTGCCAAGGCCACCGATATGCCGGGCTGAGTATCGAACCCACCGAACGTCGCGTCGGGATCCTGCCACGCACACCACAGGAATACGCGAGCATCGCCGCGGCACTGTGCCGCACCATCACCGCGACTGAACTCGCTCTGCCACCGACGATCCGGATCCTCGCCGGTCGCGCCGAGCTGACCTGCACACGCACCGGGAGCCGGTATCCGGTCCTGGACCTGCGGATCGAACGCGCCGAAGACAGCGACTGGAGCCAATACTTCGCCGACGTCGACCTCGCCACCACGACACTGGCGCACCACCTGGCCACCGACGCACCCGATGACCGCACCAGCTGCGGCTGCCCCCGGACCAACAGCGAGGTCGATGCCCCATGACCTGCAAGGACGCCCTGGTCATCAACCAATTACTCGGCCGACTGACCTACTTCCACGTTCTGTTCATCGAGCCCGCCATGCGGACACACCGACCGCGACGGCCCCACCACAGCTGCTGCCGACACCGCCCCGGCCGCACCGAATACGGCCCGGTCACCACCGCGGAGCTGGCCGGAAGGCCGTGGTGGGTGCTGACGGAGATCGGGCAAGCGCTGGGAGCACCGAACTGTGTCTGCGGTGCAGGCGTATCCGACTGCTGTGCAACCTGTCTCGTCCGCCACCACAGCGAGCAGATCGTCGACTGCTGGATCGATACCGAAGCGCACGCCTACGGATGCGTCCCCACCACGACAGAGCAGAGCCTCTGGAGCGCCGACATCTCCCACCGACTCGCCTCCGCGTTCGCCCACCAACACAGCATCAACACGACCGCGACATGCATCCCACGAGGGCGGAGCCAGCGGGCGATTGCGTATGGATTTCCGCTGGTTGCCGAGTTGAGCGCGCTGTGGACCCAGCCGCTCGGACAAGCTCCGGTCATCAGCTGGCTCAACCACTGCACCGAGCTCAACGACGTCGCCCGCGAACGCAACACCAGGACGGAGCCATGCACACCCAGCCGCTGATCGGGCTCGCCGAGACATTGACGGTGGGCAGCATCGAAGGATTCCTCACCCACCGCGAAACCGAAGACCTCACCCCCATCATGGACGAGTTCCTCACCAACACAACACGATCGGTGTTCGGAACCCGCCGCAAGACCTCGATCCACGAGATCCCCGGCCACGACACCGCTGAAGCGATGTCGATCTACGAACCCGCCGGCCGACTCGAAATCACTGAAATCCCCACAGCGGCAGAACAACTGTTACAGGAGGCCTTCGCCCGGGCACGTCCGATCCTGGCCCGCACCCTGCCGTCGGTGACCTCGTGTCGCCCGTGGACCTACGTCGAATACGGTGCCGGACAGCACATCACCGCCCACATCGATGGCATAGCCCCGAACCCGCAATGCTGGCCACGCCAGATCGCAGGCATCAGTGTCAGCATCAGCGAGCAGTGTCACGGCGGGGCCTTCTTCGTCGAAACGACGTCGGATCCCCGGATATGGAACGAGGCGTGCTCCGGCGGCGATGGATACGACCCGGCCATGCGATTCGCCCACGACGGCGCCGACAACTCCTCGGACTGGTTTCGATCCATGCCCCGCACCCGCTGGTCGGTCGCTCCAGCGGCTGGCACCGCGCTGCTCTACGGCTCCCAATTGACCCACGGCACCCACCACGTCACCGGAGGCCACGCCCGCAAATTTATCTCCTGGCTCTATGCCGACAACACCCAAACCGCCTGAGAACCAACCATGTTCATCGCCCTCGAAGGACCCGCTGCGGCAGGCAAAACCACCCTGCGCGACCACATTCTCACCCGTGCCGAACAGGACAGCGTCCCCGTCACTCACATCGGCCAGTTCTCCTGGCTCTCGCTGGAGGCGACCCGGACCGTGGTAGCGCTACGCGCCGGACACACCGGGGTCACCGAAGCGACAGCGATCGGCGCCATCACCGCTGACCTCACCCTGCACACCAAACACTCCATCGCACCGGCACTGTGCGACGGGCACGTCCTCGCCGACCGGCTGCTGCTGTCCTCGGCGTGCCTGCTTGCCCTCGTCTACGGCCAACCCGTCGAACGCTATCTCGACCAGCTGGCGGGCGCGGTCGCCGCGCTACCCGACCTCACGATCGCGCTGACCACACCACCGGCAATCAACCGCGACCGCCTGCAACACCGCAGGACCGCCAACCGATTCGGCGACAGCCCCGAGACCGCCGCGCAACTGTCGCTGCTGCACACGCGCGCTGGCCGGCACTGGGCACAGATCACCGGTCGGCCGATATGGCGGCGCAACCTGGCGACACCGACCGCAACCGAACAGACCAGCGCAGAGGTCCTGGACTACCTGCGCACCCACACCATCGGAGCCCACCGCTGATGCGATTACATCCCCTGCACCCCGCGCGATGGGTCCTCGACCGGCTCACCACTACCGGTTGGCAGATCGATGACCTGCTCAGCTTCACCCGCTCGAGCACACTGGTCCTGGCCCGCCGCAGCGGAACGGCGCCGGTGGTGATCAAAGCCGGATTCGGCAGCAACCATGTCCTGTCCGCGCTCCCGGAGACCGAACGGCCCGCCGCCTACGGCTTCTACTGGTACCAGCAGATGAGCGCCGCCGAACGCAGCCTCGCGCGCAGCGACTTCCGCCACGAACGCGACCTCGCCGCGCGCGCCACCGGAAGCCGCCACATCGTTCCCCTGCTCGAAACCGGCGACGATGAGCACTTCGACTGGTACTCCATCCCGCACTACCCCAACCGAAACCTGCGCCTGCTCACCACCGCTCCCGGCCACTCCACAGCACAGGCGATCACTGCCGAGCTCGCTGTCCTGGCAGACGTGGCCGCGGGCCTGAGCGAGCTTCACCAGCGCGGCATCGTGCACCGAGACCTCTACCAGGAAAACATCCTCATCGACGGCCGACGCGGCCTGGTCACCGACCTCGGAGCAGCCCGGCTCATCGACACGCCACGCGGGCCACGCCGCCGCGGCCCCGAGATCCACTGGCCGCCAGAGTATTCGATCGATTACGCCACCGCGGGAGCAGCCGCCGACGTATTCAGCCTCGCGGTACTGACCTATCGAGTCCTGTTCGGCGACATCCCACGCCTGCGCGGTCCGGTGCGCTCGGACTCGGCACCGGCGAAGTTGACCGCCGCCGTGATGGCCGGGCTGGCCCAGCACCCCGCCGACCGCCCCGATATCGCCCAGATGCACGACGCACTGACTGCGGCGCTGCCGGCTGCCGCTCGCCAGCCCACCCCGTGACCAACCGAAAGGAGAACAACCGCGCACCACAACCGGACCACACGTATTCGATTTCTAGAGAACGGATTTCACACATGGCCAACACAACCGACGAGATGACCGAGTTCCTCGACGCAGTCCAACAGCTCCGCGACGACGACACCGCGATCCGCACCACCGCCCACACCTCCAGCATCGTCTCCGACGGCTGGGTCGCCCCCGGACGGTAGTGCCGCCACACCGGGCGCATCGGCTGCGGCGCTCGCCGGGATGCGGCGCCGCAGCCATTGCCTGGCAGAAAGGACTCACGTGACCGACCTCGCCGCGATCTTCGACTTCCCGGCCATCACCGAACTGCACCGAACCCGCACCCAAAGCATCGGCGCCACCCTCCACGCCACCACCACGTCACCTCTGGACCTCACTCACCCCGCGCTCGCCTACGCCCTGGCCCACCACTGCCTCGAAGGCGCCGAACACGCCGCCCGCCAACGCGACAGCCGACAATTCCGGTGGTATCGCGACTCATTCACCAAGGCGCCACAGCGGTGGCTCGAATCGACGACTCACGGACCGACCGTCATCCAAGCTCCGCCGGCGCAGTTGCTGCTGCGCTCGGAACTGGCCGAAACCCCTTACTACCTGCTCTCACCCGAAACACAACCAGCGTCAACACAATTGACGAGGTTGACCAGCGAGGCACTCGACATAGCCCACGACTGCGGGTTCGGTGCTCTCGTCAGCAGACACGCTCCCGTCGTATGCCTGCTGCAAGCCAAAGATCCCACCGGCACCCTCGACAGCTGGACCATTAGCCGACTGCCCGGCACCGTGTTCCTCGACTACACCGGTGATCCCTACCTGCTAGCCCGCGACATCATCCACGAAGCGAGCCACAACTGGCTCAACGACGCACTCGCCGCCACCGGCACCGTCATCGCGGACTCGGCCGGCTACTACTCACCGTGGAAGCGAACCACGCGGCCCGCTTTCGGGTTCCTCCACGCATGCTGGGCATTCCCGCTGACCATGCTGTTCAGCGCAGCCGCGTCCACCGCACCGCAAACCCCGCCGCCCACACGCGAGCATCTGAGGACGTATACGCACCAGCAACACGCCAAATTGTCAGCCACCGCAACCGATCACCCGCACGCGCTGGCACTGATCGATGATCGAGAGCTACGGGGCCGGCTGCACGAAATCCACACCACCGCGCTGCATCTCGAACCTGTGGATACAGGTGCATGACCGCGCCCGAAGCAGAAGATCTTGGTGACACGCCCAGGCTTGCGGCCGGACGACCTCGCCGCTACACGACACGCGCGATCAGCTACGGGTCGACCCGACTCGCGAGCGAGGTAGTCGACGCGCGAACAGCGGTGGCGCGGGTAGCGCCGGGCTCGATGAGCTTGCGCGAGCTGGACAGCAAACTCACCGAGCACGGCTTGGTGCCGACGGAGGCAGGCCGTGAACCGTAGGGATCGACCTGGCGGCGCACCGCTGACATGGCACGGAGCTATTCGATGCGGGTACTTGTCTTGGCGAGTCCCTGAACGAATCGTGTCATGTCGGCGAAGTTCTTCACTGCCCGCGGGAGCAGTTCGCCTGCTGCGTAGGTGTAGAACGGCATCTCGTCGGGGTGATCGCCTGATCGCCATGCGACAACGGCCGGTTCGAATCCGTCGTAGAGCGACAGAATCTTCTTCTCTCCCATGTAAGTCACGAACATGTCCTCGTATTGTCGGCGGTCGAACCAACGCGCTCCGGCGTAGCGGAGCAGGCATTCGCCGAGGAAGCACACCACCTGATCGGCGCGGTCGGCGTTGTCCGCGGCCACCATCGCCTTCCGGTTGGGGAACCAGTCGGTGAGAAGGCCACCGATCCGCGCGACGTCCGGATCGGCGTCATCCCACGGCTCAGGCGGCAACGCCGGCCATCCGATGTGATCGAGGAATGCCTGTACCTGCCTCGCCTGGTGGTGCGGAGCTATCCACGCGTCCCACCCCGCGTGCCCGGATAGACCATCGGGTGCGTTGTGGAACCGTCGAAATGCCGCTGCCGCGGCCTGAATCCGTGCTTGCTCACGGCGTCGGTATTCGTCGTCGACCCCGTCGGCTTCCTCTTGGGGACGGAAGTGGTCGCGGATGTAGGCGAAGCCGTATTCGGCAGCATAGAGCAGCCAAAACCTGACTGTCGTCGGCCCGTCCTTATTGGGTTCGTCGGGATCGTAAAGAGCGGGGCCATATGTCGAGTACCACCATGTCTCGTCTGAGTAGTGGGTATAGCACTCACCGAGCCATCGGATGAACTGATCGACGATCTCGGCATTGGCTGGGTCGTCTACCGTTTCGATATCGGGAAAGAGGCCGTCGAAGACCTCGGCAACCCGCTCGATGGCCTCGTCCGACCAGATCGGTTGCGGCAGAGCGGGAATCGTCTCGGTGGCGAACTTCGCCAGCTGTGCATCCATCTGAGAAAACCACCGCACCCACTCCGGCGGACCGGGCGGCACCTGCCGATGGATCGGTGTCAGATCGACGTCGCCGAGATCGATCATCATCTGCGGGTCATCGCTCACCTCTACCCCTGTTCGTCGTGGGCCGGATGGGCCGCGGTCTCACCGGTCATGGTCAAGGATGCGCGATTGTTCCGGGCAGTGGGTGTGGGTGTGGGTGGGATGCTGTCGTATCTGTGGGTCATCAGTTCGGCTCTCGCGTCGTGGTTGGCTTCGATGTCCAGTGCGAGTGCTTGGCCCCAGGCGGTGGCGGCGGGGCTGGCGTGCGCGCAGTCGTATGCCCAGGCAGGGGTGTCGGGGCGAGTGTCGGAAAAGTAGAACTCCGGGAACAGTTGTCCGTCGCGGGGCGGGGGCATGTAGCAGGCGTTCTGGGTGCGGTAAGCATCGAAGATCATTGCCCCGACGCCGGGTTCGGAGTCATCGACCGTGAATCCGAGCAGCGCGCCCAGTCGGACCTTAGGAGATTGGTCGGTGGGTTTGGCGATGGCCTCGTAGCCGCCGCACCAGCTGATCCCTATGCCCCACAGGCGCGGAGATCTGTACCGGGCGCGGAACCGTCGTGTTTCGCTGAGCATGGGTGACCAATCCTCGTCTTCGGCAGGCAGCCGGATGCGCGCGCAGGCCAGGGCGTTGCTGGTGGTCGCGGTGGTGGCGACACCCCAGAGCAGGAACCCGTCCGGGCGTGGATCGGCGGGACCGGACATGGACTGGATGTGGTGGTCGATCATCGTCCGCAGGGCGGCGCGGATGACGGAATCTTCGGGGACCGCGATCAGACGGTCTTCGGGCTGGTTCAACGTTTCCTCTCGATTTCGAACGGTGGGGAGGTGAGTCGGTCGTCGATGACGCGGGCACCGATACAGGGGCAGTGGCCGGGGAACCAGCCCTGATGGTCGGCGATCTTGCCGTCGACCAGGGCGACCCAGGTCGGTAGTCGCTCACCGGGTCGGCACAGCCGTGAGGGGCAGGTCACCGCCACCAAATGCCCAGCGGCATCGACCTTTCCGGCCCCGCACATCGACAACGTCAGTGCTGGGCCGCAGCCGCAGTCACTACCCGACCTCGGCCGCGCTGGGATACACCGCTCGGTGCCGGCCCGAGGGGCTACCCGGCCGGCCGGTGCCGCGGCTTGTTGTTCCATCGTCGTTCCTTTCCGTCTACAGGCGGGCGGCGTCGTGGGCGCTATTGGGCTTGGTGGCGATGCCGCCGTAGATCACCAGGCGGGTGGCGGGCAGGTCGTCGTCGAGCCATTCCTGTGCGGGTACGACACCGGGATAGAGGAGGTCGAAGCCGTCGAAGAACGCCTCGGTCTGGGTCTTCGTGCGGTATACAACCTGGGCCGGGCTGCCATCGGTGTCGTCGTGAGACTGGGCGATGAAATCAGGGTGCGTCTCGTCGGAGCCGTGAGTGAGAGCGAGGTAGCTGCCCGGCACCATCAGGTCGCGGAACTTCGCGGCAATCCCGTACGGGTCTTCCTCGTCCATCACGTAATGCAGCACGCCGACCGCGAGCACGGCCACCGGTTGACCGAAGTCGATCAGCTCTCCGGTCTTCAACCGGTCGATGATGTCCTCGGGCAGGCGGATGTCGGCCTTCAACGCCGTCACACCAGGCGAATGCGCCAGTAATGCGTCACAGTGCGCGTGCACGATCGGGTCGTTGTCGATGTAGACGACGCGAGCCGAGGGTTCGATCTTGCGGGCGACCTCGTGGACGTTCGGCGTGGTGGGGATGCCGGCCCCGAGGTCGATGAACTGCCGGACGCCGGCAGTTGCTGCCATCTCGATCGCCTTGACCAAGAACAGTCGAATAAACCAAGCGAGCGTCCTCGTATCGGGCGCGATGGCGAGCATGCGGTGCGCAACCTCGCGGTCGACGTCGTAATTGTCTTTTCCGCCGAGCATGTAGTCATATATTCGCGCCGAGCTGGGCACGTGGGGATTGAGACCGGGGGCACGGTCCACCTCTGACACGACCTGTTCGTCCAATCACTGTCTCGGTGCGGAATCGGTGCAGACGCGAAGGTCGACGGTTCACCGCACCAGGTGCAGCGCGGGTTTGCCTATCGAAATACGTTCTGCAAGTGCGGTTCTCGATGGCGACCGCGGTCGGCGAAGGCACGTCACCTTTTCGGCGTGAGGCCCGGTTCGATGGCAGAGGGGCTCGAATCGCACCCAGCTGCCGATCGGTAGATCCGTGCGATTGACGAAGACGCGGTGCCGGCCGCCGTGTGGTGTGATGAAACCCCATGCGAAGACCGGGTGCAGAAAAGTGATGGTGCCGTATCTGTGTGGTGCGGTCATCGCTTGTGATCCCAACGCCCGGAATGGAATTGGGACCGAGGAGCGAGCCGAGGCTGGTAGAGGACCCCGTTTGCGGGATGATGCGAGCGGCCCTCACGGGCCCTGATCTGCCGGACCTCGTTGATCAGCCAGACCACTGCCACTGAAACCAGCGCGAATCCCACCCTGATGACGAACTGGTTCTCCAACTGCCACGCTTGGCGTAGACGGAACATCTCTCCTCATTCCCGATCGATGGAACATGTTGTGGGCAGGGCGATTTCGACTGACTAGACGGCGCGCTGGTCGAGATCGCATGAGCCGGAGGACCACGGCCCCGCAGGAATGGGCAACGGCATCGTCTCGTACATGACGCGCGAGTACGGACGACCAACGCTTCGAAGCGGCGGCGAATGGCGAGGCTGCGGGAGAGGCGGCTCGGGATTCAACCACTCCAGAAACGCCAACCCGGCGGAATAGAGTCCGAAGAACATCACCACGACGACGCAAGTAACAAGGAAGACGATCACGGTCGCCCTACCTCTATCAGTGCCCGTGCGGCCAGACCGCGGACAAGAATCCGGGGGTCGGTTGAGGTCAGCGTTTCCATAAGTTCCTGCATTTCAATGGACCGAGATTGGTTTGGCCGTCGTCCACACGGAAGGCGGTCATACGTGGGTCGTGACACCTGGCGAAAGCGGTCAGAAATTCGTCCGCCTCCGACTCTGGCGCGCAGCACTCGTCGACCATCACGGCCTCGACTGTGCGGTCGAAGCGGTAGGCGAACCTGATGTGCACGACCGGCTCATCGGAGGGCTTGCAGTTCGGCGACATCGCCGATCACCGAACGCGCCCGGAGCGGACTTGCAGGATCAGAGCCACAGCTCACCGCCTACCGAGTCGCCAGCTTCGGCACCGCGGGTCTTGCGCGACGGGCCACGACGACTTCTGCGCCGCCAAACCGATCGCTTCCGCTGCCGTGAGTCCGAACTGATCGGCTAGTGATCCGACCCAGGCAACAATCTCGGCAGCCTGCAACGCTGCCGTTGCCTGCCCGAGCGTCAACGTCCGACCCGGCAGGTAAGACACGACCCAATCCCCGTCGCCGACGCATCTCGCTCGATGCTCGGTCTGATCGCTGCTCATCAGCGACTGGTTCACTACATGTATCGCCATCGTGCCCCGATCCCTCCGGACGGTGCCGGAAGTGAGTACTGAATCGTTGGGTTCGCCAAAGCTGGTGCTGCCCATTTCGGACCCATTGGGAGGGGATTAACCCCGAACCGGGGAGCCTGCTCCGAGTTGAGCGCTCACCTATCAGACCAGTTGGAACGGCAGTATGGATGTTTCCATGGATGATCCACAGAAACTGGTCCATTCATCCAGGAAGGCGTCCATAATTGCAGTTCAGAGCGATCAGTCATCTCCCTCAGATGTCACCCAAGGACAGAGATTGTGTCATCCACGGATGATCGCCATTTCGGACCGATTCTAGGGAGGTCAGCCGGGTGAGTAGGGCAGGGACCAGCGCGAATACCTTGAGGAGAGGGTGTGTGGAGCCATCCACGACTTCTCGGATATTGCATCCACGACACCAGCGCAGTGTCATCCACGGCAGCACAGGCGTCGCTGCGCGGCGGCTGTCAAAGGGGGCAAAATGAGCGCACGTCGCAAGCCTCGGAGGGCTGGAAGGCCAGTCGCATCGACCGAGAGTCCACCTATCCCCGGCGTGCCGCATCGACAGCTGGGGCGGCAACTTCGCGATATGCGTCAAGAGGCAGGCTTGTCAATCGCCATGGCGGCCAAAGCTATTGGCCGAGGAGCTGGCACACTCCAGCGGCTAGAGACTGGCAGTGCGAATGTCATCCATGACAAGGACATTGAGAATCTGTGCAAGCTTTATCAGCGCCCCGAGAAGCTCGCATCCTTGAAAACCCTTGCTGCACAACGTAGAGAGCAGAGCTGGTGGGATCAAGACACCAACGACCAATTTGCACCATCGTTCAGTGCGTACTTGGGGCTTGAGGCTGTCGCGCAACGGCTGACCATCTATCGCCCGGACACCGTTCCGGGCTTGCTTCAGATTGGCGAGTACGTCGAGGCGCTCGACCGCCGCTACTTCGGCGAGGACGACTTGCCCGAAGACAGAGAACGTCGGATGCAGGTGCGTCGTAGCCGCCAGACGTTGATCACTCGGTCGGTGCATCCGCTCGAAGTTGAAGTCGTGCTAGACGAATGTGTGCTTTATCGGATCAGCGGGGGGCCGAAGGTCATGAGTCGCCAGCTCAAGTACCTGGCCGACCTGCCTTCGACCGTCACCGTTCGCATCCTTCCCAACAACGCTGGTTTTCCGCTGGGCAAAGTAGTCGGAAACTTCACCATCGTCGACTTCGACACCACCGAGGCGGGGGAGCCCTCCGAACCGCCGACGGTGTACATCGAGTCCTACTCGGGAGGAATCCACCTTGCGGCCGCTGACGACGTTAGGCGGTACCGTAGGGCGTACTGGACGATCCAACGTGCTGCGCTCGACGTAGCGGCAAGTAAACACCTGCTTCGGCAGGCAGCAAAGGAGTACGCGCCGTGAGCAAGAACCTGCCTGAGGCTAGCTGGTTCAAGAGCAGCTACAGCGGGGGTAACAACGATTGCGTCGAAGTCGCTTACCTCGGCGACGGCGCCGTAGGTGTACGTGACAGCAAAAACCCGTCCGGCCCCGCGCTTGTTTTCGCGCCCAGCGCCTGGGACGCGTTTATCACTGACGCTCGCGCTGGCGAGTTCGACCCCAAATAGCCTTGGGCGCAAGCGGCCCTGCTCGCGATCACAAATCGGAGTGGGGCCGTCACCGTCTGATTGCCCCACGGCCGACTACAGTGGCCTCGTCTCAGGTGGTGTGCGAAGACATCACCGTCGTAACGGCAACCGCCGCGGCGAATCCTGCGTGCCGAGAACTGCTCGGACGGTTGAATCAAATACACCGTTTGCGCGACAGCGCCTTCACCGACCCGAAATGGCTGGCGCCGTCCGTCGGCTACGACGTGTGGCTGTGCCTTCTAGCTACCCTCGAAGGCCAGGCAGTCGGATTCCTCGGCGGGCTTCCGGCCAGAGGCCACATCTCTATCGTCGGCGTGACTGGTCCAGGCAACGGGATCGGCACCAGACTGGTCACAGCGTTCGCTGAGCATTCGCGAGCCGCGGGTGCCACGCGGTTGACCGTAACAATCGACAGCGAGCCGAGCGGTCGGTGGGCGCGGCGAGAGTTCTTTCAGCGCAACGGCTTCATCGCCCAGGGCGGCAGCGCCCTTCACTCCGCAGGGCCGATTACACCACCCGAATGATGCCGCGTGGGTACCGTTTCGGCTGTGTCCGAGGTGGAGAAGGCGGTGACCGAGAACTCCGCGGTGGAAAGCGTTGACCGTGGGCTGGATTCGTTGCGGAGTCGGTCGCTGTGGTTCGGGTTGGCCAGCACAACAGTTGGCGGAGGCGTCGCGGGATTCGGTGCAGCCTTGTTGTTCGGTGTACAGGCGGGGTTTTCGCAGCCGCTCGCAACGGTTTTGGCTGGTGCCGGAGCGTTGAGCGCCGGTGTCTTGGCCTACGTCAACGGTGAACGATCCCGTGCGCTCGCCAAGCAGCAACACGAGGCTGACACAAGGCGCGAGCGGGAACGCCACCAGGCCGACACGGATCGTGAGCGCGAGCGGCACGCGGAAGACTCACGCAGAGCACAGGTTTCGACACTGCGTGACCGCTACACAGCTATCGCCGCCCAGATCGCCGACCCGTCCGCCGCGGTCCGGCAAGCGGGCGTCTACGCACTGACCGCGCTCGCCGACGACTGGCATGCCTTCGACGAGGACGACGAACGACAGGTCTGCATCAATCTGCTCCAGTGGTATCTGCGCGTACCATTTCCCGTAAGCGGCGATCCCGAGAAGCCGGATCTCTCCGAACGTCAGATCCGTCAAACCATCGTCATGATTCTCACCGAGCGGCGCAGCCGACCGGCCGAGCATCCGAAATCCTGGGCAGCTACCGTCATCAGCCTGCATCAGGCAGCACTCCCAAATTGCGCCCTCGTTGAATACAATCTCGCGGATCTGGACTTGTCCGGAGCGGACTTGACCGGCGCGAACCTGAATAACGCGAACCTCACTGGAGCGGATCTGGCCAGCGCGAAACTTACTGGCGCAAATCTGCACTGGGCGAGGCTGAACGGCGCGCGACTGGTCGCAACAGACCTGACCGGCGCGCGACTGACCTACGTGGACTTGACCGACGCGATCTTGGCCTTGGCAAACTTGACCGACGCGAAACTCGCCACCACGCTACTGACCGGCGCGAACCTGATCGATGCGAATCTGACCAATGCGGACCTTGGCAACGCGCAGCTGATCGGCGCGGACCTGACCCGCGCGAACCTGACCGGTGCGCAGCTGACCCATGCGAACTTAACCGACGCGAAACTGACCGACGCGGTCTTCACGAATGCGACACACGACGACAGGACGCTGTGGCCCGATAGATTCCCGCCCCCGTCCGAATAATTTTGATCAGCGGCACAGCGAGATATCTGGATGCGATCGACGCCGGGAGTGAACCCGGCCTTCTCGGCTTCGACAGAGAACGCGGCTTTACCGTCCGCGCCTGCACGGTGTTTGCGGGCGAACCGATCCGAGGCGAGACGACGGATCGGTGGTTCACGGCGTACAAAGACGCCGCGGCCCTGTTCTGAGTAGACAAGTCCTTCACTCCGAAGTTCCTGCACAGCTTGACGCGCGGTCATCCGGGCAACACCGAAGTGTGTTGTCAGCTCGGCCTCGGACGGCAACGGCTCGTCAGAAGCTATCTCGCCGGCCGCAATCGCATCACGGAGCATGTCGGCGATCTGCCGATACGACGCCCGACCGTCGGAGCGGTCCACCGTCCCGAGCTGGAGCATGGATCCCTCCTTCTCGTCCGCCACGAACATACCTAGACAACTAGCTTAGTGTTAGCCCGCAAACACCAGCACGACCCCGCAACATTCACTGGAGGATCGATGGACCTGCCGAAGCATTCTGTGAGTGTCTCGGGCATCGTCGTCGACGCAGACGACCGCGTCCTGGTCATTCGCCGAGCAGACAACGGCCACTGGGAGGCGCCCGGAGGCGTGTTGGAACTCGACGAATCCTTCGAACAAGGTGTGCGCCGAGAGGTCGCTGAGGAAACTGGACTAGATGTTTGTGTCGAGCGCTTGACCGGCGTCTATAAGAATCTCAAGGGCGGGATTGTGGCGCTCGTGTTCCGTTGCACCGTGCAAGGGGGTAACCCACATCCCACCGCGGAGGCGGTAGAAGTCAAATGGATGACTGCTCACGAAGTCAGCGACGCTATGGTGCCCGCATTCGCCGTCCGAGTGCTGGACGCTCTCGATGAGCGGGAGCAACCCAAGGTACGCGCCCATGACGGAGTCAACCTGCTGAGGGAAGACTGATCGAGCTGCCATATCGGTTGGTGGCTCGCCCGTGGCTCGTGGTGTCGGGTCTTATCCTGGTCGGCCGTGGGTGTCGCGGCTTCTGATGTGTCGTGGGGTTGGTTGTTTCAAATAGCGTGGTGTAACAGCTCTAACTCGGCCGATGGAGTCGAATCCCGGACATGAGGGTGGCCATCGCGTGATCCTTTAGACATATCGTTGACGTCGCTTACGCGAAACAAACCGAACGAAAAATCGCGGATCGCGATGAGAACAGCGAGGTCAAGAAGGTCCTCCCCGCGCACGCGGGGATGATCCTCGAACAAGTGTCCTGTTGCTGGCGTCTCCATAGTGCTCCCCGCGCACGCGGGGATGATCCGCAGCAATCGACGCGGCCGAGGCCGCAGAAAGCGTGCTCCCCGCGCACGCGGGGATGATCCGGCGGTGTACACGGTTCCGCGCGCCTCGATGCGGTGCTCCCCGCGCCTGCGGGGATGATCCGGTGCGATCGGCAAGGCCGTCACCGCGCAGATCGTGCTCCTCGCGTATGCGGGGATGATCCGACTTCCGGCGAGATCCGGAAGGCCGCAGGTGTGTGCTCCCTGTGCACGCGGGGATGATCCGTGCGCCAGCACCGAGCGGCCGATCTGCGCATCATGCTCCCCGCGCACGCGGGGATGATCCGGACGCTCGAGTTGGTCGACGAACGCACGCGCTCCCGTCTATGCGGGGATTATCCAGACGATGACCGTGCATCGATGGAACCAGCGAGGTGGCAGGTGCGTCTTATAGTTCAGAGGTTTCGAACTGGGCGCAGCGCCTGTCGGCCTTGGACGGATGGCGGCTGGTGTTCGCAAATGATCGAGATAGGTGGTGTGAAAGGCTGGTCGTATGAGACCGGAGAGGACGGTCGTGGCGAGTGACGGTGATCAGAGTTGTGCTGTGTTGCGCTCTGAGATCGCTGCCTTTTACTCGGGTTTCGGCCAGCCGAGCGCCTTACGAACGGCGTTCACGGACGCTGTGTTGATCGTGCCGTTGACTCCCGATGACCGGGTGTATGTCCATCAGCTCGGCGGCATCGACTGGTTGTGCGCATTCACCAGCGTCGAGCAGTTTGCGCTCTACATGACCGCCCGGGGCGTCGAACCCGAGCGCGAGTACCGCTATCACACCCTGCTCGGGCAACGGATCCTCGACAGCCTCATTACCCAGCGTCCCCGTCCCACCGGCGTGGCTGTCGATATCGCAGGTGCGGCTCCGATGGCGTTTCCTCCGGAACTCCCTGAGCAGAGCGAGGTCGGGTAGCGGTGGGGGACAAGCTCGAAGTCGACTCGCAAGTTCTGGTCAAGGCCGCCGAAGGCATCAACGGAATCATCGGGGAGTTGTCGGACCTCGGTGTGAAGGAGACCGCGGCGACCGGTCGTGGATTCTCGCTGCTGGCGTTGTCGCCGTTGGAGGCTGGCCGGCAGAACGTGCAGCAGGCGATGGAGCGGTTCACCGAACGCTGGTCGTGGGGTGTGCGGTATCTGGTGCAGGCGGGCAACGAGATCGCCAAGGTTTTGGGCTTGGCGGCAGGGCGGTATCACATGATGGACCAGACGGCCTCGGACACGATGAAGCAGATGTGGACGCACCTGGGCGGCAATCCTCACCTGTCGAAAGACGAGATCACGTCGCGTACGTGGCAGGACACGGTGGCCGACAACGGTCTCAACCACGTCCGAAACAGTGACTACAGTGGCGATTCCTTCGATCAAGCGTTCGCGAAGATCGGCACAAACGCGCAGGTGATTCAGGCAGTCGGTCCACAAGCCTTGGCAAATTTGGGCAGCTACGGCACCGGTGAGCAGCTCAGCTGGAACAGCGGTGCCGCACAGCAAGCCGCGGAGATCATGAAACCGGGGGGAGACAAGTAGGTGGGCATCGGATTCGACAAGTTCCTCAACAGTGTCGGCGATGCGGTCGAGGGGGTGGTCGAGTCCGGCATCCAAGCGGCTGGCCAAGCCGCCGATGCCGGCCTGGACGCGCTCGCCTCCGGCGCGCGCATGGTTGGTGCCGACGGAGCGGCGGAGTCGCTCGATGATCTCGGTGATCGGATCGCGAGCGCTACCGGTGGCCCGGTCGACGAACACGAATTGGGGGAGACCCGCGATCCGAAACAACTGGTCCGCGGTGAACCCTCGGCCATCCACGACGCTGCTGAAGCGCTGCGGAAGATGGGCACCAGTATCGACTCCACCGGCACCGCACTGCGGACCATCGATACGGCGAACTGGACCGGCTCGGCTGCCGACGCTTTCAACGCGGTGTTCGACAAGCAGCCCAAGCTATGGTGGGACGGCGCCGATGCGATGAGCAATGCTGCTGGTGCACTGGACAACTGGTACAGCGAAGTCGTTTCCGCGCAAGGCAAAGCCGCAGACGCGATCGCCAAGTGGGATGAAGCCGACACCGAGGAACGTGCGAAGAAGAACGAATGGAATGCGCTGTCGGACAAGGACAAATCGGGGCGTACCCTGGCCGACACCTGGACGCCGATCCGCGACGCGGCCCGCGACATCCTGCGCGGCGCACGGGCACAACGCGATGGGGCGGCGGCGACCGCGACCAGCAAGCTGCTCGAGGCGGCCTCGACCGCACCGACCGAACCGCCGTTCACCGAACGCTGGTCGGACAACCTGAGCGACCTCGCCGACGTCTATCAATTCGGCAAGGAGAGTTTCGAGTCCGGGGTGCTGACGAGCCTGACCTCGATGGTGCAGTTCGCCCGAGCAGTGAACCCGACCGACACCTACAACATGACCCATCCGGCCGAGTACTTGTCGAGCATGTCGAGCCTGGGTACCGGGCTGGTGGTCGCCGCCGCCGACCCCGGCGCGGTGGTGTCCTCGGTGGTGTCGGATGCTCGACGAAACCCGTTCGAGTTCGCCGGCAGCCTGACCGGCGACGCGCTCCTGACCGCGGCGACCGGAGGTGCCGGTAGCGCGAAAACCGCGGCCACGGCAGTCAACAAGATCGAAGATGCCGTACGGATCACCGACCGCGCCACCAGCCTCGGCACCCACACCCCCACACCAACGCCAAAGACAGTGCCGCACGAGGTGCCCAAACCCACCCATGAGGCGCCCGCACCGAGCACCCAACCCGCGACACACAACGCGCCCGAATCCCAACCAGCCAGCCACACAACGGAATCCAGCGACACCGGTCCCCACCCCGACAGTACGAACCACCCGCCGGACAATCCGCAACGACCCGACACCGATGCCACGCCGCCCCGAACCGACGACCCAGCCCCTGCCGCGCACCCAGCCGATCCCGACACCGCGCCAGCACCTCGACCCGACGATTCCTCAGCACCGGCGCACCCCGACAGCGACCCGGCACCTCAGCGCCACGACACCGAACCATCGGCACACCCCGACTCCGATCGAACACCACCAGCACACACCGAGCCGGAACCGACCCACGCTGACCCCGACACCAAACCTTCAGCGCCACACCATGAATCGCCCGACACCACCGACCACAGCGGCGACACACACCCGGGTAACCACGACCAGCCAAGTCCCCACCACGATCCGGACCCCTCCGCTGATCCAAGCCCGCAGCAGCGCGCCGATGCCGACCACGACGCCTACGACCACGCCCGCGAACCCGGTCACGAATCCGACCGGACACCAGAGCAGAAAACCTGCACCGACGACCCGGTCGACATCGCGACCGGGGAGTTCCTGCTGCCGGAAACCGACATCGACCTACCAGGAATCCTCTCGCTGGTACTGCGACGCACCCACCGCTCGAACTATCGTTTCGGCCGCTGGTTCGGGCCGTGCTGGTCCTCGACACTGGACATGCGGGTCGTCGCCGAACACCAGGGCGTGACCTTCCTCGGCGAGGACGGCATCATGCTCGCCTACCCCCACGCCGCGCCGGGCGTGCCCGTCGAACCGGTCACCGGCGGACAACGATGGACGCTGACCCGAACCGAGGCCGGCGGCTACCGCATCCACGACCAACACCGAGAACTACTCTGGCACTTCGCACCCGAACCAGACCTCAATGGCATCGAATCCCGCCTCGGCAACTACGCCATCTCCGCGATCACCGACCGCCACCTCAACCGCATCCGCTTCCACTACAACACCGACTCCGAACCCATCGCGATCTCCCACTCGGGCGGCTACCACCTGCGCATCGACACCACCGCAGGACGCATCACCGCGCTCGCCCTCCTCGACACCGCCAACCCGGGTGAAACAGCGACGCCGATAAAGGAATTCGGCTACGACGCAGGCCTGCTCGTTGCCGTCACCTCGGGTGCGGGTGCCACGATGTGCTACACCTACGACGACGAATACCGCATGATCTCCTGGACCGACACCAACGGCAACCAGATGGTCAACACCTACGACGAAGCCGGCCACGTGATCTTCCAACGCGGCACCGGGGAAGTGCTCAATACCGACTTCGAATATCACGAATTCGCCGACGGCGCAGGACGGCTCACCACCATCACCAACTCCCTCGGCGCGATCACCAGCCACGGATTCGACCGCGAACTACAACTGCGCGACCTCATAGACCCCACCGGCGCACGCACCCACATCGACTACAACGCCGACCGCAAACCCCTCCACGTGACCGCCTCCGACGGCGGAAAAACCAGCTACCGCTACACCGCCGACGGCGACATCGCCGAACTCGAACGCCCCGACGGACGCACCATCGCACTCGAGTACATGTGGCGCAACCGGCCCACCACCATCACCCGCCCCGACGGCACCGTATGGCGACAAGAATACGACCGGCAAGCCAACCTCGTCGCCGCCATCGACGCAACCGGAAACCGGACCGAATACACCTACCACCCCAACGGTGCCCTCGCCACGATCACCCAGCCCGGCGGCGCGCGCACCACCATCGACGTCAACCCCGCAGGGCTACCGACCGCGGTGACCGACCCCTACGGCGGCCTCACCCACATCGAGCGCGACCCTGCCGGTCGACCCACCCGCGTCCGCAATCCCCTCGGCCAGACCACCCACTACCACTGGTCGCCACAGGGCAGACTGCTCGCCCGCACCGACCCGGACGGCCACACCGAGTCATGGACCTACGACGGCGACGCCAACATCCTCACCCACACCAACCGAGCCGGTGCCACCACCCGATTCACCTACGGCGCCTTCGACCTGCTCGCAACCCGCACCGACCCCGACGGTTCGCTCACGCGCTACACCTGGGACACCGAACGCCGACTCCGCACCGTCACCAACCCACTCGGTCACACCTGGACCTACACCTACGACACCACCGGGCGCATAGTCGAAGAAACCGACTACAACCGCGCCACAACCAGATACACCTACGACAGCGCCGGCCGCCGCACCACGATCACCGCCGCGACGAGCGAAACCCGCCACCAGAGCTACGACCAACTCGGCCGGCTCACCGAAATCGGCTCCGACTCCGGCGACTGGGTCCGATACACCCACGACCCCGCAGGACGAATCCTCACCGCAATCACCGGCAACAGTGAAAACGTCACCCACACACTGGAATTCACCTACACGCCTACCGGCGCACTGGCTTCCCAGAAACTCGACGACCAACCGGCGACGCGCCACGAATACGACCCACACGGCCGCCGAACCCGCAGAACCAGCCCCACCGGCACCACCACGACATGGACACACGATTTCACCGGACGCGTGCACCAACTCACCGCCGACGACCACGCCCTCACCTTCGCCTACGACCCACTAGGACGACTCGCAGGCTGGAACGTCGGGGAACTCGCTGTCACCCAGAACTTCTCCGGCGGGAGCCGCGTCACCGAACAGACCGTGACCGGGTTTCCCCGCACATCTTTGGATCTCGAAGCAACGTCTCGGCCCCAGCCTCGCCGGCTACGCCATGACGAATACACCTACCGCCCAGACGGATACCTCACCAGCCACAGTCTCGCCCACGCCGAGCGCGAACGGCGCCACGACGACTACACCCTCGACCCCATCGGCCGAGTCACCACCATCGCCCACGACCACGCGCTCGCCGAGCATTACACCTACGACGCACTCAGCAACATCACCAACACCCGACCGAGCAGCACAAACGCCACCGAAACCCCACCGGGTACCGTCCTCGGGGGCACCCCCGGCGATATCCCGCACCCCGACCGCCGCACCAGCGCGCGCGAGTACCGCGGCAACCTGCTCATCCGTGACGGTCGCACCCGTTACCACTACGACGAGTCCGGCCGACTGATCCGCAAGACCACCACGAGGCTGTCCCGCAAGCCGGATATCTGGCACTACCGCTATAACAGCTTCGACCAACTCACCGACGTCTGGACCCCCGACCATCAATGGTGGCACTACACCTACGACGCCCTCGGACGGCGAACCACCAAACAACACCGCGACCCCGACGGCGCCGTTCTGGAGCGCACTGAATACACCTGGGACGGCACCCAACTCATCGAACAGACCACCAGCGAAGCCACCACACGCTGGCAATACCAACCGAACACCCACACCCCGATCACCCAAACCACCGACCAAGACACCGTCGACCGCGAGTTCTACGCCATCGTCACCGACCTCGTCGGCACACCGACCGAACTCATCGACCCCGACACCGCCCACAGCGCCGCCACCGCCACAACCGACCTCTGGGGCAACACCGCCTGGACCGGCGACGCCGCCACACCCCTGCGATATCCAGGCCAGATCCACGACCCGGAAACCGGACTGCACTACAACCTGCACCGCACCTACGACCCCACCACCGGCCGCTACCTCACCACCGACCCACTCGGCCTCACCGCCTCGGCCAACCCCAGCACCTACCCACACAACCCCACCACGTGGTCAGACCCTCTCGGGCTCATCCCGAACGAATGCTCGACCACCCAAGCCGGCGACCCGTCGAGCCCATCCCCAGCACACACACCCGCGGACCCCACACCGAACTCGCTGTATCACTACACCAACGAGCAAGGCCACGACGCGATCCTCGACAGCCAAGAGCTACGGCCCTCACTACGCGAGCACAACCCCAAAGACGCCCGATACGGAGACGGGCAATACCTCACCGACATCGAACCCGGAACCCGAACACCAGCACAGCTATCGGCCGCCTTCCTCCGCGTACCCTGGGCCGGGGCCAAGTTCTCCCATTTCCTCGAAATCGACGTCACCGGACTCACCGTCGTCCAAGGCAGACCCGGCGTCTTCGTCGTCCCCAACACAGAGCCCCTCGACCTCGCCGGTCGAATCGTCCGATCAGGAAGGAACTGACCGATGAGGTACGTGAAAGTCACCTGGCACCACGACTTCGACAACGAACCGGTCACCTACTTCCACGAAGTCGGCGACGACAACTACGAGACCCGACGCGTCCAAACCTACCGCGACGGACACCGGGAATGGGCAGACGAAAACCATGAAACAGCCACCGCCGGCCTCGCCGAGATACCGATCGCCGCGGTCGATGAGATCGCAAGCCAACCCGAGTTCGAGGCTGAAGAGATAACCCAGGACGAATTCGAGCGAGAGTGGTCGAGCGCTCGCTGATCGAAGCCGAGCAAGTGGTGGCTTATCGATGCGAAGCAGATGTGAGGTCTAGCCACTAATCTGGCGCGAGTGGGTCGGCAACCGCGGCAGGCGCAGGGGTGAAACTCCGGGCCGACGAAATCGATTGAAAAACCGCCAGCTGTCATGAGAACGGGCTGGTCAAGAAGTGTGCTCCCCGCGCACGCGGGGATGATCCGGACTGCTGCATGCGCCCGACGATGGGGATGTTGTGCTCCCCGCGCACGCGGGGATGATCCGACCCTCGTCGTCACCCTGAACGATGAGCAGGCGTGCTCCCCGCGCACGCGGGGATGATCCGGGGAAATCGGCGTTTTTGCGCTACCTCGCGATGTGCTCCCCGCGCACGCGGGGATGATCCGCATTTCAGACCGTGGTATCGAACGTGACAGACGTGCTCCCCGCGCACGCGGGGATGATCCCTCCTCGAGCAGCACCGCGGCGATCTTCGGGGAGTGCTCCCCGCGCACGCAGGGATGATCCGGCGATGAACGCGCTTGTCGCCGAGCAGAAGAAGTGCTCCCCGCGCACGCGGGGATGATCCGCCAGTTCGACCGCGACGGCGCGCTTGTCGCATGTGCTCCCCGCGCACGCGGGGATGATTCGTACTGGAGCACAGCGCAAGCCGCCTCACGCCCGTGCTCCCCGCGCACGCGGGGATGATCCGGCAAGACCGGCTTCTGCTGACCGGCGCGGAAGGTGCTTCCCGCGCACGCGGGGATGACCTGCTTGTCGAGTCGGCTTGCCCGGCCACGTGATGTGCGCCCTTGTGCGTGGATGACCTGACCATTGGCAGATATGTGCGGATGTGATCTTCGAACCGAAGTACCGGTCGGGCTGGTCATATTGGTCTTCAGTTGTGAATTGCTGGAAGTGCGCCTCGCGGGCCTTATGTCGAGAGTAGCGTTGCTGGAAGTTGTTGAGCTTCGGGGCATTCCGGAGGCGGCGGGAACTTGTCGGTGGGGGATGCGAGAGTGTTGTGAGCTCCCGCGTTTTGGGGTGATTCATTCGATAGGGGTCGATCTTGGTATTGAGCGAGGCTGCTCGTTCGGTGTGGGCGAAGTCGCCGAATGATGCTGGTGAATGGTTGCCGTTGTGGCAGCACATGGATGATTCCGCTGACATCGCGGGGTATCTGTTCGACCGGTGGCTGGTACCGAGCGTGGTCGAGCTGCTAGCGGAGGAATTGGGAGGCGACCGCGGCGCGGCGCGGTGCGCGGTGCGGTTCCTGGCGGGAGTTCATGATCTTGGAAAGGCCACGCCAGCCTTCGCGATTCAGCATGAAGGGCTTGCTCAGCGGATGCGTGAGCGCGGCTTGTACATGCCTCTCGTGCGGCGTGAAATGGTTGATCGGCAACTGGCGCACCACACGGTTGCGGGCCATCATCTGCTGATTCGCTGGTTGGTGGATCAGGGTTGGTCTCGGCGGTGGGCGGTCGCGTGGGGAGTGGTGCTCGGTGGCCATCATGGCGCGCCACCGGATGAGGACGATTATCTGCTGCCGGACAGCTATCCGCACCTGTTCGGCGAGGGGGTGTGGGTTCAGGTGCAGCGAGAGTTGTTGTGTCGCATGGCAGAACGTGCAGGGGTGCTGGATTACCTCGACGGTTGGGGTCAGCTGAGGTTGTCGGTGAGGTTCCAGGTGTTGGTGACCGGGATCGTGATCGTGTCGGATTGGATTGCCAGTAACGAGGATCTGCTGGGCTTCCTTACTGGGGATTTGCCAGAGGATGTGGATGACCCGCAGCGGTCGGGTCGGGCGTTGGCGGCGTTGGCTCTGCCGATGCCATGGACTCCCTCTGTGATACCGGATGAGGTGTCAGAGTTCTTCGCGACGCGGTTCTCGTTGCCGCCGGGTGCGGCGGTGCGACCGGTACAGGCCGAGGCGTGTGACGTGGCGCGGGCGATGAGCGAACCGGGGTTGCTGATCATCGAGGCGCCGATGGGGGAGGGCAAGACCGAGGCGGCCCTTGCCGCCGCGGAAATCATGGCTCAGCGTTGGGGCGCAGGGGGATTGATGGTAGCGCTACCGACGCAGGCCACCAGTGACGCGATGTTCGATCGTGTTGTCGGTTGGCTGGACCGTTTGGGTGCCGACGACCATCAGGTCGGCGGATCGATCACTCTTGGCCATGGCAAGGCCCGGCTGAACCGGCTGTTCCAAGGTCTGGTCCAGGCAGGGAAGGGCGGCCGAGCCGAAATCGACTGCGACCACGGTCTGGGAAGCAAAACGGTTGCCCGCCATGCGGTTACAGCACACTCGTGGTTGTCAGGGCGAAAGAAGGCCCAGCTGGCGAACTTCTCGGTCGGGACGATCGATCAGTTGCTGTTCGCGGCGTTGAAGTCCCGGCATCTGATGCTGCGTCATCTCGGATTGGCCGGCAAGGTCGTCGTGCTCGATGAGGTGCATGCCTATGACGCTTATATGAATTCCTACCTCACGAAAGTGCTGACTTGGCTTGGCGCGTATCGGGTTCCAGTGATCGCGCTGTCGGCGACGTTGCCCGCAGAACGTCGGCAAGAGCTGATGC
This sequence comes from Nocardia sp. NPDC006044, assembly GCF_042871115.1. Taxonomy (NCBI): domain Bacteria; kingdom Bacillati; phylum Actinomycetota; class Actinomycetes; order Mycobacteriales; family Nocardiaceae; genus Nocardia; species Nocardia sp. NPDC006044. The sequence continues at coordinate 673,168 of NZ_JBIAID010000001.1, forward strand.
GGGCGTACCAGCGCGGTGTCGATCGTAATGTTGTGCCTTCGGTGAGTGATGTTGTGGGCTACCCGATTTTGTCGTGGACGACGCGAGAGTCGGTGCAGCACCGCCGCGTCGAGCCTTCGGGCCGACGCAACTCGGTGCAGGTGAGCTCTCTTGGCGGGAGGGTCGACGACGATGTGGATGCGTTGGTCGCACTGCTGAAGGAGAAGTTGTCTGGTGGTGGGTGTGTCCTGGTCATCCGGAACACCGTCCGCCGTGTGCTGGCCACTGCCGCCGCATTGGAGCATCACTTCCCCGGTGAAGTGACGGTGGTGCATGCGCGGTTCATCGCTGCGGATCGGATGCGTAAGGACGCAGAGCTTCTCGATCGTTTCGGATCACCTGATCGAGCCCAGCACAGGCCTGACCGGCATATCGTCGTCGCCTCCCAGGTGGTGGAACAGTCCCTCGACATCGACTTCGACCTGCTGGTCACTGATCTGGCACCTATCGACCTGATCTTGCAGCGAATGGGCCGGTTGCACCGTCACCAGCGCGGGGCACACCAGGCCGAGCGGCCACCGCGACTCCGTAGCGCCCAGGCCTACATCGCGGGTGTGGACTTCACCGTGAGCCCGCCCGAGCTGGAACCCTCCGCGGCACGGTACGTCTACGGCGAGTACCCACTGCTCCGCGCAGCCGCAGTCTTGTTGCCGCACCTCGGCCAGACGATCAGCCTGCCCGACGACATCGCACCACTCGTGCAGCACGCCTACGGAACCCAGCCAGCCGGGCCGGAGTCATGGCAGGACGCCATGAGCACCGCCCGACAGCGCTGGCGCGATCGTTGTGCAACCCGTGCTGCGAATGCGGAGACATTTCAGCTCAAAGACCCTGCGCGACCGGGAAACTCCCTCGTCGGCTGGATTGCCGCCGATATCGGCGAAACCGAGGACGATGCGCAAGGACAAGGCCAAGTCCGCGACGGCGCACCCAACCTCGAAGTGGTCGTGATTCAGCAAGACGCCGACGGTGACTGGTTCATCCCGTCGTGGCTGTCCGAGGACCACAGCCACGTTCGGGTGCCGCAGGGATTGACACCATCGGATCACCTGGCGCAGGTCATCGCCACCTGCTCGCTACGTCTGCCGCTCGAATTCAGCACCGAACAGGCGGAACGCGAACTGTGGGCCGCGACCCCAGAAGAATGGGAATTCTCGCCCCTCATCTATCGTCTGCCGGCCTTGGTGCTCGACCAGGACGGTTTCGGAGAGATCGCCGACCGAACTGTGCGCTACGCACGAGATTCGGGTTTGGAGTTCTCCGACCGATTGTAGCGAGGGTCAAATGCGTTGGTGCCCCTTGTGTCTCCAACTTGACCCGAGTACTGTCCTCTGGTGTTATCCGCGTCACTGGTTCCCGAGGTATGCCGGGATGATCCAGGGCAACAACGCATTTGGGCGTCGGGTGACAACTGTTCCCCGTGCCACACGGGGTCGGCACGCTGGTACTAACGGCGAGCCAGAAGAAGGGCGGCCCGCCGACTACAGAGTGGTCGGCTCCCGCTGGAACGGGAGCCGACCTTCTTCCCATGCAACGTCAAGTAGCGAGAGGGAAGACAAGATGAGTTTACCGATTCCTGCTCTCAGTCAGCCGTCAGAGGGGGCGAGAAGATTGCTGACAGTGCGAACGCTGCTGATCTGCGCGCTGTCGGAGATGGTTGGGCTGGGGGCTGGCCTAGCTGCCGGATTCCGAACTTGGGCAATGCTGCCGGCGACCGCGACCGGTACTGGCGTGACTCTGGGCATAGTCGGTTTCGGAGTTGCCTCGAAGCTAGCCGCCACCTTCGCGTCCATCAGCGTTCTGGATCGTTTGGTCGATTAGATGAGGTCCTGCTCGGAACCCGATTTGGAAGTGGAACTCCAATGAGTAGATACGACGAAACTGACTTCAACTTGCTGGACGAGCCGTGGATCGTCGTGCTGGGTCGCGACGGTCGTGAGCGGGAGCTATCTATCCTCGAATTAGTTGAGCAGGCAGAGGATTTGACGACGATCGGTGGGGAGGTGCCGACCCAGGGGTTCGCGATAACGCGGTTGCTGCTGGCGATAATGCATCGGGCTCTTGAGGGGCCGACGGATGCGGACCAATGGGCAGAGCTGTGGGATGACAAGGGTGGGTTGGCGCTGGATCGCGTTCGGGCCTATGTCGATCCGCTGCGTAATCGGTTCGACTTGTTCGATGATGAGGCGCCGTTCTTTCAGGTCGCGAGTCTGCAGACCGAGAAGGGGGAGGTGTCGGGGCTGGAGAAGATCGTTGCGGATGTGCCGAACGGGCAGCCTTTCTTCACTACGCGGTCCGCCGTGAGTCTTCGACGGATCGAGGCGTCGGAGGCGGCGCGCTGGTTGGTGCACGCGCATGCCTTCGACCCGTCGGGTATCAAGTCCGGCGCGGTCGGCGACGACACCGTCAAGAACGGTAAGGGGTACCCGATCGGTACCGGCTGGTCGGGGCAGATCGGGGGAGTGCTTCCCCAAGGCAAGGACCTCCGGGAAACGTTGTTGCTGAATCTTGTTGCCTACGAAGACAACCCGTACGTCAATATCGGTGGAGCTCGCGATATCCCTCCGTGGGAGCGCGATCCTGATTCGCCGGCGTGGAAGGAACGTCCGCCGAATGGGGCGATCGATCTGTATACGTGGCAGACGCGCCGAATCCGATTGGTGGGCGATCGATCCGGGGTTACGGGGGTTGTGCTGGCCAACGGTGATCGGATCGTGCCGCAGAACCGGCAGAACATGGATCCGCACACTTGCTGGCGTTACAGCGAACCGCAGTCGAAGAAACACAAGACCGTCGTCTATATGCCGTTGACCCATGATCCGCAGCGTTTGGTCTGGCGCGGCATCGGCGCGATGCTGCCGACTGTTTCCGGTCGCGGCACGAGCCGTGGTGGTGATCCGCAGCCGCGACTCGCGCCGGGGATTCTTCAGTGGATCGGAGACTTAGGCTCCAAAGGCCTTTTGCCGGAACGGTATACGCCTCGCGTGCGGATAGTGGGAGCCGAATATGGTGCGCAGAGCGCCACGTTCGCCGAGATCGTCGAGGACCTGCTGCCGTTGCCGGTGATCTTGCTCCGCCAGGACAAGCCTGCTGTCGGGCAGATGGCCACGAATGCTGTCGACGATGCCGAGCATGCTGCATTCGCGGTGTGGAGTTTTGCGGAGAACATCGCCCAAGCCGCAGGAGCCGCACCCAAGTCGGGCGCGGGTGAGCGGGCACGGGAGCGGCTCTATGCGGCCCTGGATGGCTGCTATCGGCAGTGGTTGGCTGCACTGACTCCCAGCACCGACTTGAATGATGCGCGGGCGCAATGGCAGCGAATTGTCCGTGATACGACCTACCCCGTTGTCATGGAACTGATTACGGCTGCCCCGCCCGCTGCATGGGTTGGGCGAGAGGTCCGCGGGCAGCTGCTCAATGTCTCCCGGGCCGAATTGTGGCTCCGCTCGGCATTACGAAAAGTATTACCTCTCAACGATATCCGGCCTGACGATTCGACACCAGAGGAGATGGTGCTGGCGTGACCGCGCTCGAGAACGCCCCGCAATCGACTGCGAAACCTATTCGTCGACGCCTAGGTCCCTTGGGTGCGGCCCTGGACTGGCGGCTGAACAGGTTGCAGGAGGATTACTTACGCGGATCTCCGCTCGCTCGAGCGGAGCTGGCCAAGCTTCGCCGAGGCTTGGGTAAGTCGGCGGGCAGTGTTCCCGAGATCTGGGACTCGACTATCGCCGCGGTGCCGGCCTCGCTCCACGGTGCAGACGGCGTCGATGATCTGGAACCCAGTTTTGCCGAGCAGGCCGCGCACTCGGCCTTGACATTGTTTGCCGCGCACCAGCAGTCGATGCCTGTGCGTGCCCATGCTCCGGGAGTGTCCTTCGGTCGGGCGGTAGGAATACTCGCACAATCAGAGGGCCGAAGCGCCGAAGCGGTCACTCGCCGATTCATGGCTGTTGCCACCGCCCAATCGATCGACGAGGTGCTGGCACACCTCCGCGGGCTGGTGACGCAATTGCGTACCGCCAAACAAGGATTCGACTACGCGCGGCTCGCCGACGACATCACCGGGCTGCTCACGCCGGCACGTGCACAACACGTGCGGCTCGCGTGGGGGCGCGAGTTCTATCGCACCCCACAACCGAGTGAGTCCGACCCCGAATCTGCTGAACAGTGACGATCGAAAGGCGCCCGAGCTGATGAACCGAACCCTGATCGACCTGCACATCCTGCAAACCGTGCCACCGAGCAACCTCAACCGCGACGACACCGGCAGCCCGAAAACCGCCATCTACGGCGGCGTACGCCGCGCACGAGTTTCGAGCCAAGCCTGGAAACGCGCTACCCGCGTCGCCTTCGGAGACCACCTCGACCAGTCCGAACTCGGTGTACGAACCCGACGCGTCGTCGAGCTCCTCGGCGCCGAAATCACGTCCCGTGCAACCGATCTGGAACCACGTGCGCTTGAGTTGGCATCTGCGGTGATGGCTGAGATCGGAATCAAGGTCAAGCCGCCGAAAAAGGATGCCACCGACGAAGCCGGATACCTGGTGTTCTTCAGCAAACATCAAATCACCGCGCTGGCCCACGCCGCTGTCGCCGCAGCCGCCACCGACGATGTCACTAAAGCGTTGCGGGAAGCCAAGGTCAAAGACTTGGCAGATCGTGACCACTCGGTCGATATCGCCCTGTTCGGCCGCATGGTCGCCGATCAAGCCGATCTCAACGTCGACGCCGCGGTCCAAGTCGCGCACGCCATCAGCGTTCATCCGGTCGAGACCGAATTCGACTACTTCACCGCCGTCGATGACCACATCGGTGATGACGAGACCGGTGCCGCGATGATCGGCACGGTCGAGTTCAACTCCTCGACCCTGTACCGATATGCCACGGTCGACGTCAATCGCCTCTACGACAACCTCGGAGACCGTGAAGCGACCCGGCGTGCGGTGACCGCATTCGTGACATCGTTTGTGCGCTCCATGCCGACCGGCAAACAAAACACCTTCGCCAACCGGACCCTGCCCGAAGCCGTCGTCGTACTGGTCCGCGACTCTCAACCGATCAATCTGGTCGGAGCCTTCGAACACCCGATCCGCGAGTCCAACACCGGCGGGCGAGTCAAGCGAGCTGCCGATGCACTGCGTGACGAGGCACGAGAGATCCAACGCGCCTATAACGAAACCCCCGCCACCGGCTGGGTAACGCGGCTCGGGTCCGACACCGGGGCCCTGGACGACCTCGGTGACAACGTCAGCTTCACCGATCTGGTGGACCAGCTCGCAGCACTGGTTGAGGCAAGGCTGGGAGATCAGCAGTGAGCGTCGTCGCGCTGCGGCTGGCCGGAGCCCTGCAATCCTGGGGCGCCAGCAGCAAATTCGTGCGACGCGACACCGAGACCGCACCCACCAAGAGCGGCGTCCTCGGACTCGTCGCCGCGGCCAAAGGATTGCGGCGCACCGACCCTCTCGAATCGTTGCTGGGCTTACGATTCGGTGTCCGTCTCGACCAACCCGGGCAACTTCTGCGCGACTTCCATACCGCGCAGAAGCCCAAACGCGAACGTGACGGATCCACAAGCTGGACCTCGCTGCCGCTGTCGTATCGGTACTACATCTCCGATGCTGCTTACCTCGCTGTGCTCGAGGGCGAGCGTGACCTCGTCACCGCCATCGACGCCGCGCTGCGCAGCCCCGAGTTCCCGCTCTACCTCGGACGCCGATCGTGCCCACCCGCCGGCCCGATCGCGCTCGGAGTCTTCGACACAGACCTCGACACCACGCTGACCACCCAGCCGTGGCTGGCCAGCACCCGAGTCCAGAAACGCACCCGCGACACTCTTGTCACCTTGGCAACGGTCCGCGACGCGGCCGAAGGCGAGCTCACCGGGGAAGCAATCCATGACACCCCAGTCAGTTTCGACCCGAACCACCGCCAATACGAATGGCGCAACATCGTGCGTGGCACCGTGAAAATCCCAAACCCGCACGGCACCACCGCACCGGCCACCGGCCACGACGCCATGTCGGTCCTGGAGGCATAACGCGATGTTCCTGACCAGAATGCAGATCAACCCACGCCGCCGCGGCGCGCGGCTACTGCTGTTGTCCCCCCAAGCCCTGCATGCCGCCGTGTGCAGTGGATTCGCCGACACCACGCCCAGCGACGAAGGCAGAATCCTATGGCGCCTGGACAACTACGGACCCCACCGAGTGATCCTGTACGTTGCCAGCCCCGACAAACCCGACTTCACCCACATCATCGAACAAGCAGGCTGGCCCACCACCGAAACATGGGACACCAAACCATATGACCGCCTACTCGACCGACTGACCCTCGGCCAGCAATGGCAATTCCGACTCACCGCCAACCCCGTACACTCCGCCCGCCGAGAAGGCTGGACCGACACCAAACCACTCGCCCACGTCACCATCCGCCAGCAAGAACAATGGCTACTCGACCGCACCCCACGACTCGGATTCCAGATCCTGCCCCGCAACGCAGACAACGCGACAGAGAGCGAAGTCGAACTCGCCATCACCGACCGCGGAGTGCGGCGATTCACCCGAGGCGCGGGACGCATCACCATCTCCACCGCAACCTTCGAAGGCATGCTCGAAGTCACCGACGTTGCCGCACTGAAGAATTCACTCACCTTCGGTATCGGGCGAGCCAAATCCTATGGATGCGGGCTAATGACCCTCGCCTATCCGGCCGAACCCGGTAGTCCGCAATGAACACCATCGGCCGCCGCACGTCGGAGTCCAAGGAATTGGTGCGGATCTCAGACCGGATCTCGTTTCTGTACCTGGACAAATGCGTAGTCAACCGGGACAGCAACGCGATAACGGCCACCGACGAACGTGGCACCACCCACATCCCCGCCGCATCAGTCGGTGTGTTGCTGCTAGGTCCTGGAACAACCATTACCCACCAAGCGATTTCGCTGATGTCCGATAGCGGATCGACAGTGGTGTGGGTGGGTGAGCGCGGTGTGCGGTACTACGCGCACGGCGTAGCTCTGTCCCGAAGCTCGCGACTGCTCGAGGCCCAAGCACAGGCAGTGACGAACACTCATGCACGCCTGCGGGTCGCACGCGCGATGTATGCGATGCGCTTTCCCGGCGAAGATGTATCCAGTCTGCTGATGCAGCAGCTACGAGGACGAGAAGGTGCCCGAGTACGCGCGGTCTATCGTCAGCATGCTGAGCGGACAGGAGTCGAATGGACCCGCCGCAACTACGACAAAGAGGATTGGGATGCTGGCGAGCCGATCAATCGGGCATTATCGGCGGCGAACTCGGCCCTGTACGGCATCGTTCACTCGGTCATCGTCGCCCTCGGATGTTCCCCTGCCCTCGGGTTTGTCCACACCGGCCACCACCGCTCCTTCGTCTACGACATCGCAGACCTGTACAAAGCCGAGCTGACTATCCCGATCGCCTTCGATATCGCCGCAGAAGAACCCGAAGACCTCAGCGCAGTGACCCGCCGACGAGTACGCGATGCGGTGTACAGCGGAAAACTTCTCGAACGATCTGCGCGAGACATTCAAAAGCTCTTGCGTGACGATAGCGGTCTTGAGGCAACGGATTTCGAAGACTTTGACTTCGACGTGATCTCACTATGGGACGACCGAGACGCCCCAGTGGCCGGCGGGGTGGGATACGGAGACGACTTTTGACGATCGTCGTTCTTACCGCCGTGCCGCCAGGTTTGCGTGGACACCTCACTCGCTGGCTACTCGAAATCAGTCCCGGGGTATTCGTCGGGAACATCTCTCTGCGAGTCCGAGAACTCATGTGGCAGCGCATCATCGAGTTCGTCGCCGACGGGCGGGCGATCATGGTGTGCAGCGCACGCAATGAACAACGCCTTGCATTCAAAGTGCACGGACACGACTGGACCCCCGTGGACCACGACGGCCTGACACTCATGCGGCGCACGACCGTCCCGGACTACATACCCGCTAACCAAGCGCCATCAGCGGCCAAAAACCGCTCGACAAACCAAGCCGAACAACAATCCGAGACGGTATGGCGGCGCCGCGCAGCTCGACGCAAGTTCAAACCCAAGTAACGAACTCGGGAGCCGGCACCTCGTGTGCGACGAAGCAAACCGAATCAAAAACGTGCGCAGCCGTTAGAAAAGGCCAGGTCAACAAGTGTGCTCCCCGCGCACGCGGGGATGACCCTCCTCGGCTTTGGTGGCGTCGCCGAATTCGATCGTGCTCCCCGCGCACGCGGGGATGACCCGGGTGGCTCCATGTGGTGGAGGTACTGGCTGGCGTGCTCCCCGCGCACGCGGGGATGACCCGGCAATCAGCGTGGCCTGCACACCTGCGCGATGGGTGCTCCCCGCGCACGCGGGGATGACCCGGCGTGACGCAGAGCGTTCCGCATCACCAGATCGTGCTCCCCGCGCACGCGGGGATGACCCGCCCCAAGTTCACAATTCCGTCGACCACTTTCGAGTGCTCCCCGCGCACGCGGGGATGACCCCGAGATGAAACGAGGCGCTACGCGCCCCGGCATGTGCTCCCCGCGCACGCGGGGATGACCCTCAGGCGGGGGAGTCGAAAGAAAGATGTTGGTCGTGCTCCCCGCGCACGCGGGGATGACCCGCGGCCCGCGAACTCCAGCAGCTGCTCATCGGCGTGCTCCCCGCGAACGCGGGAATGACCCGGACTCGCTGTACTGGGCCGATGACGTTGCGCCGTGCTCCCCGCGCACGCGAGGATTATCCGGACAACATCCGCCCGTTGAAGGTGCTGCGGATGTGCTTCCCGCGCACGCGGGGAGGATCCGACTGCACAGGTCGCGTGGTTTGATGAGTTCGGTCTTGAAACCGTGGCCGCGCGCTTTGCAGTTTTACCCGGCCCCATGCTGGGCTTGTACGCGAGGGGCAGCAGGGAGGAGCCTGACGGCTCCAGCTGTGTTGCTTTAGCGGCCGTAGCTCCGCAGCGCCTTATCGTGCTCCGTGTCTGGCCGCAGAGTCAGGCTGGACGGGCCGATCACGACGACCTCAAGCGAGGAGATCGGCGAGGCAAGCAAGCACAGCGCGTGCGTCTCGCCGCCGACAGTCATCGGGGTGGAACAGTGCTACTGCCGTTGCTAAGCCCATGTAGACCACAATGAGAATCGAGGCGAGCGGAACGCTCATCCCGACGGCCAGAGCCACCGCGGAAGACCATGCCGGCATCAGGAGTCCCTTCTACGCTGGCTCTTCCGACCGCCCGCAGCAGGGCAGATCCCGCCGTATTGAAGCATTAGCGACGACTCACCCAACCGGATGCGCCAAGCATCGGCTTGCTTCACAGCAGAGGCTCCGGGCAGTCCGACAGTGGAGGAGGTAAAGCAGCTGATCAGATCCTCGGGATACGGATAGCCGTTCCACTTCAGTTTCCAGCTGTCGCCATAGCCCCAAAGCTGCGCGAATCGCTCGAACGAAGGAGCCAGACCTGGACGCTTGGGGCGGCCGATCGGGTCGCCCCACCACATGCCGGTCGCCCACTGCCGTTCCGGATCTCGGACATCGAGGTAGCTCACCAAGGCTGCCAGAAGGGCTTCGATTTCAAACGTCATCGCGGGTACGCCCTCCAGGGCCTCGCGCTCGACGTCGGCCAGCGGCAAATCTGGCCCAGGAAAGTGGTCCAGTGTCTCTGGGTCCCTCGCGCAGTTGGCTATGGCCTCGAAGTTTGAGCTGGCGGCGACGATGACCCGAGCCCCGGTGGGAAGATGCAGTAAATGAAAGCTCTCTCCATAGGTGCGACCGAACGCCTTACCGACCGCTTCCAGCCTCAACCCAGGCACGCCGGATCGGAGAGAACTTGGGCTTCCGAGCACGCGGCCGACGACGTTCTCGGCGGCACCGGGCACGATAAAGACCAGGCGGTCAAAACGGGGCGACACGACCATCGAGTAGCAGAGAAAGGTGCTTGCGTTGTAGACGCTGACCATCGGCTGCGGCCGGCCGGCGCTATCAAAGTTCAAGAGGCTCAACGCAAACAGGGCTCTGAATCGGCGTTGTTGCGGTGTGCAATCGGTGAGTCCAGCGGTACCGAGCTTAATCCCGGCCCTACTGATCCCGGCCCCGGCGGCCATACAGTCCTCGCGGGTGTAGGCCATACGGATGTCGCGAAGGTGTCGACGCGTTGTGGAGGGCATGCGTGATCCAATCTGCGGCCCGGTCCGCACGGTCACACACCTTGTTTAGGTACGACACTTTGCGCAGTTGCGATGCGGGTGCCCCACACCCCTCGCCGTGCATCACAGCAACCGGGACCCCGGAGCAACACACCACGACCCTCGCCAGGCCGCGTCGACGTGATCGACGTCAGCCACGGTACCAGAATGCGGTGCACCCTTCGCCGGTCGATAAGGCTCGCCATCTTGAAACACAGGCGCCGCGTTCGGCCGTGTCAGCCTTGGCGGCCCACCGGTCGATCGCTGCCTAAGTCCTAGATCAGTCGTGCATACTAGAGACCTGCGCCGTCCTCAGGCTGGGGTGGACGCGGTGAGCTGATGACATCGAGCGCATTGTCTTCTTGGGTAGTGGATTGCTGAGGTTGTTCGTCGGATTGGCTAGCGTTGGTGCGGCGCAGTTGTTCGGTGCGGAGTCGGGTGATTTGGCGGCGGTAGTCATCGGACTGGTCTTGGCGATCGGTGTTTGAATCGCGAGCTGGTACGGGGCGATGCTCAGTGTGTTCTGGAGGTGTGCTGGCCAGGATTTGGTCCCAGTGGTCGGGAGTGCCGGCGTGGAGGGTGGCCTCTCGTTGTGCGGCGCGTGCGGTAGTGCGCGCGGATTCTCGCGCTTGGAGGGCGTTTTGCTGCTGGGTCAGTAGGGTGTCGATGTGGGCCTGTAGCTCGTGGCGTGCGCTTCGGCGGTATCCAGGGATCGTGTCCAGACGTGCACGGGCAGAATCGATTTCGGTGTTGATGACGTGCAGATCACGCACAGTTTGGTGGTGGGTGTTCTCGGCAGCGCGGGCGGTTCGGATCGCTTCCTGGGCGGTGTGGTGGCGGCGAAGCGTGTCCGCGGATTCGGTGTCCTGGCCTTGCGATTGGGGAGCGGGGCCGTAGAGGGCGGCGTCGTCATCGATGACAGATATCCGGAGTTCGAGGTCGTCGATCTGTTGCTGAATCCGGGTGTCGCTGTACGAAGCGAAGGGGTTCTGTTCGGTCGGGTCGGAGAGAATGGGGTGTTGAGCGGGGCCGGGCGGAAGGTGGGTTTCGGCCCAGGAGCTGATGGCGAGGCGTTCGGCGAGGGTGCGGGCGGCGTGCCAGTCGCGGCGCAGCAGCGCGCGCAGGGTGTCGGGTGGGTGGGTGGCGGCGAGGTGGTGGCAGCGGGTGCGGATGTGGTCTTTGGGGTGGTGGTCGGGGATCGGGGCCGCGTTGTTGTCGCGGCATTCTCCGCAGAGGCCGTCGTCGCTTCGGCGTGGCGGTTTGGGGATGGTGTCGTTGACGGCGCGCCCGATCCCGCAGGTCACACACGGTAGCGCTCGGGTGTTGCGGGTGGCGAACCGGTCGTAGTCCGGTTCGTCTTCGGGATATGCGGGTTGGTGGGGGAGCAGATCTCGATGTTCCTTGGCGACGTAGTAGTGATGGACGACGCCGCGGGGGATGGGCCATTGCTGCTGGTCCTCACCGTGGCCGGGGTCGTCGTCGACGTCGCCATAGGTGTCGAGGTAGTCCTGGTGCTGGTGTGCGGCAACGACTTCGGCGTCCGAGGCGAGGGGACGGGTCCGGGTCGAGTCGATGTGGTTGTCATGGTCTTGGGCGGGGACGTTGCGCTGGTCGCGCTCGGGGCGGTGTGTGGGGTGCAGCACCGTTGGCCGATACGTGTGAGGGTCTTGGGCGGGGGTGCAGGCGTTGATGAGATCGCGGTGTTCGGGATATCGGCTTGCCGCCCACTGCAAGCGGGCGACGGCGTTGACGAACGGATACCGGTACAGCGTGGTGGCGACGCGTTCGACGATGCCGCGTTGCTCGTCGGTCAGAGTGCGGGTGAGCGCATCGAAGGCGTGCCGGGCCGCCGTCGTGTCCCCGGATCCGAGCAGGACCGCGACGACGGCAATCTGATCCGACATCACCGAGGGCGCCTCGGCGGCCGGCGACGGTGTGGACGGCTGGGCGGGCGGGGGTTCGGTGGTGTGGTCGTGGGGTGCTGTGGATGGTGTGGGGTCGGGTGGGTCGTGGTGTGGGTTCATGGTCGAGTCCGCGATGTTGGTGGGTTGGGGGTCGGTGGTGTCGTGGTGGAGGGCGTCGATGCGCCAGGCGAGGGCGAGGGCGAGTTGGTCGGGGCGTAGTGCGGGTGCGTCGTCGGGTTGGGCACTGAGGATGAGTTCGTAGGCGGTGGCGAGCAGGTCGTGGGGTGTCCAGTCGTGGCCGAGGGCGCGGTCGATCGCGGCGACGAGGCGAGGCCACGCGGGGTCGGCGATGACGTGTTCGGCGGTGATTTCGCCGAGGACGGTGTGCAGGTCGGGGATCCAGTCCGGGCGCAGGGTGTCACCGGTGGGGGTGTCGAGGGCGGAGGGTTCGAGGTCCAGGCGTGCCCACAGCGCGGCGGCGGGCATCTCATCGGGTAGCGGCCGGGTGGGTGCGGCGTCGGCGAGGTGGGTGGCGATGTCGATGCCGGCGCGGGCGGCGACGTCGATTTTGTCGGCGATGATCGGCCACCACGGGTCGGCGGTGATGCGCGCGTCGATGTGTTCGAGGACCGGTGCCCATTTGTTGGCGGGGTTGTGCTGATCGCCCAGAGCAATGTCCACCCGGGTGTCGAGGAGTTTCTGGTGTTCGCGTTCGAGGACGCTGTAGCGGGGGCGTCCGGTCGGGCGCATGTCGCGGTCCTCGACGTCGAGCGAGGCGCGCCAGACCGCGAGGTCTTCGACCAACTTGGGATCCACGCCGAGCAGCGGTCGCGCCCACCGCGGCGCGGTCGCGGGTGTCCAGGTGCGGGCGTCGGTGCGGATCTGCTGGGCGAGGTCGGTGACGATCTGCGCGCGAGCACCGAGCTGGATGGCGTCGTGATCGCGGCGAAGTCCGTCGGGTATTCCGGCGGCCCACGGCAACGGTCCGGGGCCGGCGGAATGCTTGCCGGTGGAATCCAGGCGCCAGTCCAGCACGGCGGCAACGTCCGCGGCGGTGACGAGTTCGCGTTCGTTGGCGGCCTCGCGCAGCGCGGTGATCGGGTCGCGACCCGACAGCGCGATGGTGGCCAGGTGCTGGCGCAGGACCGGGTAGGCGGGGCAGTCGGTGAGGTTTGCAACGATCGTGTCGGCGGCGGCGTCGAGGCGTTCGAGAGCCTCAGCGCCGAGGGCGTTTTCGGCGGCCAGACCGATCGCGTCGAGGTAGATATCGAGTGCGCGCGCGAGGCGTTGATACGGATCCAGGGCGTCGCGCCGCATGGTGTGCGCCGATTTCTGGATGCCGTCGCGGCCGAGAACGCGGCACAGGATCTCCACCGCGGTGCGCGGATAGACCGCGGGTTCGGACCAGAACGAGCCTTCCGAACCGTCCAACGCGGTCGGCACGTAGACGTGATTGGCATAGATTCCGCGGGTGAGCGCGACGTAGAGCTGTGGCAGCGACTCGGCGCCGGTGAGCGCGACATGACAGGTGTCGGCGGTGATTCCCTGCGCGGAATCGATCGTTGTCGCGTACCCGAGGCGCACATGTTCGCCGACATAGTCCGCCGGAAGCCACACACTCTCGCCGGGTTCGGCACCGGATCGTTGATGGATCGCGGTGAGACTTCCGTCCTCGTGCACGGCGGTGACGGTCCAGGCGTAGCCGTTGCGCACCCAATCGCGGGCACCCACACGGAGGCGTGGATTGTTGCGGCGCGTGCGGATCGTGTCCCCGACCGAGGCCAGATTGTTGTCGATCAGCAGCACGCACGCACCGGGCTCGGTGCCGCTGCGGGCGAGGCGTTCGGCGCGCGCTCGTGCGTTGAGTTCGCTGACCACGGTGTGGTTGGCGGCGAGCATGATGGTGTCGCGGCCGGCGAGATGATCGGCGCTCCAGGCGGTGAACGCGTCATCGTGGGTGGCGCCGTGGTGGCCGGCGTGGACGCGGCCGTTGTCCAGATACCAGCCCAGCGCGGTCGGATCGCCCTCGCGCAGCTGCAAACTCGCCGTGGCTTCGGCGGTCGAGTGGAAACGGACGACGTGGGTCAGGGTGAGCGCGGGTTCGGGGGCGGCGGCCTCCATGTCGGCGTCGACACCGCCGGCTTCGATCGCCGAGAGCTGGCGCGGGTCGCCGAGGCAGCGGATCGTGGCGCCGCGACCGGCCAGAAACTCGAGCAGGCGGAGACGTTTACGGTTGCCGATTTTGACGTGCTCGTCCACGATCACCAACGTCTCGGCGTCGATATCGAGGATCCATTGCGGCAACGGCGGCGGAAATTCGCGATCGAGCGCGGCGTTGTCGAGCCCGGGTGTGTGGTTGGCCAGGACGTCGAGGACCTTGTCGACGGTCTCGACGCGTACGTGGATCGACTCACCGAGCACCGCGGCGGCGGCCGCGGTCGGGGCGAGTCCGAGGACGTGGCGGCCGCCGCGCTGCCAGGCATCGGCCAGCACCGCCATCGCGGTGGTCTTGCCCGACCCGGCGGGCGCATTGGTCGTGCGGACCCGCAACGGTGACCGGGCGAACCCCTCGATCACGCTGATCTGCCCGGTATTGAGCGCGCGCTCAGGGTTGGCCGTGTTGTAGTCGCGCACCGCAGCCGCGACGATGTCGGGCGGAAGCTGGCGTGCGCCGGGCTGGCTTGCCATCTCGATCAGCCGCGCCTCGACCCTCAACGTTTCGGCGCAGGTGTAGCGCTGCGATAGTGCCGAGCAGTAGACGCTGGCGCCGTCGCGCCGCCGCAACCCGGTCGGGACCGTGCGCAGTTCGGGGTGATCGGTCAGGTCCGGATCGTCCAGGGCGACGGCGAGCGCGGGGGAAATGGTCTCGGCCAAGACCGCTTCGGCGACGCGTTCCCAGTCCTCGCCGGTGACCTGTCCGCGGAGTTGGCGTTCGATTTCCGCGCGCAGATTCGCCGCCTGCCAGGTCGCGCGATGCTCGGACACAACCTCGACCACCCGCTGCGCGGTGTAGGTGATCCACTGGTCGGTGATCCTCGGACGGGGAATCCGGATCGGATTCAACGCCGCGCTCACCATGCGCGCCACCGCGTCCCGGCCACCGAGCAGCTGCCCGGCTTCGGCCCGCCACGTGCGGCGTTGCTCGGCGAGCGAGCGCAACAGGTGTTTGGCCGGGCGGGTTTGCAGCGTGGCGGTCTCGGCCAGGTCGAACATTTCCTTCGGCGTCGGCTCACGCCCGTGACGGGTCTGGAACTGCGCGGCCAGCTGTCCGAGCCGGGTGGTGATCGCGGTATCGCGCCGCGACCACGCGCTGATCAGCTCCGCGGGGATACCGACGATCTCGCGGATCGGCCGCTTGGCCGGGTCCTGGCCGGCACGTTCGGCGAACTCCACCCCGACCATCCGTTCGAGATGATGCTCAAGGCGAGTGTTGTAGATCTCCGAAACCGTCACCAACGCCGCGTAGATCGTCGCGCCGTCGAGGGTGCGCCACTGGCCATCGAGCGTGCGCACCCGATTGGCCATCACCGCGTGAGTGTGCAGGTCCGGATCCCCCGCGCGACTATCCCGATGCGTGAAAACCGCCGCGACCACGCCCTCGACATCGACCTGCCGGACACCGTTACGGCCGAGCCTGGTGAAGATCCCGTTGTGCTCCAACCACCTCAACGCATCCTCGACCGCGGCGTGGTGGGCGGCCTCGATCTTCTCCGACACCGCACGCGGCGCCACCGCCCACAGCACTGATACCGACTTCACCGGCGAGAAAGTGATGTCGAAACCCGCGACCGCGGTGGTGTTCGGACGCGAGTTCCGCGCCACCCACCCCGACAATTCCCGCGCATCAACGGGCGGCCGACCGTACTTCTCGACGAACATTTCGAACGCGACATGCGTCCGAATCCGCGCGCGATCCGACTCGGAAATAGCGTCATCCGGGTGACATCCGTGCGCCTTATTGTGCTCGGCGAACGCACGCGCACACTGTTTCCTGTACTCGGAAACATCGGCATAAACCCGGAAAGGGCTACCTAAACGACTCGCCTGCCGAGCCGCGCGGACGGCATCTTTGTGCTTGGCACCGAGGCGGATCTGCTCGCCATAGACACGGTCCTCGATCGCGTCGGCGTTCGGATGAAGGCCCAGCCCGAACAGGGATTTCATCTGATCTTCGGTGACCTCGTCGCCCGTGTCGAGCCCTAACGCCGCCAAACCGGAGCCGTGCCAGCGCCCCGGAGCCTCCCCGTGCGCGGAGTAATAGTCAGCGAGGCTGGAACGGCCACGAGAGGAGACATCGTTCGCGGCGACATTGCGGAGATAATATTGATACCCATTGCCTGCCACGACTTTATGAATGGTCGCGGTCATACCTCCAGCAAGCGCCTGCTATTCGAATTAGTCCAGGCGTCGGACCCATCTCGATAGTGTCAAATCCACCAAACCCGCTGGTCGTTATCGAATCGTTATCCTGGATGCAAGAGGTCTGCTTGCGAAAATGGGGAGAGGTGAGAGGTGGGTGAGGTGAGGGCAGCGGAGAGGGTTATGGAGATGCGGACTGAGCAGTGAGGAGAGTTCGATGGTGGGGTGGGCGGCGGGGCTGAGGAGGGTAGCGCGGGGTGGATGAGCCGGGACGGAGGTAGAGCTTCTGTCCCGGCTCAGCTCGGAGTCGGATGCAGGTCGGGTCATACGCGGGTGCGGATACGGTCCCAGCCGAAGTGCTGGCAGGCGTAGGCGCGGCGTCCGATGACGACGACGTCGCCGATCGAGAGTGATCGGAGGCCGAGGGCGGCCCAGTGGTGATCGAGATGGTCGTAGCCGGGGGCGGGGCAGTCGTTGATGGCGAGGAAGATGCTGTCGAGGATGACCCGGTCGGTGGTGGCGGGGGCGAGGGCAGGCATGCGGTGGCGGTACACGAGGGTGAGGGGATCGCCGGGGTGGTAGCCGCGTTCGAGCGAGCTGCGGTCCTGGTTGAGGTGGACGCTGATGCGCGGGCAGTGCGGTGCTCGGAGCGGGGGCGTGAGGCGAGCGATGATGCGGGTGAGTACGGACCGGGGCATGCGGTGCTCCTGAGTTGGGAGGAGGGGTTGGTGGCCGGTCCGCCGCAGGATGTCGTCACCACGGCGGACCGGGATCGGGGTCGTGCGTCGAAGTCCAGTCGGCGCTGGCTCGTCGGCGCTCGGCGATCAGAACGCCAGAGACCGGTTTGCTACGAGCGTCGATCCACATCGAACCGGCGCGGTCTGGGACAGCAGTGCTGGCAATGGGATTGACAGTGGGTCGGCACGACGGCGAACCAGACGACGAGGACGATCCAGGCCCAGTTTTCGGAAACGAAGTGGTTCATTCTGCGGTCTCCAATGAGTGCTGGACTGCGGGGGACTTGGGCAGCGACAGGGCCCGGTCCGCCGTGGCGTGACGCGGCCACGGCGAACCGGGATCGGGCGTTGTTCAGGCGGCGGTAGTGCCTCGGCGCTGGGCGATCTCGGCGCGACATGAGGTGCAGAGGCTGTCGGCGTGTACGACGCCGGGTGTGGTGCAGCGGTCGCAGCGACCGATTCGTTGTCCGGCTCCGAGGGCGGCGGGCTGTCGCCGCCGGGCGGGGGTGCGTGGGGCGGGGCGCGCGGTGATGGGCTGCTCGAGGTTCATCGCCATCCAGCGGGTGATGATGCGCCAGGTGAGCCCGGTGTTCGCGGCGGCGGCACGGATACGGTCGAGCAGAGCGCGAGCCTGCCGAGGATGGGTGGCCGCGATGTGCGCGCAGCGGGATTGGACGAACTCCTGCAATCCCCAGGGAGCGGGGAGCGGCGCGATGCCTGGGCGGCCGTCATCGCGGCAGTCGCGGCACAGGCCGTCGTCGCTGACCCGGTGACCGTCGACGAGGTGGACCACTCGAAGGTCGTTGTCGCAGCGGTCGATCCAGCAGCCGACACACGGCCAACCGTGGTACGGGTTCATCGCGGCGAGGTCATAATCCAGCCCCGAGCCCTGCCAGGTGTCCTCGGCAACATCGAGCTCGGTGTAGGGCAGGAACTCGTCGTAGTCGCTCGGCACCGCCAGGCCGGTCCGCTTGCGCGCGAAGTCCTTCTGGTCGGCGGGAGTGATCCGCTTGGCCAAGTTGGTCCAGCGACCGCGAGGACCTCGGCGGCGATCACCGCGCGTTGCGTCAGTGGTGTCCTCGCCCAGCAGGCTCTGAGCGGCGTCGTCGAGAGCGGCGTAGCGCCCCTGCCGTGCGCTGCCCGCGCGGATGACCGGTGAGGGAGGTGCGAGCAGATCGCGGTCGCGTT
Organism: Nocardia sp. NPDC006044; assembly: GCF_042871115.1. Taxonomy (NCBI): domain Bacteria; kingdom Bacillati; phylum Actinomycetota; class Actinomycetes; order Mycobacteriales; family Nocardiaceae; genus Nocardia; species Nocardia sp. NPDC006044. The sequence continues at coordinate 691,576 of NZ_JBIAID010000001.1, forward strand.
CGGTGTAGTTCTCGGAGACGTAGAGGAAATAGCTGCGATCCCACAGCGCGGCCTGGACGTGAGCCCACATCATGTGCGCGGGCTTGCGCGGGTTCGGTACCGGGGCAGCGAGATCGGTGTCGGTCTCGATCGCGAACATTCGATCAGCGGCATAGGCCGCGAACTGAATATCCTGCCGGCGTCGCCACGCGTGCACGTGGTGATCGTGAAGACCGCGCCGCCCGGCGGTATGGATCGGTCGGCGGGCCTGGCGGTGCGCGATCGCCTCCGGGGTGAAACGCGCGTCATCGGTGTCTCGCGAGGGTGTCGCGGTGAGGCGGTCAGAGCGGCGATACTCGCGGATGGAGCGTCGGACCCATTCGGCGGCCTCGATCGATACTTCGCTTGGGTCCGGCATCGCCGGGCGGTAGAGGTCGGGATTGCTCTCGGCGGTGAGGTGGATGACCATGTGGCGCACCTCGGGCCGGTTCTTGGCGATCCACCCCAGCTCGTGGGCCGCCTGGCGGAAGGGCTTGCGGGACAGGATCGTCGCGGCCTCCTCGAGGAAGGCACGCTCCTGCGGTGAAGCCAGGGTGAGCACGGCGGCGAACTGTTCACGCGCTCGATCCGGGTCGACCTCGAGCAGATACTCGATCTGGGCCAGGGCACTGGCGAACGGTGTCACGGCAGCCGGATCGGCAATTTCGGCAACGTATGTAGCAGCAGTCATCACGATTTCCTGTCTGTCCGAGAAATGGGCCAGCCCCGTGCCGGGCACGCGCGCATGGCACGAACCCCGACACGGGGCTGGGCGGCTGGTCGACTGACCGGCCTGAGTGCGACCGACCAGTGACAGACCCCGACGCGGCGGAGGGAACGCGCCGAGAGGGGCGGCAGCGAATTTCTGCGCAGGCAGCGGTGAACGGTGCTCGGCTGGTGCGCCGCGCCGAGAAATTCGGTGACGTCCGGGCGCGGGCCCGTAGCCGTGGCGGGGGCTGGCACTGGTAGCACTCGTCAGGCCGGGCAGTCGACCAGACGCTCAGCCCTCACCACACGCACAACCGCCGGGTTCAGAACCCTGGCTCGTCAGAGGGCGAGGCCCCGCCCCAACCGTTGCGTTCGCGCCACGGATCCTGACCCGTCTGGGTACCGACGCCTGCACCGACGAGTTGGCCGGAACGGTCCGGTGCCGCAGCAGGTTCCGTCGGAGATGTCGTGGATCGGGAAGAGACGCGGGTGATTTTGGCCGTGGCGTAGCGCAGCGTGGGACCGATCTCATCGACCTCGAGTTCGAGGCTGCTGCGCTTGTGGCCCTCAGCGTCGGTCCAGGAGCGTGGCTTGAGCCGACCTGAGACGAGTACCCGAGAACCGCGTGTCAGCGACTCGGAGACGTTCTCTGCAGCAGCGCGCCAGATGTTGCAGCGCATGAATAGCGCTGGGCCGTCCTTCCACTCGTTCGCGTTGCGGTCGAACACCCGTGGTGTCGAGGCGACGGTGAAATTCGCTACTGCCACACCTGCGGGGGTGAACCGGAGCTCTGGATCCGCGGTCAGGTTCCCGATCACGGTCAGTGGTGTATCTCCAGCCATGACTAGTTCTCCTTCGATAGGTGTTGACGTGCCATCGGAATCGGCCGCCAGCCATCTGGGCGTGATGGGCGTCGTTGTCGTGGAGAGGCGTGAAATCTCCGAAGGGTGTCGGGCGATACGAGCGCTCGGATCCGGGTGCCGACGCAGAGTCGAAGACAGATCCATCACAAGGAACTTCCGAGATGCCCGACCCCTGGCAGCGGTCGGCGCGCCACCTCGCTGGCAACGACGGTCGACACCAGCGAGGCGGTCCGTTGCCAGAACGGTGCGGGTCAGGCGGCGAGATCGATGTCGCGGTAGTCGATGTCGCCTGCGGCGGCCTGCTCGACGTCGGAGAGGGTGTAGTCGAGTCCGGCGGCGGCCTCGGCCAGGAAGTGCAGATACCGTTCGGTGTCGGCGGTGTGGTTGCGCCACAACGACTTATCGAGGCCGTTCTCGTGCTTGGCGATGATCATCGCGGTGACGATGACCCACGCGCGTGCCGGCGTCGCGGCCCGGATGGCCTTGATCAACGCGTCACGGGTGCCGCCCACTCCGAGCAGGTGCAGGGTTTTGCCCAGATCGTTCATGCCGAGGCGGTTCGCCATGGACTCGGCGACATATCGGGACGCCGCGGTGTGCGGGGTGCGGCGGCTGAGGAAGTTGAGCAGCACGCCGTCGCGCCGTTCGGCGGCCGCGACTCCTCGGATGTTGAGTTGTTCGACTCGCGCCCGCATCTGACGGGCCTCCGCACGAGCGGCTGCGGCCTGCCTGGTCGCTTCGGCGTTCGCTTCGGCGCGGGTCTGCGCGTCATCTTCGTCATCGGAAGGATCGACTGGGGCGGCGGTGACCGGCAGGACCCGGAAACCGCTGTCGGGCAGCTGATCGGCGGGCAGGTAGCAGAACGGCACCCACCGGTCACGATGCTCGACCAGATCGGCGTGGAGCAATCCCGGCGCCGCGGCGGCATCGGGGTTGTCCTGGGTGTCCCAGTCCACCGCCTCGGGCTCCACGATCGCGCCGGTGTTCTTCTCGACCAGTTGCCCGTTCTCCTCGCGGTGCAGATACACCACCCACCGGGCGGGGTCGGTGTTGACCAGCTCCGCGGTGACCGGTTCGTCGTCGGCGGTCACCAGGAGTTCGGCCGGAACGAACTGCGCGTCAGGACTGCTCGTGTCGGGCTCGGTCGTGAGGATGCCGAACCCATACGCGCCATAGGGCAATGCGGCTTTCAGATAGGCGCGTTCGGCGGCGCGCTCGGCCAGGATGAGTTCGACCTCGTGCGCGAACTTCGAACGGGTGCTCTTGTTGAGCCGTTCCACGGCCTCGGTATCGCCGAGGGCTTCGTAGTGACCGATCACCGCGAGTTGATCGAAGCTGAACTGATCGGTCTCCAGCAACGCCTTCGCGGTCGGAGACGCCCCGATCTTCGCATTGGCCTTCACAGTCTCGCGGGAGGTTTGCAACGCCTTCGCGACACGGGGCACGCTCGCGCCGAGGTCAAGGGCCAGCGCAATGCCACCGGCATAGTCGGCATCGGTCAGCGGGATCCGGCGCTCGTTGAAGTTGATCTGATCGAAAACCCGCTCGATACGACGCTCGTTCTCGCTGAGCCCGACCGGCGCGGCGACGATGAACACCGGAACCCTCTTCATCTCGAGCGCGAGCGCGATGAGGAGGCGGACCTGGCCGTCCACGGCGTGCACCGAGCCGTCGGCCTCACGGATCGCGTTGATCGGGTCCTTGACCCCGCGTTCCTTGATCGAGGCGACCTGGAGAGGATGGTCCTCGATCCGGAAGCTCTCGCGGACGTTCTCATCGATCACCAGCTCGGCCGGCTCCATCCACGCCGCCTCGATCACGGGCAGATCAGCGGGGGGATCATTCGCGTCGGGTGGATCGCTGACGGGGCCGGTGCCGACGTCTGTGGCGGTATCTCGGTCGAGTACTGCTGTGGCGGTGCCGGTTTCGGTGTCAGACATTGCTACTCCTTGGAAGACAGACGGCGGGGCAGCCCGCCGATGAAGGTGGGCTGCCCCGCCGAAAATGGCAGTGCCGAATACGACCCGGGATCGCGCCCAGGGTTGGATGTCAGGCCGCGGGGGTGGTGGTGGCGCGTCGTGCGGCGACGTTGATCGGGTGCAGCCGCAACACCTCGCCCTCGTCGGGGGACAGCGTCCAGTACTTGCCACGCCAGTCCGGCCGTTGCGTGCGCCAGCGTTGCAGCACGGCGGTGTCCTCGATGTCGGTGCTCGGCCCTGCGGTGGCGTGGTACTGCCGTTGCAGGTACTGCTCGCGGGTGAGGGTCTCGACAGCAGCGATCTCAGACATGGCTATGTCCTCCTTCGGTCGGCGGGGGTCATGAACTTTCGATGCAGGTGAAGGCAAGTTCTTCGAAGCCTGCGGGGACGGTGTCGGCAACAGTGATGTGGTCGCGCGCCCATATACCGACCACTTGGTCGCACTCACGGAAGTCACCCATGCCGAGACCGCAGCCTTCGGCAGTCAGCACGACGAGGGGATGAACCCGGTCGCCGCGGTCGTTGCCCGGGACCGTGGTCTTGTCGACGTAGCGGCGTTGGTCGTGGTTGAGGATGTAGCGGCCAACCGGAGTCGTCGGCTGGTGCTGGTCCACGTCGAAGAGTTGTGGTGCCTTGCTGCGGGCGAGGAAGTAGATGTTGTCGCTGGAGTTCGGCTCCGGATCGGCGTAGTCACCGGCCCACACGACGCGGGTCGGTTCGATGAGCAAACGCTCGATGCCGGTGACGAAGGGGACGCCGATCCACCCTTGTTCGCACATCTTCGTACCCTTGGTGTGGACGTATCCGGTGACGGTGTCGGATCCGGTGGCGAGAAATACTGGATTGAAATACTGAGCCATGATCTCGGGATTCCTTTCTTGGATGTGTTGAGGGACTGCGCACGACATACCTGCGCCTGTGCGATGGCGGCTGTCGGGTCCGGGCAGCGATCAAGCTGCTCGGATCGTGAGTTGTTGATCGATCCAGGAGCCGGTTGGCAGTCGTCGTCGGTGGTTCGCGAGAGGCGATTCGCCCGGGCTACGACGGGAGTGGGTAGGTGTAGGTGAAGAGCAGTTCTTCGAAGCCGCCGGGAACGGTGTCGGCGACGGAGATGCGCTCGCGTGCCCAGTCGCCGACTGGGTCGGTGTCCTCGTACCAGCCTTCGGCGGTCAGGACGACGAGAGGATGGACGTGGCACTGGGGGTTGTTGGCCGCGTTCTTGTCGACGTAGCGACGTTGGTCGTGGTTGAGCAGATAGCGGCCGACCGGTTCCTGATCGAGATGGGGCAGACGGGGAGCATCCATTGCCCGCCCATGCAGGTTGGTCGGGTCGAGGTGATCGGGTTCAGGGGCGGCGGTCTCGCCGGCCCAGACCACGCGGACCGGTTGGGTGAGCAACCGCTCGACCGATTCGACTGGCCGGGCGCAGTAGTAGCCGAACATCCCGGACTCGCTCATCTTGAGGACTCCGCTGAACATCGTGCCGAGAATCTCATCGCAGTCCGGTGCGAGGAACATCGCCTCGAAGTACTGCCCCATGACCGAGGACTCCTTTCATCGATGATGCACACGAGCGCGAATCTCATGTCGTCGTGGCTCCGGTCGGTTCCGCATCCACGGGCGGCCCGATCAGGCTGAGGAGCCGCCGGTGAGGTCAGTGGGCGGGGTGAGGCTGGCGAGGATCTGGGCGGAACTGGTGACCGGTTTGGCTTCGCCGTCGCGGATCATGGCGTGGCAGCCCGCGGAGGTCGGGGAGCGGCGTGGGCCCGGCACGGCGAACACGGGGCGGGCGAGTTTCATCGCCCATCGCACGGTGTTTCGTGTCCCGCGACGCAGCCCGGACTCGGGGATGACCACCGCACGCGACAGGGTGGCGACAAGGCGATTGCGGGCGAGGAATTGACTCCCGGCCGCTGGTGTTCCAGGCGGGTACTCGCTGAGCAGCAATCCGCTGGTGGCGATTTCGGCGAACAACTCCGTGTGCGCGTGCGGATAGAGGTGATCGAGTCCGCTCGCCAGGACCGCGATCGTGGTCCCGCCGTGGGCCAGGACGGCGCGATGAGCCTCGGCATCGATACCGAAGGCTCCACCGCTGATGACGGTCCATCCGCGGTCGGTGAGTTCGCCGGCGATATCGGCGCTCACTCGGCGGCCGTAGTAGGTGGCGGCGCGAGCACCGACGATGCCGATGGTGTTGTGGGCGGACAGTGCCACCCGGCCGCTGCCCTGGGTCCACAGCGCTATCGGTGCGGTGGTGTCGAGGTGGTCGGCGTCGAGGTCGGCAAGACGGCGTGCGGGCCAGCAAGGATCGTCCGGGGTCATCAGGTATCCGTCGCTCGCCGCGCTGCGGTCCAGGTCGCGGCGGACGGCATCGCGCAGATCTCCGCGAATTTCGATGAGGGTGCCGCGGGTGGTGAGCATGTGCGCGGCCTGCTCGGGCCCGACCTGGCTGATCAACGACCGGACCTGGGACGGTGCGGTCAACGCCGCGCGGGCAAGGACGGCCCACATCAGTTGCCGCTCATCCGAGATCACCGCCTCACCACCGCGGCGTGAAGGACAACTGAATGACGCTGGGGTACAGGTGTATTCATAGGGGCTCCTGGATCGGAAGGTCATGGACAAGGACCGTGCGGGCGTGGATCTGCGAAATCGGATCTGTGCGGCCGACGGTGCGCGTGGTCAGTCGAGGTGGATACCGAGTTCGGTGGCGGTGTCATATCCACGCCGGAACAGGGCGCGGATGTTTTCCGGCGGCACGGAACAGGTGAGGGCGGTGGAGAGTGTCACCGCGGCGGAATTGGTGGGCTCGTCGGTGAGCGCGATGTCGATGGCGGTGGTGGCCAGTGCGGTGTCGCCATGGGTGTAGGCGGTGACCGCGAGCAGCATCGCGGCCTGCGTGCGCTCGGGTGCGGGCAATGCCCGGACCAGTTGGGTCCACATCGGCAGGCATGCGGCGCCGCGCGGACCGGTCGCCAGCGCGTACAGGCAGGTGCGAATCCTCTCCTCACCCAGGATGATCGCTACCCGAGCCAGATCCCGCGCAGCCAGCGCCGGACCCGTGTCGGAGACATGGATCCGGGTGAGAACGAATCGCAGTTGCTCACGGTGACGCGCGATCGAATCGCCCTCCTCGCTGTCGGCGGCGGGGATTTCTGTGCTGTCGGCGCGGATATCGGCCAGCTGTGTTCGGACCTGGCCGGTGAGGTCAGGGTCGGGTTCGAGGTATTCGGGCAGCGCCCTGATGGGCGGGAGGGGTTGCGTGGCAGCCGGATCAAGGCTGGCGGTGGTGCCGGCGGGCAGGGTTCCGGTGTCACCGTCGAGCAGGCTGGTCCACGGCTGCCCAGCGGTGATGTCGCTGAGGATCCAAGCGTCGAGCAGGCCGGTGCCGACCTCACGCAACCGGTCACCGAGCACGCGCACCAGCTCGCAGTGGGATTCGCGCGGCACCGGCCGGTTCGGGCGCAGGTCGTCGATGATGACGACCGCGATCAAGTCGAGCTGGTAGTGCTGGCAGAATCGCAGCGCCTGGGCCAGGATCGGTGTGGTCGCGAGGTAGTCGTCGGCCAGCCGGTCACCATCGGTCAAGTAGAGGTCGGGGGCGATCGCCATCCCGCAGCGAATGTAGGTCTCGGGCCAGCACCCGAGCAGATGAATCCCCGCCAACACCACCGACCGTGCACGCGGCCGGGGAACCGCGGCGATGAGCGCAGCGATGAAGGTGTCAGGGTTCTCGATCGAGGGCATGAAGCCTCCTGGGCCAGAATAGGATTGAGGTAAACGCCGCCCTCCGGCCACACGAACAGCACACACCGGCGCACCAAGAGCCGGGGCGGGGATCGGGTGTCGTGAGATCGGGGCGGCGGAGACCGCCGAAGGTGGGCGCGGTCACAAGCCCATCGCCTGCCGGTAGGCGAGCGTGAAATCGACACCCCTGACCGAGGATCATCGGCGCGTCGCCGTCGGCACTGCGGTACCGACACAGCAACCACGGCTCCCGCGCGCGGGTCGCATTCGCCAATTCGCTGCCATCGCAGGCGTTGGTCGCGAGCAGAAACCCATCGGGCGTAGACGCCCGGATCGCGGTGTTCGAGATACCGCGCCAGGAGGTTCGACCGAGTCGTGACCACGCTCGTTTGGCTGACTCGTCGCGAACCCAGATCTTGGTAGCGTTGAGGACGAATCTGAAGAAAGGCTCTCCCGATCGTGCTCGTACGTTTGCATGTGAAAATTCTTGTCCTCGACGAACGGCTGTGCCTTGTATGAAATCCAGTTGGTGATGCTGGCTTGCCACTACCCGAGCACACCTGTGCAAGCTGCCAGATCCGAGGGGTTGTTGCCTGCCACCAGTTCTTCATATGCCTGGAATCGCGCCACGAATGCGCTCACGAATCTCTGGTCTAGGTCGCGTACTGGCGGCGCGGCCGAATCTAGACCCGGCGTTCCCGATCACGGTCTGGATCATGCTCGGGAGATCGCGGCCCAATTCTTGTTCGGGATTACCGCAGTGATACGCGGGCCGCTTTCCCTGGCTGGCAACGTGGCAGTGATAAAAGACCCTCGTTCCGGACTATAAACTCAATGGATCGTTCATGGATCAGAGAATTTAGGCAAATATCTTTGAGATTGGGAGACACTATTGAGATGTATGCGCGGACGAATCGGGCTATAATACATGGGCACTCCTTCGAAATTCAGCAGGTCGTCGGCAAAACAAAGCGGCTTGATGAGCGTTGTGTAACACCTTTTATGGACCTTTCTGAACTGGATGATTTAAGAATGGGAAATGTCAGAAGATTCCCTGGTGCAAGCGGTGGAGTGGATCGACGACCCGGGCTGAAGTCGAGTGGAATTCGTAGATTTGCATCCGATCGGGAAGGTGAGGAATATGGCGACAGATTTTTGCTGAACAGATTCCGTAATCTTTCGCCGGCGTGTAGAAATCAGGTACTCAGGTATACAAACCTCTCTCATCCATTCAATCTAATCTTGCGGCCGGATGGAATTATTGACCGCTTTGTGCTAGAGCGGAAGCTCGCCCAATTCTACGGAGATATTGGAAGCGGGTGGGAACTATACAAGCTGGTAAATGGCACGATTCCCGAGTTGTCGGATGTATGGCAGGCGGCGGAGCGTAAGGATCTGAACCCGATCCAGCGCAGTCTCGTGCGAAGTATATGTGAATCACCAGACCCGTACCGCGAGCTGCAGTCTACGATTAGGATGCGCTCTGGCATGCGCGGTAAGTTCACCTACGCATTTGGACGATGGCCCACATGGCAGGAGGTCGAAGAGCGGATTAATCTTATGGACGAGGCATTGAATAGTCCGATTCCCGAGGGGTTGGAGATCTTACGAAGTCTGGCAGACTCGAATTTTATGCAGAAAGGCGCAAGCCCGTTCGAGCTGGTCGGAACAAGATGGCGTGAACCAGGATATACATCCGGATCTCTGGGGAGGAACCCCACGGGTCCTCCGATAATTAAAGCCGGCGCTCATCTGCATCTTACTGTTCCGGAAGGAACTAAGGGGTTGTATGTCGGCCGGGCAAGCGTGTTTCCCGATCAGCGCGAGATAATCTTACAACGGGGGCTCGCATATGAGTTTACCAGTGTAAGGCAAGAAGGGCGGAGTTTACATCTCTATGCCAAGATCGTGGAGTCGGCGAGCGGTTAGAATACGTTCCTATAACGGAGGGGACTCTGCTGGGTTGTGCGAGCTGGAGGATGGGTTGGGAGTGGTGCTACTTGAGGAGTATCAATCGTTCTGTTGACGGTTAAGTGAGGCGGGGCAGGACCTGCTTGGGGTCTGTTTCCTGTTCGCCGATGGCAGCGGGAGGGTGACGGCACCGAATGACCGTGCTGAACACGCTGATGCCACCGTTCCCGCATACGGAGGCGTTCAACCCAGCGCGCAGCCGGTCGCGCACGACGGTGAGGGTGTCGAACTCGAATCTAATAGCGGTCGTTGACGAGCATGTATCGCACGGTCGGTACCTCCTTGGTCAGGGCTGCCCGGAGGCGGTAAGTACGGCGCGTTGGGCGGCGTAGGTCAAGCCGTCGGTGATGGTGCGTGCGGCTTCGTCGCTGGTGAAGTCGTCGATCCCGACATGGACGGCGGCAGCATGGAGCAAGACGGACTGGGCGTGGGTGTAGTCGAGCAGTCCCGCGCCGACAAGACGGCCGAGGCTGTTGGCGGCCAGCAGAACCGCGCGATGGCGGGTGCCGGTGTGGGCGTGTCGGATACGGGCGCATTGATTCGCTACCGCGGCCTCGACATAGGCATCGCGATGATGCACGGCGGTGTCGGTGTGTGGCCGAAGCGGTGGCGGTGGGGTGAGAAGTTCGGTGAGCCACGCCGGCAGGGGAATTGGCGCGCGATCATCGAGTAGCTGGTAGTCGCCGTGGGGCAGTACCGATCCGGCGGCGACGACGTAGCCGCCGTTGCCCCGGCTGTCGATGTGAGGTCCGAGCCGGGCGATCGTGTTGCGCAGCAATGGTGTTGGTGGTGCGCGGTAGTACAGGTGCAGGCCTGTCGACGGGGTCTGCACCGCGTGGGTCGGGATGGGGAGTGGCTGGTGGTTCTGGGCAGCGAGCTGGGCCAGGACGTGGCCGCCATCGGGATCGAGCGAGGACAGGCGCGGGCCACGGTGGCCGAGGTGGGTATCGAGGTCGAGCACGTGCACGCCTGATGGCCCGCATGCGACGGCGATATTGTCGTGAGGGCGTCTGCGCCACCATCGGCGGATGCGGTCCAGGTCGCCGGTGGCTTTGTCTTCCCACTTCTTGAACACCGGAACCTTGGTGTGTGGGGCGAGGGGAAAGACGTGAAAGCCGCGTTCTGCGTGGGTGATTGCCGCATCGAGTAAGTTCGGCGCGGGTGCCGGGAGGCCGCTCGTCATTTCGGCCGGCTGTCATCGGTGCGGCGGGCGGCAATGAACTGCGCGAGTTCGAGCGCGTATGCGCTCGCCACGGAGAGTGTGAATTCGGTTGGCCCGCTATACAGCACGCGGACGTCACCGTGAATGCCGTCGTCGTATTCGCCGAAATCGATATGGTCGTCTCCGCGGAGTCGGGCCGGTGTCAGTGCCTCGCACAGGGCATCGCGAGTCGCTCGTTGTCGGGCCTGCTGGCGGGCGTGGGCTCGCGCGCGGGTCCGGCACAAGCCGAGAGTGGTCGTGTAGTCGGGCAGCAGTCGCCGAGTGATCTCGGCAGCGACCTCGGCGGCCGATCTGTGTGACGCGACGGTGATGCGGTCGTGGCCTTCACCGGAATTGAGGTGGGAGCCCAGTTCGCCGTAGTCGGCGCTGATGTGTAATCGGCCGTGATCGGTGCGCCGGTGCGAGTCGTCGCCGTCGAGGATGGTGAGGGTCTCGGTGTCGGGGCCGTGCAGCAGCACGTGGGCGCGGATCATGTAGCCACGCTCGGCGCGCCAGCCGGCTCCGAGTTCCTCGGCGATCCGATGGGCCGTTTCGAGCAGGGTCGTCATCCCTCTCCTCTCTGGATGAGTCAGGTGTCGCCGGCTAGCGGCAGCGCACACCGGTGTCGGCGAGGTAGGCGCGCAGCAGGCCCGCGGTCTGAGGACTCATTACGTGATGGATGAGATCGCTGTAGACACGGCAGAATTCGGGTCCATGCCCAGGGGCGCGGGGCGGCTGCAGATGGTGGGCCAGCTCGTGCAGCAACAGCAGTTCCCGCACGGCGCGCGGGTCGTGCATGGATATCGCGATGGTCGCGGTGGCGGGCTCGTAGTGGCCGTGAGCGCGGGCACGGACCGTGAGCGGGAGTCCTGCTCGGCCGTAGCGGTGGCGTACCGGACGCAAAGCCAGGACGCGATCGAGATAGGCGGCTACCGCGTCGATGTCGGGCAGACGCTTTTCCACCGGCAGGCATATCGGCGTGCCGGATAGCTCGACGATGCGCTCGCCAGTGCGGTCGGCGTCATCGAGCAGGTTCCACAACCGTTGTTCGGCGCGATAGACCCGGCTGCGGTGAAGGTCGCGCCGCGCCAGCCGGGTCATGCTGGTGCACCTGGGGCGAGGTGACTGCTGGCGGTCACTGGAGGTCCTCGCCGTAGCCGAAGATCTTTCGTACGGCGATGATCACGGCGAGTGGATCCGTGGACTGTTCACCGCCGGGCCCGGCGGCACGGATTCGGCGCAGCCTGCGCAACTGCACCTCACGCAGATCGACTCCGGTGATCGGTTGTGTTGTGTCGTTGCCGTGGTCGGTGACGATGGTGTAGTCCGAGAGCGGAAGCCATCCCTCGTACCAGGCTTCGGCGGGCTGGCTGGCGAGATGGGGTGGTACTTCGGTGACGCGCGTCCAGATCCGGCACGCACAGCGTGTGTCGCCGCATGGGCTGAGGTGGCGGTCGGGGTCAGGGTGGTAGCGGTTGATGCGGCCGGCCAGGACCGGGCAGGCCGAAGCGGAGTAGTGTGCGCATTCGGGGTGCATCCCGGGTTCTACTGCGATACCTCGCGTGTAGTCGGCCGGCCGCAGATATACGACGACCCAGTCGAGCAACGGCTGCCCGCAGATCTGACATAGCTTTTGCCGCCAAACCCGCCGCTGGGCCGGGGCGTGGACCTTGCCCCAGACCGGGCGGGTCCGGTCGTGATGGGTGAGCGTGATGTAGGGGACGACCAGGTCGCCCGAGCGGTGTGCGTCGGCCAAGCGGTCAGGAATCGGCGGGCGCGTGGCACCCGTCGGCGGGAGTACGGAGTCGGTCATGCTCACCTCGGATTATGTTGGGGCGAAGCGGGTTCGGGGTATGTGGTGGGCAAACAGATGGGTCGGTGCGGGGTGCGGCCGACAAGGTGATGCGGGCGGAACGGTCTGTGATTCCCGCGCAGTGGATGCGAACCTCGATCTCGGCGAAAACCGCACCTGGACAAACTGGTTCGGCTTGCCAGGGCCCGAAGTGTTCCTCGTCGAGGACGGGAAGGTTCGCCTCGATCCACGCCAGCAGGTCCGTGCCGGTGCCGATCATGGTGGTGGCCAACGAGTTCCGGACTGCGGGTCGTGGTCGCGCAGATCGACCACGGTGGGTACGCCGGGCACAAGCGTGGTCACCGAACGGGGGAGCACGCCTTGGCGGCCTCCGGCACGCCATCGCCCCTCGGCGATGACGCAGCGGTGGTCGTGGTCGAGGGTGGTGGGAGCGAGATACCAGCTGATCCCACTCGGCGGGGGACCGAAAGTATCGTCCTGCCATTCGATTCGACTGGTTCCGTCGGCGTCGGTGATGACGACTTGGGTCGCGTGCTCCACCCGCACCAGCGCCATCACGGCACCGTGCTCGGCGTACGCCTGGGCCAACTCCAGTCCCGGAAACACGGTGAGGACGGTCGCCGCGCCGGGCTCGGTGGCGAAGGCCGCGTGATATCCGGCGATCACGACGTGCTCGATGGTGCGGCCGGCATCGATGAGGTCGCGTTCGTAGCCCGGATCCGGACGGATGCGCGCCACGTAGCGGGTCAACTCAGTGTTCATTGCTGATCCTTGGGTACCGGTGGGATGGTGGCGTGCTGGTCTTGCGTCAGCTCCTTTCAGAGATGGATCGGGGCAGTTGCTGCACGGATTCGATGAACGCCAGCGGGAGCAGGAATCCGAGCTTGTCGTTGTCGTAGTGCAGGACGGTGTGGTGGCGGTGTACGGCTTTGACGTGCACGCCGTCATGGCGGAACCCGCCGCGGGTGAGGACGGCGGCGCGGGCGTGGCAGTGCTGGAGCCGGTGCAGTTCGGCACCGAGAAGTTCGATCACCGGATCGAGCTCGGCGTCCGCGTCGTCCGGATGGTCTGCGTGGTCGATGGCGGCCAGGCGGCTGGTGAGAAGTTTGCGCGGATTGTCTGCGGCATCGTCGGTGGCGCAGTCGATGAACCAGTAGTCGATGGACTTGAGCACCCGGCGCAGAAACTCGGACTCGGATTCGGTCGCGGCATGTGGGGGCACCCACGAGCTGGTCATCGCCGTGCCCCCCACCGCGGGAGCCAGCGGGTTCGGCCACGGGCCGGCCGGGGGCGCGAGCGCCCGGTCAACGCTGCGGCGAGTTCATCGGCAGCATCCGGGGCCAGGTCGGTGTAGTGCCGGCCACTGTGCGCGCTGTCATGTTCGTGGATGAGCAGCCGGACCTGGCGGCCGTCGGTGCTGAGGATGACCGGCTGGTCAGCGATATCGCGAAGCCGGGCCAGGATGCTGGGGAGGTTCAGGTTCTGTGTCATTGCCGTGCAATGCCTTCCATCGGTCGGGACGAGCCGGCCACCGCAACTCGGCGTTCGCGGTGGGTGGAGGGTTCAGGCGGATTCGAGGTCGAACAGGTCGGCGTAGCGCTCCTGGCCATGCAGGGCGGGGCAATCGCAGTGGGGATAGATGGCCGAGCAGTCGGCGCAGTAGCCGCAAAAACGGCAGTGCGGGCCGAGGGGGTCCTCGTTGACGGTGCCGCAGTGTTCGCAGAAATCCCACTCGTCACCGCTGGCCCACATCGCGTGCAGATAGGAGTGGTTGGAGTACCAGCTGCCCTGCTCCCAGTGGCCGTGGCGTTCGTTGAAGATGTAGGCCTGGTGGCGGTAGGAGGGGTCGACGGTGAGCAGCACCATTTTGTCGGTGCGCAGCCAGCGTTCCAAGTGGTCCCGTCCGGCCCATGAGTCCAGGGATCCGAAGGGCTGGCGCGGCAGCAAGTCCTCGGCGGCGATGCGGGTGTCCGAGCGTGGATCGGCCGGTCCGGGGTGTACTTCGTCGGGCAGGATCCCGTTGTGCGCGAGGACTGTTCGGGCGTCGCCGCCGACGAGGAAGGGGTGACAGTTCTCCACCGCCGCCACGCCGTGGGTGGCCAGGCGGGAATGAAACAGTGCCGGTCCGTCGGGGAATCGTTCACGCACAGCGGCGAATTCGGCGATGACCGCGTCGGGGTCCATGTCCCGGCCGACGGTGATGGTGTCACCGGTGATGATTGCGTACCCGTGCCCGTGCGGGTTGGCGAGCGCGCCGCCGTGCAGGGCGTCGAGGTCGGGGTCGACGCCGGGTTTGACGAAGGTCAGGATGCACATGCGAGGTCCTCCAGTTCGGCGAGAAGCGGTGAATATTCCGGTCGCCCGCGCAGCCAGGTGGTGAACGCCGTCCATTCCCAGCCGCGGTAGCGCGCGATATCGGCAGGGGTGAGGCTGCGGGTGTATTCGACCGACCCCGCGGCGAAGGCCAGCGCGGCTTGGACCTGTTGGGGTTGCAGGGAACTGGCGAAGATCCGCAGCTCGAAGGTGTCGGGCGGTCGCACGTTTACGGCCTCGTAACGGTTGGCGTGCCGGTCACCGTTGGCGTAATGGATCACACTCGAGCGCGCGTCAGGGGAGAACACCGCCCAGGTCGAGGACCGCCGCGCCAACGTCGTGACGGGAATTTCGTTGCGGTAGATGAACTTCAACCAGCGATAGATGTGGGCGGGGGAGCTGAATCCGTCGCGGGAGAGGTGGACATGGATACCGACGTCGGTGTCGGTGTAGCAACCCAGCAGCCGCAACCGGCGCAGCAGCGGCCACGGGAACCGGGTACGTGCGTACTCGTGGCTCATCGGGTGGGTCACCAACTCGAATCCGCACGGGCGGATCGAGCCGTCTTCTTTGAGATACGCCAGCTCGCCGAGGTGGTCTACCGCGGTATCGACGGCGTCCTCGAATCGACGTTCCGGGGTTTTGATTTCCAGTTCCAACCCCAGGAACAACGGACCCTCGCCATGGAATCGAGGACAGGGTTTGTAGTCATAGCGGTGAACCGCGTCATGTTCGACGGGAGAACAGCCTTCGCAGTAGGTCTCGTCGTAGGCGATGAGGGTGAAGCACTCGGCGCACTCGTGATAGTTGTCATCGAGGCAGACGCGGCACACGTCGTTGCCGCCCTCGACGCGGAACGTTTCCGTGGTGGAATGGCCGCACTCGTCGCAGCTGGCATAGGCATCGGCGCAGGCGCCGCAGATGCTGCGGTCATGGCGTGCGTGGCGGTCATCGATGAGGACGCGGCTATCGCGGGTGTAGCCCGTGCAGTCGGTGCACTGGGTCCATCCAGATACGCACTGCGCACACAGGACGGTGGCGTCGGTGGTGCGATGGACCTCGTGGGTGATCTCCTCGCACTCAGCGCAGACCGCGATGGTGGGTGCGCAGTCCGGGCACAACGAATCGCCGGCGGCCGTCGCGGTCACGGTGGTGTCGGTGACCGGGTGTGAACAGTGCGAGCACAACAGGTCGACCACAGTGGATGTGGGCATGACACAACGCCTTTCGACAGAACGAAAGAACCCCGTGCGCGGCGTGAGTGGCTGCACAGGGGGTTCTGTGGGCGAATGAGCGGGTTCAGCTAGTGCTGGCTCGGGAGCGGGATGAGTGATGGGTCACCGAGGTGAGGGCGCGATGTGGCTGCACCGGGTGGCGATCACGGAGCAGGGCACGCGCGATGGAGGAACGATCGGGGCATTCACAGTCGGGGAAGACACCTTCGCAGTCGAAGCACCACCCGCATTTGTCGCAGTAACGACTCGTACGATCGGCGTTGAGGTCTTCGCAGTACCAGCACATGAGCTGGCGCGAGCGGTGCGGCCACCGCGCGGCAAGAGGGCGGTAGCTGGTGTTGGAGTACCAGACGCCGTTGTCCCATCGACCGGCGCGTTCACCGAAGAGATAAGCGCTGTGCCGGTAGGCCGGATCAACCGTGAGGATGACGAGTTTGCTGGTGCCCAGCCACGACGCGAGCCCGCGTGCACCGCGGCGGGTGTCGATCGACCCGAACGGCGCCCCCGGCAGATAATCCTCGGCGGCGATGCGGGTATCCGAGCGCGGGTCGTAGGGGCCCGGATGGACCCGTTTGGGCAGGACACCGTTGTGCGCCAACACTGTTCGCCGATCGCCGCCGAGGGTGAAGGGGTGGCAGTTCTCTAGACTGCGGACCCCGTGGGTGGCGAAGCGGGAATGAAACAGCGCCGCTCGCTCCGGATGTCGGGCCCGGACTGCGGTGAACTGATTGATGGCTGTCTCGGCATTCATGCTGTGCCCGACGATGATGTGGCCCTCGGCGAGGACGGCGAAGCCGTGGCCGTGCGGGTTGGTGGCGGCGCCGATCGACAGGGCTTGAGGGTCGGGAGCGATGCTGGCGGGGAAATAGGTCAGCAGGCACATGCGAGTTCCTCCATCTCCGCCCACAGCGGCTGATATTGAGGCTGGGTGCGCACCCACTCGGCGAAGCGCGGCCATTCCCACGCGCCCGCCCGCACAGCGGCCACATCCAGGGCGCGGGTGTAGTCGACAGAAGCAGCGGTGAACGCCAACGCCGCTTGGACCTGCTGGACGTCCAGCGAGCTGGCGAACACCCGCAATTCGAGGGTTTTGCGGGGGTAGGGGTTGATCGCCTGATACCGATCCAGCCCGAGGGCATACAGGTGGCCCTTGGCGGTGTCTTTGACCCGGGCCCTTGCGACCCGGTCGAACGGCGCGAAATGCGAACGGCGGCGCGCGAGGGTCGAGACCGCGGGCTCGTTGCGATAGAGCAGCTTCATCCACCGATAAACGTGGGCGGGGGAGTCGAAGCCGTCGCGACTGACGTGCACATGCAACCCGACGCTGGTATCGGTTTCACACCCGAGCTCGCCGAGGTCGCCCAGCAGCCGCCACGGGAACTCCTCGATGGCGTGTCGATAGGACATGGGATGGGTGACGATCTCGAACCCGTTGGGCTGGATCGAGGAATCCTGCTTCAGATAGCCCAGCGTGCCGAGCTGGTCACAGGCTACGCGCACGCACCGGTGGTAGTAGTGGTCGGGGACCACGACTTCGAGTTCCATACCCAGATACAGCGGGCCCTCACCGTGGAAGCGGGGATCGGGTTTGTAGGTGTAGTTCCACACGTGGGCCGGGCGGTCGCAGGTATCGCAGTGACCGCCGTCGCGCACGAGGGTGTCGCAGTCGATGCAGGTGGAGTAGTTCTGGGCGCAGCGGGCACACACGCGCGTTCCGCCGGAAACGTAACGGCTGTTCGCGCTGAACCGGCTGCATCGCCCGCACAAATCGAAGAACGCCCCGGCGCAGCGCCCGCACAGCGACTCATCGGTGTCGGTGCGCAAGTGCGGGCTGGTCAAGAGCCGACACGACGAGCAGCCACTCCAACCGCTCGTGCAGCGACCGCACAGCAGATGCCCTTCAGCGGTCGTGCGGAGAGACAGGGCAGGCGCCAAACAGCTATCGCAGCGCGCCATTCGGGGCAAGCACCGAGCGCAGACCGGCTGCGCCTCGACCACATGCCCGTGGTCCAAATCAGCGGAGGCACACAAGACACACAACCGTGGCGACAGAATGGGAGCAGACATGGCGGGATCACCTTCCAGAACCAAACAACGCCAGGTCCGGCGCGAATACGCGCGGGCTTGGCGTTGGCGGGGGTGGGGTCACGGACGACAGCAATCGGCTTGCCGGTGGCGCGCAGGTCCGCGGGTGCGGCATCGCTACGAGCGAGCAGGATCATGCCTTGATGTTCAGGGCGGTCTCGTTCCTCGTGGCGGTGCGGATCCGCGTCGGGAGTCGTTGCTGCGGTGCAGGTTTGGGCGCATCATTCGTTACTACGTGGAGATGCGCGTATGGGTGAGGGCACTCAGGGCGCGATGAGTTGCTCAGGGAAGGCAACGGAGCTGTGGGAGCCGGTTTTGAGAGCGTTGACCTGGTCTGCGGTGAGTGCGGCGGCGATGTGGAGTTGCTCAGCGAGAGAATCGCTTTCGATGCGGCCGAGGTAACCGCCTTCGTAATGCAGGCCGACAGTCCAGTGGATGTCGTCATGGTGTTCCATCTCGCCGTTGGACACCCACACAGTCAGGCCGTTGGATAGTTCGCCGCCTATCCCGTGGAAGCCACCGCCGGAGGACCCGACCTGTGCCGGGCTGACGGTGTAGCTCGACACGAGCGCCAGTTCGGCGCGGTACTTGCGCGTGAGTTCACGAATGCACATGGCGAATCCCTTTCGCTCGGGCCGTGAACGGGGGAAAGCTGTGGGGGAAGATTGAGACGCTCACACGGGGCGCGGCTATCGGGAGTCGGCGTCAGCGAGGGCAATGAGCGTCTGGTGGCGTAGCCGTGTGTGGCGGGCATCGTGGAGTGCGTGGTGCAAACCGGCGAGTTGTTCCGGGAGTTCGGGGTCACCGAGGCGTCGCTGTTCTTGCCGTACGTCGTTGGTCCACTGCGGCATCCAATGCGGGAAGTCGAGCATCGCGCCGAACAGTTGCGCGAGGACGATGTGGTCGTAGGCGGCTTTCCAACCCCACAACTCTGGGACAGCATCTCCGGGCTCAGCGGGGCGCAGGAAGTGCTCGATCTGGGTGCGGATGAGATGGCGTGGCGTGCGATGATCCCCGAGGTGGGGCACGACGTTGCAGGTCAGCCACGGGTGTTGCGCGATTCGATCCCATGGTGCGTCGGCGTTGACCGCGTAGTATTCGCGTCCGTCCTCGGCGACGATTCCAATCGAGATCAGCTCGATCGTGGCGCCGTTCTCGAGGAACTCGGTGTCATACCAGTACTTCATGAGACTCCCTTCCAGGTGTGTAAGTCACTGGGCAGCAACCAATTAACGCTTCGCCGCCATCTCAGGGTGAGCCCTGTCGATACGGCCGGCAGTCCTGCCGGAACTGCGCAGCGGTCAGTCGTGCAGGTCGATTCCGAGCTCTGCGGCGGTGTCGTAGCCGCTACGGGCCAGACTTCGGATCATTTCCGGGCGTACGCGCAGGGCGAGGGATTTTTCGAGCAATCGGGCCAAGGGGTGTTTGGTGTCGGCGGCGAGTGCCGCTTCGAGCGCGGCTTCCGTGAGTGGGCCGTTGCCGCGGGTGTAGGAGCTGAAGGCGAGCAAGGCGGTAGCTTCGGCGCGTTCGCGGCCCGAGCATGCCCGGGCCAGAGCGCTGAACAAGTTCTCCGCGGCCATGGCGTGGTCACCGACCGCGATCGCGAACATGGCGTCGCGGACCGCTCGATCACGGAGTGCGACAGCGAGTTCGGCGAGCTCCGAGGCCGCCAGCGGGTAGCCGTCTTCGATGTTGTCGAGCTGCCACAGCACATATTCCAAGATCTGCCGACTGTAGGTAAGGGGATCACCGCGCCGCACCGCACGGCTGTACCGCTCGCGGGCGAGAACAAGGGCACTGTCCATGAGCGGGGCCACTTTTCGCTGAAGCTCGACATCCTCGGCCACCAGAGCTGTCAACTCGGCACGAGAACCGAGAAAGGGCCGGCCATCGAGCACGTGCGCCAGTGCCAGCGCAGAGGTTGCCGTATCAGGCAGCGTCCCATGCTGTTCTGCACCGAGAAGGCTGCACCAGGACTGCTTCGGTTCGATGGCTCGAACCATCCACGCGCCGGCCAGCGGAATGCCCCGATCGATGAGCAGCCGGTCCAAGTCGTCGATCAGCGAGGTTGATCCTCGCGTTCGGCACGTGTCGCCGACGCTGCCGAGTTTCGGCGCTGTCTGGGCGACTCGGTCATCGACTACGACCGCCAGTACCCCGGCGAGGTCGCTGGGTGGCGATATCTGCGTGATGCAGGAGACCACGGTTTCCGCTCTCAAAGGGATGCGGCCGTTGTCCTGATCGAGATCCAATCGCACCACTGCATCAACGAGCACGCCCTCGGTGCGGTGCGGTACCGCCCGCAAGAGGAGCAGGACGAGTGAACGGTGCGGGGGAAACCCGATCATGGCCGGAATCCCGATGATCAATTCCCCCGGTTCCTGCACGCGCACAACATGTTTCGCGGTCCGTTTCGCGGGATCGGGGTAATGTTTCGCCGGCCCCGGAGCCGCGTTCACGGACCCCGCAGCCGATGGTTGATGTAGCGCGGTGACCGCGGTGAGCGCAGCGGTGTAGTTCTTGCCCCGGGAACCGCCGCCCAACAACCGCCTACGGATGCGCCTGGCCCACTGCCGGTCGTTCTCGCCGATCGCGACGTAGATGCTCGGGTGAGGTCGTACACCCTCAGGAACAACCAGGTCGCCGAAACTGCCGTGAACTCTGACGCGCTCAGAGCATTCCGGGCGGCTACCCGTCTCGACCTCGAAAATCAGGAGGTGGCGACCAGGTCCAGCAAGGGTGACGGTGGAGTCATCCTCAGCATGCGGCGCGGACCAGCCAGGGCCCAGCAGTTCATGCTGGACGAGCCGGGTGACACGGGCCAAAAGATCGAGCTGGTCCATGACGACGATGTCCTTTCGACGTGACCGATGAGGTTGGTTGTTGACGACGGAACTCCAAGCGACCGCGAATGCGACCGGCGAACGAACCGGTACTCGCGGCTGGTCTGTGTCACGAGCGGTAGGAGCGGAGTGCTGAGCGCAGGTTGGATGCGGAACCTTCACGAGGACCGTCCGGTGAGGGCAATTGGCCGCAAAGGTGGCGCCACAGCGAGCGTCGATGCGGGCACCGCGAGCGCTGCTACGCTGGTGAGCGGGAGAATCAGGTCGACGGCTCGATCAGGAGCCAGTCATGCGCACCTCGCCCTCCCCGCGCCCACAAAGCCGTACCGATGTTCAACGGTCGGAACTGAAACATCAACGGGAACAGCGCACTTCAACACGACCCGCGAAAGCCCGCACCGCAAGCCGGCGACGTCTGCGTCGACGGGATCATCTGGTGGGGGCGGCGCTGCTGGTGGTGGCGGCGACCGTAGGCGCGCTCAACGGCTCAGCAGACGCCGACGCCGACGCCGGTAGGGAGTGCCGGACGGTGTCGTTTTCTGTGGCAGGCGGAACCATCGCGGGTTCACTGTGCCTGCCCATCGGCGAAGCCAAGGCGGTTATGGTGCTTACCTCGGGCTCCGCGGCGAACAGTGTCTACTGGGACTTCCCGTACAAACCCGAGGTCTACTCGTTCGCCCGGGCCATGAACACCGCTGGCTATGCGACGCTGGCTTTGGACCGCCCCGGCAACGGGCAGTCCTCGACACCACCGTTCTGGACGGTCACCGCCTCCACCGACGCCGCAGGAGTCCACACCGCGGTACAAGCACTCCGCCACGGGCTGGCCGGCATTGACCCGTTCGAAACGGTTGTCCTCGGCGGCAACGCCCTCGGGTCCGGAGTCAGCGTGCTCGAAGCAGCCACCTACCACGATGTCGACGCCGTACTCCTCACCGGCTACTCGCACGCGATCGATCCACTGGTCGCGCTCGACTCGGTGAAAACATTTCGCCACGCCCCCGACGATCCCGCGTTCCAGGGATCCGAACCCGGCTGGCTGACAATGGCATTCGACACCCCCGAGGCGGCCCGTAACTATTTCGGCCCGCATGACGACCCCGCCGTTATCGAGACCTCCGAGCAGACCAAGGACCGGTTCTCCCTGACCGAATGGCCCGATGGGCTTGTCGCCACCCTGCCCGGAGCCACCTCGCACATCAGCGTGCCTGTTCTGCTGGCGGCGGGCAGCCAGGATCGGCTGGGCTGCGGTGCGATATGCCGCGACGCAGCCACTCTCTACGCCGCCGAAGCCCCGTTCTACAGCCCCGCCGCCCAACTGCGCACCTACGTCCTCGAAGACGGCGGAGACATGATCAATCTGTCCCGAGGTGCACCCGAATACCAGGAGGCCGTGCGGGATTGGATGGACTCCGCCACCAACTGAACAGCACAGCGGAACTCGCTCTTGTCCGGTGCACTGACCAGGAGGGGACGGCCGATCGGTCGGTACGCTGGTAGCTGGGAGAATCAGGTGGATGGGTCGATGAGGAGTTCTGCCATGTCGAATCCAGGATCGAGGCCATCATCGCGTCCGCCTCGTCACGCAGAGGTGACCGAACGCCTGAAACGAAACCAAGAACGGGTGGAACACCGCCGGGCTCTCGCGCGACAGCGCGACAAGGCCATCACCGCGGCGGTGAAGCGATACGTCGCAGCCTGGGTCGCCATCGATGAGTGCGAGAGCAAACGCGACCGCGACCTCGAGACCTACCGCCAGCAGATGCAGCAGCTGAAAACCCGCGCAGACGAGGAACTTGCCGGATACCGCGCCGAGCAAGCAGCGGCCGCCGCCGCCCTCCGCGAAGAGGGTCAAAGCGACGACGACGTCGCCGAGTTCCTCGAAATCACACGACGGCAAGCGCGACAACTGATCTCCGCTGCCCGGACTATCACCCCCGAAAGTGTGCCCCTCGATGGGCCGATCACACCCAACCTGAAGCCTCTTCCGGCGGTACCCGTTAAGCCGGCGGTCGAGTCAAGCGGTCGAGCTGAACCGACGACGGGGTAATTGGCGATCTCTGACCGCTGAGACCAAGACTTTGCTTGCTGTTCCGGAGGTTTGTTACCCGGCAGACAGGTAGCTCACGCGTTGACGTAACCTCCGGCGTTCCACACGTACCAGCGAAAATGCTCGGGCAGGAGGGCTTGCTGAGCGGGGATGTTCGGAGCCGGGGACACGGGCCAAAATGCCACACCGCATCGATGGCAGTACAAGCCTGAACTCCATACCCGATAGGCAGCACGACGTCCACGGATGATTCTGCTGTTGAAGCGATTTCGGCCGATCACGAGGCAGAAGACAAGGATCGCGGGCATAGCCAACATGCCGAGCACGAAGGCAGCGGCAAAGAGCGTGGGAGCGAGGCCGACGGGGTCCGGCTGTTGGATGCCCAGCGCCAGTATTGGTGTGGCGAGGAGATCTGGGAGCAGTAGCACCAGTCCGATAGCGACGAGTCGTCCCACGGGGCGCAGCGCGGGCTCAGGAGACAGGCTTTGGGCCAATGCCGTCGTCTGTGTGCGTTCGACGGTTGTCGTCCCCACGATCGGGACCAGTCCGGCGGACGTGACGCCTACGCCACTGGTGAAGTTCGTGCCGTAACTGGTCGATACCCCCTCGGCGTGCGCCGCTGGAACCCTTTGGACGCCATGATCACGTCCGCAACGGGGGCAGTCCATATCCATCTCCATACGAGCACCCCTATCCCGAGCAGCGGACTGGCTTGGATCATGTGTGACGGTGGCGGATTCCGAGAGGGCGAGCGATGACTCTTGGTGATATCGAACACCTTCGACCGGTGCCTGTCGAGGGGCTGTGCGCGTCGTTTCATCAGAATATTTGGACACGGCGACTCCTTGCTCGACGGGATTCGGTGATCTGTCTGAGCGGGTTGACAACGGATGCGCACGGATGCCAGGAGGAGCATCTAGCGGCGAATTGCGGCCGGGTGCCGACTGGTTGCCAGTGCGTCGTGCCTTAATACGGCTCGTCGTCGGCCAGGTGAAGGGTGCCGCCGTACCCATGCCGGCAGTCGGCGACTGACTCGGCCAGGTAGTGAATCCTTTGGGCAACCACATCGATTGGGTCTGCAACCTGCCAGGCGTCTCCTTGGGCTCGAATGCCATTGATGCCGGGCAGTGCGAGCAAACTCAGTGCCGCGGTGAGTTCCTCGTGCGTAGGTGGTGGATCGAGGTCACGGCGCAGGACCCGGAGAAGGTCGGCAGTCGCGAAAGTCCCAGACTCGGATTCGTCATCGATGGCGGCGACGACGATGGAAAGGACGTCACCCGGTCGTTCCTCAGGTGTACTCATCGGCGCTCACTCCGGGTCCGATCGTGCATACGCAGGACCGCTGGACGTTTTCGTCTACGTGGGTGAGCCGGTGGCCGAGGTCGGGCCGAACGGTTTCTGTGTACGTGCCACTGACGCCACCCCGGCGGGTTACGAGGTAGGCGACAATTCGGCTGTCGTCGGCCGGAGGACGGCAGACAGCATGGATCGTGCCGGTGAGATGGAGCGCGTCGGGGTGGCTGGGTTCGGCGCCGCGGCCGTGACCGTCGTCCCACCAGCTCACCCGGTCACCTGATATGAACACACATTGTTCGCTCATGTGTTCGATAATGACACGATAGGCGCAGGTTGGCGCCGATCGGTCGGCCTGAATCTGTCGCATACTGGTTGGTCTATTGATGTGCGGCGACGAAGGGCGTGCTGATGTTGACCGAGGCAGACGCCACGGGAGGGTGGACGTTTCACATGCACCCGACCCAGGGCGCCATGCTCACCCGGCGCATGTACCGGCGTCAGCTCACCGTTTGGGAGGACGGAAATCTGTACGAGTTCGTCGTGGACAACCCGACATCCACGTTGAAATGGGGGCGGCGCGGCTCTGCCGCGGCGGCCAAGGCGGCGGCGGAGAAGGCCGCCAAGCCAACGCCAACCACGTAAAACCTGGCGTGCCAATCATGGTGGACACACCATGGCAGGTGAGGGTGAGCCATATGTCGAGATTTACACTGCTTTTACCGGTTCGGGGGTCGCGAACTGCATCAACTCGGTCCCTGGAGAGCGCCAGAATGGCACTATGACCGCTCGCGACTTGCGCCGTGACGCGCTGCATAACCAGCAAGAACTACTCCGCGCCGCCACTAGAGCGTTTCACCGGGACGGGCTAAGCATCCCGATGGCGTCGATCGCCGCCGAGGCCGGTGTCGGGATCGGCACCCTCTACCGGCACTTCCCCACCCGTGACGAGCTACTGAGCCATCTGATGCACCGCTCGTTCGAGCAGGTGCTCGTTAATCTCCAAGTTGCCGAATGTGAAGGGCGCAATGCCGCCGAGCGCCTCGAACTTTTCATCCACTCTGTCATCGACCAGCGAAGCGACCTCGTCCTGCCCCTGCGCGCCGGACCACCGGTCACCAACACCGAGACTGCCGACCTGCGCAACCGGATCCACGAGGGGGTGCAACGCATCATCGACGAGGGGATCGCCGACATGACGCTGCGACCGGACACCACGCACGACGACATCGTCGCCTTCGGCGCGCTCGTCACGCAGCCTCGTCCGGCCGATCCCGACTGGATCTCCATCTGCCGCCGCCTGGTCACGATCTATCTGCGCGGAATCCGCCTGGTCCCCTAAGTCGCTTTGTTTGCTTGTCGTCGGGCTTGGACCCGTTGTGATGATTGGTACGCCTGCACTGCGGATATTCGCCTGTCCGCCCGCTAACCGCCTTCGGGTCTAGACCATGCATAGGTTCTGGCCGCGTTTGGTCTCCCGTTCGCCGAGCCCTACCGAATCGACGCGATCCGCCTCCTGCACGGCACCTTCTACGGCTACGTCACCCTTGAAAATACCGGCCGCTACGACACCAACCCGCGCAACGTCGAGGCATCCTGGCGCAGCACCCTCGACGCCGTCCTGAAGAACTGGCCGACAGCCTCTCGCTAGGACGAGTGCAGGTGCCGCCAGAACTGGCCGAGGGCGGTAGAATCCTTCTGGATCAGCGACCGGAAGCGCTCGACGAATCGCTGTTCGGCTTCGATCAATTCGGGGCGGTAGTGGTATTCGATGAGGAACATTTGGTCGACGTGGGGTACCGAGGCGACTACCGCGCGCAATTATTCGGCCTGGTCGGCGAAGGGCGGGACGGCGCTGTCCGACTAGGGCGGGAATCTCCTTGGGGGACAAGACCACGAGGACCGACAGTGCGGCCGCGAACTGGCGGTACTCCTTAGCGGGTGCCGAGATCATCTCGCGCATCGGTTCGCGCGATCGGGTCCGACGGTTTCGGTAGCTGATATGCCGTGCGTTCGGCGGCGTTGACCGCTACGTTCCGTGTGCAGCGCCTCGAAGTAGCTGGCTCTGGTGAGCTGTTTAACGACCATGTAGAGCGCGGCGTGCTTTAGTCGATGCTGCGTCCGGCCGGGCGAGTGGTCCAGCGGGTCTCGCCGAGCAGTCATGAGACCCTCCTTGAACGTCGTACGCGGTGCGCGACTATATGGTATCGACGCGGGCGCCGAACGCGGGCCGGCTGGGCCGGCGTCCGCGCTTGGTCTTACCGCCGGGCTTGTACAACGACAGCGGTACCGCCGCAATGAGACTGAGCAATGCCCCGCCGAAACCATATCTCCACGTTGGCTGCCGCGCCGAGCTGCACGATGGTCCCACCGGTCGCGGCCGATGCCCGGCCTGCGCGGCCGCCTGTTCGAGCGCGTCGTGGGGAATCCGAACGCCACGAACTGGATGCTCACGGCGATGAAGAGTTCGATGGCGAGCGACCCAGTAGTACCGGATCTACCCCCCGGCTCGTGGCTATGCCGAGGGCGAGTCCGGTGATGATGGTGGCGAAATTCGCCCGCGGTAACAGCGTGCGGTCAAAGGTCACCAGCAATTCGTAAGCGACCCTGCTGGTTTCGATGTCGCGGGTCGTCATCGACCTCAACAGGACGGTCAGGGTGACGCCGACCCAGCAGACAGAAGCGATCACATGCGCCGCGACCAGGGTCTTGCGCGTTTCGGTCGCAACTGCCCGGCCGCCAGCGCCGGATCGAGACGACCAGCCAGGTGGCGAACATCGTGACCACGTCGTCGACGGCAAACGCTTGCAGCACCGCCACGGTGATCAATAGCCACCCGCCGGTGAGTATTGCCGTCCGAGGCGTGACCGGGTCGCACGATGAGCAGTATTGCGAGACCGCCGCTGGCCCGCGGTGAGCAGCCCACCACGCCGGTACGCGCTCCGCCGCGAGTGCTGCGAGGAGAGCGGCGGATGGAATGCGGCGACGATTGCGAGGATCATGAAGCCGAACAGCATGTTTCGCGTATTTCGCGACGGTATTGTGGTGGGCGGGCGGGTTCGGCAGGGTACGGCTCTGGAGATACTCCATCCAGCATCACCCTGATTCGTCGCCCAAATCACCTGCGGCGCGACAGGACTTCGCGAAAAGGCGGCGTGGCCGGAGTGCTGGATGTCGCCGACGGCACTGATCAGCCAGACGGCGAGGGTGACCGGCGACTGCTGAGTGGTGTCCTATGACAGTCTGCCTCCCACTCGGGCTAGGAGTGGGAGGCAGTGGTTGCCCCGACCGCCCTCGATAGTGGCAAGGAGCTCGGCAAGCATAATCAATAAAAGTCTGCGAGCTAGTCGATAACCCCCCATTGTTGGGAATGATTGGTCTCGTCGTGGCCAAGTCCCTGGGCGTGGTGTAGCTGGGGTGACCATCGCATGATCCGAATTGTGGGTCAGGCGGTTAGTTCTGTGTATGGGGTGTCCTCCTGTTCGTCGGTGGGCGTGAGCCCGCGTGAGCGGGCCAGGACTTCGAGGCCGAGATAGCGGCGGCCTTCGATCCATTCGTCGTGATGTTCGGCCAAGGCCGTGCCGACGAGGCGGATGATCGTGTCGCGGTCGGGGAAGATACCGACGATGTCGGGGCGGCGGCGGATTCTTGTTCAGCCTTTCCTGGGGATTGTCGCTCCAGATCGGTTTGGGAACGTGGTGAGTGGCAACAGATTCGCGCGAGTGGTGTCGAGGTCATCGGCGTGTTTGGGCAGGTTCTCGGTGAGTGTGTCGAGCACCCGGTCGTATTGAGCAGCAAACGATTCCGGGTCCGCTTGATCGACAGTGAATGGAGCAGGCTGCGGACCCAGGGCCAAGATGCCTTCGGGGCAGACGCTCATCAGGTTGACCGTGTAATGGGTGCGGCAGCACTGCCAGGCGGCGCCGGGTAGGGTCGCGCCGATGGCGGCCACGCTTATTCCCGTGGCATCGAACTGAGGACCACTTACGGGGCCAAGGGTGTCGACACCACTCGCTGCGGGACCCACGCACTACGAGGCGATCGATGCATTCCCCTAAATGGGCGGTGCCAGTCATGGGAGGTACCCTCGGGTCGAGGGTTGCTTCGCCTGGCCAGGATAGGTCTCTCTGCTTCCCAGGACTGGGACGAGCATCGAAGCATATTGCGCGACAATGCAATACGCTTGCCGTCGAGATCGCGGCAGCAGCCGTTGGATCCCCGGAGGGTTGCCACGATCTCGAAGGATCCGATCGGCCTCCCCAGTTGCGGTCGATCGGATGTTCACGGTGGAGTCGCAGACGCTCACGACAGCGCGAATTCTGCACCCCAAGGGTGGTCGATGTGTCCTGCAAGGACGCAAGGCGTCGCAATATCGGCCGCCGTGTCGTGGCTGTCCCACCTTGGGGCTTTTTGTGCCCAAGGTGGGACGTGGTGTCCAGTAGCGGCGGTGCACCGCGACGGTTCCACCGTGACGAGGCCTGCAGATCGTGGCCGACCGGCCGCCTGTTCACGAAATGAGGAAGTCCCGATGAAGATCCCCGTCCGCGCCGGTCTTGCTTGGTCGGTCACCGCTGTCGCCCGATTCGCGGCAGCATGTGCGATCGCATTGCTGCCAATTGCCTGCACCGCCGCGGCCCACGCTGAACCAGTCACTGCGACATCCGCCGAAAACACAGGACTACCAGGCGAAGTTGAAGTGACCAATGGCCAATATGTTCATCCGCACTGGAACCGGCCACGCTATCCGAGCCCTCCGGGATACGGCGGTTGGGGTAGATGGCGGGGGATGCCGCCCACCGGGAGCGGATCCGGCAGCGGGTATTGATCGACAGAGCTTGAGCTGATCTTCGCCGACTCGTCCGCCTCCCCCTGTCGGGACTACAGTAATTGAGCCATGTTTCGCGATGTGGAGAATTGCTCGAACAGAGGTATTCGATTACCCGATCGGTCGTATTGCTGCACGACCGCCAGCCGGGAGGCGTTGTCGTGGCGTCGGCAAAACTACATGCCGGCACTTCCATAGAAGTTGCCGATGACCGGGGCCTTTGCGATGAACGTGCTCGGCGGCCTTCCACGCTGCTGATCTGCTGGGGAATTCCGGCAAGTACGAGAGCATCTCCAGGGTCGAGCCCGGATTAGCCTCGGCCGGGATTCTCAACCTTCGCCGAGGAGGTCATCCCACTCGGCAGCGTATTCTCTGCCGTAAATATCGGCGAGAGTGAACGTCCTACCATCGACTCCGTTCGTTACCTTCGCGGTTCCATAGATATAGCCGATTTCCCAGCGGGCTTCTTCGCGAGCGATCTTCTTCGAAATGTAGTCTTCGTAGATGGCATTCACGGAGGCGTCATCAGTCGAAATGCCGATATCAGGCCCTCCTTTGGCGAGTATTCTGCGGCGGCAGTTTCGTGCCGCGATATCTGCGTCACCTTCGGACCGGAAGCTTTCGAAGATCTTTTCTACAACCCATTCATTTTTCGTCATACCGTCAAATGGCACTTCTTTTGGATGATATCCGGAGGGGTGTGCGTGGTTGACTTCGTGTGCGAGCACTCTAATGGTCATCAGTGGATCGCGGCGATGCCTAGCATCGATCTCGATGACGCCGTCTTTATGTCGGGTCCAACTGCCCTTCCCGCTTTCTGGGCCGTACCGAATCTCCCAGCCGTTTTCTCTTAGTTCGACGATCTGCCGCGCCAGTATATGATCATAACTACGCACGAGGTAGTCAACTTTTGCACCCAAGTCTTCGATTAGGTCTATTCCATAGGGCGGGTAGATGGCTCCAGGTTTGGTGGCAATACCTAGATGCTGGTATTCGTCAGACCTATGATGAGTTGCGCCGGACGCCTGTTCGGTGTCGATTTTCACCGAATTGTCGATGCTCGTCGCGCGACCGACAGAATTCTTGGTCTCTGCTGCAAAGGTGTGCGTCTCGTCGTGTAAAATATCGACCCGACGGACAGCGCTTACCGCGCGGTAAACGACATCCCGCATTGTTCGGATGATGCCACCACTCAATCGGCAACTCCTTTGCTGGGCTGTGCGCGGTCGGCCAGACTCGGATGGCTCGCATACCCGATTCGAGCTAGATGTGACCGAATTTCATGGCATGGGTACTGTCTGAGGCAGCCACTACAAGATCGACTGTATGCCCTAATCGCCGTGCCTGGGACGTTCGCTCCCAATGACGGGAAGATGTAACCCTTGCGCAATAGCTCTACCCCTCCGCCAGGGGATCTACATGGGTCGAGAGCGTCATAATTCGTCGTGCGTACGGCCTAGTGCTCTATCGCGATCGAAGGGATACACGAAATCTCCGAGGTCGATCAAGATGTCCCATGCCTCCGGGTTTGCTGTCTGAGCAAACCGTCTTGTCGGCGGACATGGGAGACCTGGGCTTGCATTGGACGAATTGTCGCGGTGGGAGCGTAGGGCCGCAGGTAATAGTGGCGTAGCCGGGGCGGATCCCGTCCACTGTCTCTCTATCGCAATGCCTTAGGTAGCTGGTCGGCGATAGCCCTAGGCGCCGCCGGATGCAGGGTGGCCATCGAATGCTGGAGATTCGGTGTCGACGTGCCCTCGCGTCGGAAGGAATCTGTGTTGTTCGATGCGCCCATTGCCGATGCCTCGTCGTCGGCCGCTTTTACCGTAGTCCATCCACCGCGTGAGCCCGGCCAACTACCGCTTCTGGCCTCATGCGCGATCTCTACGGAGGAAAGCGGTCCAGTCGTGAGTCTTGCTGCCACTGAGACCTGGGCTCCCGGCCCCTCTGCGCTCGCGTCCTCCGCTAGAAGGGCAGCCGAGCGTGCCATGCAGCGTGTTGTGAGCGTAGACAGGATGCTCGGTGGAGACGAACGGATCGTTTCTCCGAGCTGTCTGCTGATCGACACCGGAGCAAAACAGCCGATTCCCTTTGCATGCGCACAGTTCGATCGAGAGCGTCACTTCCTGCACGTTCGCGGATTTCGCGCACCGACCGATCCCGTCAAGCCTCGACGAATCACCGTGCTTACGGGCAGTTGCCTCTTCAGTAATCAAACCCACTGGTTCATCAACGACACCGGGCAACGGGTAGAGATGCTCGGAACCCGTGAGATCCGTCAGGATCATCCGATAGTTATCGTCGGTGCCGATGACGATCTGTCTGTATATGAACTCGAGTCGGCGGGACGGCTATGCAGAGTTGTCGCAGACATCGTCGCAGCGGTTGGAAACGATATCATCGCCGATATCATCATTGATGTTCCACACGTGCAGTACTACTGCTCTCTGCTCGACGCATTCACCGACGGGATGATCGACTCCACCCTGGTGCTTGAGTGGTTCGACCTAGTGGATCGGAGATCTCGCAAGGTGGTTGAGTTCTATGCAGAATTGCTGACTCACGTATTATCCGATGTCGGTGTCGAATTCACGCTCACGTACTCCGATCCGCTGGCTGCACTTGCGGGCCCCATGCGTGATGCAGTGGCCGCGCAGGTCGCTCCCGGTGCGGATTCGCTGTCCGCTATCTTACTCGATTCGGGTGATCCGATGTGGCGTCGACTGCTTACGACACACTCTCCGAAAACTGCCTCCGCTTTGGCCAGAGCAAGCTACGTGGTCAACCAGTTGCAATCTAGCTGCGGAACTCGCAGCTCCACACCAGACCTGGTGCTGCAAATCGAAAACTACGGTGAGTGGCGAATTCTGAACGAAACACATCAGCTCCTCACCACTCTGAACCAAGCCGGCAAAGGTTTCGAACACCCGCCCATACTGGGCATTTACCCAATGGAACGGCTGCTGGCCGTCGATGAGCTCGGACAATGGCGCAATCTCTTCTATCACGATCCCGGTCATCACGCCACCGACCTGATCGGAAATCGAATAGACCTTCGCGCCCACATCGAAGAGATCTACCGCTCACCTACTTAGATGCGCCATCACGGTCACTCCTATGGTAGGTAACCTTCGCTCCCGAAGGGGGTTGGACCCTGAGTTCGAACCGTGATGGTCATGCCACTCGAGGCCATCAGTTCGACATGGATCACGCGGTGTCCGCTGGGCCGCACGACAGCAACGGGATCGTGGAGCAAGGGGGGTTTTACACCGGCTGAAGCACTCGCCGGTAGTGGAGTGACTCCGCCGACCTGACCACCCGATGCGGAAGTCTGTCGCTGGTCCACCTCAACTGAGGTCGGATCGGTGCCGACCGATCTTGGCGATCGCGCGAACCGCCTCCGGGCTCGGCCGGTGAATGTCGGACTGCCCGTGATCGGCCGCTTCAGAGCCGGAGCCGAACAGCGGAACCGGTGACCGATAGTCGATCGCTGCTTGGAACGTGGCGCCACTGATGCGGCGCTGCACCAGAGCAAACCGCAAGCCCAGCAGGTTGTCGCCGTGGCACCCGACCCATCCGGCACAGAGCCGCCGCAGCTCGCTGTCGGCGTCGGTCTGATGGCACTGGAACAAACCAGGTGGCTGGTCGACCATGTCGCGGTCGTAGGCACGCAACTTCTCGTACTCCTGCGCGTCCCACACCGCGCTGGGCACATCGCGCCGATAGGGGCATGACTCGCACGGACGTGGCGCGGGCGCCAGCAACTCATCATTGGCCGCAGCATCATCGACGGCGTCGGGAACCTCGGAGAACCCGGACACGACCACTACTATGCACCCCACCGCACAACACGATCAAACTCGAATCCCGACTGAGGGTCGCTGATCATGTGTTCTGCTCCTTAGTACGATGGTCGCCTACCTTGTCGGTGGGGTGGAGGCATCGGTGAACGGTGCGAAGTAGTTGTTTTCGGGCCAGCCATCCACGTCCGCGATCCGGCCGTTGCGCCCCCACGTGTAACCGCCGTTATCGCTGACCAAGTTGACATCCTCGGGGATATCCCGATACGAAGCGAACTTTCGCGACTGCACATCATTCATACGGTCCATCATTGTCATCCTCGGGGCCGGAGTGGGCGGACTTCAGGGAAACTACCCGATCGGTGGGGCTGCGTGCGGGCCGAATTCGGGCCGCGGCGCCTTGGAGCTGGCTGGTCGTCCGAGTCGCTGATCACGACCCCACCTCCCGAGGACCAGGCCCGGACAAGGGCACCCCGCCGGTCAGGAGAGATGCGCCTGCCGGGTCGGAGCCGGCCTGGCCACCAGCTCGGATTCCTATCACCCACGCGCACGTCGCTGCGCGTGGCACACATAGATTCGACGTACCCCAGGGTTTCCCCCATGGTTCGGATGGGAGACGCTGGGAGATGTTGGGTCACGTCAGGACGTGCCAGAGTGCCATTCTCCCAGTTGACAGGACGTTTTGAGAACGGTTGAGATGTCCCGCGAGCCCTCGAACCCCTGTGTGGGGGTCAGGGGTTCGAGTCCCCTTAGCTCCACTTAAATCCCAGCTTAGGCTGGGATTTTTGCTTTCCGGACCGTCGTCGCGACGGCCGAACTTCCAACTAATTCACAGCACCTGACCACGGGCCATGTAGTGCCGCTGCGTCATGGCGAGGTCTGCATGGCCGAGCATGTCTGCCGTCACCCGCGCCGACAGTCCGGCGTCATCCAGAATCGTCGCCACCGCGCCCCGGAAGCTGTGCGCCGTCACGTCATCGAGAATGGTGAGCGCATCGCGAAACCGCTGAGACGAGCGTGAAATGGATATGAGATGGACGATTCATACCGTCGCTCGCATGAAGAATTCGATTATCGGCCGCCTGTTGGTGTCGGCCGCTGCTGTCGCAACCCTCGCCGGAGCCGCGGGCACCGCCCACGCGGATGACCTCTGGTTCTACGTCGGGACTATCCGGGAGGGGGCTCGCCGGCAGACGTTATGTGCCGACTGACAGGCGTTGCAGCGGAGTGCTTTCCCCACGAACCCACCTACGCGGTACCGGGGGAGAAGCCCAGGACGTGCCTCGCGTTCCCGACTCTGACGCTCGCCCGATCGGGCCCCGCAGTCTCCGGCTGGACGTGCCAGGCAAGGGTTGGCTCGGCCAGCGCTGTGAAATGGGAGCTGGGACACTCGGAGCAGGTCGGCCTGTTCCGTTGCTCTGCCTCCGGCACCGCCGCGGCTCCCGGCGTCGTCTGCCTGCGATACGACGGCAGTGGCAACGGTTTCGAGGTCTCTCGCACCGCGTATCAGCTCCGCGACGGTGCGTGAGCGATGTGGTATCACAGGAGAAATTCGATCATCGGCCGCTTCGTTGTGTCGGGCGCCGCTGTCGTCGCAACCCTTACGGGAGCCGCGGGCACCGCGCACGCGGAAGACCTTTGGGTTTATATCGGTAACTACGACAGTGGAAGCGGGACGGCAGATGTTGTCTGCCGCATGGCAGCCACCGCGGTGCAGTGCTTTCCCGTCGAGCCCACCTATACGATGCCCGGCGGGCAGCCGTCGACATGCTCGGGGTACCGGCCCGCGCTGACGCTCGCGGGATCGGGACCCGCAACCGCGAGGTGGACGTGTGCGGGAAATATCGGCTCCCCAATGCCGTCCGCTGGGAGCCGGGGCGTTCGGAGCAGTTCGGGCGTCTTCGTTGCGCGGTCTTCGGGCCTGCCGAGGCACCCGGGGTGTCTTGCACACGATACGACGGTAGTGGAGCTGGATTCGATGTCAGCCGCACCTCGTACCAACTCCGAGATGGTGGGTGACCTCCCATACGACATCCGATCATCGCCGACTCGTGCCGGCGGCCGCGGCGCTCACCACCATGGCCAGGCACCGCCCCACTCCGAATAATGGCCCGTACCGACGCTTGCGAAGACGATTGTCCTCCCTCGGAGCGTCCGGCCGACTGCCAATCATATTGTGCTGAAGGCGATTCGGCCTTGCGCCAGTAGGTTGCGCGGGTACCGTGTACTTGCAGTCGCAAGCGGGGCGGGAGCCGGGGAGGAGGTCGATCTGGCGATATCCACAAGGTCGCCTATCTGGGCA
Source organism: Nocardia sp. NPDC006044 (assembly GCF_042871115.1). Taxonomy (NCBI): domain Bacteria; kingdom Bacillati; phylum Actinomycetota; class Actinomycetes; order Mycobacteriales; family Nocardiaceae; genus Nocardia; species Nocardia sp. NPDC006044. Next base: position 726,622 of record NZ_JBIAID010000001.1, read on the forward strand.
TCCCGCAAGCCGGAGGTTCTGGCTTCTGGCTTCACGGTGCCGCCGGATCCAGGAAGATCCGAAGATCTACTCCGGTATGCTCCGTCGACGCGGCGCCCGCGCTCAGCGCGGCAGCGGGAAGTACAACGCGCCGTTGTCATTTCGAGCTTGGATACCGATTTGGGCCAAGACGTCGATGGCCGCGGCCACATGCCCTATCGCGGGGACGACCAAGGCATCGCCGTCGGCGTCCTGGCAGCTGTTTCTGGTGTCGCAGTTCGCATTCCACAGTGCGGTGATGATGTCGGCCAAGCCTTGGTCGACGCAGGATTCGCGGCCGTTGGCCCGGACGTGACGTTGCGGGTGCCCGACGGCGACCAGGCCGCCGTTGGTCTGCTCGCATTGCGCGCACAGCGGATACGGCCCGAGGACCACCATCCCGTCCAGCTCCAGCTGGCTCAGGCAGAGATCGCGGTTGTGCACGGCCGAGGTCAACCGCTCCTGATCGACTCGGGGTAGCTGGAACAGCTGGATGGCCTCGTCGTATGCGCGGAGCCCGTCCGTCTGCCGGTCCGCGCAAAACAGGTAGACGCCGAGTTGATGCAAGGCCAAACCCAGCGCCTGCTCCTGCCCGGATCGGCGTGCGGCCAGCCGCCGGCTGAACTGGACGACCAGCTCCGCGTCGGTGACTGCTTCCCGCATCCGGCCGAGTTCGTGCAGATTCGATGCGCGGACCTTCAGCGCGGCCAGCAGCGCCGGGCCGAAGGTGGCCGGGGCGGTGGGCAACATCCGCCGGCACAGCGCCACTGACTCGTCGACGGCGGCCAACGCGTGCTCCCACCGCTCCCGGCGTTCCAGCACCATGGCCTGCACGGTCAGCGACCAGGCCAGCTCGCGCCCGTACCGAACCGGCCGGGTCACCGTGCGGGGACGGCAGATACGTACCGACTCCTCGACCGCGGCCAACGCGTCCTCCAGCCGTCCCTGCGCGATCAGGGCCCGGGCCCGATGTCGCAACGCATTCGCGAGATTGCGCTGCTGTCCCGGCAGCACCCTGGGGAAACGCCGCAACACCGCGACCGCGATCTCGACCGTCTCGAGATCCTGCATGTACTTCTGGCCGATCCGAGTGCCCATGTTCCTCCCGCCGGTGAACGCCATTGTCTCGATCAAGTCGAGCCGCGGCCACCCACCAGTTCGAGGGGGTTGAGAAGGATCCGCTGTCGGGCGCGGTGTCCGTGCTGATGTGGGAGGTGGTATCGAACCGCATGACTTTCCGGCGTCGTCGTAGCGGGCCAGCCGAGATCGCCGTGGGTGGCGAAGTCGATCCAGGTCTGGTGCATCGCGTGGATGAGAGCCGAGGGGCCGCTTCGCCGATGAGGTCGCGGCACGACGGTGTGGTGTCGAAGACGAAGGGGACGCTGAGGGCGTGTGCGGCACCGTAAACTGTCGATTGCCAATTGAATTCGTAAACGCAGGTGGAACCTGCGCGGAGATGATCCGCGATTGACGCGCGCTGACCCGAGCTCGCGAAGTGCTCCCCGCGCGCGGGACTGATCCGGAAGGTCCGATGAACGGAACCGCTTGGTTCTACATGCTCCCCGCGCGGGACGCGGGATGATCGGACGGCACGGGCCGCGTGGTTTGATGCGTTCGTTCTTGTAGACCGTGGCCGTGCCTCGCGCAGTTCGCACGAGCGTTAGTAGGTGAGCCGGGGTCACCGCGCCCAGGGTGCGGTGACCGGCGGCTGACCGGGGATCAGTCCCTGTCCGCCGACGGGCAGCACCACGATCGCCTCGAACGGTTCGGGGTTCGGGTTGGCCATGGCGAACTGCTGGTACGCGGGAACGATCAGGGCGTCTCCCGCTGCGACGGTGAGGGTTTCGTCCCCCATGGTGACGATCATCGATCCCGAGAGCGCGATGAAGATCTCCTCGCGGTCCAGGGCGTGCGGCGGGGCGTCGACGCCGGGTTTGATGCTGAGCCGCCAGGCGCAGTTCTCGGTGGAACCGCGGCTGGGGGCCGCCAGGCCGATGAAGTCGGCGTGGGCGTTCTCGAATCGCGGTGCCTGGTCGGCGGTGATGAGTGGCATGGGTTTCTCCTGTGTGGCGTGAATGGGGTTGTGGGCGTGGACTACTGAGCCCAGGGCGGGCTGACGCGATCGCCGCCGGGGGCTTGGGCATAGGCGCCTACCGGCAGCACCGCCACCGCCTCGAACGGCTCGTCGCCCGGGACGCTCAGGTGAAAGACGGTGTGCGCGGGGATGATCAGGGCGTCTCCGGCGCACAGCTCGCTGGTCTCGCCGTCGATGATCACCTGCGCCCGCCCGGACAGCGCGATGAAGATCTCCTCACGCGATACCGCGTGGGCGTGTCCGGGATTGCCTGCTTCGAGGGTGAATCGCCACACGCTGTTCTCCTTGGAACCCCGGCTGGGAGCGGCCAATCCGATGGCGGTCATGCGGGGTGCCCGGAAGGTGGGTGCGTCGGCGGATTTGATGAGTGGCATGCTCTACTCCTGATGTTCAACCAAGGTGTTCAACTGTGGTGTACAACTAGAGTTGAACATATTGGACTGAAGGGAGTCAAGTATGGATTTCGGCGTACTGCTCGGCCAGGCGTACCAGGGGTTCGTGCAGGAGTTGCACGCACACCTGGCCGGGCACGGACATCAGGTGCTGGGCGCGTCATACGGGTACGTGCTGCGGACACTCGCGGACACCGCGCTCACTGCGAGCCAATTGGGTGAGCACCTGGGGATTACCGCGCAGGGTGCGGCCAAGGTGGTGGATGAGATGGTCCGTCAGGGCTATATCGAGCGCCGCGCCGACCCGAATGACAAGCGGGCCAAACTGCTGCAGCTGTCCGAGCGTGGGCGCGACATGCTCGACACCGTCCGGACCTTCCATGCGGACTACGAGCGGAAATTGACCGCGCGTGTGGGCGCGGATCAGATTGCCGCCGTGCGGGCGGTGCTAGGTGAGATCGTCGACGCCGCAACCGATTCCACCACCGCACGCGCCTTCCGGCCGTTGTGAGCCGAACGGTCTCATCCCACCCGTCGCCGTATTCGAAAGACGAGCAGTTGCGGCATCTCAGGCCGAAGTCGCAGGTTCCACACCAGTCGACTCCGGCCGAGGCTATGGAAGCCGCCATAGAAACATCGCTGGCCGAGCCCAATGATGCACGCTCATAACGGATTACGGGGCGGATGGCGGCTGCCGGCCCTGACCGCCGAGCGAGAGCAGTAACAGTGCCAGCGAGATCGCCACTCCGACAGCAAGAATCATGAGCAGAAGGTTCGCGTTCGCGGGGGAGGCGTGCGTCGCGAGATGCGCACGGTAGCGCAGGTGAATCACGAGATGCGCGACCGACCACACCGCGTACGAGGCGAGTCCGCTGCGCACGGCCAGCGGACTCGCGACCACGGCGGACGCCGCGAGGGGAATGGCGAGTGCCAGATTCATGGCCCCGTAGTCGAGCCCCCGCGCGCCACCCGGTGTCGTGTGCCCGTCACCGCGACACTCGCTCTCGCAGGAATTCCTCGAAGGTGACTGTGCCCCGGGCATTGTCGGGGACGAGATTCCACCCCTCCGCATAGGCGCGCACGGCCTTGCCTGGCAAGCGTGGCGAGAGAATCGGCCGTCGGCGACGCACCACCGAGTGGTGGATCTCCGCGAGCTCGCGGATGCTGTGGATCCGAGGTCCGCCCAGATCCGGTGCGCGGCCGACGGGTGGGTGGACGGCCAGCCCAGCCAGGCAGTCCGCGACCGTCCCGATGTCGACCGGCTGGAATCGGAAACCGTTGGGAGCCAGTGTGACCGGCAGCCATCGCTGAACATCGAATATCGTGGCGAGCAGATCGTGGAACTGGGTGGTGCGTAGGTTCGTCCACGGCAGTCCGCTACCCGAGATCACTTCCTCCGCTGCGAGTTTGGCGCGGTAGTAGGGCAACGGGATCCGGTCCACACCGACGATCGAGATATTCACCAGATGCGGCGCCCCTCCGGTACGGATGATCGCATCCACGAGCCGCCGCGCCGCCACCACGTCATCGCGGCCGTAGGTGGTGGCGCAGTGCACGACCACATTCACCCCCTCGACGGCGTCCTCGAGCCCGGCCCCCGTGCGCAGATCCCCGACCGCACGCCCCGCTCCGGGCTTGCGGCTCAGCACCCGGGTCTCGCGCTCCCGGTCCTCCAGCCGTTCGACCACCGCCCGGCCCAGTTTCCCGGTGCCACCGGTAACCAGCACTGTGCTCATTTTGACCTCACTTCCTGCGGACGATATGCGTTCATCGGTTCAGAACCGGGCACAGCGCCGGAATGTGACAGGTCGTTGCGACTGTTGGGCACCTCACAGTGCCTCTAGGGCGGCGGCCTCCTTCGAATAATCTCGCAAACAATGGATTCGCCGGAAACCCCCGACCGCGCGTCGGTCTTCGAAGAGCATCGGCCGCGCCTGTTCGGTCTGGCCTATCGCCTGCTGGGCTCCGCGATGGACGCGCAGGACGCGGTGCAGAGCGCCTACCTGCGCTGGCACGACGCCGACTGGGTGGAGACACCCGGTGCATGGCTGTCCAAGGTGGTCACGAATCTCTGCCTCAACCAGCTCACCTCCGCGCGGGCTCGCCGCGATACCTATCCGGGCCCGTGGCTGCCCGAACCGGTGTTCACCGAGACCGGTGTGCTCGGCCCGCTGGAGACGGTGGAACAGCGCGAGTCCGTGTCGATGGCATTCCTTGTGCTGCTGGAGCGGCTCACCCCGACCGAACGTGCCGTTTTCGTCCTGCGTGCGGCGTTCGGTCACTCGCATGCCGAGATCGCCGACATTCTCGATATCGACGCCGCGCACTCACGCCAGCTGTATCACCGCGCCCAGGCCCATCTGGCGAGCCGGCGAAAGCGCTTCGCCGCCGACGACTCCCGGCACCGTCGGATAGTCACGGAGTTCTTGGACGCCGCCACCTCGGGCAATGCGGCGAAGCTGCACCTCCTGCTGGCCGACGACGTGACGGCCTGGACCGACGGTGGCGGCGCGACCGCGGCCCGCCGTCCGATCCTCGGCCGCGAGCGTGTCGTGCGCTATCTGATCGGTGTGGGCCGCCGCCCCGAGTCCTCGCGTATCACCTTCGCCACCGCAATGGTCAACGGCGAGCTCTCGGTGCTCGCCTTCGACGGCGACCGCCTCTCCGCCGTCGTCACCATCGAGCTCACGGACTCCCGAATCGGGACCGTACGCATGATCGTGGCGGAGGCGAAACTGGCTTTCGCTGCTGCGGCGCAAGTCCCGGACATCCCCACTTCGGCCTGACGGTAGAAGACGACACCGCTGCTGTGCGTAATATCGGAGGTCACGACAACGTGAGCGGGGGTAGTCACTGTGCGCCAGCCATTTTCGGATGACGTGCCATTCGGTGGCGGGGGAGCCGGCAAGCCGAATGCGCCGGGCGACGGCCTTCCGGTCGAGCGTCCGGCGCCTGCCGGTCTACCGGAGTGGTCGACGATGGTCGGGGCGCTGGCCCCGATGGTCGCGATCTACGGCAAGGCCCTGCTGGAGTCCATTGCCGCGCACACCGCTGACGGTGTTGCTCAGCTGCCGAGGCGGTTTCGCGAACGTCGTATGCCGCGTGGCGCTCGGGTCGCGGGCGGTGGTCTCTCCGCGCTCGTGGATGTCGAGGACGACCAGGGAGTGGCCGCGATCCTGGTGACCGAGGACCTGCCCGACGACGCGCGATTGGCGCTGCTGGATCTCGATCCCACCGAACCCGCTGTGCGCGGGAAGATTCTTATGTGGAACAACGAACTTCGGCGGTGGGAACCCACGACCGAGGTCTAGATGTCGGCGTACCTCGCCGATTGCGTTGCCGCACAGCCCAACTGGACGTGAACGGCAGGGAAGTCGCGTTCTGCTTGCGCGACTGGGTCAATCAGTTGGGTGGCCGGGGGTTCGCGGAGCATGCGGCAGAGGGCTGGGACGGCACCCGTTCGCCGGCGGGCGGTCCGGTCAACGGACCGGTGGATATGCGCGGCCGGTTCAGGGCGGGAGGATCGTCAATCGAGCACAGACGCAAGGAGTTACACGTGATCGACAATCCTGACGTCCCGCCCGCTGTCTATGCCGAGGCCGGGGATTCGCAAACAGTCGAGGTGGGGGAGCCCGGCACCATCGGACCGTTGACGGTCGCGGTTGACGAGGGGCTGCTCAGCTTCACCGCGAAGCTCGAACCGCTCTCGCGTTGGTCCAACAATCCGCTGGACCGGTGGTCGGCGGGCAACAACGAGTCCGTTCCATCGTCGGACAGCAGGCTGGACCCGCTAGAGCGCTGGGGCGACCGGTGAACAACCCGCGCACGCTCGGACTCGCCGACTGGTTCGCCCCGTACTCGCTTGCGGAGTTCGGGCGTTCCGTACTCAGTCAGCGCCCCTTCGAAGGGCCGCCGCGACCGAAGCTGGTCGAGCAGGTTCGAAATACGTTGGGAATCCACTCGATCGAGGACGTTTTCGCCAAACCGGGCGTCACCGTCGACGCTTGGTTTCACGATCTCGAAGGCAGACTCAGCTCTGGGCCTGTCGAGGCCGCGTCCGCGGGCCGCTTCTACGCGGCGGGCATGACCCTGCTGTACCGGGCGATTCCCGAGTTCACCGCGTTCGTCAGCGAGGCCGCCGAAGCGTTCCGGCTGGCGCCGGGCGCCGTCAAATGTCAGCTGTTCTGCAGCCGCGCGGGCGGCAGCACCAGGGCGCACTTCGACGCGATCGATGTGATCACGATTCAGCTCACCGGCCGCAAGACCTGGCGCATCGCGCCCAACACCTTCGCGCCTGCGCCGCTTGATGGTTGGACGACATTGGAATCGGTATCGCCACCGCTACGCAACTACGCCTCGGCCTTGCCGCCGGCGGAGATACCCGAGGGCGTCACTGAGCATGTGCTGGAACCCGGTTCGGTACTGCACATCCCGCGCGGGTACTGGCACGAAACCAGTTCCGCCCAGGACTCGATCTCCCTGCATCTGGCACTGCTGACCCCGCTGCGTGTCGAATTCCTGTTGTCCGCCTTGAAGAGTGAGCTGCTGCGCGACGAGCACTGGCGCGGGGCGATGTACGATTTCGCGGACGCCGCCGATGCCGCAACGGGTCTGGCTGCCGATCTCGCCGGTATGGGCGATGCGCTGGACCGGCTCGACCCACGCGATCTCATGCGCTCTCCGCTGACCGATCGTCCGGTGGAACCGGCGACCGCGTTCGTCCGAGCCGGACAATGCGGCTTCGGCGTCGACGCGGTCGATGCGTCCGGTGCCCGGGTCACCGTGACCGCCTACGGTCTTCGCGAAACGCATTCGGCGCGCACCCGGGTCAGTCGCGATCTGCTGCCTGCTCTGCGCTGGGTCGCCGCCCTGCCGACCGGCACTCCGCTCGACACCACCGACGTCCTGCGCGCTTGCCCCACCCTCAGCAAGGTTGCCGCACAACAACTTCTGGCAACGCTGGAACAGGCACGGCTCGTACGCCGCACAGCGGACAGCTGAGGCCGCGAATGGCGACCACGCCCGTCGTCCTGAGCGTGCTGGCGCTGTCCTGGCTCGGATTCTTCGTGCACAATGTCGCGGATCTGCCGGGTCAGACGATACTCAGTCCCGAATCCGCCTATCCCACAGCTGTTTACCTCGCCCTGGCGGCCAGTTGGTGCGTACGCGGGTTCAGGCGAGGCGCGGCGTGGTTGCTTCTCGGCTGGGGAGCGGCACATCTACTCGGCGGCGCAGTGGTGAGTGTGCTGCCACTGTCGATCCTGCCCTTCGACCCAGAACAGACGCTGTACCACTACACCTTTCACATAATCTACGGCGTCACACAGATACCGCTACTGGTTGTCATCGCGTGGTACTTGCGCCGACCGCGAGGCCCGGACGGCGCACCGCTGCCGAAGTGACTCGGGTCGGTCGGCGGTCCACGCCCAGAACTCCTCGGCGATTCAGCGGAACTGCCCCGCCGGGGAGTCATGGAGACCGTATCTACGGGAGGCCGAGGGACTTTCGGCCAATGGCGGCTACCACAGCATGGGTAGGCGCTCCGGGATTCGCTTCATGAAGCGGGTTCGCCAGACGAGTTGGTCGATGGGCACGGCCAGATCCAGGCCCGGCATGCGATCCAGGAGCACTTCCAGGCCGACCTGGGCGTGTCTGCGGCTGAGCGCGGTGGCCGGGCAGAAGTGCTGTCCGCCGCCGAAGGACAGGTGCGCGTTGGCATTGGGGCGATGCAGATCGACCGTCTCGGGGTCGGGGAATGCGGCGGGGTCGAAATTGGCGCCTTCGACCAGTACCAGTACCAGTTCGCCCCCGCGAATCTGGACGTCACCGAGTTCCACGTCTTCGGTCGCCAGTCGCGGCAGCCCATCGCCGATGGACAGGTTGATGCGCAGCAACTCCTCGACGCCGGCGGGAATCGATGCCGGGTCCGCCAGCAACTGGTCTTTCAGTTCAGGATGCTGAATGAGCGAAACCAGTGCCATGGTGAGGAAGCCGCCGGTGGAGATCACGCCGGCGCCGAACAGGGTGACCCCGACGGTAGCCAGCATCTGCTGCGATACGTGCGAATACTCCGGATCGTCGCGCAATGCCGCGAGTTCGGCCATCAGCCCCGAGGTGGCCGGGTCGTCGAGGCGCTCGACCATGTACGCGATATCCCGATTCCAGTTGAGCTCGGCGGCCGCGATCGGCTCCGCGGAGTTCATGAACGCGATGTGCAGACTGCGCATCAGCTTCGGCGCGTCCTGTTGCGGAATGCCGAGGATATGACAGTGCAGAGCGGCCGCGAACGGGTCGGCGAAATCGTTGCGCAGATCGGCGGGCGCACCTTCGGCGACCAGGGTGTCGACCAGCGTCGTCGCCGTGGTTCGCAGAAACTCCTCCAGGCCGGGCGATTTCGGGTTCAGTGCTTTCATCACCGCTTTGCGCAAACCCGCACCGGTGATGTTGCCCATGTTGTTGACCACTTCCGGTGGGATGGTGAGGGCGTATTGGCGGGGGACGCCGGGAGCGGAGGTGTCTTTCAGCGAGAACCGGCGGTCTTCGAGGACCTGTTTGCAGAGGGCGTAGGAGCTCACCAGCCAGGCCTCGTCACCGGCGATGGTGCGCACCTTGCGTACCGGCGAGGTTTCGCGAAGTGTGCTGACCTCGTGGGGGATTCGGTCGCCACGGGCGGAGAAAGGGAAGGCGAGCGATGCGTCGACGGTGGTCATGCGGTGCCTCCTTCAATGGGCGTGACGATGGCGTGGCCCTGATTGCGGGACGCGCGCAGCCCGGATCCGCGGGCATACAGAAGTTCCGCCATGGGTAGCAGTTGGTGATAGCAGTTCAGCGACGACGGCACTCCGAGGATCGCGGGCGTGTCCAGGAACAGGGGAACCTCGGCGCGGATGTAGTCGAGGCACACCTCGTGCTGACGCGCGGTGGGTGCGACCCCGTCCTGCGCCTTCGAGGACAAGAACCGCGACACCAGCGCCGCACACACCGCACGGAACTCCTCGTCGTCGACCGATCGTCTGAGCAGATCCGCGTGCAGGTGCCGGTACGCTTCGTTGGTCCGGAACTCCGACATCGCTTTCGCGGACAGTCGTCGTCCCGCCGGGTCCGCATCATCAACGGCCGCAACGATTTTAGCGCGCACGCCGCGAATGTTCTTGTCCGCCTTACGCCGGGCATCGATCTCGGAATACCCCATCGCCGAAAACATCTCGGCCACATACACATCGGTGTAAACGATGTCGACCCGGTCGAAGTGTGCCAGACCCCACCTCGCGAGATCTCGGATTCGTCGACCGGAGAAGTAGCTGTTCCCTGGTGACACACCGATGACGGCGTGATCACCGTCGTGCTGGACGACCTGACAGTGCCGAGAAAAGGGTTGAACCAGAAATCCCTGCTGGACAACGGGTTTCAGGGATTCTGTCGCAGATCTGGAGAGCGTTGCCGACGTCACGATTGCGCGCCTTTCGCCGAAGGGTGAGCTACCGAATTACCCGCTCATTTCCGCTCTGCCGAGCCAGTGGTGCACGCCGTTGTCCCAGGCCCCTGCGTCGCTCACGAGTCCCTTGATCCTCGCGGTAGCCACCGAGCCCCGGCAACGGTGAGAAATCCAATGCCCCCAGCCTACTCGAGCCCCGAATTCTCACGATCGTACAGTTCCGAACCCCGCCGCCATCACCTTGGCGTGTGCTATGGCGTCATCGAAATCCGCTGCGCCATATGCGATTACAGGACCCTAATGGCCTGCGCCGAAGGCGACGGGACAGGGCCGAGTTCTGCATCCTGGGCGCCACCGAGGGAATGCGGCGGCGATCACCGACTCGATCGCCGCCCATCACGGTCTGCCCCGCGCGGCGGCATGCGCGCCGGTAGAGAGGCACATTCGTGGCGGGTGGAAGAACGCGCTCGGCAGCGCAGGCACAGGTGGCGTGTGGGCCCGCGCTGCCGCCGCCCTCACTCCTGTGCGGTGGGCGCGATCCCGAAGGGATTGTCGATGATGTAGCGGTAGCGGCCGTCGGCGCCGCGGCGCACGATGTCGGTGGAGGTGCCCTCGATCTGCACGGGTTTGCCGTCGGCGCCGGTGCCGTCGAGGTACCAGTCATAGATCAGCACCGCGGTGTCGGCGGCGCTGTAGATGTGCCGGATCCGGCGCTGCCCCATCGGCACGCCGAGCGCGAGGAACTCCGCCATCGCCGTGCGGATCCCCTCGCCACGCACCGGCTTGCCCGGCGCGGGCATGAACACCGCGTCATCCTCGTACAACTCCATGCACGCTTCGATGTCGCCGCTGTTGTAGCGGTCGAGAAACACCTGCGGGAAATCCTCGGCCCGATCCGGAAGCGGCGGGACCCTCCCCGCGGTCTGTTTGCCCATGGTCGATCCTCCTCTCGTCGCGGACGAAATACGGATGAATCTTCATGCAAAGATCATGGTAGCTATTGGATCGCCCCGCGCGTCTGTGGCGATGCTCTCGCCGACTGGCGGCTCGACGCCGAGCTCCGCCGCCGGCATGGACTGTCGCTGGAGGACCACGCGGTGCTGGTCGCGATCGAGTCCAGCCCGAAAGGCCGCGTGCAGGTCACCGAACTGGCCGAGGCCGCGCTGCTGCCGCAGAGCCGGTTGTCCCACTAGATCAAGCGCATGCAGGCGCGGGATTGGGTGCGGCGCGAGCAGGCGGCCCTGGACAAGCGGGGCGTCGAGGTGGTGCTCACCGCGACCGGCCGCACCGTGTTGCGCGAGGCCGCGCCCGGGCATATCGACCGCGTACGGCAGTACTTCCTGAAGCATCTCTCCACGCGAGACCGCACCCGGTTGGCCGCGATCCTGCGCCCGGCCCTCGAAACCCTGGCGACCTCTCCGACCCTGCTGAGTATGCTCCCGCAGCGCTGATCAAAGCCCATGTCCGGCAGCAACATCAACCGTGTTCCGATCGAGCTCGCCATGGCAGGCGCCGGAATGCCATGAGCCTTACCTTTGCTGGAACGCGTGCAGCACCTTCTGGCGGACCAGCTCACGGAGGCGCTTGTCTCCATGCGGGTCCATGCCCTCGGCGACGAAGACGGCATCGGTGAACGCGTCGATGTCCGCGGGCGGCGATACGCGCAATCTGCTCTGTTCCTCCGGCGGCAGGCAGAAGCCCAGTTCGGCGCACAGGTTGTCGAGCAGGGTTGCCACGTCCAGGCCGTCAGTGCTCATGCATGGCAGTCTGCCCGAGATGGGCAGCAGTGCGCGCGGGCCGGCCAGTCGGGAATGACTGGATCTGGCCAGGCGACCAGTCAAGGCCGGTTGATTTCAGGTCGCGGTGCATGGGTGCGTGCTTCCGCCGCGCGGAGCCCTTGACGCCCGGCACGTTCCCATCGGCGAAAACCAAAGCAGTACAACACTGTTCTGTCGAGTTCCGCGGCGGAGATCCGTACGGGACGACTCGGCGTGAACGCCCGCAGAACGCTGAACTCACGTTGACGGCGCCAACGCTGAAACTTTCGTTCAGCGCGAACGCATCTGGTAACTCCTCGGCTACATCGGCGATCTCGAAGCGGAATGCGCGGAAGGTTCGACCCTGACCCGGGATTGTGTCCGGTAGCAACCTACTGATGCGTTTCGGGGGAACGTGGCTTAGGAGCATGAGTGGCGCGCAAAGCTTCAGTAGCTACCCAGCAGCGATTCACTACCAACTGGAAACGGTGAAAAATGCTCGGGCTGTTGGCGGTTCGGCAAAAAGCCGGGGCGTGGAGTTGAACCCGGCTAATGTAACGTGTTGATGGGCAACGGGCCTCGGTCGTCCAGCTCGGTTGACACCTATTCGTACTGGAGTCTCCAGGTGGGCGATCGGGACGTCTGAGACCGAGGGAGTTTGCCGGGAGTTGTGTGGAGATCGTTGCTGGACCGCTGATCCAGGAGTTGGTTGTGACTGACCTAGTCATGCGTACTACTTCGCGTAGCGAGGGCATCCGGCGTCGGACCGCCGACGGTGTGGCCCGATTGTTCAGCGTCCTCGCCGACGGACAGCAGGGAAGGAGTGGGATCGCCCGTGTCTGAAATACGTTCTGCTCAAAAGTCTCCGGCCTCGAATCGGCCGATAGAAAGGCAGCCAGCAGTGGATCTCCGTGAGGTGCCGTGCGCGCCCGGACGTTTGCCGGTGCTCGGACACGGTTGGAGATTGCGGCGTGATGCCGTCCAGTTCATGGTTGACCTGGTCGATGTCGGGAAAATAGTACGTGTTGATATCGGCAGCCGCGTTGTCTACGTCATCACCGATTTCGAACTACTCCACCGAATATTGCTGGAAGAGTCCGACGGCTACGAGCGAGGACTCCTCTTCGAACGTATCCGTCTCATATTCGGTGATTCGTTCATCGTCGCGGACGGTCAGCAACACCGAGACCTTCGTCGTCTGCTGCAACCGGCATTCCATCGGACCATGCTGGAAAACTACGCGCAGACGATAAAGCGAAATGCGGATGCGTTGGCGAGTTCGTGGCAGCCGGGCCAGATCGTCGAGGTCCGTTCCGAGCTGCTGGATTTAGTAATCGCCAACCTGCTCGGATCCATGTTCTCCCATGAGCCGGGCGACGACGAAGTGCAACACATCTCCAGCCTGATCGAGGGCATCGCGGCCGGTGCCATCGTGGGCAGTGTGCTGCCGAAGCGATGGGCGAATCTGCCGTTGGCGGTGAACCGCAATTTCGTGTCGGCGGGCACGCGACTGCGGGAATACTGCCAGGGACTGCTCGTCGCGCGCCGAGCCGGCGGGGAGCGCCGCAACGACCTGGTCGACCTCCTGCTGAATTCGTTCGGTGACGAACCCCGCAGTGACAAGTTCCTGGCCGAGCAGGCCGTGACCATTCTCTTCGGCGGGATCGACGCCTCGACCTCCATGCTGACCTGGACTCTGCACGAGTTGGCCCAGCGCCCGGAGGTGGCCGCGCAACTGCGGAAGGAGCTGTCCACCGTCGAAGATCCCAGTCCACGTAGCCTCGACAAACTCGACTATCTGAACCGGTTCCTGAACGAGGTGGCACGGCTGCATTCGCCGCTACTGCAAACGCGGCGCACCGTCACCACGGTCGAACTCGGCGGTTTCACCTTCCCCGCGGGCACCGATATCGGCTACAGCTTCGCCGCAATTCACCGCAACCCGAATATCTTCGCCGATCCCGAGACTTTCGACCCCGATCGGTGGCCGACGCCGGGCTCCGGGTCGAAATGCCGGAGCTTCGTTCCGTTCAGCATGGGCAGCCAGATGTGTATCGGCAACAATGTGGCGTGGGTGCTCCTGCAAACGACTCTGCTCAGTCTGCTGTCGAAGTGGGAGTTCCACCCGGTCGCAACCAAGAAGAAGATCCCGCAGGCCATGGGCCCGATCCCGGGGCCGAGGCGACTTCCGCTCGAGGTCCGTGCAGTCGCCGGATAATTGCGCGGACGCAAGCCGTGGCCTCGCGGAGTTCGGCTCAGGTTGTGCCTGATGTGGTGAGCGTCGTTTTGCGGCGTCCGGACAACCGGCGTACGAGGATGGGTACTACGGCGGTGGTGAAGAAGAGTCCTGCGGCGACGAGAACGAAGTAGAGCAGAGATCCGTTGCGGCCGAAGCGCGGGAGGAAAGCGACCTCCTGCCCGGTCGCGGCGACCGCGTTGAGGAACGGCGCGTAGGCCTGCAACGTGAACCCATGCGGCAGCAAATTGAGGGAGTTCTCGGCCACATAGACCCAGAACAGCAGGACGGCGACGGCGGCGGACGGAGTGCGAATCAGCGATCCGGCCGCGACACCCACTCCGCATGCGGCGAACGCGTAAATCGGGACGGTCCAGAGGAACCGGATACCGGCGGAGTCCGTGATGTCCACATCCCCGTAGAGCTGCGGGAACTGGTGCGGCAACGTGACCATGACGACCACTAGCAGCACCACCGTCGAGATTGCCGCGATGATGCCGTAGTAGAACCACCGGGCGAGCGCGACCATCCAGGTCCGGGGAAACAGGAAGGCATTGAGATCGCTCGTCTGACCCCGCCATTGGGTGGCGTGGGCGTAGGCGGCGGTGACCATCATGATGGACACGGAAAAGGTCATCACCCAGTACACGGAGTTGGTGGTGGAGACCGGGACTACGAAACGCTGTCCGGGGAGGGCGGCGAGTCGTTCGGCGACGGCGGCTATTCCGAAGGTGACGGCCAGCGGCAGCGCGAAGGTGAGGGGGACCGCGACGACCCACAGGAAGCTGCGTCCGGTGGTGCGGGTCCATTCGGCGGCGATGCCGCGGCGAATGATGGTGGCTGGACCGGGATTGTTCACGGCGCAACGCCGGATGTGTGGTGGGTTGGCAGGCCGGCGATCCGCACGTAGGCGTCTTCGAGGCCGGTCTCGCCGACGCCCAGGGTGTTCATGAGCTGGGTGAACGGCTGGTCCGCCAGCACGCGCTGGTTTCCGAGGATGACGATGTGGTCGGCGTTGCGTGCGACTTCATCGAGCAGGTGCGTGGCAACCAGGACGCAGGTCCCGGCATCGGCGAGGTCGCGCAGCAGTTCGCGGATCCAGCGGATGCCCGCGATATCGAGGCCGTTGAGCGGTTCGTCGAGCAGCAGCGTGCGCGGTTCGGAGAGCAATGCGGCGGCGATGCCGACACGTTGCAGCATGCCGAGCGAATAGTGCCCGAGCCTGCGATCGGCAACCCGGACAAGGTCGACGATCTCCAGGACGTCGCCGACCCGGCCGGTGGGCAGGCCACGGGCACGGGCGAGCCAGCGTAGGTGCCGACGTGCGGTGTGGCGCGGGTCGAACGCTCGGTAGTTGAGGTGCATCCCGAGCGTTGCCGGTGTGGTGTGATGGGCCCGGACGAGGGTGCCGTCGACCCGGACGGTGCCGGCGGCAGGCGCGATGACACCGCAGATACACCGCAGCAGCGTGGTTTTGCCGGTGCCGTTGAGACCGATCAGATACGTGAGTGCCGCGTCTGCCACGGTCAATTCGGGGACTTCGAGGACGGTTACGCCCGGGTAGCTCAAGGTGAGGTCATGGATATCTATCACGGCGCTCGGAGCCGGTCAGAAGTCACAGCCCATGGGCAGGCCCACGGCTCTGACGCCCTCGCACACGGAGCTGTTGGACAGCTTCCAGGCGCCATCGATACGCTTCCAGACCACAGTCGCCTGCAGAGTCGGTTTTCCCACAGACTTGCTGATCAGCTTCGCGGTGTGCACGTTGCCGTTGTGGGTCTCCGGACCGGTAATGTCATTCGACCCGAGCGGCGCTCGGTACCAGCCGAGGTTGTAGAGCGTGCGGGCAACCACGACCGCTCGCATGCCGCCTTCCATCTGGGCGGCCTTGGCCTCGTCGGAGCCGGGCAGTTCGATCAAGAAATCGATCTGATCGTTGAGTTCGTCCAGGGTGGGGACTTCGCTGGTAATGGGGAGCTCGCCGGTAGCGGCGGCGACAGGGGCATTGGCAACCGAAGTGCCGGTGACGGCGACCGCTACGATCGCCGGCACGATACCGGCGACAATTTTGAGGGTCTTCATCTTTCATCCTCTGATTGACTGTAAAAATGCCTGACGCATCATTGAATGTTCAGGCGGCCAAGAACAATTCGCGGGTTCGAGATTACTCCTGTTTCGGCCGGATTCTCAGGGTTTGCGGGCGATCGCGCCATCCATGACCATTCGAGTCTTCGGCAAGTCCGGGCGGAGCCACTGCTGTATCGGCACAACACCGGGTTCGAACAACTCGAAGCCGGCGAAGAGTGCCTCCGTTTGTTTTGTGGACCGGAATTCGACTTGGGCCGAAGTGTTCTTGGTGGCGGCGAGCACCTCGAGTATCTGCGGGGAGGAGTCGAGGGAGCCGTGCGTGATTGCCAGATAACTGCCCGGTGCCATGTGATCGCGGAAGGTGGCGAGGATCCCGGCCGGATCTTCGTCGTCCATGATGTAATGCAGCACACCGATGAGCAGGATCGCCACCGGCTCGTTGAAGTCGATCAGGGAGTTGTTCTTCAGCTGATCGAGCAGGTCAAGGGGATGGCGGATGTCGCCGAGTAATGTTGTGACACCACGGGGATCGGCCAGTAGCGCCTCGCAATGGACGTGCACTACCGGGTCGTAATCCACGTACACCACCCGTGCCGTCGGGGCGATCTCCCAAGCCGCCTCGTGCACGTTGGGCGAGCTCGGGATGCCCGAACCGAGGTCGATGAACTGGCGGACGCCGGCTTCCGCGGCCATCTGGACCGCTTTGAGCGCGAAGCTCCGGGCAAACCAGGCCACGGTCTTGACATCGGGTGCGTCGGAGAGCATTTCGTTCGCTATGTCCCGATCGGTGTCGCGGTTGTCCTTTCCGCCTAGCAGGTAGTCGTACACCCGGGCGGAATTCGGCTGATCGGCTTTGAACGGTTTCGGTGTCCGGTCGTCCGCCGACACCGCCCCTTCGGTTCCTTCGACCACAGGTGTAACCGTAGCCGATCGCCGACGCGGACGGGTACTCCTTCGCGGATCTGCTGCCCGGATGTGGTCGATTGTCCGACGCGGCGCCGCTCCGCTGGTCCGAACCGGCCCCTCCGTTCGAACCCCCGCCGAACCACGTTCCGACACAAGGTTTTACAGATCTGTTTCCGCCAAGGCGACTGCTTGTGCTACCGCGGACCGCGCCCGGTCGACGGTCGCGTAACGCCCGAGGCCACACGGGGACGCGACATCCAGCAGGCCCCCGTAGGCCGACTCCGCCGCCGCCAGCGCCTGGCGCGCTTGCGTGAGCGGCTGTGCGGGATGGGCGAGCCCGGCGATAACCCGCGTGGTGGGAGGCAATTCGAGGCGGCCCAAAGGCTCGTAGTACCGCGGCCGGACCGACGCCTGTTTACCGTCGCCGATGGGCAGGTGGATGAAATCGAGATGCCTTCCCGCGGGCCAGTATCGCGCGATCGCGTTGGTCAGCGCGACGACCGGGGCCGCTGACCGCGGCGACACGACGGGCTTGCCCTCGAGGCTCCCGTAACACAGGTGCACACCGAAACGGGAATCATGGGGCGCTCGTGCGACGAGGCGCGCGATCGCCCGACCCGCCGCCGCGGCCGGAGCCCGCCGCAGGCCCGCGGGTGTCCCCGTGCAGATCAGCGTCTCCGCGGGCAGTTCGAGTTGGAATACGACGTTGTCCCGCAACGCTTCATGGATGCGGACGATCTCCCGGACCGTGGCGTCGAGCAGCGGGCGGTAGTAGGGAAAGCCTCGGTCGCCATGCCCGGCCGAGCGCCGATGCCGCAGCAGCATCCGCGCCTCGAAGGCGATGAATCCGATGACGAAGGGTGTCGGAATGCCTACCTGCAGGCGAAGTCCGGGGTCGGTCCGGCGCACGTCCGCCAGCGCGTCCATGGTCCGCGCGGCTTCCGCCGCATAGCCGAGCGCGGCGTCGACATCGGCCTCGGCCAGCGATCGGCCTGGGCGCAGCCGGAACGTGTCGCGGGAACGCAGCGTCGACCAATCGCCGCGGCGCACGGGCGCCAGCGCCGGGATCGCGCCGAGCCGATCGATGATGGGTCTGACGTACCACTGGGCGCGATAGGGATCCGCTTCACCACCCGGAACCAGGCCGTCCAGGAATTCGCCCGCGGTGTCGACGGCGAACGCCATGGCCTTTTCTGGACTGTCCAACTCCGGGGGCAAGCTGCCCACGAAGTGAATCCTGCGCTGAGGCTGCACCGCGTCAGTCTCGCACATCGACTGTCTCCGGGACCGAGCGTTTCCCGGAGCGCCGGGCGCGTTCGCCGGTCTGTGTGCCGCTACGCACACGCACCGAACCGACGCGGCCGAATACCGAATCCCGCTCGGGTGCAGCGACTCTGGCGTATCGGCGGTGTCAGCGGGCGACTCCGGCGTATCGGCGCGTAAGCCCCCGAGGGAAACATGCCGGTCGGGCGTCATGACCAGCGGCAAGTTTCGCAGCCTTCCCGACCGGGGGTGTCACCCAGCCCGTGCGACTGTCGGCGGCATTGTGCAGCATGCCTAGCAGGGGCAGCTCTGCCGCAGCCACGGGGTATACGCCGGGCTGAGCCCTGCCGGCCCAGGATACCCATGGTGTTTCAGGTTGCGTCCCTTGGGATTTCGAGCTGTGGCTGGTTCGGTTTTCGCGCAGCCGCTCTGGCCGTCCGGCGAGCGGGCCAGGGCAATGACCACTCCCCAGGCCAAGGAGTGAACGCAGTACGGGACTTGGTCTCGTCGCAGGGTGTACGGTGATGGGACAAAGTCTCATCACTCTGCTGGAGGTAATCATGAGCCGAGCCGTTATCTACGAGACGTTCGGAGGTCCCGAGGTGCTGGAGGTGCGCGAAGTTCCGGAGCCGCATCCCGGGCCCGGCGCGATCCGGGTCCGGGTCACGGCCGCCGGTCTGAACCCCATGGACTGGGGTATCGCCGCGCGACCTGAGCTGTCGGCACAGTTCGGCATCACCGTTCCCGCCGGTTTCGGTTACGACTTCGCCGGGGTCGTCGACGAGGTTGGTTCCGGCGCAACGGGTTTCGCGGTGGGCGATCGGGTCCACGGCGGTGCGATGGGTAGGGCCGTCGCCGATTTTCTGCTGGTCGAGACACCACCGTCGGCGACCGAGATGGTGTGGCACACGCCGGACGGCATTGGCGACGAGGTGGCGGCCACGCTGCCGGTCGCCGGGATGACCGCCGCCGCCGCGTTGGCGGCGATCGAGGTGCGGTCCGGCGACACCGTGCTGATCGGCGGGGCCGCGGGCGGGGTGGGGGTCTTCGCCGTGCAGCTCGCGAAACTGGCCGGCGCCAAGGTAATCGGGACGGCAGCGGAGGGCACCTTCGAGTTCCTGCGCGGGTTGGGCGCCGAGCCGGTGGCCTACGGTCCCGGATTGGCGGACCGGGTGCGCACGCTGGGCGTGACCGCGGCGACCGATCTGTTCGGCACCGAAACCGCCGAGGCCGCGCTCGCGCTCGGCGTGCCGCCCGAGCGGATCTCCACGGTCGCCGCGGGTCCGAATCCGCCCGGCGGCGTGCGGGCGACCGGCGGGTTCGACGCGCGCCCGGACGCCATGGCGCACATCTGCGACGCGATCCTGGCCGGCACGCTGGTCGTGCCGGTGGCGGCGACCTTCCCGATCGAGCAGATCCGGGATGCCGTGATCCAGCAGGCCGGCCGCCACGTCCACGGCAAGATCGTGATCACGCTATAACCCCGCTGCCCTGTGGATTTCAACCCCGCAGGGTGGCGATGGCCTTCTCGATGCGCCGTTGGCGCGTCTCGGGCTTCTTCGCGCTCTCGATGGCGTGGACATGCTCGCGCTTACGGCTGTAGGCGAGATTGTCGTACGCGGCGCGGGCGGCGGGATCATCGTCCAGTGCGCGGGCGAAGTCGGGCGGCTCGACGATGACCCGCGGCTCGGTGTCGAGTTCCAGGCCGACCTCGACCTCGTCGCCGACCGCGACCCCCGCGGCCTGCCGATTGGCATTGCTGAGACCGAGCAGGTAGCGGCCGCGCATGAGGGCGACCCGGCTTTTCCAGGAATGCCCGTTGATGGTGATCGTCACCGGCGGCCGCGCGCCCTCGCCCAGCGCCGCCACCACCTCGGGCGGAACCTCCAGTCCGCGCATGGGCTCGGGTGGCTCGACGAGGGTCCGGAACTTCATGCTTGCTCTCCTGTCTGTGTGGCCGGCTTGCCGGCGGGGATCAGTTCGCCGCCTTCGCGACCAGTGTGCCGATCATCTGTTCGTCGGCGGCCGTGAGGCCGGTGAGGGCGAACGAGGTGGGCCAGAGGGTGCCGTCGTCGAGCGTGGCCTTGTCCTCGAAACCGAGGGTGGCGTAACGGGATTTGAACTTCTCGGCGGATTTGAAGAAGCAGACGATCTTGCCGTCCTTGGCGTAGGCGGGCATCCCGTACCAGGTCTTCGGGGTCAGGTGCGGGGCGTGCTCGGTGACGATGGCGTGGATCCGCTCGGCCAGCGCGCGGTCGGAGTCGTTCATCTCGGCGATCTTGGCGAGGACGTCCGCGGTGCCGTCGGCCTTGGTGGCGCGGGCGCCGCGGCGAGCGGCGGTCCCGAGTTCCTGGGCGTGGGCCTTCATGGCCGCGCGCTCCTCGGCGGAGAAGCCGACGGTGGGCGTGTTCTTGGTGGCGCGAGTGGTCATTGTGGTTTCCTCCGTGTGTTTTGCGGGGTGGTTTCAGTGGGTGAGAGCGTCAGCGATCTTGGAGCAGACCGACGACGTTGCCGTCGGGATCGAGCACCTCGGCGACCCGGCGGCCCTCGCCGACATCGCGCAGGGCCTGCTTCACCGTGGCGCCGGCCGCGGTCAGTTCGGCCAGCTTGGCCTCGATATCGGACACCTCCCAGTAGATGACCGGGGTGGTGATCGCCTGCGGGCCGCCGTCGGGGACCAGGCCGATGTGGTGGCCGTCGAGCTCGAAACCGACGTAGTAGGTGCCCTCGATCTGCGGCGGCACGCCGAGCAGGGCGGTGTACACGGCCGTGGCCGTGGCCAGGTCGGAGACGGGATGCAGCACGGTCTTGATGCCCTTTGCCGCGGTGGTGCTCATGGACGCTCCTGAGTCTTTGTCGGTGTGCTTTTCGGTATGAGAAAACGGTATGTCCGGCGCGGCTCCGGGACATCCGTGGTGACCACGGAGTGCGCCACGGAGATGCCCGCGCGCGGGTACCGCGCGCATACGTGAGAATGTGGGCGTGTCGAAGTCGAAACTGGGGATCTCGGGCCGGGAGGCCGAGGTGCTCGCCCTGGTGGGGCAACATCGCAGCAATGCCGAGATCGCCGCGCAGCTGTTCATTTCCGTGCGCACCGTCGAGACCCACGTGTCCGCGCTGCTGCGCAAGGTCGGGGTCGCCGACCGGCGGGCGCTGGCCGGCCGGGCGGCGGAGTTCGAACAGGTAGAAGACAGCGGCGTGACGGCCGCGGTCCTGCCCGCGCCGCTGACCTCGTTCGTCGGCCGCGAGCGGGAACGCGCCGCGCTGCGCGACGCCGTGCGGGCGCATCGGCAGGTGACCGCGCTGGGGCCCGGCGGCGTCGGAAAGACACGACTGGCTCTGGCGGTCGCCACGGACCTGACCCACGAATTCACCGGCGGCGCATGGTTCGTGGACCTGGTGCCGGTGACCGATCCGGCGATGGCCGGTGCCGCGGTGGCGCGGGCGCTGCGGCTCGGTGAGCAGCAGGGGCGCGGTCTGGACGAGTCGGTGTCGGCCGCGCTGGGGGAGCGCCGGGTGCTGCTGGTGCTCGACAACTGCGAGCATCTGCGTGACGGGGTGGCGCCGTTCATCGAACACCTGCTCGCGCACTGCCCGAACGTGACCGTGCTGGCCACCAGCCGCGCGCGGCTCATGGTGCCGTTCGAGCAGGTCTTCACGGTGCCGCCGCTGTCGCTCGGCGACGACGCCGTGGCGTTGTTTCTGGATCGGGCCGCGGCGCTGGGCTGGCCCGTGGACGCCGAGCAGTCGGCGCGGGTGCACGAGATCTGCGGCCGGCTCGACGGGCTGGCGCTGGCCATCGAACTCGCGGCCGCCCGGCTGCCCACGCTCGGGCTCGACGGGCTCAGCGCGAGCCTCGCGGATCCGTTGCGGCTCCTTGTCGGTGGCCGCCGGGCCGACGAGCGGCACCGGTCCGTGCGCGCCATGCTGGATTGGAGTCAGGCGCTGCTGACCGCCGAGGACCGGTGTGTGCTGCGGCGGATAGCGGTGTTCGCCGCGCCGTTCACCGCCGCGGACGCCATGGCGGTGGCGGGATCGGCGGAACTGGATCCGATCGCGGTCGCCGACGGGTTGGCTCGGCTCACCGAACAGAGCCTGCTCACCGTGGTGCCGTCCCCGCGCGGCACGCGATACCGGGCGTTGGAGACCATCCGCCAGTACGAACGCGAAGAACTGGCGGCCGCGGGTGAACTCGACGAAGTCCTTGCGCGCCATCTACATTGGTGTTCGGCGAGCGCCGGCCGGCTGATCGCCGAACCTGCCGCGACGACCCACGACTGGCAACGCGCGTTCGATGCCGTCGCCGACGATATGCGCGCGGCACTGGCCTGGGCGGCGGCGCTGCCGGAGCGCCGGTCCGACGCATATGGTCTGGCAATTTCCCTGGCGCAGTTGGCTTTTGCCCGGAATCTGATCAGCGAGTCCCAGCGTCGCTACGAACAGGCGGCATCGCTCACCGACGACCCGGTCGCGGCCGCCGCGGCGTTACGGCGTGCCGCCGAGGTGGCCGGGTGCCGGATGCGTGGCGAGGACATGTATCGCCTGTACCGCGCTGCCGCGGAAATCGCTGTCGGCGCAGGCGATTCCGCGTCGTCCGCCCGAGATCTGGCCACGGCGGCGATCACCGCCTACCGCATGTCCGACACCTTCGCGCAGCCGGTCGCGGCGGGCGAGGCCGCGGCGCTGCTGTCGACGGCACGTGAACTCGCCGGTGCGGACCCGGCGGCACTGGCCGCAGTGGCCCTGGCCGAATGCGGCGTGCTCGCCGACCCCGGCGAGGGGCCGGAATTGTCCGCCGCGATCACGTCTACCGGGGCTCTCGATGCGCCCGGATCGGAAACGGCTGTCCCGGTGGCGATCTCGCGCGCGCGGCGAGCGGTGGACCTGGCCGATCGCACCGGCGACCCGTTCGCGCGCAGCGCGGCCCTCGACGCCCTCGCCGCTGCGCAATGCTGGGCCGGGGATATCTTCGCCGCCGCCGAAACCACCCAGCGGCGAGTCGCCTTGCTGTCCGCCATGCCGCACACGCCGGCCAGCGCCCTCGAACACGTCAACGCGTTGTCCGAGGCGGCCGAGATCGGTATCGGCGTCGGCGATCTGCGCGGTTCCCGCCGCTGGGCCGAACAACTGCGCGATCTGCCGTTGCTGGCCGAGCGCGGCGATTTCGCCACCTCCGCGCTCCTGGTGGTGGACGCGCTGGCCGGGAATCTCGATGAAGTACATACCGCCAGTGGACGATTCATCGACGCGTGGGAACGGTCCGGCCGGCCCTACGCGCCCAGTCTCGCCCCGGCCGCCGCGGCGGTCGCGATGACCCACGGACTGCGCGGCGACGACGTTGCGCGCGGCGAGTGGCTGGCTATCGTGGACACCCTGGACGGCGCGCCCGGCCATCGTTTCGCCTACCGAGCTGTTTTCGCCGCCTTCGTGTTGCTCGACCGCCGCCAACCCGACCAGGCGTGGGCCGAATTGGCCAGCGAGCCGGACGCTTTGGACGAGCGTGCCATCTGGATTTGGCGGCACTGGTATGTCGCCCTGCGCGCCGAAGCCGCCGTGTCGGCCGGCCATCCGGATGCGCGCGGCTTCGTTGCCGCGGCGCGGACCACGGTGTCCGGCAACCCGATGGCCGGTGCGATCGTCGAGCGGGCCGCTGCCCTGCTCGACGCCGACGGCGGAATCTGACACCCGGCTCAGGCCGTCGCCTCCCACAGGTACCCGTCCGGGTCGGTGAACGAACCGATTCCGCTGTCCATGACGATGCCGTGCGATCCGCTGCCCTCCAGGTCGACCCCCGCCTCCTTGGCGGCGGCCTTGCGCGG
Source organism: Nocardia sp. NPDC006044 (assembly GCF_042871115.1). Lineage (NCBI taxonomy): Bacteria > Bacillati > Actinomycetota > Actinomycetes > Mycobacteriales > Nocardiaceae > Nocardia > Nocardia sp. NPDC006044. The sequence goes on from NZ_JBIAID010000001.1 coordinate 750,631, forward strand.
GTACAACGCCAGCGTGACCGGCGAGCCCTGGTTCTCGAATTCGGCGTACTTGCCGCCGAAGCTCTTCGACACCGTCAGTCCGCGATCGGCATACACCTGCTTGCTGGCCTTCACGTCCGTCACGCCCATCAGCAACACCATGTCGTCGATCTCGCGGGTGAACGGGCCCACGTCCTTCTTCTTCGAGGTGGCGATCTTCCAGATCGTCCCCTCCGGCGCCTGCACCACCGCGCTGTAACCCCACAGGCTCTTCTTCGCGGGCTTGAGCACGCTGAACCCGACGCCGACCGCCGTGCCGACGAGACTGTCGACGGTGGAGGGCTGCGAAACCACCAGGGACAGAATGAATCCACGGAAGCCGGTGGCCGGCGTCTGCGCGGTGCGGAAGCCGAGCCGGTCACCCAGGCCGAACGCGGTGTCGTAGATCGCGGCCGCGGCGGCGGGGTCGGCCACCTCGAGCTGAATGTTGATATCGGTGCTGGTCTTGGTGTTGTTTTCCATGCCCATAACGCTAGATTCGGCCCGCCCCGGTCACATCCGTGCCGACCACGGAACAGACCACGGAGAACCGGTAGGTGGCTGCCCGGGACGGTGCGGCTGGGAAACCGCCGCACCGTCCCGAGGCGGGACCTAGTTCCGCGCGGCCAGGATCTGGGTGAGGTAGTCCGGCGTGCCCTCGATGCGTTGCAGATGCGGGAAACGGAGGCCGTCGTGATAGTTCAGTTCGACGGTCCGCGTCTGATCGAAGTCCTTCACCTGCAACCGGATCGGTGCGGGGTTGGTCTTGGCCGCCTCGATCGCGGCTTCCATCGTGGCTTGGGAGTAGGGGGCGTCGTTGACCGAGACCACCGTCATCCCGGTGCCGACCTTGGCCTTGAACGCGGGTCCGTCCCAGCGCACATCGGTGACCTTGCCCGCACCGGACACGTTGAGACCGATCGAGTAGGTGTAGTTGACGGCACCCTCGGCCTGTTTCAGCTGAGCCGTGAGCAGGGCGCCCGGGTTGTTGTCGTAGACCAATTTCCACCCGGTCTTCTCGACACTCGACGCGAACGGTTCCTTTCCGTCGAGGCGATCGCGCAGGTACTTCGCCCAATCGTCGGCGACCACGCCGTTCAGCGTCGAGACGACGTCGTCGAAGTTGTAGGTGTTCTGTGCCTCCCACTTGCTGTCGTCGACACCGAAGAACGCGCGCGCGAAATCATCGAGCGACTTTGTGTTGCCGGACAATTCGCGGATTCGCGCGTCCACCCCCAGCCACACCAATTGCCCGCCCTGGTAGTAATCCTCGCTGAGCTGCCAGGACCGGTACGGCTTCGTCCGCCGCTGAGCGATGATGGGATCGTTGGTGGTGTCCTGCAGGGTGCGCCAGCCGAGTCCGGGCCGGTTGTCGGTGTACGCGGCGACTACCGAAGCCAGCGCGTCACGAGAGATTTCCGCGGGGCGCAAGCCGGACCGGCCGGTGAGCACGTTGCCCCAATACTGGGTTTGACCCTCGTAGACCCACAGCAGGCTGTCTTGCATCGGAACGTTGTAGTTGGGTGTCCACAGATCGGCCGGGCGGCGGAACTTGCCGTTCCAGGAATGGGTGTACTCGTGTCCGAGGAGATCGGCGCTGCCGACCGCGGGGTTCCACGCGGTGAAATAGTCCGTGGGCTGGCCGTTCTCGCTGGATCGCTGGTGTTCCAATCCGTTGGAGCTGAGCTGATCCGACAACGAGAGCAGGAAGTCGTAGTGGTTGTAGTGCTGCGAGCCGTACAGTTTCACTGCCTGCTGAACCAGCGCCTTGTGCAGCTCGATGTGCTCGGGCTTGGCCTCGAGCTGCTCCGGCGCGTCGGCGAATACCTGCAGCCGCACCGGGGTTTTCGCACCGGGAGCCAGGTCGAACTCCTTGTGATAGCGCCCCGCGTACACGGGCGAATCGACCAGGATGTCCAACGGAACAGACTTGTAATTGACGGTGTCGCCGTCTTTGCCTGCGACCTCCAGCGCGGTTCCGGCCTCGAATCCCGGCGGGTAGGTAACGCTCGCGTTGAACGGAATCTCACTGGCGGGCACACCGGCCGGATAGAGGACCACCGCGTTCCACTGCAAATTCAGCATATTCGGCGTCATCACCACGCGACCCTGACTGGAATCGGTGGGGGTGAGGTACTGGAAGCTGGCGTCGACCGAGTCCACGCCGTCGGGCACAGTGACCTTGAACGCGTACACGTTCAGCGGATCACGCTTCCACTCCAGCTTGTTCCCGTTGCTGGTGAAGGTGATGCCGCCGATCTTGTCGATCGGGCCGGAGGGAGAGTGGCTGCCGGGCAGCCACTGCGGGAACAGCAGATCCAGGTTGCCCGACTGAACGGGGATCTTCTGCTTCACCTGGATCACGCGTTGCGGCAGATTGGTCATATCGACCGCCACCGAGATCGGTTTCTGATTCGCCCGGGTTTCATCCGGTTTGCCGCGCAAGCCGAAGTACAGCGAGCCGGCCAGGACAATGAGCACGACGACGCCAATAGCGCCAAAAATACGAGTCTTCGACAACGACACTCCCCGAGTCACACGCAATGCCCGCCCCCGGCGGCTGGTGTTCATCGGCCGAGGAGGGGACCTACCGATACAACTTCGCCTACGATGCGGTCGCCGCGACCGCCTGCCTCATGTCCTCCTCCGGCGTCGACACTTCGAATAGTTCGGGCCGGCGAGCGTCCCGTGGTTGCTGACTAACGGTCGATGCTACGAGGGTTGGTACGACGGTGTGTAAGGAGCGAGTGTGGCCTGCGTCATAGCCCGCTGTCGTCCTTCCTCACCGACTGCGCGCCGAGCATCCTCGGCGATCGTGTCACCGACCTGGTCCTGCCGCCGACCGACTCGGCTCGGGCGAGGACTTCCGCGGCCACCGCGGCGAAGGCGCGGACCGCGGCGTTCTCCATGCCGGTGACCCAGACGAGGGCGCTTTCCACCTCCGGATTCCCTTGCAGCGGAACATGAGTCACATCCGGATGGTGGTAGTAGTTCACGAAGGACGCCGAAGTCGGATGGACCACTTCACCTCCCGCTATGCGATGCAGGATATCGCTGGTGGTCGCGATCGGCGAGCCGCGGCGGATCGGCCGGCCCGCCGGCGTGGCGAGCGGAAAGTGCTTCTCGTACAGGGCTTTCGGAATATCGCCACGCGGTATGACGGCGTAGTCGCCGAGATCCTCGAGCGTCGCGTAGCCGCGCACGGCGAGTCGGTGCCCGGCGTGCACCAGCAGAATGCTCGGTTCGCGACTCATGATGGGGCCGATGGTCAGGTCGGGTTCCATGATCGGCTGCCGATGGCACATCAGGTGATAGACGCCGGTGCGCAGGCGAGCGAACTCACCGGGAAACTCCTCGGTCACCGTGAGCCGGCAATCGGGATAGCGGCCGGTGAATTCCCGGACGATCGCGGTGAAGTGGCGACCCGCCATCGCGTAACTCGCCAAGCAGACCCGCAGTTCGCCGCTGACGCCACGGGCCAGCTCGGTGACGGTGCTGATCGCATGCCGGAATTGGTCATGCGCGGGGCGCAATTCGTCGCGCAACCGCTCGCCGAGCGCGGTGAGCCGCACCTGTCGTGACGTTCGGTCGAAGAGCTTGCCCCCGATGCTCTCCTCGAGTGCCCGGATGGTCTGGCTGACTCGCGGCTGGGTCAGGTACAAGCGCTGTGCGGTCCGGCCGAAGTGCAACTCCTCGGCCAGCACCAAGAAGATTTCTACGGCACGCAACTCCACGCCGGAATCATAGGCATTGATAAGGCCGGCTAATCGCTGGTGTGCGAATTCGGCCGTTGATCAGGCGCAACGCGCCGCCGAAGCTGGACACCATGAAAATCAAGACGCACATCGGGGTCAGCCTCGACGGTTACATCACCTCTGCCGACGGTCTGCCCGCCGTGCTGACCATGCCGACGTTCGAAACGGGGCGCTCGCACGGCCTGCCCGAATTCATCGCCGGCTGCGGTGCGGTGGTGATGGGCCGCAACACCTTCGAGCCCGCCGTCGGCTCCCCGAGCTGGCCGTGGCCAGACCTCAGGGTGTTCGTGCTGACCACCCGTCCACTGCCGGCCGGAACGCCCGAGCACGTGGTGTCCGCGCCGACCCCGGAAAAACTGCTCGAGTTGATGCGTGCTGCCGACTTCGACGGCGACGTCCACCTGGTCGGCGGTCAGCGAACCATCGAGGTCTTCCGCAACATCAACGCGCTGGACAGTTTCGGCGTAGTCCTGCTGCCCATCCTGCTCGGCGACGGAATGCGACTCACCCCCGCCGCCAGCCCCCCGCAGCATCTGCGCCTCGAATCATCCCGAACACTGGCCGACGGCTCCATCGAACACATCTACTCCCTCGCCGCAGCAATCGCCGCCCGAACCTCCACCCCGCGAACGTCGTCGTCTCGGACGGAACGCTCTCCGGCGTAGTCGATTTCGGCGATCTGTTCGCGGGGGATCCGGCGTGGGATCTTGCCGCTGCTTGGGTGCTGCTACCTGCGGGCGCTGCCGCGCGGTTCTTCGGCAGCTATGCGCGAGCCGATGACGCGATGATCCGGCGCGCCCGCGGGCTGGCCGCGATGAAGAGCCTTTTTCTGATGCTTATGGGGCAGAACGGTGAAAGAGGCCTTCCCGGCGGCAAACCGCACTGGGGGTCTGTGGGCCGGGCGGCGCTCGATCGTGTCTTGCACGAAGTCTTGTGTAGTTAATATTAACTATGCAAGACTGAAGTCATGAGCACACCTTCTTACCTCGCGCAGACCGCCGTCCCGCTGATCTGGCCGCTGGTCGCGGTCGTCGGCGGATTCGTCGCCACTCGGCACAGCCCCTCCCGCGCGGCAGCGCTGGAGACCTGGCAGCGGTGGTGGGCCGTCGTCGCGCTCGGCTTCGGCAGCCTGTGGATGACGATCACGTTCGTCGCGGTTCCGGACGTCATGGCCACCGCGATCGGCTTCGATCCGACCCCGTTCCAGTTCGAGATCGCGTTCGCCAACCTCGGCCTCGCCGTCATGGGCTTCCGTGCGGTCTCGGCCACGGCCCGCGAACGCATCACCATCGGCCTGGGCGCCGGAATGTTCCTGTGGGGCGCGCTGATCGGCCACGTCTACCAGTGGTTCGCCAACGGCGACCACCAGCCCGGCAACACCGGGGGAGTCCTGGTCTGCGACCTGCTCCTCCCCGCGGTCATGATCATCCTCGCCCGCCGCTCGCAACAACTGTCCGCCGCCGAGCGGACCGACGCCGCCTTCGCCGCCGTTGAGTCTTAATCAGACAACACTCGGTTATGCTCGATATGTGGACGATGGACTCGGAGACTTGCTGCATCGCGTGGTGTACCTACTCGGCGAAGCGACCCGGCGGCGCGTGGACAACACCTCCGGGCTGAGCTACAGCCAAATCCGCCTGCTGGGAACCCTGGAAGACATCGAACCGGTGACCCAGCACCGCTTGGCCCAAGCACTGGCGGTCTCCGATCCGGCCGTCAGCCGCGCACTACGCCCATTGGAAGAAGCCGGACTCGTGCAGGTCAAGACCGACCCCGAGCACAAGCGTCGCCGCCTGGTCAGCCTCACCGAATCCGGTCGAAAAGCCTTCCATGCCACTGGCAAACCCTTGGCCGACGAACTGCGCACCGCCCTGCTCGCCGCCGACTTCCCCTACGACCGCTACCTGAACGACACCCTCGTGCTGGCCGAACTCCTCGAACCGTCTTGATGGAACACCGAATCGACATTGCCGCCGCGGACGATCTGTCCTACCGCAGCGGCTTCGTCGTTCACGCGAAGTCGAAAATCGTTGGGAGTGCGACGATTACGGCTGCGGCCCAGGCGCCGTAGACCGGAAGGTAGCGGGTCTGCCAGCGTTCGACGTCGGCGAATCCGCGCCTGCCGCGGACGAATCCGAAACTCAGCCACGCCGACCAGGCCAGGTTCACCAGCAGCACCAGGTTCATGCCGAGCGCCACCGTCTTGTTCGGGGTGAAGCCGAATTCCGCGATCCGCGAGAGCATCGCGGCCAGCATCACCACATCGACGGCGAGCGCGCTGACGACCAGGACCAGTTGCAGCCGGTCGAAGGTGTCGGGCGAGAGCCGCGGATCGCGCGCGGAGATCGCGTACAGCAGCAACCCGAGCACTATCACGAGAATCAGGTCCATCAGGATCAGCAGATTGCGGTCGATATCGATGACGCTGCGGTTGGCCGCGAACGCCACCAGCAGCGCGAGCAGCATCACGACGGTGAGCGGGGTGAACACGCGCGTCAGCACCGGGGCGATGTTCTCCACCACGTTCTGCTTGGCCTCGACCAGCCAGGCCGCGACGATCATCGCGCCCGCGACACCGAACGGCGCCACCCAGTCCTCGATGACCCATTCGATGCTCATGCCGAGCGTGTCGAACGCGTTGACCGTCAGTCCCATCAGCACGCCACCACCGAACGCGAGCAGCGTGAGATAGACGATCCATTCGCCGGTGAATCGGATGAAATCCATTCGGCGCCGGTCGGATTGCCATTCTCCGCCGACATAGGCGAGGCCGACGGCGAACCACAGTGCGATGGGCGCGTGGATCGCGGCGATGATCTCGGTCGCACCGTCCGGATCGAACGGAAAGACGTTCAGCACCACGGCCGCGAGCACGAACGGCACCGGCAATGCGGCCGCGACCCGCGGCCGCACCTGCCGCTTCCACGCGAAATATCCAGCGAGGAAAGGCAATACGAACAGGCCGAGATTGCGCGCCGCCGCAGCGCCATCGAGCACCGCGAGACCGGCCTTCAACGCCAGCGCCGCACCGACGGCCAGCGCGAGCACGACGATCAACTCGCGCCTGGGCCGCGCGTGTCCGCCTTCGGGCTCGGCGGGCAGCAGGACCAGTTGCTTCCACAGCCGCTCGGAGTGCTCACGGGCGAACTCGCGCGAGATCGAGTCCACGCTGCCCATCCGCTTGACCGCGACCAGGAACGCCTCGTCGGCGGCCAGTCCGACGCCGGTCAGATCCGAAACCTGCTCGCGCAGATGGTCTTCCATCTCCTCGACGTCGGCGCCCGAGATCGCCTGATGCCGCTGGACATAGCCGCGCCACTGCCCGATCTGCGATTCCAGCTCGGCATCGGTACTCATCACGCCCATCCCTTCGCCGCGTCCGGCGGCCGCTCGACGCTGCGCCAGACCTGCCCGAGTGCCTCGGCCACGACCGCCCATTGGGTGCGGCGTTCCGCGAGCGCCGCCCGGCCCGAATCGGTGATCGCATAGTGTTTGCGCCGCCGCCCGCTGTCGCCGGACTGCCAGCTCGACGTCACCTGGCCGAGCCGTTCCAGCCGATGCAGCAGGGGATAGAGCATCCCGTCGGTCCATTGCATGCGGCCGCCGGACAGCTCGTTGACCCGCTTGAGAATGGCGTACCCGTACGACTCGCCGTCGGCGAGTATCCCGAGCACCAGCGGCGTAGCCGACGCCGCCACCAAGTCTTTGTCGATATGCACCGGACTCCGATACCTAGATCTGCTAGGTATGGACGGTAGCAGAGACCGCGGCTGATATCGATGAACCGGCCCGAGACCGATGATTTTCGCGGCTGTCCCGGGTCTACACACCAGATCGATCCGAAACCCCGGGAGGAACCGTGACCGAGAAGACCACCAGCCCACTGCCACCCGTCGTCGACCGGCAAACGTGGCAGGCCGCGCTCGACGAATTGCGGGTACGGGAGAAGGCCGCTACCCGCGAACTCGACGCCATCGCCGCACAGCGCCGCCGGCTGCCGATGGTCGAACTCCCGGACTACACGCTGATCGGCCCGGACGGCCCGGTCCGGCTGGTCGACGTATTCGACGGCCGGTCCCAGCTCATCGTCTACAACCACATGTGGTCCGACGGCGCGGAGTGGCAGTGCGGCGGCTGCACCGGGCTCACCTCGCAGTACGTCCGCCTGGATCTGCTGGCCAACTACGACGCGCGTTTCGTCATCGTCACCAACGGCCCGATCGAGGAAGCGCTGGCCTATAAGACGAAGGTCGGCAACAAGATGGACTGGTACTCGTCGTCGGAAAGCTCGTTCGGCGCGGACGTGGACTCGCCGCCCGGAGCCGGCTTCGGGGTGAACGTCTTCCTCCGCGACGGCGACAAGGTCTACCGCACCTGGCACACCAACGGCCGCGGCACCGAACAGCTCAGCTACACCTTCGCCTTGATCGACGTCCTGCCGTGGGGCCGCCAGGAAGAATGGCAGGATTCCCCCGACGGCTGGCCGAAGTCGCCCACCTACTCCAAGTGGCTCGACTCGCCCGACGTCGCCCGCCTCTACGGCCCTAACGGCGAATCGGCCTAGGGGACAAGATCCGCAGTCGTCGCCCCGTCGGTCGGCCGGGCGGCGACCGGCTCAGGAGACGAAGCGTGGGGTGCCTGCTCGGGCGCCGGACCCGATCTGCACGAGGGACAGGACTAGCAGCAGGATCAATACGGAGGTCCAGGCGTGGGTGAGGTCGTGCAGGGCGCCGGCCAGGACCGGGCCGACCGCGCAGAGGGCGAAGCCGGCGATCTGGCTCATCGCGGTCAGTTTCGCCGTCGTCTGGGCGTCGTGCGAACGGAGGATCGGGAGCGAGTAGCCGATCGCGGTGCCGGCGCCCAACCCGAAGCCGAGCAGGGACATCCAGACGATCGCCGCGCCGGTGGGCGAAACCAGCAGTCCCGCAAAGGCAATGGCCAGCACGGCGCCGGTCGAGGTGGCGGCCCAGACCTGTCGTTCGCTGCGGTTCACCAGGATGGACATGGCCAACGCGGAGGGCACCGCGACCAGATTGGCCACCGACAGCATGCCACCCGCCAACGACGCGTTCATGCCCGCATCCACGAGAATCGTTGGCAGCCAAGCGGAAACGGTATAGAACAGCAGCGCGGGCATGGCGAAGAAGATGGTCACCGCCCAGGCCAGCGGTTGTAACCACAGGCTGCGCGGCGTGGTCTCCGCCGCGGGGCCGGTGCCCGCGTCACTGCGGACGCGCAACTGCGGCAACCAGACCAGCCACGCGATGACCACGGGTACGGCCCACAGCCCCAGCGTCGCCCGCCAGCCGAACCCGGTGGCATCCTGCAGCGGCAGCGTGATTCCGGAGGCCGCGGCCGCTCCGGTGTATAGCGACATGGTGTAGAGCCCGGTCAGCAATCCGACGTGCGCCGGGTGATCGCGCTTGATCGCGGCAGGCACCAGCACGTTGCCAACGGTGATGGCCAGACCGATGATCGCCGTCCCCGCGAACAGCGCGGGCACGCCGGGCAGCAGACGAATGCCGAACCCGGCCAGCAACACCAGCAGCGCGAACCCGATGGTGCGGTTGAGCCCGAGCGCGCGCCCGATGCGCGGGGTCAGCCCGGAGAAACCCACCCAGCAGGCGATCGGCACCGCCACCAGCAGGCTGGCGACGGTGCTGTTGAACCCCTCCTGTTGTTGCACCTGCGGCATCAACGTCGAGATCGCCGTGATCGGCGGCCGCAGATTCAGCGCGACCAGCGATACGCCGACGGCTACCAGCCAGATCGGCACCGCCACAGCGGATGTCGCCGGGACCTGCGTGGTGTCAGTTGTCGAGTCGGCCCTCACGGGCCCTCGATCGTCACCGTCGACCAATCGAACGTGAGCTCCTCGAGTATGTCCAGCTCGCTGCAGAACTTGTGCAGCCCACTGAAATTGGACAGCAACCGCTTCGCCGACGGGTCGTGTTCGACCTCGCGCAGCATCTCGTGTCCGCCGTCGAACCCGACCAGATCGACGATCCGATGCCAGGTCGGAAAGTTGTTCGCGGCGAACGCTTCCAGCCCGTCGACCATAGCCTCCCGGAACAACGCCCGTTCATCCGGACCGAGCCTTTGATACACCGCCTTGGCGATCTCGTCGGCGATCGAGGAGTGGCAGTACTCGTCGCGGTTGTGCATGGTCGCGGTGACCTTGTTGATCGGCTGGATCTCGTCGTCCTCAGCGATCAGATCGAGGTAGGAGTTGATCGAGATCTCGGCGACCGTGGTGAAGGCGAGCGCGCTGAGGTCGCGCTGCCAGCGGTGCTCGCTGCGGTCCATGCGCTGCCGGAGCCGGGAGGCCTTGTGCCCCAGCGGGAGCGCGGTCTCGGGCATCCGCCAGCCGCGCCGGCGGCGCATCACCGAACTGGCATTGAGGTGCATGAGGGTGTGGTATTGCTCGTCGAGCATCGCCTGGGTCATGCTGGTGGTCAGCGTTTCCATCTCCAGGCCGGTGTCGAAGGTTTCGTCGATGACCAGCGCGAAGGTCGGGTTCACCACGTGCTGTTCGGTGTCCATGATGTGCTTGTTGAAGGCCACCCAGCCCCACCCGAGCAACCGCGCCCGGAGGTCGGGGTCCATGGCCTGATAGGTCGGATGGTCCCGGAACGGGATGAGGCCTTCCGGATAGTCGGGGCGTTCGGGCTCGAACAGTTCGTCCAGGTCGGGCTCGGGGCGCTTCACCATCGCGCGCCGGTGCCAGTTCGCGGTGAGCCTGCTGATCACCGCGTTCTCGACCGGGTCGTCGGGGTCGTGCTCCGGTAGCGACGGCACGGCAGTACCGCCTCCGGGATATTGCGGCACAGTCACGGCTATCCCTCCATTTCTTTCCGGCCACCCGTGTCCGGGCGGCTAGTGGCGATCGCCTCCGCGAGGTCCTCGACGCTCGCCGCGAGCACCGCGCTCGACGAAATCTCGGTTCCCCACCGCTGCTCGATCCGGGCCCGGATCTCGACCGCGGCCAGCGAGTCGCAGCCGACGTCGCGCAACGGTCGTCGACGCGGAATCCGTTGCGCGGGAAGGCCGAGCGCCGCGCCGAGCTCGGCGGTCAGGGTGTCCAGCAGACCGCCCTCGGCCCGGACCGGCGCCGGGGCAGGCTCCGCCGGGGCAGGTGTGTCAGCCGACGCCGATTCGATCGGCGTGAACCACGTGCGCCGCCGCTGCCACGGGTAGGTCGGCATGTCGTCCGGAACGGTGAGCGTCGGGTAGAGCGCGGTCCACTCCGGATCGACACCGGCGGTGTAGAGGCCGGCGACGATCTCCGCGAGGCGCGCGGTTTCGGACTCGTCCCGGCGCAGCCCGGCCACCGCCGAACCGCTGTCCCTGTCGGCGAGACATTGCTCGATGGCCTGCGCGAGCACCGAATGCGGGCTGACCTCGAGAAAAACCGTTGGTCCTAAGGCATTTTCGGCACCGATCGCATCGGCGAATCGAACGGCGGACCGCAGATTGCCGGCCCAGTACCTGGCGTCGAGATCCGGACCGGCCATGCGCTCGCCGGTGACCGTGGACCGGAACGGCACGGTCACCGGCTCGGCTCGCAGGCCGGTAAGCGCGGAGATCAGTTGCGGTTGCAGCGGATCCATGAATCGGCTGTGCGAGGCGAAGTTGATCCGCACCCGTCCGGCCCGCGCCCCGGCGTCGCGCAACTCGGCCAGCAACTCGTCCACCGCGTCGGTCTCGCCGGAAAGCACGGTGAGGCGGGGACTGTTGCGCGCGGCCACCACGATCCGGTCGCCGTAGCGCGCGGCGGCCGCCTCCGCCTCGGCGACCGGCATCGCCACCGCGACCATCCCGCCCAGACCGTCCGCCTGTGCGGTGAGTTCGCCACGGCGACAGATGAGTTCGGCGGCCGTGGCGAGATCGATCGCCTCGGCGACCGTAGCGGCGGCCACCTCGCCGAAGCTGTGCCCGATGACAACATCGGGCCGTATTCCCCAGGACCGCAGGTGTTGCGCCAACGCCACCTGCATGGCCCACACGGCCGGTTGAATTATCGCGGTCTCGGCCAGCTCCGTCCCGTCGTCGTCGGCAAGAACCTTCAGCAGCGACCAACCGGCCGCGGATCGGATTGCCGCGTCGCAGTTCTCGATCGCGTCCCGGAATACGGCCGAGGTGTTCAGCAGCTCGCGCCCCATACCGGCCCACTGGCTGCCGTGCCCGGGAAAGACGAACGCGACGCGCGGTCCACCGGCGGGTCGCTGCGGCACTGCGTCGAGCAGCCGATCGCGTAACGCGGCGGCAAGTCCGTCGCCGTCGAAAGCGGCTACCGCCGAACGCCATTCGTGGTGCGCCCGACCGCGCGCCGCGACGGCGCACACCCGCCGCGCGGTGACCGGATCCGCGCCGTCCAGCCGGTCGGCGTAGGCGGCCATGAGTTCCTGTGCCGCAACGGGATCGCGGGCCGAGAGCGGCAGCACCAGCGGTTGCGGCGCGTCGTCGTCCGGTTCCGCGGCCGCGGGGGCGGCGGTCAGTACCACGTGCACGTTGGTTCCGGACAGGCCGAAGGACGTCACCCCGGCGACCGGCGACGAATCCGCGGGCCACGCCACCGGTTCGGTCGGCACCCTGAGCGGCGTGCCGGGCTCCAGCAGGACCGGATGCGGTTCGGTCAGCAGCGGATTCCCCGGAATCAGCCGATGATGCACGCTCAGCACCGTTTTGATGAATCCGGAGATGCCCGCCGCGCCCTCGGGATGGCCGATATTGGTCTTCACCGAACCGACCAGACACGGCCGCCCGTCAGGCCGCGTTCCGCCGAATACCTGGGACAGCGCCCGCAGTTCGATCGCGTCACCCGTATTCGTCCCCGTGCCATGGGCTTCCACGTAATCCACCGCGGCGGCATCGACCCCCGCCCGATCCAGCGCGTCGCGCAGCAACCGCTCCTGCGCGTCCTGGGCCGGCGCGACCAGCGAACCGCCGCCGCTGCCGTCGTTGTTGCTCGCGCTTCCCGCGATCACCGCATACACGCGATTGCCGTCGGCGCGCGCCCGCGCCAGCGGTTTGAGCACCACCACGCCCACGCCTTCGGACCGGACGAACCCGTCGCCGGTGGCATCGCCGAACCGGCAGCGCCCCCGCCGCGACATCAGCCCGACCTGCTCGTAGATGGCGGCCAGCTCGGGCAGCAGCACCAGGTTCGCCCCGCCGGCCAGCGCCACGTCCGAATCGCCGAGCTGCAGGCTCTGCCAGGCCAGATGCACCGCGGTCAGGGACGACGAGCACGCCGTGTCGACCGAGACGCTCGGTCCACGCAGGTCCAGCGCGAACGAGATCCGCCCGGACAGGAACGAGGACAACCCGCCCCCGGTCAGCGCGTGCAGGTCGAGCGAACTCTGCCGGGCCTGCAATTCCCAATAGTCCCGGCCCATCTGCCCGACGAAGACACCGGTGCGCGTGCCCGCCAGCGCGGTGGGCGCAATCCCCGCGTCCTCCAAGGCTTCCCAGGCCACCTCCAGCAGCAACCGCTGCTGCGGATCCATCCGGTCGGCCTCCCGGGGCGAGATGCCGAAGAACGCCGCGTCGAAACCCTCGACGTCGTCGAGGAATCCGCCGAAGCGGCGGAATCCGGACGGCACCGCGGGCAGCCGGCCGAACACGGTCGGATGGTCGGAGCGTTCCGGCGGTACCTCGGTCACCGCATCCACCCCGTCGATAAGGAGACGCCAGAGTGCTTGCGGCCCATCGGCCCCCGGCAAACGGCAGCCGATACCGATGACGGCGACCGGTTCGATGCGCCCGCGTCGGACGGGCTCCGGAGCGGGGGTCCGGGGCAGGTCGCTCGGTGGCAGGCAGCGGCGCAGCTCGGCGGTGATCATGCGGGTCAGCTCGCGACGCTGGGTGTGGACGAAGAAGTGACCGCCGGGCAGTTCGCGCGTGCGCACGGTCCCGGCGGTGAGGCCACGCCACTCGGCGGCCGCGTCCGGTGCGGCAAGAGCGTCGTCGCGGCCGCTGAAGACCACGATCGGACAGGGCACCGGCGCGGCGGGCCGATGCTGGTAGGTGCAGAACATCGTCACGTCCGCGCGCAGTGCGGGCAGCGCCGAGCGCAGCAGATCCCGCTCGTCGCGCAATTCGGCCGGGGTGCCACCCAGCTCGAAGATCCGATCGAGCAGCCCCTCATCGGACAACTCGTGCATCGGCTCCGGCGCGAGCCGGTGTGGCGCGGCCAGTCCCGCCACCAGCAGGGCCACCGGCGGCCGGTGCAGCCGCAGCGTCACCTGATACGCGAGCAGGCCGCCCAGGCTGTGCCCGAACAACGCGAACGGCACGTCGAGATGTGGACGGAGCGCGTCGGCGATCGCGTCGGCCAGCTCGTCCAGATCGGCGGCCGGCGGTTCGTCGGCGCGTTCCTCCCGGCCGGGGAGCAGCACCGGCAGCACGTCGACCCAGCCCGGTAGCTCCCGCGGCCAGCCGCGGAAAACCGAAGCGCCGCCGCCGGAATGCGGCAGGCAGAACAACCGCACCCGAGCCGAGCGCCGGGGCGGCCGAGCCAGAAAGGCACTCATTTCGCCCGCCCCCGGCCGCCGAGCGAGCCCGCGATGATCATCTTCTGCACCTCGGAGCTGCCCTCGTAGATTCGCAGCGATCGGATCTGCCGGTACAGCCGCTCCGGCACGCTGTCGGCGACCAACCCCGCCGCGCCGAAGACCTGCACGCAGGCATCGACAATGTGCTGCGCCCGCTCGGTGGCATACAGCTTGGCGATGCTGGAGTGTTTCGCCGCGGCCGGATCTCCGCGGTCGGCCGCCCAGGCGGCGCGGGCCACCAGCAGTGCCGCGGCGTTCAACTCGACCTCGATCTCGGCGAACGTCGCTTTGACCAGCTGTAGATCGAATTGCTTCGCGCCGTACATCTTTCGGTTCTTCGCGTGGGTCAGCGCGGCATCGGTGGCCCGGCGGGCGAACCCGATCGCCGCGGCGCCCACCGTCATCCGGAACCGTTCGAGCACCTCCATCGCGATCACGAAGCCAGCGCCGGGCCGGCCGAGCACGCTGTCCGGCGGCAGTCGGCAGTCGGTGAACTGGAGATCGGCGAACGAGCGCGGCGCGATCAGCGGAACCCGTTGTCCCACGGTCAGTCCCGGCGTGTTCGCCGGCACCAGGAACGCGGTGAGGCCCAGCGCGCCCGGCCCCTCGCCGGTCCGCGCGATGACACAGAACAGGTCCGCGATCCCGCCGTTCGCGATCCACGCCTTGGCGCCGTTGAGCACATAACCGCCGTCGACCTTGTCGGCCCGCAGGCCGATCGCCGCGACGTCGGAGCCCACCTCCGGCTCGGAGATGGCGAACGCGCCGCACAGCGTGCCCTTCGCCATCGGCGCGAGATACCGTCGCTGCTGTTCCTCGTTGCCGTGACGCACGATCGGCGTCGCGGCCAGCGCCTGGATGGAGAACGCGAAATCGGCGAGATCGTCGGCGTAGGCCAGTCCTTCGCGCAGCAGGCACAGGGAGCGGCAGTCACCGGCCGCCACGCCTTCCGGTCCGGCCGCCGGATCGAGCGCGGCCAGCCAGCCGTGCTCGCCCAGCGCCCGCAGCATCCGCAGTCCGGTCGCATCCGGGTCGGCGTCCGAGTCCGCCCACAGCTCAGCGTGTTCCGCGCACCAGCTATCGATCTGCTGGGCGCGCTGCACATGTCGCGGCTCGTAGAACGGAAGGGCGAGGACGCCCGCGTCGAAGCTCATCGTTGCTCCTGGGACAGCGTGAAGATTTCGGTGGGGTGCACCGCGGGATCACCTGGCCGCAGGTGCAATTGGCCACGACCGGGACACAGGACGACCGCCGCCACCGTCCGCTCACGGCGGATGTCCCCGTTGTCCGCGACGTTGATCGGCGGCGCGGACAGCACGGCGAACCGGTCCTCCGGTTCGGTGCCCGCGGTGGCCAGCCTGCTCCGGCACACCTCGAGCCTGCGCACCGAGGAATTGCGCGCGAACACGTTGATCTCGTCCTGCGACACGAAGTCGGGATGGAGGAAATGGTTGGTGTGCAACACATTCGGTCCGTACTCGACCCGGAATTCCGTACCCAGCACCTCGACGTAGGCGGCGGTCTCCCGGTCACACAGCACGATGTTGCGCGAACTCGCCAGCGGCAACTCCCGCAACCGGCCCACCGCTTCCTCGACCGAACCCGCATGGTCGAGCAGATGCCGGATGGCCAGGTAGGGCGGCACACCCGGCCCCCACTCCCCGCCGAGCACGAGATTCAATCCCACCGCGAGGCCGTCGCTGTTCACGCCGAGGTAGCCGAGCAGACCGCCGAAACTGAGCACCAACGCGCGCCGCGATGTCCCGCTCCGCACGATCTCCAGCACAGTGATCTGATCGTCGAGATTGCCGTTGAGATCCACGGTCTGCGCCAGCACCGGATCGGGCCCGGCGGACGCGAAGGTGGTGCAGTCCCCGGCGGCCGGAATCTTCCGGTAGCCAAGGATTTCGCGGCGCACCTGCAATAACACGGCCTCCCGCAAGTCGAGGTCCGCCCCGGCGGCGAGGCCGCGGATCTCCTCGGCCAAGTCCGATGTGGCAGCGGTGATCTCGGCCAGGTAGGCGTCGATCGTCGGCCCCAGCCCCGTCATCGAGACCGGCTCCGGAAGCAGCCGGTTCAATCGGCACAGCCCGTCGTCCAGAAACGTGCGCAGGTCGGCGGCCCTGGCTTGCCCGTGCTGATAGCCGAGGGCGAAACTCTCGCCCTCGACCCGGATGAACGGAGTCCGCAGGACCGCGCTCATTCGACGGCGCCCGCCAACTGCACCTTCGGATAGGCCGCCAATTTGGCTTTGACACCGGCCCATTCGCCCCGCAGCACGCTGTAGAAGATGGCGTCGCGGCGCCGGCCGCCCGGCATCGGATTGAAACTGCGCAGCACCCCCTCCTCGGTCGCCCCGATATTGCGCAGACCGCGCCGCGCCTGCTCGTTGAGCACATCGGTCTTGAACTCCACCCGTTCCGCGCCGAGCCGTTCGAAGGCATGTTCCAGCAGCAGGTATTTCGCCCACCGGTTGAGCCCGCGGCCGCGGAAGTCGCGCCCGAGCCAGGACCAGCCGATCTCCAGCCTGCCGTCCCGCTCGGCCAGGTTCCCGTAACTCATGCTGCCCGCGGCCCGGCCGCTGGCCTTGTCCATGATGTAGAAGACGACCCGGCGTCCGGCGCGCTGATCCTCCAGTGCCGCATCGAAGAACGCGTCGAAGTCGGCCTCGGTCTCCACCAGCGAGACGAAATACCGCCAGATGTCCGGATCCAGCGCGATCTCACAGAGCGCCGCCCGGTCGGCCGGCTCGATCGGGCGGAGCAGGACGTGGTCGTTCTCCAGCCGTGCCGGCGCAAGCTCAGCCCATCCCATGTCAGACCGCGCTTTCCGCGTGCCGGGACAGCTCGGCGGTCACGTCGCGCAGGGTGCGCATGGCGGCCACGTTCTCCTCGGTGAAGTTCGCCAGCGAGATGCCGGTGTCGTCGCAGACCGCGGTCAGGAACAGGACCTTGTTCAGTGAGGTGAGCCCGTAGTCGTCGACCATGTCGAGGTCCGGATCGAGCTCGCCCTGCGCGTTGTTCGACGCGATCACCTTCCGGAAGTTGTCGTGCACGGCCTTTTCCACATCAGGCATGGGTTCTTCCTTTCTCACCGATTTCCCGTCGGAACTGTTCGAGGATCTGCCGTCGTTTCGGCTTGTACTGCGCGCTGAGCAGGCCGTTGTCGATGCTGAACCGGGGGCGGGCGATCACCACCCGGCCGATGCGCTCGTCGCGCTCCAGCTCGGCGTTGGCGCGCTCGACGTGCTCGGTGATCGCTGCCTCGTCGGCGGGTTCGGTCGCGGGGGAGACGACCGCGACGAGCTGGGTCTGCGCCGGGCAGAACACCACGCAGTGGTCGATCGCCGGGCTCGCCGCCATGCGTTCCTCGATCGGGCGGACGATGATCTTCTTCCCGTTCGCCAGCACGATCACATCGTCGGCGCGGCCACGGATATAGAGGAAGCCCTCGTCGTCGAGGTAGCCGATATCGCCGGTCCGGACCGTGCCGTCCGGGGCGAACACACCCATCGAATTCCCGGCGGCGCCGTATTCGTACCGCCGCGCCACCGGGTACTCGCTGCGGACGCTGATCACCCCGTCGGCGTCGAACAGCACCTCCTTGCCGGGCACGACCCGCCCGACGCTGCCCTCCTTGCTGGCGCCCGGATGGTTCTTGGCCACGATGCAGGTCTCGTTCATCCCGTAGCCCTCGTAGATGGGCAGGCCGAGACGGGTGAAGAAACGCAGCATGTCCGCGCCGGCCGGCGCGGAACCGGTCCACAGATAACGGATTCGGTCGCCGAACAGCTCCTTGGCCGCGACCTGCGGATCGGCCTGAGACTCCAGATGCCGTTTCACCGTCTCGTAGAAGCCGGGCACTCCCATCACCACGGTGGGCCGCACCTGCCGCATCGCGGTGAACGCCGCTTCATAGCTGCTGACCGTGACGTCGTGACCGAAGCGCAGCGCCGAATAGATCCAGTACCGCTGCTGCAACAGCGCCAGCGGCAGGAAGACGAACAGGTGATCGCCGGGACCGTGCGCGAACATTTCCTGAACGGCGCGCAGCGAGCTGTCGATGCTGCCCACGCTGGCCGCGAGTCCTTTCGGCACACCGGTGCTGCCCGAGGTGAACTTGAGCGTCGTCGCCTCGTCACTGCCGTACCGGACCGCGGGCAGCGGGTCCGCGGGTTGTTCGGCGAGCGTGCGCACGTCGCTGATCGGCCGGACACCTGCGGCAGTGGCGGGCTGATCGGTGAACAGCAGTTTCAAGTCGTAGCGCGCGAGCAGCGCCGCGTCGGGCTCGAATTTCCCGGGCTCCAGCCCGGCGGTCACCGCCTTGCAGCGCAGCGCGGCGAGATCCAGCAGCACCCACTCCAGGCAGTTCGCGGCGAGAATCCCGATGCGGTCGCCGGGCGCCACACCCATTTCACGCAGCCGGACCGCCAAATGGTCTGCCCGCGTGGACAACTCGCGCAATTCGATCGTTTCCGTCGTGCCGAGCCGCGCGAAGGTCGCGTGGAAGCCGGCCGGCGGCGGCGTCGTGACGATCTGGTTGATCACCGAATCCATCAGGCGCTCCCCACGCCGACCGGCTCGGCCGCCCCGACCGATGGTTCGGCGAAGAACTCCCGCACCAGGTCGATTCGGGTTCCCGCTGGCACGAGTCGCACGATGTGCGGCCACTCGGCCGGACGCTGCCCGCCGAGCGCTTCGCCGAGCCGCCCGGCGAAGCGGGGCAGTACGGGCGTGGCGCAGTCGGCGAGCAACCGCGCCGCGGCGAGTTCCAGCGCGACGGCGGTGCGGGCCTCGTCGTGCCAGCCGTCGACCGTCGCGACCGCGTTTTCGCGCTCGGCGAATCCGATTGTGTCGGTTACGATTCCGTGCAACTCTGCGGTCGCCACCGCGATCGAGAACGCATCCGGGCCGAGGGCGGCGGTCACGGTGGACAGCCGGGCACCGAGGCGGCCGAGGAATGCCGTGTGCTCGGGCGTCCAGACGCCGGCGTCCGGCGCCTGGCCGCCGTATCGGGTCTGGATGCGGCGTCCCAGATCGTTGAGCCACTGCTGCCAGGTGCCGATCAATTCCTCGCGCACGGTGGCCGCGTAGTCCTCCAGGGTGAAGTTGGTGCACCGGGACTCCGGCCGGGTCCTCGACAGGAAGTACCGCACCCCGTCCACGCTGTCCGGCGTGAGGATCTCCTTGCCCCAGACGGCATTTCGCCGGCTGGTCGAGAACTTGCCGCCGTTCAGCAGATAGAACTCGTTGACGTGGTAGTCGATGTCCGGGTGCCAGCCGGGGAAGGCCAGCCGGTAGAGCACCGGATACAGGATCGAGTGATAGAAGCTGTTGTCGTAGCCGAAGAAGTGCACGATCTTCCAGTCCTGCTCGGGCCGGTCCGCGCGCCAGTCCCGGCCGAGGCGACGCCCCAGCGCCGAAATGCCGTGCAGGAAGCCATAGGACATCTCCGGCCAGACCCAGATGACCTGTCCGTCCGCGCCGGTGTCGGCAGGCGGCACACCCCAGGTCGCCGGATGGGTGATCGCCACGTCGAGCCGGGGACGGGCGAACACGCGCGCGGCCAGCTCGCGCAGCCGCGCCGGAACCCGGCCCAGGCGGTGGTGCGCGGCGAGTTCGGCCGCGAACTCGTGCAACGGCAGGGTGAATCGGGTGAGCGACTCGATCCGCGGTGCCGCCTGCGACCGTTTCGATCGCGGATCGGTCAGGTCGACACAGGAATTGGGCTCGCCGCAGCCCTCACAGATGTTGCCACCGGTCGTCGCGCCGCACCCCGGGCACCCGCCGGATACGTCGACCTCGTACAGGTATTCGCCGGTCGAGCTGTCGAACAGCGCCGGACCCGCCTGCGGCGCAACCGATCCCGATGCCACGAGGCCGGCGAAGTACGCCTGCAATCCGGCCCGGTAGGTGGGGTCGGTGCCGGTCACCGTGTACTGGTCGGGTTCGATGTCCATCAGCCGCAGCGTTTCGGCGATCTCGGCGCTGTAGTGCGCCGCCGTCGCCGCGGGGTCCCGACCCTCGCGCCGGGCCCGGTCGACCACGTAGCTCTGGTAGTCGTCGCTGCCGGTGAGATGCCAGGCCTGGGCGCCGTTCATCCGCTGGAACCGGACGAACACATCGGCACCCAGATAAGGGCCCGACAGGTGCCCGAGATGCAGATCGCCGTTGGGCGTCGGCGGCGTGGAGAACACGAAGATCGGCCGCGCGCCGAACCGCCGCCGGTCGCTGCGGCCGGTGGCGGCGCGGGCGGCCCGGCTCGGATCGCGCCAGTAGAGGTCGAAGAACACCAGCTCGGCCGTCCCGGTGTTCTCCACGACGTGGGTCTCGAACGGATCGAACAGCACGGCCATGCCCGGGGAGACGGGATGCCGCGCACCGTCCACGATCACGTCACCGTGACCGCTGACCACCAGGAACAACTCGGTTTCGTCGTGCTGGTGTGGATCGGATTGCCTGCCGGGTGCCACCCGCGCCCAGCCGGCGCCGAAACCGAATCCGTCGATCGAACTCATGTCGATGCCGAATGCGGCGTGCAGTTCGGCCGTTTCGAAACGATTGATGATCACGCGGGACTCATCTCCTTCGGTGGCTGACTTGGCTGCCCGTCCAGGTGCAGCAGGCCGGCGGCCTCGGCCGCGATCGCGGGGGCCAGCCGGTAACCCGAACCGTTCGCGGCGCCCGCGAAGATCACCCGCCCGGCCGGGTCGAGTGCCCGCACCTGCGGCTGCCGGTCGGGGCTGTAGGCGTCGCAGAACACCCGGCCGCCCACGGCGTGCTCGGCCAGTGCGGGTGAATACTGGTGCAGCAGCGGCATTGCCGCCGCGAGGACGCCGTCGTCGAGCCCGCCGGACACGGTGTCGGGGTCGACGTCCCACTCGTCATGGGTGTAGCTGAACAGCCAGTGCCCGCGGTGCCGCAGCGGCAGCAGGAAGGCGTCCTCGTCCTGGAACACGATGACGCCGTCGTCGGGCCCCGGCACCTGTTCGATGTGCAGCGCGACCACCTTCTTGACTCGCGCGTTCAGCGGGGCGACCAGGTCGCGCCAGGCGGGGTCGGCCAGCCACGGTCCAGGGGCGAGTACCACGCGCGCGGCCGGGTAGGTCTCGCCCGTGCTGAGCTGGAGCAGCACTTCGGCCCCGCTGTCTTCGATCGCGTTGACGCGCAGGCCTTCCCGGAAGGTGACGCGCCCACGCAGATCGTGGGCGATCGCCTGCGCCACGCCGGGCACATCGGCGTAGTGACAGCCTTGACCGCGCCAGACACCGGCGTCCCGGGGCACCCGGACCAGACCGCCCGGCACCGCGACCGTCGGGGCCAGCGCCGTGTGGTCGAGATAGACGTCGCCGAGGCTCGCCGCGGTCTGCCTCGCCACCACCGTCATGCCGAGCGAATGGATAGGCAGCGCCGGGTGTTTCGCGACGAGGTCCAGGTAGTAGTCGTGGCTGTAGGCGGTCATTCGCCGCACCTGGTCGGTCGCGCCGCGCGGAAAATGCAGTCCCGCGGAGCGCCTGCTCGCCCCGCTGCCGATCCCGTCCCGGTCGAACACCACGACGGGGGTATCGGGGGAGCGCGAAATCACCTCGCGCGCAATCAGGCAGCCGATGATTCCGCCGCCGATCACGGCGACGGCCCGGCTGGTCATCGCTCCGCGCTCCGGTCGTCGGGCGCCTTGGCCGACCATTCGAGGAAGGAATCGTGCGGATCGTCCGAGCGGATGCCGCGTAGTCGATCGGCGATTCGCTTGCTGCGCCAGGCGAGCAGGCTGAGATTGGTGTCGGCCAGGCCGCGCTGTCGGCGGGCGCCGTTCTGCAGGAAGATGTTTCGATCGGCCGGGCCGTCCCAGCACACGGCGAAGTCGGAGTCGATTTTGTATTCGTCGTGGTCGCGCTCCAGCCGGTCCGCGACCGGCGCCAGGAACTCCATGCCGTCGGCGCGGAAACCGGTCGCCCAGACGATCACGTCCGCCTCCGCGTGCTCGTCCACGCCGGGCTGGTCGTTGTGGGTGAAGGTGATGTCCCAGCCCGCGCCTGGATCGCCGGTGACCCGCAGCACCTCGCGGTTCGGATACAGGGCGACCAGATCGGTTGCGCCATCGACGAAGTGGTGCAGATAGATGCGTTGGTAGATCTCGCGCAGCGTGGCCTCGGAGATGCCGTCACTGGTCAGCACGTGGGCGAAGTTGAGCGCCTCCCTGGCGGCGCCGGGCAGGCCGGAGAAATACTCCGAATAGTCCGGCATGTAGTAGTCGTTGGTGAACGGCGAGTCGTCCAGCGGAAAGTAGTTGCGCCGCCGGGATATCCAGCCGACCCGGCGCGGCAGCTCGCTGCGCGGGCGGGAGATCAGCTCGAGAAAGGCCTCCGCCCCGGATTGCCCGCCACCGATTACCCAGACCCGTTTTCCGGCGAGTCCGCCTGCCTTGTCGGCGAATTCGCTGATGTGGAATTGCGTCGGGCCGAGCAGATTCTCCGCGACCGGCGGAACATAAGGCTTCCGGCCGACACCGATCACGACGTTGTCCGCCGTCACGGTGTGGTTGCCGGTGCGTAACCGGAAGACACCGTCGAATTCGATCGAGCGCACTTGTTCACCGAAAACGAGATTCTCGTTCATGGAACTCACCCATTCGAGATAGTTCCGGAACTCGCTGCGCGGCACCGCGTCGAACTGCGCGTTCAAATAGTGATAGATCCTGCCCTTGGCATGCAGATAGGACAGGAAGGTGAAGCGGTTCGTCGGATCGGACAGGCTGACCAGGTCCTTGAGCATCGAGACCTGGAGCGAGGTGTTGGGCAGGAGTTGGCCGTCGTGCCACCGGAAGTCGCGTCGCTTCTCGAAGAACCGGTTCGAGACATCCGGCTGTTCGTACAGCAGCGACGCCAGGCTCAGATTTGCTGGTCCGATACCGATGCCCACGCAGCGGTAATGTTCAGAATTGTCGGTGAGCGATCCCTGGCTCATTACGCCTCCTGCCCCTCGAGGCCACCGGCCTCGGGGGTGAATACCGAGATAGTCATCGGTTGCTGATCCGCAATATTCGCCCGCCCGGGCAGATTTGCCTGCAATGAATAGAACCCCCGTCGATCGGCTGGAGCCCTGTTTACCACTTCGGAACCCGCGGTAATATCCTCGAAATCAACGGTAGCGGGTGGGGGAGGCGTGCACAAGAAAAGTGAAAGTTTTTGACGAGGTGTAGTGCGGCGCTGGCGATCTCGGACATTCAGGGCGGGAAGCGGTTGGCGCGGAGGGTCTTTGGAATGAGGCACCGAGGGCGTAACCTTGGAGGCGGGCGGCGATCGATGGTCGGCCGCTTCTCTCGCGCTGACGCCGGCACTGATGCCGTGCGTTGTTGACGCAGCCAAATCTATTGCCTGGCAAGGTGTTCAGCTGCTAGATACGGTTCGCCAGGTCCGTCTGGCGCGCTTACGCGGAGAACGCTCCGCGAGTGGGTGGGTCCAGCAGCTGTGCCAGTCGATGGAGATCCTGCGACCGTCGCCGAGCCAGCTCGGCGATGCGCGGGGCGCAGTGACTCGGGACGTTGCCGATGACGTCGTCCCACTGCACGTCGTCATCGAACGGAAACTCCAACCACCGCAGCAGCTTCCGGCCGGTCTCGGAGAACCGCAGCGACGGGTCCCTGCGCAGCTGGTGCAGCATCTCCGCGGTGATCATCCGCTGCGCGAGCGGGATCGGCTTCGCATCGGGCCGTTCGGCGTCGGACGCCGGGTGTGCGGAGCGGCGCAGCGGCACCGGATTCTTGCCACTGAGTAGCCGTTTCCGCACATCCTTCGCCGTGGTGACCGAAATGCCCGCCGCCACAGCGACTTTCCGGGTCGACGCGGTGGGATCGGCGGTGAACAGCTCGGCGGCGCGTTGCCGGCCCTGCGGCCCGAACCGATGCCGCACGCCGTTGCGCGCGATCCGACCGGTCGCCTGTGGAACTTCCACAGGCGACCGCCTGCGGATCGCCGAGACGGTCTTGGGCGAGACCCCGGCGATGGCGGCGATCGCCCGGTCCGACCAGTCCGGATAGGACACCAGGATGCGCAGGGCGGCGGCCTTGCGTTCGGCCAGCGTCAGTGGCAGGCCGTGCGCGGTGTTCAGTTTGACCGCCAGCACGAACGCTTCCTCCGGGCCGCCGTCGAAAAACACTGCCGCGATGGTCTTTTCGCCGCGCAGCCGGGCCGCGCACAGTCGATGCCACCCGTCGACCACCTGCATGGTCGCGCGGCGGACCACGATCGGCGCGGGTGCGGTCGTCGATTCGGCGAGGGCGCGCGTGTGCGCCGCGTTCTCGGCGGCCGCGCGGGGCGGCGCCGCCGACGGCCGGAGCTCGCCGATCGGCAGTTCGACGATCTGCGAGCAGTGCGCATGTGCGCCAGGGAAATTCGGTACGGATAGGGTCCCTGCTCGGGACGAACCGGCATTACCCCCACTGGTCATGGATTCCCCTCCCGGGTCCGTATGCTTCCGATACGCCGCGCAGCCAAGTGCACTGACGGCCACGGCGCAGGCAATCCGGGATCGAGTCCCACCTCAGCCTAACCAGCGACACCATCGGCCCGGCTCCCCCCGATCGGGGGGTATCGCGCCGTGGCGCGGGCGGATCATCGCGCCGTCTCGCGACCCCCTTTCTCCTGGCCGCGCCCCTCTGTGACCGCTTCGATGGCAGCGTATCGCCACGTCTGCCTCGACTCTGAAAAGCTACCGCATGGAATCACCCGCGCGGTATGGAGTGGCGCATCTGCGACGAACTTCCAAGACGGCATATCCCGCTGCGCCGCCCCAGTCCGTTCGCCCCGCTAACGGCGCGCCGCCCCCGCAGTCGCCTTTCTGATCCGACCGATGACCTGCGCGGCATGCGTCCCATACCGCACACGGGTGAAAAGCTGGTCGGCGGTGGTGCATTCGCGCTCCGCCATCCGATGGCGAGTCGACGGTAGTCGGGATATCGGCGTGCCGAGATCATCGATGAGGACTCGGATCGCGAAACATGCTGTGGTAAGCGAGCTTTGGTGGCAGTCCACGATGGCGGCGATCATGTCTGTTGGCATGATCGCGCAGGCGCCCTTGCCGGTGGGGGTGGTGCGCGGCCGCGCACTCGGTGCTGTCGCTGGTGAATTGTCCTTTCGTTGGCCTCGAATCCTGTTGGGTGCCGACTGCGGCGAGTCATATATCGTACGGTTCTGATATTATACGAGAACCGTAGTATCTGGTGCGGCATCTTCTGAGAAGGGTTGTGGGACATGGACGCAGGTCGCTACCGTCGGATGACGAATGTGATCAACAAGGTGGTTGTTGGGTTGCAGCGCGGGGGGATCGCTTTCGGGCCGATGCAGTTGCTTACGGTCAAGGGGCGGCGGACGGGGCAGTTGCGCACGTTTCCGATCGCGGTGAACGAGTTGGGGGATGGCCGCTATATCTTTCAGGCGTTTCCGAAGGCGGCGTGGGTGGCTAACGCGCGGGATGCGGACACTGTCACGTTGACTCGGGGGCGGAAGTCTTCGACTGCTCGTCTGGTCGAGGTGCCGGTGGAGGAGCGTCGGCCGCTGCTGCGTGAATTGGTCGCGACCAGTCCGGCGAGCGTCGGGAACCGCTTCGTCACCACCGGATTGGCGGCGACCGCCACGCCGGACGGAGTCGCCGAGGCCGCTCAGAGGATCGCGGTTTTCCGCGTCGAACCGGCCTGACCGAACGAGTACGCGCCGACCCGGTTCTGTGGTGGCGTCGAATGATCTCGCGCCGCGATACAGTATGGAATCCATACAATCTGACGGGAGAGTAGTGCCGGGTGAGTTCAGGAGCGGATCGGGCCGCGGCGCGGCAGCGCAGGCAGCTCACGGTCGCCGTCAAGGAAGCGGTGCGCGACCTGAACATTCAGCTGTCGCTGCTCAACCGCAGGTTCGGCGGCCGGGTAGAACTCAGGGATATCGACTGGACCTGCCTCGACCTGATCAACCGGTATGGGCCGATGACCCCGACCGTCTTGGCGCGTCAGGCCGGCCTGCATCCGGCGACCCTGACCGGCATCCTCGATCGGCTACAGAAGGGCGGCTGGGTCGCGCGCGAGCGTGACCCGGAGTCGGCGGATCGCCGCGCGGTCACCATAAGCGCTGTCCGCGAACGCAATTCGACACTGTTCGAGATATTCGCCGGCATGAACGGCCGCATGGACGCCGTCTGCGAGCGCTACTCCGAGCCCGAACTCGAGCTGATCGCCGACTTCCTCCGCCGCACCAGCGCGGCAGGCCAGGCCTCGGCGGAGGAGTTGGCCGAAAGCTGAACCCGGTGCCATGCCTGCTGCCTTGGGTTCGCGTAGTCGTACATGTCATTCGGCAGGGTCTAACACCAGGTCATATGATGTGCGGCAGAGTATTTCGAAGCTCGGATGGCGAAATGTGATGGCGAGAAGCAGCGTTTTTACTCGGCTCAGCGGGCTCGATCTGCGGATAGTTCGGCTCGGTCTACGGATGCCGATGCAGTTGGTTTGGCGAGTCAATGGGCCCGTGAACCACGATATTTTGGCGAAGTTTCACACCGGTCTTCTTGCCGGCCCACTCAATCGGTGCGTTCAGTTCGGTCGGGTGCCGTTCGCGCGTCCGGTCTGGTCACCATCGGCCGGCGGGAACCCGGTCCGGGTTTCGACGTATTCGTTGCAGGAGACCGAGATCATGGGCTGGGTGGATGCGGCGTGTGCTGTGTATCTCGATGTCATTGGGGGTCATGGTTGGGAGCTGGCCGCGGCTGAGGTGAACGGCGGTACCTCGGTGGTGTCGCTGGTTTGTTCGCATGCTCTTACCGATGGGCATGGGTTGATGGCGGCTGTGGTTCTTGCCGCACGCAGTGAACACCGAGCCGGGCTCGGTGTGGCGGGTCGCCCATCGATAGCCGCGGATATGGCCGATGCTATGCGGGGCGGGATTCGGGAGCACGCGCGGTTGATCAGAATGCAAGCCAGGGCGAATCGGGCGGCGCGCAGTGCAGGCGGCGACGATTTGGCAAGAATGCCCTGCGAGCGAAAGCGTGTGCCGGATCTGATGCGTTCGACGGTCGCGGTGCAAGTTGGTACCGAGTCAATCGAGCGGATTGCGACGAAACACGGTGGCACGCCAACGGGTCTGATGCTGGCCATCACCGCTAACGTGGCGCGGCGCACTAGTGGTGAGGTCGATGCCCTTTCCGTGGCCGTGCCTGTTAGCTTTCGAGTACCGAACGATATGGAATCGTCGAATGTGATGGCCATTGCGACAGTAGATCTCGATGCGCAGTGCGGCCGATACACGGACCTGGCGGACCTCAGGCAGCGCAGCAGGATTGCCTACACACGTGTGTCGGCGGGTGATTCGGGGCTGATCCATACAGGCGCAGGGTTCTCGAGTGTCGGAGTGTTCCCCGCTGAAGCCCGAATGGCATTCGGGCCGGCGCTCGGCGTGATTGGGCGTGCGATATCTGACTCAGGACTGCGGCACGGCCATGTCTTCGCTTTCGCTATTTGGGGTGATGGCACGACGTCATTATGGTTTCAGGCAACGGGTACTCATCTGTACCGCAGTGCAATTAACGACGAACTCGAGGACTGGGGCCTTGACGTGGTTCGCTGGTGGTAGTCGATTGCGATTGATGTGGTCGCTGTAGCTCCGTCGGTCCTGCCGAGATGGGTATGTACTTGTTTTGCATCGAGTGCGTCAAGCCTGTCGGCTATACGGCATCGAAATGGAAGCCCGATGCCCGGACAGACGGGACGGCCAAGCTGTGCAGGCGGATTGACCACCATGCGGGTACTCATCTGCGGAGTTTGGCGGCCAATTCGCTGACTCGGACGTCTGTGGCAGCCTCGTCCAGGGCCTCGGTCAGGGCTGCCTGGTAGGTCGGTTCGGCCTTTTCTTGGAGGGCGCGGCCCTCCTCGGTGATCACGGTGTACACGCCGCGGCGGTCCTTGGGGCACAGGTCGCGGCGGGAGAGGCCGCTGGTCTCGAGGCGGGCGACCAGGCGGCTGACCGAACTCTGGTTGAGCCCGATGAGCTCGGCGAGCTCCTGCATACGCAGCTCACCGTCGTCGGCCTGCGCGAGCCGACACAGGGCCTGGTACTCGGACAGTCCGATGTGATGACGGCGCTGCATCTCCTTGGCCAGCCGGTGGGTCACCATGCCGTGCAGCGTCACCAGCTGGTCCCAGTCGGTTGCGTCCATGATCACTGCCTCCCTGTGTTGACATCAGGATACATGCAGATGCAATATGTGCATGCACTTACATTTATTGCATGTACATGCAATGTTCGAGAGGAACGGCGATGACCACACAGCGCATCGAGAAGATCGCCACCACGCCCGACTGGTATGAGCCGTACAAGATCTCGCAGGCGATCAGGGCGAACGGCGTGCTCTACGTGTCCGGGCAGGCCGGCATCGATGAGCAAGGGCGAACGGTCTCCGATGACTTCCTGACCCAGGGCAGGCAGGCGTTCGCCAACATCCGGCGGCTTCTGGCCGAGGCCGGGGCGGACTTCGGGGACGTGGTGAAGGTCGGCATCTTCGTCACCGACATGGCGGCGAACCTGGGCAAGGTGATTCAGCTCCGCGAGGAGTTCCTCGCCGAGCCCTATCCGGCCGACACTTTGCTCGAGGTGTCCTCCCTCGCGCAGCCCGATTGGCAGATCGAAGTGGAGGTCACCGCGCTCGCCCCGTGATCGCCCGGAGCCGGAACTGATCGCGGCGATCCATGGTGCCGCGATCGCCGAATTCGGTTGGCGCAGCTGAACTTCAGAAGCGATAAGCAGGGTCTTAACTTGCCGACACCAGCTCGTTTTCTCGCTACGCTGTCCCGGAAAACGCCCCCCGGTAGCGCAGCGGTGCGCTATCGCCGGGGGCTGGGGTCTGGTGGCCGACGCGTGTGGCGCGGTCGCCAATGTCGTTCTGGGAGAAGGGTTTAAACCGATGTGGGCGCGGCGGATGGTAATGGGGATCGGGTCAGTGGTGAGCGCTGCGGTGTGCATGGTGGCCCCGGCGCAGGCGGATCCGCTGCCGCAGGTGACGACGGTCGGCACCACGCTGTTCGCGTTCGGCGACGCGAAGGTCTGCGCGGGGCTGATCGACGTCGCGCTCGAGGCGGCGCCGCGCCGCCCTGGTCACGTGCTGGCCCATGTGACCCCGCGCGGCTATCTGGGGGCCCGTGCGGCAATCAGGTGAAGCTGGGCTGGGTGGGTTCGGCGGGTCCGCGCACCCAGGACGTCTGGGTCGGCGCGGACGCGGCGCCGGGCGACACCGTGACGGCGGACCTGTGGGTCGGGATGGGCCCGGCCAAGGTGATGGCGGCGTCGTGGCCGATCAAGGGCACATTCGCGGAGTGGTACGTGCTGGTGCCGTAGCGTCCTTGACATACCTTTGATGGCAAATTAACTTTGCAAACAAAGATAAATCGGAGGCGGGAGCACCGGCATGGCCAACGAAGCACGACCCACGACAGGTCGCGTCCTGACCATCGGACTGCACCCGAAATCCCTTGACTACAGCCGATTCCCGGACCTGGACGAGCCGAAACTGCCGGCCCGCATCGAAACCGGCCACGCGGCCATGCGAGCGGCCGGCTTCGATGCCGTGTCCTGCCTGGTCGGCACCGAACCCGACGAGGCCGAACGCGAAATCCGCGCCCAGCTCGCCGAGGCGCCGATCGCCGTGGCGATGATCGGGGGAGCGATCCGGATGATGCCGGAGCACACTGTGCTGTTCGAACGCATCGTCAACCTCCTCAGCGGAACGGTGTTGTGCTTCAACACCTCACCGGAGACCACCGTCGACGCACTGCGCCGCGCGGGCGTTGTCCCGAACGCCTAGTCACCGATTCGACTCCGCCGGAACCCCTTCGAGCAGCAGCGCCGACGTACGGAAAGCATCGGCTAATGCGCGGCTTCCCAGGCGAATCCGTCCGGATCGGCGAACGGGCCGATACCGCTGCCGAGGACGATCCAGTGCGACCCGCTGCCCTCGGGGTCCACGCCGGCGTCCTTGGCGGCGGCCTTGCGTCCGTACAACGCCAGCTTGACCGACCCGGCCGGCGCCTCGAACTCCACATACTTGCTGCCGAAGCTCTTGCCCACGGTCAGGCCGCGGTCGACGTAGAACTGCTTGGTCGCCTTGACGCTGTCTACGCCGAGCAGTACCACGAAGTCATCGATCTTCCTGGTGGCCGGTTCGGTGTTCTTCTTCGCCGAGGTCGCGATCTTCCAGATCGCCCCGTCCGGCGCCTGGATCACGCCGCCGTAGCCCCAGAAGCTCTTCTTGGCCGGCTTCACCGTCGTCGCGCCGGCGTCGAGCGCGGTGCCGATCAGGCTGTCGACGGTGCTCGGCTGCGACACCACCAGGGAGAGGATGTAGCCGCGGAATCCGGCGGTCGGAGCCTCGGCGGCGCGAACGCGCAACTGGTCGCCGAGGCCGAACGCGGCGGCGTAGAACGCGGTCGCGGCCGCGGTGTCGGGCACCTCGAGGGTGACGGCTTCGATAGCGGTCTGATCAGTGCTGATGTTCATAGGGGCAACGCTATGTGCTGGGCGGTGACCAGCGCTTCTCGATTCCTGATCACCTGTTTTCCGTCGCCGGGCGAGACGGCAGGGGGTCGTGTACGGTGCGCGTCGCTGGGTATGCCCAGTTTCGGTTGCGCTGGAAAGAGCGCCCGGGCGCCGCTAGCGTGGGGTGGCGCGAACGGAGTCCGAAATCTGGGAGTTAGTTTGTCGAGTTCGACCATCGAGAACATCGAAGCATCCTCCGCCGCGCCGAACGATCCGCCGCGCACCATCGCGCCGGCGGTTTGGTGGACGATCGTCCTGGCCGGGGTCGTCGCGGGCGCGTGCTACCTGGTCCAGGTGTTCGAACATCGGCAGATCATGATGCACCTGATCGATCTGAGCGTCTATCAGATCGCCGGAGATCGCGTGAGCCATCATGTTTCGGTCTATGACAGTCCGCTGCTCGGCAACACCCGGGGCGTCTGGGAGTTCGTCTACACGCCGTTCGCCGCGCTGCTGTTCGTGCCGCTGCGCTGGTTGCACGGTGATCTGTACACCTGGGTCGGCGGTCTCGGCAATTTCGTCATGCTGGCCGCGTCCTGCTGGGTGGCGCTGTCCATGCTCGGCTACCGGCGGGACCGGCGGCTGACCATCGCGGCCGTCGCGATCGCCGGACTGCTGATGTGGTGCGAGCCGATCCGGATGACCATGGCGTTCGGGCAGGTCAATATCCTGCTGCTGCTGATCGTCATCGTGGATATGGCGCTGCCGGATACCTCGCGGTGGAAGGGCGCGCTGACGGGTATCGCCGCCGGCATCAAGCTGACTCCGGCGTTCTTCGTGCTCTACCTGCTGGTCACGCGGCGCTATCGGGCCGCGGCGACCGCCGCGGGTGCGTTCGTCGCGACGATGGTCGTCGGATTCGCTGTGCTGCCGAAGGATTCGCTGACGTTCTGGGGTGGTGCGTTCCTGGACCCGCAGCGGGTCGGCGTGCCGGGAAATCTGTCCAACGAATCGTTGCGCGGCCTGATCGCGCGCCGGGTCGGGGTCGAGGGCGCGAATCAGCTGCTCTGGTTGGTCGGCGCGGCGGCGATGGCGGCGCTGTGCCTGTACCTGGCGCGGCGGTTCTCGCAGACCGGACGTGAACTGGCCGCCGTGGTCTGCGTGGGTGTCACCATGACCGCGGTATCCCCGTTCAGCTGGGTGCATCACTGGGTGTGGCTCGCACCGTTGCTCATCTATATGGGTGATCTCGCGCTGCGCCGCCGCGGCCTACTCGCGCCGCTCGGTTTCCTGCTGACCGCGCTCGTCGTCTCCAGCGGCTTGCTCACCTTCTACGATCCCACGCTGGTCAGCATCTTCGACTTCGCCGACCGAGCCTGGCCGAGCGTGCTCTACCGCAACGCCTACCTCTGGCTGACCATCGCGCTGCTCGCAACCGCCGCCATAGCCCTTCGATCGAGTTCGCGGCCGGACGCAGAGCCCGCGAAGCTTCCGGCTGCGGACGAACGGATACGGCAGGTGTGATCCTGCCGCCGCCCGCCGTCTGTTCAGCGGGCGAACTTCTGGATTGCCGTGGGGGTGACCGGGGTGAAGAAGTTCACCAGGTTGTTGTCCGGGTCGCGGAACAGTAGGGAGCGGTTTCCCCAGGGCATCGTGGTGGGTTTCTGGACGACGTCCGCCACGAACTCGGTCAGGTTCTGGTGCGCGCGGTCGACGTCGTTCACCAGGAATTCGATGATGACGCTGCGGTTGTCGGCTGGGTGTGCGGAGTCGGGCGCGAACAGCGCGAGCGTACGGATGCTGGCGATCGCGAGGGTGCCTGATTCGGTCCTGAGCTCGGCGAAATCTTCGGTGGCCCAATTCGCCTGCACGCCGGTGACGCGCTCGTAGAAGTCGACGAGGCGGGCGACATCACCGGTGATGATGCGGATCGAGACGAAGTTCATGGGTTCTCTCCTGATCGGTCGGGGTTACTGACCGCACGCTACGGTCTATACCGGACAGAAACCGCCCGGTATTCGCGAGAGAATTTCCCCATGCCCCGACCGATCGCCCGCGTGCTCACCCTGTTGGAACTCCTCCAAGCGGGCGGCACTCGAACAGTCGCCGAATTGGCCGGTCGCCTGGAGGTCGACGAACGCACCGTGCGTCGATACGTCGATCATCTCCTCGACCTCGATGTGCCCGTCGAATCGGTGCGTGGACGCTACGGCGGTTACCGGCTCGCTCCCGGCTACCGGATGCCGCCGCTCATGCTGAGCGATGACGAAGCGCTCGCCGTTCTGCTCGGCCTGGTCGCGGGTCGGCGAGCCGGGTTGCTGACCACCACGGACGCGGCGAGCGAGACGGCGGCCGCGAAGATCCGCCGGGTGCTGCCGGAGCGGCTCGGCCGCAAACTCGACGCAGTCCTGGGCGCACTCGCCTTCACCGCGCCGCCCGCTGCGGCGGCGGCTCCGGAAACGACGGTCCTGCTCACAATCGCCGACGCCGTGCGCCAGCACTGGCCGATCTCGCTCCGATACACCGCCGCAAACGGTCGGCGCAGCGAACGTACGCTGCACCCGTACGGTCTCGTCGCGCATTCCGGCAGGTGGTATGTGACGGGTGTGGACCCGGCGATCGGCGAAGACCGGACATTCCGATTGGACCGCATCGCCGACGCGCGGACCCTGCCCGGTTCCTTCGACGCACCAACCGGATTCGACCCGGCGCAACACGTCCTCACCGGTCTCGCTACAGCTCCCTATCGATACGAGGTGACCCTTCGAATCCAAGGAACAGCCGAGCAGATCCGCACCCGGCTCCCCGCCGGCATCGCGATCGTCAAGGAGTCACCATCCGCCAGCGGCGCACAGCCGTGGTCGCACGTCGAACTGCGCGCCGAACGCCTCGACTGGCTCCCTGCCGTACTCGCCTCCCTCGACCTCCCCTTCGTCATCGAACAACCAGCAGAACTCCGCCCCCTCGTACTCGCCCTCGCCGACCGGCTCATAGAGTCGGCCCGCTCGATCTGACCCAGTGGGGACCGGCCCGAGCCGCTGAACTCAGCGACGCGAATTCGACTGCTTCGCAACCGAAGTGCCGAGACTCCGCCCCGCCGCGGCACTCTGGACGTTGATGCGGCGCGACCCCCGGATGCGCCTGCTTACCTCTGCTCATTCGCAAACCGGCAGGACATGAGCGCTGCCGAGTCGGCGCCGTTCGTCGAGGTCGCCGCACCGAACGCGATCCGCGACGACGAACACCGGAACTTTGCTAATTTGCCTGGACGGGAAGGGAGTATCCGGTGACCGATCCAGATCAGCGGTGCATCGAGCGCGAGGAACGCGCGGTGGTCGAGCGTTTGCTTCGACAGGGAGCTGAACCAGGCGTTGTCACGTCCTACGGTCCGCACCCGGACCAGGTGCTGGAGGTCTTCGGCGAAACTGGGGCGACTGTGGTCTTCATTCACGGCGGCTATTTCCGGCCCGGCACCGACCGCACTCATGCCCGGCCCCTCGCCCGTGCGCTGGCCAAGGAAGGTGTGCGGGTGGTGCTGCTCGAATACCGGCGGATACCGGGTGACCCGCAGGCCACGATCGACGACCTGGACCTGTTCGAAGGGCAGCTGACCGAACCGGTGCTCTGGACCGGCCACTCCGCGGGCGGAATGCTGGCCCTGACCAGGGCGTACAAGCGACCGGCCGCGGTCATCGCCCTCGCACCGGTGGCCGACCTCGCCCGCGCCTCCCGGCTACGCCTCGGCGCCGGTGCGGTCACCGCGTGGATGGGCGGAACTCCCGAACAACACCCGAGCCGGTACGCGGACCTGGACCCGCAACTCCAGTTGCCGCACCACTCACCCGAGGTGCTCCTGGTGCACGGCACCGACGATCAGACCGTTCCGGTCGCCCTCAGCCAGGACTGCCCAGCCGAATCGCTGGTGCTCCCGCAGACCCATCATTTCGACCTGATCGATCCCGAGTCCGAAAAATGGCCTCGGATATCGGAATTGGTGCGCTCGGCAGCCCGGCGACTGCTCGACGCGGGCTGAGTTCCGGTCGATCCCCGTAGCCGGGCACACCCCTGGTCACCGCCGGTTCGCCACCCCGTAGCCGGCGTGAAATACGGTGTCCTGGGAACGTACGAACGCGACGCAGGGAGACACATGCCGAATCGGTCACCAGCCAATTCGTTGACCAGCGCCGAGGCTCTGGACCAGCTGGAGAAGCTGTACGAGCAATCCGTCGCCGCTCTGCGCGACGCGATCCGGGCCTTCGTCGAGAACGGAACTGTGCCCGACGAGGCCACCCGCGCGGCGGGCTTGTTCGTCTATCCCGAACTCCGGATCAGCTGGAACGGCGCCGCCCCGTCGAAGGATCGCTCCCGCTCGTGGGGCCGGTTCACCCGGCCGGGCAGCTACGCCACCACGATCACCCGCCCGGACCTGCTGCGCCACTACCTGGCCGAACAACTGGAGATGATCGAGCGCGACTACGACGTGCGAATCGAGGTATCGCCGTCGCGCCAGGAGATCCCGTTCCCCTATGTGATCGACCGCGCCGACCTCGCCCTGGACAGCTCGATGGCCGCGGTGATGGCCCGGTACTTCCCGACCACCGACCTGGCCAGCATCGGCGACGAAACCGCCGACGGCATCTTCAACGCCATCGACACTTTCCCGCTCAGCCATTTCGACGCGCTGCGCACCGATTTCTCGCTGGCCCGGTTGCAGCATTACACCGGCACCCCGGTCGATCATTTCCAGCCGTTCGTGCTGTTCACCAACTACACCCGCTATGTCGACGAATTCGTGCGCTGGGCGGGCGAGCAGATCGCCGATCCGGACAGCCCCTACGACGGCCTGTCCTGTCCGGGCGGCACCGTGATCACCGCCGAAACCGTCGGCGCGGCAACCACTTCCGACCTCGCCTGGAAGAAGCATCAGATGCCGGCCTGGCATCTGACCTCCACCGATCGGCGCGGCATCACCCTGGTGAATATCGGCGTCGGCCCGTCGAACGCGAAGACCATCTGCGACCACCTGGCTGTGCTGCGCCCGCACGCCTGGCTGATGATCGGGCACTGTGGCGGCCTGCGGGAGAGTCAGGCGATCGGCGATTACGTGCTCGCCCACGCCTACCTGCGCGACGATCACGTGCTGGATTCGGTACTGCCGCCCGACATTCCGATTCCCAGCATCGCCGAGGTGCAGCGGGCGCTCTACGACGCCACCAAGATCGTCAGCGGAATGCCGGGCGAGGCGGTGAAACAGCGGCTTCGCACCGGCACCGTGGTCACCACCGACGATCGGAACTGGGAACTGCGATACTCCGCGTCGGCGCTGCGGTTCAATCTGAGCCGCGCGGTGGCCATCGATATGGAGAGCGCCACCATCGCGGCGCAGGGTTATCGCTTCCGGGTGCCCTACGGCACTTTGCTCTGCGTGTCGGACAAGCCGCTGCACGGCGAGATCAAACTGCCGGGCCAGGCGAATCGTTTCTACGAGGGCGCGATTTCCGAGCACTTGCAGATCGGCATCCGGGCCGTGGAGTTGCTTCGCGCCGAAGGGGATCGGTTGCACTCGCGCAAGCTGCGCACGTTCAACGAGCCGCCGTTCCGGTAGCCGCGTGATCCTGTCGCGTGGGTGCGCCGCGCCGCAGGATGCACATCGGAACCGCGCGTGGCTTGGTCCACCGCCCAGGTCGGCGGCGGTGGACCGCTCGTGATCGGATGTGATCGGGACGTGATCTGCCCGTGATCGCTTGTGCCGCTGTTAATCAACCCTCAACTCGATTTTAGAATTCGGCTTACGAGTCGTGGGTTCGTCCGCCGAGTTCTAACCTCGAAGCAGCGCCTGTGCCTTTGGCGGACAGGCGATCCGGCACGTGATCGACCACTGGCGAAAGAAGCGTCTAATGGGTAAGCACAGCGCACCTAGTAAAAGTCAGATTCCGGCCCGATTGGCAATTCTGTCGACGGCCACATTGATCGGCCTCGGCGTCTCGGCGCACAGCGGCGCGGGGCAGGCGGTCGCGGAAACGACGACGACCACCACCGCCGCGGGCGACCAGGTCGCCCCGGCGCCGGCCAAGGCGAAGCGGGTGCTGGCCGCGAACGGGCAGGGCCACCACAGCCGAAACGCGGTGCAGCCCAAGAAGAAGAAGCCCGGCGCCAAGCCGAAGGCCAAGCCGGCCGCGGACAAGCCCGCCGACCCGTTCGAGCTGCTGAACAGCGGCAGTGCCGCGCTCGGCGGATTGGCGAAGAGCCTCAACACGGGCAGCGCCGCGATCACCCCGCTGGCCAAGGCGTTCAGCACCGGCAGCACGGCGGTCTCCGGCAGCGCCGCGACCGGCAGCAAGGCCGCCGGCGGACTCGCGCCGCTGCTGGGCCTGCTCACCGGCAGCGCCTGATTCGAGCGAATCGAGGCCGCCGACCAGCAACCAGAAGGCATTTCATGGGTAAGCACAGTGCACCGCGAAAAGTTTCGCCGGCAACGATGCGCACATTGTCCACCGCTTTCGGAGTATCAGCTCTGGCTGTGACTTTTGCTGGAGCGCCTACGGCGTCGGCGGGTCCGGATTCTCCCGCCGACGAGGTGATCAGCCTTACCAACGCCGCACGCACCAAAGCCGGCTGCTCCGCGTTGAAATCCGACGAGCATCTCACCGAGGCCGCGCAGGCCCACACCAAAGATATGGCCGCGACCGGAAACCTGGACCACAACTCGTCGAAGGGCGATCCGGGCGACCGGATCAGCGCGGCGGGCTACAAGGCGCAGACCTGGGCCGAGAACATCGCCCAGGGCCAGACCAGCGCGTCCGAGGTGGTCGACGCGTGGATGAACAGCGAAGGCCACCGCGCGAACATCCTGAACTGCGGGCTGAAGGACATCGGCGTCGGCTATGCCAAGGCCGGTGACGGAACCCCCTACTGGACACAAGATTTCGGCGCGTCCAACGGCTCCGACAAGGATAAGGACAAGGACAAGGACAAAGGCAAGGAGAAGGACAAAGACAAGCCGTCCGGGGGAGACAAGGACAAGCCCGGTGGTGGTGACAAGGACAAGCCCGGCGGTGACAAGCCTTCGGGTGGCGACAAGGACAAGCCCGGTGGCGAAAAGCCTTCCGGTGGTGACAAAGACAAGCCCGGCGGTGACAAGCCTGCCGACGGCGACGACTCGTCCGAGGATCCGTCGGGCGACGGCTCGGAAGACCCCACGCAGGACGGGGGCGATTCGCCCGAGGATTCGTCGAGTGACGGTTCCGACGAATCTTCCGACGGCGCAGACGATTCGGCGGAGGACCCGTCGGGTGACGGTGCAGACGAATCTTCGGCAGGTGAGGGTGATTCGTCCGCGGACCCCTGGGGTGAGGGTGCTGACGATTCCTCGGCGGACGGAGGCGACGCGTCCGAGGATTCGTCGGGTGACGAGTGGTCCGACGGCGGGGATTGGTCCGAGGACGCGCTGGGTGACGGTTCGGACGAATCCGCCGGGGACACAGGCGGTTCGCTCGAGGACTCCTGGAGCGACCTCTTCTCCGACGACGCGTCCGGGGACGCCTTCGATTGGTTCAACGCGCCATCCGACGACGGCCTAGGCGCGCTCGGCGGCGGTGACGATTTCGGCGGACTCGGCGACCTGCTGAGCGGACTGGGCGGCGCCGGTGACGCGCTGGGCGGACTCGGCGAAGCCGGAGACGCCCTCGGCGGACTCGGCGGCCTGGGCGAAGGCCTCGGCGCGCTGACCGGCGGACTGTAATCGACGGAAGCGATCGCCGAACAAGGTTGACTCCCACCTCGTTCGGCGATCGTCTACGTCGTAGACCCCGGACCGCTCAGCCGAGTTCGGCGAGTTGCGCGACCGCCGGCGCCATCTCCTCGATCCACGCGGCCGGCGCCCCGGTGGTCGGCGAGATGATCACCGCGTGCACGCCGAGCTTGGCGTAGTCGGCCATCTTCCGGACGAATTCGTCGCGGGTGTCCGGGTTCGGCCGCGGATTGTTGGCCATGATGGTCACCCGGATGTCGGCGTAATCCCGCCCGACGTCGTCGCAATGGCGGCGCAGCACATCCAGCTTGTGCTCGACCTCCGCGGGCGAACTGCCGAACAGGTTGCACGCGTCGCCGTACTGCGCGACCAGGCGCAGCGTCTTGCGTTCGCCGCTGCCGCCGATGAGAATCTTCGGTCGGTTGATCGGTTGCGGCGAACAGAGCGTCTCGGCGAGCTGATAGTGCTTGCCCTCGAACGGCCCGTTGTTCGCCGGATCCCACATCTGCCCGCAGATCCGCAACGCCTCCTCCAGCCGCTCGAACCGTTCCGCGATCGGCGGGTACGGCACGCCGAGCCCGAGGTGCTCGCGCTCGAACCACGCGGCGCCGATGCCCAGCGTGGCCCGGCCGCCGGAGAGCACGTCGAGCGTGGTGACGATCTTGGCGAGCAGGCCGGGGTGCCGGTAGGTCACGCCGGTGACGAGCAGGCCGAGTTCAATGGTCGAGGTGTGCGCGGCCAGGAAGCCGAGCGTGGTGTAACCCTCGAGCATGTTCGCCTCGGCGGGCAGCCCGGTCGGCTCGATCTGAAAGTAGTGGTCCATGAACGACAGCCAGGTCGCGCCGGCCGCCTCGGCCGCGGCGCCCACCCTGGCCAGCTCACCGGCGATAGCGGTGGTACCACCGTCGATGTCGAAAATCGGAACGTGAAAACCGAGCTCCATCGAGCTTCCCCTTATGTGTCGGTAACCGAGTTTGCCTCACGCTACGACCTGGAGTGCACTCCAAGTCAAGTGGTGTCGCCGCCGCACGTCTGCGCCGCTTCGGCTCTCGGCGAATGTACGTTCGTAGCAGTTCCTAATCGCTGGGAGCCGGTCGACGAGGAAGTAGGTGCGATGCACTGGGACCAGATGACCGCCACACCGGACGAACTACGCGAGCGCGCGAACCGGGTTCGGCGCGCGGTCGGGCAGCTAGGCGTGCTCGAGTCGATCATCACCGC
This sequence comes from Nocardia sp. NPDC006044, assembly GCF_042871115.1. Taxonomy (NCBI): domain Bacteria; kingdom Bacillati; phylum Actinomycetota; class Actinomycetes; order Mycobacteriales; family Nocardiaceae; genus Nocardia; species Nocardia sp. NPDC006044. Next base: position 790,435 of record NZ_JBIAID010000001.1, read on the forward strand.
GGCCGACGGCCCGTGGCTCGGCGCGATGGATGCCGACGGGCGTGGGGCGGCGGAGTTGAAGATGCACCTGGCCGGGCGTTACCGGATCACCGCCATCGTGACGACGGCGGGCAAGCTCAGCCACGTGCAGTTGAACGCGCCGGTCGCCGGGCCGGCCGGCGAGCGGGTGCTCTCGGCGAAGACCGCGACCCGCCGCGGCTGGGACGCCGACGAGGAGATGCCCAAGCAGCCGGAGTGGCTGGACTATGTCGTGGAATGGGTGCGCAACGCCAGCGCGGACGTGGATCGCCGCGGCGTCATCGAATGGCGTCTCAACGGCGCCGACCAGAAGCTGGCCGCGATGAACGACACCATCGACAGCATGCGGGCCAGCCTGCTGGAACGCGAACAACTGCGCGACGAACTCGCCGACGAGGTGGTACAGCTGCGCACCGAGCTCGAATCCCTCGACCGGGCAGAGTGACTCGCCGCACCAGGGGCGCGGCGAGTCGCTGCGGGCCGAAAACTATTGGGACAGTTTCTTGATCAGCCGGTAGAGGAATTCGCGGCTGGCGTCGAGTCCCGCGATCGGCGCGCGTTCGTTCACGCCGTGAATGCGGCCGGCGTCGGCGGAGACCATGAACAATCCGCTGACCCCGTACATCGGAATCCCTTTGCTGCGCGCGTATTTGCTGTCTGTGGCGCCGGTGGACATGAACGAGCTCACCGCGGCGGTGGGAAACAGCTCCTTCGTCAGCGAGGTGACCGCTGCCATCACATCGCCGTTGGTCGGCGAGATGCCGCCGGCCGGATCGAGCTTGCGCGTGACGGTGAGCTTGCCGTCGGCGAGCGCGGCCTTGAACTGCTTGTCGATGTCGTCGGGGTTGTCCTGCGGGAGGATTCGGCAGTTGACCGTCGCCGTCGCCGTCTGCGGCAACGCGTTCTCCGCCTCTCCGGCCTTCAGCATGGTGCTCACGCAGGTGGTCCGCAGCTGGGCGTTGTATTCGGGCGTTGCCGAGAGTCGTTCCAGCGCTTCCGGACTCGGGTTGCCCGCCGCGACCGCCCGCATGTCGTCGGCCTCCTGGCCGGTGCGCGTCGCGGCCAGCGCGGCGAAATTGTCCCGGGCCGGGTCGCTGAGCGAGGTTGGAAAGCGGTACGCGGCAAGCCGATTCAGCGCGGCCGTGAGGGTGTAGATGGCATTGTCCGGCGTCGGCACCGAGCTGTGACCGCCGGTCGCCTTGGCCTCCACCTGATAGGTGGTGTAGGTCTTCTCGGCCACCTGCACGCCCTGCAGCGAAGGCTTTCCGTCAACCAGCAGTGCCCTGCCGCCCTCATTGAGGCCGTACTCGGCGCTCATCAGGTCGGCCTTGTTGTCCATCAGCCATTTCGCGCCGTTGTCCGGCCCGGCCTCCTCGTCGGCGGTCAGGGCGAGCACGATGTCGCGGTTGGGCTTGAATCCCTCGCGCTTCAATTGGATCAGGCCGGAAACCAGCGCGGACACCATGGCCTTGTCGTCGATCGAACCGCGGGCGGCATAGAAGCCGTCGGTTTCGGTCAGCTTGTACGGATCGGTGTTCCACCCGTCCTCGCGTTTGGCCTCGACCACATCGAGATGACCCAAGAGCAGCAACGGTTTACGCTGTCCGGACCCGGTGAACCGGAGCACCAGATCGCCCTTGCGCTGCACCGGCTCGAAGATCTGGATATCGGATTCGGCGAAGCCCGCGTCGAGCAGGCGCTGCTTGACCGCGTTCGCGGCGACCGTGGTGCTTCCGGTCGAGTGCGAGGTATCGGTCTCCACCAATTGCTTGTAGATATCGTGGAAGAGTTTCGTATTGTCTTGGGCCGGCGCGCTCGACGAGCTCGGCGACGGACTCGAATCGTTCTTCGAAGCCTCTGAGTTGCAGGCAGTTGCGGTAAGCGCCGCGATAAGTCCCAATGCGGCCACCGAAATGAGCGGGTTGCGGCGACTGATATTAGACACGCGGATAATTTTACCCTAAGCGCGGCGACTTGTCCGCGTATTCGCTTGACTGCGAGGGGAATTCATCCAACCGGAATATAGATTTAGTGACTGTTCGTGTCTGGTCCCGTTGTTTACGTTTCCTGGAAATGAGAGGTGAGAGTTGAATCGGCCGATATTCGCGAGGAAGGCCGAGGTGGGCTATGGGCATCGACCGGCTCGGCATTAGGTGAAACCGATTGGCAGACCCAGCTCATGAGCGTGAGGTCTGCGCAGCAGGTATCTTGTCGGCCCGAAACTGCCACCGATCGCCGAAATCTGTAAACCAAGCGACAGATAGGGTCGACTTCGCACACCTGTTTCCCCCTTTACATATCCCTCAACCCGCCACCGGGTATGCGAGGAATACAGAAGGTATGCGAAGTCCTCGACGGACTGCGAAAAGGTGTGCAGAGCTGCTTTTCCGAAGCGTTTGTGACGCAACCACAGCCCGATGACCACGCTGGAACTCGACGCCGCGCATCCTGACATGCGCCTAAAGCCGGGTACGGCAGGCGACGTGCTCAGCACTACTTCAGTGAAAACCGGGGTAGGTCTTCAGTTTTCTTCGTCAGGTCGCGTTGGGACATGCCGGAGGTCTACCTGGCGAGTCAGGTACACCTGCTCCCAGAGATGATCGATAGTGCTGAGCGCGTCGGGTGGGGTCCCCGACTTACTTACGCAGTTGGTATGGGCAACGCGGAAGTTCCAGCGTGGTCATCGGCTTGTGGTCCGGTTCAGAGAGGCTTGGGAAACGAGTAGGTGGGTGGTCGTTCTGGGGAGCGGCGGGAGTGGGTGGTCGCTCTCGGTGATCGAGTCGGATCGGATGGTGGCTGGTGCCATACCGGCGAGGGGTTGATCGAGTCGAGTCGAATGGTCGTTCCGCAATCGAGTCGAGTCAAATGGTGGCTGTTTAAGATCAATTGGCGACCCTATGACTCGGCTCGATGTTTGCATGGTGTCGCTCAGTGTGGGGCATGGGCGGCCTGGCGGGCAGCGCTGCGGGTTCTTGGGTCGAGGTGGTGGCTACACGCGCTCCTTTGACATATGCACGCGTGTCGGGGCGGTGAGTCGGCGTTTCAATGACTGCACATCCCTGGCACTCCAGTGACAGGACATCCCGGACACTGATCGGTCGGTCGGTGAGTGGTCATCGATGGGCACGAAGGTGGTCATGATGGAGTACGGGCTTGCCGCTGTGTTCGCCGATGTTGCTGCCGGGCAGGCGATGTTGGTCGCTGGCCGGTGACCGCATTGAATACGTGATGTGTAGCGCGGCTGGCAGGTCGGTTGCCGGAAAAGGCGCTAGCGGCGGCTGCCTGCCCGCAGCCAGCGGGCCGTTGGCTTGGACATGGCGAATACCAGTGTCAGCAAGAGCAATCCCACCCCTGCGGCCATCACCCATCCGGTTGTGCCGGCCGGGCTGTCGTAGCCCATGCGGACGGGTGCCAGGCTAGCCAGGTAGCCCGCACACCCCAAGAGCACGAGCGCGCGGCCCAGGCGCTTGCGGGCCAGCAGCAGGACCGCGCCGCAGAGGAGCAACACCACCGCGCCGCCGCCGGCCACACCGGAGGCGGCGTACGGGGCCAGGCGTGGCTCGCCGTCCGCGAGGAAAGCGCGGATGACCGGTTCTCTGGGTGACACCACTTCGAGGGCGACCAGGCAACCGAGCAGAACCGCGAGTACGCAGGCGGCGAGCGCGTCGCGGAAGCCGCTCGCGGGCGCCGGATCATTCGCCGCGGCCGGAGCATTCGACGCTGCCGCGCCGTTCGACGGTGCCAAGTTGTGCGACGGTGCTGAGCCGCTTGACGGTGCCGCGTTGTGCGAGGGTGCTGGGCCGCTTGGCGGTGCCGCGTTGTGCGAGGGTGCTGAGCCGTTTGGCGGTGCCGCGTTGTGCGAGGGTGCTGAGCCGTTTGGCGTTGCCGCGTTGTGCGAGGGTGCTGAGCCGTTTGGCGTTGCCGAGTCGTTTGGCGTTGCCGGTTTGGGCGACGGTGCCGAGCTGTTCGACGGTGCCGGCGCGAGGTGAGGTGTCTGCGCGGGCCTGGCGATCGGCGCCTGCCGGCCCTGAGTGTGCTGGTTCAACGCGGTCGGCGCGATTCGAGCAGGTGCCGCGGCCATCCGGGACGGTGGGCGGCCGTGCAGCGACTCCCAGGCCGCCGTGGTGAACTCGCGGCAGCTGCCGAATCGTTCGTCGGGCCGCTTCGCCATCGCCCGGGCAATGACCTCGTCCAGCGCCGGCGGTGCGTCGGATCGAACGGAACTGAGCCGCGGCACCGGTTTGCTGATGTGCCCGGCGACGACCTGCCCGGGGTTGGTCGCGGCGAACGGCGGATGCCCCGCCAGCAGCGTGAACAGCGTGCAGGCCAGCGAGTACTGATCCGAACGGTGATCGACCCGCTCGCCGGAGAGCTGCTCCGGCGAGGCATAGGCGAGCGTGGCGTTGAACGTCCCGCTGGCGGTGAGCTGCGTATTCGAGTCGAGCAGCCGGGCGATCCCGAAATCGGTCAGCACCGCTCGTTCCGCGCGACCGGTGTCCGGCGAGGACAACAGGATGTTCGCCGGTTTGATATCGCGGTGCAGCACGCCGCGGCTGTGCGCGTGATCGAGTGCGGCGCCGGTTTCGGTGACGATGCGCAACGCGCGATCGACCGGCACGTCCCGCGGATTCAATCGGGAGGCGTCGGTGCCGTGGATGTACTGCATGGCGATCCACAGGTGCCCGTCCTGGGTGCCGCGATCATGGATGCCGACGATGCCCGGATGATCCAGCCGGGCAACGACATTGGCCTCCTGCTCGAATCGCCGCCGCAACTCCGGATCCGCGGAGACCTCGCGATTGAGCAGCTTGAGCGCGACTCGGCGCGGCAACCGCGGATGCTGCGCCGAATACACGGTGCCCATCCCGCCGCGACCGAGCACGCCCTCGATGAGGTAGTCCGCGAACGACTCGTTCACCCCGAGCTGCACCACGTATACCTCTACTCCCCTCGAGCCGACGATCCGAGAGGAGTTAACCACCCTCACCCACTAACCCGCACCCTCCGAATGCGCCACCGCGGGCCGGGACCGGGAAATCCTCACCGCAGAACCACCGACTGAGCCTGCGCCGCGGCGACCGGATCGGTTTTGACCCGCACAACACCGCCGCGATCGTTCGGGTCGAACCACCAGCCGTTGGGCGCTTGATCGAGATCCGCGCGACTGGCCCGCTGGGTCAACGGACCCGCGGCGGTCTGCACGACCTTCGGCGCCGCGGCGGTATGCACCGCGAGCTCATAGCGGCGTGCGGCCGGTTTGCCCGGATACGACCCCGAACTGGCGCCGATGCTCACCTCGATCGCACCGGCCTCCGGCGCGCGCACGGCGAAGGTTTGCGACGACTGTTCGCCGCGCTGATAGCCCCGGGTAACCCCGTCGTCCTCGACCAGCGTGAAGTTGCCCGCCGCCTGCGGGTAGACGTCCAGGTCCAGCACGCTCTGATCGTGGGTCCGCCAGGACTGGGTGCCCTCGGCCCACATCGGCACCACCGCGCCCGCCCGCACGAACAGCGGAAGCGTGTCCAGCGGCGCGTGGTAGCCGTTCACCGTGGTCGGCGCGGTCCAGGTGCGGCCGCTCCAGTAGTCGATCCAGGTGCCTTCGGGCAGGTAGATGCCGTCCCGCTGCTCGGCGTCGGTATAGACCGGTGCGACGAGAAAGTCTTTCCCGGAAAGGAATTCGTAACGGGCCTGCTCGCCCCACGTCGCCTTGTCGTGCGGGTACTCCAGGGCCAGTGGCCGGACCTGGCCGACCCCGGTGCGATTCGCCTCGACCGCATGCGAATAGGTATAGGGCAGCAGTCTCTCCTTGAGCTGCAGGTACTTTCGGTTGATCGAGGTGTAGGGCTCGCCGTAGCGCCACGGCTGCTTGTCGTTGGGCGCCCAGCCGTCCATCGACATGATGGTGGGCAGGAACGCCTTCCACTGCAGGTCGCGGGTGTAGGTCCGGGGACTGCCGCCGAAGATGCCGTCGACGTCACCGGTGTTGTAGGCGATGCCGGACATCGTCGAGCCGGCGTAGGTGGGAATCTGCCAGCGGATGTAGTCGTAGGTGCCGGATTGGTCCCCGCTCCACAGCACCGCACATCGTTGCGCCCCCGCCCAGCTCACCGGCGTCCAGACGAAACCTCGTGCGTCGCTGTTGTCTTCGATGCCGCGATGCGCGCTGTCGCACGCGTCCAGGGCGAATTGATAGCCGGGACCCACCCAGGCCACGTCCAGCTTGCGTACGCGCACACCGGCTTTGACCTCCTCGGCCTGGTTCGGCAGCCCGTTCTCGGTCCACAATCCGAGCTGCATGTCGTTCTTGCGCAGCCCCTCGCCGACCTGCGGCAGATTCTCGTACCCGCAGCCGTAGCCGTCGTTCACCAGCATCCAGCCGTTGGGCGTCTGATTGCGCACATACCCCTCGGCGATGCCAACCGCGTCCAGGGTGTGCCGTTCACCGCGGTTGGCGTTGTGCAGATAGCAGTCGGAGTCGCCCATCTCCAGGCCGTAGATCGGCGGCAGGAACGGCCTGCCGACCAGCGCGGTGTAGGCGGAGATCACCCCTTTGGGTCCGTCGCCGACGACATAGATCGCGTCGAAGCGGCGCTCCTCGTGGGTGGTGCGGGCCGGATCGGTGAAGGCGTAGCTGCCCGGCGCGAAGGTGTTGCGCAGCACCCCGTATCCGTTGCTGGACAGGTAGAACGGCTGGGAGTTCGGCGCGCCGCCGTCGTTCCAGTTGTCGTCGGCGAAGATCTTGATCGTCTGATCGCGATGGCTGAACCGCCCGTTCTGCTCGCCGCCGCCGAAGAACTGCTCGTCCTTGCCTCGGCCGAGGCTCTGTGTGGTCGCGTTCTTGGTCCAGGACAGCGGCGCCGACTCGGCCCAGATCTGCCGCCGGTTGGTGCCGTCGTAGAGGGCGAAGCGCAGCGGAGACTTGTAGGCGCGCAGGGTGAGATCGGGGCTGGTGATCGCCCAGTAGTCACCCTTGTCCGTCTTCTTCGTCCTGGCGGGCGGGACCTTGGTCGGCAGGACGATCTTGTCGCTGGCCGGGTCGGTGAATTTGCCGTCGGGCGCCAGCTGTACCCGCACCGCCGCGGCGGTGGGGAAGTTGACCCGGACCGCGGCCGAACCGGAGTACATGGTGGTCGTGGTGCCGTCGTCGACGATGCGACCGAGATTGCCGAGCCGGCCGTTGTCCGCGTCGGCCCAGGCGTCGGGCGTGGCCACCAGGCTGCCGGCGACCACCAGCAGACCTAGCGTGATATGCGTGATTCTGCGCATTCAGAAACCCTTTCACGCGTGAACGAGCATGGATGATCTAGAACCAAGTAGAACCGCACCTGGCTGCCATCTCGACTGGCGCGCAACTGGGGACCGGTCCGCCTGCGGTGGCGTACCGGAATCTGTTGTCCGAGAACCGGACTCGCTATTCGAACAACACGCAGGTGGCGGCGGGCGCGTCCAGCACCGCCGACGGCGGGGCGGGCCGGCCGGTGATCGGATCGAGGTCGAGCAGGGCCACCGAATTCGACTTCTGATTGGCCGCGTACAGGTGCCTGCCGTCGGGGCTCAGGGTCAGGTCGCGGGGGAACTTTCCGCCGCAGGGCGTGCTGCCCATCGGCATCAGCATCGCGCCGACCACCGCGAAGGTCGCGACATTGTCGTGCCCCCGGTTGGCGAGATAGAGGAAGCGGCCGTCCTTGGCCACCACCGGTGCGGACGGATAGTTCCGGTCGCCGCCGGCGTTCAGGTCCGCGGGCACCGACTGCCCGGCCCGTAGTTCCCCGCGGTCGGCCCGCCAATCCAGCACGGTCACGGTGGAATTCAGTTCGTTGGCCAGAAAGGCGGTGCGGCCGTCGGGATGGAAGGTCAGGTGGCGCGGTCCGCTGCCCGGCGCCAGCGCGACCCGTGCGTGCTGATTCAGCTTGCCGTCGGTCAGTCGGTAGACATAGATCGCGTCGACGCCCAAGTCCACCGCCAGCACCCAGCGGCCGGACGGATCGATCGAGACCTGATGCGCGTGCGGTCCGGTCTGCCGATCCGGATCCGGTCCGCGGCCGGTGTGCCGGGCCACGTCGAGCACCGCGCCGAGCCGTCCGTCCCTGGCCACGGCGAGCACGCTGACGCTGCCCGAGGTGTAATTCGCGGTCAGCACGTAGCGGCCGTCCTTGGTAACGCACAGGTGGGTGGGCGCATCGCCCTGTACCGCAACAGTATTCAGAACGGTCGGCCGCGGGCCCCGTAGATCGAGCGCGGTGGCCGTGCCCGGGCCGGACCCTTCGTTCACCGCGTACAGGAAGCGCCGATCGGGAGACAGTGCCAGGAACGACGGATCGGCCACGCTCACTGTGCTTTCCACGACCAGCCGGCCGCTGCCGGGATCGACCGCGGCGACGCCGATGCCGGAACCGCCTGCGCCACCGGAGGTATAGGAACCGAGGAACGCGCGGGTCCCGTTCGCCGCGCCCGCGACCGCGGGCCGCACCGCCCCGGCCGTGATCGCGACGCCGATCGCGCCACCCAGTGCCCCGAGGAATCCCCGCCGTCCGAGCTCACCATTGCGCACCGATTTTCTCCTTCCGTCCCACGGCAGATCTCCGCGTGCGGGTCAGAATGTCGCACGCGTCTGAGAATTTCCTTGGGCGCAGATCCCCAGTGGGACTGGGGAGATCAGAAAACCTGCCGGTCTGCCACCGGCATTCGCCTCGAATGGGCTACCGCGGCACAACTTCCCCAGTTGAGTGTCTGGACGCAACGGGGATCCCCGTGGAATCTGGTTGCTGCCAACAACCAATGATCCAGGCACCTGGGCTCAGGTGCTGCTCGGTCAATACCGTTACCAGACAGGCGGTTTGAGACATGTCGACACTCCTCAGCGTTATGGATACCGTTCACTACATCGCCGCGAGCGCCGGGTCCAGCGACTCCGGGTCGAGCGACGCGGGCGATTCACTCAGCGGCGGCGGATCGTCGACCGGCTCGCTCGGTACCGGGTTGGATTTGGCCAAGGTGGCATTGAAACTGCTCAGCTTGCTGGTCGGTCATTTGTCCTGACCTGGAACGCGATATTCAGCGCGGCGCATTCGGCTGCCGCGCTGAATACGCCTGCGCATCGTATCGGCAATTCGCGCGTAGTGAGGTTCAGATGTCAGTCACGCATTCGTCCAATCGCTACGTGGTGGCGACGATGGTGGCGCTCGGGATGGCCGTCGCCTCCGTAACCGTGGCCGCCCCGGCCGTTGTGCACGCGGCGCCCGCCGACTGCGCGGAGACCTTCAACCTGTTCATTCCCGGTACCTGGGAGACCAACGAGAAGGCCGACCCGGCGCAGCCCATCGGCATGCTCCGGCCGATCGCCGAGGCCATCCAGCGCCAGCACGGCCCGAGCTCCGACATCTATTTCACGCCGTACATGGCCCGCGCCTTCGACAACGGCTACACCTATGCCGACAGCAAGAACACCGCGCTGGTCAATGCGCGCAAGGCGCTGCGTGACTACGACAACCGTTGTCCCGGAGCGAAATTCACCATTACCGGCTACAGCCAGGGCGCGGACGCCGCGGGTGACGTCGCGTCCGAGATCGGCAACGACCGCGGTCCGGTGCCCGCCGAGCGGGTCATCGCCGTCGGCCTCATCGCCGATCCGGCCGCGGGCACCAAGGGCGAGACCGCCGTCGGCCCGCACACCGTGGGTTCGGGGATCGCCGATCCGCGACCGCTCGGCATGGGCAAGCTCACCGGGCGGGTCAGCTCGATCTGCGACCCCGGGGACCTGTACTGCTCGATCAAGAAGGGCGAAAATCCGTTACTCGGGAAGCTCGGCTCGTTGCTGAGCAAGGTGCTCAGCAACTCCACCTTGGCCAAGACCTTGACGGCGAACACCGCGAAGGCCGACCTTCCCGGTCTCGCCGGTGCCGTCGACGAGCTGTCCGGCAGCCTCAGCGCGCCGGGCGGCATCAACCTGACCCACGTCCGCGACACCGCCGCGAAGCTGGAGGGTAATCTCAAAATCCTTGCCGGCCTCCAAGATTCCACTACCGCCGCCCGGCTCGCCGATGCTCCGGCCGGGTCGGCCGAGCACAACGCGGGGCAGGTGCTGATCAAAGCGGGCGAATCCGACCTGACCGGCGCCACCACGGCGGTCAGCACGATCACCGACACCGCGACCAGCCTGTTGAACCGGGGTGTGCGCACCCTCCAGGTGAACTCGCCCGACGCGGCCACGCTGACCATCAAGGTCGAGGCCCTGGTCGATCAGATCGCGCCGCTGGCCGATCTGCCCGCGGCCATCCTGGGCTCGGCCACGAAGATCCTCGCGATGCTGAAGCCCGCCCTGCTGGTCGATCAGACCCTCGATGTCGTCGCCAATGTCACCGCGCTCGACTTCGGCGCGATCATGGCTAACCTCGCGCTCTTGCCGCAGAAGGTCGCGGCGATGGACGCCCAGGGCGCCCATCAGGTCGCCGGTGAGCTGAACAACCAGTTCAAACCGCTGGTCGACCTGGTCGCGAGCGCGGACCTGAAATCGGTCGCGCAGGTGCTCTCCACCGTCCCGAACTCGCAGGGCTACGTGCAGATCGCCGCGTCCATGACCTCGATCCTGTCGAACGTCGACGTCATCCGGATGGCCACCCTGGTCGGCCAGATCCAGGAAATAGCCTGGTCGGTCGTGGAGAAACTGGTCCCGCCACCCGGACGGGCGCCGGACCCGGCCGGCGCGGCCGCCGTGCTGTCCGGCCTGCTGCCGGTCGGCCTCGAGCTGGCCACCGTCGCCGGGGGCCTGCTCACCAGCAACAACAGCCAGCACCTCGATCTCGATGAGCTGAGCGACGCGCTCGCCAAAACCGCGCCGCCCAAAGTGGGCATCAATCTGCTCGCCCTGATCCGGGACGGTCTCAGCGCCGCAACGTTTTTCTCCTCCAACGCGCACATCAACTACGGCGCCCTGGTCGTGGACGATTCCGGCCGCAACGCGATCCAGTGGCTCGGCGATTGGATGAACGGCCAAATCGGGCAGGCCCCTTGAATCCGGCGTTAGGGTCGGGCATGCGGATTGCTGCGGCGCAGGCACGGCCTGCCTGGCTCGACCCCACGGCCGGGACGAAGATTGTGGTCGATTACCTGACCCAGGCCGCGGCGGCGGGGGTGGAGCTCGTCGCCTTTCCGGAGACGTTTCTGTCCGGCTATCCGATCTGGTTGGCGCGCACCGGTGGGGCGCGGTTCGACAATCCGGTGCAAAAGGCCGCTTACGCTTATTATCTGGACGCGGCGGTCACGCTCGACGGTCCGCAGATCGCCACGGTGCGGGAGGCGGTCGCCGATCTCGGGGTGTTCTGTTATCTCGGCATCACCGAGCGGGTGCGCGGCACCGTGTACTGCACGTTGGTCGCGATCGATCCGGTGCGCGGCGTGGTGAGCGCGCATCGCAAGTTGATGCCGACGCACGAGGAACGGATGGTCTGGGGGATCGGGGACGGGAATGGGCTGCGCGCACACGATGTCGGCGAGTTCCGCGTGGGCGGTCTGTCCTGCTGGGAGAACTGGATGCCGCAGGCCCGGCACGCGCTGTACGCGGACGGGACGACGCTGCACGTGTCCACCTGGCCCGGATCGGTCCGGAACACCAGGGACATAACCCGTTTCGTCGCGATGGAGGGCCGGGTGTACTCCCTGGCGGTCGGCGCTGTGCTCGACTACGAGGACGTGCCCGCCGACTTTCCGCTGCGCGACGAACTCCTCGCCGTCGGTAAGCCGGCGGGCTATGACGGTGGTTCCGCACTCGCCGCCCCCAACGGGGACTGGCTGATCGAACCCGTAGCGGGCGAGGAGCGACTCGTCATCGCCGATATCGATCCGGCCGAAGTGGCAAGGGAACGGCAGAATTTCGACCCGACCGGGCATTACTCGCGCCCGGACGTATTCACGGTAACCGTGGACCGTCGTCGCCGGACCGCCGCGAAATTCGTGGAGGAATGATCCGGCGCCCGTGTCCTAGTGCTGGGTCCAGTCGGGTTGGGTGAAGTGGGCGACTCTGGCGTCGGTGTGATCTCGCCCGAGCAGCACGACCGCGCGGAACTGCCACAGCAGCGCACCGGTGGGGGCGTGGATGGTCATCCCCTCGCCGAGGCGCATTTGAAGCAGGCCAACGCTTTCCGGCACGGACGCCGCCCGGCCACGTAGCTCGGGTTGCTTGACGGCCTCGTGCGGCGCGACCCAGTGTGGCACCTCGTCGGCGGCCAGCCGGGCGAGCGGCACCAGGTGCACGGAGTGCACCTCGTCGGGGCTCGGCTTCAGCTCGGCGGTGTCGGGGAGCGCCGCCACGAACGGGGTGATCACGAAACCCGATGCGGCCGGGAAGTCGTCGAGCCGGCCGAGGAGGTCGGCGGGTGCGGCGGTCAGGCCGAGTTCCTCGTGCAGTTCGCGTACCACGGCCTGCTCCGCGGTCTCACCCGGGTCCAGCCTGCCGCCGGGTAATCCCCACTGGCCGGCATTGCGGCCACGATAGGCCCGCCGGATGACGATCACCGACGGCGTCCCGTCGTCCCCCGCCACGACGCACAACAGCACCGCGGCCCGGCGAATATCCGGTGCGTCCGCGACTTCGGTATGCGGGAATTCGCGCAACCTGGCGCGCGCGAGGGCGCGGAATTCGTCCACGGTCTCGGGTACCAGCGGTCCGGTGGTGGAGCTCATGCCTCGATCTTGCCCCACGCGCCGGCCGCTACATCTTGGCGTAGCGGGCCATGACGAAGCTGTAGAGACCGTAGGTGATGATGCCCAGACCCGCCACGACGAGCAGGATCACGCCATAGGGCTGCGCGCCAAGGGTTTTCAACGCCCCGTCGAGCCCGGTGGCCTTGCCCGGCTCGGCCTTGCCCACCGCGAGGATCACCAGCACCCCGATGGCGGCGACCGCGAGCCCCTTCGCCACGTATCCGGTCGTGCCCAACCGGCGCACGAGAGCACTGGTATTGCCCTCGAGATCCTTGACGAACTTCTGGCTGACGCCCTTGTAGAGGTGGTATCCGCCGACGCCGATGATGATCAGCCCGGCCACGACCAGAGCGAGCTTGCCCGCAGAGTTCTGCATCAACCGCGCGGTGATCCCGGCGCTCTGCTCGCTGCTGGATTTCCCCGCCCCGCGGGCGAATCCGAAGGCCGACAACGCGAACGAGAAATAGATCACCGCCAGCGCGAACGCCTTGACCCGGTGAAACGCCTCCGACTTCTTGCTGTCCTTCTCCGGCTTGGACGCGCTCCCGAACGCCGCCTCCGCCAGCCGCCACAGCCCCATCAGCGCGAACGCCACCACCCCCACCCACATGAGCACGATCCCGCCCGGCTTACTCGCCAATTCCCCCAGCGCTCCTGATTGATCGGCATTGCCGCCCGAACCGCCCAGCGCGATCCGGATAGCGATATACCCGACGAACAGGTGCACGATCCCGGTCATCACGAAGCCGCCGCGGGCGAACCGCTCGAAGACCTCGTGCTGCGCAATCCGTTCGGCGGGGGAGTTCGCGCCCCCGCCCCGTTGACCACGCGACCGACTCGTCCCAGCCGACAACCCACTCATGACGCCCTCATCTCCGTCGAACCGAACGTCCGGCAGATACCCGGCGAGGCGGGTTCGAAACCGAGATCGCCCCTACTGGAACAGCTTGAGCAGGTTCACGATCAGCCGATCGAGCCCGTAGGCGAACGGTGCGGCCACCCACAGCCAGGCGAAGATCAACAGCGGAATGCGCCGCGGCGCAGCCGTTTCGGCGCTGTCGGGTTCGGTCATGCCGGATTTCCTTCCGTGACGACGGCTTCCGCCGGAACCTGCCGGTGGTACTTCGACGCGACCGGCCGGATCAGCTCGTTGGCGACGAAGCCGACGCACAGCAACGTGATCATGATGGCGAATGAGGTCCCGTACAGCTCGGGCCCGGTTTTCCCGTGCCGCGCACCGGAATCCGCGATGGCGTTGACGATCAACGGACCCGCGACGCCCGCCGCCGACCACGCGGTGAGCAGCCGGCCGTGGATCGCCCCGACCTGGTAGGTCCCGAACAAATCCTTGAGATACGCCGGAACCGTGGCGAATCCGCCGCCGTAGAACGACAGGATCACCATCGCGCCGAGGATGAACAGCGGCTTGCTGGTCTGTCCGACCGACCACACCATGGCGTAGGCGAGCGCGCCGACGCCGAGGTAGATCCGGTACATGTTCTTGCGGCCGATCACATCCGACAGCGACGACCAGCCGATCCGCCCGGCCATGTTCGCCGCGGACAGCACCGCGACGAAGCCCGCCGCCGCGGCCGCCGTCACCGGTGTCGAGGTCTGCTTGAAGAAATCGATCACCATCGGCGCTGCCTTCTCCAGGATGCCGATGCCCGCGGTCACGTTGAAGCACAACACGATCCACAGCAGCCAGAACTGCGGCGTCCGGATCGCGTCGTCGGCCGCGACATCGTGGGCGCTGATCAGCTTCGCGGTATTGGGCTTCGGCACCCAGCCCGCGGGTCGCCAACCCGGCGGCGGCACCCGCACGAGCAGCACGCCGACCGACATGAACACCGCGTAGACCAAGCCCATGACCAGGAACGTCTCGGCGATGCCGACATTGTCCTTGCCGAAGCTGGTGAGCAGCTGGGTGGTCCAGGGCGACGCGATCAACGCGCCGCCGCCGAAGCCCATGATCGCGAAACCCGTTGCCATGCCGGGCCGGTCGGGGAACCAGCGGATCAGCGTGGACACGGGAGAGATGTAGCCGATGCCCAGCCCGATCCCGCCGACGAACCCGTACCCGAACACGATGAGCCAGTAGGCATTCGCGTACGCGCCGACCGCCGAGATCAGCAGCCCCGACGAGAAACACACCAGCGAGACGGTCATCGCCCAGCGCGGCCCGCGGCGCTCGACCAGCGTGCCGCCGAAGGCCGCCGACAGTCCGAGCATGACGATGGCGATCTGGAAGGGCAGCGCGCTGCCGGTCCCCGAGATATCCATCGCCTTTTCCAGCGGCGGCTTGAACACGCTCCACGCGTAGGCCTGCCCGATGGCGAGATGAATGGACAGCGCGGCGGGCGGAACCAGCCATCGGCTCCAGCCGGGCGGCGCGATCACGCGGGCATATCCGGTAGTACCGGCGTTGGTCACTGCGGTCATGCGGCTATCTCCACTCTCGCTGTGTGGCGATCATAGGGTGCACGACCCGGTTCTGTGGCAACAACTTTCACTCGCTACTGCGACACCGAAATCGTTGCTCGACAATCGGTCCGCTACCAGTGGAAACCGCGCCCGTCCCGCAGTCGGGGCGGGGCGAGCGCGGTCCGCTCAGCGGATCAGATCCCGGCCGTCACCGGGTAGTGGTCGGACAGGTTGGTGTAGGTGTAGTCCTTGCCCTGGCTGGTGACCGTCCAGGCGGGACAGGTCTCCCTGATGACCCGGTTCTGCCAGCTCGCGGGCTTGGCGTGGCCCTTGCGGTGCAGGACGTAGTCGAGATCCTCGCGCGGGTCGTTCGGGTAGCGGAAGTTGGCGATCGAGTTCTCCTTGGTGTCGAAGGAGAACGGGTGCCCGGTGCGGGCGGTCGCGGGCTCGAGCCGGGCGTCGGCCAGCATCGAACCGTATTCGGCACTGTGCGAGTCGACGTTCAGGTCGCCGGCCAGTAGCACCTGCTCATTCGCCGGGATGTGCTTCGCGGTCAGGAAGGCGTCGATCTCCTTGAACTGCGAGGACCGATCGCGCGCCGCCTCACCGGCGCCGCAGCCGGAGTCGGTCGACTGGCTGTGGGTGCCGACCACGTGCACCTTGCTCCCGTTGACCGCGAGCACCGCGTAGGCGATCCCCTTGTTGGCCCACCAGTCGGCGCCGCACGCGTCGGCGAAGATGAACTGCTCCTTGCGGATGATCGGCCACTTGCTGAGGATGGTGACCCCGCCGTCCTCCGGCGTGACGGCGCTGTATTTGCCGCCGGTGGCGTCCCAGCCGTCCTTCGAGCGACCGACGACCGGCGTTTGATTCGGATACTCCGCCTTGGCCTTGGCCTTCAGCGCGTCGGAGGCCTCGTTGTCGAACATCTCTTGCAGCACGACGACGTCGTTGCCCTTGAAGAAGTCGGTCTTCACGATCTCCGCGGCCCGGTGATCCTGTCCCCAGTTGGGGTAGAGGTTCTTGCTCATCAGGAAAGTGTTGTAGGTCAGCACTTTCAGCTCGGGGGTCGAGGCCGGTGCTGCGGAGGCCTGCGGGGCACCCACCATGAGGGTGGTGGCGAGTGCGGCGACGATGCTGAGCCGGGTGGGCTTGGGTAGCGGCATGGCACTTCCTCGAATCTCCTGGATTCCGGATCGGACAGAAGTGATGACACCAGGCGTCGGTGACGCGCTCATGACGTCGCGATGCACTAAGCGGCACAACAAGTTTGACTGAATTTCTCGCCGTCGAACTGGGGAAATGCCGGCGTTGACGGGCGTGGGCGGAAGCCGGTAATGCGGGTGATCCGCCCGGCCACAGACGGCGCACCTGGCGCAACCCGATGGCGGGATGCTTCGATCAAGGTATGACGGACAACATCGACTCTTCGCGCATCGTGACCGCGAGCCGCGACATCGCGGCCGGGGCGGCACAGGTCTTCGAACTGATCGCCGACCCGGCCGAACAGCCGCGCTGGGACGGCAATGAGAATTTGGCGAAAGCCGCGGCGGAGCAACGGGTTCGCGCGGTCGGCGACGTGTTCGTCATGACGCTGACCAACGGCGCCGACCGGGAAAACCACGTGGTCGAGTTCGAGGAGGGCAGGCGCATCGCCTGGCGGCCGTCCGAGCCGGGCCAGCAGCCGCCCGGACACCTGTGGCGCTGGGAGGTCGAGCCCATCGACGAGACGCACACCCGGGTCACCCACACCTATGACTGGACGCGGCTCACCGACGAGAAGCGCCTCGTCCGGGCCCGCGCCACCACGTCGGAGAAGTTGCGGGCATCGCTCGACCGGCTGGCCGAACTCGTCGAACGTCAGTGAATTCGGCTGCGTGACCTCTCGGCCGACGCGGTCTGTCGGTGGTCCGGTCTACCGTGATCGGTGTTGTCAGCGCCTGTTCGGCCAGTAGAGGAGACCCATCATGACAGTGCTGTCGGACCGACCGAATACCGCTTTGCTGGTGATCGACGTGCAGAACGGCGTCGTGGGCGAGGCATACCAGCGTGACGCGGTCGTCGCCACCATCGGCACCCTGGTCGACAAGGCGCGCGACCAGGGTGTTCCGGTCGTCTGGATCCAGCACAACTCCGAAGAGCTGGTGCGGGGGAGCGAGGGCTGGGCCTACGTTCCGGAGCTGGTCCGCCTGGAGTCGGAACCGCTGGTGCACAAGATGTTCGGCGACTCCTTCGAGGACACCGACCTGGAAGAGGTGCTGGCGAAGGAAGGCATCGGACGCTTGGTGGTCACCGGCGCCGAGACCGATGCCTGCGTCCGGTCCACCATCCACGGCGCGTTCGCCCGCGGCTACGACGTGACCCTGGTGAGCGACGCGCACACCACCTTCGACAAGAGCGAATGGGGTGCCCCGCCGCCGGAGCAGGTCATCGCGCACACCAACCTGTACTGGCAGTACCAGACCGCCCCCGGCCGCACCGCGGGCGTCGAGAAGGCTGCCGACGTGGCGTTCAGCGGCTGAGTCCGGCGACCGGACACGCCGGACCCAGTAGGTCGACGCCGTCGCCGACATCACCGGACTCGCCCCCCGGCGACGTACTCATCGTGCACAATCGGATCACCCGTGCACGGCCGCACGGCGTTCGAACCCACTACGACGACGCGGACCGCTGGGTGGTGACCCGACGCCGGCACCGAGGAGTGGCACGATGGCACAGCCCGAGAGCCCGACCGACGACCGCGCGCCCGCACCGGGTCCGACGACGCCCGACGTGCTCGACCCGGCGCCGGGCAACCGGGCCCTGCGCCGGGACCTGCTGTTGATGAAGGCTTTTCAGAGCCGGATCGCCGGACCGGTGCTGCGGCGCTTCGCCGACCCGCAGCAGATCCTGGAGACCGGGATGGCGTTCTGGCCGTCCCGGGTCGTGCTCACGGCGGTCGAGCTGGGCGTGTTCACCGAACTGTCGGTGCGCCCGCTGTCGCAGCAGGAATTGATGGACCGGCTGAACTGGCATCCGCGGGCCACGGGCCCGTTCCTCGCCGCGCTCGTCGATCTGGGTTTGCTGCGGCGCGATCGTGCTGGGCGCTATACGAATTCGCGGCAGGCCGCGCTGTTCCTGGACCGCGCCGAACCCAGCTACATCGGCGGGCTGATGGAGCTGTCCAGCACTCGCCTCTACGACCTGTGGTCCGGTCTGGGCGACCTGCTGCGGACCGGCGAGCCCGGAGCCGAAGAGGAACAGGGCGAGAGCGAATTCTTCTCCACCCTCTACGGCGACCAGACCGCACCGCGTCCGGTTCACCTCCGGCGATATGTTCGCCGGCCCACTGCCCAGCGCGGACGTGATCAGCTTCGGTCATGTGCTGCACGGATACAGCGAGACCGTGCGGCGCGAACTGATCGCCAAGGCCTACGCGGCGGTGCCGCCCGGCGGCGCGCTGCTCGTCTACGACGCCATGACCGACCCCGGGCGCAAGCAGAACCTCATCAGTTCGTTGTCCGGCCTGAACATCATGCTGGAGATGCGCGAAGGCTTCGAGGCCACGACCACCCAGTGCGCGGACTGGCTGCGCGCGGCGGGTTTCGTGAACATCAGGAAGCGGCACCTGATCGGGCCGACGTCGATGGTGTACGGGCGCAAGCCCGGACGCCCGAGTCGGTCGAACGACGGATACTGACCAGGCATTTCGGCACCTACCGTTGGCCATACCCCGATGGCTCACGCGAGGAACCGCATGTCTGGACTGATCACCCCCGCCAAGGTCGGCGTCGTGCTCACCGCGGCGGCGCCGATCACCACGGTGGCCGCGGCGGTGCACATGGCCGCCACCAAGAATCCGTCGTTCACCGAGCGCAGGCTCAAGTACTACAAGACACCCGGTATCGGCGAATTCTGGTCGGTGCGCGCGCTGCACCCCGGCGAGGCGCGCAGGCTCGTCACCGAGCACGAACCCGCGATGGCGATGCTGATCGACGCCGGCGGCGGCCTGCACATCCAGACGCTGTTCTATGCCGCGGGCAACGGCACCCTGGCGACGTTCCTCGCCATCAATCACGACGCGAACGGCTTTCTCCAGATCGCCAGCGCGTTCTGGTGGGCGGACGCGGTGGCGAAGCGGACCGCCGAATTCCTCGCGGAGTCGGGTGTGCCCAGCGAGCTGGAGATCAAGAAGATGCGGAGTCGATAGTTCCTACGGGAGGTCTTCGTCGGGTGCGTTACCGGCCGCCCAGATGCCGCGCACATGCCCGATGTGCCTGCGCAGGAATCGTTCCAGCTCCTCATCGCGCCGCGACTCGATCAGATCGATGATCGTGTGATGCTCCTGCGCCGACTTGTCCAGCTCGCCGCGCTCGACGAGCGCGGCGAGACCGAACAGGCGGGTTTGCGCGCGCAGGTCGCCGACGATCTGCGACAGCCGCGGGTTGTGGCAGTAGTCCAGCAGCATCAGGTGGAAGCGCCGGTCGGCGTCGACGTATTCGACGAGATCGCCGAGCTTGGCCGCCTCCACGATCTTGTCGGCCTGGGCGCGCAGGCCCGGGATATCCGCCACCGGGATGTCGCCGACGATCGCCCGGACGCTCGGCGGCTCCAGCAGCATCCGGATCTTGGCGATCGAATCGAGGTCGGCGTCGGAGATCTCGGTGACCCGGAAACCCTTGTTCGGCACCGACACCACCAGGCCCTGCTTGACCAGATCCAGCATCGCCTCGCGCACCGGGGTGGGGGAGACCCCGAAGCGCTCCGACAGCCACGGGGCCGAGTAGAGCACTCCGGGTTCGAGCTCACCGGAGATGATGGCGGCGCGCAGCGCGTCGGACACGTGATCGCGCAGCGTGGGCCGCTTGGGTATATCCAGCCGTTCGATCATCTATGCGCTCCGGGTTTCTCCTGTGTGCGAGCACCGCTGGTATCAGGTTAGTGAACGGCCCGCCTCGTTCAGCTTCGAGTGCCGGTAGCCGAACGCGACGTACACCGCGAGGCCGAGCAGCAGCCAGACCACGAACCGCAGCCAGGTGACCCAGGTGAGGTGGCTGATCAGCCAGACGGAGAAGACGATCCCGATCAACGGCACCACCGGCACCCACGGGGTGCGGAACGCGCGCTCGACCTCCGGGCGGGTCCGGCGCAGCCGCATGACGCCCAGTGCCACCACGATGAACGCCATCAGGATGCCGACATTGGTGAGCTCGGCGGCCTCGCGGATCGGCAGGAAGCCGGCGATCAGCGCGGACACGATGCCGACCGGCCAGATCACCCGGGACGGCACCTTGCGCACCGGGCTGGACTTGGCGAAGTAGGCCGGCAGCAGGCCGTCGCGGCTCATCGCGAAGCCGACCCTGGTCACCGCGAGCATGTTGGCGAACGCCGAGGTGGTGACGCCGACGACGGCGCCGACCGCGATGACCAGGCCGAGGATGCCCATGCCCACCGAGTCGAACGCGCTGGAGAACGGCGCGGAGACGTTGATGTCGGTGTAGTTGACCATCCCGACGATGACCAGGCAGACCAGCAGATAGACCACCGAGGCGATGCCGAGGCTGATCATGATCGCCTTGGGCATCAACTTCTTGCCGTCCTTGGACTCCTCCGCTGCCGCGCTCATCGCGTCGTAGCCGTAGACCGCGAAAAAGGCCAGGGCCGCGCCGGAGACCGCGCCGCCGACGCCGAGCGGGAAGAACGGCTGATAGTTGCCGGCCTTGATGTGGAACGCGCCCGCCACCACCACGATCGCGACGATCAGCATCTTCAACGCGACGAGACCGGTTTGCACACGGGCGGATTCGCGGGTGCCGCGGGAGAGCAGGAAGGCCAGCAGCAGGCACAGCAGCACCGCGAAGAGGTCGACCCGGTGCCCGGATCCGGTGCCCGGCGCGCCGAGCGCCCAGGTAGGCAGGTCGAAGCCGATGTAGTGGGTGATGTAGTTGAGGTACCCGGACACCGCGATCGCGACGACCGACACGATGGCGGTGTACTCCAGCAGCAGATCCCAGCCGATCATGAAGCCGATGATCTCGCCGAGCGCGACATAGGAGTAGGTGTAGGCGGACCCGGCACGCGGGACCATGCCCGCGAATTCGGCGTAGCAGAGCCCGGCCGCGCCGGAGGCGATGATCGCGATGGCGAACGAGACCAGAACCGCCGGACCGGCGACCTCGTTGGCCACCACACCGGCCAGCGAGAACACCCCCGCGCCGACCAGCCCGCCCAGGCTCAGCGCGACCAACTGCCACAGCCCCATGCTCTTCGTGAAATCGCCGGTGTCGGCGACGGTTACCGGCATTCGCCGCATGACCCCGCTCCTGCTGAGCGGTGCGCGCGCGGGCCTGGTGACGACTGTCTTCATTGACTGGCCTTTCGAGGTGGAGCGGTGGAGCGGGTGGTGCTGGTCAGAACCGGAAGCCCTCGGGGAAGGGGTCGGTGGGGTCGAGCAGGTAGTTGGCGGTGCCGGTGACCCAGGCGCGGCCGGTGATGGCGGGGACGATCGCCGGGCGGTCGCCGACGGTGGCGGTGTCGGCGGCGCGGGCGTAGAAGGTGGTGCCGATGAACGAATCGCTTTGCAGGACTTGATCATCGGTGAGCAGGCCGCGGGCGTGCTGGCGGGCGAGCAGGGCGGAGGTGCCGGTGCCGCAGGGGGAGCGGTCGAACCAGCCGGGATGGGCGACCAGGGCGTTGCGGGTGTGGGTCGGCTCGGACGCGGGATCGAGGAACAGGACGTGCTTGCAGCCGGCGATCCGCTCGTCCTCCGGATGGACCGGACGGCGGAACTCGTTGATGGCCGCCATGATTCGCAGTCCGGCGTCCAGGATGCGGTCCTTGTGCGCGCGTTCGTAGGGCAGGCCGAGCTTGCCGAGGTCGACGATGGCGTAGAAGTTGCCGCCGTAGGACATGTCGTAACGCACGGTGCCGAGGCCGGGCACCTCGACCTCGTTGTCCAGGCTGTCGCAGTAGGCGGGCACGTTGCGCAGGGTGACCGAATCCGCGTGGCCGCCGCGCACCGCGACCGAGGCGACGACGCGGCCGGCCGGGGTGTCCAGGCGGATGTCGGTGACCGGTTCGGTGACCGGCACCATGCCCGCCTCGACCAAGGCGGTCGCGACACCGATGGTGCCGTGGCCGCACATCGGCAGCAGGCCGCTGACCTCGATGAACAGCACACCGTAGTGGCCGTCGGCGGTGGTGGCCGGTTGCAGGATCGCGCCGCTCATCGACGCGTGGCCGCGCGGTTCGTCGACCAGCAGGGTGCGCAAGCCGTCCAGGTGCTCGATGAAATGCATGCGCTTGGCGGCCATGGTGTCACCGGGGACCGTGCCGATCCCGCCGGTGATCACCCGGGTCGGCATGCCTTCGGTGTGGGTGTCGATCGCGGAAATGATTCTGCTGCTGCGCATCAGGACTGTCCTTCGTCTGGTTGCGGGGATCGCGGAGCGGTCGTGGTGACCCCGGCGGCTTCCGGGGCGGACTCGTGCACCGGGTCGAGTTCGGCGAGTTCGCGCAGGCGTATCGGGGCGGCGAGCGGCCGCCACGCGGGGCCTGCTGCGGCGAGACCCGTTGTGCTGGTGGGTTCTTCGTCGGCGTAGGGCGCACTGCGCAACGCTTCGATGTTCGCCGCGCACATCCGGCCCTGGCAGGGCCCGAGTCCGGCGCGGGTGGCGAGTTTGGCGCAGCGGTAGCTCTCGCCCGCGGCGCGGGACCAGGCGGCGGTCAGTTCGGCGCGGGTGGTGCCTTCGCAGCGGCAGATGACCGTACCGGGGCGGGACCAGCTCAGTACACCGGAGCGCAGGGGATGCGCGGTCGCGAGACGGGTCACGAACTGCTCGGCCGTGCGGTGGCGGGCCTGCAGTGCGCGGTCCGCGGTCGCGCCCGCGGCGGCCAGGCCGGCCACGGTGCCCTCGACGGCCGAGACCTGAGCGCCGCCGATGCCGGTGATTTCCCCTGCGGCCCAGACGTATTCGGCGCTGGTCCGCTGGTTGTGATCGACCTGGACGAAGCCGTCCGGCGTCAGCTTCGCACCGGCGGCGACCGCGAGTTCGTGCTGCGGGGTGAAGCCGTGCGAGACCGCGACCGCGTCCACCGTGACCGTGGTGTGGCTGCCGGGGATCGGTGTCCAGTTCTCGTCCAGGTGAGCGACGGTGGCTTCCTCCACCCTGCCGTCACCCGCGACCGCGACGACCGCGCGCGAGGTGCGTAACGGAATTCGGTGCCGCACAACGCATGCCACGTATTCGATCAGCTCGGCGGCTTTGCTCGCACTGTGCCGGAGTTCCCATGGACGCGCCGCCCAATGCCTGGCGATCCGGCGACCGGGGTTGGCCTCGAGCACGGCCCGCACCTCGGCGCCGTTGTCCGCCAGCGACTGTGCGACCGGTAGGAGGAATGGGCCGGTGCCGGAAAGCAATACGGTCGCACCGACCAGCAGCCGCTGGGTCTTCGCGAGAGTCTGTGCGGCGCCGGCGGTGTAGACGCCGGGCAGGTCCCAGCCCGGGAACGGGCACACCCGGTCGTAGGCGCCGGTGGCGAGAACCAGCGCGTCGCCTTGCACGACGCGGTGCTCGCGCCGGTCGCCTTCCGCGCCGATCAGCACCCGTACCGTGGGACAACCGCCGTCGAGATGACGGTCGATCTGGTAGACGGACGCCCAGGAAAGGTATGTGCAGCGGGGGTGTTCGATCAGCAGGCGTGCGCGGCGGGCGGCCGCGGCATATCCGTGCCCGATGGCGTGCGGTCTACGGACCCCGTACGCGGCCGGTATGCGCCGGTTGTACTGCCCGCCTAGCGCCTCGTTCGAATCGATCAACGTCACCGCCGCGCCCTGGCCCAGCGCGGCTTCGGCGGTCGCGGTGCCCGCCGGGCCCCCGCCGACCACCACGACATGCCGGCTCACTGTGCCGCCGAACGGTTTTGCGTGGTGACCCGGTCGCCGTCCCGCGCCGGTCGACGGCACAGCCGAACATCCGGAACCCCATTGACGGTGGCGACACAGTCGAAACACACACCGATGCCGCAGAACACACCGCGCCGGCCACCATTAGCGCCGGTGCGCCAATGTGACTGCCCGTCGGCCAGCAACACCGTCGCCAGCGTCTGACCCTGCACACCGGCAACCGGCGTCCCATCCACAGTCACCAGCAGCGGCCGGTCCGCTCGTCCAACCGAATCGCCGTCCGCCCTGATCAAATGCGCGCTCACCGCATCCCTCCATCTCGGCCGAAGGCAACCTGCACTCGACCAAAGGTCGCCTCCGGTCGGACATCCGTCCTCGATCGGCGGGTGCTTGCGGTCGGTATGGACGGTTGAAGGCGCCCTCCGATCGGATGCGGGATGGCGAATTCGGTCATGGGGATACCTTCTGGGTCGAGTCGGCGGGATCGCGGAGCACGGCGGGGCGATCGACGGTGTAGGCGGCGATGTCGACCTCATCGGGGTGGCCGGCCAGGGCCGATGAGATCAGTTGGGCGGTACCGATGGACAGGCCGATGCCTGCGCCCTCGTGACCGGTCGCGTGCCATAGACCGGGTAGTCGTGGGTCGGGACCGAGCACCGGCAGGTGGTCGGCGACGTAGGGGCGGAAGCCGCCGTAGGCCCGCATGATCGCTACGTCGGCGAGAATCGGGTACAGCCGCAACGCCTTTCGGGCGATGGCAGCCATGCTGTCCAGGCGTATGCGGTCGTCGAAGCCGCATTGACGACGTGAGGAACCCAGGAGCAGCGGGCCGCCCCTGGTCGACTCGACCACCGCCGAAGACTGCAAGGCCGCGTCGGAACTGCCCACGGCACCGACGTAATCCGCGTCGTAGACCTTGTGGAACACCGTCGGCGGCATGGGAGCGGTGATGAGCACGTCGCCACGGCGGGGCTTGATCGCGATCGGCGCGCCGAGCCGTTCGGACACCGTGCCCGACCACGGGCCCGCCGCATTGATCACGATGTCGGCATGCCGTGGCCCGCGCGTGGTTTCCACCCCGATCAGCCGCCCGTCCCGGATCAGCGGCGCGGTCACCTCGCAGCGCGTCTCGACGATGGCGCCCCCCGCGATCGCCGATCCGAGCAAAGCCGTTGCGGCGCCGGCCGGTTGGACCTGGGCGTCCTCGGGGTAGTACATCGCCGCGCACACATCGCGGGTGAGCGCGGGCTCGGCCGCGGCGAGCTGGCCCGCGTCGAGCCGCTCGCACCGCACTCCGGCGCCGCGCTGTCCGTCGGCGAACGCGCCCAGGGCGGCAGCGCCCGCCTCGGTGGTGGCAACGACTATGCCGCCCTTGGGTTCCCATTCGACGCCGGCCGCGTCCTCGGGTAACCGCTCGGCGACCCGCTCGAGCACGGCCGGCCACAACCGCCGGGACAACTGTGCCAGCGCCAGTTCCGGCCCCGGCCCCTTGTCCGAGACGAGCACATTGCCCTCGCCGTGCGCCGTGGTGCCGGAGGCGACCCCGCCCCGCTCGCAGACCCGGACCGCGGCGCCGTCCAGGCTGAGCCGGTCCGCGAGCGCGCATCCGATCATCCCGCCGCCGATGATCAGGACGTCGGTTCCCCGCAGCGGCGCGGCCCCGGTCATCGCGGACGTGCCCCGTTCATCGAGCGCGGCACGGAAAGCGGGTTGTCCGTGCGTAATTCGAGCGGCAGCAGATCCTCCGGCACCGACTGATAGGTCACCGGGCGCAGGAACCGGGAGATCGCCGCGGTGCCGACGGAGGTCGCCGTCGGAGCCGTCGTCGCCGGGTAGGGCCCGCCGTGCTGTTGCGCGTAGGTCACCGAGAGCCCGGTCGGCCAGCTGTTCCACAGCACCCGCCCGGCCGCACCCACCGCGGCGGCGGTCAGCGCGCGTGCGGTGTCGTCGACTCGGTCGCCGAAGATGGAGACGGTCAACTGGCCGCCCACCGAGCGGGCCAGTTCGAGCAGCTCGCCGGTGTCCCGGTAACTGACCAGAAGGGTTGCCGGGCCGAACATCTCGTGCAGCAGGGCGCCGGGATCGGACAGTACAGTGCGCGCCGTGGTGGCGAGTAGCAGTGCCTCACCCGGTCCGCCGCCGGCCAGCAGCTCCACGTTCGCGTGCGCGCGGACCTGCTCGACGGCGCGGGCGAACCCGGCGGCGATCTCCGCGTTGAGCATGTCCCCGGTGGGCACCGGACGGTTCCGGATCAGCTCGGCCAGCTCGCTGAAAACCGTTGCCTCCTCGGGTATCGCGACCAGGCCCGGTTTGGTGCACAGCTGACCCGCGCTCGCGCTGACCGCCGTCAGCAGTCCCGAAGCGATCTCCGCCGCCCGGCTCCGCGCGGCCGCACCGGTGACGAATACCGGGTTGACCGAACCGAGTTCGCCGTAGAAGGGGATCGGCACCGGACGCCGAGCGGCCAGGTCGTACAGCGCCCGCCCACCCGCGGTCGAGCCGGTGAACGCCGCGGCGGCCACGGCGGGATGCGTGAGCGCCCGCACCCCGGCCTCGCGCCCGAACACGAGGCCGAAAGTCCCACTCGGAGCACCGGATTCGGCCAGCACCTGGTCGATCAGCCGCCCGACCGCGCGGGACAGCGCCGGGTGCCCCGGACTCGCCTTGACGATCACCGGGCAACCCGCCGCCAGCGCCGAGGCGGTGTCGCCCCCGGCCACCGAGAACGCGAACGGGAAGTTGCTCGCCGCGAAGTTCACCACCGGACCGAGCGCGACGTTCATCCGTCGCAGATCCGGCCGTGGGGCGCCCATCGGCCAGTCCGCGTCCGCGGTATCGATGCGCACATCGAGGAAGTCGCCGTCGAGCACGGTCTGCGCGAACAGCCGCAGCTGAAAGCTGGTGCGTTTCAGCTCGCCGGTCAGCCGCGGTTCGGACAGGTGCGTCTCCCGCATCGCCAGCGGGATCAGCTCCGCGGCCTGCGCGTCCAGCCGGTCGGCGAGGCCGCTCAGCACCCGGGCGCGATCGGTCAGGTCCATCGCCGCCCAGGGCGCCGCGGCGGTCGCGGCGGCCGCGGCAACGGTGTCGACCTCCTCGGCTGTGGTGTCGCGAACGGATTCGATCGTGCTCATCCCCAACTCCTCGTCTTTCGTGTGCACCGAGCTACAGACTGCCTACCGGTAACCCTTGGCGAGCAGGTCTCGGGTGTCCTCGGTGAGTTTCGCGATCAGCTCCGGCGCCAGCGGAACCCGCGGCGGACGGCACTTGCCGCCCTTGCGGCCGGCCAGGTCCATGGACAGCTTGATCGCGTGCACGAACTGCGGCTTGGAGTCCCAGCGCAGCAGCTTGTGCAGCTCGCGGTAGAGCGGGAGTGCCTTGTCCAGGTCCCGGTTGACCGCGGCGTTGTACAGCTCGACGGTGGCCCGGGGGATCGCGTTCGGGTACCCGGCCACCCAGCCGACCGCGCCGGCGATGCCGAGTTCCAGGAGCACGTCGTCCGAGCCGACGAGCACGTCGAGTTCGGGGGCCAGCTCCTTGATCTCGTAGAAGCGGCGCACGTCGCCGGTGAACTCCTTGACCGCGACGATCAGGCCCTCGCCGTGCAGTTCGGCCAGGATATCGGGGGTCAGGTCGATGCGGGTGTCGAACGGGTTGTTGTAGGCCACGATCGGCAGGCCGACCTCGGCCACCGTGCGGTAGTGGTCCAGGATCGAGTCCCGGCCGCCGCGATAGGTGTTCGGCGGCAGCAGCATCACGGCCTGCGCGCCGGCCTCGGCGGCTTGCGCGGCCCACTTGCGCGCCTGCAACGCGCCGTACGCGGCGACGCCCGGCATTACGGTGAACCCGTCCGGCGCGGCCTCGATGGCCGTGCGCACCACCCTGGCCCGTTCCTCGTCGTCGAGGGTTTGGTATTCGCCGAGCGACCCGTTCGGGCTCACCCCGTGGCAGCCGTTGGCGGCCAGCCACCGCACGTGCTGCGCGTAGGCGTCGTAGTCGACCGAGTAGTCCTCAGCGAACGGCAGGGTCGTCGCGACCAGGATCCCGTGCCAGGGCTTGGTCACGGCTGAGGTGATCGGTTCGGACATGTGGAGCCTCCATCTGCGCGATTGTCCGGAACAACGGTCGTCCGGATGTCATGTGACGTGTGACATTGCACAAGATAACGAAGTGATAAGCGCCACGCAATAGGCGGAGGGTGACTGGGGACACATGAGCTTTCGTGAGCCCGGAGACGCGTGCACGCCCAGCCCTGGCGACAGCGTTCACCGTCCGCTTATGCGGGGATGACATTGCGGCTGTTCGACTTTCGATCAGCGCGCGCTGTGCCGGGGCTGGGCGTAGCGGAGGGGTCAGTGGGCGACCGGGGTGACCGCGATCGGCGGGATCGAGTCCACGCAGGCGGTCGGTCCGGGGTTGCCGGTCCGGATGAAGCGGGCCACCAGGTCGGTGACGCAGCCGCTGGGCTCCAGGTCGGGGACGTGGCCGGTGTTGGGCACGGAGAGGAAGGTCGCGTTCGGGAAGCCGGCGGCCACCCGCTTGCCGTTCGCGTCCGGGGTGATGGCGTCGAGGTCGCCGGAGATGACCAGCACCGGGACGTTCGGCAGCGCGGAGGCGGGACGGCCGGGGTAGGCGCTGGTGACGGCGGGCCACTGGATGCACGCGTCACCGCCGTCGCGCATGCCCGCGCTGAAGCCCTCGGCGCTGAAGGCGCCGACACCGTCGGATCCGGCGGTGGCGAGTCCGTCGCGGTACTGCTGCACTCGCTCGTTCAGTGGCGACTGCCGCTTCCAGAGGTTGGGGTAGTCGTTGCAGGCGACGGTGATGAACAGGTCGAGGTTCTCGGCGGTCGGCTCGCTGCCCGCCTGCTCGGCCCACTGCCGCAGCCCGGTGTCGTCGCCGTTGGCGGCGCCGTGCAGCGCGGCGGGCAGCGCGCCCATCAGGGTCGGCTGGGTCGGATCGGCGCCGACGTTGGTGCTGGCCACCTCGAACGCGAGGGTGGCGAACTTGCTTTCGCTGAGCACCAGGGGATGCTTGCCGGCGATGGCGAGCGGCTGGGCGGCCAGGCGCTGCGTCACCGTGCGCAGGTCGGCGACGGCGGTCGCGCCGTCACAGGCCCGGCTGCGATCGCAGATCCGTTGCAGGGCAAGCGATACCGCTTCGGCATTAGGGCGCGAGAGTAGGTCGAACTCGGGCGGGTAGGCGCCGGAGAGCACGATGGACTGCACGGTATCGGGGTGGCGCTCGGCGTAGATCGGCATCAGGTAGGTGCCGTAGGAGATGCCGTAGAGCACCAGCTTGGGGATGCCGAGCCGGGCGCGGATCGCGTCGAAGTCGTCGGCGGTGGCGGCCGAGGTGTAGCCGGCGGCGCGCGGGCCGAGCTGTTCGGCGCAGCGGGCCACCGTCTGCTGCTGGTACTCGCGGGTGCCGATCTCGTATCCGGCCTCGTCCGCGCCGCAATCCAACGGGCTGGACAGGCCGGTGCCACGCGGGTCCACGAGGAGCAGGTCGTGATCGGCCAGCAACTGGGCGGACAGCTGGGTCGCCTGTGCCGCGTGGTCGATGAGCGGGACGCCCGGTCCGCCGGGGTTCGGGGCGATCGTACCCGCTGCGGGCGCGTCCGTGTTGCTGCGCCGGACGAGCGCGTAACTCACTGCGACGGTGCCCAATTCGGGCTTGTCCGTGATCAGCGGCCGGGACTGCACGCCGCACTCGACCTGATGCCCGGGTACCGTCGGGCACCAGTCCGGCCCGGCCGGCTTGGTGTCTCCGCACGCGGTGATCAGTGTCGTGGCGGCGAGTGCGGCGACCAAGCCCGCGACTGCCCGTATTCCGTTGCGCATCCTCGAAATCCCTTCCCTCGATGCAACTCCCGCGTTCGGCGGGGGTGTTGAGGAGAATCCTGGGCGGTGCGGGTCAAGGGCCGGCGAGGACAACGACAGAATCAGGTAAGAATCAGCGGCACGTGATAGCGGTCACGAACGGAACCGCCAAGGCCCGCGATCGCGCTACTCACCAGCAACAATGGCAGCGTGAGTACACCCAACTCGTCCGCATCCGCCGCCTCGGTGCTCGTCGTCGAGGACGATCCGCACGTGCGCAGCACCCTCGATCTGCTGCTGCGCTTCGAGGGTTACACCGTTCACCTGGCCGCGGACGGGCAGCAGGCCCTGGAGATGCTGGCGGAAATCCAGCCTGATCTGGCCGTGGTCGACGTGGTCATGCCGCGCCTGGACGGACTGTCGCTGTGCCGCCTGCTGCGCCGCCGCGGGGACCGGCTGCCGATCCTGGTGCTCACCGCGCGCCAGCAGATCGGCGATCGGGTCGCCGGGCTGGACGCGGGCGCCGACGACTACCTGCCCAAACCGTTCGCGACCGACGAACTGCTCGCCCGGCTGCGCGCGCTGCTGCGGCGCAGCGCCCTGGACGAGGACACCGAGGTGCTGTCCGTCGCGGATCTGACGCTGAACCCGGCGACCCGCGAGGTGTATCGCGGCGACCGGGCCATCGAACTCACCAAGACCGAGTTCGACGTGCTGGAGCTGCTGCTGCGCAACGCGCGAATCGTGTTGTCCCGCAGCCCGGATCTATGAACACATCTGGGGCTACGACTTCGACACCGACTCCCGTTCGCTCGATGTGTACATCGGCTACCTGCGCCGGAAGACCGAGCAGGAGGGCGAATCCCGGCTGATCCACACCGTCCGCAACGTCGGTTACGCCGTGCGGCCCGCGTGATGTTGCGCGCCCGGATCACCCTCGTCGTCATCGTGGCCGTGGTGGCCGCGATCGTGGTCACCCTCGCGACCTCGTATCGCGCGGTCAGCGAGCTGGTCGGCAACCAGATCGATCTCAGCCTCAACGACCGGGCCGACGCCGTCATCGCCGTGCTGCCCGCGGTGCTGCCCGAGCGGTCCGACACCATCGAGCAGTTGTTGTCGGCCGACGGGAGCGCCCGCCCGCTGCTGCCGGGCCACCTGTCGCTCCCGGTCTCCGAGGCGGACCATCGGGTGGCCCGAACCGGTAGCGGCACAGCCGAATACAACATCGACCTGGACGGTGAGCCGTACGGGATCCTGACCAAGCCGCGCCCCGGCGGCGGCGCGGTGATGGTGGCGCAGCGCTACCACGAGTCCGAACGGATCGACAACGAATTCCTTTGGCGCACCGGCGGTATCACCGTGATCGCGGTGGCGCTGTCGGCGCTGCTGAGCTGGCTGGCGATCGGGCGCATCCTGCGCCCGGTCCGGCGCCTGCTCGCCGCGACCGAGCAGATCAGCACGACCCAGGACCTGTCGGTGCCGTTGCCACCCACCGGTCGCGACGAAATCGGCAGGCTCACCGGCAGTTTCGACACCATGCTGAGCGCGCTGCGCCGCTCCCGCGCGCAGCAGCACCGGCTCGTGCAGGATGCCAGCCACGAGTTGCGCACCCCGCTGACCTCCATTCGCGGCAGCGCCGAACTGCTGCAGCGCGCCCGCGGCCGGCTCGGCGCCGAGGACGAGACCAAGGTGCTCGACACCCTCGTGCAGGAGTCCGCCGCGCTCGACGACCTGGTCGCCGAACTCGTCGAACTCGCTACCGATCAGCACACGGCTGAGGAACCCGCCGAACTGGACCTACCGGCAGTGGCCGAAGACTGCGCGCAGCGCTTCCGGCACCGCAGCGGCCGCACCATCACCGTCACCGCGGACGAGCCCGAACCCGTGCTCGCCCGGCCACGGGCCCTGGCCCGGTGCGTGGACAACCTGATCAGCAACGCGATCAAGTTCAGCCCGGCGGACGCCCCGGTCGACGTGCACATTCATCGCACCGAGTTGACCGTGCGCGACCAGGGCCCCGGCATCGCCGCCGACGACACCACCGTCATCTTCGACCGGTTCTATCGCGCCGCCAACACCCAGGGCACACCGGGTTCCGGCCTCGGGCTCGCCATCGTCGCGGACATCATCACCGCGCACGACGGCACGGTGTTCGCCGAGCACGGACCCGGCGCGCGCATCGGCTTCCGGCTCCCGCCACGGGAGCCGGCGCCGGGGCGTCGCCGTCGCTAACTCGCCTTGCTGCCGACGCCGCCGTAGATCACCAGACGGGTGGCGGGCAGGTCGTCGTCGAGCCATTCCTGCGCGGGCACCACGCCGGGGTCGATCAGGTCGAAGCCGTCGAAGAACGCCTCGACCTGATCGTGCGATCGGTAGATGACCTGGGACGGGCTCTTGTCGGTGTCGTCCTGCGACTGGGTGATGAAATCCGGGTGCGTGTCGTTGGAGCCGTGCGTGATAGCGAGGTAGCTGCCCGGCGCCATCAGATCGCGGAACTTGGCGACGATGCCGTAGGGATCCTCGTCGTCCATCACGTAGTGCAGCACACCGATGATCAGCACCGCGACCGGTTCGGAGAAGTCGATGAGCGCGCCGGTCTTCAGCCGGTCGATGATGTCCTCGGGCTGGCGGACGTCGGCCTTCAATGCCGTGACCCCGGGCGAATGCGCCAGCAGCGCATCGCAATGCGCGTGCACGATCGGGTCGTTGTCGATGTAGACCACGCGTGCTTCCGGATGGATCTTGCGCGCCACCTCGTGCACGTTCGGCGAGGTCGGAATGCCCGAACCCAGGTCGATGAACTGCCGGACGCCCGCGTCGGCGGCGAGCTCGATTGCCTTCACCAGGAACTTGCGGATGAACCACGCCAGGGTCTTGGTGTCGGGCGCGATGGCTAGCATCCGGTGCGCAACCTCGCGGTCGACGTCGTAGTTGTCTTTGCCGCCGAGCATGTAGTCATAGATCCGGGCCGAGCTCGGCACGTGCGGATTGAGTCCTGGTGCGCGATCTACGTCCGACAAGGTGTCCTCCCGATCCTCGACCACAATCGTAGCGATCTTCCCGGCTGGATGGTGGTGCTATGCCACAGTGGGGTGTGGTCCGGGCCGCCGCCCGCGCACCGAATCACCCTTTCGCGGCAAGTGTATTCGCTCGCGCCATCAACGCGTCGGCGACCGTGCGCGGGCGGCGGCCGAGGCCGCACGCGGTGGCGACGCCGTCGACCGGTCGGCCGAGCGCCTGCTCGACGAGCTGCAGCGTGTGCAGTTGTTCGGCCTCGCTCGGGCTCTCGTGCACCAGGCCCGCGTAGAAGGCGGTGTTCTCGGGCAGCGCCAGCTTCGCAAGGGGCGCATAAAATTTCGGCTTCGCCGACGGCGGGATGTCGCCCGCGGCGAAGGGCGCGTGCACGAACGTCAGGGTGCGGTCGGCGGGCCATTGCCGTCCGATCGAATTCGCCAGGTCCACGGCCGGCCGAATAGTGCGCAACGTGGCGCGGGCCTTGTTGTTCATGCTGCCGAGGCACAGGTGCACGCCGAATCGGGTGCCCGGCGGGGATGCCGCGGCAATGTCGGCGATGCCGCGCCCGATGCCCAACGCGCGATCGGCGAGCCGGTGCAGCGGCTGAGTCTTGGCCATCAGCAGCAATTCCGCGGTGGCCTCGAGCTGGATGACGACGTCGTCACCTGCCAATTCCCGGATCGCCTTGATGTCGCGCACGGTGGCATCGGTGAAGGCCTGCTTGCTTTCCCGCACTCCCTTCGGGCCGAGCGCGACGAACGCCATGGTGAAATCGGTTGCCATCCCCAATTGGAGTGTGACGCCGGATAAATCCCGTTCCGCGCGCAGTGCGTTGAATACCGGGACCGCTTCCCGCGCCTCGCGGAAATATCCGAGATCCATCATGTCGCCGGTGAGTTTCCGGCCGCCCGCGGGTCGATAGATGGTCCGTTCCCGGCTGGTGCGCCACTGGCCGGGCCGTTTCGATTCCAGTGCGCCCTGCGCGACCAGATCCTCGATGATCGGGCGGATGTAGAACTCATAGCGCCACGTCTCGCCGGTGGGCAGGGTGCGCAAGTGCGGACCGGCGCTGTCCACCATCGCTCTCATCGCGGCATCGGTGCTCTCCGCTGGAAAACTCCCGACGAAATGCACCGCTCGCGTACCCATGGGTCGGATACTAGACCGGCGGTTTGCTGCGCGCGATCCTGTGAGCGGTCAGGTACGACTCGTTGTCGTACTGTTACCTCCCCGGATGGACGGACTGCGTGCTCGGGCTGCCCTGTCCCGCGAGTGGCGCGAATCATACTGGAGATAGGCATGATTCGCCGAACGATGGCTCGAGGCCCGGCAACGCGGCATCGTCGGTGCTTCGCCGAGCCGGGCTGGGCGGTGGGTCGAAGTCGTTGCCGG
Organism: Nocardia sp. NPDC006044; assembly: GCF_042871115.1. Lineage (NCBI taxonomy): Bacteria > Bacillati > Actinomycetota > Actinomycetes > Mycobacteriales > Nocardiaceae > Nocardia > Nocardia sp. NPDC006044. The sequence continues at coordinate 824,686 of NZ_JBIAID010000001.1, forward strand.
GGAGGTCAATCCGGATGTGCCCGACGCCTGGCCGCGCGAAACCCCATTCCACGAACAATAGTTGAGCGTTCGTCCAACTGAAATGCTGCGATTTATCAAGTGCGGCAATCTATGTCCGTCGGTGGTTGCGACGGTAACGAGTATTCAAATCTTTTTCGATAACCGTTGCGAGTCCACCGGTGCGCGGTCTAACCTCCGGACCTACAACTGAATCAGGATGCCAAAGTGGTTATCCTCGTGTAACTCCGAGGGGAGCGCGTCTCGTGCGGGCCTTCTTAAAAGCATTTGTCGTGTCATCAATTCTGTGTCTGATTCCGGTGGTAGCGCACGCCGACGACACTTCTCCACCGGGCGGCTGTACCGCAATTTCCTTTGCCGTTCCCCCGACAGGCACTTTGGCCGCGACCCTGTGTATGCCGGCGACGCCGACCAGCACGGTGCTGGTGTTGATGGCGGGATCCAATTACAACCACACCTATTGGGACTTTCCCTATGCGCCGGAGACATACAACTTCCGGCGCGCGATGAACGCCGCGGGTTACGCGACGCTGGTCGTCGACCGCTTCGGCAACGGCGCGAGCACCCGGCCGCCGAGCGCGACGCTGACGGCGACCGGTTCGGTCATCGCCCTGCATCAACTCGTCGGCGCGGTGCGGCAGGGACTGCCCGGCGCGCAACCGTTCAGCAAGGTGATCACCGGCGGGCACTCGCTCAGCTCCGGTGTCGCGGTGATCGAGGCGAGCACCCATCACGACGTCGATGGTGTTCTGCTGACCGGGTTTTCGCACAGTTTGAATCCGGTGGGCACGCTCGGCGTCGTGGCGACCTACTATCCGGCGGCGAGTGACCCGCAATTCGCCGGAAAGGGCTACGACCCCGGTTATCTGACCACCCGCCCCGGAACGCGGGCGGACGATTTCTACGGTGCCGGAGATTACGACCCCGCGGTGCTCGCCACCGACGAGGCGACCAAGGAGGTCTTCTCGCTGACCGAGTATCCCGATGGCCTGACCTCCACGCTTCCGCCGGCGACCAACCTGATCGACGTGCCGGTGATGGTGGTCAACGGAAGTGCGGACCGGTTGTGCCTGAGCGCCTGCGCGAGCACGGCCGCCCTGGCCGCGGAGGAGGCGCCGTATTACAGTGCCGCTGCCCGGTTGCGCACCTTTGTCCTGCCCGGTAGCGGGCATTCGGTGAATCTCGCCCTGAACACCGCCGCTTATCAAGCCGCAGTACGCGATTGGCTGGCCTCGATGTTCTGACCACGGCGCGCTGTCCGGCGCGTAGCCCTGCGGGCGGGAGCGGCCGAAGCTCCCGCCCGCAGCGCAGTTGCCGCCCGATGTGCCCGAAAGGTGAAGTCCCGGTGGTTTCCTCGCTGGTGGCGCCGGTTTGTCAAGTGGGCCAACACATCTCCGTCCGGCGTGGCGCGCGGGCGGGGTAGCCACATCTTCGCGATAGGTATTGCGCATCAACCGGCGTGCGGGTTAGCCTCCCGGTTGATGACTCAACAAGGATGCCAGAGTGGTTATCCGCGTATAACTCCGAGGGGAGCGGGTCGCGTGCGGGCCTCGATACGGGCTTTTGTCATATCAACAATGCTCTGTCTGACGCCGGGTATCGCCCAGGCGGATGAAGTTTCGCTGCCGGATCGCTGCCAGGAGATCACCTTCCCGGTGCCGCAGGGAACGCTGGCGGGGAAGCTGTGCCAGCCGACGGACAGGCCGACCGATGCCGTCATGGTGTTGATGGCGGGTTCCAATTACAACGGCTCCTACTGGGATTTCCAGTACGAGCCGGGGACCTATAACTTCCGGCGCGCGATGAACGGCGCGGGCTACGCCACGCTGATCGTCGACCGGCTCGGCAACGGCGCGAGCACCAGGCCGCCGAGCGCGACCCTGACGGCGACGGCCACCGCGGAAGCGCTGCACCTCATCGTGCAGCAGTTGCGGCAGGGCCTGCCGGGTTCGAAACCGTTCGGCAAGATCATCACCGGCGGGCATTCGCTGAGCTCGGGCACCTCCGTCATGGAGGCCACCAAGTATCACGACGTCGACGGCGTGCTGCTCACCGGATACTCGCACACGCTGTACGTGCCCGGCGTGCTCGGTGTGATCGGCACGTACTATCCGGCCGCCCAGGATCCGGCATTCGCCGGTCGTGGCTATGACCCCGGCTATCTGGTGTCGCGGCCCGGCTCTCGCGCCGCGGATTTCTATGGACCGGACAACTTCGATCCGAAGGTGGTCGCCGCCGACGAGGCGACCAAGGAAACCTTCTCCCTCACCGAATATCCCGACGGTTTGATGTCCACGCTGCCCGGGATGTCCAGTCTGATCACCGCCCCGACAATGGTGGTCAACGGCGGTAAGGACATATTGTCCTGCGGGCCGAATTTCTCGATCTGCGCGGACAGCGTGACGCTGCACGCGGCGGAGGCGCCGTATTTCGGTCCCGACGCGAAGCTGCGCACCTTCGTGTTGCCCGGCTCCGGACATTCGGTGAACCTCGCGCCCAACACCGCCGAGTATCGCGCCGCCGTCATCGACTGGGCGGACTCGATAGTCCGATAACGACCAGAACCCCGAGCCCGGCGCCGACGATCAGCGGCGCCGGGCTCGGTCGTTTCGGAACCGGCTCTTACGCACGGGGTTTCGGGTCGAAATGCGATCCGTTGCCGGGCTCGATGCGAGGGTCGGCGAAGATCTCGGTCCCGGTCGCGCTCATCCGGGCCGCGGCCGCATCGGTCACCCGCAGGGCATACAGGCCGTTCGCCGGCTCCACGGCCACCAGGCCGTAGGCGGTATCGACATCGTCGGCGGTGAGCTTCAACTCCCGCAGGGCGGCGTCCAGGGTCGCCTCCTGCGGGAGCCGGACGGTCAGCAGCGGCATGCCTCCCACGTTACGCGCGGGTGGCCGCCCGGTTCAGCTCCGCGAGCAGCGCCGTGGTGTCGGCGACGCCGTACCCGTAGTCATAGTTGTAGCCGCCCGGCTGGGCGGTCGCGGTGCGCTGCAACAACTCTCGTAGCCGAGCGGGCGGCAGCGCGGTCGCCGGCCAACGGGTGCGGATGGCCGTGACCAGACCCGCGGCCACCGGCGTGGCCGCGGAGGTGCCGGTGTCCGGTTCGGTGGCGCCGAATGCCGTCGACCCGAGGAAATGGGTGTAGGAGCAGATGTCCGGCTTGCGGTCGGTCAATCGACCGGGGCCCTGGGACGAATAGCCCACCCGCTTGCCCGCGGTGTCGACGCCGCCGATGGACAGCACACTCGGGTGCGAGTTGGCCCCGCCGATCGGCTTGTTCGGGTAGGCGCAACGGCCGTCCGGGCAGTCCCGCCCGCAATTGCCCGCGGCGAACAGGATGTCGGCGCCCGCGGCTTCGAGCGAGCCGACGATCACGTTGAACGGGTGGGACGGATTGTCGGAGTAGTTGCCCGGCGCGCCCACCGGGAAATCCCAGCTCGGCGAGAACGAACCCCAGCTGTTGCTGATCACCAGGGCCCGGGACGCGGCGGGCTGATCGGTGAGCACGGTGCGCAGGTGGGCGTAGCCGGCCAGCGCGTCCGACAGCAGGCCCTCCATGACGGTGCCGCCCTGCCGCCGGCTCTGCAGGACCGGCAGGTCGAGCAGCGCGGCCTTCGGCGCGGCGATGAGCGCGTCGAACGCGCACATCGAGCCGTGGTCCACCGGGAACTCGCCCGCGGTGCCGGTGACGCCCGCCGGATTCCAGCTGCGCGCCTTGTCGATGGTCACCGACCCGCCGCGTACCTGCTGGACCTTCGCGGCGTTGATCCCGGTGTCCACGATGGCCAGTGCCACCGCCGTGCCGTCCAGGCCGGCGGCGGCCAGATCGCCGTGGTGCAACAGTGTTTCGACGTCGTGCCAGTTACCGACCGCGGGAGTGTCACCACAGGTGAGGTTGGTCTGGACAACCGGATCCGCGAAAACTCCGGTGACTCCGCGGGCCGCCGACAAGTGCGACACCGCGTCGGCGATGCCGTCGTCGTCGATCTCGCCGCGCACCAGCACCGCCGCGTGCTCCGGTGCGAGCGAATACCGCAACTGATCGGCATTCGGCACTGCCGGAACGGGTTTCGGCACCGCGATCGGCGCATAGGTGTGATCCAAGACCAGTCCGGGCAGCTGCCCGGCAACATCGGCGGAGGCGACCGGAACCGCGCGATCGGCCACTGCGGTAATCAGATCGACGGACGGACGAAGCTGAATTAGTACGCGCATATCTGCCATGATGCCGCCCCGCACGGCAAAATTCGCGCCTGGCGTGCAAAGTGCCGCTGGGTCGATGCGTAACGGCGACCGGAATAGCTGCAAGCTGCCAGCAATTTTACCGAACTGCGTGGTGCGGATCACAGTACGGGAGGTGATCGCGTTTGCCGAATGCGGATCGGACACACCGGACAGCGGCTGCCCGCATGCCGCGGTTGCCGCGCGCTGTGTGGGTTTCAGCAAAGGTCTCACCAGGTAGTGGACAGTAACGTTGGGCCACACAGGTATTGACGTCTGGTGTGCCGAGATCTCTTTTGCTAGAGCATGTTTCGATTTCCCGGACATTGCCGTACCGCGGATTCCGTGGTTAGGCTTGTGTCGGTTGCCGACGCTGCCGACCGTTATTTTCCGGCACGGCAACCGCGTTCAACCAGTTCATCTCGATGATTGATGGGACGGTTCGATGAAATCAGGAATCCGCTCTGGCCTATTGCGGTTCGCCGCGATCACCTGCCTCGCAGTAACCGCCGTCGGCGCGCCCGCGGCCTTCGCCGCCCCGAACGATCCGTCCGGGCCGCTCTGCACGATGAGTTACCCGGTCCCGGTGGAGCCGTTCCAGACGCCGGCGTCCAGCGACGTGTTCGCAACCTCCGCCGGGGGCTCGGTCGATCTGAAAGTCCACACGAACGCGGGGACGGATGTGGCCTACGACCAGAAGTTCTCGGTCAACTGGTCCAATATCGACACCGGCCGCAGCGGGGTAGCCGACACCTCCGCGCAGGTGAAGGGCCCCGACAACACGCTGACCGTCACCGGCATCCCGACCAAGCCCGGCCGAATCCTGTTCAACCTCGGCGTGTTCAACCACGGCGAGGGCCAGAACTACACCAACGGCGAATGCACCGTGGAGTACCAGGCCAGCTGATCTGCCCCGGATAAACGATCGAGCGCCCGGCCGATGGCTCGGCCGGGCGCTCGACGCGACATTCGATCAGTCGGCCTGGATCTCGCTGCGGTCGCCGCTCCACAACGTGTGGTATTTGCCTGGCATGTCGATGCGCTCGTAGGTGTGCGCGCCGAAGAAGTCGCGCTGGGCCTGGGTGAGCGCGGCGGGCAGGCGCTCGGCGCGCAGCCCGTCGTAGTAGGCCAGCGACGAGGCGAAGGCCGGGACCGGAATGCCGAGCTGTACGGCCGCCGCGACCACCCGCCGCCAGCTGTCGATGGCGTTCTCGATGGCTTCCCGGAAGAACGGATCGAGGATGAGGCTCGGCAGCTGCGCGTTGGTGTCGTACGCGTCCTTGATCCGGTTGAGGAAGCGGGCCCGGATGATGCAGCCGCCGCGCCAGATGGTGGCGAGGTCGCCTGGGCGCAGGTTCCAGTCGTATTCGGTGCTGGCGGCGGCGATCTGGTCGAAGCCCTGGGCGTAGGCGACCACCTTGGACGCGTACAGCGCGCGCTCGATGTCCTTGGTGAACTGCTCGACATCGGTGGGCTTGTCGGCGAGCTGCCCCGAGGCGAGCCCGACGGCGGCGCGGCGCTGATCGGTGGCGCCGGACAGCGCGCGGGCGAACACCGCCTCGGCGATGCCGGTGACCGGGACGCCGAGATCGAGCGCCGCCTTGACCGTCCAGCGGCCGGTGCCCTTCTGCTCGGCCGCGTCGAGGATGACGTCGACCAGCGGCTTGCCGGTCTTGGCGTCGACCTGGTTGAGCACCTCGGCGGTGATCTCCACCAGGTAGCTCTCCAGCTCGCCCTGGTTCCAGCCGGTGAACACGTCGGCGATCTGCTTGGCGTCGTAGCCGACGGCATCGCGGAGCAGGTGGTAGGCCTCGCCGATGAGCTGCATGTCGGCGTACTCGATGCCGTTGTGCACCATCTTCACGAAGTGGCCCGAGCCGTCCGGCCCGATGTGCGTGCAGCACGGGGTCCCGTCGACCTGCGCCGCGATCGACTCCAGCAGCGGGCCGAGCACCTCGTAGGACTCCTTGGGACCGCCCGGCATGATGGCCGGACCGTTCAGCGCGCCCTCTTCGCCGCCGGAGATGCCCGCGCCGACGAAGTGCAGGCCGCGCTCGCTCAGCGACTTCTCCCGGCGGATGGTGTCGGTGAACAGCGCGTTGCCGCCGTCGATGATGATGTCGCCCTCGTCCATCGCGGCGGCGAGTTCCTCGATCACCGCGTCGGTCGGGTCGCCGGCCTTGACCATGATCAGCACCCGGCGCGGCTTCTGCAGCGCGCCGACGAACTCCTCGATCGTCTCGGTGCGGACGAAGTCGCCCTCGTCGCCGTGCGCCGCGAGCAGCGCGTCGGTCTTGGCGACGCTGCGGTTGTGCAGCGCGACGGTGTGTCCGTGCCGGGCGAAGTTGCGCGCGATATTGCTTCCCATCACTGCGAGGCCGGTGACCCCGATGTGGGCGCGTGCGTTCGATCCCGCCGATGACGTCATGCTGAAAGGCCTTTCACTCGGCGCGGACTTCGCCACGCTTGTGCCGCAAGAAAACCTGTCGTCCAACCTACATGGGTGGCGCTGTGCGATTGTCGGCCGTTCGGGTTGGCGCGGTAGCCGGCGGCAAGCGGACTTGTCATAGGATCATCCGATGCCATTACGTCGCTGGATAGTCGCGTTGACGGTGTTCACGACGGTCGCCATGGCGACCGGCTGCGGTGGTGCGGGGGAATCGTCGCCGGCGCCGGTGAAGGTCGGCGTGCTGGTCATCACGATGTTCGATCCGGAAGTCGAGCCGTGGTTGCAGCGCGAGTCGCTGCCGATCACCGTCGAGGTCCCCACCTCGTACAAGCCGGTGCACTGCAACGCCGACGGACTGTGCGTCGCCGAGACCGGGCAGGGCAAGGCCAACGCCGCGGCCACCATGATGGCCGTGCTGGACAGCCCGAAACTCGACTTCACCAACGCCCACTTCCTCACCGTCGGCACCGCGGGCGCGCCGCCGGACCAGGCCACCCTCGGCTCGGCGACCTGGGCCCGCTGGGTCGTCGACTTCGACCTCGGCAACCACCTGATCCCGGCCGAAGCGCCGAGCCTGCCGTACGGCTACCGGCCGGTCGAGAACTACAACACCGCTGCCTATCGCCTGAACGATCAGCTGATCGACACCGCCTTCGGCCTCACCGAACACGCAACCCTCGCCGACAGCCCCGCGGCCGCCGCCGAACGCGTCCAGTTCGGTCAGGGCGACCGCAAGCCGTCGGTGACCAAGTGCGACACCATGACCGGCGACGACTGGTTCTCCGGCAAGGAACTCTCCGACACCGCGCGCCACATCATGGGCGTGCGCACCAATGGTCAGGGCACGTACTGCACCACGCAGATGGAGGACAACGCCACCGCCGCCGTCCTCGACCGCCACGGCTATCTCGACCGCTACCTGGCCCTGCGCACGGTGAGCAATTTCGATCAGCCCTACCCCGGCCAGAGTGTGCTCGACCACCTCGAACAGCAGTCCGCGGGCTTCCGCCTCTCCCTCGACAACGGGTACACCGTCGGCCGCACAGTCGTCGACTACTTCTTGAAGAACCGGTACCAGCCGGCTCGCTGAGCGCGCCGGCCGGTTCCTATTCGTCTCGGTCGTAGTCGGCGATGCCGCGTTTCCAGTATCCGGCGATCAGGCAGTCCTTCGGATCGATGCCGAGGTCGCCGCGCACCCAGCGGCGCAGCGGCTTCAGCACACCCGACTCGCCGGCCAGCCAGACGTAGGTCCGTTCTCCGGCGGGCACTTCGATGGCGCGCAGCGCCTTCTCGAAGGCATCGCCGGTACCGGGCGCGGTGTGGCCGCGATGCACCCAGTGCACCTCGAAGCCGGCGGGTGCGTCCAGCGGGATCTCCTCCTCGGGACCGCCCACCTCGATCACCGCCCACCCGGCGGACGCGCGCGGCAGCCATTCCAGCCAGCGCGCGATGGCGGGCAGCGCGGTGATGTCACCGGCGAGCAGATACCTGTTGTAGCTGGTGGGCACGACCACGCCACCGGGCGGGCCGGCGATGTGCATCGGGGTGCCCGGGACGGCGGCCAGCGCCCAATCCGAGGCGAGCCCGCCGGGATGCACGGCGAAGTCGATGTCCAGCTCCCGGTCCGCGGCGCTGAACCGCCGCACGGTGTACTCCCGCGACACCGGACGCGGCTTGCCCCACTCCAGGGAGAGCCCGTCCTTCCGGGGCAGGCGCAGCACGCCCTGCTCGTCCGGGAAGACCAGTCGCACATGCTCATCCGGCACATAGCTGTGGAATCCGGCGAGATCCGCACCGCCGAAGGTGATGCGGATCAAGCCCGCGCCCACCTGCTCGGTGCGCAGCACCCGCACCGCGCACAGACCGATCGGGTATCCGACTTTGGCTCCGTGCGTACCCGACAGCACCTCGGCGATGCGGTCGGCATAACCGGCACGATCCATCAGGGCTTCTCCCTTCCCATCAGCGGGGCGGCGGCGACCGCCGTCAACCCGCCCAAAACCAGTACGGACAGCCCGTAGACCACGAGAGCGGTTCCGGGCGCGAAGAATTGGCCGACCAGGCCGGCCGTCATCGAGCCGACCGCGGTCCCGGTCACCGCCTGCACCATCAGCAGGCCGGAGAGCCGGCCACGCAGTTCCTCCGGGGATTCTTGTTGCAGGATCGTGTAGCGCAGCACGATGTTCAACGCCCGCGCCAGGCCGAATCCGGCCAGGCCGAGGAAGGCCGGCGCGGCATGCGGCCAGAGACCGGCGACGATGACGCCTATCGGCATGACCGCCATCGAGATCAGCAGCGCCCGGCCGGGCCGCGTGCTGCGGCCGATCCAGCCGCTGGTCAGCGAACCGAGCACCGCGCCCGCGCCGGGTGCGGCGTAGAGCAGGCCGAGAGTTGTTGTCCCGACGCCGAGTTCGTCGTGCGCGAGGGCGGGTAGCAGCACCAGCGGACCGCTGACCAGCATGGCGATCGTGCCGGTCAACAGCGCGGCGCGGATGACCCGGTGCCTGGCGGCAAATCTGATGCCGATGGCGAGTTCGCGCAATGGATGCGCGATCTCCCGCTGCGGCGGCGGTTGCGGTCCGATGGATCGGATCAGCCCCACCGTGGCGACGGTCGCGCCCGCGCAGAGGAAGAAGGCCAGCCCCACACCGGATTTCGCGATCAGCAGTCCCGCCAGCGCCGGGGTGACCATGGTGCCGAGGTCGGTGGTGAGCGAGGTGAGCGCGCCCGCGGCGGCCACCTTCTCGCGGCCGACGAGCTTGGGGATCAGCGCCATGAGCGCCGATCCGCTGACGCCACCGGCCAGGCCGTCCACCACGCCCGCGGCGTAGATGACGGCCAGGAACGGATCAGGCAGCAGGGCGTTCAAGCCGAGCGCGAGGAAGCCGAAACCCGCTGCGCTACGTGACCATTGGATGACGTCTCGCCGGTCGTACCGATCCGCGATCACCCCGCCCGCCAGGGATCCGGCGAACAGGGCGACCGCGGTGACGGCGGTGACGCCCGCGACGTGCAGTGACGATCCGGTGGCCTGGTAGACCTGCACCGGCAGCGCCACCATGAGCAGGCCGATGCCGAGCACCGAGATCAGCCGGGCCGCAAAGGCATTGCGGAACTCCCGGCTGGCCCGCAGTGGCGAGGTGTCGATCAGCAAGCCACCGAACGATGTCACTTGAAGCGCTCCGCCAACAGGTCGAGGGTGGCCATGGCGGTGCGGTAGTCCGGACGCTGGCTGGTCGCGGGCAGCTCGTAGAGCTGACCGTTCTGGAAGGCGGGCAGCTTGGCCAGCAGCGGGTCTTCCTTCAGCTGGGCAATGGTGCGGCCGCCGTCGAGTGTGATCACGAACAGCACCGGGGCGTCGACCACCGTGCTCAGCAGCTCGGGGCTGAAGGTCACCCAGTCGCCGGCCGCGGGCCGGGCCGGGTTGCCCGCCTTGGCCTCGACCTTGTCGTCCATGGTGAAGCCGACCGAGGACAGCAGCGTGGCCAGCGAGGTGTTGGGGGCGATCAGAGTGGGCTTGCCGTCCTTGCGTGACTGCATCACCGCGGTCGCGCCCTGCGGCAGCTTGATCCCGGCCTTCACCTTCGCGACCTTGTCGTTGTACGCGCTGATCAGGCTGTCTACCTTCGCGGAGCGGTTCACGATGTCGGCCACCGACTTCAACTGGTCCTGCCAGTCGGTGGCGTTGGACGACACGAGCGCGGTGGGTGCGATGGCGGTGAGCTTGTCGTAGTTGTTGATCGACTGCTGCCCCGGGTAGCCCGGCCCGCCGCCGACGATCAGGTCCGGCTGCTGTGCCGCGATGAACTCCAGGTTCATGTCGTCACCGGAGGGCACCGCCACGGTGCCCTGCTGCTTGGCCTCCGCGCCCCACGCCGCGGGGAACTCACCGGGCTTCATCGTGACGCCCAGGATCCGCGGATCCGCGGCCTTCACCTTGACGCCCAGATCGAAGAGGTATCCGGCCAGCACGCCGTTGACCACCACGATGCGTTGCGGGTCGGCGGGCACGGTGACCGCGCCCTTGGCGGTCTGCACCTCTCGGGTGCCGGACTTGGTCGATTCGTCCGTGGCGGAGCTGGTGCAGCCCGCGACCACCGCGACGAGCGCGAGGATCAGCAGCGCGACGGCGGCACGCAGGCGGGCCGTCTTTCGGTACAGCGACATGGAGAGTTTCTTTCTTGTTGGGGGGAGGTCAGGTGCGGATCCGGGGATCCACGTCGAGTAGCGCCGCGACTTCGGTCCAGCCCGTCGGAGACACGATGTCGAAGTGCGAGTAGGGCAATCGGCGGACGGTGAGCCGGGCGCCCGCCGCCTGCCAGCCCGTCATCTGGGCTTCGGCGCGTGCGGGTTCGGTACCGGTGTCGCCGGAGTACAGCGCCATCGGGCCGGTATAGAGCGGCGACTCGGAACGCAGGACCAGGCGCAGCAGTACAGTGGCGGCGCCACGAATGGCGGCCGCGAGTTCCGGTGTGTCCTCTGGGATTTCGGGGAGCAGCCGATCCAGCTGTGCCGGATCCGCGATACTCTGTTCGGCCCGCTCGGTGAGATTGGACAGTGGATGCGAATCCACGAGACCGGCATAGGCGACGGCGTCACCGTCGGCCTCGAGCGCGGCCGCCAGCGCATGGACGATATTGCCGCCGAGCGAGTAGCCCAGCAGGTGGTAGGGCCCCTGCGGCTGGATGCGGCGAATGGTGGTCAGATAGTGCCGTGCCAACTCGTCGATGGTGTTCACCTCGAAGTCATGGTCGCTCAGGGTCGGCAATTGCAAGCCGATGATCGGCCGGTCGGCCCGCAACAGCGTGGCCAGCGGGGCGAACTGCCAAGCGGTGCCACCCACCGGATGCACGCAGAACAGCGGCGCGGCCGCGCCGCGGGTCCGCAAGGGCAGCACGTGCTCGAGGCGACTGCCGAGCATGGCGAGCCCCTCGATCACCCCGGTCGCGCCGGGTTCGGCCACCCCGACTCGCGCCGCCAGTGCCCGCGGTGTCGGAGCCGCGAACACGTCGTCGAGGGTCGCCGCGATGCTCGCGCGCCCGAGCCGTCCGACCAATCGAATCGCGCTGAGCGAATGCCCGCCCGCCGCGAAGAAGTCGTCGTCGGCGGCGAACTCGGGTAGCGACAGCACCGCGGCCATGGCCGCCCGAATCCCGTCGACCTGGCCTGTCGTACCGCCGGTGGCTGCGGCCGTCGGCGCACCCGCAATCACGGGTGCCGCGATCTCCGCGCCCGGCCGCACTCCCGCCGCGCCCGCGTCCGCCTCGTAGGTCGGGATCGGCAGCGCCCTGCGGTCGATCTTGTCGCTGGAGGTGCGCGGAATATGGTCCAGCACCAGGAACGCGGCGGGAATCATGTACGCGGGCAGCGATGTTCGCAACTGTTCGCGTACGCTCGCCGGGTCGAGCTCGACGCCGGAACTGGGTATGAGATACGCGGCCAGACGCTGGTCGCCCGGGGTGTCCTCGCGCAGCAGCACCACGGCGGCCGCCACACCGGCGCAGGTGAGCAGGGCCGATTCGATGTCGCCGAGTTCGATGCGCTGTCCGCGCAGCTTGACCTGGCTGTCCGCGCGCCCGACGTAGTCCAGTTCGCCCGCCGCGTTCCACTTCACCAGATCGCCGGTGCGGTACATCCGTTCGCCGCTCCCGGACGGGTCCGCGACGAACGCCGCGGCGGTCAGGTCCGGCCTGGACAGGTACCCGCGCGCCAGCTGGGTGCCGGTCAGGTACAGGTCGCCGATAGCGCCCGCCGCCACCGGCCGCAGCCGCTCGTCCAGCACGCGCACCCCACATCCGGTGGGCGGGACGCCGATGGGCACCGACAGCAGGTCGGCGTCGACGGTCTCGTGATGGGTGATGCACACCGCGGCCTCGGTCGGGCCGTAGAGGTTGTGCACCACGGTTCCGGTCAGCGCTCGCATCCGCTGTGCGGTCGCGGGCGGCAGCGCCTCGCCACCGGTGTAGACACAGCGCAGGTCGGTGTAGCCGTTCAGGTCGGCTTCCTCGGCGAGCACCGTCAGCATGGAACTCGTCATTTGAATGGCGGTCACTCGCTCGTCGCGCATGAGTCGCGCCTGGTAGTAGGGGTCGCGATGCCCGTTCGGCCGGGTCAGCACGATCCGCGCGCCGACGTGCAACGGCAGGAAGATCTCGAGCAGCGACGCGTCGAACACCGGCGGCGTCCGGTACAGCACGGTGTCGCCGGGCCCGAACCGGTCCAGTCGCTGCAACCACTCGAAGGTGTTGATGATCGCCGCGTGCGACACGGTCACGCCCTTGGGCACGCCGGTGGATCCGGAGGTGAACAGCAGGTACGCGGAGTTGGCGGGCCGCAACGGCGCGATGCGGTCGGCGTCGGTGAGCGCGGTCGTCGAGAACTCGCCGACCTCGAACCCGTCCAGCGAGTCCAGAACGACTGCGGGTGCCGCGGTTTCGAAGATCCGCTCGATCCGTTGCGCGGGCTGTTCGGCGTCGATCGGCAGGTACACCCCACCCGCCCGGCAGATCGCGTGCGCGGCGATCACTGCGTCGATGGTGCGCGGAATGGTCACCGCCACTACCGATTCCGGGCCGACGCCCCGGGTGATCAAGCGTCGCGCGAGGCTGTTGGCCCGGGCGTCGAACTCCCGGTAGTCGATGGTCACGCCGTCGGCGGTGACCGCGGGTGCGTCCGGATCGACCGCCGTACCCCAGTCGGCCAAGGTCGTGCCCTGCGGCGAAACCTGCGTCTGGACAGGGGGATCGAGGAATTCCGCGGCACGGACATCCGCCCGGACGGTGACTTCGCGCAGAATTGCGGCGACCCGGTCGGCGACCCACTCCAGGGTCGTGTCGGTGATGCCGCCGCGGTCATAGCCGATCAGCAGCTCCAGCCGGGCCGCGGGCGGTGCGACCAACGTCATCGGGTAGTGCGTGGCACCGTGGTTGTGGAACGCACCCAGTCGCACCGCATGCGCTTCCGGTTGCCGCGCACCGGAATTGGGGAAGTTCTCGAATACCACGAGGGTGTCGAACAACTGCCCGATCCCGGCGATGCGCTCGATCTTCGCCAGCCCGGCGTGATCGAATTCCTGCATGGCGAACTGCTTTTCCTGCAAATCGGTCAGCTGATCGAGCAGACCTCGCTCCGGGTCCAGCGCGCAGCGCACCGGAACGGTGTTGGTGAACAGCCCGACCATGGTCTCCACCCCGGTCAGCTCGGCGGGCCGGCCGGAGACGGTCGCGCCGAACACCACATCGGTGCGACCGGTGAGTCCGGCCAACGCCACCGCCCACGCTCCCTGCACGAGAGTATTCATGGTGAGGCCGCGGCGACGGCCGAGATCGGCGAGCGCCGCCGCGAGCTCCCGGCCCAGCGGTATCGGCCGCTGCGCGAACTCGCTTTCGCGGAAGGTGTTCTCCCGCACCAATGTCGGTGCGGCGAGCCCGGCCAGCCGCTGCGCCCACGCCGCCCGCACCGCGCGGCGATCCCGCGCGCCGATCCAGGCGAGATAGTCGCTGTATCGTGCCGGTACGGGCAGCCCGTCGCCGTGATAGGCGGCGAGCAATTCGCGCAGCACGATCGGCGTGGACCAGCCGTCGATTATCAGATGATGGGCATTGAGCACCAGCCGGTGCTCGTGGTCCGGCAGGCGAATCAGCGTGGCGCGCAACATCGGCGACTGATCCACCACGAATCGATGCCGAGTCGCCTCGGCCTCCAGCCGGTCCGCGGTGGACACTGCTGCCCGCGGCGGCAACCCGGAGAGGTCGACCTCTCGCCACGGCATGTGCGCCGTGCGCGGTATGGCCTGGACCGGCTGGTCCAGACCCGCGTAATGGAAGGCCGCCGCCATATTCGGATGGCGGCCGACCACCGTGTCGAAGGCCGCCGACAGCCGCTGCCCGTCGACCGGGCCGTGCAGATCGACCCGTGCGGTCAACGTGTACACATCCGCCGCCCCATCACGAATCGCGTGGAACAGCAGCCCTTCCTGCAACGGTGAGAGCGGCAGCAGCTCGGCGAGCGGACCGTGCGCGGCCTCCAGCGTGTCGATGACGTCCTGCGAGACCCCCGTGCCGGGGCAGTCCGACGGCGTCAAGCCACCCTGGAATAACACCGCGTGCACGGCGAATGCCTCCAGTGCGATCTCCCAATGGCGCTGTAACTGCGTGACGGCCTCGGCACCGAGAATTCGGCTCGCGGCTGTCCACTCCACCGCGATCCGGGGTGCGCCCGACTGTGCGGTGGTGTCTTCGTGTACGAAGATGTTGAGCGAAAGTACCTCCGTCAGTGCCTTTTCCGGCGGTTCCACCACCGCGAAGGCATCGTGTTCGGGCAAGCTCCAGCCGGTGGCGGTGCCCCCACCGAAGCGGCCGAGATAGTTGAGCAGCACCTCGGGCGCCCGCCGAGCACCGAGCAGTGGCGAGGTTTCGGGGTCTTGCCTGCGCAGCACGCCATAGCCGACCCCGTTGCCGGGGACCGCCCGCTTGGCCTCCTTGACCGCGCGCAGCAGCCGTCCGGCCGCCGCGCCACCGGCCAGGGCATCGGCGAGCCCGTCCGGGTCACCGATACCGGTCGCGGGCGTCCACACCGGATACTCGCTGGTGAACCAGCCGATAGTGCCGGCGAAATCGGTATCCGCGCTGAGAGGTTCACGTCCGTGCCCTTCGACCGTGACCGGCCGGCCCGGCTCGAGCGCCTCGCCGCGTTCGTGCC
Source organism: Nocardia sp. NPDC006044 (assembly GCF_042871115.1). NCBI lineage: Bacteria > Bacillati > Actinomycetota > Actinomycetes > Mycobacteriales > Nocardiaceae > Nocardia > Nocardia sp. NPDC006044. The sequence goes on from NZ_JBIAID010000001.1 coordinate 840,078, forward strand.
GCCAGGCATTGATCGCGAGCATGAGGGCGGCGAGCAGCACGTCGTCGGTCTTCGCCCGATACGCGGCGGGCAGCGTGCGCAGCAGCGCGTCGGAAATCTCCGGTGCGGCGAAAGTCCTGGTGCGGTCCGCGCTTTCGACGAGATCGCGGCCGTGGTCGAGCGGCCGATCGCCCAACGCCGCGACCGGTCCTTCGCCGAGGGCGTGCTGCCAGTGCGCCAGTTCTCGGCGATACCCGCCCGTCGCGCCGGACCCGGCGAGCAGCATCGCGTGCCGTCGCCACGAACTGCCCTTGGCCGGTAGCCGCGCCGGGCGTCCTTCCCTCGCCGATACGCACGCCTCGTACAGTTCGGGCACCAGAATTCGCCACGAAACACCATCGACCACAAGGTGATTGGCAACCAGGACGAGTCGGTCGGGCATCTCTGGCGCCAGCCGGATCAGCGCGGCGCGGATCTCGATGCCCGCGGCGGGATCCAATTCCGTCGTCAGCTCCGCCGCGACCTGTTCAACGAGCGTCGCGTTGGACTCCGCCGATGTCCCATGCGGGTCAACAGGATCAGAGACAGTAGCGGGCGCGTTCGCCGTTCGCCGGTGGTGGAGGGTTATCTCGCGGACCAGATCGGCCGCGCGTATCGCGCCGACCTCTGCGACCGCCAGTGCGGGATCGGTGCCGGTTGCGTCGAAAACCAGCCGCAACGCGTCGTGGCGGTCGAGCAGGGTTTGCAGGCCCGTGGTGAGCTGGTCGAGCGAGACGTCCTCGTGCAGGGTCAGCGCCGTCCACTGGGCGTATCCGGCGATGCCGCTGCCGCCCGGGTTCGCTTCCAGCAGTGCGCCCACCAGGGGCGGAATCGGGACCGGGCCGGTGGCCTCGTCCGGCGACGCGGTGTCTGCACCGTGCTCCACGGGTTGGGCCGCGGCGGCGACGGTGGCCAGATCACGCTGGGCAAGCAGGGTTTTCGGCTGCACGGCCAAGCCGAGGGCACGTAATCGACTACTCACGCCGATGGCGGTGATGCTGTCGCCGCCGAGCCCGAAGAAGTCGTCGGTGGCGTTGACCCGCGCCACCCCCAGCACCTCGGCGACCACGCCGCAGACCGCCCGCTCGGGTTCAGTGCGGGCCGGCCGCCCGGCCGAAACCAGTTGGGGCGCAGGTAGTGCCGCCCGATCGAGCTTGCCGTTGACGGTGGTCGGCAGGGCCGCGAGCAGCACGAGTGCCGAGGGGACCATGTGGTCCGGCACCATGGTGGTCAACTGGTGCCGCGACTGGTCGGCGTCGAGCGTTCGGCCCGCCTCCGGGACCAGATAACCCACCAATCGGGTGCTGTCGCCGGTCTTGCGGACGGTGGCCGCCGCGGCGGCCACGCCGGGCAGCGCACCGAGGGCGGCCTCGACCTCGCCCAATTCCACGCGATACCCCCGCACTTTGATCTGCTGGTCGGCACGGCCGAGATAGTCGTAGCCTCGGCCGGGCAGCCAGCGGGCCCGGTCGCCGGTGCGGTACATGCGCTCACCCGGCGCGAACGGGTCGGCGACGAAGCGGTCGGCCGTCAGCGCGGCGCGGCCGAGGTAACCGCGCGCCAATTGTTCTCCGGCCAAGTACAACTCGCCGATCTCGCCGTCCGGCACCGGTTGCAGCCCGCCGTCGAGCAGATAGGCGCGGGTGCCGGCCAGGGGAGCGCCGACGTGCGGCACCGCACCGGTCAGGGGTGCACTGAGCGCATCGACCGTCGCCTCCGTCGGACCGTACATGTTGCGGGCGGGCACCTCTGACGCGACGATCGCCGACCACAGCGCGGGCGGGGTCGCCTCGCCGCCGAGGAGCAGTAGTCCGGGGCGGTGCGCGCCATCGAGCAACCCGTTGTCGATCAAGGCGCTCGCCATGGACGGGGTGGTGTCGACGACGTCGATCCGGTCGGCGTCGAAGGCGGCAATCTGAGCGGCGGCGTCCTTCTGAATGTCTGTGTCGTACAGATGGATCCGGTGTCCGCCCCACAGCCACAGCAGCTGGTCCAGGGCCGCGTCGAAGGCGAAGGAGTAGGTGTGGGCGATGTGCAGCTGCCGTCCGCCCGCTCGCGCGGCTGCGTCGGCGTAGTCGATCGATAGGTGGTGATGGAGCAGCTGAGCCATTGCGCCACAGGAGATTTGGACGCCCTTTGGTTTTCCGGTAGAGCCGGAGGTGTAGACCACGTAGGCGAGATGCGCGTCCGAGCGCGGCGCGGCGAGTTCGGCCGCGGCCAGGGGACCGCTCGCGAGTTCTGCGACGGCTTCTCGAACCATGCTGTCCGACAACCGGATCAGCTGGCCGGATCGATCGGCGAACACCGTGTCCACGGTCGCGTCGCCGGTCAGGATCAGCACCGGCGCGGCGTCGTCGACGATGTCGGCGAGCCGCTGCGCCGGATGCCCGAGGTCCAGCATGAGGTAGGCCGCGCCGGCGTGCCGCACCGCGAGCAGGGCGACCACGATGTCCACGGTGCGAGGCAGCGCAATGCCGACGATGTCCTCGGGGCCGACACCCCGGCCGCGCAGATATCGCGCCAGCCCGTGTACCCGCGCACCCAATTCGGCCGCGGTGACCTGGGTGTCGCCGCCGACCAGCACGATGTCGTCCGGCCGTCCGGCCACCATGCGGTCGAAGACCTCGACCGCATCTGCGGGTTGCCCGGGCAGCGCCGCGCCGGCCCGTTCGACAGCGATCCGCGCGCCGACCTCTGCCGGATACAGGGTGATCGCACCGATCCGCCGGTCCGCGTCATCGACCAGTTCGGTGATCATCCGGACCAGCGCGTCCATCCGGCGGCGCACCGTCTCCGCGTCGAGCGACCGCGCGTCCACCTCGAACCCGAGCTGGATCCGGTCCTGTGCCAGCGGCGTGACGGTCAGGCCGAGATCCTCCGGCGGACCACCGGCGACATTGCGCAAAATGCCGGTGGCGCCGTCGAAATCGAGGGCGAAGTCGAAAGCCTTCAGATTGATGCCGATGCCGTGCAGCAGCGCACCGGTCTGCGTGCCGCCGAATTCCCGCGCCAGATCCTCACCGCGGAAACGCTGGTGGGCCCGCACCTCCCGCAGCGCGTCCGCCACCCGCTTGCCGAGCTCACCGAGGCGGTCCTGGCCGGAGACCGGAATCCGCAGCGGCAGCACATTGACCGCCATGGACGGGGTGGTGAGCGCGACCTTGCCGACTCGCGCCATCACCGGCAGCGCGATGACCACGTCGGTCTCACCGAGCAGCCGGTGCACGAATCCCGCGTAGCCGGCGACGAGTATGTCGGCCCAGGTGATGCCGGTCGCGGCCGCGGCTGCCTTGATGCGCGCCACCAGGTCGGCGTCGAGCACGGCGCGCGCCTCGTGGGTCTGCTCGACAATTCCCTCGGGCGCCGCGCCCCGTCCGTCCAGCGACGGTAGCGGGGTGAGCCGATCCCGCCAGTAGTCGCGGTCGTGCCGATGCGCTTGGCTCGCACGGTATTCGAGGTCTTCCTCGACGAGCGCCCGGAACGAGCCCCATCGCGGCGGTGGTGCGTCGCTGCCCCGGCGCAACGCGGTGTAGTGGGCGGCCACTCGCCGCGACACCATGGCCGCGCTGTATCCGTCGATGATCAGATGGTGGTAGAGCTGGATGCACCACACGTCGCGGTCGGTGAGTCGCAACAGCGTGTAGGTGTACAGCTGCCGATCGACCATGGCGCGGCAATCGGTGGCGGAACGTTCGCGTTCGGCGGCGACCAGCCGGTGTGCGGCGGCGATCGGATCGGTCTCGCCGCGCAGGTCGACGAGCGGGCGCAGTTCCGGTTCCAGGTCGGTGATCTGCTGGCGCGGGCCGTCGGCGGTGTCGCTGAACCGCAGTCGCATGGTGTCGGTCTCGGCGATGGTCCGGCGGATGGCGGTGTCCAGCAACGTCACATCGATGGTCTCGGGCGCGGAGATCTCGAGCACCTCGCCGACCATGTAGCTGAGCGATTCGGGATCGAGGCGCTGGGCGTTCCAGATACCCAATTGCGCTCCGGTGAGCGGCAATCCGGGATGACCTGCGCCCGCGTCGTCCCGTTCCACCAGGCCCACAGCAACTCCTTCACCACCGACGTATCGACCCCTCCCTCGGTCCGCGCGGACGCGATGAGATCCAGCAAGGAGGACGAAGGTAGGTTAGCCTAACATTAATTCCAAGAGGAAATCATGATCCGGGTCACCGGGCCCGCCGTTCGCCCAGGTGCTGTCAGCTCTCGTCCACCGCGTTCTCGGCGAGTGGAATCACCAGTGGCGTACCGGTTTCCGGGTCCTCGATGACGCGGCAGCCGAGGGCGAAGACCTCCCGCACCAGCTCGGCGGTGGCGATCTCGCGCGGCGCACCGGCGGCAACCACCCGGCCGTCCCGCATGGCGATGAGGTGATCGGCGTAGCGGAAGGCGTGGTTCAGATCGTGCAGGACGGCGACCACGGTCCGGCCGGACTCCCGGTTCAGTGAGCGGCACAGGTCCAGCAGCTGGATCTGATGCGCGATATCCAGGTAGGTGGTCGGCTCGTCGAGCAGGATGATCGGCGTCTGCTGCGCCAGCACCATGGCGATCCAGACGCGTTGGCGCTGGCCGCCGGACAATTCGTCCACCGAGCGGGCGGACAGGTCGGTGACGCGGGTGGCCGCCATGGCCGCGGTGACCGCGGCCTCGTCCGCCTGCGACCACTGGCGGAGCAGGGTCTGATGCGGATAGCGGCCGCGCGCAACCAGATCCGCGACCCGGATGCCGTCCGGGGAGGTGGAGGACTGGGGGAGCAGGCCGATGCGGCGGGCCACCTCTTTCGCGGGATAGGCGCTGATCGCCTTGCCGTCGAGCAGCACGGCGCCGGCTTCCGGGGTGAGCAGCCGGGCCAGCGCGCGCAGCAGGGTGGATTTCCCGCAGGCATTGGGGCCGATGATCACCGTGAACGCGCCGTCCGGGATGTCCACCGAGAGTTGATCGCTGATGGTCCGGCCGCGATAGCCGAGGCGCACCTGGTCGGCGCGCAACCGCACCTGATCCTTCGACGTACCGTGGCCATTCGTCTGGGCCAGCGCGTCGTCGGCCAATTCTGTTCCGGCGCTGCGTTTCTCGTTCATCGTCGCTTCCCTTAGTTCCGTCTCGCCTCGGCGACCAGCAGATACGCCAGATACAGCCCGCCCACCGAGACGGTGACGACGCCGACCGGAAGTGCCGTGGGCGCGAACAGCCGTTGTGCGATCCAGTCGCAGGTCACCAGCAGCAGCGCGCCCATGGCCGCGGCCGGAGCCAGAGCGGTGGAGGCCGTGCGGGCCAGGCGGCGGCCCAATTGCGGTGCGGCCAGGGCCAGGAAGGCGAGTGGCCCGGCGATGGCCGTGGCGACCGAGCAGAACGCGACGCTCAGCACGATCAGCAGCAGCCGGTCGCGTCCGACCCGGACGCCGAACGACTGGGCCAGATCGTCACCCAACTCCAGAATCCGCAAGCGCGGCGCGGCGGCGACAGCGATCACGCTCAGCACCGCCAGCAGGATGAGTGCCGGCGCGACCTGCGCCGAGCTGACTCCGCCGAGCGACCCCGCGCCCCAGGCGGCAGCCGACATGGCGGCGGTGAGATCCGCGCGCAGGATGAGCCAGGTATTGACCGAGGCCAGCATGGCGCTGACGCCGATGCCCACGATGATGAGCCGGAAGCCGGTGACGTTGTGCCGGAAGGCCAGCAGCTGAATGGCAAGGGCCGCGGCCAATCCGCCGAGGAACGCACCCGCCGAGGTCTCGAACCCGCCACCGCCCAGCACCAGCATGACGATGAGCGCGCCGGTGTACGCGCCGGTGTTGAAGCCGATCAGGTCCGGGCTGCCGAGCGGATTACGGGTTACCGATTGCAGGATCGCGCCGCTCACGCCGAGCGCCGCGCCCAGCGCGAGCGCCAGCACCACGCGCGGAAATCGCCAGTCCCACACCACGAGCCGGTCGAAACGCTGATCCCCGACGAACAGCGCCCGCAACACCCGGTCGGGAGGGATCGGGTAATCGCCGGTGCCGAGGGACAATACGGCCACGGCCAGCGCCGCGATGACGAGAATCGCGCACACCACCACGGTGCGAACGCTCACCCTGGCGGCGAGGCGGCGGTTTCGGAGCACCAGCACCGAGTGGCCGAAATCGATGGCGGTCATTGCGCACTCACCCGGGGTCGCCGCGCCAGCCAGATCAGGACGGGCGCCCCCAGGAAGGCGGTCACCAACCCGGCCGCCACTTCGTCGGGTCGAATGATGATGCGCCCCAGCGTATCCGCGCCCAGCACCAGGATCGGCGCCAGCAGCATGGAGTAGGCGACGATCCAGCGCTGGTCGGGTCCGACGATCCAGCGCGCGATATGCGGCACGGCCAGGCCGACGAAGGTGATCGGGCCCACCGCGGCGGTCGCGGTGCCGCACAGCAGGGTGAGCGCGGTGACGGTGAGCAGCCGGGTCCGCCCGACGTGCACGCCGAGCGCGTGGGCGAGGTCGTCACCGAGGGCGACGGCGTTGAGCGAGCGCGCGGCGATCACCGCCGCCACCAGGCCCACGAGGATGAACGGCGCCGCCCCGGCGATGACATCGTGACCGCGCCCGGTCAACGATCCGGCGTCCCAGTTCCGCATGTGGTCGAAGGCCTTGGGGTTCAGCAGCATCAACCCCTTGGTGAGCCCGGAGAGCACCGCCGTGATCGCGACCCCGGCCAGCGTCAGCCGGACCGGGTCCGTCCCCTGCCGGCCCGCCGTGCCCAGCCGATACACCACGACCGAAGCCAGTGCGGCCCCGACGAACCCGAACCACACGTACGAGGTGATCTCGGTGACGCCCAGGAACGAGACCGCCATCGCGATGACGAAGGCGGCTCCGGCATTGATCCCGAGCAGCCCCGGGTCGGCTAGTGGATTGCGGGTCAACCCTTGCATGAGGCAGCCGGCCACGCCCAGCGCGAGCCCGGCGAGCAGCCCGACCAGCGTGCGCGGCACCCGATACTCGGTGATCACCAGCGCGTCCGCCGACCCGTCGGACCCCCACAGCGCATCCCACACCTGCCCCGCCGGAATCGCCTTGGTGCCGATCATCAGACTCAGCACACAGGCGGCCACCAGCACGGCAGCCGCCAGCAGCCACCCCGGCCACCGCCTGACCCGCGCACGCGTACCTTCCATCTGGTAATTTCTCCACGATCCCGAGCTGTGACAGGCTGGATTTTATTTAGGTTTGCCTACCCTAGCGCGATAACTCATTCGGTAGTAATCGCCCGCGCGACACGTGCCGGGGGACGAGCTTTCACCTCGGGCCTGGTGCGGTTTCGAGCGTTGCGAGATAGGTTGTCGCGGCCTCCTTCTCGGGCACGCCGAGGCAGCGGTAGATATCGATGGCGTGGCGCAGGTGAGTGGCGGCACCGACGGTGTCGCCGAGAGCTGCCCGGCAGCGGGCGGTGCCTTCCAGCGCGCGGGCCCACTCGATCCGGTTGCCGATGGTCCGAGCGAGGGTCAGCGCTTCGGTGAACATCGTCGATGCCTCGTCGAGTTCGCCGAGCGCCAGCAGCACCGTCGCGGTGTTGTTCAGTGCTTCGGTTTCCCCAATGCGGTAACCGATCTCCCGGAACAAGGCCAAGGACTGCCTGGAGAGATCTACGGCCTCCGCGTTCTTCCCCGTCTCCCGGCATACCGCCCCCAGGTTGGCGAGTGCTTCGGCCTCGCCGATGCGGTAACCGATGTCCTGGAAGAAGCTCGAGGCTTGCCGGGAGAAATCGGCCGCTTGCTCATGGTTCCCGGTTCGCTGGTACACGGTGGCCAGATTGTTGAGGTTGATGGCTTCGCCGAGGCGGTGACCTATGTCCTGGAACAAGGCCAAAGCCTGCTGGATCAGGTCGGTGGCTTGACCGTAATCCCCGGTATCCCGGCAGACGAGGCCGAGGTTGCCGACCCAGCGGGCTTCGCTTCTGCGGTGCCCGGATTCCTGGAACAGCGTCGTCGCTCGCTGAAACAGGTCGGCGGCCTGCCGATAGTCCCCGGTTTCGCGGCGCACGCTGCCGAGAAATCCGAGGGCATCGGCCTCGCCGAGCGTGGAGCCGGTCTCGCGGAACAGAATCAAGGCCTGCTGGATCAGGTCCGCGGCCTGCCGATAGTCCCCGTCGTCTCGGAGTAGGCCGCCGAGCCTGACCAGCGTGCCGGCTTCGCCCACTGGATGGTCATTCTCCCGGTACAGGGTGCGCGCCTGCCGGAGTAGATCGGCGGCCTGCCCGCTGTCGCCCGCGTATCGGAAGAAGCCGCCGAGGTTGGCCAAGGTGTCGGCTTCACCGATGGGGTAGCCGTTCTCTCGGTACAGGACGCGCGCCTGCCAGAGCAGGTCGGTGGCTTGGTCGTAGTTCCCGGTCTGCCACTGGAGGGCGCCGAGGTTGGTGAGGGCGTTGGCCTGGCCGAGGCGGTTGCCGATGTGTTCCGCGGCCGCGACGGCGCGCCGGTGCAGCCGCTGGGCCGATGACCACGGTCCTTCGCGCTCCAGCAGTTCCGCCAGCGCCTCGGTCAGATCGACCATGCGTGCGGGATCGTGGCCTGCGGTGTATTCGATGCAGGCGAGCAGGTTCGCTCGCTCGGACCGCATCCACGCCAGTGCCTGTGCCGCGTCGTCGAATTCCCGCACCAGGGCGCCGGGCGTACGGTCACCCTCGGCGGAGCGGGGTCTTCGGGTCAGCCATTGATCCGCCGCCGCGGCGGTGCGCCGGTAGTAGTCGAGCAACCGCTGGACTGCGGTGGCGGCCTCGCTGAATGACTCCGCCGAGTCGAGGGCGCGGACGTATTCGCGCACCAGGTCGTGCAAGCGGTACCGGCCGGGGGTGGACTCTTCGATGAGATTGTCGGTGTAGAGCGCCTCGAGATCGGTTCGGGCGTCTGCGAGCGGTATGTCGTTCAACGCGGCGACGGCATAGGCATCGAAGTCGGAGCCCGGGTGTAGCCCCAGCGTGCGGAACAACCCTTGCCGGCCGCGCGACAGGTTGTCGTAGGAGGCGGTGAAGGCGGCACGGACCGCGCGATGGCCCGCGTCGAGTTCGCCGAGTCGGTCCTGGGCGGCGCGGAAGTCTTCGGCCAGGCCGGTGAGGGTCCATGCGGGGTGGTGGGCGAGGCGGCCGGCGAGCAGCACGATGGCCAGCGGTAGATATCCGCACAACTGGACGAGCGCGGTGACGGCCGCGATGTCGTTGCCCTGTGGTTTCCGTTGGGCCAGGCGGCAGAACAGGTCTGCCGCGTTATCGGGGTCGAGGGTGCCGAGGGGGAGTGGGAGGGCGTTGTCGAGGGCGATGAGTCGGCGGCGGCTGGTGATCAGGGTGAGGCATTCGGGTCCGGCGGGTAGTAGCGGTTCGATCTGGTCGTGGTCTCGTGCGTCGTCGAGGATGAGCAGGATTCGTTTGGTGGCGACGCGGTCGCGCCAGAGGTCGCGGCGTGCGTCGAGGGTGTCGGGGATGTGACTGGGTGCGATGCCGAGGCCGGTGAGCAGGGTGGCCAAGACTTCGGCGGGGTCGGCGGGTGTCTGGCCTGGGGTGTGTGAGTTCAGTTCGACGAAGTATCGGCCGTCGGGGAACTTGTCTGACAGCAGATGTGCCGCGCGGGTGACGAGGGCGGTTTTGCCGATGCCTGGCATGCCGTCGATGGTGTGGATGGAGACGACTCGACCTGGCCTGGCGGCGTCGAGGATCCGTTGTACTTCGGCGTCGCGTCCGACGAACGTCGGAATGTCCCGGCGTAGCGAGGTCAGTACCGCGGGGCGCACGGGTTGGGTGATGGCGGCTTCCATAATTGCCGCCATTTCGTCCGGTTCGTCAGGACCGAGGGGACCGGCCCGGGTGTTTGGCGGGCGAGGGCGATCAGTGTCACCAGTACCGGGTCCAGTGATTCGAAGCGGGAGGGGACGTTGCGTCCGCTGCGCCAGTCGCTGATGCGTTGCATCGAGGACCGCTGGTTCTGTGCTGGTGTGCGTGCGGCTTTGAGTCGTGCTTCGGTGGTGGCGGCGACTCGTTGCAGTGTGGGATTGCCTGCGGCTTCCCAGAGTTCGGCCAGTCTGGTGACGAAGAGCTCCCGCGGCGAAACGTCCTCGCCACCCTCGGTCTCGCTACGCACCCACACACAATAATGGCTGGTCCGTCGATGGTGGATCCGCTCAGCGGCGCCGCGTACGACGCGAATGACGGCGACGACGTGCGCGGCGACCGCCGGCGGGCGAGGTCAGGTGGCGGAGGCTTGGGCGGTGAGGGCGGCGCGGAGGGAGCGGCGGCTGATCTTGCCGACGCTGGTTTCCGGGAAGCTGTCCACGACCTGGAGTAGGTCGGGGATCTTCCAGGTGGCCACGCCGCGCTCGCGGACGAACTGACGGATCTGACCGAGCGCGGGCGGGGTGGCCGGGTCGGCGGCCAGCACGAAGACGCAGCTGCGCTCGCCGAGCCGCTCGTCCGGCACCGAGACGACGATCGCGTCGCGAATCAGCGGGTGGTCCAGCAGGTGTGCCTCGATCTCCTCGGCGGAGATCTTCTCGCCGCCGCGGTTGACCCGGTCGCCGAGCCTGCCCTTGACCACCAGGTTGCCGTCCGGGCGCAGGTTCACCACGTCGCCGGTGCGGTACCAGCCGTCCGCGGTGAACGAGGACGCGTTGGCCTCGGGGTTGCGGTAATACCCGCGAATTGTGTACGGCCCCTTGGTGATCAGCAGGCCGTCGGTGCCGGGCGGGACGTGGTTGCCCTGCTCGTCCACCACCGCGACCTGATCGTGCGGGGACATCGGCCGCCCCTGGGTGGCCAGCACCACCTCTTCCGGATCGTCGAGCCGGGTGTAGCAGACCAGCCCCTCGGCCATGCCGAACACCTGCTGCAGCGTCGCGCCGAGCGCGGGGCGGATGCGGCGGGCCAGCTCGTCCGGGCAGCGCGCGCCGCCGACGAGCAGCACCCGCAGGCTCGAAATGTCGTATTTGGTGCTGGCTTCCGCGCGTTCGACCCACAGCCGGGCCAGCGGCGGGACCAGTCCGGTGATGGTGACGCCGAACCGCTCGATCGCGCTGAACGCGGTGGTGGGGGAGGGATCGATGGCCATCGCCACGGTGCCGCCCGCAACCAGCGCGCCCAGAATGCCCGGCGAACTCATCGGGAAGTTGTGTGCCACCGGCAACGCCGCGAGGTAGACGCTGCTGCTGTCGAGTTCGCACAGCTCGGCGCTGCGGCGCACGCTGTAGAGGTAGTCGTCGTGCGTGCGCGGGATGAGCTTCGGCGTCCCGGTGCTGCCGCCGGACAGTTGCAGGAACGCGACGTCGGCGGCGTTCACCCGCGGCAGCTCGCGGGGTTCGGCGCGCAGGTCGTCGAGCGCGTGCGTGCCGCCGGGCAGCGCGGCGCCCTGCTGGTCCGGGACGATGATCAGGTGCCGCAGCGCGGCGGAGTTGTCCCGCAGGATCGCGGAAAGCGTTGCGTGGTTGAACTTCTGGTGGTGATGGCAGGTGACCATCGCCACCGCGCCGCTGGCCTGCGCGATCGGGATCAGCTCGGACTGGCGGTGCGCGGGCAGGCAGAAGACCGGCAGTGCGCCCGCGTAGAAGAGCCCGAAGATCACCTCGACGAACTCGGCGATATTGGGCAGCTGGACCAGCACCCGATCGCCCGGCCGCACACCGAGGTTCAGGAACCCGGCCGCCAGTGCTGTGGCGCGCGTCTCCAGTTGCGCGTAGGTCCACCGGTCACGGTCGTCTACCACGGCGATCGCGTCCGGCGTCGCCGCGGCGCGGGCGCTGAGCATGCTGCCGAAGGTCTCGCCGGTCCAGTACCCCAACGCGCGGTATTGCTCGACTTCCGTTGTGGGCCATGGGGTTAGGTCGGATTGAGACGGCACTGGAACTCCTTCTAGCCGAAACGTCGTTGATTTACTTCTATCAAGAATTAAGGTTAGGCTAAGCATATGCCTAGGGACAGTAAAGTCGAGGGCGGTGTGATCGTCACCGGTGCCGCCCGCGGTATCGGTCGCGCCGCGGCGCAGATCTTCGCGGCCAGATCGGCGGCGCCGGTGCTGCTGTGGGATCAGGACCCCGCGGTGCACGACACCGCGGCCGAGATCGGTTCGGACCGGGGCGAGAGCGTCACCCAGGCGCGGCAGGTCGACGTGACCGACGCCGACGCGGTGGACAAGGCGTTCGCCGCGGCCGCCGAGCGGATAGGTCCGATCGGGTCCGTCGTGCACGCGGCGGGCATCCTGGAAACCGGTTCGGTGGCGGAATTGACCGGCGCGCAATGGGATCGGTGCCTGGCGGTGAACGCCACCGGGACGATGAACGTCACCCGGCGCGCCGCCGCCGTGCTCGCCGCGAACGGTGGCGGCTCGATCGTGGTCGTCACCTCGAACGCGGCGGGCACCCCGCGGGTCGGCATGGCCGCCTACGGTGCGTCCAAGGCCGCGGCCCGCGCGTTCGCGATGGCGCTCGGACTGGAGGTGGCCGCCGCCGGCGTCCGGGTGAACACGGTGTCCCCCGGCTCCACCGATACACCGATGTTGCGCGGCATGTGGGCCGAGGACGCGGCCGAATTGTCCGCGGCCGCCCGCGATCACGTGCTGGCCGGCGACCCCGCGAACTTCCGCCTCGGCATCCCGCTGCGCCGGGTGGCCCAGCCCGAGGACGTCGCCGAAAGCATCTACTTCCTGACTTCCCCGCGTGCTCGCCACATCACCATGCACGACCTGCGGGTCGATGGCGGCGCCACGTTCGACGCCTGACACTGTCCGACATCACTGAACAGGAGAAGACTGTTGGCTATCCCGCCGATAGCACCGTATTCGATACCGGATCGCGACGACATCGTCGCGAATCAGGTGCCGTGGACGCTGGACCCGTCGCGTTCGGCGCTGCTGATCCACGACATGCAGCGGTACTTCATCGACGCGTATGACCTGGACCAGGAGCCGATCTCGACGGTCATCGCGAACATCCGGCGGCTGCGCGAACGGTGCAACGCGGCCGGCGTTCCGGTCATCTACACCATGCAGCCCGGCGATCAGCACCCTTCGCGCCGTGGCATTCTCGCGGATTTCTGGGGTAGCGGACTGACCACCGGCCCGGCCACCGAGGTGGTCGGCGACCTGACGCCCGGCCCGGCTGACATCCAGGTGACCAAGTGGCGCTACTCGGCGTTCCAGCGGACCGACCTGCGCGAGTTGCTGAACCACTACAACCGCGACCAACTCGTCGTCACCGGTGTGTACGCGCACATGGGCTGCATGCTCAGCGCCGCGGACGCGTTCATGAACGACATCAAGCCGTTCGTGGTGCTGGACGCGACCGCCGACTTCGGTCGCGACGAACACCTGATGGCGATGAACTACGTCGCCCGCCGCTGTGGCGCGGTGACGACCACCGACGCGCTGGAATTCGCGCTGCGGCAATCGAATGCGGCCTGATCCGGCTTGCTGAACTACACGGAGGAAATCATGAGCGAGCCGGTTACCCTCGGCCGCCAGGACGTGATCGCCGATATCGCGGCCGCGCTGGGTGTGGCACCGGACGCGGTGCCGGTCGACGGGGATCTCACGGACGCGGGCCTGGACTCGGTGCGACTGATGTCACTGGTGGAGAAGTGGCGTTCCGCCGGAGTGGACGAGGCGGACTTCGCGACCTTGGCGGCCGAGCCGGTGCTGAGCGCCTGGCTCGACGTCCTTGTGCCCACTGACCGGGCGGAGAGGTAGCCACGGCGAGTGCCCCGGCCGCCCGAGCGGCGGTAAATCGCGTAGCCCGTTGCCTTCCTTTGGCACCCGGGGCGATAGCGCATGCAGTCCGGGGGGCGTTAGGGGTAAAACGTACCCCTTGACAGGTTTAGGAGTGCCTACCCTAAGCTCACCGCATCCCGACCACACCTAAGAAGGATCCAGAATGTTGATGAGGAACTTTGCCGCGACGGCAACGCTGCTGATCGCAGCGCTCGGCGTCTCGGCAGGCGCCGTCAACGCGGCTCCGGCCGCGGACGCTGACGCGCCGATCAATTTCACCGCCGAGTCCACCGACTCCCAGGCGATCGTCTCCATCGACGCGGGCTCGATCGTCGTCGAGGGCGACGCGCTGAAGATCAAGGCGGCCAACGGCAATGTCGTGGCCGGCACCCCGCTGAAGTTCCGCATCGACGAGTTCGAGTTCCCGATCGCGGCCGACGTCGCGGGCCGCACCGCGACCCTGACCCCGCAGCTCGACATGGCCAAGGCCACGTACAAGCCGGTCGCCCTGCCGTTCGAGGACAAAGCGCCGTGGAAGACCGAGTACGACCGTGAGCAGGCCGCGTGGTCCCGGATGACCGGCACGATCAGCCTCGGCGCCTCGATCGCCACCCTGGTCGGTGGCCTCGGCGGCGCGGCGGTCGGCTGTGTCCTGGGTGGCGCGCTCGGCGGCGTGATCGTCGGCGGCACCATCGTCGGCCTGTTCGGTCCGTTCGTCGGCGGCATCATCGCCGGCTGCCTGGGCGGCGCGGCCGCCATGGGCGCGCTCGGCACGGTGGCCGGCCAGATCTTCATCACCGCGCCGGTCGCGATCGCGGCGGCGATCCAGTACTTCACCACGATCAACCAGCCGTTCAACCCGGCTCCCGCCCCCAAGTAATACCGTTTGGCATTGATCAGGCCCCGCTACGGCGGGGCCTGATCTGTTTGCGTGGTCGCCGCGCATGAACAGCGACCGCCGGGGGAGTTCTGTTGTCGCGCTGAGGGTTACGAGGGGAGTGGGCCGACCGGTACCGGGGTGCGGTGCGCGACTTCGGGTTCCGGCCGCCGGACCTCCAGCAGCCCGGCGGCGCCGAACTTCCGGACGAGTTCGGAGTCGGTGATGACCTCGAGGAACTTCTCCACGTGCATCGACTTGTCCCGCGCGTGCACGGTCAGTTCCCGGCGAATCGGACGGGACAGCCGAATGATGGACAGCAGCCGGGCCGACCCGTGCAGCGCCATCTTCGGCACCAGCGCGACGCCGACGCCGTGTTCCACCAGGCTCAGCGCGGTGGTCACGTCGGGGGCGCGGACGGCGAACCGGACGTGCACGCCCGCCCGGCCGGCCTCGCGCGAAACCGTATCGGTGAGATCGGAATTCGAGCCACACCGGATCCAGGGCGCCTCGACGAGCTGCTTCCATGAGCCGTCGAAGCTGCTGCGCTGGCTGGGGTGGCAGACGACCACGAGTTCTTCCTCGCCGAAGCAGTGCACGACCCGCGAGCCGGACTGCTCGAGCGGGCCGACGGCGAGATCGAGCGCGCCCTCTTCCAGGGTCGCGTTGAGCTCGCGGAGGTCGGTGAACGCCCGGACCTCGATGCTGTCGATATTGCGTTCGTGGCGCATCCGGTAGATGAGCGGCGGCAGCAGCTTCTGCGCGATGGTCGGCGTGGTGCCGACGGTCATCACACCGTCGCCGAAGGTCTGCCCCATGGCCATCGCCTGCCGGGCGGACTCGACCACATCCGAGGCCTGGGCGAAGAACTCGCGGCCGAACTTGGTGAGTCTCGACCTGCGCGAGCGTGGATCGAACACCTTCCGGCCGAGCGAGGTCTCCAGCGCGTCGATCTGTTGCGACATCGCGGACGGAGTAATTCCGAACCGCCGCGCGGCCGCGGACAGCGAGCCGAGTTGTACCGCGTTGACAAAGTAATCGAACTGTCGCAGCGTGATCGTATTTGAAGTTAGCAAGGGGTAATCAGACATCGGCAACCTTTGTATCGAGCCGTCGGCTCATCCGCAGCACCTTCGGTCCACACTGAAAATTAAGTGAGCATTCCGTCACCGAGTCATGGCACCTGCCGGTCGACATGGACCGGCAAACACATCACATTCTTTCGTTAACTGTGCGTTCATCCGCGAATTGTGGCGAGAGTCTGAATGACCGCCTTCGGGGTGTTACGCCGACTTGTGTGCAAGCAGTATCTACTGCGATGACTGTTACGTCAAACGTTACGCCAAGCTAAACCTTCCTGTTACTCAGATCACCTTGTTCCTTCAACTGAATAACTCGGCGAAGCCCCTACCTGGGGATGTCATTGGAGAACGATTGCTCGCCAAGTGAGGGCGCATGACCTTCCTTCGCCGTCGCAGGATGCACGTCACGCACCCATTTTGACCACAAATGGCCTTGGCTAGGTGCTGATTCAAGGCAAATCTCACATGAGTTCAGTTGGGCTAACAACTACCGCTCCGCGCCATTCGAGAAGCCTTCGATAGGCATTCGGCCTGTTTCATCCGGAAGGACTGAACGGAGTGCTTCGTGTCCGTGCCGTGATCGGGTGGTGATCTGTGGAGGTGGTGGATGTGATCTGGTCGTGATGGGTAAATCGGACATCAGTTAATCGCATCTTGATTCGCTGTAAGAATGTCCGTTCTGCTTGTTCGTCACACTCTCGAGTTCTACGCTCCACTTTGGAAGCCGACAGCCCGCAGGACCGCGTACTTGACCGCAGAGCGGCGGTCGAAAACGGCTCCCGACCGGCAGTTCGAATCAGGTCGTACCCAGCGGAGGGCTGTCGGCTTCGCCAGCGATCGATCATTTCGAAGGAAGGCACTCATGGGGAAGCACAGCGCGCCGCGAAACAACGTCGTCCCCGCGCGATTGGCGATGCTCTCGACGGCGACGCTGATCGGCCTGGCGGTCTCGGCCAACGGCGGCGTGGGGCAGGCCATCGCCGACGACGCGAACTCGACCTCGGGTGACGGCGTGTGGGTCGCGCCGCCGAAACGCGCGGTGGTCTCGGTGGCGCCCGTGTCCTATCAGCAGGCGCGGCCGGACGGTTTCGCGGCCGCGCCTGCCGAACTGCCCGTGCACCGAGCCGATCGTCCGGCCGTGGCGCCGAGTGGAAATGCCAAGCCGCGCACCGCGAATCCGGGTGGCACCGGTAAGCCGGGCGGGAACACGGCACCGCTGGCCGCGCTCGTGGACACGCTCGCCACCGGCAGCGCGGCGCTGCCCCCACCGCTGCGCGCGGTGCTGGAGGACCTGGTGAAGCAGGTCGGCCCGGTGCTGGCGAAGGGTTTGATCCAGCTGATCACCAACAACAACCAGCCGAGCCCGACGCCGGCTCCGAGCCCGGCACCGAAGGGCAGGCACGCGGCGCCCGCGCCCGCTGCCGACATCACCGAGGACGACAGCGACGACATCGACACCGGCGATCCCGCGGTCGATATCGATGACACCGACAGCGACGACACCGACATCGACGACACCGACAACATCGCTGCCGCCGACATCTACAACGATGACACCACCGACGACGACCTCGCCGTCACCGAAGACCCCGCGGCCGCCGTCCCCGACGCCGACGCGGATTGGCAACCACTGGCGCTCGGTCCGACCCCGGTCGGCTGATACCGCCGGTGGCTTTTCTATAAGTTCGACAACTCTCGAAGGAAATAGTGCGTTTCTCTCCCGCTACAATGCTGTCTTTTTCCACTGCTATCGGCGTCTCGGCTATTGCCCTGTCCGCCGTCACTGGGGCCCCGGCGGCGCTGGCCGCTCCCCAATCTCAATCTCCGGCCGACACGGTGGTCAGCCTCACCAACGCCGAGCGCGCCAAAGCGGGCTGTGCACCGCTGAAAGCGGAAAGCCACCTTACCCAAGCCGCGCAAGGCCATTCGGAAGATATGGCCGCCGGCAACTTCATGGATCACAACTCGTCGAAGGGCGATCCGGGCGACCGGATCAGCGCCGCCGGATATCGGGCGCAGACCTGGGCGGAGAATATCGCCGCCGGTCAGCGCGACGCGGAGGAGGTGGTCAACGCCTGGATGAACAGCGCCGGCCACCGCGCGAACATCCTGAACTGCCAGTTGAAGGACATCGGCGTCGGCTACGCGAAGGCTCGGAACGGCACGCCGTACTGGACGCAGGACTTCGGCACGTCCAATAGGCAGAACGACGAGAAGCCCGCGGAGCCCGGCGGTAAGCCCGGTGGCGAGAAGCCCGGCGGGGAAAAGCCGGGTGGAGAAAAGCCGGGCGGGGATAACAAGCCCGGCAAGCCCGGCGGTTCGCCATGGGATCCGTGGAATCCCTGGAATCCAGGCGGCGACGACTCTTCGGACAATGGCGACAATTCGCCGTGGGATCCGTGGGGCGACGGTTCCGATGACAATTCGGACAATGGAGACAATCCCTGGGATTCGGGCTGGAATCCCTGGGATTCGTGGGGTGCCGACGATTCCGCGAATACGGGCGACTCCTGGAATCCCTGGGGTGACAGCTCCGATACACCGTCGAACAACGACGGCGATGCGGCGTGGGCTGCGTGGAGCAAGAGCTTCGACGAGATCCTCGGGCAGTTCGCGGGCAAGGGTCGCTGGTAGCACTCCCCACGAGCGGTGCCGCCGAACTCGACGAGGAGTTCGGCGGCACCTTTATGTCCGCCGGCCGACGCCGGCGGACCTTGTCGTGCGGGTTCAGCTGTTCGGCGGGGTGCTCGTGCAGGTCGGGTGCTCGGCGCCGGTCGGGTCCAGCGCGTTGAGCACGAGCTGAGCCACCACCTTGTCGTAGGGCAGCAGCAGATGGTCGGTCAGATCGCCGGGACAGTAGTCCTGCACGACGTGGTTGGTGATGTTCTGCCCCTGCACGATTCCGCTGGAGTACGGCACCACGAACTCGTCGTGACTGGTGACGATGTTGGTGTAGGTGACGCCGGGAACCGTCGGGCCGCCGGCGGACAGCTTGCGCAGGAACTCCGAGCCGGCCTGAATCTGCAAGCAGGCGGCGCAGACCGGATCCAGGACGGCGCCCAGTGCGGGCATGAGCCGCAACCTGGCGGCCAGCGCGGTGAACAGCGCCCCGAACCCGAGCGAGCTGGTGCCCTGCCATCCCGGGCCGATCGAGATGAAGCGGTCGATCTTGTTCGCGCCACCGAGGAACTTGGCGTAATAGTCGGTGACCAGGCTGCCTTCCGAGTGCGCGACGATGTCGACGTTCTGTGCCCCGGTGGCCGCCCGCACCTTGATGATGAAGTCGCGCAACTGCTGTGCGCTCTGCTCGATCGGCAACAGGCCGCCGAGCGCGCCGAGCGGTGCGGGCATGCCGGGCAGCGAACCGTAGGTCAGCGCGTACACGCAGTACCCGTTGTTGGCCAGCAATGGCGCGAGCGCACCCCAGTCCAGCCGCACGGTCTCGGGGCCGCCGTGCACCAGCACGATCGGATTCGGATGCGGCGCGGTAGGTTTGCACGACCAGTCGTTGGCTCCGGTCGGTGGCGCGCCGGGATGATCCGCCTCGGCCGCCACCGCATCGCTGAACAGATACGAGACGGGATGCCGGGCGGGCGAACCCGGTGGTTCACCGGAAGCGTTGGGCGAGGCCAGAACTCCGCCGAGAATCGCCGCGGCGGTCATCCAGGCAACGGGCTTGTGGCGCATAACCGGACCCCTTTCTCCGACCAAGTCCAGACCCACTGTCTGTCCGGGACATGACCGCGACAACACACCTCGGTAGCCATCCTGTTGTCTTTGTCACCGTCCCGCAACGAACATCACCGCAACTTAATTTGATTAAGTGCTGCAACACATTTGGACTGATCCGAGATAGTCCTCGCCCCTGCTACCGACGGCAGCGGGGGCGAGGTGGTCATGCGTTGAACGGACCGGCGTCGCCGAAGGCCAAGTCGGCGAAGCGTTCTCCGATCCGTCGTTGGGCGGCGGGGTCGGGGTGGAGCTGGTCGGGCAGTGGCAGCTCCACGAAGTCCGCTTCGCCGTAGAGCGAGCGGCCGTCGAGGTAGTGCAGATTGTCGTCCTCGGCGGCGCGCTGCTTGACGATCCGCGCGAGTTCATCGCGGATCGTGTTGAGCGTGAGTCGTCCCGTGGCACGGTCGGCCGGGTCGCCCGTGGCGCGGAAACTTACTCTCGTGCCGTCGAATTCGAGGGCGCCCGGGCCGGGGGTGTCCTCGTGGACCGGGCAGAGGATCGGGGAGACGACCAGCAGCGGCGTGGTCGGGTGCCCGTCCCGGATGAGGTCGAGGAACCCGTGCACCGCCGGGACGAACGCACGCATCCGCATCACGTCGGCGTTGACCACGTTGATGCCGAGCTTCAAGCTGATCAGATCCGCCGGGGTGTCGCGAATGGTGCGCGCGACGAACGGATCGAGCATGCTGTTGCCCCGCAGGCTCAGGTTGATCAGCTCCACCCCGGCCAGGGTGGCGGCCAGCGCGGGCCACGTCTGGGTCGGTACCTCGGCGTTGGAGCCGTGGCTGATCGAACTGCCGTGGTGCAGCCACGTTTTGCGGCCGCGGTCCGGTGTCACCTCGACCGGCGCGTCCGTGCGCAGGGCCACCAGTTCAGTGATTTCCGTGTGTGGCAGCCAGATCTCGACATCCTTCGGTTCGGCGGGCAGACCGGCGAACCGGACGGTGCCGACCGCTCCTTGCTCGACGACCGTCGACTGCGTGGCCATGTCGATGAGGTACCGGGTGCCGCCGGGCACGCTGCCTCGACCGACGGGTCTGCCGTCGACGCGTAGCTCGTAGACACCGTCCGCCGGCGCCGGGGCGCCTCGGTACACGGTCCGCGTCGGCAGCACATCCAGCTCGACGGCGGTTGCGCTGGTGCGGAATACCACGCGCACCCCGGCCGGCTGGGCCTCGACCATCGCCAGGTAGTCGTCGGGGTATTGCGCCCGGGCCCAGGCCGGAAGCCGGTGCGGCAGTACGCCGTTCGCGGTGTGCTCGAGTTCGAGCGCGCCGCGCAGGATGGGTAATCCGATGGGGGTGGTGATCCAGTTCGTCATGGGGTTTTCCTTGGAGGTCGCAAAGTCACAGCCGATACGTTCGGCGGGCAGTTTCCGAAAACATCGAGGCCAGGTCGGTTTCGGAGGCGCCGGCGACGAGCCGCTTGAAGGTGTTCCACAGCGTCGCGTACCCGGTGCCCATTTTGTCCACCGGAAAGTTGCTCTCGAACATGCATCGCTGCGGTCCGAACGCGTCGACGCAGGTTTCGAACCAGGGAAGCCACAGGGCGGCAAGCTCTTCCGAGTTCGGCGGGGCCGGTGCGGTCCGATAGTCGAAGGCGGCGGCGGTGGCCAGGATGCCGCCGAGCTTGCAGACGACGTTCGGCCGCTGCGCCACTTCGCGGATGCCCCGCGCCCAGGTCGCGAAGTGCGCGGCCCGGTCGGTGGCGTACGGTCCGAAGCCGAGCGGCGCACCGCAGTGGTTGAGCACCAGCCGCGACTCGGGGAGCGCGTCGGCCAACTCGGCGGCGTCGGCGAGTTGCGGGGCCAGGATCCACAGGTCGAGGCTCAGGTCGCGGTCGGCGACGACGCGCACGCAGTCGCGGATGGCCGGTTCGGCGAGCATGTGCGGACGGTTGTCCGGATGGCTGAGCGCGAGCTGCGGGCTCGCGTCCCAGCTCGCCCCGAACCGTAGTCCGCGAAAGCGTCCCTGACCGGCGGCGATATGGTGCTCGATGACGTTGTCGACGATCGCGGCGCCGAGGCCGAAGTCGGCCCGTCCGATGATCCCGGCCGCCACCCGGGTCCGGCCGCCCGCCGCATCGCCGACCGCGGCCAAATTCGCCACGAACTCGGTCTCGCCGACCGGTCGCAACTCCGTCGGCCCATCGGTGCGATAGGCCGACATCGCCTCGGCGTGCACGGTCGCGATCACGTTGTGCCCGCTGCCCGTGTCCGCCTCGAATTCCTCTAGGAGATAACGGAATCCGGGGTGGTACCAGAGGTGGTGGTGCGGATCGATGATCGGTAGCTCGGGCAGCAGGATCTGCTCGCGCGGCTGTCCCGCGAGCCAGGCCTCGTCCGGCGGGAAGATCCGACCGAACTCGGTCGGGCGCGCGGCCTGGGAAACCGACGCATTCATGGTGGAGGTCTCCCCTCGGTCGTAGCTACTGGCTTATTTAACAAGTATCTACGCTAATTTACCTAGGACTATTAGGCAAATGAGTTAACGTGGCAGGAACGAAGGAGGGCGACATGGCGCGCGCGAGGATGACCGACGAGAGCTTGATCCAGGCGGCAGCGGAACTGGCCGACGACATCGGCTTCGACAACGTGACCGTCTCGGCGCTGGCTCGCCGGATCGGCGTCAAGGACGCGAGCCTCTACTCCCGCCTGGAAAACGCTCGCGACCTGCGGGTGAAAATCGCGGTGCTAGCCCTGGCCGAACTGGCCGACAAGGTTGCCGACGCGCTGGCCGGACGTGCGGGCAAGGACGCCCTGGTGGCCTTCGCCAACGCCTACCGCGACTACGCCAGGCAGCACCCCGGCCGCTACGCCGCCGCCCAACTGGACCTCGACCCCGCCACCGCGGCGGCCAGTGCGGCGATGCGGCACTCGGAGATGACCCGGGCCATTCTGCGCGGCTACGACCTCGCCGAGCCCGACCAGACCGACGCGATCCGCCTCCTGCACGGCACCTTCTACGGCTATGTCACGCTGGAAAATACCGGCAGATACGACACGCACCCGCGCAACGTCGAGGACTCCTGGCGCAGAACCCTGGACGCCCTCGACGCCGTCCTGAAGAACTGGCCGCCGGCCTCTCGCTAGGCCGGGCGCAGCGCTGCCAGAACCGGCGCAGGGCGGTGGGTTTACCTGCGGCGCAACAGAACTCCGCGAATGAAGGCGGCCTGGCCGGAGTGCTGGATGTCGTCGTCGACGACGCTGATCAGCCGGACGGCGAGGGTGACCGGCGGATCCCATCGGGTGTCGACGACGCGGGGGAGATCGGCGTCGGTGAGGCCGGAAACGTACTCGATCGTCTGCTCGTGCACCGCGTCGTAGTAACCGAGGAGCAGATCCGCCGACACCTCACCCAGTCGCGCGACCTCGTCCGGGTTGTCGCCGTAACCGGTGGCGGTGTCGTCGAACGGCAGGCCGAACCGCTCGGCCCAGCCTGCCGCGGTCCACACCTGTTCGGTGCCCGCGACGTCGGCGACGTGGTCGTCTTGCACCCGGGTCAGATGCCAGATCAGCCAGGCGATGGAGTTGGCGCCCGGGTCCAGCTGGACGGCCAGTTCGTCGCGGGTGAGGCCGGCCACGGCGCCGTGCACGTTCTCCTGTACGCGGCCGAAGGCATCGATCAACAACTCAGCGCTGGTCATGCTCGGGTGCAATCGTGGGATGGGCGTTCATTATTCCCGTCCCGTGGCGCGCCGCCGCAGAGCGCGGGTCCGGCGGCGGACCGCCGCGCCGTGACCCACGCGCAGTGAATTCCGCCGGAGCGTCTCGTTAGTGGCGCGTGAATTCTTCGCGTCGGATGATTCTCGGATAGACCGTTCCGGCCCTCGCCATTACGCTGTCCGGACGACGGCAACGGGATAGTCGACTCGGGAGTGCGCTACGTCAGGATAATCATAGGTAATCCATGGAAGTGCTTTTAAGTAGAACTGAAAAGCAATTCAAGGCCGAACTGAAAAGTGTCCACGGAATCATATCGGCACCATGGTGGGCAGGCCTTCCTCGGCACTGGACGGCACTGAAACGGCCTGGCCAGCAAGATTTTTGACCCAGACGGCAGCTTGGATGGGCGGCGCTCGCCATTGCCGGCGCGGCACTGTAAGCCCAGCTTCTAATTCGTATCCAGCCCGGCATGTAATCTGCGACACTTTCGCACCGGCACGCCCACGACAAATGGCGTATCGATGACTATTGTCGTTTCGCGCACGTGAAATGCAGTTCACCGGATCACCTGAAATTCTCGCGATGCAGTGGAGGTATAGCCCAGTGGGTAGACGACTTTTTCGGTTGGCAACCGGTGGCACGAAACTGAGACCGATCCTCGCGGCGTTCGGCGCGCTGACGGTCAGCGCGGTCCTGGTCGCCTCGGGCGCGGCCACCGCGAACGCCCAGCCGATCTGGCCGAACCCGGACCCGGACCCGTTCTACGCCGCGCCGGCCGACATCGGCAGCAAGGCCAACGGTGACGTGCTGGACAGCCGTCCGATGCCGCCGCTGTTCTACTTCCCCAACGCCTCGGTCACCCTGATCAAGTTCCGCTCGACCAACTCCCAGGGCCAGCCGATCGCGGCGACCACCACCGTGCTGACCCCGAACGGTCACCGCGCCGACGCGCCGCTGCTGTCGTTTCAGCACATCATCAACGGGCTCGGCACCCAGTGCGCGATCTCGCATGGGCTCTACGCGAACGACACGAACTTCATCGTCCCGTTCGCGCCGGCGCTGAACATCGCGCTGCTGCGCGGCTGGTCGGTCGCCCTGCCCGATCACCTCGGCCCGAACAGCGCGTACGGCGCGGCGAAATTG
Source organism: Nocardia sp. NPDC006044 (assembly GCF_042871115.1). Classification (NCBI taxonomy): domain Bacteria; kingdom Bacillati; phylum Actinomycetota; class Actinomycetes; order Mycobacteriales; family Nocardiaceae; genus Nocardia; species Nocardia sp. NPDC006044. The sequence goes on from NZ_JBIAID010000001.1 coordinate 864,301, forward strand.
GGCGGCAAGATCACCCTCGACGGCGTCCGTGCCGCACAGCGACTTTCGCGGCTCGGTCTCGGCAAGAGCCCGGTCGCGCTGGCCGGCTATTCCGGTGGCGGCATGGCGACCGCCTGGGCCGCCGCACTCGCGCCGAAGTACGCGCCGGAGGTGAACCTCGTCGGCGCCGCCGAGGGCGGTGTCCCGATGAACCTGCAGACGATGGGCTGGGCCATCGGGCACAACCAGCACCCGGCGTTCGGCCTCGCCTTCGCCGCCGTGCTCGGCTTGGAGCGGGAATATCCGGACCGGCTGCCGATCACCGATGCGCTGAGCCAGCGCGGGCTCGCTGCCGCCAGGGACATCGCCAACAGCTGCACCAATGACCTGATCGCGCGGGGCGCCGGGCACGCCTTCGACGACTACGCGAAAGACAATGTGATGGCGCACGATCCGAAGGCCTGGGAGGTGGCCGACGAGAACAGCGTCGAGCTGTACGACGGTGTGCCCGATGTGCCGATCTTCGAATGGCATTCCCCGCAGGACAATCTGATCCCGCTGGACGCGATCACGAACACGGTCAACCGGTATTGCCGTGCTGGCGTGCGGGTCGAATCCGAACTCTTCCCCTCGCCGGATCACCTGACCACCGCCGTCGTCGGCTTTCCCTCGATGCTGAACTGGCTCGACGGTCGCTACAGCGGCAAGCCCGCCCCGAGTAACTGCGCCTAGCCGGACCACGAATCGGCCCATGATCGGTAGCTACCGATCATGGGCCGATTCGCTTGTTCGGTAGGTCAATCGCGAGCCGGCAGCTCGCATCCGTCCGGGCCGCACGCGTCCGCGCCGCCGACCGTCGGTATAACCGGTCGCTCGCCCCATGCTTGGTCGAGCGCCTGGGCGAATACCGCGACCGGCTGCGCGCCGGAGACACCGTACTTGCGGTCGATCACGAAGAACGGAACGCCGGTCGCTCCGAGCTGCGCCGCTTCCCGCTCGTCGGCGCGCACCGCGTCGGCGTAGGCCTCGGGATCGCCGAGCACCGCGCGCACGCTCGACTCGTCGAGTCCCGCGCCGGCCGCGAGCCGGACCAACCGCTCCCGATCGCCGAACAGCGACTCCTGCTCCGCGAAGTTCCCGCGATAGAGCGCGTCCAGCAGCTCCTCCTGCTTGCCCTGCGCCAACGCGAAGTGCAGCAGCCGGTGCATGTCGAAGGAGCTGCCGTAGTCGCGCCCCTCGGTCACATACGGCAGCCCGAGCTCGGCCGCCTGCGCCCCGATGCCGCGCTCGTTGGCGGCGGCCTGCGCCTCGCTGATCCCGTACTTCTGCGCGATCTTCGTGATCACCGGCCCGGACTCGTCGGCGGCCAGGCTCGGATCCAGCTCGAAGGACCGATGCACCACCTCGACCTCGTCACCGTGTGCGAACTCCGCCAGCGCCTGCCCGAACCGCTCCTTGCCCAGGTAGCAGAACGGACAGTTGATATCGGTCCAAATCTCGACCCGCACGTTCATCCTCAGTCTCGTCTCGGCCCCTGTTCAGGCAACAGCCGAGCTATCGGATCTGTTCCGCGCCGAGGTCTAGATCTGAGTGAGACAGACTGTTACTGTAAACATGTGTCACATTAACCTCGACTGGATATGAGGTAGACGTCATGGCTACAAAGTCGGCAACGGCGCCGTCTCGGACCGCGGCGCAGAGCGCGTACGCGGGCATCCTGACGACGCTCTCCGAAGGGTCGGTGAACAAACACTTCGACCCCTACACCGAAATCGACTGGGACGCGCCGGAATGGGCGGTGGTGCCGAACGATCCGCGCTGGATCCTGCCCGCGGACAGCGATCCGCTCGGCGCGCATCCCTGGTATCTGGCGCAGTCCGAAGCGCGCCGGATCGAGATCGGCATGTGGCGGCAGGCCAACGTCGCGAAGGTCGGCCTGCAATTCGAAGAAGTGCTGATCGGCGGCGTGATGAACTATCTGTTCGCCGTGGTGCCGAACGGATCCGGTGAGTTCCGCTACCTCAATCACGAGGTCGCCGAAGAGGTCAACCACACCCTGATGTTCCAGGAGATGGTGAACCGGATCGGCCTGGACGTGCCCGGCATGAGCCGGTTCATGAAGGCAGTCGGCCCGCTGGTGCCGCTGCTCGGCCGGTTCTTCCCGACCACCTTCTTCGTCGCCGTGCTCGCGGGCGAGGAGCCGATCGATCACGTGCAGAAGTCGGTGTTGCGCGCGGGCGAGAACGTGCACCCGATCATGCGCGACGTGATGCGGATCCACATCGCCGAGGAGGCGCGCCACATCGCCTTCGCGCACGAGTACCTGCGGCAGCGGGTGCCGAAGCTGGGGTTCGTGCAGCGCGGCACGTTGTCGCTGGCCTATCCGATCATCATGTTCATCGCCTGTGACCTGATCGTGAAACCGCCGCGCTCGCTGTTCCGCGAGTTCGACATTCCGCTCGGGATTCGCCGGGAGTTGTTCTGGCGCAGCGCCGAAGCGCGTGCGCGTCGCCGCGACTTCTTCGGTGAGGCGCGCATGCTCGCCGCCGACATCGGGCTGATGAACCCGGTGGCGAAGCTGACCTGGCGGCTGCTGCGGATCGACGGCGGGAAGTCCAGGTACCGCGGCGAACCGGTGCGCAGCCGGTCCTGAATTCGGCCGGCCCGGCGCTCATAGCCATGCGCGCCGGGTTCCCGGCATTCCGGTGTGCCCCTGTGCGTCCGGCACCACGCCGAGCACCTGATGCAGTCCGAGCCCACCGTCCTCGAAGCCCAGGGCCGAGGCGGCCATATATAGTCGCCAGACCCGGGCCCGCCCTTCGCTCGTTAGCGAAACCGCTTCGGCCCAAGCACTTTCGAGATTCGCGACCCACGCGCGCAAGGTCAGCGCGTAGTGCTCGCGCAGCGCCTCGACATCGCGCACCTCGAAGCCGGCCCGCTGCATCGCCAGCACGACCTCGCCGACGTCGACCAGTTCGCCGTCCGGGAAGACGTAGCGGCCGACGAACGAGCGAGCGCCCATCACGGACCCGCCCGCGGAGGAGATCGCGTGGTTGAGTAGCCGGCCCTCGGGGCGCAGCAGCGCGCGCAGGGTCTCGAAGTACGCCGCGGCCCGCTTGGTGCCGACGTGCTCGAACATGCCGATCGAGGAGATGGCGTCGAACTGCTCGCCGCGCAGGTCGCGATAGTCGGACAGCCTGATCTCGACGTTATCGGACAGCCCCGCCGCGGCGACCCGCTCGCGCGCCAGTTCGATCTGCGCGTTGCTGATCGTCACGCCGACCACCTGCACGCCGTAGGTCGCGGCCGCGTGGATGGCCATGGATCCCCAGCCACAGCCGACGTCGAGCAGGCGCATCCCGGGGCGCAGGTCGAGCTTGCGGCAGATCAGATCGTGCTTGGCCCGCTGTGCGTCCGCCAGGGACACGGTCGCGTTCGGGCCGGCCTGCCCGTCGTCCTGCTCGGCGACGAACCGCGCGCAGGAGTACGTCATGCTCGGCCCGAGCACCAGCCGATAGAAGTCGTTTCCCACGTCGTAGTGATGACTGATCGCCGCCGCGTCCCGGCGCTTGGTGTGCAGCGGTCCGCGTCGCGGCCGCGCCTCCTCCGGCGGCGGCGCGGGCCGCTGCCCGAGCGCGCCGAGTTCCCTGGCCGCGAGGATGGCCTTGCGTGCCGCGTCGAGGCCAAGTTTCGCGTCGCTGGGCGCTGTCGTCGCCAGCGATCGGAGAATGCTGAAGATGTCGCCGTCCAGGTCCACCGCGCCGGAGACGAACGCCCGGCCGATCCCGAGTTCGCCTGGCGCCCAGACCATATGGCGCAGAGCGTCCTTGGAGCGGATGCGGATGGTCCCCGCGCATGGTCCCTCGGGTTCGATGGTGCTGCCGTCCCAGAACTCGAACCGCACGGCCAGATGCGCTCCGAGTGCGGCCTCCGCCAGCGGTTCGAACACCGCCGCGACCGTCCTCTTGTTGCCCATCACTCCACTATGGCCCGCGCTGCCCGCCGACTTCGGCAACCGACCGGCGGCAATCGCGTGTCGTTGCGGTGGTCAGCGGGCCTGCCGGCCGCTCGCCGATGGGTATGGATTGCTCGGTGTTTCGGCCTGAGCCGAATCATGGTGACCTTGCTACCTCCTCGTTCATAGGCTCTGAACAGTGACAACGAGGAGTTGGAAGATGATGGAAAACAGTGCGGTACAGGCCGATGGCGGCGTCGTACCGATGGTGATCCGGCTGGCCGACAGCTGGGTCGCGGAATGGAAACGGGGCAGGCAGCGGTTGGCACCGATGTGGTCGCGGCGCGACGAGCTGGCGGCGAAGGAGTCTCCGGCGAGGGCCGACGACCTTTTGCTGGGACTGGATCCGCTCATCGCGGTACGGTGGCGAGGTTCTTGGTGATCGGAGGTGCCGTCTTGCGGTATCGGGGTAGGGCAGTGGCGGACGGGCATGGCCGGTCCGCGGTCAGGCGAGGTAGCCGCGGATGAAGCGGATCTATTGCACGCCGGACGATCTGCTGCGCATCCGCGTCGGCGCCCCGCTCGGCGCCATCGCCGAGACCATGCTGGCCACCCGGGTGGTGCAGCGTAGGAACGTCGCCGGTTTCGCGGGCTGGCGCAGCCAGGTGCGCGGCGCGATGCCGGCCAACTTCGGTGTGCTGGCCGACATCTTGCCCGCCGACGATTCGTTTCTCGATCTGATCACGCCGACCAGGGGCGCCCGGTCGATCTCCGCGGGCATCGAGGCGTTGCATCTGGCCTCCCGCGACGAACTGCGGATGGAGGTGGACAGCGTTATCCGCAGCCGGGCGCGGGAAGGCCAAGCGCCCCTTCCGGCTTGGACGGCCGAGCTGTCGGATCGCGACGGCACCGCGCGCCGCACGGTCGCCGACGCGGTCGAGGCGTTCCATTCGGTGGCGTTCGCCGGACGCTGGGCCCACATCCAGTCCTATCTCGAGCAGACCGCCGAGCGGATGGCGCACACGCTCGCCACCGAAGGCGTGGAACGGCTGTTCGCCGACCTGCACCCCTACCTGAGCTGGCGCGCACCGGTGCTCGAGCTGCACCGCCAGCACGATTGCACCCACGACGAGCACCTCGACGGCCGCGGGCTGATCATCATCCCGTCCCTGTTCGCCTGGCCCCAGCCACTCACGCTGATGTCCCTGGTGGACAAGGACGCGCCGATGACGGTGATCGTCCCGGCCCTGCGCGACATCAACGATTTCACCGCCGCGTGGGGTCCACGCGCGCCCAACGAGGCCCTGACCGCGCTGCTCGGCCGCACCCGCGCGGCCGCGCTCCAGGTGATCGCGGAGGGGTGCAGCACCACCGAACTCGCTCGGCGGCTGGGGATTTCGCCCGCGACGGCGAGCGAGCACGCGTCGATCCTGCGCGAGTCCGGACTCGTGCACAGCTGGCGGCACCGCAATGCCATGCGCCACGAGGTGACCACGCTCGGCGCGGCGCTGCTGGACGGCAACCTCGGCAGCAACGTCCGCATCGCGTAAATGCTTGCCGGGCAGCGGTATAACTCAGAATTCGTCCGCACAGCCGCAGGAACCGCGCGTTTTCAGCTCCGCGCCCAAACTGACCACGCCGGGCTCGGCCGACCCGGTGTCGATCTGCTTCAGCAATAGTTCCACCGCCAGTTCGCCCATCTTGCGGGTCGGCTGGACCATGGTCGTCAAACCAGGCCTGGTGTAGCGGGAGTATTCGATGCCGTCGAAGCCGACGATCGCGAGATCGCCGGGGACGCGCAGGTTCGCGTCGTAGGCCGCGCGCAGCATGCCCATCGCCTGAAGGTCGCTGGTCACGAACACGGCGGTGGGCAGGGTCGGGCCGCTCATCAGCTCGCCGAGGGCGTGGTAGCCCGCTGCTCCGCCGAATTCGCCTCGTACGATGACACTTTCGGGCAATCCGGCCTCGCGCAGCGCCTGCCGATAACCCGCCACCCGCTCGTCGGCGGTCGAGACATGCGGTCCGCTGAGGCAGGCGATATCGCGGTGTCCGTGGGAGATCAAGTGCTGCACGGCGATTCGCGCCCCGGCGAGCGAATCGCACATGACGTGCGCGCAGCGCGCCGGATCGATGATCCGGTCCACCGCCACCAACGCCATGTCCGCCGCGGCGCAGGCGTCGGCGATGCCCGACTCCCAGGACGAAGAAATCGCCAGCAGCCCTTCGACCCGGCGATCGATGAACGCACTCACATACGCGCGCTCCCTGGCCTCGTCGCCCGCGGCATTCCCGACGATCAGCGGGAAGCCGCGCGCGAACGCGGCCGCCTCGATCACCGCGGACAGCTCGGCGAAGAACGGATTCGCCCCGTCCGGAATGACCATGCCGAGCGCGTGCCCGCGGTTCATCCGCAGGCTGCGCGCGGACATGTTCGGCCGGTAGCCGAGCTGCTCGATGGCGGCTTCGATGCGGGCTCTGGTCGCGGGGGCGACGCTGCGCGGACCGCCGTTGAGCACGTAGCTCACCAGGGCGGGTGAGGTGCCGGCGAGCCGGGCCACGTCGGCTCGGGTGACTGCCATCGGGTCACTCCTGTCGTGCTGGCAATTCGTGCGAGCTGCCGAAGAACCCTTGACAGTCTCGTGATGCGGGTCACACACTACACATCAACTCGTGTTGTCAACACGAGTTGAACTCGTACAGGATAGGTCGAATACCAGATGAGCACTCGATACCGGATCGGGCTTGTGGCCCTGGCCCTCGTCAGCGCGGCGGCCCTCACCGCCGGATGCGGCCGCGGCGGCGACGCCTCGTCCGACTTCAAAATCGCCGTAGTCACCCGCAACTTCACCAACCCGTATTGGGCGGCGCTGCGCGACGGCGCGCTGGCGGAGGGCAAGCGGCTCGGGGTCGAGGTCGCGGTGCAGGCGGGTCAGTCCGAGACCGACGCGGACGGCGAGAACGCGCAGATCTCCACGCTGGCCGCGCAGGGCTACGACTGCTTCGCCGTGGTGCCGGTGAACGCGACCAACGTGATCACCCCGCTGGTTCCGGTGGCCCGCAAGAACGTGCCGATCCTCAACCTGGACACCCAGATCGACGCGGCCGCCTCCAAGCAGGCCGGGGTCGGCTACGCCAGCTTCATCGGCTCGGACAACCTCGCGGCCGGTCGGATCGCCGGCGAGAAGATGCTCGACGCGCTCGGTGGCAGCGGCAAAGTGATTGTGCTGCAAGGCATTGCCGGTGAGCAGAACGGCATCAACCGGGACAAGGGCTTCACCGACGCGGTCGCGGGCAAGCTGGAGATCGTGCAGCGCGCACCCGCCGACTACGAACAGGACAAGGGCCTCACCGTCACCGAGGCGATCCTGAAGGCGCATCCGGATATCACCGGGATCTTCGCGGCCAACGACACCATGGGGCTCGGCGCCGCGCAGGCGATCAAGAACGCGGGCCGCACCGGGCAGGTCAAGGTGATCTCGGTCGACGGCATCCAGGCCGCGCTGGCCGCGGTCAAGGCGGGCACCCTGCACGGCACCGTCACCCAATACCCCTACGCCGAAGGCGAACTCGCGATCCAAGCCTGCCTGGCCAAGCATCAGGGCAAGCCGATTCCGGACCGGGTGGTCGCGCCGATCGCGTTCATCGGCTCGGACAACGTCGAACAGCAGATCACCGCGTTCCCGCGGCCGATCACCGCGTTCGACAATCCGCTGGCCGGGCTGGTGAACAAGTGAGCGGCATCGCCGAGGTCGCGCGTGCCGCACCGGGACGGCTCGGCGAGCGGCGCATCCCGGCGCGGCTGGCCGACTACGCGGCGCCGATCGCGCTGGTGATCGTGTGGCTCGGGTTCTTCATCGCCACACCGAACTTTCTGACCACCAGCAACATCGACGACCTGCTCGTCGCGTCGACGATCCTGACCGTGCTCGCGCTCGGTCAGCAGTTCGCCGTGGTGGTCGGCGGCATCGACCTGTCGGTCGGCGCGACCCTGCCGTGGTCGGCGGCGCTGCTCGGGTATTTCACCAGCCACGGGTACCCGGTCACGGCCGGCATCGTGGTGGCGATCCTGGGCGGCCTGCTGGTCGGGGTGATCAACGGACTGCTGATCGGGCGCTTCCAGATGACCGACTTCGTGGTCACCCTCGGCTCGCTGAGCGTGCTCAGCGGCTGCACCCTGCTGCTCACCAGCGGCAACAGCGTGGCGGTGAATTCGCCCTTCCTGCAAAGCCTTGCGCTGGACGGCGCCGGACCGCTGCGCTGGTTCTGGCTGCTCGCGCTGGTCGCGGCGCTCGGCGTGGCGGGCATCCTGTTCCGCACCAGGGTCGGCACGCACCTGCTCGCCACCGGCGGCAATATCGACTCGGCCAGGGAGACCGGCATTCCGGTGCGCCGGATCCGGTTGCTCGCCTACAGCGCCTGCGGGCTGCTGTGCGGCGTGGCCGGCGTCATGCTGGTCGCCCGCAACGGCGGCGCCGATCCGTCGCTGCAAACCACCTATCTGCTGAGTTCGATCGCGGCGGTGGTGCTCGGCGGCTCGTCGCTGAGCGGCGGCAAGGCCTCGGTGCTCGGCACCGTGTGCGGTGCGATCCTGTTCACCTCGCTGATCAACGGGTTCACCATTCTCGGCATCTCGCAGTACTACCAGCCGATCGCGGTGGGCGCGGTATTGCTTCTCGCAGCGGCTATTTCGCGATTCCGGAAGTAGGCACGACATGACCGAACCGATGCTTGCGGCGCACGGCCTGACGAAGTCGTTCGACTCCGTCCGCGCCCTCGACGACGTCACCCTGACCATTCCGGCCGGCGAGGTCACCGCGCTCGTCGGGGACAACGGAGCGGGCAAGTCCACCCTGGTGCGCTGCCTGACCGGCGTCCAGCCACCCGATTCCGGGGAGATCCGGTTCCGGGGCGAGCCGGTGCGGCTCGGATCGCCGGAGGATGCCCGGAAGCTGGGCATCGAGACCGTGTATCAGGATCTCGCCCTCATCGACGATCTGACCGTGTGGCAGAACCTTTTCCTGAACCGCGAACTCGTGTATCCGTCCTGGCCGCTGGAGATCGTCAACCGGAAGGCGATGATCAGCCGGAGCGCGGAGATCCTGCGGGATCTCGACGTGGATGTGCCGTCGGTGCGGACCACGGTGCGGCGGATGAGCGGCGGTCAGCGGCAGAGCATCGCCATCGCGCGCGCGGTCGCCTGGGGGAAGTCGATGGTGATCATGGACGAGCCGACGGCGGCGCTGGGCGTGCGCGAGACGGCGGCGGTGGAGAAACTGGTGCGCGGGCTGCGCGACCGCGGGGTCACCGTGTTGATCATCAGTCATGATCTGGCCCAGGTGATGCGGATCTGCGACAACGTGGTGGTGTTGCGGCGCGGGCGTTCGGTGGCCGCGCACCGGGTGGGGGAGATCGACGGAGATCGGTTGGTGGCGTTGATCACCGGAGCCTCGCCGGGCAACCTGGAGGCGGAGTCCGCTGTGCAGCAACAGATCTCGTGACCGGGGTGGTCGTGGTCATCGGATCGATGAACCAAGATGTGGTGTGCGAGGTGGCGAAGCTACCCGGACCGGGGGAGACGGTGCTTGCGGCCGGCTCGCGGACGAATCCGGGCGGCAAGGGGGCCAATCAGGCGGTGGCCGCCGCCAAGGCCGGCGGTTGCGTGGAGTTCGTCGGGCGGGTCGGGCGCGATTCGGCCGCCGCGGCGCTGCGCGACTCGCTGGGTGCTGCGGGCGTGAAAACGGCGGGGCTGCAGGAGGTTCCGGGGGTGCGTACCGGGCGGGCGTACATCACTGTCGCCGGGGGCGAGAACCAGATCGTGGTGGACCCAGGAGCCAATTTCGTCTGGGCCTGCGGCGTCGAATCGGCCGAGTCCGAGTTGCTCGGATCGGCGGATGTCGTTGTCGCGCAGCTCGAGATACCCCGGTCGGTGGTCACCCGGGCGGCGGAGCTGGCGCGCCGGTTCGTGCTCAACGCGGCGCCGGCGGCGCAACTCGACGATGAACTGCTGCGCCGGTGTGATCCGCTCGTGGTGAACGAGTACGAGCTGGCCGCGATCAGCGGCGCCCCGACCGGGAGCCGGGCGCAAGCGGCGCAGGCCGCACGCGTGCTGTGCCTGCGTGGCGCACCGTCGGTCGTCGTCACGCTGGGTGCGGCCGGTTCGGTCCTGGCGCGGAGCACGCCGGATTCCGTCGAGATCACCTATCAAGCCGCGCCGCAGGTCGACTCGGTGGATTCGACCGGGGCGGGCGACGCGTATGTCGGCGCGTTGTCCGCCGCCCTGGCCGACGGCGCCGACCTGCCCGCGGCGGTCGCCTTCGCCACGGCCGCCGCCTCCCTGTCCGTTCGGTCGCCGGGCACCCACGCCGCCTATCCCACCCGGGCGCAGATCGACGCGGCGCTCGCCGCGGTACCGGCCGCGCACAACTAGATTGGAACTTCCTTGCGTACAGGTGGATTGATTCACGCCGAACTCATGTCGGCCCTCGTCGGGCTCCGCCACACCGACACCTTCGCGGTCAGCGACTCGGGACTGCCGGTACCGCCTGCGGTTCCGGTGATCGATCTCGGAATCAGTTACGGCATGCCGCGATTCGCGCCGGTGGTCGAGCTGATCCTCGACGAGATCGCCGTCGAGGCGGCCTGGGGCAGCGCCGACGTGGTCACGGCCAACCCGGAGGCGGCCGACCTGCTGACGAATCGGTGGCAGGCCGAGCTGCTCGACCACGAAGAGTTCAAGCGGCGCATCGGGCAGTGCCGCTTCGTCGTGCGCACCGGCGAGGCCCGCCCCTACGCCAACGTGCTGTTCCGCGCCGGAGTGCCGTGGTTGTAGTGCGTCGATCGGCCGCCATGACCCGGGATCATCGGACAGACTCGTTCTGACGGCTCGCGCACAGGACGGCAGAGCCGGTAGGGGAGGCCCAAGATGATCCGACGCCGACTGATTCCGTTCGTCGCCTGCGCGGCCGTGGCGATCCTGCCGGGCGCCACCGGCTGCACGGACACACCGCCGGGTGTCATCGAACCGCGCACCGCGACCGATATTTTCGCGTACGCGACCGGCACCGAGCTGATCGTCGCCGACGGCACCACCACGGTGTCGCGCACGCCGGGCGCCTTCGACACGACGCGCGATATCGGCCTCACCGAGGACGCGAAATTCGCCTTCTGGAAGGAGGATTCGCGCACCGGTGCCGGATCTGTCGTGGCGGCGGTGTCCACCGGGACACCCGCGGCCCCGATCCGCGTGCCCTGTGGCTGTCGTCAGGTTCTCCGGTTCAGCGGCAGCACCCTGGTGTGGCTGCAAGCGCCCGGCACCGTGATGCGCATGGATCTCGCTGCGGCAGAGCCGAAGCCGACCGTGTGGCGCACCATCAGCCCGGCGCCGTCGGCGCAGCAGCACATAGATCTGCTGGCGGTCGACCAGGATCGGCTGCTGCTGAACCGGTATGACGTAGAGCAGCAGTACGACTCGATCAAGAGCCAGCTCTTCACCCTCGAGGCCGACGGCCGAACCCGGACGCGCGGACCGCTTTCCGACCTCAAGGCGTATTTCTACAGCGGCGCGTTCAGCCCCGACGGTCAGTCGGCCGCGCTGTCCCAGTACGCGGTCCCCAGCAGCTATGTCCGGGATATGGCGTGCAGCCAGGCCGTCGTCTTCTTCCTCGACCTGGCCTCGGGCGCACTGCAACCAACCGTTCCCGCACCCGAGAACTGTTCCAGCGCATTGAAACTACGCTGGGACACGCCGGACGGCCCGACCATCGCGGTGGATCGGTGGCCCGCGTTCGGCAAGCCGGCCGACGCGCAGACCACCCGCTGGCAGAGCAGGCAACGCGCCTGGTCGCCACTCGACCCCCCGATCGCGGACCGCGCCCAGACCACGGCGGGCGCGACCGTCGAGCTCACCAAGCCGGGCAGTGCCGGCTTCTACGACGTCTACTTCGTCAAGAACGGCGAGCGCGCCAAGGTCGCCGAGGGGGTTTATTCCATCGCGGTCCCGTGACCAGTACAACAGACGCCATGGCCGAAAAGCGCGTGAGTTCGCGGGGCAGGTCATCTAGCGTTCGATCAATGGAGCAAGTCGTTCGCTCGGGCGATCGGAAGGCCGTCCTCGCGGCCGCGGTCACCGTGGTGCTGTGGGCCTCGGCCTTTGTGTTCATTCGTGCTGCGGGAGAAGACTTTTCGCCGGGCGCACTGGCGTTGGGCCGGCTGCTGACTGGAGCCATCGCGCTGGTGATCATCCTGGTCATCCGGGGTGAGGGGATGCCCGCCCGCGGCGCGTGGCCGGGGATTCTCGTGTCCGGCGTGCTCTGGTTCGGGGTGTACATGGTCGCGTTGAACTGGGGCGAACAGCACGTCGACGCGGGTACCGCGGCGATGGTGATCAACATCGGCCCCATCCTGATCGCGGTGCTGAGCGGACTGGTGCTGCGGGAAGGGTTTCCGGCGCGGCTGATGGCGGGGATCGTGGTGGCGTTCGCCGGCGCGATCGTGGTCGGGCTGTCGAATTCGAGCGGCGGCAGCGCCGCGGTGCTGGGCGTCGTCCTGTGCCTGACCGCGGCGCTGGCCTGGGCGGTGGCGGTCGTCGCGCAGAAGCCCGCGCTGGTGCACGCCTCGGCGTTGCAGGTGACCACCGGTGGATGCGTCATCGGCACCATCGCCTGCCTGCCGTTCGCGGGCCAACTGTTCAGCGAGGCCGCCCGCGCGCCGCTGTCCGCGACGGCGAGCGTGGTTTACCTGGGCGTGTTCCCCACCGCCTTGGCCTTCACCACCTGGGCTTACGCGCTCTCCCGCACCACCGCGGGAAAGATGGGCGTGACCACCTACGCCGTTCCCGCCCTGGTGATTCTGCTCGCGTGGATCGCGCTCGACGAGGTACCCGGACCGCTGGCCGTGCTCGGCGGCCTGCTGTGCCTGTCCGGTGTGGCGATCACCAGGTCCAGGACGGACAAGCCGATCGAGCCCGAAGACGCGGTGACACAAGAGGTTTCGACTCCGAAGTAAGCGCCACACCAGAGCCGGCACATGCGGTCAGTGGCGGCCGAGCACGGCGTGCGGCCGGTACGGACCGACGAGCAGATGCCTACGTCCACGCCGGCCAGCAGCGCGCCCGGGTTGGTGAACGCCGGCAACGCGGCGCCGAAGCAGAACGGAGTCGAGACCACCGCGCCGATCAGCATCACGACGCCGATCTGGTCGGTGCCGGAGATCCCGGTGCCGGTTTTGGCGATCCGGTGGCCGAGGATCACGTAGAGCATGAACAGCGCGCAGCCGATCAGCGCGAAGGCGAATCCGAGCCCCTCGATCGGCGAGCTGGAGGAACTGCTCGACGGCTTCCTCGGGTTCGGCCGGACGACCACCTGCATCGTCGTGTCCGAGCCGCTCCCGGTTCCGCTGCCGGACAAGCGCTAGTCTGCATCGACGGGGAAAGGGGTTGCCGTGGCGGATGATCGGAAGCCGGCGAACGGTGCGAGGAAGCGCTGGGTGCGCCGGGTGCTCGGGGTGACCGTGGTCGCCGCGACCGGGCTGGCGCTGGTCGTCGTCGGGGCGAACGGCCGGCTGTGGCTGGTGTCGTCCGGTCATCGGTTCGAGGCGGCCGACGCACCCACGGTTCCGGTCGTGATCGTGCCCGGGGCGAAGGTCGGTCCGGACGGAGCGCCGATGGCGTATCTGCGTGGGCGGCTCGATGTCGCGATCGAGTTGTTGCGGGCCGGGAAGGTCGGCGAGGTTCTGGTGTCCGGTGACGCGGCGGGTACCTCCGGCGACGAGATCGCTTCGATGACAAAGTATCTCGCCGATCACGGAATCGATCCGGCGCTCGTCCGGGCCGATGGCGAAGGTCTGTCCACCCGCGCCACCTGCGAACGTGCGAAACGGTTGTTCGGGATCGATCGCGCGATCATCGTCACCCAGTACCAGCATGTGCCGAGGGCCGTCGCGCTCTGCCGCGCCGAAGGCATCGATGCGGACGGCGTCACCGCTTACTGTGAGTGCCGACGAATGACCGTGATCCGCAACAACATTCGTGAATGGCTCGCCGCACCCAAAGCCGTCGCCGCCCTGCTCGGACGCTGACCCGCCGTGCGTCCCGTGGTGGTAACCGTAAGCACCGCTATTTCGGCTACGCCGCAACGTATCTGGGACCTACTCACCGACTGGGAGAACCAGGGGGAGTGGATGCGCGAAGCCACCGATTTCGAGGTGGTCTCCGCTCAACGTTCCGGTGCCGGCACGATCGTGGCGACCACCGTCCGAATCGGCGGAATCGCCACCCGAGACCGCATCCGCGTCGACGGGTGGCAACCCCCGATCGGATCGAACCCCGCCCACCTCGGCATAGTGCACCTGGGCTGGGTCAAGGGCCGCGGCGACATCCGCCTGACAAACCAATCCGACGGACGTATCCGCCTCGACTGGACTGAACGACTGCAACCGCCCCTCGGCCTCCCCGGCGCGCTCGGAATGCGCCTATTCGCACCGCTGTTCGCCCGCACCTTCCGCCGAGACCTCACCCTCCTGCAAACCCTCGCCGAGCGCGGCTGACCCGGGCGAAGATCAACAAGCAGACATCGGCGCCCAGGTCGTGATCGGCTCGGTTCGCTGGCTGGACCGATCGTTGGCTCGGCGAGTTCTCCGCGCGCACAGTGAGGTAGCCGACTTATTGATTCCAGGGGGAATGATGGCTACACAAGAACCGCGCATTCAGCGCCACTTCGTACAGGTTTCAGCGGATAGTCCGGACGCCATGCGCGTGCTCTCCGGGCGCGGGCTCGACCTGTTCCGCGCGACCGTGACCGCCACCGATGATGCGGTCACCATCGACGGATACCTGTCCACCGACGAGATCAACGGTCTTACCGAGGACGGCTACACCGTCACGGTCCGCCCGGCGACCGAGCCGCCACCGCTGGAAATCGCCCCGGAGGTGGACTGGGCAGCGGTAACGCAGGACATGCGGACGCCCGCCGTCCCATCCGGTTACCTGTCCTATAACACCGTGGAGAACTGGATCGGCTACTTCGCGAATGTGAACTCGTCCTTCTGCTCGAGGGTGCAGTTGCCGCTGACATCGGTGGAGGGCAGGCCGATCAGCGCGCTGCGCATCCGCGCCGGAGACCGAGCCGACCGGCAGGGCGTGCTGCTGCTCGGCGGGGCACACGCGCGCGAGCTCATCAATACCGACCTGCTCGCCAACTTCATGGCCTACCTGACCTACGCCTACCGGACCGGAACCGACCTGTCCTTCGGGCCGGTCACCTACAGCATCAGCATCGTGCGGCTGCTGCTGGAGTCCTTGGACATTTTCATCGTTCCGCTGGTCAACCCGGATGGGCGCGAATATGTGATGTCCACCGATTACATGTGGCGCAAGAATCGCTCGTACAACCCGGGATCCGACTGCCGGGGCGTCGACCTGAACCGCAACTACGACTTCCTGTTCGACAGCGGAATCGGCACCACGCCCTCGCCGTGTGACTATCAGACCTACCGCGGACCACGTCCGTTCTCCGAACCGGAGACCCGGAACATCCGCTGGCTGCTGGACATCTTCTCGCACATCACCGGCTTGGTTGACGTGCACTCCTACAGCCAGATCATTGCCTACCCGTGGGGCGACGACGACGACCAGACCACCGACCCGGGAATGAATTTCCGGGTACCCAACCCCGATCGGGGAACCCCCGGCGACAACCTGTACCGCGAATACATACCCGCCGAGGACCTGGACTGGTACCAGCGCACCGCCGGACTGATGCGCGACGCCATCGCCAAGGTACGAGGCCGCGTCTACACCGTTCAGCAAAGTGTCTCGCCTCCCGGGCTCTACCCCGTCTCGGCGGCGGTCGACGACTATTCCTACTCCCGCAACTTCGTCGACCCGACCTTGCGCAAAATACGGGCCATCACCATCGAGACCGGCACCGAATTCCAACCCCCGTACGAAGAAGCACAGCAGGTAATGCAAGAGAACGGCCCGGCGCTGATGGAGTTCTGCCTCAGCATCCTGTGCCCCGGCCGCGGCGCGTCCACGATGCGCACCGCGCTCGGCCGCCATTTACCCGAGGACGGTGAAGTGCGCCGAGCCTACGACCAACTCATGGACCTGGCCCCCCGCATTCTGGAAGCCCTTGCCGCAGAGCCGGACATGCACGCCGGAGCCGCCAAGGCCCTGGCACATATCGCCGACCAGCCCGCACACGACCACGACCCCGTCCTGGACGAAAAGGCGATCGCCGAACTCACCCCCGTCGCGACCTATCTCTCCCAGGCCGTACCCGAAGCACAACCACCCCTGACCACCCTGACCACTGTGGCGAAACGAACCGTCGGCCAGCGGCTGAGCCAAGCCCTGAAAAACTAGTGGCGCCACGCACATCGACGCGATCTGCCACCGGTCTGCTCCGCAGGCCTCCGTCTACGATCCACCCCGGCAGGGCGGCCCGCCCTGTCGGGGGCGGCGCTGTCCGGACCACATGCGGAGCAAAAAGCCCCTGCCCCTTCGGATGTGAAGGGGCAGGGGCGTTTTCGTGGCCGGGTTTACTTGTCCGGGTCCGGGGGGAACTGGCCCTGGGCGGTGACGGTGGTGCCGTTCAGGGTGTAGGTCACGGTGGAGGGGCCGCCGGATGGGCAGCACAGGGCGTCCTGCGGCAGGACCCAGCGGTACTGGACCGAGACGGTGTTCTTGGTCTTGCCGAGGACTGTGGTGTAGCCGTAGTACTTGGATGTCGCTGTGCCCAGGTAGGTGCCGTTGGTGAAGAACAGGACGTGGTAGCCGGGGTGGCTGCCGTCCCAGTCGACCAGCATCCAGGACAGGACGCCGGAGCAGCCCGCGTCGATCGGGTCAGTGCTCGCCTCGAGGATCACCCAGGGGTATCCCCCTTTGTTCGGCGCCAGCCGGCTCACCGCGTTGCGGGCGAGCTGGGAATTCGAGTCGAAGCACAGGCCGTGCCCGCTGCCGTTGGGCGGTTGATTCCCGGGCTGCGGGGCGGGCGCGGGGTCTTTCTGCTCGACCGGCACGCTGGCCGGCGGTGCGTTGTCGCTCCCCGGTGCGTTGGTTTGGGCTTGCGGCGGATTGGCCGGCCGATCGGTGTCGCCCGGCTGGGCCGGTGCCGACGCGCCGGGTGACGCGGGCGCGGCCGACGGGATCGGCGTTCTGGGCGACGCCTGTGGCGTCGAGCTGGAACCGCAGCCCGTGGCGCCGAGGACGACGCTGGCGGCTAGTGCGGCAAAAGCCCATGACTTGACGTTCATTGAACCCCCGGAATCGGTGTTGTCGGTCTGTAGTTTTCCGTACTGCCATGTCCTCGCGACGGCTTCGGTCTCCCGAAACCCGAACGCGGTCCTCCATCCGCGAACCCGCGACGACACAGTGGTCATCGGGTGAATTCCGGTACGCGTTACTAAGTTTCACGCGAGGGGCGCCTCACCAAAATAGTGCCCCCGATGTCGGGGGCGGCGACGCACGCGTTCGAATCGACGTCCGCTCCGAGTGTCGGGTTGCTCCCGCGCGGTCCGCTGGGAAAGATGCAGAACACCGAGCACCACCGGTGACCTGCGTTTTCCGTCTAGCGACACAGCGAGGGATGGGCGTTCATGCGGAAGTCGAGGGTGCCGTTCGTACTATCCGGCCTACTGGTGGCCGGCTCCTTGGTCGCGGCCGCGCTGATGTACGAACCGCGGGGCACCGAGCATCCCGCTCCGGTATCCGAGCGCCCCGCGCGGGAGGAACCGAGCGTGGCGCGTGGTTTCGACGCCGCGTTCACCTCGCGGATCGCCCAGGCCGAGGCGTATGCGAAGAGTCGTCCGGGGTTCACCGGGATCGTGGTGCGGGACCGCCGCACGGGTGCGGTGTGGCGTAACGCGAACGCGGCGACCCCGATCTGGGCCTGTTCCACCCCGAAATTGGCGATGGCGACCGACCTGCTGCTGCGCGACGACCTGGGTGCGATCACGCTCGGCACCGAGGACCGCGAGCTGATGCACCGGATGCTGCACTCCAGCGACAACGACGCCGCAACCACCCTGTGGGAGCGCTACGGCGGGGAGAAGACGTTCGCGCCGCGGTTCCGGTCGTTCGGCATGGCGGGCCTCGCGTTCGCCGACCGGCATCCGGATTCCTGGGGCTGGATCCTGGCCACCGCGAACGACCTCGAGCAACTCGTCGACTTCATCCTGGAGAAGATGCCCGCCCGGCACCGCGCCTACCTCGTCGAGGAGATGCGCTCGGTCGACGGCGGGGATTCCATGGACACCAACCAGCGGTGGGGTGTCTGGGGTGCGGGCGACCGGGCGGCGCCGGGGAACAAGAACGGCTGGTCCGATGACAACGATGACGGCTCCTGGCTGATGAACTCCGTCGGGTTCGTCGGTCCGCGTGAGCGATTCACCGTCGCCATCATGAACAACACCCAGGTGGTCGACGACGGCTACCAGGTCGGCCGGGAGACCGTCACCAAGGTCAGCGAAATCCTGTTCAAGGACTACTTCAGCTAGCTCAGGGCTGGTAGGGCGGCGCTTCGCCCCAACCCCAGTGCGGCATAGGCGCTTTCAGCGGCGGCGTGGCGTCGGGCTGGGAGTTCGCGTGGGCGAGACGGGTGCCCCACTCGATGTAGGCGAAGAAGGCGGAGCGGAACTCCGGGTCGCTCGGCATGCCCACCTCGTCGGCGGCGTCCATGAGCAGGTTGATCCAGCGACGGCGTTGGGGTTCGGTGATCGCCTTGCCGAGGTGCTGGCGGACCATGTGCGCGTAGCCGCCGCGGTCGGTGCTGTAGGCCTCCGGTCCACGGAAGACCTCGGCCAGCCACATCGCGACGTATTTCGGATGTCCCGGATCCATGCCGGCGAACAGCGGGCCGACCAGCTCGTCCTTCAGGACCTCGCGATAGAAAACTTCGGTGAGCGCCTCGAAAGCCGCTGTGCCCCCGGCCCATTCGTACAGAGTGGGCGTTGCCTCCGTCATTGTTGAACTCCGATCCATAACGGCATGGCACTAAATCGAACAAGCGCCAGCATAATGGCCGCCGCCGGAGCAGGCCGAACGGTTTTTCAACGGAGGGCCCCGCTCGAGTGCGGCGAGTGGGGCTCAGGTCCGTCGACGGTGAAGGGTCAGTTCCACTGGGACTGGGTGCGGGCCCGGCCGGACGATCCGGTATTCGCCATCGCCTGCAGGTCGTCCAGGAACCGCTCCACCGCGTCGGATTTGATCTGCGGCGATTGGACCTGCTCGCGCACACTCTCGGTGGTGTGCGCCATGACCTGCTTGGAGAAATCGGCCTTGAGGTCGCGGATCAGCTGCCTGCGCATCAGCTCGATCTGGTCGCGGCCCTGCTTGCCGACGCGTTCGACCTCGGCGGCGGCGGTAGCCCGCATCTTCACCACGATGTCCTCGGCGTCGGCGTGCGCGTCCTCGAGCAGTTGGGCCAGTTCGGCTTTCGCCTCGGCCAGGCCGTCGTCGTAGACCTGCTTGGCCTTGCTCAGCCGGGCGGCCGCCTGCTCGTTCTCTTCGATCTGTTTGCGAATGTCGCCCTGCGCCTTGACCATCATCTTCTTGACCAGCGGCGCAACGTATTTGGCGATCACCCAGATGATGACGGCGAAGCCGAACAGCTGGCTGAAGAACACCTGCCATTCGAAATGGATCTGGTATATGCCCTCGGCAAGGATGTCGCTGCTAGGAGTCATGACGACGCCCGTCCTGTCTGCCGGCCTCGACTCGTCTCGGCCCGCCGCTCATCATCGGCACCGACCACGCGGTCGGCCAGCGATCGAGCCAGCGGCTCGACCGTCTCGCGCAACTCCGCGGCGATCTGATCCGCCTGTGCCCGCAATTGCGCCTCGGCTTCGGCGACGATGCCGTTGGCTTCCTGCTGCGCCTGTCCGCGCATCTCCTCGAGAATTTCCCGGCCCTCGGCGCGTGCCTTGCTCCGGATCGCGGCCGCTTCCGACCGCGTCTGCTCGAGTGCCGCTTGATGCTTGGCTTCGGCCTCGGCGAACAATTGCCTCGCCTCTTTGGTCGTCGCCAGGGTCTCTGCGGCCCGCTCTTCGCGTTCCTCCAGAACCTTGCGGATCGGCGGAACCACGAAGAACCAGATGACGCCGAGCACGATCAGGAAGATCAGCAACTCGACGAAAAAGGTGCCGTTGGGGATGAGGAAGTTCTCCGCGGCAACTACATCGGTTCTCGGAGACATGCCCGGTTACTTGCCGGGAGTCGCGAATACGAAAAGCGCCATGAAGGCTAGATTGATGAAGTACGCCGCCTCGACCAGACCGACGGTCAGGAAGAAGATGCCGCGCAACCGACCCTCGGCCTCCGGCTGCCGGGTTACACCATTGATCAGCGCCGCGCCGGCCAGGCCGTCACCGATGCCTGCGCCGATGGCGCCGCCGGCCATGATGATGCCGCCGCCGATGAGGGCGCCCTGGATGATGGACGCGGTGGTTGGGTCTGCCATTTTCTACTTCCTATTCTCGGATGTGGACTCGATCGGCACCTCGCCGATCAGTGGTGTTCGTCTTCCAACGACATCGACTGACTGAAGTACAGGACGGTCAGCAGCGAGAAGATGAAAGCCTGAATTGCGCCGACGAACAAGTCGAACAGTTTCCAGACGGCATTGGGGCCCCAGCTTATCCAGAAGGGGAACAACGTGATCACCGAGAGCATCACGCCGCCGGCGAACATGTTTCCGAACAATCGCAGCGACAGCGACAGCGGCTTGGCGATTTCCTCGATGACGTTGATGAACACCATCGGGCCCCAGCCGGTGTGGCCCTTGAGCAACTGCTTCACATGCCCGAACGGGCCGCGTCGCGCAATGCCCGCGGACTGGTAGGCGATGAACACGAACAACGCGAGCGCGTAGACGAAGTTGACGTCCGAGGCAGGCGGCGCGAGCAGTTCGCCGTCGCCGATCTGCACCGGCAGCACCGACAACCAGTTCGACAACAAGATATAGACGAACAGGGTGACCGCGAGCGGCAGCGCGAACGGCGCGACCTTCATGCCGATGGCGCTTTCCACCTGGCTGCGCATCTGCACCGTCACGGCCTCGAAGAACAGCTGCACGCCGTTCGGGACGCCGGAGGTGATCTTGATCCGCAGGTAGAAGGCCAGGCCGAGCACGATGAGCGCCGCGACCGAGGTGGACACGATGGTGTCCACGTTGAACGCCATGCCGAAGACGTGTGCGACCGCGTGGTGGCCGACCTTGATCTTCGGTTCTTCCGCGGGGGCCTCTTGCGCGAGCACCGTGACGCTCGAGGCCAGCTGGGCAAATGAAATGGCTGGGATCGTCATGGTGTCTGGCGAAGCCCTTTCAATTCAGGCAGGACAGTGTTGAGGACCAGGGCGACTTGAAAGAGGGCCAAGCCGAAGAAGATACCGACGCCATTGGGGCGAGCAAGGAATGCCACCAGGAGGGCGCCTGCGGTTATACCGAGCAGTCGTAGCGCGGAGGAACCTACCAAACGCTGCTTGCTCGGCGCCTCGGAACTGGCAATTCGGGTGATGGCCCACAACGTGAGTTGGGCATTCAACCAACCGACCGCGAGTCCGCCACAGATGAAGGTACCCAGCAAGAGTCGGTCGATCAGCCCGGTAATCCCCAGAGCCAGCACACCCAGAGCGATCGCGGCAATGGCCGCGCGCCGTATTTGGATCTTATTCACGTCCACACCGACACCGCCCTCGCCCATACCCCCACCTCATAGTGGGGGACGTGATGAATCGATAGCATACACATGCCAACCACCCTGCGTGGCAAGGTTTTTGATCTTTCTTGACTTGATCTTGAAATTGCTTACAGACATCATCTGGTTACTCTCGCGAACCGTTCTTCGCGCACGCGCGGAACCATTCCTCGGGTGCCGCATGGCCTTTTCGGAACGGGCTGACGTGGGAAAACTCTGCCGCCCATGGAATCTGCTCGGATGCGGCCGGCGGGGCGGGGTTCTGCGTGCGAGGAGTATAGCCACAGGTGCGGTGAATCGGCGGCAACATACCGACTTTCGGCAAAGGGCTTGACAATGACGTGTCATTGCGAACTTTCGATTTGTCCCGACTTATGTTATTTGTCCGTTTTGTCCGAATTAAGGATGCTGATTACTTGCTACCGATAACCATGTGATCGGCCGATCACCGTAAGTCCGCTCGGGCAAGTGCACAAGAATCACCCGCGCCCAGGTGGGGCCGAAACCACCGGCAAGATCGGCAAACTGGGAACCGGCACCATATCGAAGGCCTCCGCGCTGTGAGTCCGCCCAGATCTGCGCGTGCCGCGTGTCCGGCCGCATACCTGCGCGTTCGATGGGCATTCGAGGTTGAAGAGACTTCGGGTAACAGAGAGAAGTTCGCGATGAGGGCTGAGTTCCCGGTGCTGGCAAAGGGTTCGGAGGGCGGCGGGGCCGCGTTGACTCAGGTCATCGGCCTGACCGCCGCCGCGATCGTGATCGCCGCGTTCCTGTTCTGGCTGGCTTATCTCCATCGTACCCGGCGAATCACCTGGCTGCAGAACACGGCGGATCGGCTCGGGCAGTGGGGAAATCGACCCGGCTGGGTCGCGTTGCCGCTCGCGCTGTTCATCACGACCATCCTCACCGCGCTGTTCGGCTTCATCTGGGATGTCAGCCTGCACATCGGAAAGGGCCGCGACCCTGGGCCGCTGGCCAATCCGGCGCACTACTTCATCCTGATCGGGCTGTTCTTCCTTTTCATCGCCGGGATGCTGGCGGTGATCCTGCCGCTGGACGAGAAGCCGGGCCCGGCGGCGATCCGGATCACCCGCACCTGGCACGCGCCGGTGGGCGGCGTGCTCATGGCGGCGGTCGGTTTGTATGCGCTGATCGGCTTTCCGCTCGACGACATCTGGCATCGGTTGTTCGGCCAGGACGTCACGCTGTGGGGGCCGACGCATCTGATGCTGATCGGCGGTGCCGGCCTCTCGCTGGTCGCGGTGCTGCTGCTGGAGTTCGAGGGGCGGCTCGACCGGCCCGATCCGGATCGGGCCGACGGCCGGTTCCTATGGGTGTTCCGCTCGCTGGCCTTCGGTGGCCTGCTGATCGGATTGTCGGTCTTCCAGGTCGAATTCGACTTCGGCGTGCAGCAGTTCCGGCTGGTCTTCCAGCCGATGCTGATCGTCGCCGCGAGCACGATCGCGCTGATCTCGGCCCGTTACACGCTCGGGCGGGGGAGTGCGCTGGTCGCGGTGGTGTTCGCGGGCCTGGTCCGCGGGGTGGTCGCGGTGCTGGTCGGGCCGATCCTCGGCGAGCCGCACAACGTGTTCCCGCTGTATCTCGGCATCGCCGTGGTGGTGGAACTGCTGGCGCTGCTGCCCTTGATCGACAAGCCGCTCTGGTGGGGTGCGCTCACCGGCTTGGCCGCCGCTACCGCCGGGCTCTGGCTCGAATCGCTGTGGGTCGAGGGGATGTTCGTTGATCGGTGGCCGACGGGTATGTGGCCGGAGGTGCTGGTCACGACGGTGCCGGTCGGTGTCGCCGGCGGCGCGCTCGGTGCGTTGCTCGGCATGGTCCTGCGCGGGGAGCCGTTGCCGCGGCCGGCGCTGCGGCGTGGTCTCGTCATCGCGGCGGTGCTGATCGCCGCCGCGGCGACCGCGAACGGCTTGCGCATCGACGTCCCCGAGAACGCCTCCGCGGCAGTCCGGTTGCAGGATGCCGAACCGGTGAACGGTGGTCGGATGGTGACCGCCGAGGTGACGCTCACCCCCGCGGATCTGGTGAGCGACGACCCGGAGTGGGTGCAACTGCTCGCCTGGCAGGGCGGTGTCGGATCCGGCCGGCCGGGCCGTGGGCTGGTGATCGATCAGTTGCGGCGGGTCGGGGCGGGCCACTATGTCAGCACGAAACCCGTCCCCGCGTACGGGAACTGGAAGACGTTGCTGCGCGTGCAGGACGGCCGCATGCTGACCGGCTTGCCGGTGTATCTGCCCAGCGACCCCGGCATCGATGCCGAAGAGGTGCCCGCGCTCGACGAGTTCACCCGTCCGTTCGTCGTGGAAACCACCGTGCTGCAACGGGAGCGCTCGTCCGACTATCCGTCGTGGCTGTTCGCCGTGGCGTCGTTGATCGTGCTGGTCTGCTCGCTGATGATCATCTGGGCGCTGGCCTGGGGCGCGGCCCGGATCGACCTGGCCTATCGCGCCGACGTGCGCGCGGAGCGGATGCGGCAGGCGGTTCGCCGGTGAGCTATGCGCAGCACGTCGACGTGCTCGCCAGTCACTCCATGCTGCTGGCGATCCCGGCCTTCGTGCCCGCGCTGGCGGTGGTCGCCGTCGTGGTCGGGATAGCCATGCGTGATCGGCGGGCCGAGCGGCGCGAGTCCGAACGGCCGGGCAGCGAAACCGCGGCGGCCGATCCGCTAGATCGGGAGGAGAACGGATGATCCGTACAGTCCGGGCCTGCGCCCTTGCCGCGCTGCTCGTCGTGCCGGGGACGATGACCGCGTGTGGCTCGTCGGTGGATTCGCCGGCCGCGCGCACGTCGGCGAGTGCGTCGGTCGATGTCCCGGCCGCGGTGACCATCTCGGTGCGGATCGCGGGCGGGTCGGTCACGCCGACGAACACCAGGACCGAGGCCAGGCAGTTCCAGCCGATCGTCATCACGGTCGACAGCGACGCGGCCGACGAGCTGCATGTGCATTCGGAGCCGAGCCAGACCTTCGCGATCGAACCCGGAGCGGGGCAGCAGTTCCGGTTCACCGTCACCGTGCCCGGACGGGTCGATGTCGAACTCCATCACGCCGGTAAGACGGTGACCACGCTGCTGATCCGGCCGTGACCCGGTCGCTCGCGCACGGGCTCAACGGGTCGGCGGATCTGCCGATTCCGTTGACCTACGCGCTGATCGGCGCGGCGTGGGCGTTGACCTTCTCGTTCGCCATACTGCTGGTGGCGTGGCGGCGGCCGCGGTTGGATCCGGACTCGCCCCGTGTGCTGTTGCCGGTCGCGGTGCGCACGGTGATCGATTCCCGGGTGGTCCGGATCGTGCTCGCGTCGGCCGGCGTCGGGGCCGCGGTGGTGACGGGGCTGATCCTGGTGTTCGGATCGGCTTCGCCGCAACGCAATCCGGTTCCCGGAGTGTTCTATGTCTATCTCTGGGTCGGGGTGATGCTCGCGTCGCTCGTGGTGGGTCCGGTCTGGAAGGTCGTCTCGCCGCTGCGGGCGCTGCATCGGGCCGGGTGCTTGCTGCTGCGCCGCGATCCCGAAGCCGGCCTCCGCGAGTACCCGTCCGGCTGGGGATACCGGCCCGCGGTGCTGGGCCTGTTCGCCTTCGGCTGGCTCGAGCTCGCCTCACCTGATCCCGGTTCCGTTGCGGCGGTCGGCTATTGGCTGCTCGGGTATCTGGTCGTGACGCTGATTGGTCTGGTGCTGTTCGGCACGACCTGGGCCGAGCGCGGCGATCCCTTCGAGGCGTACAGCAGTCTGCTGGCGCGGCTCGGCCCGCTCGGCCGCCGCCCCTCGGGTGAGCTGGTGCTGCGCATGCCGCTGCACAATCTCGCGGGGACGCCGGTGCTGCCCGGATCGGTGGCGCTCGCGGCGACCCTGCTCGGCTGCACCGCCTTCGACAGTCTTTCCGCGCTACCCGGTTGGCGGAATCTGGTCGATTCGCTCAGCGGCGGTTCGGTTTTCGGCGCGACGCTGGTGCGCAGCGCCGGACTGTTCGCGGTCGTCCTGATCGTCGGCGCGGTCTTCACGGTCGCCGCGCGGGCCACCGGCGGTCTCGGTCGCGCCGAACGGGCCGCGCTGCCGGGGCGGTTGGCGCACAGCGTCACGCCGATCATCGCCGGGTACATCGTCGCGCACTATCTGACCTTCCTGGTGGAGAAGGGCCAGTCGACGCTGCCGCTGTTCGCCGATCCGTTTGAGCGCGGTTGGGACATCGGCGGTTTGGCGCACTATCGGGTGCGTTACGTGCTGTCCGATCATCCGGCGCTGCTCGCCACCACCAAGGTGCTCGCCGTGCTCACCGGCCACGTCCTCGGCGTGACCGCCGCGCACGACAAGTGCTTACGGCTGCTGCCGCCCGACCATCGCGCCACCGGACAACTGGCGCTCATGCTGGCCATGGTCGGCTACACCTTCACCGGCCTGTACCTGCTGTTCGGCGGCTGATCACCCGGGAACGTACGGTTCACCGTCGGCCTTCGGCGGCCGCACCTGCCCGACCGCGCCCGCCACGGCGATCACCGTCAGCAGGTATGGCGTCATCTGCAACACCTCGGTCGGAATCGGCGTCGCCAGCACCTGCAACTGACCCTGCAAGGCCTTGGTGAAACCGAAAAACAGTGCCGCACAGGTCGCACCGAGCGGATGCCAGCGGCCCATGATCACCGCGGCCAGCGCGATGAACCCGTTGCCCGCCGTCATCTCCTTGGTGAAACCGCCGGTCGAGCCGATGGTGAAGTAGGCGCCACCGAGCCCGGCGATCGCCCCCGCGAGCAGTACGGCCTGATACCGGACGCGCAGCACCTTGATCCCCACGGTCGCGGCGGCGCGCGGATGCTCGCCGACCGCCCGCACCCGCAACCCCCATCGCGTCCGGTACAGCACGAACGCGAGCACGACGACCGCGACGACCATCGCGTACACCAGCGCGGTCTGATCGAACACCGTCGGCCCGATGATCGGGATGGACGACAACACCGGAATCGCCAGCGGCTGCATGGTTCCCGGGTTGTTGAACCGGGCGGGTCCGTCGGTCAGGTTGGTGAACTGATCGAACAGGAACCCGGTGATGCCGGTGGCGAACACCACGAGCACCACGCCGAGCACGATCTGGTTCACCAGATAGCGGATGGAGAACACCGCGAGCAACCAGGCGACGAACACGCCCGCCACCACCGCGGCCACCGCGCCGACGAAGAAGCTGCCGCTGACCGTCGCGATGATCGCGGCCGCGAACGCGCCGGCCAGCAGCTGACCCTCGATGGCGATATTGATGACGCCCGCCCGTTCGCACAGCACGCCCGCGAGCGCGCCGAGGATCAGCGGCGTCGACAGGGCGAGGGTGCCTTGAATCTGATTGGTGAGCGGGAAGATCTTGCCCGAGGCGGCCCAGCACACGAACGTCACCACGAACGCGATGCCGAACACGGTGAACAGCACGGCCGCCCACCGTCCGGTGAGGCCGCGCCACAGGTGCGCGATCGCGATCGCGAGGGCGACCACCGACAGCAGCAGCGCGGCCGGCTTTGCTGGCACGTCGAGATCCGACGGGCCCGCGGCATCCGGTGCGCCCAAACGGAAGTCGACGGTGCCCGGCTCGGTGAACACCGCGAGGGCGACCGCGATCACCGCGAGGATCACCAGCAGGATCCCCAGGCGGAGCCGTTGCCGATGCTTCTCCGGCGACTCGAGCCCGCGGGCGGCGCCGGTCGTGGTCGTCACCATCAGTTCCACCCCTTCGCGAGAACCGCGTCCGCGCGCTCGGCCCGGATCCGGAAGACGGTGCGCACCAGGGCCGGCGCCGCGACCAGCACGACGATCACCGCCTGCAGCACGGTCACCAGGGTGAGCGGCGTGCCGGTCGCCGCCTGCATCTCGTTGCCGCCCGCGTTCAGCGCGCCGAACAGCAGCGCCGCGTACACCGTGCCGATCGGACTACCCCGGCCGAGCAGCGCGACGGTGATGCCGTCGAAGCCGAAGGAACCCGCGATGCCGTTGGTCAACGGCAGGTCGGTGCCGAGCACCTGTTGCGCACCGGCGAGTCCGGCCAGCCCGCCCGCGATGAGCATGGCCAGGACATACGCCCGGCCGACGTTCATGCCCGCCGTGCGCGCCGCGTCGTGGTTGGCGCCGACCGCGCGCAGCTGGAAACCCAGCGTCGAGCGGGACAGCAGCCACCAGACGAACCCGGCCGCGCCGAGGGCGACCAGCAGGCCGAGATTCAGCCGGGTGTCGCCGAATCGGGGGAACTGCGCGGTCTCGTCGACCACCGGGCTGATCGGCTCGTTGCGGCCCGGCCGCTGCAACCACGAGGTGGTGAGCAGCCAGGTGAGCGCGTACAGCGCGACGTAGTTGCCCATGATCGTCGAGATCACCTCGTGCGCACCGGTGCGCGCCTTGAGCAGCCCGACGATCCCGCCCCACAGCGCGCCGCCGGCGACGCCGGCCACCAGCGCGACCAGCACGTGCAGCACCGGCGGCAGATGCACCGCGAAGCCGGCCCAGCCGGCGAACAGCGCGCCGGCGATGAGCTGACCCTGCGCGCCGATATTGAACAGGCCGGTGCGGAACGCGAGCGTGACGGCCAGGCCGGTGCAGATCAACGGCGTTGCCGCGACCAAGGTTTCGGCGATCTGATGCTTGCCGCCGAACGCGCCGAGTAACAGCGCCTTATACGTGTCGCCCACCGCGGTGGCCGCCGCCGATACCGTATCCATCGGCCGCGCGAAGAAGTAGCCGAACGCGCCGGTCACGTCCGGATCGCTGACGATGATGAGCAGCGCGCCGACCACGAGCGCGAGCACCACGGCCAGCGCGCTGACGATCAGTTCGCGCACCCAGGGACGGTCGAGCCGCGCGGCCAGGCCGCCACCCTGCGGCGATTCGCCGCGCGCTGCCTCAGTCACGGTCCCCTCCCGGATGCGCGCCCGCCATCATCAGGCCGAGCTGGTCACGCGGGGTGTCCGGGCCGGCGATGCCGACGACCCGGCCGCGGTACATGACGATGATGCGGTCCGCGAGCGCGTAGATCTCGTCCAGCTCGGTCGAGACGATCAGCACCGCGGTGCCCTGATCCCGTTCGCGGACAATGCGTTTGTGCACGAACTCGATCGATCCGACGTCTAGGCCGCGGGTGGGTTGACCGGCGATCAGCACCTCCAGCGGGCGCGACAGCTCCCGGGCCAGGACCACCTTCTGCTGATTGCCGCCGGACAGGGTACTCACCGGATCCGCGATGGAGCGGGCGCGGATGTCGAACTCCTCGATCCGCCGGGCGGCATTGCGTTTCACCGCGGCCGGGGACAGTACGCCGTGGCGGGAGAACTCGGGTCGATCGATCAGATCCAGCACCAGGTTCTCGGCGACGCTGAACGTGCCGATGCAGCCGTCGTGTGAACGATCCTCGGGCACATAGCCGATGCCGGCGTCCAGGTGCTGGCGCGGCGAGCGGCCGACCACCTCCCAGCCGCCCACCGTGATGGCGCCCGCCACCGGCGTCCGCAGTCCGAGCAGCGCGCTCACCAGTTCGGACTGCCCGTTGCCGACCACGCCCGCGATGCCGACGATCTCGCCGCCGTCGACGCGGAAGGACACCCGGTCGACCACCACCGATCCGGCCGCGTCCACCACGGTCAGGTCGGTGACGACCAACGTGGGGCCGGTCGGCGCGGCCGGTGTCTTGGCGACCACGAGTTCGACCGACCGGCCGACCATCAGTTCCGCGAGTTCCGCTTCGGGAGTGGTGGGTTCGGCCGTGCCGACCACCGCGCCGCGGCGGATGACGGTGATCCGGTCGGCGATCCGGGTGACTTCCTTCAGCTTGTGCGTGATGAAGATGATCGAGGTGCCGTTCGCGGCGATGGCGCGCAGCACCTCGATCAGTTCGTCGATCTCCTGCGGGGTGAGCACGGCGGTCGGTTCGTCCAGGATCAGCACCTCGACGTTGTTGGCCAGCGCCTTCAGGATCTCCACCCGCTGTTGCTCGCCCACCGAGAGGTCGGCCACCAGCGCGTCCGGATCCACCGGAAATCCATAGCGCTGCGACAGCTCGCGCACCTGCTTGCGCGCCGCGGCGCGATCCAGCACGGCGAAACCCCTGGTGGGTTCCCGGCCGAGGATGATGTTCTCCGCGACGGTGAACACCGGCACCAGCATGAAATGCTGATGGACCATGCCGATTCTGGCGGCGATGGCATCGCTGGGCGACAGGCAGGTGACCGCCTTGCTGTCCAGCAGGATCTCGCCGTCGTCGGGCTGGAGCAGCCCGTAGAGCATGTTCATCAGCGTGCTCTTGCCCGCGCCGTTCTCGCCGAGCAGGCAATGGATTTCGCCGGGCTCGACCACCAGGTCGATCTGGTCGTTGGCCAGTAAGGTGCCGAATCGTTTGGTCAGACCGCGTAATTCGAGCCGCATATCGCTCCCGTGTGACGGCCGCGGCTCACTTGGCTGCGGGCTGGGCCTTCGACGTGAGGGTGATCTTTCCGCTCGCGATATCCGCGGCCAGCGCGGTGATCTCGGCCTTCAGCTCGGCCGGGATCTTGTCGTCGAACTCGTGGTACGGGGCGAGGCTGACGCCCTTGTTCGCCAGCGTGCCGACGTAGGCCTGGTTGCTGAACTGCTTGTGGTAGGCGTCGGTGATGGTCTTCGTCACCGCGACGTCCATCAGCTTCTCCACGCTGCTCAGCAGGGACGAACAGTATTCGGCGGCGCTCACGCAGCCGTCGGTGTCGACCCAGATCGCGGTGACCTTGCCGCCGGAGGAGTGCGCCGCCTCCAGCGCGCCGAGGCCCGCCGGGCCGGCCACCGGGAGGATGATGTCGGCGCCCTGGCTGATCAGATCGTTGGCCTTGGTCTTGCCGATGTTCTTGTCCTGGAAGTCATTGGTGATGACGCCCTGCTGGGTCGCCTCGTCCCAGCCGAGCAGCTGGACCTGCTTACCCTTGGCCTTGTTGTAGTACGCGATGCCCTCGGCGAAGCCGTCCATGAAGATGGCGACGGTGGGGATGTTGATCCCGCCGAACGTGCCGACCTTGCCGGTCTTCGTCTGCGCCGCGGCCAGATAACCGGCCAGGAACGATGGCTGAGCCGAGTTGAAGGTCAACCCCTGCAGGTTCGGCAGCGGCGGGTTCTTCGCGGTGTCGGTGTAGGCGTAGTCGACGATGGCGAAGTTGATGTCCGGGTTGGCCTTCGCCGCGGCGTAGGTGGCGTCGCCCTGCTTGAAGCCGATCGTGACGATGATGTCGCACTTCTGCCGGACCATCGTGTTGATGTTGGTCGGATAGTCGTTGTCCGACTTCGACTCCAGCTGGGCCTTCGAGATGCCGAGTGCGGCGACCGCGTCGGTGACCCCCTTGAAGGAGGTCTGGTTGAACGACTTGTCGTCGAACCGGCCGGAGTCCGACACCATGCAGGCCTTGAAGTCCTTGGCGCCCGCGTCGCCGTTCTTGCCCTGCTCGGACGGCGGACTCCCGCACGCCGCGACGGTCAGCACGAGCACACCGGCAGCGGTGAGGGTCTGCGACAACCTGCCCATTTTTGCCTCCTGAAACGCGATACCCCGCAACCCAACTCACCGAATCCGCCGAGAGCGCAGTGGTGGAGGGGAGTTTAGGACGCGGAACCGATCTTGGCTCGGTTTCCGCGTCATCGGGACAATCGGGACAGGACTAGCCGCGCGCGGGGGCCGAACGCAGGATCAGGACGGTGATCTCGCTGGGGGCGAAGACGCGCAGTTGAGGGCCCCAGAAGCCGGTGCCGCGACTGGTGTAGAGCTGGGTGTGCTCGCCGTGGCGGCTGAGCCCGGCGACGACGGGCTGGTCGAGGCGGACGAGGTAGTGGAACGGCCAGATCTGGCCGCCGTGGGTGTGGCCGGAGATCTGCAGGGCGACTCCGGCGGCCGCGGCGGCGGTGATCTGCTTGGGCTGGTGGGCCAGCAGGACGACCGGCAGTTCCGGATCGGCGCCGGCCAGGGCGGTGGGCAGGTCGGGTCCGTGGCCGGGCAGGCCGACGCCGGTGGGGTCGTCGATGCCCGCGATGACGAGTCGATCGCCGCCGCGGGTCACCGTCTGGTGCTGGTTGTGCAGCGGTTGCCAGCCGATGGACGCCATGTGGTCGATCCAGCCCTGCGCGTCGCCGAAGTATTCGTGGTTGCCGGTGATGTAGAACCGGCCCAGCGCGGCCTCGACCTTGCCGAGCGGGTCGACCTGCGGGTGCCGCTTCGCGACCGAGCCGTCCGCGAGATCGCCTGCGTGACAGGCGATGTCGGGATTCTGCTGGTTGACGACCGCCACCACACGTTCCGACCAGCGCAGCCGGTCCAGCGCGGCGAAGTGGGTGTCGGTGACGATCACCATGCGCAGTCCGTCCAGACCCCGGCCGAGCCCGGGGATGGCCACGTCGACCTTGCGCACGCGAGGTACCCGCCGCGCCTCGATGATTCCCCAGACCACCAGGGCGGCGGACACCACGAACACGCCGGTCGCGACGATGCGCGAGCGGCCGGGATCGTGCACGCCGCCGACCGCCAGGCCCAGGCCCGCGATGGTGCCGATCACCGACCAGCTGAACACCACCCACGCGATGCCGAGCAGCGTGTCGCCGACGATGGACGCGGCATCCGACTGCGCGGGACCGTGCCCGAGGAACATCGACGCGGGCAGCGCGACGAAGGCCAGCGCGAATACCGCTGTGCCGAGCCAGAACAGCGGCCCGGTGCCCGTCGTGGGCGCGCCGACCAGCGTCCACCACGGGACCGCGAACAGGAGGGCGGGAATCGCCAGGAACAAGGCGACGCGGGGCACGTATTTCAAGAGACCATCCTCGTGGGCGCGGGGGTGCTGCGCACGGTCCCTCCGCCCGGCGCGGGCGCTCTCGACGATAACAGCGCGCCGCCGCGGGATCGGTCCAGGCGGTTGATCCCCGCCGATCGTGCGCTACGCCCGAGCCAGGCGGACGCCCCAGCGGGTCTGCACGGTCGCGCCGGGTGCCAGCCGGATCAGCCGGTCGCCGCTCTGGAAGGCGTTGGGCGGGCAGGTCATCGGCTCGGCGGCGAGGCCGGTGCGCCGGCGCGCCGGGGCCAGGGTGTCCGCGGTGAACAGCTGGAGCACCGGATAGGAGTCGTCGACCCACAGCTCGGCCACCGCACCGTCGGTGCCCCGCAACCGGACCCAGGCCCGGCCGTCGCCGTCGCGGGCGAGATCGGTGAACGGGTGGTCCATCGTCAACTCGCCCAGCGGTTTCGGCGTAGCGAAGTCGAACGGCGTGCCGCGCACGGGTTCGGCGCCGATCGGAAGTTGCCGCTCCGGATCGGTGACGATCCGCGTCGCGGCGTCGAAGGACAGGACCGCGTCGTCGATGCGGCCCGCGCCGGGGGAGAGATAGGGATGATGGCCGCAGCCGTACGGTGCCGTGGTGTCGCCGAGGTTGGTCGCGGTGGTGGTGACGGTCAGCCCGTCCTCGGACAGCGCGTAACGGATGGCGACATCGAGATAGAACGGGTAGCCCTTGCGCGGGTGCAACGTGGTCCGCATGGTGACCTCGTCCGGCCGCGCGTCGGTCGCCCGCCACGGCCGCCAGCGCAGCAGTCCATGAATAGCCGTGTTCTTCGCCGGCTCGGTCAGCGCGAGCTGATGCTCGACGCCGTCGAAGCGATACCTGCCGTCCGCCAGGCGATTCGGCCACGGAATCAGCGCGGCGCCGCGCCCGCTGTCGGCCATCATCCGCATGTCGTACGGTTCGAGCACGTCCCGGCCGGCCACCCGGAACTCCCGGATGCCGCCGCCGACCTCGACGATCACGGCCCGCTGGTCGCCGTGACCGATCGAGAACTGCTGTCCGGACGGTGGCGGAGTCATAACCGACGACGCTACCGTCGACCGCTCGGCCGCCCGCGGCCACCATGGCTGTTCGACGTGTGGCGTAGTGTCAACAACGTAGGTCTACACTCCCGGCCTGCTGGAGACGCTGACGGAACGAGGCCTGCTGGCATGACCGAGCCGCCCACCGAACGCGGTAAGTCTCGATCGGGGAGCTCGCGCAACGACGACGCGGTCCCCGGCCGGGGCGCGGTCACCAGGGCGGCGGTGCTGGACGCGGCGTTGGAGATCATCGACAGCGACGGGGTCGAGGGGTTGTCCATGCGGCGACTGGCCGATGCCGTCGGGCGGGATCCGATGGTGATCTACCGGCATGTGCCGAACAAGGCCGCGGTGCTGGACGGCGTCGCGGAGATCGTGTTCGCGCAGTTGTCGATCGATGCGACGGACCCGGACTGGCAGCATCAGTTGCGCACGGTCGCGCGGGACTTCCGTGAACTGGCGTTGGCGCATCCAAAGGTGGTGCCGCTGTTGGTAACCCGGCCGTTGGCGACGCCGCTGGGGATGCGGCCGATCTCGGTGGTCCGGCCGCTGGAGGACATGCTGGCCCTGCTCACCCGGGCCGGCTTCGCGGGGGCGAACGCGCTGCACATCTATCGGGCGCTGTTCGGGTTCCTGTACGGGCATGTGTTCAACGAGTTGCAGGAGATCGTCGAACGACCGGACGAACCCGACGAGGTTCTGCGGCTCGGGCTGCACCGGCTGCCGATCGCCGAGTTCCCGTTGCTGCGTGAGCTCGCGCCGGTGCTGGCCGCGTACGACGGCGCGGCCGAACTCGAGCGAGGGCTGGACATCCTGCTTACCGGCCTGGCCGAGACGTTGCCGGGTCCCGACTAGCCGGGACCGCCTGCTGATCCCAAAGCTCCTGTGCGGCAATGGGTTCGGCGCAGTCGGCCGATTCCGGTGCGGGTGAGCCTACGCTGTAGACAGGCGCCGCAACTGAACTCGAGGACACCGAGCATGGCAATCACCGAAGTCGCGGCCTACGCGCATCTGAGCGCGGCGGAGGTCGAGGCGCTCGGACTCGAACTCGACCTGGTTCGGCGGGACATCGAGGAGCGACGCGGCGCCCGCGACGCGGGCTATATCCGGCGCACGATCGCGTTCCAGCGTGCGCTCGACGCCGTCGCCCGGCTGACCATCGGGCTCAGCCGTGGCCGGATCGGCTGGCTGGCCGGCACGCTCGGGCTGGCCCTGGCGAAGAGCATCGAGAACATGGAGATCGGTCACAACGTCTGCCACGGCCAGTGGGATTGGATGAACGATCCGGAGATCCATTCCGGCACCTGGGAGTGGGACATGGCCGGAGTGTCGGCGCAGTGGCGCTATTCGCACAACTATCGCCACCACGTCTACACGAATGTGCTCGGTATGGACGACGACATCGGGTTCGGCGTCATGCGGGTGACCCGCGACGAACGGTGGAAGCCGGGACATCTGCTGCAACCGCTGCGAAATCTGTTGCTGGCAGCCACTTTCGAATGGGGCATCGCGCTGCACGGACTGTATTCCGAACGCGATCGGTCGCCGGGCCCGGCGGCGAAGGCCGCGCAGACCAGGCTGTTCCTCGGCAAGATCGCCCGGCAGGCCGGCAAGGACTACCTGCTGTTCCCCGCGATGAGCGGACGACGCTGGCGGCGCACGCTCACCGCGGACGCCAGCGCGAACCTGCTGCGCAACCTCTGGGCCTACGTGGTGATCTTCTGCGGCCACTTCCCGGACGGCGCGGAGAAATTCGAGCCGGCCGCGGTCGCGAACGAGACCAAGGGGGAGTGGTATCTGCGGCAGCTGCTCGGCACCGCCAACTTCGACGCCGGCCCGGTGCTGGCCTTCCTGAGCGGGAACCTCTGCTACCAGATCGAACATCATCTGTTCCCCGACCTGCCGAGCAACCGGTACGCCGAGATCGCACCGCGGGTCCGCGCGCTGTCCGACAAGTACGACCTGCCGTACACCAGTGGGTCGTTGCTGCATCAGTATCTGCTGACCCTGCGCACCATCCACAAGCTGGCGCTGCCGGACCGCCTGCTCACCGCCACGTGCGACGACGCCCCGGAAACCGCCTCGGAACGAAAGTTCCACGGTGGCAAGGCCTTCGACGCATCCGACACCGCCCGCCCGCCGGGTCGCGGGTTGCGCACCGCGCTGCGAAATCGCGCACGGCCGGTCGACCGGATCCGTTGATCAGGGGATGCGGGCCACGCCGCTGAGCATGGACACCGCTTCCGGGCGCGGGTGCGGGCGCCATTCGCCCGGACGCCAGGTCATCACCGAGCCGATGCCCGGCGTGACCAGTTCGAGGCCGGTGAAGAAGCGGGTGAATTCCTCGGTGGTCCGCAACCGGAACGGCACGCCGCTGCGCTGGTTGGCCTCGTTGTTCTCGGCGAGTTCCTCGGCGGAGAGGTGGTCGCTGGTGGCGTGGGTCATCACCAGGTAGCTGCCCGAGGGCAGCGCGTCGCACAGCGTGCGGACCAGCTCGTACGGGCGGTCGTCGTCGGTCATGAAGTGCATGATCGCCACCAGCATCAGCGCCACCGGCTGGTTCATGTCCAGCACCCGGGCCAGGTCGGGGTGGCCGAGGATGCGGTCGGGTTCGCGGATGTCCGCGTCCAGATAGGCGGTCGCGCCCTCGGGGGAGCTGTTGAGCAGTTCCCTGGCATGTGCCAGCACGATCGGGTCGTTGTCCACGTAGACGACGCGCGACTCGGGGGCGATGTTCTGCGCGATCTCGTGCACGTTGCCCGCCGTGGGCAGCCCGGCGCCGATGTCGAGGAACTGCCGGACGCCCTCGTCGGCCAGGTAGGCCACGGCCCGGCGCAGGAAGCTGCGATTCTCCAGCGCGGCCAGGCGAACGGTCGGGAAGGCCTCGGCGACCATGTCGGCCGATTCCCGGTCCGACGGGAAATTGTCCTTGCCGCCCAGCCAGTAATCGTAGCGGCGCGCCGGATGCGGCTTCGACACATCGATCTTCCCGACCGGCGGTTCCGAGTTCACTACGCCCTCAATTCATCTCGACTATTGTCATCATGTCAGTTCGAGTTGCGAACCGGTAGCGATGGTGATGTCGCACCGCCCGGAAGGCTCCGCCATGTCACTGCAGTACAGCCCATACGATTTTGACGTACATCGCGACCCATACCCGTACTACGCCAGGCTGCGTAGCGAGTCGCCGGTCTATCGCAACGATACCGACGATTTCTGGGCGCTCTCCCGGCACGCGGATGTCCTTGCCGCGCTCCGTGATTCGGATCGATTCTCCAGTGCCAACGGGGCGATCCGGATGGAACCGGCGTTCTGGGGACCGCAGGCCGAGCAGATGTTCTCCTTCGTCGCGATGGACCCGCCGCGACACACCCGGCTGCGTGGGCTGGTGGCGCGGGCCTTCACCCAGCACCGGGTGCAGGGTCTGGAACCCCGGCTGCGGGAGATCGCTCGCCGGCTGCTGGACCCCCTGCTCGAGCGCGGCAGCTTCGATTTCATGGCCGATTTCGCCGGTCCGTACCCGACCGAGGTGATCGCCGAACTGGTCGGCGTGCCCGAACGCGACCGCGACATGCTGCGCAAGCTCGGCATGGAAATCATGTACAACGACGAGCAGTCCACCGACCTGCGCCCCGAGGCGATCCAGGCGATCGGCGCGATCATCGGCTACTACACCGAACTGACCATCGAGCGGGCCAACGATCGGCGCGACGACCTGCTCTCCGGCCTGCTCGACGCGGCGGACGGCGACGATCGGCTCACCCCCGAGGAAATCGTCAGCGTGCTCATCCTGCTGATCGGCGCGGGCATCGAGACCGTCATGCTGACCCTCGGCAACCTCTGGCACACCGCGTGGCTGCACCCCGAGCAGCGGCGTAAGGCGTTCGACGGGCGGATCGACGCCTGGATCGCCGAGTCGATGCGCTACGAACCGTCCTCGCAGACCTCGCTGCGCACGGCCACCGAGGAGTTCGAGCTGCACGGGGTGACCGTCCCGGCCGGTGCGCGGATGCTGCTGCTGATCGGCTCGGCCAACCGCGACCCCGAGGTCTTCACCGACCCGGATACGTTCGACCTGGACCGGGACACCAGCGCGTCGCTGGTCTTCGGCAGCGGCCGCCATCACTGCCTCGGCGCCAACCTCGGCCAGCTGGAGCTGCGCGTCGCGCTCGAGGAGATCGTCGCGAAGATCTCCGATTACGACCTCGACGCGGACGGAGTGCGCCGCATCCACGCGTCCAACAATCGCGGCTTCGCCGCCCTGCCCACGACCGTCACGGCCCGCTGAGCGGACCGCGACCGCGCGTCCGGCGCCCTCCTCCCGATATATCCGGCGGAGAGGAGGGCACCCATGACCCGATACTGGCCCATAGCCCGAGCAGAACTCACGATCGGTTCGCCGTTCGGCCCGCGGGAGGGGGGATTCCATGCCGGGCAGGATTTCCCGGCGCCCGACGGGACCCCGATCTACGCCTGCGCCGGCGGCACCGTGCTGTACCTGGGACCCGCCACGGGGTACGGCGAATGGATCGTCATCGACCACCCGGCCGCGGACGGCGGCGGGGTGAGCGAATACGGGCACATGTGGGACGCGAGTGCCACCGGGCTGTGTGCCGGTGACCGCGTCGAGGCGGGACAGTTGATCGCCTACGTCGGCAACAACGGCGGATCCACCGGGCCGCACCTGCATCTCAGCGTCATGCCGCACGGCTACGACCCGGGAGCCAAGATCGACCCGATGGCCTGGCTGCGGGATGCCGGCTTTCCGGGCGACTTCCTGCACGCACTCGACGACGCCGAACAGCGCGAACTGCTCGACCGGACCCGCGCGATCTGGACCCAGCTGTGCGGCCCGGACGGCCGGGGCTGGCCACAACTCGGCCGCAACGCCGACGGCGAATACCGCACCGTCGTCGATGCGCTTGCGGCGCTGCCGCCGGTGAAACAGCCGGGTTGACCACGCTGTCCGCGGCGGGCAAGGTGAGCCGATGGGCAGTGACGAGGTCCGCGCCGGGGTGACGCTGACCAATCTCGACAAGCCGTTGTTCGACGGCGCCGAGGCGACCAAACGCGATCTGATCGACTACCTCGAGGCGGTCGGCGATCGGATCGTGCGGCAGCTGCGCGACCGGCCGCTCTCGGTGCTCCGGGTCCGGCCGGGGCAGCAGCCGTTCATGCAGAAGAACCTGCCCAAGTTCGCGCCGGACTGGATGCACCGGGTGACGGTGTGGGCCGAGAGTTCGCACCGCGAGGTGACTTACGCGCTGTGCGACGACGTGCGCACGTTGCTGTGGTTCGGCAATCAGCGGGCGGTCGAATACCATCCGACGCTGCTGCTCGCCGATCGCGGTCAGGGACCCACGCATCTGATCCTCGACCTCGATCCGCCGCCGGAGCAGCCGTTCCGGCAGGCGGTGCTGGCCGCCGAGCTGGTCCGCGCGGCGCTGGCCGACGACGGACTGGCCGGCGCGGTGAAAACCAGTGGCGCGAAGGGCGTGCACGTCTTCGTGCCGCTGCGGCCCGGCCTCGCGATCGACGACGTGGCGGCGGCGACCCGCGCGATCGCCGCCCGCGCCGAGCGGCTCGACCCGGACCTCGCCACCACCGCCTTCATCGTCGAGGACCGTGGCGGGCGCGTCTTCCTCGATTCCACCCGGGCGGGCGGTGCGACCGTCGCCGCCGTCTACAGCCCGCGGATCCGGCCGGGTACCACGGTGTCGTTTCCCGTCGCCTGGAGCGATCTGCACAACATCACGCCTAGGGATTTCACCGTGCACACCGCCGCCGAGCTACTGGGCGATCGCGATCCGTGGACCGAAGAAATGCCCGAACCGCAGGACCTGCCTGCGGATCTCATTGCCGAGGGCCACACCATTCCGATCGCCCGCGTGCAAGCAATGCACGAGGGTAAACGCCGCGCCCGCGCCCGCCGCGAAAATCCGGGTCCGGAATCGTAAATCGCCGGTTATTTCCTCCGCGTGCCCGCGCGGATAAACGCGAATCCGCTTGCCATACTGGCTGGTCGCCTATATCGACTACCGGAAATGGAAGGGATTCGAAACAGTGCTACCTGGAAATATCCTGAGGTCCGGCACAGGCTCGGTGCTGGTGTTCGCCGGTGTGTTGGGCGTGGGCATGCTGGTCGGGGCCGCGCCCGCGGCCAATGCGGCAACCTGCACCGCGGTGTCGGATCGCAACGCCTACGACGGGGGTTGGAAAGGGGGCGAGGGTAATACGCTGGTGACCGGATTCAACGGTCAGATCGGTTTCGGGGAGACGAAGTACACCAAAGCGGGAACGGAGCCGGTGGTCTGGCTCGGGCAATTCACCGTGGACGCGAATAATGTGCTGACGAAATGGAGCGGAACGCAGTACCTCGGTGACGGCAGCACCGTGGACGCCATCGTCTCGGCGGTGACCTGCGACGCGAACAAGGTGCCGACCAGCTTTACCGCCAGCGTCGTCAATACGACTACCGACCACAAGAAGACGGATCTGGGCACGTTCACCCTCAATCGGGTCGCGATGGGTTCGTCGGCGCGGTAGGCACTTCGGCGATCGGCCCCAGCCGGCGGCATCGAGGTGGCTGGGGCCTGGGGGAATGCCCGCGCACCTCCGGAGGTTTCACCAACGCCGGCGCTTCGGCGCCGGAGGTGAGCCATCGGGAGATAGGGACAGCGATGCCGGTTAACGAACTACCTCGAGTCGAGCACAAATTCGTCGAGGTCGACGGTGTCCGGGTCTTCTACCGGCAAGCCGGGCCCGACGACGCGCCGGTGCTGTTGCTGCTGCACGGATTTCCGTCCGCCTCCCACCAGTTCCGCCGCCTGATCGACGCGCTCGGCGGCAGCTACCGCCTCATCGCGCCGGACTACCCGGGCTTCGGGCACACCGACGCGCCCGAATCCTTCACCTACACCTTCGAACGACTGGCCGACATCGTCGAGGGTTTCCTGGAGCGGCTCGAACTCACCCGATTTTTCCTGTACGCCTTCGATTTCGGCGCGCCGGTTGGCTTCCGCGTCGCGACCCGGCACCCGGAATGGGTCGCCGGTCTGGTGGTCCAGAACGGAAACGCCTACGAGGAAGGGCTTTCCGACGGTGCCCGCGACTTCATCGCACTGCGCCCGGACCAGCCCGAGGCCGAGCCCGCGATCCGCGACCTGCTCACCCTCTCCGGCACCCGTGGCCAGTACGAACACGGTGTCTTCGATCCCGACCTGCTCGCACCCGACGGCTGGACCCTCGACCAGCATTTCCTCGACCTGCCCGGCCGCAAGCAAGCCCAAGTCGCCCTCGCCTTCGACTACCACTCCAACGTCGCCCAATACCCCCAGTGGCAGGACTGGCTACGCACCGCCACCCCGCCCACCCTGATCATCTGGGGCCGCAACGACCCCTTCTTCCCGGAACCCGGCGCACACGCCTACCTCTACGACCTCCCCGACGCCGAACTACACCTCTTCGACACCGGCCACTTCGCCCTGGAAGAAAACCTCCCCGACATAGCCCCCCTGATCGCCGACTTCCTCGACCGCCACTGGCCCAAGGACTAATCCGGCAGCACCAGACCGGCGGCGGGTGCGGTCCCGTCGATGAGGTAGCCGACGATGGCGTCCTGTGTGCGGCCCGGACGGAAGAAGGAGGTGTGCCCGTCACCGTCCCGGGTCAGCAAAACGGCGCCGCGTAGCTGGGTCGACAGCAGTTGCGCCCAGCCGTAGGGCGTCGACGGGTCGTGGGTCGCGTTGACGATCAGCGGTGCGATGGTGGGCTCGGCGGTGGTTTCCCTTGGGGGATTGGTGAATTCGGTGGGCCAGCCTTGGCAGCGAGCGAGGTAACTGTAGGACTGGCTGACGCCGCGGGTATGCGGTGCGACGATGGCGAGCAGGATCTGCTGAGCCTGTAAGGCCGGATAGGTGTCGAAGTCCGCCCGCGAGTCCGTGCAGCCGACGGCCAGGTCCGCGTCGTTGTGCACGGTCGTCGACAGACCGCTGGCGTCACCGTTGCGGGCTCGGTCGAGCAGGGTGGCCAGGCCGGGCCAGCCCTCGAAGCCTGCGCCCGGTAGCGGGTCCGGGAACATCAGTTGCGCTTGGATATTGGTCAGCAGGTCGACGGCGTCGGCCGCGGGGCGGCACGCATCGGCGGGCCGGCAGTGCGGCGCGGGAATCGGCTGCTGCTTCGCCCTGGCGACCAGATCGTCGAGGATGCTCGACGGATCCTGTTCGCGCAGAACACAGTCGGCAGCGGTTCGGCACCACCGCGCGAACCGGTTCCAGCTGTCTTCGAAGGCGATGGATTCGTAGTAGCTCATGGTGCCGGCCGGTTGCGAATGCACGAGCGCGCCGTCCAGGGCCAGGGTGCGGCTCTGGTCGGGGAACAGGCGGGCGTACTCCGCCCCGATCTCGGTGCCGTAGGACAGGCCCAGGTAGTTCAGTGGGGCCCCGCCGAGTCGTCGGCGGAGCGCCTCGAGATCGCGGGCGACCTGCACGGTGTCGACGTGGTCGAGCAGGTCACCGGTCCCTTGCCGGCAGGACGTGCCGAATGCTCTGTTCGCTGCCACTAGGTCATCGAATTCCGTTTGGCTGCTCGGGAATTGGTTCGTATGGTGGGGGAGGGTCGAATCGCACCGGACGCTCGGCCGGCTGGTGCCGACGCCGCGCGGGTCGTAGCCGATCAGGTCGAAGCGCTGCCGGAGACCGGCTGGGAACACGCCGGGCTGGGCAGCCTCGGCCGCTACGTATTCGGTGCCCGCGATGCCCGGGCCGCCGGGGTTGAAGACCAGGTCCCCGATCTTCCGGACCGGGTCGATCGCGGGCAGCCGGTTGACGCCGAGTTGAATCTTACTGCCGCCCGGGTTGTTCCAGTCGAGCGGCACATCGACGGTCGCGCACTGCACCGCGGTGCTGTACCCCGGTGGGCAGGCGCCCCAGCCGATCGGTTCGGCTTCGTCCGGCTGCGCGTCGGAGCCGCAGCCCGTGCAGTAGGCGACCGCCGTCAGTGCGCAGAGCGCCAGACGTGCGGCGTGCTTGATCCCCATCCCAGAACCCCCTCTGAGATCAGTGTGCCGCGCTCAGACGGAGAGGGGAAGGATGGGGAGGGAGTCGTCGCTGAAGTCGATGGGTGGGGCGGGCATGAGTTGGAGGTCGCGTTCTTCGGTCCAGGCGTAGTGGCGCAGGGTGTTGAACTGGGCGACGAAGTGGTCGCGCCAGGCTTGGGCGCCGAAGTTCATCGCGGTGTTGACCTGTAGCCAGCCGGTGGTGCTGAAATTGACCGAGCCCTCCCAGCACTGCGGGCCGCTCGGCGTGTCCACGACCAGGCCCTTGGTGTGGCAGATGTACTTTCGGCCGCTGGTGCTGGTGCCGATGGTGACCTCGATCCCGGCGTCGACGAGTCGCCGCACGATCGGCTGCTGCGTCTTGCCCGAGGACTGGGTGTGATCCAGGTAGAGGTGCAGCGGGACGCCGCGCCGGTGCGCGCTGATCAGGTTTTCGGCGGCATCGGTGAGGGTGAAACCGTAGGCGATGAGCCAGGTTTCACCCGGCGCCGCGACCAGCTCCAGAAACCGTTGCTCGGCTTCCGCGTGGTCGTCGGGCATCAGGTAGCACGTCATCGAACCATCGATCACGAAGGGCATGGCTGCACCGTACCGGCGCGAACGGGTACAGAGCCGGAGGCGGCGGCGCACGTTGCCCCGGCGCTAGCCCTCGTCTCGAACGGCGGCGCGGACGAAACCGTCGGCCCCGGCGAGCAGCCGCCGGGCCGTCGCCACGTCGACGCCGGCCAGCTGCATGACGATGGCGGTCTTCGGATGCCCGTCGGCGGCGTCCAGCAGCGCGGCCGCGATGACCAGGTCCACGCCGGTGGCGTCGGCGATGATCCGGCGGGCCCGGTCGACCAGCTTGGCGTTGGTCACCTTCACGTCGACCATTCGGTTGCCGTAGACCTTGCCGGACTGCACCATGGTCGCGGTCGAGAGCATGTTGCAGACCATCTTCTGCGCGGTGCCCGCCTTCAACCGGGTGGATCCGGTCAAAACCTCGGGGCCGGTTTCGATTTCGATGCCCACGTCGGCGTAGCGGCTCAACTCGGCGTCGCGATTGCAGGAGACGCCGACGGTGGCGGCGCCGATCGACCGGCCGTGCCGCAACGCGCCGATCGCGTAGGGGGTGCGCCCGCTCGCGGCCAGCGCCACGATCACGTCGTCGGCGGTCAGG
Organism: Nocardia sp. NPDC006044; assembly: GCF_042871115.1. Classification (NCBI taxonomy): domain Bacteria; kingdom Bacillati; phylum Actinomycetota; class Actinomycetes; order Mycobacteriales; family Nocardiaceae; genus Nocardia; species Nocardia sp. NPDC006044. Next base: position 907,985 of record NZ_JBIAID010000001.1, read on the forward strand.
TCGATGCCGGTCAGGTCGTCGACGGCGCGCGCGGGGTCGTCCTCGGCGCCCTCGACCGCGTGCGCGAACGCGACCGAGCCGCCCGCGATGAGCCCGATGACCTCGTCCGGCGCGGTGCCGAAGGTCGGCGGGCACTCGACCGCGTCCAGCACGCCGAGCCGGCCGCTGGTGCCGGCCCCGACATAGATCAACCGGCCGCCGTGTCTGCGCGCGGCGACGATCAGCTCGACCGCCCTGGCGATCTCCGGAAGCGCCTGCGCCACCGCCGAAGCCACCCCCGCGTCTTCGGAGTTCATGGTGCGCAACAACTCGTTGACCGACATGGAGTCGAGCGCGGCGGTCCGCGGATTCGCTTCCTCGGTCGTCAAAGTGCTGATGTCGCTCATGACTCCACCTCGCTAACGCTCGGCTCCGTCATGCTCGACGGTGCGCTGGGTCTTTGGTTCATCCGCTGACGCTCGTTCACTTCGCCTCCTCTAGCCGTACGGAACGCCGGTCGAACGAGAACGCCTCGGTCACGGTGCCTTTCGTGCGCCGCGGGAGATCCGTCGATCCGCGACCGCGTCATAGGTTCGGCGCAATGCGACGGCGGCCGAGGGGGTGCGTTGCAGGACGCCGATGTAGAGCGCGTCGACAATGAGGAGCTGACTCATCCGGCTGGCCAGTGCGGCCGAACGGAATCCGTCCTCGCGCCCGGCGACCAGCACGGTGTGGGTGGCCGCCCGGGCAAGCCTGGACTGCGCGCCCGCGGTGACCGCGACGGTCGTGGTCTGCCTGCCGACGGCCCGGTCGACGGCGTCGACGATCGCGGCCGTCTCGCCGGAGTGGGAGAAGGCGATGATCACGTCCTCGGCCTCCAGCAGGCTGGCCTGGACCAGCGCGTCGTCCTCGGATGTGCAGGCGTTGCACCACATGCCGATCCGGGTCAGCTTCTGCGCCATGTCCATCGCGACCAGGCCGGACGCGCCGATGCCGATGAGTTCCACCCGCCGAGCCCGGACCAGGGCGTCGACCACCGCGGCCATGGTGGCCGGGTCGGCCAGGTCCGCGGTGGCCACCATGCCCTCGGTCTCGAACGCGGTGAGCTTGTGCAACACCTTCGACAGCGGATCGTCGGCATCGATATCGCTGGCGAACACCGGCGAGCCGTCGTCCTTGCTGGTTGCCGCCAAGGCCAGCCGCAACTGCGGATAGCCCTCGTAGCCAAGGGCTTTGGACAGCCGCACCACCGCGGAGGTGCTGGTCGAGGCGCGTTCGGCGAGCTCGCTGACGGTCAATTGCGCCGCGGCGGCGGGATCGTCGCGGATGACCTGGGCCACCCGCAGCCCGGTCGGCGTGAGCCGCGCGATCGCCCCGAGCAGGCGCGTGCGTACGTCGTCACCCTCGGACATGGCTCACCAGCTTCAGCTGTCGCGGTGCGGCGGTGGCGGATTCGGGCAGCCTGAGCGGCCCGGCGCCCGGGGTGATCGAGCCGAGGATCGACGCCCGCGTCGCGCCGGTGCACGCGGCGTCGCTACCCGCGAGCCCGTGCACGGTGAGAAAGCCGAGCACGGCGAACGCCGCGGCTTCCTTGGCGGCCGAGGGCAACCCGAGCTCGTCGGAGGTGCATAGGGTCGCGGTACCCAATCGCGCGCCGAGCATGCCCATCAGTGTCGGATTTCGGGTCCCGCCGCCGGAGGCGATGACTTCGTCCGGCTCGAAGGGTGCCAGTGCGTCGGCGATCGTATGAGCGGTCAGCGCGGTCATGGTGGCGACGATATCGTCAGCGGGCAACCGGTAGTCCGGCAACACCCGTTCGATATAAGCGCGGTTGAACAGCTCTTTACCGGTCGTTTTCGGCGGTGGCGCCGCGAAGTAGCTATCGCCGAGAAGCGCTTTCAGCAGCGGCTCGTGCACCGTACCGCGCGCCGCGCGCAGACCGTTCCGGTCGAAATGCTCCGCGCCGCCGGTCGCCAGTTCCACGGCCGCGTCGATCAGCGAGTTGCCGGGGCCGGTGTCGAAGGCGACGGGCGAGTCGCCGGTGACGGTCGCGTTGGCGATGCCGCCGATGTTCAGCGCGGCCGAACGCCCGGGGCGTCCCGCGAGCCACAGCAGGTCGAACAGCGCTACCAGCGGAGCACCCTGCCCGCCCGCGGCGATGTCGCGCGAGCGGAAATCGCTGACCACCGGAAGTCCGGTCAGCTCCGCGATCCAGGCCGGTTGGCCGAGTTGCATTGTGCCGTAAGTCTTTCCGCCGCCCACCCAGTGATAGACAGTCTGACCGTGCGAAGCGACGAGATCGGCTGTGCCGCCGAATAACTCGCGCGCCGCGGCGTCGGCGGCCGCGGCGAACTCCTGCCCGATCGCGGTATCGAGCCGGCACACCGTCGCCATGTCGACCGTGCCCGGCGGCAGCGCGGCGATGAGTTCGGCGCGCAATGGATCCGGGTAGGGCCGGCTCAGCTGACCGACCACCTCGACGTGAACAGTGCTGTCCCGCAGCTGAATATCCGCGCCCACCGCATCGATCGCGTCGTGTGACGTGCCGGACATCAAACCGATGACGCGCACTAGGCCACCGCCTCGGCCGGCTCGGCCGGAATCGGCTCGGGGGCCGGATGGAAGAGGCTGGACACCCCGCCGACCACCAGCGTGACCAGCACGCCGATCGGCACCAGCCACTGCGCGGCGATGCCCTTCTGGGTCAGCTTCCCGGCGACGGTGACGTCGATCTTGATCACCCGGACGATCACCGTCATCACGATCACCGTGACCACGAACGCGAGCACCGCGTCGAACTGGTTGGCGCGCTTGACAAGTCGCCCGAGCAGGAAGGCGCCGAGCAGCGCGCCGTAGGTGTACCCGGCGATGGTCAGCGCGGTCAGGTAGACGTTGCCGGTCGTCGCGCTGAAGCCCATGGCGAACAGCGCCATCAGCACCGCCCAGACCAGGGTCATGTAGCGGGCCAGCTTCAGCATGGCGTCGTCGGAGATCTCGCGGCGGGAGAAGCTGCGGATGATGTCGGCGACGGTCGAGTTGGCCATCGAGTTCAGCGCCGAGGACAGCGATCCCATGGCGGCGCCGAGGATGCCGGCGACCAGCAGCCCGGAGATCACCACCGGCAACCCGTGCAGGATGAAATTCGGGTACAGGTTGTCCGAGGTGGCCAGGCCGAGTTCCTTCGGCGACTTGCCGCCGTTGTACGACCACAGCAGCGCGCCGACCAGCGAGAACGCGGCGAACTGGATGGCGACGAAGATACCGGAGCCGATCATCGCCTTCTGGCTGTCGCGCAACGACCGGGTGGACAGAATGCGCTGCACGATCAGCTGATCCGAGCCGTGCGAGGCCATCGCGAAGATCGCGCCGCCGATGATCGCGGTCGGCAGGGCGAACGTGCTGGTGAGCACGTGGGCCAGGCCGAAGTCGGTGTCGAAGATGTGGAACTTGCCGTTGTGCAGCGCGTCCGACCAGCCCTTGGCCCCGACGTGCCCGGTGAGCACGCCGATCGCGATGATCGCGCCGGACAGGTACAGGCCCATCTGCAGCGCGTCGGTCCAGATGACCGCCTTGATCCCGCCGAGGTAGGTGTAGACGACGGTCAGCAGCGTCAGCGCGATGATGATGATGTCGTAGCCCAGATCGAGGCCGAACTCGGCGAGCAGCAGCTTGATCGGGATGGCGGAGGCGAACAGGCGCACGCCCTCGGCCAGCAGCCGGGTGAACACGAACGTCACCGACGCGACGCCCTGGAGGTAGCGCCCGAAGCGCAACTCGAGATACTGGTACGCGCTGACGAACCCGCCGCGCTTGTACAGCGGGATCAGCGCGGTAGCCACGACGGTGCGGCCGATGATGTAGCCGATGGCCAGCTCGACATTGCCGAACGCCTGGTCGGTGTACGCGCCGCCGGGCACCGAGATGACCGTGAGCACGCTGGTCTCGGTGGCCACGACGGAGAAGCACACCGTCCACCACGGCATCTTGCCCTCGCCGACGAAGTAGTCGTTGCTCGACTTCTGCTTGCCGGAAAGGCGCAGGCCGATCCATGCGACAACGACGAGGTAGACGACGATGACGGCGACGTTGAGTGCGTTCATCGCAGCTCCTCGGTAACGCGACTGGCGGATTGAAAGTAAGTGTCAGGGTCGATGCAATTTCTGTCAATGAGTGTCACGTGATTCGCACCACTAACGTTTCCAGCACCGTGGTGGGGTCGGCAGCGAGCAATGCGGCACCGTCGATCGGGCCGCCGCGCGCGGCCCGGCGATCGATGACCTGCGCTATCGCCGCGTCGAGCGGATCGAGCAGCGCCGAGCCGAGGTTGGCCAGCCCGCCGGTGATCGCGTAGGGGACCGGCGGGGTGATGCCGGAGCGGTCGATGGTGGCCAGCACGGTGCGCGCGAGTGCGCGGCCGGCGGCGGTCATGATGGCGGCCGCGGTGTCGTCGGTCGCGGCGGCCGCGGCGACCACGGGGGCGAAGCGCGCCGCGAGCAGGGCCGGATTCTCGTGCTGGCCAAGGTGTTTGGGTAGTTCGTCGAGCCGCACCCGGTAGTGTTCGACCGCTTTCGCGGCGAGTTCGGTGGGTGCGCCGCGTCCGTCGAGGGAGCGCAGCGCGGCGCGCAGTCCCTCGGTCCCGATCCACGCACCGCCGCCCTCGTCGCCGAGCAGCGGACCCCAGCCGTCGGTTCTGGTGAACCGTCCCGCCTGGTCGACCGCGGTGGCCACGGCGCCGGTCCCGGCGGCCAGAACCACGCCGGGTGCGCCGCCGAGCGCTCCGGCGTGCGCGGTGACCGCGTCGGAGGTGACGGCGACCGATCGTGCGCCGGGCAGGTCGGCCAGCTGCCGCGCGAGCTGCTCGGCCGCGTCCGGCGCGGCGGCGGCGCCCGCGGCCCCGACGAACAGCGTGAACGCGGTGCCGGACAGCGCGAGTCGATCGACGACGACGCGGATCGCCCGGTCCGCCGCCGCGACGCCGCCCGCGTTGGCCAGCCCGGGTGCGCCCGGCCCGTCGGCGGATCGCGTCTCGCGCCCGCCGAGCCGAAGGGAACCGCGGCAGCCGGTTTTACCGAGGTCGATCGCGAGAACGTGGTCGCTCATCCGACCATCCTCGCGCGATTGCCCGCATTCCGGTGTCCCAGGCCGGGAACATTCGGTCGAGACGGGAACTGGGGAGTTCGCCTGCGTCGACCACACCGACCTGGCCGCCGGGTGCGCTGCTCGGCCGACGCGGGCAGTCTGCGGGTGCCCGCGTCGGCCGAGGTTCAGCGAATCACGGTGTGGAGTAACCGATCAGGGCGCCGATGCCCGCGCCGATCGGAATGGTGACCAATGCGCCGACGCCGCCGAGGAAGAAGCCGATCACCGCGCCGATGCCGGCGCCGATCAGCGCGCCGATGCCCGCGTTGTACTGCTTGCGGGCCACGGTGTCGTCTTGCTGATCGACGAGTTGGGCCAGGTGAGAACTGATTTCCGGGGCACTGACGGGGGTCATGGTCAGCGTGCGCCCGGTATCGCTGATCTGTGGCCGCAGGCCGAAGGTCTGGCCGTTGGCGGTGAAGGACGTGGGTAACGTCGCGATGACATTGCCCGCGTAGTCGGTGAGGGTGACCGCGGCGGCGTCGCTGGTCAGCGCGAAGGCACCGGCGTCGATGGTGGTGATCACCCCGCGGCCGTCCGTCGCCGTGGTGTACCCGACTCCGTGATCGACGCTGGACACGCTGACCCCGGCCGATGGTTCGATTACTGGTTGGGCGTTGACGATGCCCGCGGTGATTCCGGTGGCCCCTACTGCGAGAAGGGCGGTGGCAAATCCTTTGACTTTCATCGTGTTTCCCCACATGTTCGGTCGGCCACGACAGCCGATACGTCCCCGTGAAGCCGGATCAGGCCACTACCATTCTCACTCCGCGAACCGCATCGAGTGATCGATTCCGCGAATTCCGCGCAACGAAATCCGGCGAAATTGGCTGTCGTAATTCACCACGGCGCAAGGTATTCAGGCCGCGACGGTGAGCGCGAATGGGACGAATCCCCGGTTTCGGATGAGCGAAGGGACAAGCAGCATCAGGGCTTCCGGGCCGCGGGCGGTGGTGATGTCACCGAGGTCCTCGATCCACTCGGCGGGCCAACCAAGATCGGCGAGTAGCGCGGTGACCACTGCTTTCGCCGAATCGTCAGTGCCGGACAGGAATGCGGTGGGTGGGATGCGCAGGCTGTGCGGGTCGGTCATGACGGTGAAGAACATGGTGTTGAGCGTCTTCACCACGCGGGTTCCCGGCAGGGCGGCCTGGAGTCGTTCGCCGAGGCTGGGTTCGGATCCGCTGGGGCTGTGCGGGTTCGAGACGTCGATGAGAATCTTGTCGTCCAGGGCCGCGGCGAGTGCGCCGAGACGTTCGATCGCGCCGTCGCCGGGGGTGGCGTTGATGATGATCTGCGCGCTCCGCGCCGCCGACTCGTAGTCGGCGATGGTGATGGGCGCGCCGGTCCAATTCAACGCGGCGGGGTTTCTGGTTCCGAGGGTGACCTCGTGTCCGGCGGCGGCCAGTGTGTTCGCCAGCGCGGTCGCTACGCGTCCGGAGCCCAGGATTGCGATGGTGCTCATGGTGTTTCCTCAGTGATTGTGGGACAGCAGGTTTCGGCGATCAGCGGATTCCGGCGAGCACCCGCTGTGCCGCCGCGTGCACGCCGGGCGCGGCGGCGAGAAAGTCCCGGCTGCCCAATTGCCATGGGGCGCCGTGGATGTCGGTGACGATGCCGCCCGCCTCACCGATCAGCAGCGCACCGGCCACCAGGCCCGACCGGACATCGCTGAACTGCCAGAACACATCCGAGCGTCCGGCGGCGATCTGGATCAACTGCAGGGTCGACGGCACCGAGACCTTGGTGACGAGCGCGGCGTCGAGCATGGCGGCGACCGATTCGCCGATGCGGCGGAACGTATTTCGGTCCTCGCCCGGCTTCGCCTGCCCGGTGCCGACCAGCGCGGCGTCGAGGTTCGTCTTGGCCGAGGCGTGCATCGCGACGCCGTTGCGGTAGGCGCCGCCGCCGCGCACCGCGGTGAAGGTCTCGTCCAGCAGCGGGAGATACACCGCGGTCAGGACCGGCTGGTTGTCGCGGACGAGGGTCGCGGTCACCGCCCAGTCGGCCATGCCGTGGATGTAGTTGATGTTGCCCTCCACCGCGTCGGCGACCCACCATTCGCCGGCCGGCAGGTCGCCCGCGGACTGTTCGTCATCGATCCATCCGGAGCCCGGCCGGGCCGCCAGCAGCGGCTCGCGCAGGAACCGGAGCGATTCCGCGTCGGCGGCGTGGATCGCGGTGACCACGGCGTCGAGGCTGTCCAGCTCGGTCCGTGGCGCGAATCGTTCGCGCAGGTGTGCCCCGGCGGAGTGCACGGTGGACACCACCGCGGGCAGGAGTTCGAGGTCCGCTTCGAGGGTGGCGTTCAGCGAGTTCGACATGGTGATCCTGTTCGAAAGAGGTATCGGGATAAGTGTTTTCGTGAGTTGCTGCCTCAACGCTAGAAAACTCGACCGTTGTCGTCAAATGCATTCCAGTAAGGAATAGAATTACTCGCATGCAATTGGATTTGAATCTGCTGACCGCGCTGGACGCGCTGCTGGAAGAGGGCAGCGTGGCCGGCGCGGCGGATCGGCTGCATCTGACCGCGCCCGCGGTGAGCCGGGCGCTCGGCCGGATCCGGCGGGTGATGGGCGACGAGATCCTGGTCCGCACCGGGCGGACGATGACGCCGACGCCGCGCGCGCTCGCGGTCCGCGAGCAGGTGCACGCGCTGGTGCAGCAGGCGCAGCTGGTGCTGTCCTCCGACCAGGATCTCGACCTGCGCACACTCGAGCGGACGTTCACGCTCAAATGGCATGACGCCGTGGTGACTACGATCGGACCCGCGCTGCTCGCGGCGGTCCGCGCGCACGCCCCCGGCGTCCGGTTGCGCCTGCTGGCCGAGGCGGACGCCGACACCGACGAACTGCGGCACGGTCATGTCGATCTCGAGATCGGTTCGAACCCGCCTGCCTCGGCCGACATTCGGCACGAGATCATGGCGAGTGACCGGCTCGTGGTCGCCGTGCCCCCGGACCATCCGGCGCGGACCTTCACTATCGAGAATTACGTTGCGGCGGAACACATCACGGTATCCAGGCGCGGCCGCCTGCACGATCCGATCGACGACCTCCTGCACGCGCGCGGGCTGACCCGCCGGGTGGTCGCCACCGTGCCGACCGTCGCCTCGGCTCTGCGGTTCGTCGCGCGCGGAAATCTGGTCGCGACCATTCCGGAGCGAATGACCGGCGCGCTGGCCACCGAACTCGGCCTGCGCCTGGTCCCGCTCCCGCTCGACCCGATCTCCATTCCGGTGATCGCGGCCTGGCATCAGCGCTACGACGGGGACCGGGCGCACGCGTGGCTGCGCGAACAGATCCGCACCGCCGTGCACGCGGCCGTCATCGGTCCGGACAAAGCCGACACCGGCCCGGAGCCGCCGATCTCCTGACAGCGCTCGGCGGAATCGCTACTGTCCGAGGAAATCAAGGCAGATCTTGTCGGCCCGCGCTGGTGACCTCACGCGTGTCGCGGGTTCTGCCCCTTCTCTATCTGGGGAGAACGCAGTGAGATTCACAAGAGCTGGTGCGTTGACGGCGGCGGTGTTACTGGCCACGAGCCTGGGCCTGGCCGGGTGTTCGTCCGATGACAGCACCGACGCGAGCATCGTCACGACCAATATCACCGAGCCGCAGAACCCGCTGCTGCCGGCCAACAGCAACGACAACAACGGCAGTCGCATCGTCGACCGGCTCTTCGCCGGGCTGAAGTACTACGACGCCAACGGCGTCGCCCACGACGATATGGCGCAGTCGATCGAGTCGTCGGACCGGAAGAACTACAAGATCACCCTCAAGCCGGACTGGAAGTTCTCCGACGGCACCGCGGTGACCGCGAAGTCCTACGTCGACGCGTGGAACTACGCCGCGCTCGGCACCAACGCGCAGCTGCAGGGTTACGTCTTCTCCGGCATCGTCGGCTACGACGAGGTGGCGGCGGAAAAGCCGACGGCACAGACGATGTCGGGCCTGAAGGTGGTCGACGACCGCACCTTCACCATCGCGCTGAAGAGCCCGTCGATCGACTTCGAACTCGCGCTCGGCTTCACCCCGTTCTATCCGCTGCCCGAGGTGGCGTTCAAGGACATCAAGGCGTTCGGCGAGAACCCGATCGGCAACGGGCCGTACAAGATGGCCAGGACCGGCGCGTGGGAGCACAACGTCAAGGTCGACCTGGTGCCGAACCCGGACTACAAGGGCGCCCGCCCGGCCAAGAACAAGGGCCTGCGGTTCACCATGTACCAGTCGTTCGACACGGCCTACGCGGATCTGCTGGCCGGCAACCTGGACGCGCTCGACACGATCCCGGACAGCGCGGTGTCGTCCTACAAGAAGGACCTCGGCGACCGGGCGATCACCAAGCCGACCGCGCAGAACCAGCACATCAGCAGTCAGACCAACATCCCGCACTTCGCTGGCGCGGAGGGCGTGCTGCGGCGCAAGGCGCTGTCGATGGCGATCAACCGAGAGCAGATCTGCGCGAACATCTTCCACGGCACCCGGGTGCCGTCCAAAGACTTCACCGCGATCACGCTGCCCGGCTTCAGGGACGATCTGCCGGGTTCGGAGGTGCTGAAGTTCAACCCGGAAGAGGCCAAGAAGGTGTGGGCGCAGGCCGACGCGATCTCGCCGTGGTCGGGTCGGTACGAGATCGCCTACAACTCCGACGGCGGGCACCAGGCCTGGATCGAGGCGGTGGCCAACAGCATCAAGAACACCCTCGGCATCGAGGCCATCGGCGCGCCGTACCCGACGTTCAAGGACATCCGGACCGCGATCACCGCGCGGACCATCGGGAAGGCGTTCCGCTACGGCTGGCAGGGCGACTACCCGACGATGCTCCAGTTCCTCACCGCGCTGTACTACACCGGCGCCGGAACCAACAACGTCGACTACGCGAACCCCGAGTTCGACAAGCTCATCGACGCCGCGCTGGCCGCGCCGTCGCTGGAGGAGTCCTACAAGCTCGTCGCGCAGGCGCAGGGCCTGCTGTTCCGGGACATGGCCGACATTCCGGTGATCGATTTCATCGCCACCGCGGGTCTGGGCGAGAAGGTGAAGAAGGGCGAACTGACCTGGAACGGCCAGTTCGATTTCGAGAACATCGAGAAGTGATCGCCCGCCCGCCCGCACCGCCGGGACCGGCGGCGCGGGCGGGCATGGGTGTGCCCGGTGCCGGGTCCGGCTCGGTCCGGGTAGGCTGACCCGTCGATCGACACGCGCACGTAAATGAGGTGGTGGCGGAATGAGTGAACGGGTATCCGAATCCGTGACGGGGACAACCACGGTCGCCGTCACGGTGCCCGCGTCACCGGAGCAGTTGACGATGCTGCGCGCGCTCGCCGAGACCGTGCTGCTGATCGCCGATTTCGGGCTCGACGAGGTGACCGATATCCGGCTCGCGCTCGACGAGATCGCGACCGTGCTGTTGCAGGACGCGGTGCCCGGATCGACGATCGATTGCGCGTTCTCCTATCGCGAGGGCGTGCTGAACGCCAATATTCGCGCCGTGGTCACCTCCGAGACCGAGGTCGGCTCGGGCAGTTTCGGCTGGCACATCGTGCAGACCCTGACCGACTCGGTGACGGCGACCAAGGGGGCGTTCGATGACGCTGTGTCCGGCTACCCGACTGTCGTCGACTTCGTGTGGGCCCGAGGCGACCTCGATGAACAATGAGGCAACGACGTCCGGCGTAGATCACGAACCGCGCCGACGTAGTGGGGACAGCTACGACAATATCGAGCCGCTGTTCCGCGAGCTCAGCGAGCTCGACGCCGACGATCCGCGGCGAGCGGTCGTGCGGGAGGAGCTGATCAGTCGCTGCCTGCCGCTGGCCGAGCACATCGCGCGCAAGTTCACCGGGCGCGGGGAGAACTTCGACGATCTGTTGCAGATCGCGCGCGTCGGCATGGTGGCCGCGGTGGATCGGTTCGACGCCTCGCACGGTTCGCCGTTCCTGGCCTTCGCGGTGCCGACCATCATGGGTGAGGTGCGCAGGCACTTCCGCGACTACACCTGGTCGGTGCGAGTTCCACGGCGGCTCAAGGAGATTCAGCAGACCATCGCGCCGGCCATCGAGACGCTCGCGCAGCGGCTCGGCCGGATGCCCAAGGCGCGTGAGATCGCCGAGGAACTCGGCGCCGACCTCGTCGAGGTCACCCAGGCCCTGATCGCCCGCAACGCCTACCAGACCTCCTCGATCGACGTGGGCGTGGACAGCGACGACGACAACGCGCCGCGCTCGCCGCTGGACACCCTCGGCGCCGAAGAGCCGGAATACCAGACCGTCGAGGACTACCTCGCGGTCAAACCGCTCATCGCAGCGCTGCCCGAACGCGAACGCCAGGTGCTGGTCATGCGATTCTTCGAGTCGAAGACCCAGGACCAGATCGCCGCGCAGCTGGGCGTGTCGCAGATGCAGGTCTCCCGGATCCTCGCCAAAACATTGAGTACGCTGCGGGAACAGGCTCTGCGCGACTGAAACGGGGAATGGCTTGAGCAGCGACAACGCTACGCGGCTTGCGGTGCTGATCGATGCCGACAACGCTCAGCCCGGGATCGCGGACGGGTTGCTGGCCGAGGTGGCCAAGTACGGGACGGCGCATGTCAAGCGGGCCTACGGTGACTGGACCAGTACGAATCTGAAAGGGTGGAAGGATCAGCTGCTCGCGCAGTCGATCCAGCCGATTCAGCAGTTCGGTTACACCACCGGGAAGAACGCCACCGACTCGGCGATGATCATCGACGCGATGGATCTGCTGTACACCGGCAATCTCGACGGGTTCGTCATCGTGTCCAGCGACAGCGATTTCACCCGGCTGGCCAGTCGCATCCGCGAATCCGGTTTGACCGTATACGGATTCGGTCAGCACAAGACGCCGAAGCCGTTCGTCGCGGCCTGCGACAAGTTCATCTACACCGAAAACCTCACCGGCACAACGGAGGAGTCGCCGACGCCGACCCGGCGGCCGGCCGCCAATCAGCTCAAGGGTGACGCCAAGCTGATGAACCTGCTGCGGAACGCGGTCGACGCGGCGTCCGACGACTCGGGCTGGGCGACACTATCCAGTGTCGGCTCGATCATCAACAAGCAGCGGCCGGATTTCGATCCGCGCACCTACGGCTACAGCAAGCTCGGTGAACTCTTCGCGGCCACAACGCTTTTCGACTTGGATACCCGAAGTCCCGGCGAAGGCAAGCAGGCTGTCACCTACGTCCGCGACGTCCGGAACCGGCCGACCGGAAAATAGCGCGGTTCAGCCGTGGTGTCCCGAGCCCGGATGCTTGCCCGCGGGGGCCGGGGTCTCGGACTCCATGCCCGGCATGTCCATGCGCATTGGCGCGGGCTGTTCGCCGGGGGCGAGGACCAGGAATTGGCCCATCATGCCGTGGTCCTCGTGCAGCAAAAGGTGGCAGTGGAACATGTAGGGGTAGGTCGGGTCGCTGTGCTGCGCGAACCGCATGGCGAGCCGGTAGGTGTTGCGCGGCTCGGTGTAGAGGGTGTCCTTCCAGCCGGCCAGGGCGGGCGGTGGGGCTTGGCCGTCGATATCGAGCACCTGGAACTGGACGTCGTGCACGTGGAAGTTGTGCGGCCAGTTGTCGTTGTTGCGGACCGACCACACCTGGGTGGAGTCGACCGGGATGATCATGTCGATGCGGTTCATGTCCATGCGCCGGCCGTTGATCATGAACCACTTCAGCTCGAAGGTGTAGTCGGGGGTGGCGCCCGCCGCGGCGAGGGCGGGAATCGTGGTGAGCGAATCCGGCACGGGCGCTGACCTTTTCAGGGTCTTCGCGGCACGGAGCTGGAGGATGTCGAAGGTGTCGTCGAAGCCGAAGGCGGCGGCGCGATCTATATCCCTGCGCTGCTCGACCGGCAGTGAGCGCAACGTGATTCGCTCGTCCGCACGCAATTCGACCACCAATTCGACGCGTTCGCCCGGACTCACCTGGATGCTGCGCAGCGTTGCCGGGCCGGTGAGCAGGCCGCCGTCGGTGGCGATGAGCTGGAACGTGCGCTGGTCGTCGAAGGCCAGGTTGTAGATCCGGCCCGACGATCCGTTGAGAACGCGCAGGCGGACCCGGTCGGTGCGCACGTCCAGGTGCGCGCCCGCGATGCCGTTCACGACGATGGTGTCGCCGAGCAGGCCGACATCGGTCGGATCGGATTCGTCCAGCGCGCCGTCGGCGGTGAAGCGCCGGTCCTGGATGACGAGCGGAATGTCGTCGACCCCATACTCTTTCGGCAGATCGAGGGTGTTCGCCGGCTCGTCGTCGACGATGAACAGGCCCGAGAGCCCGCGGTAGACATGCTTTTCGGTGGCGCCGTGCGGATGCGGGTGATACCAGAGCATGGCGGCCTGCTGATCGACGGTCCACGCCGGTTCCCAGGTGCCGCCGGCCTCGATCGTCTGGTGCGGGCCGCCGTCGAACCGGGCGGGCAGGTGCATGCCGTGCCAGTGCACCGTGGTCGGCTCCGGTAGCGAGTTCCGGATGGTGAAGGCCACCGACTCGTGGCGCGCGGCGCGCACGGTCGGTCCGAGGATCGCGCCGTTGTAGCCCCAGGTGGGAGTGTGTTTACCGGGCAGGATCTCCGAGACGCCCGGCTGGATGTCGAGGGTGAAGCGGCGCACGCCGTCGGCGCCGACCGTCGAGGCGGCGAGCGGCGGTATCGGGAGTGGCCTGGTCGTCGCGGAACCGGGGATCGGTGCGCCCGGTCGCGCCACACATCCTGCGGCCAGCGGCAAGACGGCCAGTCCGGCGAGGAAGCCTCGTCTCGAGACCACGGTTCTACTCCTTCGATCGACGTCCCCTCCAGCTTCGATTGCCGATGGGTTGCGGAGATCGTCCGCAGGGTCGCCTTTCGGTGGCTGTGACTCCGCCCGCGGACCCTTGTGAACGACGCTGCGAGGTGCTATCGGGTCTTCGGGTATCGGGAGTGTCCGGCGGCGGTGCGTCGGCCGTCCCCTACCGTTGACGTGTGATGGAGATCCGGTTGCGGCGCGATGCGCGGTTGTTCGCGCGCTGCCTGCCGCTGGTGCTGGTCCCGGTGCTGCTGGTGGCGAGCACGTTTCCCGGGCAGTACCGGGTGCCGTGGGGTTACTGGGTGCTTGCCATGGTCGCGAGCGGGCTGTTCGTGGTGGGGGATCGGTGGCCGCTGGCCGTCTCGGTCGCGCTGTCGGCGCTCGCCGTGCCGATGTTCCGCACGCCCGCGTGGGGGTTGTCGGGGCTGGTGCCGTTTCTCGGTGCCGTCGCCCTGGTCGAAGTGGCGATGCGGACTCGGCAGAACGGGCGGGTGACGTTCGCGGCGGGGTGCTGGGCGCTGGCGGTCGTGCTCGGGCGGTGGGGTATTCACGACGCCTCGCTGTGGGGTGCGGCGACCGTGGTCGAGGCGGGCACCTACGTGGGGGTGCCGTTGTTGCTCGGGCTGTACCTGCGCGGTCAGCGCGATCTGGCGGCGAGTCTGTATCTGCGCGCGGCCGACGCCGAAACCCGAAGGGCCGAGGCCGAATCGCGGACCCGGGCGGCCGAGCGCAGCGCCATGGCGCGGGAGTTGCACGACCTGATCGCGCACCACATGGCCTCGATCGTGCTGCGCGTCGGCATCGCCCGCCATGTCGTGGCCGATCAGGATCCGCGGGTGAACGCGGTGCTCGACGACGTGCGCGACACCGCCGCCGACGCGCTCGCCGACATCCGCCGGTTGCTCGCCGCGCTCCGCGATCCCGTGCTGGGCGAGGTCGCGCTGGTGGACGCGGCCGCCGTGCGCACCGAGATCTCGGCGGCGGTGCGCCGCGTCGAAGTGGCCGGGTTCACCGTCGAGGCCGACCTCGCGCCAGACCTGGCCGGGCTCGACGCGATCGGCCGGCTCACGCTGCTGCGGCTGGTGCAGGAATCGCTCACCAACGTGATGAAGCACGCCGACCGCGATACGCCGGTTCGGGTCGGCGTGGTCCGGCGCGCCGAGGGGATCGCGGTCGAGGTCCGCAGCGGCGTCGGCCACTCGGGGACGAACCTGGCCGGTCACGGCATCATCGGCATGCGGGAACGCGTCGAGCTCGCGGGCGGTACGTTGGCGGTCGGCGCTACCGCGCGAGGATGGGAAGTCGAGGCCTGGCTGCCCGGCGTCGAAACCCTTACCGGAGCGGAGGCCGCGCAGTGATCACCGTTCTGCTGGTCGACGACCAACGCCTGGTGCGGGCCGGCCTGCGCATGCTCATCGAGTCCACTCCCGGCTTCGCGGTCGTCGGCGAGGCCGCCAACGGCATCGAGGCCATCCGCCTGAACGCCGAACTGACCCCCGACCTGATCCTGATGGATCTGCGCATGCCCGGACTCGACGGCGTCGCCGCCACCGAACAGATCGTCGCCGCCCGGCCGAGCGCGAAAGTCCTGGTGCTCACCACCTTCGACGACGATGATCACCTCTTTCCCGCCCTGGCCGCAGGCGCCACCGGCTACCTGGTCAAAGACACCGCCCCCACCGACCTGCTCACCGCCATCCGCCGCACCGCCGACGGCGACCTCCTCTTCTCCCCAACCCTCATGCGCCGCTTGGTCTCCCGCGCCATCGAAACCCGCCCCACCCCGAAACCCTCAGCCCCCCGACCCGACCTCACCCCCCGCGAACACGAGGTCCTCACCCTCATCGGCGAAGGCCTCAGCAACCAAGAAATCGCCACCCACCTCCACCTCGGCGTAACCACCATCAAAACCCACGTAGCCAACCTGATGGACAAAACCGCCTCCGACAACCGAGTCCGCCTAGCCCTCTACGCCCACAACCTCCCCTAGCAGCTCGGTTTGATCCGCATTACCCAAGAGTGTTTGCACTTATAAGTGTAAGGAGCTACCTTGGGTTGACCACGTCGAGCGGGAAGGAGCAGTGGATGAGCGAAACGATCATTCGCGACGACAGGGCAGTCCTGTCGATCTCCTCGGATGAAGTCGAGCAGGTGCGCGCCTTCAAGGCTCGCGTCGACGACGCGCACGGTGCCGTCGCGGACTCGGATGGAGTCCTCGTCGCGCTTCGCGGCGGCGGCACCGTGGAGATGCCCGCCGAACTGTCCGCATTGATCGGTCAGATACTCGACCTGGTCAGCAGCGGCCGCACGGTCACCGTGGCCAGTGTGCCCAACGAGCTGACCACGACTACGGCCGCAAAGATTCTCGGCATCTCCCGTCCGACCCTCATGAAGCTCGTCAGCGACGGCGCGTTGCCCGCCCACAAGGTTCGATCTCACACAAGACTGTTCGGCAAAGATGTTTTCGCGTTCAAGGAGCAGCAAAGCGCCGAGCGGCGACAAGCCTTCGACGATCTCCGTCGGTTCGAGGACGAATTGGGCCTGGTCGAATGACCAATTGATCTGTGCGCCAGCCTATTACGCTAGTTGTCCCCACCCGCTTGTAGCATGACCGCCATGGTCAGCGGGTGGGGTACAAACGTTCTGGTCGACGCCAACATCCTGTACTCGCGCACGCTCCCGGGAATGGAAGGTGCGCGGGGGACAAGGGGAGGTCTGTAGGTTCAAGGGGGATCCGTGCTGGTTCTGGTGCGGAGGACTTGGGATCGGAGGGGTTGGGATGTTTACCACCAGGCCGACATTGCGGGGGACGTTCGGGATGGTGTCGTCTACCCATTGGCTGGCGTCGCAGGCGGCGATGGCGGTGCTGGAGGGGGGTGGGAACGCGTATGACGCGGCGGTGGCGGCTGGGTTCGTGTTGCATGTGGTCGAGCCGCATTTGAATGGGCCTGCGGGGGAGGCGCCGATGATTCTCGCGCCCGCGGGTGGGGCGGTGCGGGTGTTGTGCGGGCAGGGGCCGGCTCCGGCGGGGGCGACGGCCGCGCACTATCGCGGGCTCGGGCTCGAATTCGTCCCGGGCACCGGGCCGTTGGCGGCGGCCGTGCCCGGCGCGTTCGATGCCTGGATGGTGTTGCTGCGCGACTACGGGACACGTTCCTTGGGGGAGCTGCTGCGGTTCGCCATCGGCTACGCGGAGGACGGTCACCCGCCGGTGCCGCGAGTTCAGCAGCAGGTGGAGGACGTACGGGAGTTGTTCACCACCGAGTGGACCTCGTCCGCGGAGGTCTATCTGCGCGACGGTGTGGCGCCGGTACCCGGTGTGCTGTTCCGCAATCCGGCGCTGGGCCGGACCTGGCGGCGATTGATCGATGAGGCGGTCGCCGCGGGTGGTGGTGACCGCGTGGCCGAAATCGAAGCGGCCCGGCGCATTTGGCGCGCTGGGTTCATCGCCGAGGCGATGCTGCGGCAGTCGGCCCGGCCCACGCTCGACACCAGCGGCAAGCATCATGCCGGCACGTTGACGGCGGCGGATCTCGCTGGCTGGTCGGCGACCTACGAGGAGCCGGCCACCTACGACTGGCGCGGCTGGACGATCTGCAAGATGGGCCCGTGGAGTCAGGGACCGGTCTTTCTCCAGCAACTCGCCCTGCTGCCCGAGGACCTGCCCGCTTACGACTCCGCCGAGTACGTCCATCTGCTCATCGAGGGCTGCAAGCTGGCGATGGCCGACCGCGAGGCATGGTACGGCGACGTGCCCGATGTGCCGCTGTCCGTACTGCTTTCGCCGTCGTACAACGAGCGGCGACGAGCGCTGATCGACGCGAAGGCGTCCTATGAACTGCGCCCCGGCAGCCCGGACGGGCGCACGCCACGACTCAGCTCCCACATCGCCGCGTCGGCCCCGGCCGCCGAAGCAGCCGGAGCCGGTGAACCGACGCTCGCCAGCGCGGGCGAAACACGCGGCGACACTTGCCATTTCGACAGCGTCGACCAGTGGGGCAACATGATCTCGGCGACCCCGAGCGGCGGCTGGCTGCAATCGAACCCGGTCATACCCGAGCTCGGCTTCCCGCTCGGCACCCGCTTGCAGATGGCCTGGCTGGACGAGGGCTTGCCGAATACCCTTGTGCCAGGCCATCGTCCGCGCACCACCCTGACTCCGGCCCTGGCGCTGCGCGACGGCGTCCCGGTGCTGGCCTTCGGCACCCCCGGCGGCGATCAGCAGGACCAGTGGCAGCTGCACTTCTTCCTGTCCGTCGCCTACGGCGGCCTGGATCTGCAAGCCGCGATCGACGCGCCGAACTGGCACAACTCGTCGTTCCCCGGCTCGTTCTACCCGCGGGACATGGAACCGGGCCACGTCGTGGTGGAGTCGCGGATGGACGAGTCGATCATCGAAGACCTGCGCGCTCGCGGCCACGACGTGACGGTCGGCGGAGCCTGGTCGGAAGGCCGCCTGTGCGCGGTGGCCCGCGACCCGGAGTCGGGCGTGCTGTCCGCGGCGGCGAATCCCCGTGGCATGCAGGGCTACGCGGTCGGTCGCTGATCCCCCGACTCGACGATATGGGCGGCGCGCATCCGGCGATCCCCCCGGGTGCGGGTAGCGGCCGCTACCACCCGGCTCAGTGCGTCGGCCTCGAGTAGCGCCGGATTCACGGGCGGCGCACCGTAGCGGAACAGATCGCCGTCGACCAGCGCCTCGATGCGCGGTTCGCCGAGGCTGGCCGCGGCGAACGCGTAGACCGGCACTCGTTTCGGCAGGATCAGGCCGAAGTCGATGGCCCGGGCCGCGCGTCCTTCGTCGGCCAGCAGCTGCTGAATCGAGTAGCCGTGCAACGGATATCGCCGTGGAAAGACATTGCGTAGGTCCAGGAACAACCCGACCGCACTGCCGCGCGGATCGGCGACCCGCGGACCGAGCCGGGCGAAACGACCGAGCGCCAGACCTGGGCATTCGATCAGGGCATGGGTGAACAGCACCCTGGCCAGCGTCACGTTGATCATGAGCCGTTCGACGTCCAGCTCGGCCTCGGCCAGCGGCTGGTGCTCCAGATAGCCGGAGACGATGCTGAGGTTGTGCGCGCGGTACCAGGTGATCGGCGACGGTGCGGCGAGAAACCGCTGCCACAGTCGCGCTCCCGGTGTCGAGGCGTGGCCGTTCGCGCCGAGCAGCGTGGCTTCGAGTTGGTCGTGCAGGAGCCGATCGTTGATCGCGCGCCACCACGGGCTGCCGGAGGTGGGGTGCAGGACGCCGCGGGTCAGTTCCCAGCGCAGGAAGGTCAGTTCGGCGCGGGCGTAGGCGCTGAGCCGCGGCGGGTAGCAGCTCGCGGTCAGCGTCAACCGCCGATCGGGGTCCGCGTGCGCGGCGCCGACCTGTTGTGCGGCAAGCTCGCCGGCCCGATCGGGGTTCATCGTCGCTCACTGTACCGACGCGGCGCGCGGTCGGCCGGGCACGCGAATGCGGTCCGCCGCCACCTACTTCGCCGGGGCCGAGATCTCCAGCTCACGCAGGCCCGGATGCGTGGCCGGGTCTGCCGCCGTGATGTCCAGTCGAATGTAGCGCGCGGCAATCGGACTCGCGGTGGCGCCGGTCGCCGGATCGACGGCGACGGCGGTCCAGGTCTGGTTGTCGCGGGACACGGCGACGGTGGCCGCCGGCGCGGGATCCGACCAGTGCGGAAGTATCCGGCCCACCGCGGTTTCCGTGCCCAGATCGACGGTGAGGGTGCCGCGGTCCGCGTCGGGCGCCCAGCCCGTCGCGGTGCTGCCGTCTACGGCGGCCTCGGCGTATCGGCCGGGCTCGGCCGAACTCGCGGAGACGGACTTGCAGCGGGCGAGGTTGTCGGTGGGCGCCAGGTCCGGTCGGCGGGTCTCGACGATCAGGGGCTGATCGCGGCCGGCCAGCTGCGTGCCGGCCGGGGTCCGGACCGGCATGGCCGCGCCGTCTTTCAGCGTGATCGCGGTGGTGTCTGGGCCTATTTCCGCATCGAAAGTCCTTCCCTGCCAGTGCATGCCGCGAATGGTCAGGCCGGAGCCCAGTTCCGGCGGCAGGATCGGATCGATGCGCACCTCGTCGGCCCGCAACCGTAGCCCGAGTAGTCCGTTGGTGAACGTTTGCAGGAACCCGCCCGCCGCGGTGACGAAGGTGAAGGCGGGCGTGCCGGCCAGCGCGTCCTCGGCCCCCGCTTTGGCGCCGCGCGCCTCCGCGAACTGCCCGAACGGCGCTCGCTCGAACGGCCGGACCGCTCGTTCGAGGTAGGTGTCCGTCGCGCAGCCGGGCGCGCCGATCGCCGCGGCGTCGATGGCGTGCACCGAGTCGGTCATCGCGGGACCGTCCGGGTCGGTGCGCTCGGCGTAGTAGCTGAGGGTGTTGCTCGAAACCTCTTGTGACATAGGCCATTCCAGCGGGTAAATCAGCAGCGCGGTGTCCGCCTGCTTGATCGGTGTCCCCGCGTAGCCGTCGTACTGGGCGAAGATCTGCCGCGCCGGATCGAAGGGCATGCGCAGGTGATCGGCGATCGCGGTCCACTCGGGTGAAGGGCGCTCGCCGAGAACTTCCGCGGCCTTGGCCGCATTGCGCAGTGCCAGTGCGGCTACCGCGTTGGTGTAGACGCCATCTTTGACCCCGTTGCTGTATTCGTCTGGCCCCGCGACGTTTTCGATCGAGTAGCTACCGTCCGGATTCGGCGTCACCCGGGAGGCCCAGAACTCGGCCAGATTCCGCATGATCGGCCAGCTGCGGCCGCGTAGATAATCGGTGTCGCCGGTGGCCAGGTAGTACTGCCAGGCCGCGAGGGAGATATCGCCTTGCAGATGAATCTGGGTGAGGCAGTGCGGCGGATCCCAGCTGTGGCATTCCGCGAGCGCGCCGCGGCTTTCGCTGGTCCACGGATAGAAAGCGCCCCGAAAGCCGAGCTGTTGTGCGTTCGCCTGCGCCGCGGGCAAGGTCTTGAACCGGTACTCCACCACGGATTTGGCGAGATCGGGCGCGAGCTGGAGCAGTCCGGGGAACATCCAGATGTCGGCGTCCCAGAACACCGCTCCGGCGTAGTTGTCGCTGCTGAGCCCGACCGGTGAAATGCTGTTGTCCTGCTGGGCATTCGTGCTCGAGTACAGCGCGTAGAGCGCGCCGCGCGCCCAGGTCTGCAGGTCGATCGAGCCGGGTGTCTCGATGTCGCCGCGCCACAGCGAGCGCCAGGCCGCCGCGGTGCCGGCCAGCAACTGCGTCCAGCCTTTGCTCGCCGCCCGCTGCGCCGCGTCGTGCGCCGCGGCCACCGGATCGCGGGCGGTGAGCGCGGTGTCGACACCGACGAACTTGGTTACCTCGTAAGATCTTCCGTCCCGCACGCTGAGGTGGTTCTGCTGGCTGACGGTGAGCTCCCGCGCCCGGGCGGGCTCTTGCGCATTTCCGGTGCTCAGCACCGACGCGACCGACCCGACGACGCCGGTGCCCTCGGTGCGGAACCCGACCTGGATGTCGCCGTCGCGCGCGCCGCCCTCGGTCTGCGTCATCCGGCGCGCGCCCGCGCCGTCGAGCAGGTCGGTCACCGTGAGCTCGCCGGACCAGTGCGGGACGACGGTGAGATGGACCGCGCCCACGTGCTGATCGACGCGATCGGTGACGACGTCGTACATCAGGTCGGTGGTCTTGCCGTCGCGGCTGGTCCAGGTGAGCTCGGTGCGCACCAAGCCGCAGCGCAGGTACTGGGTCTGCTTGAAATCGGTGATCCGATCCGCCGGCGTGCTCGGGGAATACGTGTCGTCGCCGACACCGACCGTGAGCCCGGACCAGTTCGGAATCGCCGCGGCGACTTCACGATCGTCGGCCAGTCCCGGCGTGTGCCCGTACAAACCGGCGACGAACGCGCCGTCGTAGCGCGGCGTGTACAGCGGCCAGCCGCTCGGCTCACCGGTCAGCGCGTAACCCGTGCCGCGCGGCGGCACCCGCAGCCCGAGATAGCCGTTGCCGACGAACGGATGCCGCTCGAACCCGGCGTCCACCGCGGTGCTCGACGCCGACCAGCCCGGCGCGGACGCGGCGTCGTCACCCGGGCACACCGGCGCGGCGTCGTCCCGCCCGGCGTGCCGGACCACGAACACGACCCCGCCGGCCACCAGGGCGACAGCCACCACGAACGCGATACCGATCAGGACCTCGGTGCGAGAACGCAAACCGTACCTCCATGTGACGCATGGACGATCGTGTCGTGCTCGGCTACCCGGCCCGACCTCCATGCGACCACGACCCGGGACGGTCCACCACCCGCCATCCTAAGATCGACTGCGATAACCGCGGCTACGGTGTCGTCCGGGCGCGCGAGACCGTCACGGCGTGGCGGTGCGGGCGTTCGGGTCGAAGCCGCCGGGGATCTCGTAGACCACGCCGGTGAAGGTGGCGCCGAAGAGGCGCCCCGCCGAGAAACCGGTGGTGCCGCGGCCGTAGGTGAGCACGCTGGTCAGCGGGTTGCCGCCGCCGAGAACGCAGTACTGGTTCGGAGCGTCGATCCGGATGACCTGACCGGCGGTATTGAACGGGACCACCGGGCGGTCCAGCGAGTCGAGGGTCAAACCGTCCGGTGCGGCGAGCGCGTCCGCGCCGCCGAGGTCGAGCAGCGACTGCGGCGCGCCCGGGTTGGCGGTGGGGATGCGGCTCACCCCCGGATTGGCGAATGTCCTGCTGACGTACAGGTATTCGTCGTCCTTGCCGAGGACCGCGCCGTTCGCGCTGGGGAACGAGGTCCAGTCGGCCTGGACCACGCCGTTCGGGTAGACGCGGCCGATCAGATTGCCGAAGTCGTTGGTGGCGTAGACGGTTCCGTCCTGCGCGACATCCATGCCGTTCGCGGCGCTGAGCCCGGCGGCGACGGGGCGGACCGCGCCGGTGTCCGGGTCGAGCTCGATGATGCCCGCGTGGCGCAGCGAGTCGCCGACGAACGACCGCGCGTCCGCGCCGTAGCCGACCAGCAGTTTGTCGTCCGGCGTCCAGGCGAGCGCGCCGCCACCGCCGCTCGGCACGGTCGCGATGGGAACCGGCGCCGCACCGGGCGCGTCGATCCGATACACCCGGCCGGTCGCCAGGTCCGTTGTGTAGGCGCGTCCGCGGGCATCGACGGTCAGCCCTTCCAGCGCGCCCGGCAGCGTCGCGGCCACCAGCGTCGGCTGGCCCGCGCCCGCACACACCGGCGCGGCGCTCGCCGCGGGCGCGGCCACCGCCGACAACGCGGCGAAAGTCAGCGCCGCCACGGCGACCGTTGCCTTGTCCATGCTGGTCATTGCATACCTCGGCTGTCTGCTCGAGGCGATTCACCGTCCGTGGCGCGAATCGCCGAATAGGGCTGAACCTGTGCAGTATGCGCTCGTAGCGGGGGAGAACGACGCAACATCGGTGGTGCTGGCGTGGCATCGGCCGGTGAGACGAGCAGCGCCGCACCGGGTTTGCGCTCGGCCGGGCGTTACGCTTCGCGGGAGGCGACGACGCCTCCGGTGCGAAGGGATGCTGTGCGATGAGTGACGAGCTGGAGACGCCGCCGTTCGCGGAAATCGTCAACGGGGCACTGGAATTCACCATTCCGGTCGCGCACCGGATGGGGGTGACCGCGGTCGACGTGCGGCCCGGATTCGCCGCGACGACCGTGCCGATCGAGGGCAACGGGAACCACTTCGGCGTGATGTACGCGGGGGTGCTGTTCACCGTGGCGGAGATCCTGGGTGGCGCGATCGCGATCGCCACGTTCGACAACTCCGAGTTCTATCCGCTGGTGAAGGATCTGCACGTCTTCTTCCGCAAGCCCGCGAAGACCGATGTGCGCGCGGAGGCGAGTCTGCCGGCGGAGGAGATCGCCCGGATCGCCGAAGAGGCCGCGAGTAAGGGAAAATCGAACTTCACCGTGCACGCCGTTGTCACCGATTCCGATGGTGTAGTAGTCGCGGAGACCGAGGGGATTTATCAACTGCGGGCGCTCGGTAAGTAGCGGATCGCGCCCGCGTTGATCACGAAAGAGCGACGCGTGAATCGAGGCGTGCACAGCGAAGTGCTCATTGTTGTCCCGCTCAGTGGGATGTCGGGGTGCCCTCGTGCGACCGATGACACAATGCGAGAGTGATCTCGGGCACATAACGTAACAATTACCGTTCGTCTACGCGATTCCTTTTGCCTGCTCGGCATGCAT
This sequence comes from Nocardia sp. NPDC006044, assembly GCF_042871115.1. Lineage (NCBI taxonomy): Bacteria > Bacillati > Actinomycetota > Actinomycetes > Mycobacteriales > Nocardiaceae > Nocardia > Nocardia sp. NPDC006044. The sequence continues at coordinate 932,061 of NZ_JBIAID010000001.1, forward strand.
AAACGGCATAACCCTCGACTATCGGTTAAGCAATAGTTCCGTGATCGCGGCGTGATTTGCAGCGACTTCTTCGCTACCGTCGCCGGAGCCCGATCGATGACGGGCTCGAACTCGAACCGCTGAATGCCGGTGACCCTGTCCCGCGGTTGGAGGATCCCCGACACACCTGGGGGCAGGGACACGGCGAGTACGTGCCGTGCCGGTAGGCGCAGGCAGGAACTACACATGTCGCATAACCGCAAGTTCAGCACCCGCGCCCTCGGCTTCACCGCTGCACTGGGCGCCCTCGTGGCCGTACCGTTCGGCCTGTCCACCGCCACCGCGTCGGCCCACGACTGGGACGCCGTCGCGCAGTGCGAGAGCGGTGGCAACTGGGGCATCGAGACCGGCAACGGCTTCTCCGGCGGTCTGCAGTTCACCCAGAGCACCTGGGCGGCCAACGGTGGCACCGGCAGCCCGAGCAACGCCAGCCGCGCCGAGCAGATCCGCGTCGCGGAGAACGTGCTCGCCACGCAGGGTCCCGGCGCCTGGCCGGTCTGCGGCGCGTACCTCTGACGCGTCTCCGGCGCCTACCGTGAATCACGGTAGGCGCCGGGCTATTTCGGGGCGATCGAACCGCCGAGGCAATGGCCCGATTTGGATACGGTCAACTCCCGGTTGAACAATCTTTCGAAATGCCGAATTCGGGTGCGTCCGGCGAGCGCGCAGGAATTTCATCCCACGAATCCGAACTAGAACACGTTTCGGTCTCGTGCCGCGAAATGCCTGCGCGTGGTGATGCCGATCACTAGCCTGTGGCCACCCGGCTCGTTCGTGCCGGCTCGCAGTTGAGCCGGACGAGATGCCGTGGCTAGAAAGGCATCTCGACCATGAGTTCGACCACGACCGCAGCGCCGCCGACTATTCTCACCGGCCTGTGGCAGCGCAAGCTTCCGCACTATCCCGATACCCCCGCCCGATCCTGGTATCTGACCGTTGTCGTCATCGCGTCGATCGCGCTCTACTACCAGTTGTTCGTCACCGGTGCGGTGGGCAATGAGCTGATCGCCTATTTCCACCTGTCGTTCGCCTACTTCGTCTGGATCTTCATCATCGGCGCCGCGTTCGGCGCGGCCGCCTCGGTGCTGGCCGGGGTGCTCGACCGGTGGGGCCGGGCGAACATCGTCGCCTACGGCGTGGTGATCTGTTCGCTGCTGACCCTGTTCGCGGTGCCGGCGACCACGACGAAGGAACAGTACCTCTTCGTCTATGTGGTGGTGAGCATCGTCGAGGGCGCGGTGCTGGTGGCGACACCCGCGCTGATCCGTGACTTCTCCCCGCAACTGGGCCGGGCCTCGGCGATGGGTTTCTGGACCCTCGGCCCGGTGATCGGCGCGCTGGTCACCACCGGCATCTCCACCCGCACGCTGGACGCGCACCCGGATTGGCAGTACCACTACCGGCTGTGCGGGGTGATCTGCCTGGTCATCGCGGTGATCGCGGTGATCGGCCTGCGCGAGCTCAGCCCGCGGCTGCGGGATCAGATCATGGTCTCGCTGCGTGATCGCGCGCTGATCGAGGCGCGGGCCCGCGGACTCAACGTGAGCGAGCTGGAAAAGGGTCAGTGGCGGCAGATGCTGCGGCTCAACATCGTCGGCTCGGCGCTGGCGATCAGCCTGTTCCTGGCGTTCTTCTACACGATCGTGTCCTTCCTGCCGGTCTACATGGCGACGAACTTCGGCTTCAGCCCGGCCAAGGCCAACGCGCTCGGCAACTGGTACTGGACCGCCAACGCGGTCGCGCTGGTGGCGGCCGGGATCGCCTCGGACTATCTGAAGGTGCGCAAGCCGTTCATGATCGTCGGCGCGCTGATCAGCATCGCCGGCATGTTCCTGTTCATCGGCTACACCGATGAGCCGGGCACGGACTACTACACCTTCGCCTGGGTGTTCGTCGTCATCGCGGTCGGCACGGGCATCGCGTACTCGACCTGGATGGCGAGCTTCACCGAGACCGTGGAGGAGCGCAATCCGGCGGCGACCGCGGTGGGACTCGCGGTGTGGGGCGGCACGCTGCGCAGTGTGGTGACCGTCGTGCTGTTCGGCTTGCTGGTGGTGGTGAACGCGGCCGGCCCGCTGGTCAACTTCGGGCCGCGACTGCAAGAGATCCAGGCGAAGTACGGGCCGCAGCTGGCGACGATTCAGCGGGTCGGCCCGGAAACCCTTGCGGCACTGGGCAAGAACCCGAACGATCCGGTCGCGCAGGTGAGCGCGTTGACCAAGTTGACCGGCGCGTCACCGGCCGAGATCCAGACGGCGTTCGGGCTCAGCACTCGCTACGGCGAGGAACTCGCGACCTTGCAGGCCATCGAACCGGCCACCCAGGCGGCGCTCGCCGCGAACCCCGGCGACGGGAACGCCGGGCTGGCCGCCGTGGGGCAGGTGGCGAAGAAGTTCGGTGTCCCGGTGGATCAGGCGATCGCCCGGCTGACCGCCGTGCAGCAGATCCCGCCCGCTGACCTCGCGGTCCTCGGCACCGTCGGCCCGAAGCTCGCGCAGGCGGCCGCGCAGCTCCAGGCGGTCGGCACCATCCCGGCCGAGGACCAGGCCTATCTCGCCGAACACGGGAACCAGGTGCAGCAGGCCAAGGCCGACTCGCCGCGGCAGTGGGAGCGCTGGTGGTGGATCTGCCTGCTCGGCCAGGTCGCGTTCCTGCCGTTCGTCTTCCTGATGGCCGGGCACTGGAACCCGAAGAAGGCGGCCGCCGAGGCCGCGGCACACGACCGGCTGGTGCAGCAGGAGCTGGCGGAACTGACGCCGCTGCCGGCCGAGCGGTAACCGGCCGGCTACTCGACTCCGAGGGTGACCTCGGTCGATTTGATCAGCACCTTCACCCGCACGCCGTCGGCGAGCGCGAGGTCATCGACGGCGTCGCGGGTGATCGACGAGGTGATCTCGTCGCCGCCGGCGAGGCGGACGCGGACCACGGCCATGGCCTCGCCGCGGGTGACCGAGATGACGGTGCCGTCCATTTGGTTGCGGGTGCTCAGTCGCATGGCGGCGAGCATACGCAGGGCAAACCCGGTGCGGCGGGATCGGCGCGCGGTGTCTACCGGGGAATGGCGGTGTCTACCGAGGAATGGCGGAGGGTAGCGGGTGGTCCGGCTCGAGCGCGGGCAGGCCGTCGAGACTGGCCGAGTTGTCGCCGGCGATGCGGCGGGCGAAGTCGTCGTCGGTGCGGCGCCGGTGCAGCGCGTCGAGCACGGGGCGTTCGTCGACGAGTTCGAGGTAGGGGACCGAGTAGCCGCAGGAGTCGGCGATGCGGTCGATGTCGACCACGATGGCGGCCCGGATGCCGGGGTGTTGCAGGCCGAAATGCGGTCGCAGCGGCTCGAATTCGGCGGAGTCGGGGCGGATCACGCGGCCGGTGCCGAACAGGCGCAGGATCTTCGAGGTGCGGGTGAACGAGCAGAACATGATCGTGATGCGGCCGTTCTCGCGCACGTGAGCGATGGTTTCCGCGCCACTGCCGTACAGATCGAGGTAGGCGACGGTGTGGTCGTCGAGGATCGCGAAGGTGTCGCGATAACCCTTGGGCGACAAGTTGACTCGTCCGCCGCCGACGGGTGCGGTCGCCACGAAGAACATCGGCCGCTCCTCGATGAACTTGCGTAGCGCGTCATCGAGGTGTGGGAAGACCTTCGCCATCAGGGCCCCTTTCTCCGCCGTCGCCTGATCGGACTGCTTATGGGAGCGTAACTCCGGGGCGGGGTCGCGATGGGCGGCTGAGGCTCAGATCACGCGCGCCAGAGCTGGTCGCCCGCGCGGGAGACCACGATGTTCGGCACCACCGCGTTGCGGGACAGCCGGGTGACGGCCAGGACGAGTTCGGCGATGTCGCCGGTGCTCAGCATGGCCGACCGGTCGAGGACCTCGCGCTTCCACGCGGTCATGTCGGTGTCGACGTAGCCGGGGGAGATGGCGGTCGCGCTGACGCCGTTGGCCGACTCCTCCAGCGAGACGGTTTCGCAGAGCGAGATCAAGGCGGCCTTGGTCGCGCCGTAGGCGGCCAGACCCGCCTCGCCGGCCACGCCGGTGATGGAGGCGAGGGCGATGATCTTCGCGCCGCGTTCCGGATCGTCCTGAGCGCTCTTGCGCAGCAAGGGAAGCGCGGCCTGGATGAGGGTGATCGGCGCGCGGAAGTTGACGTCGAGCATTCGCTCGTAGGACTTGACCGGCATATCCGCGACGGCGCCCGCGGTGCCGGTGCCCGCGCTGAGGACCAGTGCGTGCAGGCCGTCGAACCGGTCGGCGTGAGCCTGGACGAGCGCGCGGACCTGGTCGAGGTCGTTCATCTGGGCGGCAACGGGATTCACCTCGACGCCGGTGTCGGCGCGCAGGCGGGCCGCGGTCTCGTCGAGCACGTCCTGGTTGCGGGCGGCGATGGTCAGCTGGAAACCCTCCTTCGCCAGGCGCCGGGCCACCTCCGCGCCGATGCCGCGGGAGCCCCCGGTGACGAGGGCGCTGCGGATCGTCATGCGAGACTTTCCAACCCGGCGTCGAGCAGCAGCGCAACGGCCGCGCCGATCGTGGCGAAGCCGTCGCCCACCGTCTTGCCGGCGAGGAAGCGCTGGTGGATGCCCTCCGCGATGACCGCCAGCTTGAAGTAGCCGAGCGCGCGGTAGAACGCCAGGTGATCCAGGGGATAACCGGTTGCGGCGGCGTAGCGTTCGGCGATCTCGTCGACGGACGGAAAGCCCTTGTTGGCGCTCGGCGCGTGCCGGACGCCGAGCACCGGCTCGCAGCGGTCGTCCCAATAGACTTGGAGCAGGCCGAGATCGGCGAGCGGATCGCCCAGCGTGGCCATCTCCCAGTCGACCACGGCGGCGATCTTGCCGAAGTCGTGGCGGTCGACGATCGTGTTGTCCAGGCGGTAGTCGCCGTGCACGATGGTCTCCGCCACCTGGTCCGGCAGCGCGGTGCGCAGGGCGTCGGTGAGCCGATCGAGGGCGGCGAGTTCACGGGTGGCGACGCGGTCCCACTGACCGCGCCAGCGTTTGACCTGGCGGGCGAGATATCCGGCGGGGCGGCCGAATTCGGCGAGACCGACCGCGGCGTAGTCGATCGCGTGCAGTGCGGCCAGGGTGTCGATGAGCGCTTCCGAGCAGGCGCGCGCCTGCTCGGTGGTGAGCGCGGCGGTCTGGTCGCCGTCCTATAGGACGTGGCCGTCGACGAAGGCGACGACGGCGAACGGCACGCCGATCACCTCGGTGTCCTCACACAACGTGATCGCCTGCGCGACCGGGACATTCGTGTCCTGCAACGCGGCGACGATGCGGTATTCGCGGGCCATGTCGTGCGCGGTGGGGGTGAGCGGGCCTAGCGGCGGGCGGCGCAGCACCCAGTCGTTCGTCCCGTCGTTCAGCCGATAGGTGAGGTTGGATTTGCCGCCCTTCAGCAGGGCGGCGGTCAGCGGGCCCGCGGTCTGCGGGACGTGCGCCTCGAAATACCGTTGCAGCGCAGGCAGATCGAGGCCGGCCGGGGCCGCCGTCATCCGAGGCGCTCGATGATGGTCGCGTTGGCCAATCCGCCTGCCTCACACATGGTTTGCAGGCCGTAGCGGCCGCCGGTCTGCTCGAGATGATTGACCATGGTGGCCAGGATACGGGTGCCGGAGGCGCCGAGGGGGTGACCGAGGGCGATCGCGCCCCCGCGCGGGTTCAGCTTGGCGAGATCGGCGCCGAGCCCCTGCTGCCACACCAGCGGCACCGGGGCGAACGCCTCGTTCACCTCGTAGGCGTCGATGTCGTCGATGCCCAGCCCGGCGCGTTCCAGGACCTTGCGGGTCGCCGGGATGACGGCGGTGAGCATGAGCAGTGGGTCGTCGCCGACCACCGCGAAGGAGTGGAACCGGGCCCGGGGGCGCAGGCCCAGCTTGTTCGCCGCTTCCTCGCTCATGATCAAGGCGGCCGAGGCGCCGTCGGTGAGCGGGGAGGAGTTGCCGGGCGTGATCGACCATTCGATCTCCGGGAACCGCTGGGTGAACCGCTCGTCCACGAACGCGGGCTTCAGCCCCGCCAGCCCTTCGGCGGTAGTCGCCGGGCGGACGGTCTCGTCCGCGGTCAAGCTGCCCGCCGCGACCAGTTCGTTCGAGAACCCGCCTGCCGCAGCCGTTTCCGCGGCGAGCCGATGCGAGCGCGCGGCGAACTCGTCGAGCGCGACCCGGTCGAACTTCCACCGCGCGCTGATCACCTCGGCCGCGATCCCTTGCTGCACAAGCCCTTCCGGATACCGGTGGGCCAGCGGTCCCTGATTCGGATCCTTGCCCTGCGCGTTGGAGAACATCGGCGCCCGGCTCATCGACTCCACACCGCAGGCGATCGCGATGTTGTACGCGCCCGAAATCACGCCCTGCGCGGCGAAATGCGCCGCCTGCTGGCTCGATCCGCACTGCCGGTCCACCGTCGTCGCCGGCACCGACTCCGGGAACCCGGCCGCCAGCGCGGCCGTCCGGCTGATGTTGAACGCCTGCTCCCCGGCCTGCGTCACACACCCGCCGACCACATCGTCGATCAGCGCCGGGTCCAGCTCGCTGCGCGCCACCAATTCCGACAGCACCCCGGCCAGCAGGGTGGCCGGGTGCACCTCCGACAACCCACCCCCGGCCTTCCCTTTGCCCGACGGGGTACGAACGACATCGACGATGACGGCGGACCTCATAGCCCTCTCCGATCAGTTAAGTTAGTTGCGATTCTCGTCTAAGTTAACACGGATTCGCTTGTGGATGGCAAGGGAATGCCAGGTCCGCCGCTGGTCTTCGCACCCGCCGCCGAGTCAGGCCGGATAGGTGTGCGTTTCGGTGGCCTTGACCGCGGCCCACAGTTGCAGCCCCGGGCGCAGGCGTAGGTCGGCGACGGTGGCGGGGGTGACGTCGGCGAGGACGGGTGGGGCGCCGTCGAGCCGGAGGCGGATGGTGTGGGCGTGTTGTTCGATGCCGGCGATGGTGACCGGCCAGGTGTTGCGCGGGCTGCCGGTGGGTTGGTCCGGGTGCAGGCTGACGGCGGTGGGGGAGAAGGCGATGTGCACGGGACCGGCGCCGGGCTCGGCGGCGGTGAGGGTGCCGCCGGTGTCGAGTTCGACGGTGACGCCGTGGGCGGTGCCGCGATAGAGGTTGAGGCCCACCAGGTTCGCCACGTAGTCGGAGCGGGGGCGGTGGGCGACATCGCTGGGGGAACCCGCCTGGACGACGACGCCGTTCTCGAGGATGACGAGGCGGTCCGCCAGCACCATGGCATCGAGGGGGTCGTGGGTGACCAGCACGGTGTGACCGGGATAGTCGGCGAGGTGGTGGGCCAGGTCCGAACGCACGCGCAGGCGGGTGCTGGCGTCGAGCGCGGCCAGCGGCTCGTCCAGCAGCAGCAGCGCGGGTTCGGTGGCGAGCGCGCGGGCCAGGGCGACGCGCTGGGCTTGCCCGCCGGACAGGGCGCGCGGTTTGGCGTGCACGTGGTCGGCCAGCCCGACCCGGTCCAGCCATTCCGTGGCGCGGGCGCGCGCGGCGGTGCGGCGCCGGCCGCGGGCGCGCAGACCGAACGCGACGTTGTCCAGCGCGCTCAGATGACCGAACAGCAGGTAGTCCTGGAAGACGACGCCCACCTCGCGCTGCTCGGCGGGCACGAACACCTTCGGCGGTGCGTCCCAGGTCTTTTCGCCGATCCGCAGGCTGCCGCCGGTCAGCGGCGTGAGCCCGGCGAGCGCCCGCAGCGCCGTGGTCTTGCCCGCTCCGTTCGGCCCGAGCAAGGCGACGACTTCACCCGCCGCCACGGACAAGTGCACGTCGAGCTCGAATTGACCTCGGGTAACCCGCAATTCGGCTGCCAGGGTCATACCGCGCCCCGAATCCAGCGCTCCCGCAGCGCGACCAGTACCGCGACCGACACCGTGAGCAACACCAGGCTGAGCACGATCGCATCCTCCGGATCGGCCTCGAGCGCCAGGTAGACCGCCAGCGGCATGGTCGTCGTCTTTCCGGGAAAGTTGCCCGCGAAGGTGATCGTGGCCCCGAATTCGCCGAGCGCCCGCGCCCAGCACAGCACCCCGCCCGCCACCACACCGGGCAGGACGGAGGGCAGCGTCACCCGCCGGAAGGTCAGCCACCGCGACGCCCCCAGCGTCGCCGCCGCCTCCTCGAATCGCGGATCCGCCGCCCGCAGCGCGCCTTCGACCGAAATCACCAGAAACGGCATCGCCACAAAGGCTTCCGCGACCACGACGCCGGCGGTGGTGAAAGGCAATGAGACACCGAACCATTCGTACAGGTACCGCCCGATCAACCCGCGCCGGCCGAGCACCAGCAACAGCGCGACGCCGCCGACCACCGGCGGCAGCACCAGCGGCACGGTGACCAGCGCCCGCAACACCCCGCGTCCCGGCACGTCGCCCCGGGCGAGCAACCACGCCAACGGCACCCCGAACACCAGGCACAGCACCGTCGCGAGACTCGCGCATTCCAGCGAAAGCCTCAGCGCCCGGCCGACTTCGGCGTTCAACAGCCGATCCGGCAGGCCCCGCCACGGCGCCCGCCACAGCAGTCCGGCCAGCGGGACGAGCAGAAACGCCAGCGCGCACAGCGCGGGCAGCACTAGGACGAGCGGTCGCCGTCCCTGTGCTGTCCGCCGCCGCGGCACCCGGGTCACGGGGCGTCGAATCCCGCCCGCGTGAACACCGTCTTGGCCTGATCGGACTTCACGAAGTCGACGAACGCCGCGGCCGTGGCCGGGTTGGGCGCGTGCGCCAGCGGGGCCACCGGGTAGTCGTTGATCGCCCGGGCCGCCTCGGGGAAGTCGATGCCTTCCACCTGGGCGCCCGCGGCGAGCACGTCGGTCCGGTACACCAGCGCGGCATCGACCTCGCCGAGCTTGACCTTCGTCAGCACCGCCTTCACGTCGGCCTCCCTGGTGTCGGGCTGCGGGTCGACGCCCGCGGCCTCGAACACCGTCTTGGCGGCGGCGCCGCACGGCACCTGCTCGGCGCACAGCGCGATCTTCGGTTCGGTCTTGCCGAAGTCGGCCAGGCCGGTGATGTGGCCGGGGTTGCCCTTGGGCACCGCGATTTCCAGCCGGTTGCGGACAAAAGTGAACGGAGCGCCGGTCACCTCGCCCTTGTCCTGCACCTGCCGCATGTTCTTCGGCGCCGCGGAGGCGAACACGTCGGCCGGGGCGCCCTGGTTGATCTGCTCGGCCAGCGCCGAGCTGGCGCCGAAGCTGTAGACCACCTTGACGCCGGGGTGCGCGGCCTCGAACTGCTTGCCGAGCTCGGTGAAGGTCTCGGTCAGCGAGGCCGCGGCGAACACCGTGACCGTGCCGCCGACCTTGTCCGTGCCCGCGGGCACGGACTTGTCGTCGGAGCCGCAGCCGACCAGGGTCAGCGCGGCCACACCGGCCATGGCGGCGGCACTCAGCGAACGAATCATTGTCGACCTCATCAACTTTCCGGGATCTCCACTACGACATGTGTCGACTTGACCGACGCCACCGCGACGCTGCCGACCTCGAGCCCGAGTTCGTCGACCGACTCCCGGCTCAGCAGCGAGACCAGCCGGAACGGCCCGGCCTGCATCTCGACCTGCGCCATCACGGTGTCCTTGAGCACCCGCGTGACGATGCCGCGCATCCGGTTGCGAGCGGACGCGGCCACGGTGACGCCCGGCTCCGGGGTCTCCGCGGTCGCCTGCAGGAATTCGGCCAGTTCCCGGCCGCGCACGCCCTTGCGCCCGTTACCGAGCTGGATGGCGGTGAGCTTGCCCTGATCGATCCATCGCCGCACGGTGTCGTCGCTGACACCCGCCAGCACCGCCACCTCACTGATCCGCAAATTCGACACGAATGGCAGTTTATTGCCGTATCTGCGGAAAGCAAGGGGCAATCGCCGGGGTGGGCGCGCCAGGGTCTACCCGGCCGGGGGCGCGAGGAGGTGTGACGCTCGGATGCGCGGCGGTCGTCGGATGGCCGACCGATTCTTCCGGTATGTGCCTGCTGTGATTGCTGTGGCGGAATTTCCGGTGAACTCTCTCACAACGAGTGCGTGCCGACCGGTTGGCAAAGTTCCATCAGGAAACACTTAAATGCCTGCCGGGCATAATATTTCGCGCCGCGTGCACGCATCGGACCGTTCCGCGGATCGCCGATCGAGCAGCTGAGAGCAGCTCCGTGATCACTACATTGGAAGGGATTTCGCAGTCCCATCTGATGGAGGAATTTCGGTGCCGATTATCGATCTGGGTTCGTCAGCGTTGAATCTCGCGAACGTCGTGACGTCCATTGCCGCCAACATCACCTACCTGTTGCAGGCCTGGCACGTCATCTAGCCGACCCCGTGACCCGGCGGCGGCGTGGCGTTCGCGTCGGCCGCCGGGCACAGACGATGGATCGTCAACGCGGCCGCGAGCAGCCGGGAATCATGCGGCTCGGTGGGATCGATACCGGTGAGTTCCGCGATGCGGCGCAGGCGATAGCTGAACGTATTGGGGTGGACGTGGATCTCGGCGGCGGCCGCTTTGCGGTCGGATCCGTGGCGCAGGTGCGCGTCGAGCGCTTCGATCAGATGGGGGCTCGGCAGGATCGGCGCGATCCGCTCGACCAGCCGCTTTCGCGCGGGTCCCGGCCTGGTGAGCTGGTGTTCCAGCAGTAAGTCATCGAGTCGATAGACGCCCGGCGGTCGGCCGAGCAGGCGAGCCAGTTCGGCCAGATCGGTCGCCTCGCGCGCGGTCTGCGGCACGGATTCCCTGGTGACCGAACGATATTCGGCCACGAATACCGCGACGCCGAACTGTTCGGCGAGTTCCGCGGCCAGGTGTTCGTAGCGCTGCTCGGTCGCGTCCGCGTCGGAGACGGTGGGTAGCAACGCGATTCCGGTCGATCCGTCGAAGGTGGCCAGCGCGGTGGTGCCGGTGAGACCGTCCAGGGCGCGTTGCAGGATCCTGATCCGCCGCCTGCTGATGAGCGTGGCCACGGTGCTCGGCTGCTCATCGTGGCGAATGTGGATGGCCAGCACGGTGTATCGCTCGGCCAGTGCCGTATCGGCCCGCGCGGCAAGCTCTTCGGCGGGCAACCCGCCGAGCAGCGCGGCGCACAGCGCGCGCCGGGCCTCGCGTTCGGCATGGTAGATCGACTGTTCGACCTCGGTGTAGGTCTCGACCACGGTGATGTTGATGTGCATCAGCAGGTCGAGCAGCCGCCCGCCGATGACGGTCAGGTCGTGCATCTCCGCCGTCGTGGCCAGCGCCACCGCCTCCTGCAGCACCGATTGCGCGGAGCCGTGGATGGCCTCGATCAGCAGCGGCAACGGAATCCGGTCCTCAGCATGCCGTTGTGCCACCGGGACGACGAAGGCCGCGACCTGTGCCCTGGTGAACTCGCGCTGTTCCCCGATGGCCTGCAGGACCGCCCGGCCGCACGCGTAGATCGCGGGTAGCACCTCGGCGGTGAAGTGCCCCTCCGGCAGATCCGCGGCGGGCGGGGTGGCGCCGAGCCCCGCGGCCAGCATGCGTTCGGAGATCTGCGGCCAGCGGGTGAGCAGCCGGGTGACCAGTGGTGCGTTACCGGTCGGCGGGGACAGGGCGAGGGACATGAGCCGATTGTTTCCAACGACAGGTTTTGCGGCAAGGTAACCGGCGCATCGGCCGGAAGTTTGGCTCCGGCAACAACTTCCCGCGCGGATTCTTCTCCCCGGCGTGCAGTGACATCGGAATCAGCGCGGCCATAGATTCGAAGCATCCCGATATGGTGCGCATCACATTCTCTTCGTGTTGTGACACGGGAAACACTTGCGGCGGTCGGTAATTCAGCTCCCGGACGCGCAAATCGCTCGAATGGGAAGTGAATTGAATGTTTGCACTGACGCAACACGCCAGACGCGCCGTCGGCTGTGCCGCGATGATCGCCGGGTTGACCGTGGCGGCGGTCCTCGGTTCCGGTGTGGCGAGCGGTGATCCGCGCATCATCCCGTCGGAGCAGTCGCTCGCCGATGCCATCAGCGCCGGGCTGACGCCGGCGGCCGATGGCAGGCAACCCAGGGCGGTGGCGGATTCCGGCAGCGGTTCGGGTCTGAGCCACGCCTCCGATGCGCTCGGCGAGGGCCCGGAGATGTCGGCGTACCTGGCCGCCTTCGCCTACGGTCTCACCCATCCGGACGCGGCACCCCCCGGTGCCAACCGCTGGAATTGCGCCCCGGCCGCGGAACATCCGCGCCCGGTGGTGCTGCTGCACGGCACCTGGCTGAACGCCTACGACAGCTTCGCCTACCTCTCGCCGCGCCTGGCGCGGGCCGGATTCTGTGTGTTCGCTTTCAATTTCGGCCGTTCGGGGCTGCTCGACGGCGGTGGCCTCGGCCCGATCCTGCCGGGCCGTTACGGCGTCGGGCGGATCGAGGACTCCGCCCGGCAGCTGAGCGAGTTCGTCGACCGCGTGCGCGCGGCGACCGGTGCCGAGGCGGTGGACATCGTCGCGCATTCGCAGGGCGGGACGGTGGCCGATCAGTACCTGAAGTTCGACGGCGGCGCGGACAAGGTGCGCAAGCTGATCTCCTTCGGCGCCACCTATCACGGCACCTCGCTGATGGGCATCGCGACGCTGGGCCGCATGATCAACAACCTCGGCGTCGACATTCTCGGCTTCTACCAGCCGATCGTCGGGGTCGCCAATATCCAGCAGGCCGCGGGCTCGTCGTTCTACGCGACGCTGAACGCCCAGGGGGACACCGTCTCCGGGGTCGACTACACGTCCGTCGGTTCGCGGCTCGACCAGGTGATGAATCCTTACGAGTGGTCGTTCCTGCGGGCCGGAGCGGGTGCCACGGTGGACAACATCACTCTGCAAGCGGGGTGCGAGCAGGATCTGTCCGATCATCTGACGATCATGTATTCGCCGCGCGCGACTTCCATAGCGCTGCATGCGCTCGACCCGGCCGCGTATCCGAACTTGGAGTGCGCGTTCAACCCGTGGCTGATCGGCGGCGGTGGCGGTTTCTGAACACCATCCGGGGGAGAAGAATCGTCGCGCGAATTGTCTTCCGCGACAATTCTTTTCCTACCAGGTAATTGGATAGCTTTGACGGAGGGCATGCGGGGGCCTCGATGATGCAGACGGAAAGGATGAACACATGAGTGCCGACCCCGCTCCGGGTGTCATCGGTCCCCTCGTCGAACCGCGTTCGACCGATCCGTTGTTGCCCGAGGCGGATCCGTTCTACACACCACCGCCCGCCCTCGGGCAGCTGTCACCCGGCACCGTCCTCCGCGCCAGGCCGGTCGAGATCGCGCTGTTCAGCCTTGTGCCGCAGCGGATCTCGGCCTGGCAGCTACTCTATCGGACCTGCGACCTCGACGACGTCCCCGAGGCAGCGGTCACCACGGTGCTGTTGCCCTGGGGCGCGGACCCTGCGGAGTCTCGCCCGCTCGTCTCGTTCCAGTGCGCGATCGATGCGGTCGCCTCGAAATGTCTTCCCTCCTATGCGCTTCGGCGCGGCGCGCGAGCGGCCGGGGCGATTCCGCAACTGGAGCTGCCCCTGGTCGTGAGCGCGCTGGCCAGGGGCTGGGCGGTGTCGGTACCCGATCACGGGGGAACCGCGGGCCGGTTCGGGGTGGCGCGCGAACCCGGCTACCGTGCGCTCGACGCGATCCGGGCGAGCCTGGCGTTCGCGCCGCTCGGCCTCGGCTCGGCCACATCCGTTGCGCTGTGGGGCTATTCGGGCGGCGGCCTGGCCACCGCGTGGGCCGCGGAGCTGGCCGCCGAATACGCGCCGGAACTCGACATCGTCGGCGCGGTCGCCGCCTCGCCGGTCGGCGACCCGGGCGCGGCGTTCCTCCGCCTCAACGGTTCGCTGTTCGCCGGCTTCGCCGCCGTCTTCACCGCCGGACTGCGCCGCGGGTATCCCGACCTCGACCGGCTCCTGCGCACCCACCTGGACGCCCGCTATCTCGGCTGGCTCGCGCAGACCGAGACCACCGCGACGTTCCCACTGCTGTACCGCTTCGCCCGCCGCGACATCGACAAGCACTGCCGCGGCGGCCTGACCGCACTCCTGGATTCCCCGGAACTCCAACGGGTTCTGGGTGACATCCACCCCGGCCGCCGCACGCCGTCCATGCCGATGCTCGTCCTACAGGGTGTCTACGACGAGGTCATCGCGGTCGCCGATGTCGATGCCCACGTCGCCCGCTACACCGCCGCGGGAGCCCACGTGCGCTATCTTCGCGACCGCCTCAGCACCCATCTGCTCCTGCAATACCTCGCCCTCCCGGTGATGATCGACTGGCTCGCCGACCGCTTCGCTCGCCGCGAGCCCGCCCCCGCGACCACCGAAACCGTCTGGTCACTCGCCATCTCCCGCAGCGCGATTGCCGGTCATCTCACCTTTGCCCGCGTCGTCACGCGGATGCTCTTCGGCCGTCCGATCCGCGCGTCGCCGCAACCGGCTCCGGCGACCCGAGCTGGACCATCGTCGAAGATGCCAACTGGGCGCCCGGCGTCGGTCTCTCGCACAGCGGTGACGGCCGGACGGTCAATGCCTACTACGTCCTGACCAGCATCGAAGCGGTTCTGCACGGCCCGGCCACGATTACCTTGATGTGGCCTGCGCACGCTCTAGTTTGTGTGTCCGATCACAAATGTCCGGCTTTTGCTCTAGCGTGGGCACGGTTGGTGCCGAGAGGGGCTGTGGATGCGTAGCGGGATGTTGAGTCTGGCGCGGTTGCGGGAGCTGGTCGCGGTCGGGGAGATCGACACAGTGTTGGTCGCGATGACCGATATGCAGGGGCGATTGCAGGGAAAGCGCTGCGCGGCACAGTATTTCCTGGACGAGGTGGTCCGGCACGCGACCGAGGCGTGCAACTATCTGCTCGCCGTCGACGTGGACATGGCGACGGTCGACGGGTACGCGGTCTCGTCCTGGGACACCGGTTACGGGGACTTCGTGCTGCGCCCGGACCTGGACACGCTGCGGCTGGTGCCGTGGTGGCCGGGCACCGCGCTGGTGCTGTGCGATGTCGAGAAGGTGGCGCCCGAGGGTGAACCGGTCGGGGTGTCGCCGCGGCAGGTGCTGCGCGCGCAGCTGGACCGGCTGGCCGAACGCGGGCTGCGCGCGTTCGTCGGGACCGAACTCGAATTCCTGGTGTTCGACGACAGTTACGAGGCGGCCTGGTCCGCGGGCTATCGCGACCTGCGCCCGGCCAATCAGTACAACGTCGACTACTCGCTGCTCGGCACCGGCCGCATCGAGCCGCTGCTGCGTCGCATCCGCACCGAAATGGACGGTGCGGGAATGTATGTCGAGTCGGCGAAGGGGGAGTGCAACCCCGGTCAGCACGAGATCACCTTCCGCTTCGACGAGGCGCTGAAGACCTGCGACAACCACAGCATCTACAAGACCGGCGCGAAGGAGATCGCCGCCCAGGAGGGGCGCAGCCTGTCGTTCATGGCGAAATACAATGAGCGCGAGGGCAACTCGTGTCACATCCACATCAGCCTGCGCGGCGAGTCCGGTGAGGCCGTGCTGGCCGGTGGCGAGGAGAACGGATTCTCCCCGCTCATGCGGCATTTCGTCGCGGGCCAACTGGACTGCCTGCGCGAGTTCACCTATCTGCTCGCGCCGAATATCAACTCCTACAAGCGATTCGTGCCGGGCAGCTTCGCGCCGACCGCGGTCGCCTGGGGCCGGGACAACCGGACCTGTGCGCTGCGCGTGGTCGGGCACGGGCAGTCGCTGCGACTGGAGAACCGGGTGCCCGGCGGTGACGTGAACCCCTACCTCGCCGTGGCCGCCGCGATCGCGGCCGGACTGCACGGCATCGAGCATCGGCTGCCGCTGGAGCCGGAGTTCAACGGGAATGCCTATCGGTCGGAGCGGCCCCGGGTGCCGCGCACGCTGCGCGAGGCCGCGCAGCTGTTCGGGGACAGCAAGGTCGCGCGGGCCGCGTTCGGTGATGATGTAGTGGAGCACTACCGCAATGCGGCGAAGGTCGAGTTGGACGCCTTCGATGCCGCCGTCACCGACTGGGAGCGTATTCGTGGATTCGAACGACTCTGAGGCTCAGCCCACCGGAGTTGTGCACACCGGGCCGCGGCCCGTGATCGGCCTGCCGACCTACCTGGAGCCCGCGCGGTTCGGCTCGTGGAATGTCGACAGTGCCGTGCTGCCCGCCAGTTATGTGCAGATGGTGGTGGAGGCGGGCGGGATTCCGGTGCTGTTGCCGCCGGTCGGGGTGGCCCGCGCGGAGCTGATCGCACGCCTCGACGGGCTGGTGCTGACCGGTGGGGCGGACGTGTCGCCGGCCCGCTACGGAGCGGCGGAGCACGCGCTCACCTACACCCGGCCCGACCGGGACGAGTCCGAGTTCGAGCTGTACGCGCTCGCGCGGGCGGCGCGATTGCCGGTGCTCGCGGTGTGCCGCGGTCTGCAGGTGGTGAACGTCGCGCTGGGCGGCACGCTGAGCCAGCATCTGCCCGACCTGGTCGGGCATGCCGGGCATTCGGGCACCGTCGGCGGCTTCACCGTCACCGAGGTGGTGACGGTGGCCGGGAGCAAGGTCGCCGCGATCGCGGGGCCGCAGGTGAAGGCCAACTGTCACCATCATCAGGCGATCGACGGGCTGGCCGCGGAGCTGGTGGCGACCGCGCACGCGGCGGACGGCACCATCGAGGCGGCGGAGACGACCGACGGCCCGTTTCTGGTCGGCGTGCAATGGCATCCGGAGGTGGACGCGGTCGACCGACGTTTGATCAGGGCGCTGGTCGCGGCGGCCGAAGACTATCGAAGGGAGCGGAATTCGTGACGACAGCGCAGGTGGTCAACCCGGCGACCGAGCAGGTGGTGGCGCGGGTCGACCTGGTCGGCGAGGCCGAGACGGACGCCGCGATCGAGCGGGCGCAATGGGCGGGGGTCACCTGGCGCGAGGTCGCGCCGGGGGATCGGGCCCGAATGCTGCGCCGGTTCGGCGACGTCGTCGACGCGCATCTGGAGGAGCTGGCCCAGCTGGAGGTCGCCAACTCCGGGCACACCATCGGCAACGCGCGCTGGGAGGCGGGCAACGTCCGCGACCTGCTGCACTATGCGGCCGGCATCCCGGAACGGTTGCTGGGCAACCAGATTCCGGTAGCGGGCGGGGTCGACATCACCTTCCACGAGCCGCTCGGCGTGGTCGGGATCATCGTGCCGTGGAACTTCCCGATGCCGATCGCGGCGTGGGGATTCGCGCCGGCGCTGGCGGCGGGGAACACGGTGGTGCTCAAGCCTGCCGAACTGACGCCGCTGACCGCGATCCGCCTCGGTGAGCTGGCGCTCGAGGCGGGCCTGCCGGAGCACGTTTTCCAGGTTCTGCCGGGCAAGGGCTCCGTGGTCGGGCACCGGTTCGTGACCCATCCCGCGGTGCGCAAGGTGGTGTTCACCGGGTCGACCGAGGTCGGCACGCGGATCATGGCCGGTTGCGCGGAGCAGGTGAAGCGGGTGACCCTCGAGCTCGGCGGCAAGAGCGCGAATATCGTGTTCGCCGATTCGGATCTGGCGAAGGCGGCGGCCACCGCACCGTACGGCGTGTTCGACAATGCGGGGCAGGACTGCTGTGCGCGGTCGCGAATTCTGGTGCAGCGCAGCGTCTTCGACAAGTTCCTGGAGTTGCTGGAGCCTGCTGTTCGTGGGGTGAGGGTCGGTGATCCGGCGCAGGAGTCCACCGAGATGGGGCCGTTGATCTCCGGCGCGCACCGCGAGCGGGTCGCCGGGTTCATCGAGGCGTCGACCAAGATCGCGTTCACCGGCGAACAGCCCAACGGTCCCGGATTCTGGTATCCGCCAACGGTTGTGCTGCCGGACTCGCCCACCGACCGGGTGCTCACCGAGGAGGTGTTCGGCCCGGTGGTCGCGGTGCTCCCGTTCGAGGACGAGGCCGACGCCATCCGGATCGCCAACGACACCCAGTACGGGTTGTCCGGCTCTATCTGGACCAACGACGTCGGCCGGGCGCTGCGGGTTTCCCGTGCGGTCGAGGCCGGGAACCTGTCGGTGAATTCGCATTCCTCCGTGCGGTATTGGACGCCGTTCGGCGGCTTCAAGCAGTCCGGGCTCGGGCGTGAGCTCGGCCCCGACGCCGCGTTGGCGTTCACCGAGACCAAGAACGTCTTCATCGCCACCCAGTGAACCAACCGCTGAATATGACAGGAGATGCCTTGCAGCGCTTACAGGATCGAGTCGCCGTCGTCACCGGCGGCGGGAGCGGCATCGGCCTCGCCACGGTCCGCCGCTTCGCCGCCGAGGGGGCCAGGGTCGTGGTCGCCGATATCGACGCCACCACCGGCGAGGCGGCGGCCGCCGAGGTCGGCGGCTTGTACGTGAAGGTCGACGTGACCGACGAGGCGCAGGTCGAAGCACTGTTCCAGACCGCCGTCGACACCTACGGCGGGCTCGACATCGCCTTCAACAACGCGGGAATCTCACCGCCGGAAGATGATTCGATCCTCACCACCGGCCTGGACGCGTGGAAACGGGTGCAGGAGGTCAATCTGACCTCGGTGTACCTGTGCAGCAAGTACGCCATCGGGCACATGCTGGAGCGGGGCAAGGGGTCGGTGATCAATACCGCCTCGTTCGTCGCGGTGATGGGTGCGGCGACCTCGCAGATTTCCTACACCGCCTCGAAGGGCGGCGTGCTCGCGATGAGCCGTGAGCTGGGAGTCCAGTTCGCGCGCAACGGAATCCGGGTCAACGCGCTGTGCCCCGGCCCGGTGAACACGCCGTTGTTGCAGGAGCTGTTCGCCAAGGATCCGGAGCGGGCGGCCCGCCGCCTGGTGCATATTCCGACGGGGCGGTTCGCCGAGCCCGAGGAAATCGCCGCCGCCGTGGCGTTTCTCGCCAGCGACGACGCATCGTTCATCACGGCGTCGCAGTTCCTGGTGGACGGCGGCATCTCCGGCGCTTACGTGACGCCGCTGTAGGACTGCCCAAAAGCGAACTCCCGCAACCCTTCCCCAAGGGTGGTTGCGGGAGTTCGCTGTGGTCGGCCCGCGATCGACGCTTTGGGCGTCGCGAGGCCGGAGGGCCTACTGCGTCGACGGAGGAGCGGCGGGCGCGGCCTCGGGCGGGGGTGTGGGGCCGCCCTGCGGCTTCAGCAGATTGTTCAGTTCGGTCAAGCTTCGCGTGAGGTTTTCCACGTTGGCTGCCAGGCCCGGGTCTGTCGGGCTCCCCGCGCCGCCCGATTTCAGCTGTTCGCTTTGGGCGGGCGCACCGCCGCCACCCGGTGCGGCTTGCGGTGCGCCGCCGCCTGCCCCGGCACCGCCGTCTGTTCCTGGCTGGGTCGCACCGCCGCCCGCGCCGCCTGGCTGGGTCGCGCCGCCTGCGCCGCCTGGCTGGGTCGCGCCGCCTGCACCGCCTGGCTGGGTCGCACCGCCGCCTGCGCCACCTGGTTGAGCTGCGCCGCCGCCTGGCTGCGCCGCCCCGCCGCCTGCTCCGCCTGGCTGGCTGGTGCCGGGCGAGGACGGTGCGCCCGCGGCGGGCGGCTGGTTGGCCTGCGCGACGCCGCCGAACAAGAGTGTCGCGGTGACGCCTGCGGCGGCCGCGGTTCCTAGCAGGATCTTCATGTGTAGCCCCTTCTCGTCTCGAAGTGGTACATGAGTGCATGTCATTCAAACGCTCAACCGTCAGCGGCTGAGCACAATGCGGAAAAAACGCCTGCCTTGCTGGGCTTATGCCGCCGACGATTCGTGCACGATCCCGCAGGGGCGTCATCTGGTTCGGTAACGAATCGGCCGGTCGTCGCCGAGTGTCGAACTCGGCGACGACGCTGACCAATTCGGTTTCGCATCGACGCGCAATCCTTACCGCTCGAGTGAGCCGCGGTTGCCGTGACGGCGGCAACGTGGATTGTCGGTGACCGCGCCGAGCGGGTCGATCGCCAGTTCAGGCGTCGAATCGCACCAGGGTGCCTGTCGACGAGAGGATGGTGTGCTCGCCCGGCCGCACTGGCTGCGTTGCGTTAGAGCGTTCAGCCGCCGAGACCGAACATGTTGCTCAAGTTCGGCAAAGCGGGTGCGGCGCCAGCGGGCCCGCTGGGTGCGGCACCGGGAGAGCCGGGCGCGGCACCAGGTGCGGCGCCGGGCATCCCCGGCAACTGGAGGCCGCCTGGCAGCGGCGGCACTTGCAGGCCACCTGGCAGTTGGACGCCGCCTTGCGCGCCGCCGCCGTTCGGGTCGACATTGGCACCGCCTTGGGCGCCGCCGCCGGGGGTCTGGACGCCGCCCTGTGCGCTGCCACCCTTCGGGTCGACATTGGCACCGCCCTGCGCGCCACCGCCGGGAGTCTGGACGCCACCTTGCGCGCCGCCGCCGTTGGGGCCGGCCTGCCCGCCGCCCTGTGCGCCCGCCCCGGGCGCCTGTGCGCCGCCCTGTGCGGCACCGCCGCTCGGGCCGACCTGTGCGCCGCCCTGCGCTCCGCCTGCGGGCGGTGCGGGTTGGCTGGCGGTGGCGAATCCGCCGGACTGCGGGGTTTCCGCGCCGGCGACGCCGGCGAATACGAGAGACGCGGTCAGCGCTGCTGCGGCCGCGGTTCCTAGCATGATTTTCATGTGGAGCCCCTTCTCTGATCGAAGTGGTACATCCGTACATGTGATCAAACGTTCAACACGTTAGTGGCTCACATCACAATGAGCAAAACTGGTCGGTACGAAATCGATTCGGCGTGGCGGGCTCCACTCGGTTCGGCCGAGGGTCGCTGAAACCATTTTTCGCATGGTTACCAGGGGGAATGACGGTCGTTCGGTCGATCTGAGAATGTTATCGACCAGTTGCTTCGGAGGGCGGAGCGGAAACCGGTGTGCGTCGTCGCCGAGCAGGGGCACGGCGACGACGCCGAACAGTTCCGGTTTCGCTTCGACGCCTGATCCTCTCCGCGTACTGCGGCGGTTGTCGCCGCGGTGGCGCGGATGGTTAGTGAATACGTCGGGCGGGGCCGATCGGCTGTTCAGTTGGGCTGCACCGAGGCGAGTCTCAGTGGGTTGTGCGCGAGGTATCGGCTGGCGTAGGAGCTGATTCTCCTGCGCCTGGAGTCGTGCCGGTGCCAGTGCCTGCGCCTGGGGTCGTGCCGGTGCCAGTGCCAGTGCCGGTTCCGTCGGTGGTACCGGTGCCGGCCTGGCCCGTGCCATCGGTAGTGCCGGTGCCGCCGCCCGTGCTGGGGGAGCTGCCCTTTTTGCACTCGGTCTTCGGGCTGACCGGCTCTTTGCCTTCGTCACCCGTCGTCTTGGACTTCTGGCCGGTCGCACTGCCGGTGTCCGGCAGGATGCCAGCGGCGGGCTCGGGTGTGTTCTGCGCGGGGGCTGGGTCGGAGCCGGCCGGCTCATTGCCTGCCGCGCCGGGTTCGCTCGGTGAGGTTTCGCTCGGTGAGGTTTCGCCCTGCTTCTTCTTCCCGCCAGTGCTGTCTTCTTTGCACTTTTCCGGGTCTTGCTTGCTGACCACGGTGAATCCGCCGGCCGATTGATCGGTCTGGAAGGCATTCGCCCCGGCGGCACCGGTTAGCAATAGTGTCGCGGTCAGCCCTGCGGCGGCCGCGGCTCCGATCTTGCAAATCATATGTGTAGCCCCTTCTCGTTTCGAAGTGGTACATGCTGATCAAACGCTCAACACGTTAGTGCCGATCCTTCGAAATGAGCAGGACGCCGGTAGTGCAGGCAAGTCACCTACGGTCGCGGTCATCAGCCCGGACAGCCGAATTCGAATAAATTCTTTCCGGCCATTTATCGGGGCGGGCGCTCTTTCCCCGATCGAATGAATTCAAACCTCGAAATCGAAACGAGATGGCAGTGAACGGCCCTCAGGGGGCGAGAGCCGCCTTTCCGGGCAATGCCGGGGACAAGGAGAGGTCCTCGCCCGCATCGGGAACCTCGGTGCCGCGCAGCGACGTTCCCGCGGTCTCCCGCAGGAAGCACCAGGCCACCAGGCCGACGATGCTCGCGCCGACCATGTAGGCGGCGGGGAACAGCGACCAGCCGGTCTTTTCGATCGCGGCCTCGTTGACCAGCGGGGCGGTGCCGCCGAACGCCGCGGTGGAGACGTTGTAGGCCAGCGCGAAGCCGGCGTAGCGGACCTGGGTCGGGAAGATCGCCGGGAAGGTGGAGCTGATCGTGGACAGCTGCGGAACGTACAGCAGACCGAGCACGACGAATCCGGTGATCGCCCACGCGGTGCCCTGACCCATCAGCCAGTACAGCGGAATGGCCAGCACGCCGAGGCCGACCAGCGAGAACAGCCACATCGGCCGGCGGCCGATCCGGTCGGACAGCATGCCGAAGAACGGCAGCACGACCATCATCACGGTCTGGCCGATCAGCATCATGGTGGTCGCGCCGGACTCGCTCATGCCGATGGTTTTCTGCAGGTAGGTCGGCTGATAGGTGAGCAACGTGTAGTTCACGACGTTGAGCGCGATGACCAGCCCGGCCATGGTGAGCAGCTCGCGCCGGTAGGTGGTGACCAGTTCGCGCAGGCCGCGCAGGCCGCCGGGCGGATGCTTGGTGTCCTCCTCGGCGACCTCGCTGAACACCGGGCTTTCGTCGAGTCTCGAGCGCAGGTACCAGCCGACCAGGCCGAGCGGGACGGCGAGCAGGAACGGGATGCGCCAGCCCCAGCTGTGCATCGCGTCGGAGCCGAACGCGAGCTGGCAGGCGAGCACCGTCGCCGAACCGCCGACAAAGCCTGCCAGCGTACCGAATTCGAGGAAGCTGCCCAGGAAGCCGCGGCGCTTGTCGCTCGCGCACTCGGCCAGATATGTTGCGGCGCCGCCATATTCACCACCGGTGGAGAAACCCTGGACGACACGAAGCGCGATGAGCAGGATCGGCGCGAAAACGCCGATCTGGGAGTGGGTCGGCAGCAGGCCGATGGCTCCGGTGGCCGCGGCCATCAGCAGAATCGTGGTGGCCAGCACGGCCTTTCGGCCGATCCGGTCACCGAGCGGACCCCACACCATGCCGCCGAGCGGGCGCAGCAGGAAGGAGACGGCGAAGCCGAGCATGGTGCCGAGCGTGCCGAGATCGCCGGGGAAAAAGGCGTCGGTCAGGTAGGTGGCCGTCGCCGCGTAGACGCCGTAGTCGAACCATTCGGTGGCGTTGCCCATCGCGGAAGCGGCGACCGATCGCCGTAGTGGAAAACTCTCGGGATCCCCGTCAGTCACGTGCGCGTCCTCTCCAGCCCGCCGAGCGGACTTGTTTCGGCCCCCCTCCGGGTTCTGACACCAGAGACTGGACACGGATTAGACCGGTACCCACGTTTCGATGCGCGCAAACTGTGACTGTCCGATGCGTACGCGCCGGACGAACGTCGCTAGCTGCGGTGAAGTGCGTGAATGTCAGAATGATAACGAATTGATAACGGTGCCGCAACCGGGCAGCGCCGCTCGCCGCCGAAGCCCGGTCGTCCGGCAGAGCCGAACGACGTTCGTCAGACCGTTCGCCGCCACGCCGCCGCGCCGAGGGTGACGCAGAACAAGCTCACGCAGGTCCAGCCGAACCAGTTCCCGAACCGGGCGTACACCGTGCCGCCCGAGGTGAGTGGGATGTCGGCGAGTATGGTCCGCGTCACGGTGACATCCGTTGTCTCGGAGGCGAGTACGTGTCCACGGGAATCGCTCGCCACGAGTTCGCCGAGTTGCGGCGCCCGCGCGACACCCATTCCGGATTCGACGCCGCGCAGCACGGCCATTCGGCTGTGCAGCCAGTGGTCGTCGGTGAAATCGAGTGCGGGAACCAGCAGCAACGTCGCGCCTCGGCGCTGGTTGGCCAGGACGAGGTCCGGATGGTCGAGGTCGAAGCAGACGGCCAGGGCCCACGGCTTACCGGGAACGTTCTGCCACCGGGTACCCGGCCGATGCTCGTCCTCGAGTCCGGGAATCAGGTAGTGCTTGGCGTACAGCGTGCCGGAGGGGTAGTCGATCGCGGCGTTGTAGCTGGTGCCGCCCGTGCTGAGGATCAGCCCGGCGACCACCTGAACGTTGCGCCGGTTCGCCACCTCCGTCAGCGGCCCGGACAGCGCCGCGAGCGTGGAATCATCGGCACGCCAGGCCTTTTCCGGCAGTACCACCGCCTGCGCGCCCTGATCGGCCAATCGTTCGATCTCGGCGACGGCCCGCGCCGCCATGTCGCGGCCGTCGGCCGAATCGGCCGGTACGTAGTCCGGCGGCTGCGCCACCGCTACCAGTCCCACTCGCACCGAATCGGTGTCCGGCGCGACGGCCAACCGCCAGAACCCGAACACGCCGACCGCGGCCAAAACGACCGCTGTCGCGCCGAGCACTCGAAGGCGTTGTGTCTGAGTAACTTCCGGGGCAAGGCAGACCGAGATCGCCGACGGAACCAGCAGAATCAGAAAGGTGACACCCCACACCCCGGTCAATGCGGTCGTCTGGATCACGGGCAATACATCGGCCTGCGTATAGGCGATGCTCCACCACGCACCGAACGGACCGGCAACTGCGAGCAGGAATTCCACGGTCACCCACCCGGCGGGCAGCGCTACGACCGCCAAACCCGGCCGTCCGCGGAGCAGCAACGCCCGCGTCACCGTGACGATGCCGCCGAACAACAACGCGGTTCCCCCGAGCAACAGCACAGTCACCGGGACCGGCTGTTCGAGAGTTTCGGTGAAGTAAGGCCACAGTTGCCGCTCGCCGCCGAGCCAGGACAGGCTTCCCACGAGGAACGCCGTTGCCGCGGATACCCTCGGCGCCAGTATGAGCACCGGTAGCGGAGCAAGAAAGGCCAAGCCGGGCAACGGGCGCAAGCCGGTCCCGAAATGCCAGAGCAGCGCGGAAGTGACGATCGCCAGCGCGGCGAACAGAAATCGTTTCACCACTGAGATGTTCGGCCCGCGACCCGCCCCGCACATCGCCGAAACGACCGATCAGGGCCTCACTCGTGCGAGGGATCAACCGGCCACGGCCCCCGGTTTCACCAACCCCGCCTCGTACGCGAACACCACCGCCTGCACCCGGTCCCGGAGCCCGAGTTTGGCCAGCACCGAGCTGACATGCGTCTTCACCGTGTGCTCGCTGACCGTCAGCGCCGCGGCGACCTCTGCATTGGAGAGTCCACGGGCCAACTGCCGCAACGTATCTCGCTCCCGTTCGGTCAGCTCGCCGAGCCGGCGCGCGAGCTCGGGTCGCGGTTGCCCGCGCCCGGTGAGCTCGGCGATCAGCCGCCGGGTGACCGTCGGCGCCAACAGGGCCTCGCCGGATGCGACGACGCGCACCGCGTCGACCAGCTCGTCGCGGCGCACGTCCTTGAGCAGGAACCCGCTGGCCCCCGCCCGCAGGGCATCGAAGACGTACTCGTCGAGGTCGAACATGGTGAGCACCAACACTTTCGCTGCGGTCTCGGCACAGATCCGTTGGGTGGCGGCGACGCCGTCCAGGCGCGGCATCCTGACGTCCATGACCACCACATCGGGCGTCAGCACCCGGGCTTTCTCGATCGCCTCCAGTCCGTCGGCGGCCTCGCCGACCACGGTGATATCCGGTTGGGCGTCGAGGATCAGGCCGAATCCGGCCCGGAACAGGTCCTGGTCGTCGACCACGAGTACCCGCATGCTCAACTCCTTTGCCCGAGCGGCAGTTCGGCGGCGACATCGAAGCCGTTGCCCGAAAACCCATGTCGCAGCGTTCCACCGGTTCCGGTGACTCGTTCGCGCATCCCGAGCAGTCCGTAGCCGCCGGGCTCCGACCGCTCCCGGCCCGCACCGTCGTCGGAAACCCGCACCGTCAGAAGCTGATCCGACCAGCGCAGCGTCACCCGCACGGCGGTCGCCCGCGCGTGTTTCATGGTGTTCGCCAACGCTTCCTGCACCACCCGGTACGCGGTGATCGCGACATCGTCGGACACCGTGCGCCGCGCTCCGTCCTCGTCCAGCGACGCGGCCAGCCCGCCGCGCCGGGACAGCTCGACCAGGTCGGCGATCGCTTCGATGCCGGGTTGGTGTCGTGGATCGGCGGATTCGCCGCGCAAGGTGTCCAGACTGCGCCGAAGCTGTTGCACCGCAACCCGACCGGTATCCGCGATGCTCGCGAACGTGGCGTCCGCCCGCGCCCGGTCGGTGAGCAGCGGACCGGTCTCGGCCTGGACGATCATCGCGCCCACCGAATGGGTGACGATGTCGTGCATGTCCCTGGCGATCCGCAGGCGCTCTCGATCCAGGGCGGCGAGGCGTTCCTCGTCGAGGCGCCGGGCGCGTTCCTCGAGCATCTCGATCTGTGCCCGCCGCGCCCGAACGCCGGTGCCGAGCGACCAGGCGGTGAGGAAGGACATCGCCGCATACGCGTAGGAATCGGGGCTCTCGGCCGGGATGACCAGGGAAATCAGGATGCCGATCACGCCGGCCACGAACGCGCCGCGCCGCCGCACCGGCGGGCTGTACGCGGCGATGGTGTACGCGCAGACCACGGTGCCGTAGGGCAGTTCGGGCATGGCGTGCAGGCAGGCCAGCACGGTCATCGCCGGGCCGACCACCAGGAAAACCGTGAGCGGTGCGCGCCGCCGCCACAGCACCGGCACGGACGCGACCGCCGACAGCGCGATCACCCACCAGGGCAGGCCCGCGACGACCGCGGGCCCGACGCTGGCGAGGGTGACCACCGCGGTCAACACGACATCGACCGCGCCGGACGGGAGGCGATCGAACCGTTCGGCCAGCCGCCGGGTCGCGCCGTCCGCGGCCCGGCCGGCCGCACTGAAGTGCCTCACAACACCAGTCTGGACTGTTCGTCCGCCTGATCGCCTCACTCTCCGGATTGATACCCCCTCACCCTTGCGGATGAGGTTGCGGCAGCGCGACTTCCAGCGGACTCAGCCGATCTGCTCGGTGAGGAATTCCTCCCAGGTCCGCGTGCCGACCGGGGCGCCGTCGAAGGTCATGTTCGCGCCGGCCCGGTACACCTTGCCCGCCTTGCCCGGCATCCGCACCGGCAGCAGCGGCCGCCGCTTCCCGGTCGCGTGCAAGTAGGTGCGCACCAGTTCGGCCAGGTCGTACACCCTCGGCCCGGCCAGATCCGGTACCCTCCCGGCCGGTTGATCCAGCACCAATTCGGCCAACCGCGCCGCGACGTCGCGCGCGTCGACCGGCTGCAACCGCACCCCACCCGGAATCGGCACGACCGGCAGCTTCGTCAGCGTGCGCACGGCGTTCAACACGAGATCGTGGAACTGCGCGGCGCGCAACGTCGTCCACGGCACCCCCGACCCGGTGACGATCTGCTCCGCGTCCGCTTTGGCCCGGAAGTAGCCCAGCGGAATAGCGTCCGCGGCGATGACCGAGATGTACACGATGTGCCCTACCGCCGCGCGCGCCGCCGCGTCCATCAGGTTCGCGGTGGCCACGTCGTCGCCCTTCGGCCCGCCCGCGAGGTGCAGCACGGTCTCGGCCCCGTCGACCGCAGCCGCCACCCCTTCGCCTTTGAGCAGGTCGCCGGTCACGTACTCGATGCCCTCCGCGGGCTCGTGCGGGTTGCGGCTCAACAGCCGCACCTTCGCCCCCGCGGCCACCAGCAACGGAACCACATGCCGCCCCAACGTGCCGGTCCCGCCGGTAACCAGAATCGTCCCAGTCATGATCGTTCCCTCTCGTCCCGGACCGGGAGTCACCACCCGGCCACCTCAGCAGCTCTTCACCGATATGACGAAGCAGCGGACGCGGGTGTGACAACCGTGGTCGCGTATGTCGGCCTGCCCGCAGGCTGACCGGCGCGGGTCGGCCTCAGGGCGACAGGAAGACCGCGGTCGCTTCGGCGGAGAGTAGGTCGGCGCGTGGCGCGTCCTCATCGGTTTGCGCCAGGTGCAGTAAGCCGAGGATGGCCGCGTAGGCGATCCGCGCCCGATGTGCCGCGCGCTCGGGCGGCAGGCCGAGCTCACGGTAGGTGCGCGTCATCAATTCCAGCCGGGCGCTGTTCACCTGGCGAACCGCGTCCCTGACCCGAGGATCGTTGCGGTCGCCGAGCAGGCTCAGGTGTACCGACGGCGCCAGCGGCTGGACGGCTTGCACGACGGTGGTAAGCAGCTCGCGTAGCCGCTCTGCCGGATCGGTGATGGCGGCGAAGGTCGCGAGACCTCCGTCGCCGTGACTGCGGACCCACTCCGCGAGTGCGGCTTCGATCAGTTCGTCCCGGTTCCGGTAGTGCGCGTAGAAACTGCCCTTGGTCACGCCGAGGGTCCGCGCCAGTGGTTCGACCGCGACCGCGGCCAACCCGCCGACCGCGATCGCTTTCAGTGCGGCGAGCGCCCAGTCCTGGGCGGACAGCCGGGTCGACTCGTTGCCCACGAGGAAGAGGATACGCCAGCGTATTGACGGCGTTCGATCGGCGGGATACGGTGGCGTATCCATACGCAGCCGTATCCATACGGTGCCGTACTGAGGAGCGATCTGATGAAGCACACGACAATTCGGCGAGTCGTCACCGGGCACGACCGCGACGGCAAGTCCCGCGTGGTCGCCGACGGTGAGGTCGAGGCAATCACCACCGAACTCCTGCCCGGCTTCGCCGCCTACCGGCTCTGGGGCAGGGACGAGCACCCCACCTTCCCTGACGACGGCTCGCCCTGCGGTGCCGAGGCGTGGTACCCGCCGCGAGACGGGTCGCGCTTCATGGTCAACACGATCCCCCCCGGTGTGCCGGCCGTGCCCTCCGACCTCGATATGGCCTCGGCCCTGGAGGCGCTGGAGCGGCAGATGCCGGGCGCGATGGCGGTCCAGGAGCCCGATGGTGCCGGGATGCACACCACCGACAGCATCGACTACGTGCTGGTGGTCTCGGGCGAGGTCACGCTGGAACTCGATGACGGCGAGCAACGGGTGCTACGCGCGGGTGACGTTGTCATCCAGAACGGCACCCGCCATGCCTGGCACAACCACGGCACCGAACCCTGCATGATCGTCGGCGTCGCCATCGGCGCAAACCGCGTCCTGTCCGCATAGTCTGCCGAAATCGCCAGGGCGAACCCGGCTTCCAGGCGCCGAAAGACGTTGCCGGACGGACCTCGTCGGCGATCGAGTCGTCGCTGGCGCGCGGCTCCAGGTCGGCCAGCGGATCGACGGCGTGCTGTCGGCGACTATCAGATGAGGTTGCGGCTACGAGGCCGCGCGGGCGCCCATCTCGCCGGGCGATTCACGCGCGGCAATCGGTATCACCGCATGTTCGCGAGATCGACTGGAGGGCAGCGATTCCGGCTTGCCCGCTGACCGGAAACGCGGAGTTCGGGATGTTGACGGACGGCGATGGGCTCCCGCGGGCTTTCTGCTCCGGCTGGTCGAGAATCCGCTGCGCGTTCTCCAGTTGCCCGCGGGGGCGGACGATCGGGGCAGTGGCGTGATCAGGTACTCGCGGGCCAGGTTTCCTCGATGATCAGGCGGTCGGTGCGCACCGCCGCCGCGTGGTGCTCGGCGACCAGGTCGGGTGGGTAGGTCGGCCAGAGGGTGATGGCGCCGCTGGCCTTGTCGATGGTGCTCACCGTGCCGCCGATGGGCAGCGGGCTTGGCGGAGTGGGGGTTTCGGTGGGTGGCGGGGTGAAGATGGCGACGACGACGAAGCAGCTGTCGAATTCGGTGATCCGATTGGCGATCCCGCGTCCGGCGTCGTCGTCGAAGGACAGGTAGCGCTCGGCGAGGCGTTCGGCTTCGGCGAGGGTCACCGGGGTGGTGCACTCGGTCGGGTAAGCATGGATGTCCATGGTGTCGACGGCGGCCACCGGTGGTGGCGCCAACTCCTTTCCGCAATCCTGGTGCCCCACTGTGCCGTACGCACGCGCGGGTTGCTCGCGTTGTCCGGGATTTGCTGCCGGACGGCGGAGTTTGCCGGTCAGTCGAAGCGCACGGTGGCGAGCATACGGCGAGCGAGGATTTCGGGGTCGGTGTCACCGGCCAGGCTCGAATTGTCCAGCGCCCCTTCGCGCCACAGCGCGGCGAAACCGTGCACCAGCGACCAGGCGGCCAACTGGGTGGCTTGCTGCTGCCCGACGTCGGCGGGATGGATCACCGACACACCGGAACGCAGCGCGGCCGCGGACCGCAGGCGGGCCTCGTCCAGTCGCGGATCGTCGGCGCGTAACAGGCTGTGCCGGAACATCACGTCGAAATGCCCCGGATGTTCCCGCGCGAACCGGATGTAGGCGACGGCGACCTCGCGGAAGTCGGCGCCGGCCCGCTCGAGCTCCGCGGTGAGCAGGTCGAATCCCTCGATGGCGAGCGCGGTCAGCACGCCGGCCCGGTCGCCGAAGTGGTGTGCGGGCGCCGCGTGCGAGACGCCCGCCCGGCGGGCCAGTTCGCGCAGGGATACCGCGTCGACGCCGTCGCTCGCGATCTGGTCGGCCGCCGCCGCCAGGATGGTGGCCCGCAGATCGCCGTGGTGATAGCCGCTCTTCGCCATGTCTCGATGGTGCCCGAGAATCTAGTCATTGACAAGTTTGTCGTGCGGTTCTAATCTTTCCAGTGTCAAGATTGATCGTTCGAACGTAGGAGACCCTGATGGCCCCGCTGGTTGTACTCGCCGTCGTCACCGCACTGGCTCGGCTCATCGGCCGGCTGGCCGGACCCGGATGGCTGGATTCCTGGCCGCACGCCGTCGCGCTCGGACTGGCGGCCATGTTCGTGCTGACCGCCAGCGCGCACTTCCTCTCCCCCCGGCGCGAGGCGCTGGTCGCGATGGTGCCGCCGAAGCTGCCGAACCCGGCCGCACTGGTCGCCCTCACCGGCGTGCTCGAGGTGGCGGGCGGTGCCGGGCTGCTCATCCCGGCCACCTCGAAACTCGCCGCCGCCGCCCTGATCCTGCTGCTGATCTGCTTGTTCCCGGCCAATATTCGCGCCGCGAAGGCAGACCTGGGCATCAAGACCATGCCGCTGCCGCTGCGCGCCGTCGTCCAGGTCGTCTTCATTGCCGCCCTGGGTGTGGTCCTGTTCGGCTGAAACCGGGAAAGCCCGCTCCGGCAACGAGAACTGTTGCCAGAGCGGGCTTTGCCGTGTTGTCGTGGGTCCATGGTGAGTCGAGGCCGGTGGTATCCCCCTGGAGTGCGGGCAGTGCCGGATTCCGGGGGCCGGCGTTGACGGCGTGGCTGACATCCGGGCCGGTGGCCTGGTCGGTGGTCGGCTACGTCGCGGTCATCGTGGGCGGGCGGCTGCTGCTGATCCGGGACACCCTGCTCGACCAAGTGATCAATCGACTGTTCCTGTGGAGCCTGGCTGGTCTGCTGCTGTACCGGTGCACGCTGACCCCGGCCGGCGCCGCGCTGGCGAATCAGCTCGCGCTCGGCTGCATCGTGATGACCGCGACGTATATGGCCACCATCGCCAAAACGGCGGAGGCGGCGCCGGACGCCGATCCGGGCGTCATCTGGCGATACCACCGGCTCCGCAGCGTGATCGCGCTGGGGGCGACGGTGACGATCGTCGTCGCGGGAACCTCGGCCCGCCACGACGGCCGCCTGGTCGCGATGAATCCCGACTGGGAAGGCGTCGCCACCGGCATCGCCTTCGGCGTGCCGCTGCTGTGGCACACGGTGGTGTTCAGCCGAGCCGGTGTCCGCGAGCTGCGCTCCGGCGACCTGCCGGTCTGGGAGCAGATCGTGCTCTCCATCATTTTCGTCGCCACCGCGTATATCTGGGTCTGCGAGGGGCTTTCGATCAGTCAGACGTTCACCGGGTGGCCCGCGCTCGGCCCGCAATTGCCGCGCGTCGCGGCGGCCTTCACGCTCTGTGTCCTCGTCAACGTCACGATCGTCGCCGTCCCGCTGGTCCGGGTCCTGGGCACGAAGGCGGGCCTGGACAGTGCGGCGCGCTCGTGTCGCCGGCTGTTGCCGCTATGGCGAGATCTGACCGCGGCGGTGCCCGAGATCGTGCTTTCCCCGTCCGCGCCGCGCCAGGCCGATGCCACCGCGCGGCTGCTCCGGATGACCGTCGAGATCCGGGACGCGCTGCTGCATCTCGGGCCGTATCTGCCTGCCGCGCCGAGCGTTCCGCGACTCGGGCCGGTCAGCTCCATCGAATCCGACCGGACGGCAATCACTTACGCCCAACAGCTGATGCAGGCCGCACACGCCAGAAAACACGGTCTGCGGCCTGCCGGTGCCGGTAATGCGGCGCAGTTGCCCTGGCTCGCCGATGATTTCGACACCGAACTCCGGCAACTACTCGATCTGGCCCGGGTGTGGTCGGCGGCGCTGTCCGGCTCGCCTACAGCACAGCCTGGGTCTGCGTCACCTTTCCGACCAGCTTGCCTGCGTCATCGCGGATTTCGGTCTCCACCACGATGAACGTGCGCCCGGCGTGCAGCGCGGTCGAGGAGGCGGTGGCGTAGCCGGAGCGGACCGCCCGGACGAAGTTGGTCTTCGATTCGACGGTGGTGGTGCCCGCCTTGCCCTCGGGCAGGTTGAGATACGCGCACACCGCGCCGGTCGCGTCCGCCAGCGACATCAGCACGCCGCCGTGCAGGACGCCGCCCAGCGTGCACAGCGATTCGTCCCAGGCGATCCGGCTGCGCACCAGATCGGGCCCGTGCTCGAGCACCTCGATGCCTAGCCGCTCGGTGAACGGCATGGTCTGGTGGAACAGCGCGGTGCCCGGTTCATCGATCATGGTCGCGATCCTGCCCGATCCGCCGCCGCGAGTCGATTACCTGCGGGGTAATGGCTACCGGTCAGGCCGGATAGGGGTCCGTGCGGCATGGGCGAGCACCGCGGCGATCGTCAGGGCCGCGACGAATCCGCCGACGAACATCACGGTGGTGGGCGAGCCGCGGTCCACCACCAGGCCGCCGGTCAACGCACCCAGCGAGAACGTGGCCTGGAACGTGGCGGTGAACAGCACCGAGGCCGCCTCCGGCGCGTGCGGCACCGCGTTGGCGAACCAGGTCTGCGTGGACACCGGTATCGCGCCGTAGCCCATGCCCCAAATAATCAGCAGGACAATCACTCCCGCGTCGAACCGGCCGAACACCGGGAGCAGCAGCATGGCGCCCGCCGACATCGCCGCCGCGCAACCGAACGCCGCGTGTGGTCGCCGCACGATCGCGGCGCCGCCGAGGAAGTTGCCGAGAATGCCTGCGGTGCCGTAGATCAGCAGCAGCACCGTGATCGTGCCCGGTCCGAGTCGTGGCACCTGTTCGAGGAACGGCGTCACGTAGGTGTAGGCCGCGAAATGCGCCAGCACCACGAGAAACGTGGTCAGCAAGGCGAACCGGACGTCGATGCCGCGCAGTGCCTCGCGCAGCACGGCCGCTCGGGTGACCGTACCGGCCGGCAGCGGCGGCAGGAATGCCATCAGCAGGCCGAGCACCACGGCCGTGAACGCTCCGACGACCACGAATGTCGTTCGCCACCCGGCGATCTCGCCGAGCAGCGTGCCCGCAGGCACGCCCAGCACGGAGCCGAGCGGTACCGCCGAGAAGATCACCGCGGTGGCCCGGCCCGCCGACGCCTGAGGCACCAGTCGCGGGGCGATCCCGGCCGCGAGGGACCAGAATCCGCCGATGGTGACGCCGACCAGCACCCTGGAGGCCAGCACGACCCGGTATTCGGGCGCGACGGCCATCAGTATGTTTGCCAGCACGAGCAGGAATATGAACAGGCACAACATGATTCGCCGGTCGATCCGTCCGGTGGCGACGGTGGCCAGCGGCGCGGTGACGGCGGCGACCAGCCCGGGCACGGTCATCATCAGCCCGGCCGCGCCGTCGGAGATGGTGAAATCGGCGCCGATCGAGGTGAGCAGGCCGATCGGCAGGATCTCGGTGGTGACGATCGAGAAGATCGCGAGCATCACCGAGACGACGGCGAGCCAGCCGGTGAGCGGGCCGCGTGTGGGTGCGGGGGTGCGGAGAAGTGTGGACACGCCGCTCAGTTCAGCAGCGGCGCGACGGCCGATCCGGCGGGTTCACGCCACCACCGTATCGAGGGCGAAAACCCGCTCAGCCGCGCCCGGCGCGCATCGGGGCCAGGAATTCGGCGTTCGTCTCGGACTTGCGCAGTCCTTCGAGCAGCAGGTCGAGCGCCTGCTGATTGTCCAGTGTGGCAAGGGTTTTGCGCAGGGTGTGGGTCGCGGTCAGCTCGTCCGGGCCGAGCAGTAGCTCGTCCTTTCGGGTGCTGGACTGGCCGATGTCGACGGCGGGGAAGACCCGGCGGTTGGCGGCGCCGCGGTCCAGTTTCAGCTCGGCGTTGCCGGTGCCCTTGTACTCCTCGAAGATCACCGTGTCGGCCAGCGAGCCGGTCTCCACCAGCGTGGTGGCGATGATGGTGAGCGAGCCGCCGTTCTCGATATTGCGGGCGGCGCCGAGGAAGCGCTTGGGCGGGGCCAGCGCGGAGGCCTCCACGCCGCCGGACAGGACGCGGCCCGAGCCGGGGCCGGCCAGGTTGTAGGCGCGGGCGAGGCGGGTGAGCGAGTCGAGCAGGACGACGACGTCGCGGCCCATTTCGACCAGTCGTTTGGCGTGTTCGATGGCCAGTTCGGCGACCGCGATGTGTTCGCGGGCGGGCTGGTCGAAGGTGGCGGCGGCGACGTCGGCGGGGACGGCCCTGGTGAGGTCGGTGACCTCCTCGGGGCGCTCGCCGACCAGCACGAGCATGAGTTCGCATTCGGGGTGGTTCTTCGCGATGCCGTGCGAGATAGCTTGCAGTACAGAGGTTTTGCCCGCTTTGGGCGGGGCGACGATGAGGGCGCGCTGGCCCTTGCCGATGGGCATGACCAGGTCGGTGACCCGGGTGGTCATGGCGTGCTGTTCGGTTTCCAGGCGCAGGCGTTGATTGGGGTAGATGGGTACCAGATCGGCGAAGGCGGGGCGGTCGCGGATCTTGTCCGGGTGTTGCCCGTTGATGGTGCCGACTGTGCGCAGGGGCGCCGGCTTGCCGTTGGTTTCTGCGGATTGTGTTGTGCCGGTGAGGAAGTCACCTCGGCGCAGGCGGTGTTCGCGGATCAGTCGGTGGGGGACGGGGATATCGCCGGGTCCGGGCAGATAGCCATCCAGGCGCAGGGTGCCACGGTTGTCGGTGAGGTCGAGGATGCCGGTGACGGTGCGGTCCGGCCGGTCTTCGGCCGTTCCGTCGTCGGTGTCGTTGATTGTGTTGGCGTTCATGGGATTTCCTTCTGCGGTGAGTTTGGGTACGGCGAACGGCCGTGCGAGACGACGGCATGGTGCACGTCGCGGGGGTACGGATCCTCGGGGTATTCCGGAACGGTTCTGTCGACCGGGTCGGAAGGGGGATCGCGAGATTCTTGTGGGAGAACTACCTACATCCACAAGGAGAAGACGTGGCCGAGAGTACAGGCTCGATCATCGGCGCGCAATGGTCTCGGTGTGCTCAACGATCGTTATCGCAGAAGTATTCCCTGGAACGCCGGGCAACGACGAGAAGGCCCGGCAGGCGACGAGGAGTCACCTGCCGGGCCTCGGCGGTAGCGGTGTGGTCTACCCGTAGACCGAGCTGAAGAACTGCACCGCGCTGGCGATGCCGACCGGGACGCCGAGCAGGATCATGCCCGCCGCGGCGCCGAGCGCGATGCCGACGCCGGCGCCCGCGATGCACAGGCCGATCGGGCCGGCGAAGAACGTCGGCACCACCAGCGGCGCGCCGATGATCGCACCGGCGACACAGCCGAGAGCGCCGCCGACGATCGTGCCGACCAGCGTGCCGATGGCGGTGGCCAGGCCGAACTGGGTGGCGGCCGTGCTCAACGCGGTGTTGAAGTCGACGCCGGCGACGTCCTTGGCCGCGACCGGCTGCAGCATCCTGGCGGGGTGCGCGTCCGCCGCGTCGGTGCTCGGGGTGAAAGTGGCGGTGTTGCCGTCGATCTGGGCCGCGATCGGCCATTCCATGCCGTCTTTGAGATAGGTCAGCGGCATGCCAGCAACCAGGTTGCCTTGATTGTCCAGAACCTGGAATTGCGTGCCTTGCGTCGTCAGCGACCCGGCGTCGGTCTTCAGTACGACCGATTTGTCGACCACATTCGCGGTGTAGTGGATGCCGGGCAGAATGTCGGTCTGCACGGTCGACCCCGGGACGGGGGCCGGTGCGGCAGGCTCTGCGTAGGCGGTGCCGCTCGTGATCCCGACAGCCGCGATAACCAGCGTGGACGCGGCAGCGAACTTCTTGACCCTCATACTTTTCAAACACTTTCCTCAGCAGGAGCACCGTCGGCACTTCGGGGAGCACGAGCCGGCGCGGCCCATCTTTACGAACCTGTGCAAAGGCCCGTCGCACTTTATTGCGGGCGTGTAACAGCGGGCGCAAGGGAAACGTCAAATAGAAGTGGAATGTGTTAAAGAAACATAAATTCGGACATTTGGCTAACTTTTAGCATCCGATATTGTGGCGCACGACACGCTATTTTCTATTTTATGCGTGGTGGCGCGGAGGCGCGTCTCAGCTGAGGCGCGCGACGATCGTGCCCGGCAATATCGGCAGCACCCGATCCAGCACGCGCCACGGCCACGCCGGCACGCAGGCTCGCCGCTGTTCCTTCTCGATCGCGCCGACCATCGCGGCCACGCCTTTGTCCAGCGGCGCGACCAGGCGCGCGTCACCCGCTTTGGCGGCCATGTCGGTGGCGATGAATCCCGGCAGCAGCGTGGTGACCTGGATCGGCGACTTCGCCAATTCGGTACTCAGCGCCTGCCCGAGCGCGGCCAGCCCCGCCTTGCTCGCCGAGTAGCTCGCCTTCTTGCCCGGCAATCCACGTACCGCGCTCATCGAGGACACCAGCACCAGATGCCCGGCGTTCTGCTCGCGGAAGATCTCCAGCGCCGCCTCGGCCTGCGCCAGCGCGCTGACGAAATTCGTTGTCGCCGTAGCGAGATTGGCCCGCGCCCGGCCGGTACCGAGGACCGCGCCCTTGCCGAGCCCCGCATTGACGATGACCCGGTCGAGCCCGCCGAGCTCGGTGCGCAACTCGCCGAAGACCCGCGGCACCGCCTCGTGTTCGTCGACGTCGAGCGCGCGCACCGCGACCGTGATTCCGGGATGGGCCGCGACGAGTTCGTCGCGCAGTTCCTCGAGCGCGGTCAGCCGCCGCGCGCACAGCGCGAGATCGCGGCCCTTGCTCGCGAAGTCGCGGGCCATCGCGGCACCCAGCCCCGCGCTCGCGCCGGTGATCAGAATCTTGGTCCTCGTCATGGGCCCGACCCTAGCGAGGCGTCCGGGTCAGCCGGCCGAGCCCGTGCGCGGCGGCGGGGGCAGCAGCCGCCACGCGCCGCAGTTGGTGGTCTTGAAGCCCACGTCGGTCGGCTTGATCTCCACCCGGATCGGGCCGTGCCGGGTGAAGTTGTTGCCGATGATGTATTCCATCTCGGTGTTGTCGCCCTCGACCTTCCAGAGCCTGCGCCAATCGCAGCCGTAGGCCGGGTCGGGTGTGCCGGGGGCCTCCCAGATGCCGGGGAGGATGTCGACGCCCACCAGGTAGACGCCGTCTCCGGGCATGGTGTTCGCCGGTTCGGCGGCCGCGGTCCCGGCTCCGAGCAGGGCGGTCGCCGACGTCAGGGCGCCGGCGATGAGCAGGGTGCTTGCCCGCATGCGATGTTCTCCTCGAATCGTGCTGCAACCGCCGCGCAGCGGCTGACCAGGGAGATCCCCGAAATCTCCGGGCCAAGATCTACCAGAGGACTCGGGCCGATGTGCCGCATTCCACATTTCTTGTGTGGATGCATGACCAAATCGCGCACGATGTTGTCATCGGCCGGCTCGGCCGCGATATCCGAGGTATGACATGTGTTCGATCGGAGTCCGTCCGGACGGATCGACGTTCCCCGTCGTGCGGCGCGCGGTGTGCGGGACTGTGCAGCGATTCCGGGCTGGCCGCGGTGCTGGCCACCGATCGAGCCCTATTGCATTGGCGGGCAATGCGTGCGCTGGGCGATAGCGGACTCGCCGAGCAGGCCGTGCAGGAGTCGCTGCTGCGCGCGTGGCGTTCCTGCGGGTTCTTCGACGCGACCAAGGGCAGCATCCGAACCTGGCTGCTGGCGATCCTGCGCAATGTCATCATCGACATGGTCCGGGCACGAGCCGCCCGGCCGGGGGACACCGGCTGGGACGAGGTCGGCGAGCTCAGCGATGCCCGCTACGCGCATCCCGATTTCGCCGACGACCTGATCGACGGGCTGCTGGTCGCGGAGCTGCTGGCCCGGCTGCCCGGTCCGCAGCGAGAGGCCGTGATCGAGGTGATCCTGCGCGATCGCGCCTACCAGGAGGTCGCCGACGACATCGGCGTCCCGGTCGGCACGGTGAAGACCCGGGTGCACTATGCCCTGCGTTCGCTGCGTCGGCTGCCGCGCGGCGCCTGATTGCCGGTGAACACACCACCGCAGCGGTAACGGTTGGGTAACTGGGGTTGCTATGCTGATGCTCGCGTTGCGAGAGTGAACCACTGGGTTTGGTGTTACTAATGGGAAGGGAGGGGTGCCCTTGTCCCGGGGCACCGACCGAACATGAAGCAGCCAAGCATCATCAGGGCCGGAATCTGTTCTGCCGTCACGGCCGCGGTCACGGTGACGCTGTCCGGGTTCGTGCCGGTCACCGCCAGCGCCGAGCCGGCTCAGCCGGATCTGTCGACCAAACTCGCAGGCAAGACCGTGTTCCTCGACCCCGGCCATCAGGGGCCCGGCCACAGCGAGAACGTGGCCAAACAGGTCAGCGACGGTCGCGGCGGCACGAAGGACTGCCAGACCACCGGCATGGTCACGGTCAACGGCGTCCCCGAACACACCATCAATTGGAACGTGGCCCAGCTGGTGAAGACCGCGCTGGAACAGTTCGGCGCGCAGGTGAAACTGAGTCGCCAGGACGATCAGGGCTGGGGCGGTTGCGTCGACGACCGCGCCAGGGCCGCCAATGAGTCCGGTGCTGCCGTCGCGGTGAGCATTCACGCCGACAGTGCGCCCGCCGACCAGCGCGGCTTCCATCTGATCGTGCCCGAGCTGCCGATCCCCGACCCGACGGTCAACGCGATCCAGTCCAACGCCGGGCTGGCGGCGTCCACCGCGATGCGCGATGCCTACCTGGGCGCCGGGTTCGTCCCCGCGCCGTACGCGAGCGCGGATGGGCTGATGCCGCGCCGCGACATCGCCGGACCCGCGCTCACCGCGGTGCCGGATGTGTTCATCGAGATGGGCAACGGCGCCAACGCCGAGGACGCGGCGCTGCTGGAGAGCAAGGAAGGGCAGCTCAAGCACGCGGTCACCATCACCACCGGGCTGGTGGGGTATCTGCTCGGCGCGCATTCGGTGACGCCGGATGTGAGCGGCGAGCAGCCGGCCGCGGCGCCATTGCCGCAGCAGCATCCGGTCGTGGAACCGGCGGCCGAGCCGCACGCCGCGC
The DNA here is from genome assembly GCF_042871115.1 of Nocardia sp. NPDC006044. Taxonomy (NCBI): domain Bacteria; kingdom Bacillati; phylum Actinomycetota; class Actinomycetes; order Mycobacteriales; family Nocardiaceae; genus Nocardia; species Nocardia sp. NPDC006044. The sequence goes on from NZ_JBIAID010000001.1 coordinate 971,397, forward strand.
AGCCGAATTCGGCACCGTTGCAGCCGAATCCGGCCGCGGCCGCGCCGCCCGCGGGTGCGGCGGTGCCGCAGGCCTTCACCGAGCCGGCACCGCAGACGCTGAATCCGGTACCGTTGCAGCCACATCCGGCCTCGACCGAGCCACCTGCGGGGGCTTCGGCACCGCAGGCGTTGACCGAGCCGCCGGTGCAGGGTGCACCGCAGGCACCGCTGAATTCGGTACCGTTGCAGCCGAATCCCGCGTCGGCCGAGCCACCGGTCGGTGCGTCGGCGCCGCAGGTCCAGTCGAATATGCCGCAGTTCCAGCCGCACCCGGCGTCCACCGAGCCGCCGGCGGGCGCGACGGCGCCGCAGGTCCAGGCAGCGCCTCAAGGGCAGGCCGCACCCCAGGTCCAGGCTGCGCCCCAAGGGCAGTCCTCCCCGTTCACTCAGCAGGGCCAGACCGCGCCGAACGCCCCGGCATGGCCCGGCACCCAGCAATCACCCGGCGCACAGCAGAGCCTGCCGGGCAGCAAGACGGTGCCGGGCGAGTCGAGCGACATGCAGTCCGTCCGGGAGATCATGGACATGGTGCTGACCCTGCTGATGCCGCTGGCCAAGTCTCTCGGCGTGGACAACAACATGGTCACCGCCGAGCTGATCAACCTCGCGTACGCGTTGGCGGCCAAGTTCATCGCCCCGGCCAAATAGCACCCGGCGCCCGCCCGAACGTCACCCTCGCCGAGGGTGACGTTCGGCGTTTCCGGCGCCCTTGCGCGGCCCAGTATGGTGGTCGGCGTGGCTGACCGGATTCCTGTTGTGATCGTCGCGGGGTTTCTCGGTTCCGGGAAAACAACGCTGCTCAATCACCTGTTGCGCAACAGCCGAGGCACTCGGATCGGCGTGGTGGTCAACGACTTCGGCGCGATCAACATCGACTCGATGCTGGTCGCCGGGCAGGTCGACGCGATGGTCTCACTCGGCAACGGCTGTGTCTGCTGCGCGGTGGACGTCAGCGAGCTGGACGACCTGTTCACCCGGCTCGCGCAGCCGCGCGCCAAGATCGACGTGATCGTGGTGGAGGCCAGCGGCCTGGCCGAGCCGCGCAACCTGATCCGGATGGTGGTCGGCAGCGACAACCCGCGCATCCGCTACGGCGGCCTGGTCGAGGTGGTCGACGCCGAGCAGTTCCCGGCGAGCAGCGCGCGCCACCCCGAGCTGACCACCCATCTGCGGCTGGCCGATCTGGTCGTGGTCAACAAGGCCGACCGGGTGCCGGAGACGCAGCTGAGCGCCTTGCGGCAGGACATCGCGGACCTGATCGGGCAGGCGCCGGTGTACGCGACCACGCACGGCCGGCTCGAGCCCGGCCTGCTGTTCGACGAACCGCTGCGCGAAACCCCGCGGGTCGCCGAGCAATTGAGCTTCGACGAGCTGCTCGACCACCACGATCACGACCACGCCGAGCACCGGCACCTGCACGACGACTACCTCAGCGTCTCCTTCACCAGCGAACAACCGCTGGATCCGCGCGCGTTGATCGGTTTCCTGGAGGACCCGCCGCCGGGCCTGTTCCGCGCCAAGGGTTTCGCCGCTTTCGCCGTCGCGGACGAGCGCCGCAAGTTCGTGCTGCACCTGGTCGGCCGGCACCTGGTGTTCGAGCCGGAGAACTGGGCGCGCGGCGAATCCCGCACCACCCAGCTGGTGTTGATCGGCGCGGGGATGGACGCCGAGGTGGCGGCGAAACGGTTGCAGGACACCGTGCATCTCGACGAGGATCCGCTCGACCCGCAATCCATGCTCGGCGTGTGGCGCTACACCCCGCACTGAGTGCCGTCCCGCTGATCGAAGAATTTGGCGCGTTCGGCCGGAAACTGGCGCGTTCGGTGCTAGCGGCGGCGCCGGGCGGACATGAGACTGTCCTGGTGCCCGCCGCGTCGGCACGTGCGCAAAGTTGCGAACAGGTCGCGCGTGGTGTCGGGTCGGCGCACCGATTCAAGATCGAGACGATTCGTTCTGCGACCGATGGGAGTTTTCCATGTCCGATTCGCTGGAGAGCGCCACCGCGTACGTGATCGAAGTGCTGGAGGCCAAGGGCACCGCCACGCGCTACGACTTCGACGTACCCGGCATCGTGGCGGAGTCGCATGCCATCGCCAACGGCTGGGATTTCCGCGCGATCGAGGACGCCACGTTCTGGGGGATCGTGGCGCGTTTCCTGAAACAGTGAGTGCTCAGTCGAAGCGGGCGGCCTGCTGGCCGCGCGGCGCCACCGTCCACCGCCGGGCCGCCCGGCGCATCGAGCCCGCGTCGGAGTATCCGAGCAGCTCGGCCTGCCGTGAGCGGCTGAGCGGACCACCTGAGCTGACCTCGGTCAGCCGGGCGGTGCGCGCCCGATCCAGTTCCCGTCGCCACGTGGTACCCGCCTCCATCAACCGGCGTTGCAGCGTGCGCGGACTGGTGGCCAGTATGCGCGACACCCGGTCGAGGGAGACGTCGCCGCTCTTCATCGCCTCGGCCAGCGCCGCCGCGACCCGTTCCGGCCAGGCCGTGGTCAGCGACGGCGGTGGCGGCAACGCCTCGGCGAGCGGCTGCAAGATCGCGGCCAGCACCGGGTCGCTGGTGGTCAACGGCAGCTCCATGTCGCTGGCGCGGAACACCATCGCGTCCACCGGTGCGTCGAATTCGATCGCCGTGGTGCCGAACACCTCGATGAAGGTTTGCACCTTGGCCGGCGCCGATTGGCGCAGCGAGATCCGCAGGGGAATCACCGGCTCGCGCACCACCCGCCGGGCCCGGCTGAGCACCGCGGCCAGACCCCACAGCTGGGTGAGGTCGCGGCCGCGGCCCTCGCCGCGGATCATCTCCAGGTAGAGCGTCACCTCGCCGTCGCGCTCGGCGACCAGGTCGAATCGATGATTGGTGGTGACCGCGGTGACGTACGGCCCGCAGGTCGCCAGGCCCGCGCCGAGGGTGGGCGCGGTGGAGAACAGATAGTCGTAGAGCCCGAGGGTGGGCAGCTGGTAGCGCCGGGCCACGTTCAGCGCGACGTCCGGGTCGCCGAGCCCGTGCTCGCCGAGTTCCCACAGCCGGGAGAAGGTGTGGCTCGGCAGGTGCACGTCGTCGCCGGCCATCGTCCACTCGGGCAGCCCGGTCTCGCGGATCAGCCGATCGCGATCGAGGCCGGCCGCGCTGAGCTGAGAGATGACGAACCGGTGCAGCAAAACCTGATCGGTACCCATCGCTTCCTCCCGCTTAGAGCGCTGGCAAGGGCGGATGCGCGAGGTCGCGCCTCCGGCGAACTGCGTGTGCGGACACGCTAGCGCTGACGTGTTGATTCGTCATGGGGTTCTTGTCACGCTTCGGTTAACCGCAGGAATTGACCCATTCGGACAATCCGTCGGCGAACCGCTGTCTCTTCCAGATCGGCACCTCGTGCTTGATCCGGTCCACCAGCTCGGCGCAGGCGGTGAACGCCTCGGCCCGGTGCGCGGCGGCGACCGCGACGACGATCGCGTCGTCGCCGATGGTCAACGCGCCGACCCGGTGCACCGCGGCGACCGGCAGGCCGGCCGATTCGGCCAGCTCGGCGCAGACCTTGTGCAGGAAGCGCTCGGCCTCCGGATGCGCCGAGTACTCCAGCGCGGTCACGGCCTGTCCGCCGTCGTGGTCGCGGACCTTGCCGGTGAACACGACCACGGCCCCGTAGTGCGGCCCGGTCACGGCGGCCTCGACCGCGGCGGCGTCGAGCGGCTGATCGCTGACCCGGGCCAGCCGGACGGTGGGTTCAGTGGTGGTCATGGTTTCCGCCTCCGGCAACTTGGGCGAGCAGATGGTCGAGCAGCGGTTCGAGCACGGCGATGCCGTCCTTGACCCCGCCGGGGGAGCCGGGCAGGTTCACGATCACCGACCGGCCGGCCAGCCCGGCGACCCCGCGACTCAGGGCGGCCAGCGGGAACTTCGCCGTGCCCCGCTGGCGGATGGCCTCGGCCACGCCGGGCAGCTCGCGGGTCAGCACGGCGAGGGTGGCCTCGGGGGTGGCATCGGTGGGGGAGGCGCCGGTGCCGCCGGTGCTGATCACCAGCGACGGTTCCAGGCGCAACGCGTCGGCCAGGCCGACGGCGATGTCGGCGTCCGCGTAGACCAGTGGGCCGCGCACCGAAAAGCCCAGGCCGGCAAGCCATTCGGTGAGGACCGGGCCGGTGGTGTCGACCCGCGTGCCCGCGGCGGCGCCGGTCGAGGCTACGAGGACGACGGCGGTCGCGCCGGGAAGACGTTCCTGCGGTGCGTGCTTCGCCCCGGCCGCGGGTTCGCTTGGTGCCGGGTGTGTTCCGGCCTTGGGTTCTGTTGCGGCGCCGACATGGTGGTGTCCGTGGGCCGCTTGGTGGTGTGCGCCGGCATCAACGGCGGTGGACTCGTTGCCGGCGGCAGCCTCCGGCCGCACCCAATGCCCGTGCTTCCCACCTTCTTTGGTGATCAGCCGCACCCCGTTGAGCGTCGCCGCCGGATCGACCGCCTTCACCATGTCGTGCAGCGTCAACCCGGCGACCGCCACCGCGGTCAGCGCTTCCATTTCGACCCCGGTGGGTCCCTTGGTCTTCGCGGTCGCCTCGATGGTGATGGTGTTGTCGGTGAACCCGAATTCGACCTTTACCGAAGACAAGGCGAGCTGATGACACAGCGGGATCAGCTCCGAGGTCTTCTTCGCCCCGGCGATGCCCGCGATCCGCGCGGTGGACAGCACGTCGGCCTTCGGCATGTCGTCGGCGCGCACCAGCGCGACCACCTCGGCGGTGGTCAGCAGCTCACCCGCGGCCACCGCGATCCGGGTGGTGTCGGACTTGGCGCTGACATCGACCATGCGGGCGCGGCCCGCGCCGTCCACATGGGACAACTCACTCATCGAATACTCCTGGGACGGAATGGATCACAACGACCACACGCGCACGACGCCCCCGGCGGGCAGCGACGTGACCTCGGCCGGGACATCGATCAGCACGTCCGCCCAGGCCATCCCGGCGACCAGGTGCGATCCGGGCCCGGACACCACCTCCACCGCTTCCGGATGCCGGTGCGACGCGGGCAGATCGCCGGACGACGGCCGAATCAGCTTGCCGCGCAAGAACTGCCGCTTACCCTGCGGCGATCGGGCCACCTCGTTGCGCAACGGCAGTTCGTAGCTGTCGACCGGCGCGAGCCCGGCCAGCGCGCGCAGCATCGGTCGCGCGAACACCTCGAACGACACCATCGTGCTGACCGGATTACCCGGAAAACTGAGCACCGGCACCCCGTCGGCGACGGTCAGTCCCTGCGGTCCGCCCGGCTGCATCGCGACCGGCCCGAACACCCCGCCGAGCGGCCCGAGCACGTCCTTGACCACCTCGAAGTCGCCCTTGGACACCCCGCCGGAGGTGAACACGACATCGGCGGATCCGGTCGCCTCGGCCAGCAGCTTGCGGAACTCGGCCGGGTCGTCGGTGCTGTGCGCGACCGAGACGACGTCGACCCCGTTCGCGGTGAGCGCGGCGGCCAGCGCGATGCCGTTGGAGTTGTAGATCTGCCCGGGCCGCAGCGTGCTGCCCGCCGGAACGAGTTCATCGCCGGTGGTGATGACCGCCGCCCGGATCCGGTGGAACACCGGCACGCTCGGCAACCCGACCGCCGCCAGCGCCGCGATGTGCCGCGGCTCCAGCGTGGTGCCCGCGTGCACGAGCAGGTCGCCGGCCCGCACGTCGGTCCCCGCCTCGCGTACGAATTCGCCTGCGCTGCGGCCGCGTTCGATGGTGACGGTGCCGTTGTCGGCGTGCACGTCCTCCACCGGAACCACGCAGTCCGCGCCGGGCGGGATCGGCGCGCCGGTCATCACCTTGATCGCAGCGCCGGCCGGCAGCGGCGTCTGCCCGGCATTGCCCGCCGCGACGACCCCGGCCACCCGCAGCGTCACCGGCGCGACCACGACCGACGCGGCGCGCACGGCGTAACCGTCCATCGCCGAGTTGCGGAACACCGGCAGATCGACCGGCGAGCGCAGGTCCTCGGCGAGCTGCCGGCCGAGGGCCGCCGGTACCGCGACCTGCTCGGCCGGGCGCGCGGCGAGCGGGCGCAACAGCTGTTCGATGCTGTCTCGGTAGTCGTCGACGGGCCGGGCCGAGACGCTGGCGGGCCGAGAGGTCATGGCAGCCAGCCTAACCTCAGCCGATCGAGGTCGATCGCCCGTCCGGCTTGTGTGAACCTCACAATCTCGCGGCGCGCGCGGCGGGTTATTCCGTACCTTCTGCGACTGACCGGCGACGAGCGGAGGTCATAATGGACGGGTGACTCTGGTCGAGATGGGGATACCTGCCGTGCGTTCCGGGCGTCCCTCGCTCGACGGCCGCCCCGATACGCCGTTCCTGCTGGACCGATTCGGGCGGGTGGCCCGCGATCTGCGCGTCTCCATCACCGAGAAATGTTCGCTGCGCTGCACGTATTGCATGCCCGAGGAGGGCCTGCCCGCGATTCCGCAGCACGAACTGCTCACCGTCGCGGAAATCGTCCGCCTGGTCGGCCTCGCGGTACGTGAACTCGGGATCGAGGAGGTCCGGTTCACCGGCGGTGAGCCGTTGATGCGCCGCGACCTCGAGCAGATCATCGCCGGTTGTCACGAACAGGTGCCTGACACGCCGCTGGCGATGACCACGAACGGCGTCGGCCTCGCGCACCGCGCCCGCGGGCTCGCCGCCGCTGGACTGCATCGGGTGAACGTCTCGCTGGACACCGTCGACCGAGCCGGTTATGCCGAGCTGACCCGCCGCGACCGGCTCGACTCGGCGCTGGCCGGCATCCGGGCCGCCCGCGACGCCGGCCTGGCGCCGGTCAAGGTGAACGCCGTGCTCATGCGCGAAACCCTCTCCGGCGCGGCGGATCTGCTCCAGTGGTGCCTGGACGAGGACTGCGAACTGCGGTTCATCGAGGAGATGCCGCTCGACGCCGACCACGAATGGGCCCGCACCAACATGGTCACCGCTGCCGAACTGCTCGACGTGCTCGGCGCCCGGTTCGAGCTCACCGCCGCCGGTCGCGCCGATCCCGCGGCCCCGGCCGAAACCTGGCTGGTCGACGGCGGTCCCGCGACCGTCGGCATCATCGCGTCGGTCACCCGCAAGTTCTGCGATACCTGCGACCGCACCCGCCTGACCGCCGACGGCATGCTGCGCTCCTGCCTGTTCAGTGACCAGGAGTACGACCTGCGCCAGGTGCTGCGCTCCGGGGCAGGCGACGCCGAGCTGGCCACCCTGTGGCGCGGCGCGATGTGGAACAAATGGGCCGGTCACGGCATCGATGTGGAGGGGTTCGTCCCGCCGGAACGCACGATGGGAGCCATCGGTGGTTGAGATCCGCTACTTCGCCGCCATCGCCGACGCCGTCGGCAAGGACCGCGAGACGCTCGACCTCCCGGCCGGCGCCACCGTCGCCGACCTGCGCTCGTCCCTGTCCGCCTCGTACGGCCCCGGCCTGGCGAAGATGCTCTCGGTCTGCGCCTACCTGGTCGGCGACGAACTGACCCGCGATCCGAGCACCGCGCTGACACCCCGCGTGGACGTGCTGCCCCCCTTCGCCGGCGGCTGACCGGCGCGACTTCCGCCTCGCCCCGCTCCGTCGGCCGAAAGGCGGCGGCCTCGGCGGTGTTGATCGGGGCAGCGTCGCAGGTTCGTCGGCCGATCGTCCCGGCCGCGATGAATCGGGACGATCGGTCGTCCCACTCGGAGTAGAAAGAATTCGCGACGGCGTAGAGAAACTCCCGCGGCGTTCGTCGTCTGGGTAAGGAAGGGTATCGGGCTCTTCCACTCGAGGAAGGTTGCGACCATGCACTACTTGGCGACGATTGTGGGAGACGGGCAGACCGCCGCGCCGGGAACGCCGGAGTTCGCCGCGGGGGTGGCGAAATACGCGGCCTTCCAGGAGGCGGCGGGCGCGGCGATCGCCGGTGGCGCGGCGTTGTTCCCGTCGGCCACGGCGATCAATGTCCGGCGCAGCGGCGATCAGGCGTTGATCACCGACGGGCCGTTCATTGAGCAGACCGAGGTAATCACTGGTTTCTACGTGTTCGACGCGCAGGATCTGGACGAGGCCATCCAGCTCGCGCGCCGGATCCCGGCGGCCGAGCGCGGCGCGATCGAGGTGCGGCCGATGGTGATGTGGTCGCCGCACGGAGCGCCGGGCGCCGATTGGTGGACCGCGCTGCTGTGGGAGCGGCAGTCGGACTTGATCGCGCCGGACACGCAGGAATGGGAAAAGATGGCCGCGGAACACGGGCAGTTCGCGGAAAAGGTCGGCGAGGCGATCCGGGCCGGCGGAGCATTGCAACCGCCGGCTACCGCGACAACGGTCCGGGTGCGGGACGGGAAGTTGCTGCTCACCGACGGACCGTTCACCGAGGGCGCCGAGGTGGTCGACGGACTGTACGTGTTCACCGCGACCGGCCCGGCCGAGGCCACCGAGATCGCGGCCCAGATCCCGCGCGGACCGCATGGCCGTTCGGAGCTTCGCCGCATCGTCGACGTCGGCTTCTGACCGTGCCGGGCCCGGCCATCGACGCCGTTTACCGCGCCGAATTCGGCCGGGCCCTGGCCACGGTGGCCCGGCTGGTCGGCGATATCGGACTGGCCGAGGACGCGGTGCAGGACGCGTTCGCCGACGCGTTGCGCACCTGGCCGGAGCGCGGTGTGCCGGACAATCCCGGGGCCTGGATCACCACCGCGGCGCGCAATCGCGCACTCGACCGGTTGCGGCGCGAGTCGGTCAGGAGCGGCAAGGAGCTGGACGCAGTCCTGTTGACCGGGCCGAGCGAGGAGATAGAGGTGTCGCCGGTAGCGGACGACCAACTGCGGATGATCTTCACCTGCTGTCATCCGGCGCTGTCGCCGGAGTCTCAGGTGGCGCTGACCCTGCGGTTGGTGTGCGGGTTGCGGACCGCGGAGATCGCCAGGGCCTTCCTGCAACCGGAACATACAGTCGCCCAAAGACTTACCCGCGCGAAGGCGAAGATCCGCCAGGCCGGTATTCCGCTGCGGGTGCCGCCCGCGCCGCTGCTGCCGGAGCGGCTGCCCGCGGTACTGGCGTGTATCTATCTGGTCTTCACCGAAGGCTACTTCGCCACCTCGGGTCCGGCCGCGGTCCGGGATGAGCTGTGCGACGAGGCAATTCGGCTCGGCAAGCTGCTGTGCGCGCTGCTGCCGGACGAGCCGGAGGCGCGGTCGCTGCTGGCGCTAATGCTGCTCAACGATAGTCGGCGCGCCCAACGGCGAAGTGCGGAAGACGAATTGGTGCCGATCGAGGAGCAGGATCGCAGCGCGTGGAATCGGGCGCAGATCGAATCGGGACTGCGCTGCCTGATCTCCGCCGCCGCGCAGGGCGGGGGCCCATATCTCGCCCAGGCGCGGATCGCCGGCGCCCATGCGATCGCTCCCACATGGGAGCAAACCGACTGGGCCGCAATAGTTTCCGGCTACGACGAGCTGCGCACCTACTCCGACTCACCGGTCATCCTGGTGAATCGCGCTATCGCCGTAGGGTTTTTGCGCGGTTTCGACAGCGGACTCGCTGCCCTCGACGAGGTCGCCGACCATCCGCGCCTGGCCGCTTCGCATCTCGTCGCCGCGACCCGCGCCGATCTTCTCCGCCGCGCGGGGCGCTATCCGGAATCGGCTACGCACTACCGCATCGCGCTCGACCGCGCGTCCAACGAGCAGGTCCGCCGCTTCCTGTCCCGCCGCCTCACGGAGGTCACGAAGGGCTGAGTGTGCGGGCGGATTGCCCGGCCCGGCAACGCATTTCCCCACTACAACTGGGGTTTCATCGAGACGACACCCCGCTTTAACCTCCGAGCCATCGGGATTCATCCGTCCCTTTGGAGGAGCTGACTATGCCCCGAATCTTCCGCAGTGCCACCGCCGGTCGCGTGATCGCCACCGCCGCCGCGCTGCCCCTCGCGCTCTCCCTCGCCGTCGCGGGGTCCGCGTCCGCCGACCCCAGTCCGCCGCCGGGGCGACTGGCCGATTCGATCAAGGCGCCCGCCGTCAAGCAGCATCTGGAGAAGTTCCAGTCGATCGCCAACGCCAACGGCCGCACCAGGGCCGCGGGCACCGCGGGCTACGACGCCTCCCGCGACTACGTGGCCGGCGAACTACGCCGCGTGGGCTACCAGGTGACGTTGCAGCCGTTCACTTTCCAGTCCTTCCGGGAACGGTCGGCGGCGGTCCTGGAGCGGGTCTCCGGCGCCCGGACGACCTATCAGCCGACCGCGCCGGACCACAGCAGGCTCGGTGACTTCGCCACCCTGACCTATTCCGGTTCGGGCGAGGCGAAGGCGGCGGTGCAGGGCGTCGACCTCACTCTGTCGCCCCGGGCCGAGGCGAACGGCTCGACCTCCGGCTGCGAGGCCGCGGACTTCGCCACGTTCACCCGCGGCAATATCGCGCTGCTGCAACGCGGTACCTGCACGTCCGCGGACAAGGCCCGAAACGCCCAGGCCGCAGGCGCTTCCGGCGTGATCATCTTCAACGAGGGCCAGCCGGGCCGCACCGACACCTTCGCCGAGCCGCTGGACGAGACCGGCATCACCGTGCCGGTGGTCGCCGCCAGCTTCGCCGTCGGCAAGGACCTGGCCAAGGCGGGCACGGTCGTGCGGCTCGCGACTGATACCGAGGCCCTGCCCGCCACCACCCACAACGTGATCGCGGAGTCCCCGCAGGGCAACCCGGACAAGGTCGTCATGGCCGGGGCGCATCTCGACTCGGTGCGTGCCGGCGCGGGCATCAACGACAACGGTTCCGGCAGTGCCGGTCTGCTCGAGGTCGCGTTGCAGATGGCCACCACCACGCCGAAGAACAAGGTCCGCTTCGCCTGGTGGGGCGCGGAGGAACTCGGCCTGGTCGGCTCCAAGTACTACGTGGCGAACCTGTCCGCGGCCAACCGGGACAAGCTCGAGCTCTACCTCAACTTCGACATGATCGGCTCGCCGAACTACGCCTACAAGATCTACAACGGCAGCCAGGGCCCGGCCGGTTCCGCCCAGATCGAGCAGGATTTCAACCGCTACTTCGACTCGAAGGGCTTGCGGCACAACCGGGCCGCGCTCGACGGCCGTTCGGACTACGGCGCGTTCATGCGCGCCGGGATCGCGGTCGGCGGTTTGTTCACCGGCGCCGAGGGCACCAAGACCAGCCAGGAGGCGCAGTGGTTCGGCGGCCAGGCCGGCCGCCCGTACGACCCCTGCTACCACCGGTCCTGCGACACCACCGCCAACATCAGTGATAAGGCGTTGACCGACAACACCGGCGCGATCGCCAACGCGATGCAGACCTACGCCGCCGCCGACGACCCGCCCGGAGTCGCGGCCGGCTAGTCGCGCCACCAGGTGTCGAGTGGCGTCACCGGAACCGCCCGCTTGTGCCGGGTGTTCAGGTAGATCGACTCGATGCGCTCGGCGACCTCGGGGGCAACCTCCTTGCCCTCGAGGTAGTCGTCGATTTCGCGGTAGGTCAGCCCGAGCGCTTCCTCGTCCGGCAGCGACGGCCGGTCGTCCTCCAGGTCGGCGGTCGGCACCTTCGACCACAGGCTTTCCGGCGCACCCAGTTCGCGCAGCAGCGCCGCCCCCTGATGCTTGGTGAGACCGGTCAACGGGGTGAGATCGACCCCGCCGTCGCCGTACTTGGTGAAGAACCCGGTGACCGCCTCGGCCGCGTGATCGGTGCCGACGACGAGCAGGTTCTCCTGACCCGCGAGCGCGTACTGGATCACCATCCGCTCCCGTGCCTTGATATTGCCGCGGACGAAGTCGCGGAGCTTGTCGATCTTCAGCGCGGAAGCCACCTCGCCCGCCGTCGCGTTGGCGCTCGGGCGCACGTTCACCGACACCGTCCGGTCCGGTTGGATGAACCGCAGCGCGGCCCGCGCGTCCGCCTCATCCGATTGCACGCCGTAGGGCAGGCGCACCGCGACGAACGTCGCGTCCGCCCCGTCCGCCCGTAGTTCCTCGACGGCCAGCTGGCACAACCGGCCGGTCAGCGAGCTGTCCTGGCCGCCGCTGATGCCGAGCACGAAACCCTTTGCGGGAGTGGCGTTCAGATAGTCCTTGAGGAAATCGATCCGGCGCCGTACCTCGTTCTTCGGCTCGATGCTCGGTTGAACGCCCAACTCGGTGATGATCTGTTCGCGCAGGTTCCGCATGGCAGCCCACTTTACTGTCCATTCACGGGGTGACAACGCGTCGAACGACCGCTTCCCAGATGTCCCCGATCTGCTCGCGGCGATATCCCTGCACGCGCATCTGATGTATGACCAGCGCGGCGCTCAGCGTGCTGAGCAGACTGTCGGCGATCAACGGAATCTCGCCGGGCACGCCGGCCTGCCGCAGCAGCATCGACACGTGGGCCTTGAGCAACATGTACGGCGCGCCCGAGTACCGATCGGCCGCCTCGCCGACCTCCGCGGCGCGGTACAGCTCGCCCTCCACATCGATGTCGAGCAGCCGCGCCCGGCCGAACGCGACCAGCCGTTCCACCGGCGTCGCGCCGGGCCCCAGCGGCGGCGGCCCGAACATGAACGCCTCCTGCGCCTTGCGCTCGGAGTGATCGAGCAGCGCCATCAGCAACCCCGACCGGCTGCCGAACCGGCGGAACACCGTGCCCTTGCCGACCCCGGCCCGCTTGGCCAGCGCGTCCATGGTGAGGCCGTCCACGCCCTGCTCGCGCACCAGCTGTTGCGCGGCGTCCAGCAGTAGCTGCCGGTTGCGCGCGGCGTCGGCGCGTTCGGTGGGTTCGGAGGTGCCGGGGAGAGGCGCGCCGATGCCGAGCAGCGGGCGCTGCTCTGGCAGCGGGAGATCCGATGTGGGGTAGCTCACAGCAGGCACGCCATCTCCGCGGGAAGTAATCGGACCGTGGTCCGGTTAGTCATCAATGAAAGTTCGGACACCACACACTCAGTACACCAGGAGTTGTCATGGGCAAGACCCGCATCCTCGCTCTCGTCGGCAGCCTCCGCGCCGCCTCGATCAACCGGCAGCTGGCCGAGACCGCCGTACAGACCGCGCCGGAGGGTGTCGAGATCACCCTCTACGATGGCCTCGCCGACATTCCTTTCTACAACGAAGACCTCGATGTCGAGGGTGCCGTGCCCGCCGCGGCGCAGGCGCTGCGCGACGCGGTCGCCGCCGCCGACGGCCTGCTCGTGGTGACCCCGGAGTACAACGGCACGCTTCCGGGCGTGTTGAAGAACGCCATCGACTGGGCCTCCCGTCCGTACGGCACCGGCGCCCTCAAGGACCGGCCTGTCGCGGTGGTCAGCGCGTCGATCAGCCCGAACGCGGCGCAGTGGGCGCACGGCGACGCGGTCAAGGCGCTCGGCGTGGCCGGCGCGCGGGTGGTGGAATCCGCTCACCTGCACTTCGCCACGATCGGCGAGCGATTCGGCGCGACACACCCGCGCGAAGATGCCGAAGCGCTCACTCAGCTCGCGGCCACCGTGCACGAGCTGGTCCAGGCCGCCCAGGGTGAATTCGCGGCCGTGTAAGCTTCCGCTCCGGTCTTCTCGAGGGTCATCCCCACGCGGTGGGGGTGGCCCTCTTCGTCTGACCGGAGAGTTTGCTGGAAATCAGCTACGGTACGAAATTGTGATCTGCACCACGGTCGTGTCGGGTTGCGAATCGAGCGTCCAGGTACTTACCGCCTGCGAATTTCATCTTTGTGACTCGCAACATGTCGTGTTGGATGAATCTGTCGGCCACTAGGTGTAGTGTCTTCGGTACTGGAAGACGGCAAGGCACCCCGCTCTGCGAAATTCAGCCCGAACGGGCTGAGCAGGGGATTCGAGTCCAGATCCAGGAGTTTGCGCAGCAAGGTCGGAACGTGCATCGCTAGGTCGCTCGAACGATCGGCATACGGATCACAGGCTGTGGATCAGGCACAAGGAGAAGAGGGATACCAATGACCGTCACCGTGTACACCAAGCCCGCTTGCGTCCAGTGCAATGCCACCTACAAGGCCCTCGACAAGGTCGGGGTGGACTACGAGGTGATCGACATTTCCGAGAACGACGAGGCGCGTGACTACGTCATGGCGCTCGGTTACCTGCAGGCGCCGGTCGTGGTGGCCGGTGAGGACCACTGGTCCGGCTTCCGTCCCGACCGGATCAAGTCGCTCGCCACGGTGGCGGCCTGACCGCTTCCGCTTTCCGTTCCTCCGAGAGGAGAGGGTGATCGTGTCCGAGCACAACCCGCACGGTCACTGCGCGGGCTCCGCTCCCGGCGCGCTCGTCTACTTCTCCAGCGCCTCGGAGAACACGCATCGCTTCGTCGAGAAGCTGGGTCTCCCGGCGACTCGCATTCCACTGCACACCGCCGATTCGCTGCGCGTCGACGAACCCTTCGTGCTGATCGTCCCCACTTACGGGGGCGGTCGGCACGTCCTGGGTGGGAACAGATCCGACAAGGATTTCGTGCCGCGGCAGGTCGCCAAGTTCCTCAACAATCCGCACAACCGTGCCCTGCTGCGCGGGGTGGTCGCGGCGGGAAACACGAACTTCGGCGATACCTACTGCTATGCGGGAGACGTGATCTCGCGTAAGTGCGGGGTGCCGTACCTGTATCGCTTCGAACTCATGGGAACCGCTGAGGACGTCGAGCGCGTCCGAGAGGGATTGGGATTGTTTTGGCAACAACAACGACAGCACCGGCCGGAAAGACGGCTCGCTTAGAGCAGGCTTCGGGCCGCAGTGCGGAGGCCGGCGAGGTCATGGACTACCACGCCCTCAACGCGATGCTGAACCTGTACGGCCCGAACGGCGAGATCCAGTTCGACAAGGACCGTGAGGCGGCGCATCAGTACTTCCTGCAGCACGTCAACCAGAACACCGTCTTCTTCCACAACCTGGACGAGAAGCTGGACTACCTGGTCGACGAGAAGTACTACGAGCCCGAGGTGCTCGACCAGTACAGCCGCCCGTTCATCAAGCAGCTGTTCCAGCAGGCCTACGCCAAGAAGTTCCGGTTCCCCACCTTCCTCGGCGCGTTCAAGTACTACACCTCGTACACGCTGAAGACCTTCGACGGCAAGCGCTACCTGGAGCGGTTCGAGGACCGGGTCTGCATGGTCGCGCTCACCCTCGCGGCCGGCGACGAGGTGCTGGCGGGCAAGCTGGTCGACGAGATCATCGACGGTCGTTTCCAGCCCGCCACCCCGACCTTCCTCAACTCGGGCAAGAAGCAGCGCGGCGAGCCGGTGTCCTGCTTCCTGCTGCGCATCGAGGACAACATGGAGTCCATCGGGCGCTCCATCAACTCCGCGCTGCAGCTGTCCAAGCGCGGCGGCGGGGTTGCCCTGCTGCTGACCAACATTCGCGAGCACGGCGCGCCGATCAAGCAGATCGAGAACCAGAGCTCGGGCGTCATCCCGATCATGAAGCTGCTGGAGGACTCGTTCTCCTACGCCAACCAGCTCGGCGCGCGTCAGGGCGCGGGCGCGGTGTACCTGCACGCGCACCACCCGGACATCTACCGGTTCCTCGACACCAAGCGGGAGAACGCGGACGAGAAGATCCGGATCAAGACCCTCTCGCTCGGCGTGGTGATCCCGGACATCACCTTCGAGCTGGCGAAGAAGAACGAGGACATGTACCTGTTCTCGCCGTACGACGTGGAACGCATCTACGGCAAGCCGTTCGCCGATATCGACGTCACCGAGAAGTACTACGAGATGGTCGACGACAAGCGGATCCGCAAGTCGAAGATCAAGGCGCGCGAGTTCTTCCAGACCATCGCCGAGCTGCAGTTCGAATCCGGCTACCCGTACATCATGTTCGAGGACACGGTGAACCGGGCCAACCCGATCGCCGGCAAGATCACCCACTCGAACCTGTGCTCGGAGATCCTGCAGGTGTCGACGCCGTCGGTGTTCAACGACGACCTGTCCTACGCCAAGGTGGGCAAGGACATCTCGTGCAACCTCGGCTCGCTCAACATCGCCAAGGCGATGGACTCACCCGACTTCGCGCAGACCATCGAGACGGCCATCCGGGCGCTCACCGCGGTCTCCGATCAGACGCACATCTACTCGGTGCCCTCGATCGAGCAGGGCAACAACGAGTCGCACGCGATCGGCCTCGGTCAGATGAACCTGCACGGATACCTGGCCCGCGAGCGGGTGCACTACGGGTCCGAAGAGGGCATCGACTTCACCAACATGTACTTCTACACCGTGGTCTACCACGCGATCCGGGCGTCGAACCTGATCGCCAAGGAGCGCGGCAGCTACTTCGGCGGCTTCCCCGAGTCCAAGTACGCCAGCGGTGAGTACTTCGACAAGTACACCGAGCAGGCGTGGGAGCCGAAGACCGAACGGGTGGCGCGGTTGTTCGCCGACGCCGAGGTGAAGATCCCGACTCAGGACGACTGGCGCGAGCTCAAGGCCTCGGTCATGGAGCACGGCATCTACAACCAGAACCTGCAGGCCGTCCCGCCGACCGGTTCGATCTCCTACATCAACCACTCCACCAGCTCCATCCACCCGGTGGCGTCGAAGATCGAGATCCGCAAGGAAGGCAAGATCGGCCGCGTCTACTACCCGGCCCCCTACCTGGACAACGACAACCTCGAGTACTACGACGATGCCTACGAAATCGGCTACGAGAAGATCATCGACACCTACGCCGCCGCCACCCAGCACGTAGACCAGGGCCTGTCCCTGACCCTGTTCTTCAAGGACACCGCCTCCACCCGCGACCTCAACCGCGCCCAGATCTACGCCTGGCGCAAGGGCATCAAAACCCTCTACTACATCCGCCTCCGCCAAATGGCCCTGGAAGGAACCGAAGTAGAAGGCTGCGTCTCCTGCATGCTCTAGCAGCTGCGCTCACCCAGCTGGACAAATGATCACAAGGAACTGGTGCAGGTAACGGCCGAGAGCCGACCTGCACCAGTTCCCTCTCGATCGTCCGTGTCGGTGGCTTTGGGCATAGTGCGGGTATGGGGGTCTTGGATGAGCCGTTTCCTGGGTCTTGGGCGAGGGCCGCAGGGCTGGTGACGCGATGGGAACTCCAGCACAACTTTGTGCGGGTGTTCCCCGATGTCTATCTGCGCAAGGGGTGCACGCTCGACGCAGCCGGACGTGCTCACGCCGCAGCACACTGGGCGAAGGGTGACGGCGTGTTGATCGGGCACTCGGCGGCGGCCATGCACGGCACTCGCTGGCTTGATTCGGGCCGGCCCGCAGAGATCGCGCGGGCCGAACATTGCAAGCCGCCCAGCGGGATTCGCTCCGTGTGCACCGTCATCGAACCCGCCGAGTGCTGTGAGATCGATGGGTTCCGAGTGACAACACCCGCACGGACCGCGTTCGACCTCGGCCGACAGTTGCCTCGCGATCAAGCCGTCCCGATCCTGGATGCGTTGTGCGCAGCTACGGGTCTGGACCCGCTGGAGGTCGGAAATCTGGCTCACGCACATCCCGGAACGCGCGGAGTCGCGCGTCTGTCGACCATCCTCGAGCTGATCGATGCCGGCGCCGAGTCGCCTCCGGAGTCACACACCCGGCTCCTCCTGATCGATGACGGATTACCCAGACCCACAACTCAACTGGTGATCCGCGATGCCCGCGGCGGGTTTGTCGCCCGGGTGGATATGGGCTGGAAAGAATGGCGCGTCGCCGTCGAATACGACGGCGCGCACCATTGGACCGACCCCACCCAGCGCACCAAAGACATCGACCGCCTCGCAACCCTCGAATCGCTGGGCTGGCGAGTAGTCCGCGTCAACGCCACCCTCCTCCACCACCGCCCGCACGTAATCCTCGACCGCGTCCGTGCCGCCCTCCGCGCCCACGGTTGGACAGATGATCACGAGGAACTGGTGTCGGTAAAACGCGAGAGGGCAACAGCATCAGTTCCTCGTGATCGCTTGTCCAGAAGGAATTCGACGCGACGGGGGAGTGGGGGTGCGCGGGCCGGGTGATGCGGGGCTTACCAGCCGCCGGCGAAGAAGGCGGCGAGGGCGGGGGTGGGGTTTGCGGCGGTGCCGGTGTTTGCCACTGCGACAACGAGTGTGGCGAGGGTCAGTGCGGTCGCGAGTGTGCCGAGTGACGCGAACAGGCGCCGGGGGCGCTGGTCTGCCGATTCGGTTCTGCTGAACTTTCGCCAGCTCACCACACTCAGGGCGAGGAGGGTGATCGCGACGATCGTGGCGATCACCGCCATTGCCGTGTGATATCGAGCGAAGTCGCCGATCATGACGTCGAGGATGGGCGAGGGGCGGCCGCCGGCGTCGGCCAGTTGCTGCCGGATCTGTTCGAGTGCGGGGGAGAGTGCGCCGTCGGCGGGACCGGTCGTCAGCATCGGTAGCAGCGAGGCGAACGGTGCTACCGCGCCTTGTACGTTAGCCATGACCAACACCAACGAGCCCAACGCCAGCGCGGTGGCAAGCCCGCCTGCCGACCCGAGGGCGACTCGCCGGCCGGCCCCGGGGCCAGCGGAGCGCAGGAAGGCCCGCCAGAGCCGAATACCGAGCGCTACCAGCACGACCAGCAGGATCGTCGCGATCACCGCTTTGGCCACGTGATAACGGAACCAGTAGTCCACCACCCGCGCCAAGCTCGGCGGGAAGTCCCGCGCGCCCGCACCCCAGTACTCGACGAACGCCACGCGCAGCGCAGCGCGGAGGTCGCCCTCGTCGGCGAAACCACCGCCGGGCCCGCGCCCCGCGAGCAGCCGCGGGGCGACGACGAAGGCCACCGCAAGCACTCCCGTGAGGACGACCAGAACCGCAAGTGTCCGACCGGGAGCATTCGTGGGTCGAGACGGGGCAGCGGGACTCGTCACGGGGACTCCTTCGACCAGCTCAGGCCAGGGCCGGAGCCACTTCCTTCTCGAACAGTTCGATGCCCGAGGTGTCGTAGGCGGATTCGGGGAAGTTGAAGATGGCGTAGCCGAGGCCGAGATCGCGGATGGGCGTGAGCCGTTCGACGATCTGCTCGGGGGTGCCGACGGCGAGCGACGGGCGGAACATGTTGTCCACGTAGGTCTTCGCCTCGTCGTCGCCGATGACCGAGGCCAGTTTCGCCTGGATCTCGGAAAGCCGTTCCTGCACTTCGGCTTCGGTGGACGCGATGACCACGTTGAAGTTCGACGAGCGCACGATGGCGTCGAAATCGGTGCCGACGTCGGCGCAGTGCGCGCGCAGGATCTCGGACTTGGCCGCGAATTCGTCGGGGGCGCCGCTGAAGTTGGTGTACTGGGCGTACTTCGCCGCGATCTTCAGCGTCTTCTTCTCGCCGCCACCGGCGATCCACAGCGGAATCCCGCCCTCCTGCAACGGAAGTGGCCGCACGATGGCACCGTCGACCTGGTAGTGCTTGCCGTCCAGGGTGGCCTTGCCCTCGGTCCAGGCCTGCCGGAAGATCTGCACGCCCTCGTCGAGGCGCGCGAGCCGCTCACCCGCGCCGGGGAAGCCGTAACCGTAGGCGCGCCACTCGTGTTCGTACCAGCCGCCGCCGATGCCCATCTCGACCCGGCCGCCGGAGATCAGGTCGACGGTCGCCGCGACCTTCGCCAGATACGCCGGATTGCGGTAGCTCATCGCGGTGCACATCTGCCCGAGCCGGATCCGCGAGGTGGACGCCGCGAACGCGGACATCAGGGTCCACGCCTCGTGCGTCGCCTCCTCGGTCGGTACCGGGACGGTGTGGAAGTGGTCGTACACCCACAGGGATTCCCAGGTGTCGTTGGCATCCGCGCGTTGCGCGAGATCCCGCATCACCCGCCACTGGTCCGCCGGGTCGATGCCGACCAGGTCGAGCCGCCAGCCCTGCGGAATGAAGATGCCGAAGCGCACAGATCTCTCCTTCGTTGTTTGCCCCAAACCTAGTCAATCATCCCGTGATGGGCTGATCGAGGCGTGGCGCAGCGCAGTGCCCGGCCGGGTGTCGCCGGCCGGGCACCTACCTGTCTACTCTCAGTTGCCGGTGAAGTGCGCCCCGGCGATGGAGGTGGACGGCGCGCCGTCCACCCCGACCGGGATGTCCCCCTCCAGCGTGGTGCGGTACAGCACCCGGGTGACGTCGAGATGATCGAGGTCGCTCGGCGCGAGATGCGCCGTCACCCGGTTGTCCCAGAACGCGATGCTGCCCCTCGCCCAGCGGAACCGGACGGTGTAGGCCGGGTTGGCCACCTCGTCGAACAGCAGTTTCAGCAGCGCGTCGCTCTGATTGGGGCTCAGCCCGATGATCCGGGTGGTGAAGCCAGGGTTGACGAACAGCGCCCGTTCGCCGGTCACCGGGTGCACCCGGACCACCGGATGCTCGGTGACCAGCGGCGCGGCCGCCACCTTCTTGGCGTAGTCGCTGTCCTCGTTCCAGACCGGCCTGCGCCCGCCGAACCGGTGCTCGGCACGCAGTCCCTCGACGAACCGCTGCAACGACTCCGGCAGGTTCTCGTACGCCGCGACCAGGTTCGTCCAGCCGGTGTCACCGCCCTGCTCCGGCGCGATCTCGGCGCGCAGGATCGACGCGGCGGGCGGGTTGATCAGCGGCGAGACATCGGTGTGCCAGAAGTTCGTGTAGCTGAATTTCTTTACCCCGAACCGCTTTTCGTACAGCCGGCTGTCCACGGCGAGGATCTCCGGGAATTCGGTGGGCGCGTCGGTGTCGTACGGATGCGATGGGGTGACCGCGCCGAAGCGCCGGGAGAAGGCGATCTGCTCGGCGTGCCCGATGTGCTGGTCGCGGAAGAACAGCACCTTGTACCTGTGCAGCGCGGCGGTGATCTGCTCGACCTGCTCGTCGGTCAGCGTCTCGCGCAGATCGACACCGGAGATGTCGGCGCCGATGTAGCCGGCGACCGGGGTGACGCGGAGGGTGATCGTGGATGGTTCGTGCACCGTGGTCATGGGGACCTCGCTAGGGAAAAGTGATGGGGGGCAGGCGGGTTCGATCGTCGCGTCGACACGCGCTGCGGCACGTGCGCATGAAGTCGACCACCCGCCGTTTCGTCAACGGCGTCAAGGTAATTCGGGTCCGATCGCGTAGCGCGCACCCAGCGGGCCGCCGCCCCAGCCGAGCGATGTGCGGTAGCTACCCAACAGTCCGTGCTCGATCAGGTAGGCCTCGTCGCGTTGCACGTCGTCCGGCGCGAGGGGTTCGGTGCGGGCGGCGACGAACAGCGCGTCGGCGGGGCAGTACGCCTCGCACATGAAGCACGTCTGGCAGTCGGATTGCCTGGTGAGCAACGGGATTCCATCCGCGCCGCGATCGAACACGTGGGTGGGGCAGACCTCGATGCACTTGTCGCAGGCGATGCAGCGGTCGGCCGAGACCAGTTCGATCATGCCGGCACCAGCCTCGTCCGCTCGAGGAACGCCGGTTCCGGCGCGGTCCACACCTGGTCGAGTCCGCCGGTGATCAGCCGATGATGCTGCGCCGGATCGGCGTCGGGGAACTCCTGCCGCCGCGCCATGCCGCGCGACTCGGTGCGGGCGAGCGCGGCCGTATACATCCACCGCGCGTGCGCGGTCATGGCCGCCGCCGAGCGCACCTTGGACGGATCCGACTGTGCGAGAGTCAGACTCGTCCGGGCCTGCTGCCACATCTCGTCCAGCGTCGCCAGCGCGGGCCGCAGCCGGTCGCCGTGCCGGAGATAGTTCTTGTCGTACGGCAGCACCTCCCGCTGGACCACCGCGACGATATCGGCGGGCAGCAGCCCGGCGTCCGGCTTTCCGGTGGGCCGGATACCGACTCCACCCGCGCCGAACCGCTGCCGGTCATCGGTCGAATCACCGTGCCGCCGGGCATATTCGGCCGCTCCGGCGCCTGCCCAACTGCCCGACGACATCGCCCACGCGGCGTTGTGACTGCCGCCGCCGGTGAAGCCACCGCAGATCAGCTCCCTGGTCGCGACATCGCCCGCGACGTACAGTCCGGGCACGCTGGTCGAGCAGTCCTCGCCGGCGACGCGCACCCCGCCGGTCCCGCGAACGGTGCCTTCCAGCAGCAGCGTGATCGGGAACCGATCGGTGAACGGGTCGATGCCGAGCCGGTCGAAGGTGAGGAAGAAGTTCGGCTGCCCCAGGCGCATCGCCCGGCGTTGCTCCGCGTCGGCCCGATCCAGCGTGCAATACACCGGCTCGGTCAGCAGCGCCTTGGCGATCGGGGAGCGGCTCTTGCCCGACGCGCCCGCCAGCACCGCGCCGTTGCCCAGGTAGAAGGTGGCGAAGGAGTAGTAGGCGGTCTTCGTCACCGAGGTGAACTCGGGCGCGATGGCGTAGGCGTTCGAGAATTCCATCCCGGACAGTTCCGCGCCCGCTTCCACCGCCATCAGGGCGCCGTCGCCGGTATTGACGTTGCAGCCCAGCGTTTTCGAGAGAAACGCGCACCCGCCGGTGGCGAGCACAACCGCGCGAGCGTTGAGGTCGACGAGTTCACCGGTGGCCAGCCGGTGCAGGCGCGCACCCGCGACCGAACCTTCGGCGTCGGTGAGCAATTCGATCGCCGGTGCGTGGTCGAGGATGGACACCCCGGCGCGCTGTACCCGAAGTCGCTGGCGCCGCATGTATTCCGGTCCCTGCACCCCGTTACGCAGCGAACGACCCTCGCGGTCGGTGGGGAAGGGGTAGCGTCCGGCCTCCGCGAGTTCGTTGACCCTTGCGTAGGTTTCGTCCAGCACCCGGGCCATCCACCCGCGATCGGCGAGATATCCGCCGAGCGCCTCCCGGCTGGCCATCGCCTTCTCTCGCAGTTCCGGCTCCGGCCGGACGTACCAGATCCCGGTGCCGGCCGCGGCCGTAGCGCCGCTGCTCCCGCAGAACCCCTTGTCGGCCAGCACAACCGATGCACCGGCCGCGGCGGCCTTCAACGCGGCCCAGGTACCGGCCGGGCCGCCGCCGAGTACGAGGACATCCACCGTCATGCGCTCGCCTCGGCCCGCTCCTGCGTGTGCCGGCTCGGCACCGGCCCGAGCCCGTAGTGCCCACGCAACGTGTCCGCCTCGTAGTCGGCGCGAAACAGCCCGCGCTCCTGCAGGATCGGCACCACACGATCGACGAAGTCTTCCAGCCCGCCCGGCAGATACGGCGGCATGATGTTGAACCCGTCGGCGGCGCCGTGGTCGAACCAGCTCTGCAACTCGTCGGCGATCTGAGTCGGCGTGCCCGCGAACGTCCGGTGCCCGCGTCCGCCGCCCAGCTTGCCGATCAGCTGCCGGATGGTCAGGTTCTCGTTCGCCGCCAGCTCTTTGACCAGGGTGAATCGGCTCTTGTGCGTTTCTATGTCGTTCTCCGACGGCAACGGCGGCAGCGGCGCGTCCAGGGCGTGTTCGGTGAGGTTGACGCCGAGCATGGTGGACAGCTGACGCAGCGCGTAGTCCGGCGAGATCAGATCGGTGAACTCCTGCTCGAGCGCCTGCGCCTGCTCGGTCGTGTCGGCGATGAACGGCACCAGTCCGGGCAGCACCTTGAGTTCGTCGGCCGAGCGGCCGTACTTCGCCAGCCGCGACTTCAGATCCCGATAGAACGCCTGCCCCTCGGCCAGCGTCCGCTGCGCGGTGAACACCGCCTCGGCGTGCCGCGCGGCGAATTCCTTTCCGCTCTCCGAGGATCCGGCCTGCACCAGCAGCGGCCTGCCCTGCGGGGTACGCGGCGAGTTCAGCGGCCCGCGGACCCGGAAGCGCGGCCCGTCGAAGTCGACGGTGTGCACCTTGTCCGGGTCGGCGAAGATGCCCGCCTCGGTGTCGAGCACGATCGCTTCCTCTTCCCAGCTGTCCCACAGCTGGTTGACCACGTCGACGAACTCCTGCGCCCGTTCGTAGCGCCGCGCGTGCTCGGGCACACCGTTGTAACCGAAGTTGAACGCCTCGTCCTCGCCCGCCGAGGTGACGATGTTCCAGCCCGCGCGGCCGCCGCTGATGTGATCGAGCGAGGCGAACTTGCGGGCCAGGTTGAACGGCTCGTGATAGGTGGTGGACGCGGTCGCGATCAGCCCGACGTGCGTGGTGGCGGCGGCGATCGCGGCCAGCAGCGTGATCGGCTCGAACACCGCGAGGGTGTTGCGCTTGATCCGCGGACCGACGGCCAGGCCGTCGGCGAAGAACACCGAATCCAGCTTGCCGCGCTCGGCGATCTGCCCCAGCTCCTGGAAGTGCCGGACGTCGAGCACGCGGTGCGCCTCGGTGCGCGGATGCCGCCACGCGGCCTCGTGATGCCCGACGCCCATCAGGAAGGCATTGAGGTGGAACTGTTTACCAGACATGGTTCTTCCTTGCGTTACGAGTGGACGGTCAGGCGTTGGGTTCGGTGCGCCAGCGGGAGAACCGGCGCTCCAGGGTGACCAGCAGTCCGTTGAAGGCCAGACCGAGCAGCGAGATGGCGATGATTCCCGCGTACATGTTCGGGATCTGGAAGTTCTGCTGGGCGGCGGTGATCAGATAGCCGAGTCCCGCACGGGCGCCGAACATCTCGGCCGCGAGCAACACCAGAATGGAGCTCGCCGCGGCCATCCGCAGGCCGGTGAAGATGGACGGCAAGGCGGCGGGCAGGATCACCTTCTGGAACAGCCGCACCGGCGAGAGACCCAGCGACACAGCGGATTTGATCAGCAGCGGGTCGACGGTGCGCACACCGGTGATGGTGTTCAGCAGGATCGGGAAGGCGCTCGCGTAGACCACAAGGGCGACCTTCGAGGTCTCACCGATGCCGAGAATCAGGATGAAGACCGGCAGCAGGGCCAGCGCGGCGGTGTTGCGGAACAGCTCCAGGATCGGGTTGAGGAAGTCGGCCACCGGCTTGTACCAGGCGA
Organism: Nocardia sp. NPDC006044; assembly: GCF_042871115.1. Classification (NCBI taxonomy): domain Bacteria; kingdom Bacillati; phylum Actinomycetota; class Actinomycetes; order Mycobacteriales; family Nocardiaceae; genus Nocardia; species Nocardia sp. NPDC006044. The sequence continues at coordinate 996,184 of NZ_JBIAID010000001.1, forward strand.
TCGAGATGCCGAGCGGGATGGCCACGGCCAGCGCGATCGCGTAGCCGGCCAGCGAGCGGCTCAGGCTGGCCGAGATGTGGGTCCACAGTTCGCCGCTCACCAGCAGGTCGACGAAGGCCTGCGCGACCACCGAGAACGGCGGCAGGAACACCTCGTCCACCAGGCCGAGGGCCGGGGCGAGCTGCCACAGCAGCAGAAACAGCCCGATCACGATCGTCGGTTTGAACACCCGCCAGGCGAGGCGGCCGATCACCCGCAGCGCCTGCGATCCGGCCTCGAACGATCGGTCCGCGGCAGGTCGATCGGCGGCGGGCCGCGTGGGTGCCGCCGTACTCACCGCGATCGTCCGCTCGGTGAAGTCCACTGCACTAGACATGGGTCAGCCTCTCGACTCGTGCCTCGGTCGGGTTGTCCGACAACGACTCTCGTTCCAGCGACGCCGCGCGCTGGACCTCGCTCTGCAGCAGCGTCCAGATCTCGTGCCGGTAGTCCCGGAACCGCTCGGACGAGCGGATGTCGCCGCCGGCCTCCCGGTCGATCTCGACGTCGACGACCGCCTTGATCCGGCCGGGCCGCGAGGTCAGCACCGCGACCCGCTGCCCGAGGTACACCGCCTCATCGATGCCGTGTGTGATGAACAGGACCGTCTTTCCGGTGGCCCGCCAGATGCGTAACAGCTCGTCCTGCAACGACTCCCGGGTCTGCGCGTCCAGCGCCGCGAACGGCTCGTCCATCAGCAGCACCTCCGGATCGAAGGCCAGGCTGCGGGCGATGGCGACCCGCTGCTTCATCCCGCCGGACAGCTCGTGCGGGTAGCGATCGCCGAATCCGGTCAGCCCCACCAACTCCAGGTAGTGCTCGGCGATCTCGCGCCGCTGCCTGCGGCGTAATCCCTTGGCCTCCAGGCCGAATTCGATGTTCCCGCGGGCGGTGCGCCACGGCAGCAGCGCGTACTGCTGGAACACGATGCCGCGGTCGAGGCCCGGCCCGGTGATCGGCTTTCCGTCCAGGAGGATCTCACCGGAGGTCGGCTTGCTCAGGCCGCCGAGCAGATCGAGCAACGTCGACTTGCCGGATCCGCTCGGTCCGACCAGGACGAGGAACTCGCCGTCCCGCAGATCCAGCGAAATGTCTTGGATGGCAGTGAATTTCTCGTGCGAACCGCGGATGGCGAACTGCTTGTGCACCCCGGTCAGCGACAGCTTGGCGGTCATTTCGCGGCCACCGCCTCGCCGGTCGGGCCGCTCTGCGGGGTGAATGTGCCGTTGGCGTAGGGGTTGTCCTTGTTGGTGAACAAGTCTGTCGCCTTCAGCTGACCGTCCTTCAGCTCACCGTTGCGGACCAGCCAGTCGATCCAGATCTGTATTTCCTTCTGGTCGATCACCGCGCCCGGCACCGGGATTCCGGAACTCTTCCAGTACTTGATCAGCCCGGTGTTCTCGTTGCGCCCGCGCTTCGCGATGATCGAGGTGAAGCGTGCCTGCACCTCCTCCCGCGGCGTGACCTGCAACCACCGGGTCGCCCGGGCGGTGCCCTGCACGAAATCCTTGACCGCGTCCGGGTTCTTGGCGATGAAATCGTTGCGGAAGACGTAGGTGCCGTAGTCGAAGGTGCCGAACAGGCCCTTGTCGGTGAACAGCGGGTGGATGCCGCCGCGCTCGACCGCGGTCTCGCGGAAGATGCTGCCCAGCGTGCCGACCTCGATCTGCCCCTTGCGCAGCGCGTCCTCGGTGTTGGCCGGCGGCACCACCGTCAGCTCCACCTGCTTGATCTCCTTATCGGATAGGCCCTGCTGGTGCAGCCACTCCCTGGTGATGAACTCGTGGTGCGCGCCGAGGGTATTGACGCCGACTTTCTTGCCGATGAGATCGCGGGCGGAATTGAGGCCGGAATCGTCGCGGACGAAGTAGCCGGTGAACGACTGTTCGTCGGAGCCATAGGAACTGAGCACCGCGGTGACCTTCGCCCCGCCCGCGATCAGTTTCACCACCGCGCCGTTGAACGCGCTGCCGAATTCCACTTGATTCGTCGCCGCCGCTTGGATATTGGCCGGGCCGCTGGTGGTATCACCTTCCCAGCGCAGCGATATTTTGTTGAAATAGCCGAGATCCTCGGCCAATTCATAGGCGGAGACCTGACCGGTGGCGCCCTGATAGCGGAGCACGGTCTTGCCGTCGGCGGTGCTGCCCGGCTCGGACTTGCCGCAGCCTGCGAGCACGGAGACGCTGGTGAGCAGGGTGAGGGCCGCGGCGACCGCGCGGAGTGCGCGCCGTGGGGGAGCGGAGGTGGGCATGGTGGAAGTCCTTCGAATACAAGCGCGTGCGCAGGAAATCGGCACGGCGACAACAGAAGAGAGATATCGCGGCAAAGCGAATGCCGGAGTGGATGACTGCCGGAAACGGCGTCAGTAGCGACAGATCCCGTGCGGCACCCGCATCAGGTCGATCGCGCGGCGGCGGATCAGCGCGGTAGGTATCAACTCTTCGAGACTTCCGTGAACTGTGCCGGGCGCCGGATTCGATGCCCGTGGTCTTCTATGGTGTTGCCCGGCGCCGCCGCAGACAACGGCCATTCCACATTGTGAAAACCGCGGTGAGTTTAATTACGGCGTGTATATCGCCTGGGCGGAGCTGTTGTGCACGACGCCGCCGATCCGCACGGCGATCTGGCGCATCGCGGGCAGGATCTCCCGCACCAGCTCCTCGTTCAGCCGCGCCGACCGCGCCTGCACGCTCAGGGCGCCCCACACCTGCTTGTCCGCGCCGAACACCGGCACCGCGACCGACCGGATCGGATCGTCCGCGCCCTCGAACTCCTCGACCGCGAAACCCTTGCGCCGCACCAGATCCAAGTCGGTGGCCAGATAGGGCGCGGCCGGTAGATGGGCGAGCAGCGCCCGCCCCGACGCGCTCGAACCGAGCGGTTGCCGCAACCGCGGCAGCTGATGGTTGCAGAACCGCACCGGCGGCCGCGCCTGCAACACCGTCACCGCGTCGCGCTCGTCCGCGACGCTGAGGCTCGTCGTGATCCGGATCCCCGCCGCGAGCGCGTACATATGCGGCGCGGCCGAGTCGATGCCGAGCCTGGTCAGTGCGGGCCGCGCCAACGTCGCCAGCCCCTGCCCGACCCGGTACCGATCGGTGGCCGGATCCTGCTCCAGCAGCCGTCCGCGCACCAGCGCCTGCGCCAGCCGATGCGCCGTACTCACCGGCACCCCCGCCAGATGCGCCAGCTCGCTGATGGACAGCTCCGGATCGTCCCCCTCGAAGCAGTTCAGCAGATGCACCGCCCGCTCCACGGCCTGCGACCCTGAACGTGGCTGATCGGCAGTAGCCATAGCGCCCTCCTGGCTGTCCCACTCCAACCGCCCCACCTTCCCGCGCCCCCACGATCCGAACAACCCTTCGACGCCCCCTGCGTCAAACCCCTCTCCGGCACCAGCTATCGGAATTTCAGGACGATTTCGCGCTCGGCCGGGTGATCAGGGTTTGGGCTTTGCCCAGATCGAGACGTGTTTGCGGCTTTCGTCGGTGAACGGGTCGCGGGTCCAGTCGGACCAGCGGTCGCGCAGGTGCAGGCCGGCGAGTTGGGCCATGAGGTCCAGTTCGGCGGGCCAGACGTAGCGGAAGGGGATCGAGCGATATTCGCCTCGGCCGTCGACCACGTCGAGGTAGTTCGAGCTCATCTGCTGGGTGGCGACGTGGTAGCGGTCGAAGGCCCAGCGGGTCGGGCCGTCCTGAAAGGGCACCATGGTCTGGCCGGGCGGCAGGCGGCGCAGGTCGGGTACGCCGACCTCGACGACGAAGCAGCCGCCGGGTTCGAGATGTGTTGCGGCATTGGCGAAACAGGCGACCTGCGCGGCCTGGGTGGTCAGATTCATGATGGTGTTGAAGACCAGGAAGGCGACGGAGAACGTGCCGTCGACCCGGGTCGTGGCGAAGTCGCCGATGGTCGTGCCGATCGCGGCGGCATCCGGCTTGGCCCGCAGCCGGGCGATCATCGCCGGCGACAGATCGATGCCGTGCACGCGGACGCCGCGGCGGGCCAGCGGCAGCGCGACGCGGCCCGTGCCGATGCCGAATTCCAAGGCGCGGCCGCCGTTCGCGAGTTCCGCGAGCAGATCGACCATCGGCCCGACGACGTCCGGCTCGAACAGTTCCGCGTACGACTCGTCGTAGGTGGCCGCTACCCGTTCGCCGAAGTGATCGTCCATCGCCGGAACCTATCGCGCCGAACCCGCACGGCGCACGTGTTTTTCAGCGGTCGCGGCGTTGCCAGGTCGTCCAGTAGGGATCCTCGGTCGGCGGAAAATCGTTGGGCGGCAGCACAACCGGATCTGGCTCGCCCTGAGTGATCTCCGGCGCAACCTCGTTGGCCGGATAGGGATGCGAGCTGTGCACCGGGGTGACGCCGGTCTTGGCCACATGCCCTGCCACGTGCCCGGCGAAATGCTGTTCCAGCAGTTCCGCGCCGCGCAACGTGCCGCCGGCCGCGGCGAACCCGGCGGCCACCGCGGCCGCACCGGCCCGGCAGGCCATCGCCTTGTCGATGCCGGCGCGCAGGGTGCGGACCGAGAGCCGCTTCGCCGGCACCCAGCTGCCCGCCTCGTTGCCGACCACCCGGCGCGCGACCTCGGACTGGCCGCGCCCGAACGGCACCACGCACACCGGAACGCCTGCGGCCAAAGCCTTTTGGGTGATCCCCATACCGCCGTGCGAGACCACGACGGCGGCCCGGTCGAGCAGCAGCTGATGGGACAGGAACCGCTCGGCCCGCGCGTTCGGCGCGACGGTGAGGGTCGCGGGATCGATCGCGCCCGTGGTGACCACTGTGAACAACCCGCTGTCGGCCAGCGCGTCCAGCGCGGTCTGCGCGAGCCTGCCGTCGTCCTGGAACTCGGTCGAACAGGTGACCACCGCGAGCGGCCGGTCGATCTCGTCGAGCCACGCGGGCGGCTCGATTTCCGGCGACCACAGGCCCGGTCCGATCTGATGCACGGTCGACGGCCAGTCGGTGCGCACATCGTCGAACGGCGGCGCGGTGAAGTTCAGCGTCAGCGGCGGTTGCCGCAGGTAGTCCACGGCGTTCTCCAGCTGATCCAGTCCGTAGTACTGGCGCATGTGATTGAGCTGTGGCAGCACCTCGTTCCACCGGCGATCGAGAAACCAGTGCAGGCAGTTGTCGCGGACACGGCCGATCAGGTCCGCGCGCGGGCGCAGTCCCGGCCCGAACGGCGGTGCGTCGCGGGAGGGAATCGGCAGCAGCATCGAGGCCCACGCTGCCCACGGCAGCCCGCTCGCCGTGGCGAGGATCTGCGCGCCCGGCGCGGTGATGTCGATCAGTAGCGCGTCCGGTCGCTCGGCGATGATCGCGCTGCGCAGAGCCTGGATCTCGTCCGGGATGCGGGCGACCGACGAGCGGACGGCCGCGCGCAGGGTGGCGATGCGCGAGGTGGTCGCCCAGTCGTTGAGCCGGTCCTGGGTCAGCGCCGGTGGTAGCGCTCGCGCGGTGATGCCGAACTGCTCCAGCTCCGGCTCGCTACCGGGCAGCGTCAGCATGGTCACGTCATGGCCGCGCGATACCAGCTCCGCCAGCACCGGGGCGACCGGATACAGGTGTCCTTTTGCCGGTGAGGTGAATGCCAGTATTTTGGTCATACCAACAGGCTAACTTGTGGCTAATGATCCTGTCTGATGTCTGCCGATTCGTTACCGGCGGCTCATTGCCGGTGCGGTCTGCGGTTAGTCGACTCGTTGTGCCTGATGTATGCGGATATCAAGTCGAATGCCGTGATGTCCAGTCTGGCAGACTGCTGCGAATCGAACTCTGAGTCCGAAACCGTCACGGACCAATTGCCTGCTTCCGGCAAATTGTTAGCTGACTGTGCGGAGCGGCACGGCACGGAAATTCACTCGCCCCCGCCCGCTGATCCCGTCATCCTTGACCCAAATGCATACAGATCGACAACACCGACTCGGCGTCGACTTCGGCCGAGTCATCCAGGGGGCAACGTTGAAAGCGGGGGACGCGGACACCGTCTTCCTCTCCGGCGGACTGGACGAGGCCCTGCGCACCCCGCCGAGCCCCGGCGCCTTCGACGTCCTGCCCCGACTGGTCCGGCTCTTCGACGGCCGGGCGTGGGTGATCTCCAAATGCGGGGAGCGGATCGAACAGCGCACCCGGCAGTGGCTCGACCACCACGACTTCTTCGACCGCACCGGCATCCCGCGCGAGCATCTGCGCTTCTGCCGCAAGCGCGCGGACAAGGCCGGGCACTGTGCCGAACTCGGCATCACGCACATGATCGACGACCGGATCGACGTGCACCGGGCTCTGCGCGACCTGGTGCCGCACCGCTACCTCTTCGGCGCGCAACCGGGTCCGGTGCCCGACTGGGTGCGTCACGTCCCCACTTGGCTCGATGCGGAGACCGCCGTCACCGCCACCATCAGGCCGAAGGTGGTCGACTGACCAAGCGGGCTCCGCGGTGGTGAGCGCTTCCCCGAAATGCCTGTATCCTGCACAAGGATGCTTTCGCGTCCGATCAACGTTTCAGTGATGGCGCGGGCTCGACCGGTCTGCGGCAGCGACGAGAAGGAGGTGGGGTTGCCATGCGCAGCGAACCTCCCAGTCGAAGGCCGCGCGGCGTCGCCCCTTCGTCTTCCTGAGTAATCAGCGACGGTGGGGACCGGCGCCCGCGGTGTGAATTTTCGCGCTCCCATTCACGCACGCGTATTCGCTGAGGACATCCCATGTCGCAGATCACCGAAGTCCGTCCTTCGCTGTCCGAATCACTCCAGGACATCGCCGATTGCCACCGCGTCGACGCCGCGCTCGCCTGGCTCGACAACCACCCGCCGCACGTCATCGCCGACCAACTCGCCCGGATGGACGCCGTCCAGGCCGGCGTGGCGTTCCGGCTGCTGGACAAGGACCTGGCGCTGGCGGTCTTCGAAGAACTCGAACCGGTGGACCAGCAGCAGATCCTGCAGGGCCTGCGCGACCAGAGCTTCCGCGACCTGGTCGAGGGCATGGCGCCGGACGACCGCGCCCGCATGCTGCGGGAGGCGCCCGCGAAGGTCGCCAAGAAGGTGCTCGCCGGGCTGAGCCCGCGCGAACGGCGGATGACCGCCGCGCTGCTGGGCTACCCGGAAGGCTCGGCGGGCCAGTACATGACCCCCGAGGTCGTCGCGCTGCCGCGAAACCTGACCGTGGCCGAGGCGCTGGCCACGGTGCGGGCCAAGGGCGCCAACGCCGAAACGGTCTACACGCTGCCTGTCGTCGACGCGGGCCGGCGGCTGACCGGCATCGTCGAACTGCGCGAACTGGTGCTCAGCAAGCCGGACACGATGATCGCCGAACTGGTCGTCACCGAGCCGGTGTGTGCCCGCGCCACCGACGCCGCCGAGAAGGCGGCCCGGCTGATGCGCGAGACCAACGACCTCAACATGCCCGTCGTGGACAGCGAGAACCGGCTCGTCGGCCTGCTCACCATCGACGACGCGGTCGAGGTGATCGAGGCCGCGGACAGCGAAGACGTCGCCAGGCAGGCGGGCTCGGCGCCGTGGTCGGGTCACTACATGGCGGCCGGGGTGTTCCAGCTGGCCCGGTATCGCGCGATGTGGTTGCTGCTGTTGCTGTTTGCCGCGACCCTCACCGTCAGCGTCACCGACATGTTCGAGGGAACGCTGCAACAGGCCGCGCACCTCGCGCTGTTCATCCCGCTGCTCATCGGCGCGGGCGGCAACGCCGGGGCGCAGGCCGCCACGTCCTGTGTGCGGGCGCTCGCCGTGGGCGAGGTGCGGGTGACCGACCTGTTCAAGGTGATCTGGCGCGAGTGCCGGGTCGGGCTGGTGCTCGGATCCATGCTCGCCGCAGCGGGATTGGTGATCGGCGGGCTGTTCGTCGGGCCGCGCGTCGCGGTCGTCGTCGGCATCACCCTGGTACTGATCTGCGGCTGGGCCGCCACCATCGGCGGCACCATGCCGCTGCTCGCCAAGAAGCTCCGGATCGATCCCGCGGTCGTGTCCGCGCCCATGGTCACCACCCTGGTGGACGCCACCGGGCTGATCATCTACTTCACCACCGCGAAGCTGGTCCTCGGCATCTGAACCGGCACCACCGCCGCGGCCGTCCTGCGTGGACGGCCGCGGCAGTGCGGTTAAGCGGAACTACACGACACCGCATGAATCAGTTCGGCTTGCTAACGTCGGTGCCATTCGCGCGGACGACGGTGGGTTGGTGGATGGGCAGCGGTGCGGACAGACGTCGGGAACGGATCGACCCGGGCAGTGAAAAGGCGCCCGTGCGTTGATGTTTCAATTACCCGACTTTTCGATGACGGCCGCGTGAGGGGCGAATGAGACAGATCTTGTTCTCGGCGATGATCGCGCTGGTGGTCTCCATCACCCTGACGCCGTTGCTGATCAAACTCTTCACCAGGCGCAAGGTCGGGCAGGAGATCCGGTCCGATGGACCGGCCAGCCACCAGGCCAAACGCGGCACCCCCACGATGGGCGGCCTCGCGATCCTGATCGGCATGTGGGCCGGTTATCTGGGGGCGCATCTGCTCCGCATCCGGCACGACGCCGAGGGGGTGTCCGCGTCCGGGCTGCTCGTTCTCGGCTTGGCCACGGCGCTGGGCATCGTCGGCTTCCTCGACGACTTCATCAAGATCCGCAAGCGGCGCAACCTCGGCCTGACCGCGACCGGTAAGTACATCGGCCAGTTCACCGCCGCGATCGTCTTCGGCATCCTCGCCTTGCGGTTCCCGTCCAGCACCGGGCTGACGCCGGGCAGCCGGCACATGTCCTACGTGCGGGACGTGGAGACCGTTTCGTTCGGGCTGATCGGGTTCCTGCTGGTGGTCAGCTTCCTGGTGGTGGCCTGGTCGAACGCGGTGAACATCACCGACGGCCTCGACGGACTCGCCGCCGGATCGATGAGTTTCGCGCTCGGCGCGTACGTGATCATCACCTTCTGGCAGTACACCAATGCCTGCGCGGTGACCCCGGGCGCCGGCTGCTACGACGTCCGCGACCCGCTCGACCTCGCGGTGGTGTGTGCCTCCGGTGCGGGCGCCTGCATCGGATTCCTCTGGTGGAACGCGGCGCCGGCCAAGATCTTCATGGGCGACACCGGCTCACTGGCGCTGGGCGGTCTGCTTGCCGGACTGTCGGTCACCACCCGCACCGAACTGCTCACCGCGGTCGTCGGCGCGCTGTTCTTCGCCGAGATCCTCTCGGTGCTGTTGCAGATCGTCGTCTTCCGCACCACCCGCAACCGCCTGTTCAGAATGGCGCCCTTCCACCACCATTTCGAGCTCAGCAAGTGGGCCGAGACCACCGTCATCATTCGCTTCTGGCTGCTGGCGGGGATCTCCTCGGCGGTCGGCCTGATGCTGTTCTACGGCGAATACCTCTCCGCCATCGGCTGATTCGTGGCCGAAGGTAGGCATCGATCGGGCCGGCGGCGCATAACGGTGCCAGACCGCCGGACGCGCCGAATCAGCCGCGTCGGACCGCTGCGCGTGCGGTGAGCGCGGCCGCACCACCGGCGATCAGGATGAGGGTGCCCTCGACGGTGTGCACGATATTGCCGAAGGTGTCGACCGCCATCATGTGCAGGACGTGGTCGCCGCCGGTAACGCCCAGCGCGGCGATGAGCAGGTAGAACGGACCGCACGTCCAGGTGTAGGCGAGGGCGCGGGTGCGCACGGCCGCGACCGCGAGCCCGGCCAGGCCGGTGAGCAGGTGGAACAGTGCGTGCCAGCCGTTGACGGTGACCGGGATGAAGCCGAGGAACTGGATCGTGCACGAATGCATGCTGCCGCCGAACGCCATGTCCGGGTAGATGCCGAAGGCGATCACACCGTTGGCGGTGAACCACCCTCCGGTGAGGAACACGAAGAACTGCAACGGGGTTTCCAGCACGGCGGTGACGTAGCGCAGGACCAGCAGGCGGAAGGCGGCGAACGACACGGAGGCGTTCCTCTCTGTCGGGTTGTCCGGGAGTGCCGCGCACACCCGCATTTCTAAGCCAGTCGTCCTAGAAGGTGGTTGTGAGTATGTTCTAGGACTACTGTCTTAGTCAATGACCGAGTCGGGAGGCGGCTAGTGGCGAAAGACACCCGGGCGCGGATGATCCGGCACGCGACGCTGCTGTTTCGCGGGCAGGGCTACGCGGCCACCGGCTTCCGCGAGGTGGTGGCGAAGGCCGGAACGCACCGCGGTGTCATCTATCACCACTTCCCCCGCGGCAAGACCGAACTGGCCGAAGAGGTCCTGGCGTTCATCGACGGGATGGTCGGACCGGCCATCGAGGCGGTGTGTGCGAACCAAGCACCCGTCCCCGCGATGCACGCGATCCTGGGCGGCGCGAAGCTGGCGATGACCGGTGGCGGCCACCCGCCGGGTTGCCCGGTCGCGGCCGTCGCCCTGGGCGCGGGTCCCGATGATGCCGAGTTGCTCGCGGCCGCAGGCGCGATCTTCCGGCGATGGGCGCGCCCCTTCCAGGAATGCTTGCAGCGCAACGGAATCGACGAGGAAGCCGCCGCTGACTTGGCCACTCTGCTCATCGCCGGGCTCGAGGGTGCCCTCGTCCTGTGCCGGACCGAGGGCACCACCGATCCGTTGGACCGGGTCGCCGCCGGCTTGGAGCGAGCACTGTCGGTGTGAAGACCCTATGGGGTGATTTCCGCACCCTCCGGCGACCTTCTCGCCTCCTCAGGGTGCCTATCCGGTCGGTCGTGCTTGCTCGAACATTGGTTCGGCAGGCACCTTCCACCAGAGAGATCCGACCTTGACTCATTTCATCAGCCGCACCGCAGCGGGATTGTTCTTCGGCGCTCTCACCGCCGTCGCGGTCGTAGTTCCCGCCACCGCGAACGCCGCGCAGCCGGACGACATCGTCACGATCCAGCAGGTGTCGAGCGGTCGCTACCTCGATGCCTGGAACGACGGGACGCACGACTACAACGTGGTCACCCGGCCGAAGCAGGGCGACACCAGCCAGCAGTGGCGCATCCACTGGGACGACAGCGGCACCGGGACCGGAACGGTGCAGCAGGTCAGCAGCAAACGCTACCTGGACGCCCACGAGATCGAGTCCCTCGACTACCACCTGGTCACCAGGCCGGCCCAGAACAATCCGACCCAGGTGTGGCACTTCAATGCGCTGGGCGGCGGGAAGTACACGATCCAGCAGGCGTCCAGCAATCGGTATGTGGACGCGCACGAGATCGCCGCGAAGGACTACGGCGTGGTGAGCCGTCCGGCGCAGAACAATCCGACGCAGCAGTTCGTGCTGGTGGTCGTCGGCCACTGAGTTCGATCCTGTTCCGCCGCATCTCCCCTCGGGTGCGGCGGAATCGTCGTGTGTCAGGACCTGGCGGGGTGCACGTGTGAACGCACGCCCTGCAATCCGAACAGGATGAGCAGTTCGACCGCTTTGCCATCGGCGCTGCCTAGCCAGTGCGGCAGGGAGGTGTCGAACTCGGCGGCCTCGCCGGGCGGCAAGATCAGGTCGCGCTCGCCGAGCACCAGCCGCAGGCGGCCGTTGAGCACGTACAGCCATTCGAAGCCGTCGTGGGTCTGCGGCGTCGGTTCGAGCGGTTCCGGCACCGCCGGGATGATCATCTTGAACGCCTGGGTCCCGCCCGGTCGCCGGGACAGCGGGATGAAGACCATCCCGTAGCGGCGGATCGGTTTCAGGTGGATCCGCGGGTCGCCGGTGCGCGGGGCGCCGACGAGATCGTCCAGCGGGACGTTGTAGGTGCGGGCGAGCGGCAGCAGCAACTCCAGGGTCGCCCGGCGTTGACCGCTTTCCAGCCGGGAGAGGGTGCTTTCCGATACTCCGGTCGTCGCGGCGAGGTCGGCGAGGGTGATGCCGCGGTCGCGGCGCAGCGCGCGCAGCCGCGGTCCGACCACGTCGAGCACGTCTTCGGTTTCCGGGTCCATCCGACCATCTTGCCGGAACCGCAATTTTCCGTGCCAGATCGAGGTACCGCTGGCGAGACTGAACGTGTCTCGACAGTAAGGAGTCACGATGAGCACCACCGATGCGGTCGCGTTCTGGGACGGTGTCTACGCGGGCCGCCCGGCCGCCGCCGATCCGCGGCCGAATGTCCTTCTCGCTGAGCTGGTTTCGGATTTGCCGAGCGGCGATGTGCTGGATCTCGGGTGCGGCGACGGCGGCGATGCGCTGTGGTTGGCAGGTCAGGGGTGGAAGGTCACCGCCGTCGATATCTCGGCCGTTGCGGTCGAGCGGCTCGCCGGACTTGCCGAGGCCCGGGGACTGGGAGCACTGGTCGTCACCGAGCGGCATGACCTGCACGATTCCTTCCCGCAGGGCAACTTCGACCTGGTCAGCGCCCACTACCTGCACACCTCGTTCGATCTGGACCGGGCGACTGTCCTGCGTGCGGCCGCACACGCGCTGCGGGCGGGCGGGCGGTTGCTGGTCGTGGACCACGGTTCGACCGCGCCGTGGTCGTGGAACCAGGACCCCGACGCGCGGTATCCGAGTCCGCGAGAGATCGCTGCGGATATCGATCTGGATCCGTCGGAGTGGCTGGTCGAACGGGCCGACGCGCCCCGCCGGGTCGCGACGGGACCTGGCGGGCGCACCGCCGAGGTCACCGACCATGTGCTGCTCATTCGCCGCACCATCGGAGGTGACCATGCCGGCCACCTCGCGTCGTAAGCGCCGTGACGCGCCGCCGCCGCGGACCGGGAGCGGCGAAACCGACACGCTCCGTGGATTTCTCGACTACCTCCGGGAGTCGATCGCCGCGAAGGTCGACGGTGCGCCCGAACCACAGGTGCGAACAGCGGCGGTGCCATCGGGCACGAATCTGCTCGGTCTGCTGAACCACCTGACGTTCGTCGAGCGCTCGATGTTCCTGGGGGACAACGTGACCGATTGGCAGGCGACATTCGAGGCCGCGCCGACGGACACCGTGGCCGACGTCGTCGCTCGCTACCGAGAAGCGGTCGAGCGCGCGAACGAGGTCCTCGACGGCTGCACCGATCTCACCGCATCCATCCCGCGGCCGGGCCGTCCCGCGCCCAGCGTCCGCTGGGCGCTCGCCCACATGATCGAGGAGACCGGCCGGCACGCCGGTCACGCCGACATCATCCGTGAGCTGATCGACGGCGCGACCGGGCGCTGAACCCAATCACCCTCTCCACGAAAGAAGTCCATGATCACCGCCGTACAGCCGCGCCGTTTTCGCCGATCCGCGCAGGCGGTGGCGACCGTCGCGCTCACCCTCCTGCTCGCGGTCGGCACCGGAGCCTGCGCCACGACGACCGCCGCCGAGGTCCCGGCCTACGCCACCGCCACTCAGGGTGACCCGAAGTTCGAGAACACTTTCGAGCACGAGTTCGCCGATGTCGACGGTGTCCGTATGCATTACGTGAAGGGCGGCACCGGCACACCGGTCGTGCTGATCCACGGCTGGCCGCAGACCTGGTTCGGCTGGTGGCCGATCATGCCCGCGCTCGCCGAGCAGCACACCGTCTACGCCGTAGATCTCCCCGGTCTCGGCGACAGCACCGGCGCACCGACCGGCTACGACAAGGCCACGCTGGCGCGTTACGTGCACACCCTGATCGCCGACCAGCTCGGTATCCGTGATGCCCGCGTCATCGGCCACGACTTCGGCGCCGCGGTCGCGTTCCAGTACGCCGCCCAATTCCCCGCAGACACCGCCCGCCTCGGCTACCTGGACCTGCCGCTGCCCGGTCCGGCGATCGACGCGCCCACCTACCGAACTCTGAGCTGGCACATCGCCTTCCACGCGCAGCGTCGTGTCCCCGAAGCGGTCGTCGGTGACGATGTCCGCGAATACTTGAACCTGTTCTATCCCCAAGTCTCCTACGGCGGAACAGCTTTCGGCGGCAGCTCGGACCGCTCCCCGTTCACCGACGCCGAAGTAACCGAGTACGCCCGCACCTACGGGCGCCCCGATGCCCTCACCGGCGGCTTCAACCTCTACCGCGCCCTCGACAAGGACGTCACCGACACCATCGCGGCCGCTCCCACCTCCGTCCCGACGCTGGTCATGGCCGCCCAGGGTCAGGTCGCCGCGATCCAGGCCACCGCTGCGCCGCGGATGGCCAATATCGTCCGCGCAGTAGACGTTCCGCACGCCGGGCACTGGCTGGTCGAGGAGAACCCCCAGTTCGTCACCGACGAACTGCTGAGGTTCCTGAACGGACAGCCAGGTTCCTGAGTGGACTGCCGGTAGTTGGACGAAGCACTTGCGCCGGCGGACGGGTAGAAGTGAGACCCCCACTGGTAGTGGGGGTCTCACGCATTCAATGGGTGTTATGGGCGGTTGAACTCACCGTCTGCGACGCCTGCGGTGAAGGCATCCCATTCACTCGGGGTGAAGACCAAGGCCGGGCCGGTGGGATTCTTCGAATCGCGGACGCCGACCATGCCGGCGTCGAGATGTGCTACTTCGACGCAGTCCTTGGTGGGTGAGCTGCGTGTGCTCTTGAACCAACGTGCATTAGTCAGGTCGATGTTCATGCGGAGAACTCCTCTGCAATGTCGAGGATGAGAGCGCGACTGGCGGTCTCATCCAATGCCAACCGTTTGAGATCCGTACACACAATACGATACGCCGAAATCTCCTCCGGGCGCTCCAAATACATATCTCCGGTGAAACCTTGGACATAGACCACCGGCGGTTCGGTGAGGTATGCGGTTGAGTGCGGGGGAAACTCGAGCATTACGAACATTCCAACCAGCAGGCCTTGATAAGCGCCTTTCGAAAGTGGAACGATCCGAACTGAAACATTTGGAAGTTGTGCCGCTTCTGCGAGATGATTCAATTGGTCCACCATCACGTCCGTGCAGCCGGCCGGACGGCGTAGCACTGTTTCGTCGATGATCACCTCCAGCGTTAGGGGATTGGTTGTGCGGGTGAGTCGGGCCCGGCGTCGGGTGGCGATCTCGATCGATGTCTCGACATCGGACATGGGCGTATTCGGATGCTCGATCCAGTGCATCGCCCGGCGGTATTCGTCG
This sequence comes from Nocardia sp. NPDC006044, assembly GCF_042871115.1. Taxonomy (NCBI): domain Bacteria; kingdom Bacillati; phylum Actinomycetota; class Actinomycetes; order Mycobacteriales; family Nocardiaceae; genus Nocardia; species Nocardia sp. NPDC006044. The sequence goes on from NZ_JBIAID010000001.1 coordinate 1,011,223, forward strand.
GTCTGCAACATTCCGGGTAAGAATGTCGTCTGATACGAAACCACGTGCTGAGCTGCGTCCTCCAGGCTGACGAACAGTCCGAAACTCTTGGGGATCGTGCTGTCGAACGCATGCCACCACCCTTTGGACTTCGTCTCGTCGGTGAGCGTCAGCAACACTTGCGTCATCTCCGTCGACGCCTGGTAGATCTCGCACAGCCGCTTGATGAACAACGGGTTCAATCTGATCGGTATCCCGTTCTCCATTCGCCAGAACGTCTGCTTACTGACACCGATCGCGCTCCGTGCGGCTTCCGCGCTCACACTCGCCGCTTCACGGGCTCGGCGGAGCTCGCGGGCCAGTAGCCTGCGGGGAAGGGTCGAACCAGTTGTCATGGCTGCATCTCCGAAGGTCGCTAACGAATGGTCCATTTTGGAACCTTTGTATGGCAGCAACTTTGGAACCTTCCCGAATATTCACCGAGTTCCGCTCCGGAAGGGTTCCGTAAGTGTGGCTGCGATGGTGCACTTGTATGTCCGGACAGCCGAACCGGATCGGCTTCCGGGGACATACAACCAGCTGACTGTAATAGAAGTTCGCCGATTCGCCGAATTGCTCAAAAATGCACCACAACAGGAACATTCCAGAATGGAGTTCCCTTTTCGGAAGGGTGTTATTGAAAATGGACGAGGATTTGAAATGGCGACGGGATGCCATGGAGAATCGGGAGGCGCACATGGAGTTCGGGCTGTCCGTGCTCGCGGATCGAGTGCGAACGATCGATGAGCGACTGCGATCGCTGGAGCGCGCCGTCGGGGCCGTCCGGTTCGATGTCGGCGGCCTCGCGGCGGACAGTGCGGAGGTGCTGCACCTGCTTCGGGCGGTCGTTCCCGAGGAGTAGCTGCCGGATACACGTCGGCCCCGGCGGTGGAGTGGAGCGCCGGGGCCGCGCGCGGAGGTGCTACGTCAGCCGCTGAGGCCGAATCGTTAGGCGAAGCGGGACATCTCGTCGAACTGGTCTGCGGGATCGATGCCGCCGATGACGATCCGGGTCACTCCTTCGGCGGCCAGTCCGTCCACACGCTCGGCGGGCAGGTCGATCGATCCCCAGCGGGTGTACTCGAGCGCGTCCGGATCACGGCCTGCGGCAACAGCTTCCGACCGGGCGAGGTCGAGTTGAGCGGCGCGTTCGGCCGGACCGAGCATTCCGCCGGGAAAGTAACCGTCGCCGCGGTGACCGGCCCGGCGGGCGGCGGCTCGGCTGGAGCCGCCGACGTGGATCGGCAGGTACGGCACGCCAACGGGTTTCGGGAAGCTGACCAGCGAGTCGAAGGCGAAGAACTCACCGTCGAAGCTGACGCCTTCGCCGCCGCCCGCCCACAGCAGGCGCAGTACATCGATCGCTTCGTCGGTGCGCCGCCCGCGGGTGGCGAAGTCGACGCCCGTCGCGATCGCTTCGCCCGGCAACGTGCCCAGCCCGACGGTCAGCAACCGCATGCGCCCGCGGGACAGCGCATCGATGGTCGCGAGACGTTTGGCCAGCACCACCGGATGCCGATACGGCAGCAGCAGTACACCGGTGCCGAGCAGGAGCCGCCGGGTTGCCGCGGCGACGAAACTCAGGCAGTCCAGCGGATCGGGATAGGGGAGTGTGGCGGGCATCTCGAAGTTGCCGACCTTCGCGCCCGGATACAGCGCGATGTGATCCGGGAGATACAGCCCCTCGAATCCGCAGGCCTCCGCGTGCTGCGCGAAGGCGATGATCCGGTCCGGGTCGGCACCGTAAAACGGTGTGCTGTAACTGATCGCAAACTTCATCGGCGTTCCTCGACTGATGTGGGCAGCGACGATCGCACAACCGGCCCATCGAGACCGGCTGCCGGACAGGAGGTCAGGAGAATTGGCAGGCCGGTGGCTGCTCGGAATCGGCGAGCCGCTCCTGCAATTGCCCGCGCAACGCGGTCAGCCGGGTGAGTGCGTCGTCCACCTCGTCGAGCTTGCGCCGCAGCACCGCGACCGAATCCGGGCAGACATCCCCGGAGCTGTGGCCGGCCCGCAGGCAGGTGATGAAGGGGCGGATGTCGTCCAGGGCGAAACCGTCCTCGAGCAACGTCCGAATCTTGCGCACCACCGGCAGTTCCGTCGCGTCGTAGACCCGATACCCGTTGGGGGAGCGGCTGGCCCGCACCAGTCCGTGCTGCTCGTAGTACCGTAGGGTGCGGGTACTCGTGCCGGCCTGTTGCGCCAGCTCACCGATCAGCATCCGACCTCCTCCGAGCGACCGTCACGGCCACGCTAAACGTTGTCGCCGGTGTCAACGCAAGACGGCGGCGGAAGAATCCGCCGCCGTCTCAGCCGAGTGGTTCGCTCAGAACTCCCAGTCTTCGTCTTCGGTGTTCACGGCCTTGCCGATCACGTAGCTCGAACCCGAACCGCTGAAGAAGTCGTGGTTCTCGTCCGCGTTCGGCGAAAGGGCCGACAGGATGGCCGGATTCACCTCGGTCTCGTCCTTCGGGAACAGGCCCTCGTAGCCGAGGTTCATCAGCGCCTTGTTCGCGTTGTAGCGCAGGAACTTCTTGACGTCCTCGGTGAGGCCGACCTCGTCGTAGAGGTCCTGGGTGTATTCGACCTCGTTGTCGTACAGCTCGAACAGCAGCTCGAAGGTGTAGTTCTTCAGCTCCTCGCGCTCGGCCTCGCTGACCAGCTCCAAGCCCTTCTGGTACTTGTAGCCGATGTAGTAGCCGTGCACGGCCTCGTCGCGGATGATCAGCCGGATCAGGTCGGCGGTGTTGGTGAGCTTGGCCCGCGAGGACCAGTACATCGGCAGGTAGAAGCCGGAGTAGAAGAGGAAGCTCTCCAGCAGCGTCGAGGCCACCTTGCGCTTGAGCGGATCGTCGCCGTTGTAGTAGTCCAGCACGATCTCGGCTTTGCGCTGCAGGTTGCGGTTCTCCTCCGACCAGCGGAACGCGTCGTCGATCTCCCTGGTCGAGCACAGAGTGGAGAAGATCGAGCTGTAGCTCTTCGCGTGCACCGACTCCATGAACGCGATGTTGGTGTACACCGCCTCCTCGTGCGGGGTCAGCGCGTCCGGGATCAGGCTCACCGCGCCGACCGTGCCCTGGATGGTGTCCAGCAGGGTGAGGCCGGTGAAGACCCGCATGGTCAGCTGCTTCTCATCGGCGGTCAACGTGCCCCACGAGGGGATGTCGTTGGACACCGGAACCTTCTCGGGCAGCCAGAAGTTGCCGGTCAGCCGGTCCCAGACCTCGGCATCCTTCTCGTCGGGCACCCGATTCCAATTGATGGCCGATACCCGATCGATCAGTTTCATCCTGCCTCCACACCTTTCCCGAGCCCGCTGCCGTGACGGATCTTCTCTCCCCTGGACACTACTCCTTGGGGGTGACAAGTCCGTGCAGCACAACACCTTGTGTCGCAGCGATGCATGTCACCAAGGCGGAAAACGCCGGGAGCCATCGCGTGCGGCCCCCCATTCTGCGCCACGATCGCCCGAACGGCCACATCGGCACTGGCGCGCCGCCCGAGATCGCCAAATGTTTGCCCGATCGGCAGGCGTTCTCCCGGCCGCTCGTCGGCGTCGCCCGCGACACTTGGTCATCTGAGCCCTCGCCGGCTGGCTCCTAACCCCGAACCCTCGGCTCTGGCACGCCTTCGGCCACCAAGGTCTAGTCCAGGGACTTGGCAAGACTTCTGAAAAAGTTCAGAATAGAATCATGGTTACTGAGGTGCAGTGGAGCGAGCTACAGCGCGACCCCAAGGCGGTCGCCAAGCTGGCCGACCAGGGTGACGTCCGGGTTCGCCGTCGTGATGGTGCGCCGCTGTTGCTGATTCGGGAAGACCGTGTCCAGGAGACATCCGAGGGGTCGATCACCGCGGCGCGGGCACTGCGCAACGTGCTGATTCATTTGCCCGCCGATATAGCCGCGCGTGCCCTGCTGGACGAGTTCCCCTGGGTGGACGTGCTCCCGCCGGACGCCCAGGCACGGTTCGTCAAGGACTTTGCTCGTGCTTTCCAGGCATCGGCCGAACTCGGCCAATGGTCGGTGCTGGCTCAGGCCATCGTTGAATGGCGAAGCACCGCGGCGATTTACGCCGACCCGGTTCTGGCCGAGCAACTGTCCGGTCCGTTGGACGCCGACTTCGGTCCGGTGACCGAACCAGTGGGGGAATGAACGATGTCGGCTAAACGGGGTGACCGAGTCGCGCCCCCTGCACGACCGGGCGGGTGGGAAGCGCGTTTCGCGACCTCGGAGGCAGCCAAGGGGTGGGAAGACCTATGCCGCGCAGCGCGATCCAACACCTGGGAGGCATGGATCGTGCTGACCGAGCGTCCCTGTACACCGGAGAACTCCGCCCGGCAGCATCGCCTCCGCGAACGCTTCGCTACGCGGGCAATCGGAGGAAAGATGCTGGAGCAGTGGCAATACGAGGTCACCGCTGGTGGCCGGATTTGGTACTGCCCAGACCCTGACGCGCGCATCGTATGGGTGGTGCTCGCGGGTTTGAGTCATCCCAAGGGGACCGAGTAAGGCAGGGCCGGTGTGGCTATCTCCTGCTGGCGCGGCGGTAGCCGAGGGTGGCGGGGATGGCGAAGAGGATTATGGCGCCGAGGGACCAGGTGAGGGTGAGGGTCAGGGGGCGGGCGAGGGGGCCTTCCAGGGCCAGGGCTTTCATGGCGTCTACGGCTACCGACATGGGTTGGTTGCGGACCACGGGCTGGATCCATCGGGGGTAGGCGGCCAGGGGGACGAAGCCGGTGCTGAAGAACATCATCAGGGAGGTGAGGATGGTGATGCCTTCTACCAGGGCGGCTTTGGCGGTGAAGACGGCTACCGCGGTGACCACGGTGGCGAAGGCCAGGCCGAAAAGCACCGGGATGCACAGGAATAGGAGGGTGGCGAGCAGACCCTGGTGGAAGCGGAAGCCGAGCAGGTGGCCGACCAGGATGATGGCCAGGGTGCCGGCGAAGATGCGGCAGCCCTCGGCGAGGATGCGGGAGGCGAGGCCGGAGGCGCGGTGCACGGGCAGCACCCAGAAGCGGGCGAGCAGACCGGCCTCCCGTTCGCGGCCGAGCAGGACCCCGCAGGAGATGGCGCCGGAGACCGCACCGGTGATGGTGACCATCGGGACCGAACCGTAGAGCGCGCTCTCCCCGGTGAACTTCCGAATCTGGCCGCCGACAACCGTTTCCAGCATGATCAGCAGCAGGCACGGGATGATCAGGGCTTCCAGCAGGGTGATCGGGTTGCGCACCCAGCGCAGCAGCAGACGCTGCGTCTGGATCAGCGTGTGCCGCACCAGCGATGCGGGCGACACCTCGGAGACGGTACGAACAGCGTCGGTGCGATCGGCCAGCAGTGCCATTACGCCCTCCCCGAACTCAGACGGATGGTCAACGGCACACACACGACGAGGATGGCGGCGGCCCAGGCCAGCGACGGCCCCATCAGCGACCAGGTCGCCTCCCCCGCGTTGCCGAGCGGGTCGCCCGCCAGCGCACGCAGCGCCAGCACGAACTGCGACACCGGCTGATTGCGCACGAACGGCTGCACCCACGCCGGGAACTGATGTGCCGGAGCCAGACCCGCGGACAGCATGCCGAAGATCAAGGGTGGCAACACGAGCGCCTGGGTGACCGCCTCCGGACTCCGCGACACCGTGCCGATCACGTCCGCGCCGAGCGTCAACGCCGTCCCGATGAACATCGACAACAGCAGGAACCCAACGGTGTGGGCGGTATCCAGATAGAACCGGAACCCGATGGCATAGCCACAGGCAATGGCCGAACACAGCGACAGCGCCAGCCGGAAGACATTGCCGGACATGCGCGCCGACGCGGGCACGAGCCGGCCGACCGGCATCGATCCGAACCGCCGATTGAGCCCCGCCACCGAGTCGGTGGCCGCCCGGAACGCCGCCGAGATGGCGGTGAACGCGGCCGCCTGCAATACCACGAGCGGCATCATGAACTGCGCGTAGCTGCTGAACCCGGTGCCCGCGAACGTCATCACCGTCTTCAGCGGAATGTAGAAACCCGCCGTGAACGTCGCCGGAGCCAGCAGCGAGGTCAGTACCTCACCGGTCTTGATCGAGGGAACGATCAGCCGCGCGGTGAGCACCCACCACTGCCGCGCCTGGTCCGGTGTGGCCCGGACGTCGGCCAGCCAGGCGCCCGTGGTCATGAAACCACCTCCACGTCAACGGCTTTCGCCTCGGCGCCGTCGGCGGTGGCGAGATGCCCGGTCAGCTGGAGGAACACATCGTCGAGCGACGGCCGCCGCAACGCGATGTCGACCAGCTCGACGGCCGCCCCGTCCAGCCGCCGCAACGCCTCGGCCAGGGTCTTCGCCCCATCTGGCGCCGGGATGGTGATGCGGTCGGAGTCCGGGGTCAGCGCGGCGCGATTGTCTTCCGGCAGCAGCGATCCGAGCGCGGCGGCGATGACGTCCAAATCCTTCAGATCCAGCGGCACCACTTCGCAATAGCTGCCGCCGGTGCGCGACTTGAGTTCGTCCGCGGTGCCCTGCGCGATCACCACCCCGTGATCGATCACGATGATCCGATCGCTCAGCGCGTCCGCCTCTTCCAGATACTGGGTGGTGAGCAGGGTGGTGATGCCCGCCTTCTTGAAGCTACGCACCAGATCCCAAACCCCTTGCCTGCTGCGCGGATCCAGCCCGGTGGTCGGCTCGTCGAGGAACACCACATCCGGCCGGACGACCAGACCGCAGGCGATGTCGATGCGCCGCCGCATACCACCCGAATAGGTGCCGACCCGGCGCCCCGCCGCCGCGACGAGATCGAACTCGGCGATCAACTCGTCCGCCCTGGCCCGCGCCGCCCGCTTGCGCAGTCCCATCAACCGGCCGAACATCACGAGATTCTCGTAACCGCTGAGCATGTCGTCGAGCGCGGCGTACTGCCCGGTCAGCATGATGGATTTGCGCACCGCCGCCGGATCGGTGACCACGTCGTGCCCGGCGACCAGCGCCCGCCCCCGGTCCGGCGCGATGAGCGTCGACAAGACGTTCACCATGGTCGTCTTGCCCGCGCCGTTCGGCCCGAGGATGCCGAGGATCTCACCCGGCGCCGCGACGAAATCGACTCCGCGCAAAGCCTTTACGGCGCCGAACGACTTCTCGACCCCTTCGACGACAACGCCCTGTTCGGAATTCATGCCTGTCCCTTCAAATGTTCATCGAGTACGCGCGCGATGATCGGCAGCACGTGCGGTGCGGTCAGCTCGTTGTGCGTGACCTCGATGTCGTAGTTGACGACGGCGCCGGTCGCGTACGGCCGCCAGCCATCCGGGCCGACCACGTCGGAGCTGTCCACGGTGGCGCTGAAATACAGCAGGTCACCGTCGAATACCGGCCGCTGGTAGCCCGCTCGGGCGCGCGCCGCCGCGTTGTACGACGCGGCCAGGCGCTCGATCATGTCCGCGTCGACGACCGTCAGGCCGCCGAGCCGGTCGCGGATGAGCTCGGCCGCCGCGCTCGCGGTGGCGTCGGCCGGCACATCGTGGATCCCGAAGATCGCGCCGAAACTGTTCACGAACGCCCCCGCGGTGAGCTGCTCGACCTCGTCACCGTCGACGTCGGCGGTATCGGAATCCAGCAGTGCCACAAGGCCGACGTGGTCGCCGGACGCCTGCAACTTCGCGGCGATCGCGTGTGCGATCAGCCCGCCGAACGACCACCCGAGCAGGTGGTACGGCCCAGCCGGCTGGATGGCGCGGATCTCGCGCACATACCGCTCGGCGAACTCCTCGATCGAACGCAACGACGGTTCGCGGCCGCTGAGATCCGGTGCCTGCAGGGCGTAGATCGGCCGGCCCGGACGCAGCGTCTGCGCGAATCCCAAGTAGCTCCAGGAGATTCCGGAGGACGGGTGGACGCAGAACAGCGCCGGCTCGGTGCCGTGGGAGCGGATGGGCAGCACCACGTCCAGTCCGAGGGTGGCTTCCAGCGCGGGCCGGCTCGCCGCGAGCGCTGCGGCTTCCTCGGCGGCGGCCGTTGCCGCCGCCGGAGTGTCCGCGAAATCCGCTGCCGCGCGGAGCGCATCGACCCACAGACCGGCCAGCGCGGCGACGTCGCCCCGATCGAGCAGGGTCTTGGGGAAGGTGAAATCGGCCCGCAATCGATCGTCGACCAGCATCGTGTTCACCTCGAGCGCCGAAAGGGCCGGAGTTCGGGGATCGTCGACAGCAGTCAGGTCGCCGAACTCGTCGGTCGGTGTCCAGCCCAGGCCGTGCAGCCCGGCCGGGACGTCACCCGCGGTGCTCCGGGCTCGGTGGGCGAAGCTGACCTGCCCGGGCAGATCCGTGCCCAATTCCGTTGCGGTCTCGGGATTGAGGTAACGCAGCAGCCCGAACCCGATCCCGCCGTCCGGCACCGACCGCAGTCGACGCTTCACCGCGCGGATCGCCGCGCCCATCGCCGCACCGCCCGCGAAGGCCGCATCGAGATCGACGCCCGCCAGCTCGAACCGCATCGGGTAGATCGCGCCGAACGAGCCGATCGTGCGGACCAGCGACGCGCCGGGAATCGCCTGCCTGCCATCACTTTCGAGCCGGATCATGACGTCCGTGCCGCCCTCGCCGGATCGGCGTGCGCGCCAGCGCAGCAGCGCCAGCGTGAGCGCGGCGAGCAGGATGTCGTCGGCATTCCCCGCGAACTGGGCGGGCAGGGTGGTCAGTACCGCGGCGGTCACCGCCTCCGACACCTCGCACCGCACAGTGCGCAACGCGCGTGCCTGATCGATGGCCGGGTCCAGCGCCCGCGCACCGATCAGCGGATCCGCGCCGGCGAGCACACCCTGCCACTGTCCCAGTTCGAAAACTCGCCCGGCCGTGCGTGATTCGTCTACCAGCGCATGCGCCCACCGGCGCATCGAGGTGCCGGTCTCGGCGAGCATCGGGGTGTTGCCGACCGAGACCTGAGCCCAGGCCGCCATCAGGTCCGGCAGCAGAATGCCCCAGGAAGCGTCGTCGATCAGCAGGCGGGGCAGCAGCACGATGAGCCGTCCCGCCTTGGTCCGCGTCCCCGCGTCACCCAGTGGGTCCAGCCAGAGGAACCGCAGCACAATGCCGTTCGACGGGTCCAGCCGGTTCGACTCGGAATTCAGTTCCGCGACAACGTATTCGCGCAGATCGACCGGGTCGGCGGCGGCATCGAACTCGATGCGGCGCACCAGGGCGCCGACATCGACCGACCCCGGCTCACGCACCAGCAGCCGTGCGCCGTCGACCAGCCGCGCGCGCAGCATGTCGTGCCGGTCGACGACGGCCGCGAGCGTGGCAACGAGCTGCGCCCGTTCGATGCCGACCGGCAGCTCGAGCACCGCCGTCCGGGCCGAACGCAGCTGTCCGCCGTGCTCGATCAGGTACCGCATCCGCGGCGTGAGCGGCAGCTCGCCGACCCCGCCACCGGGCAGCTCGGGCAGTGCCGCCACCACACCGTCGGCGTCCACCGCCGCGGCCAGCGCGGCCACCGTGCGATGCTCGAAGACCTGCAGCGGCGTGCAGGAGATGCCCCGCTGCTTGGCCCGGGTCACGAGCTGGATCGCGAGAATGCTGTCGCCGCCGAGTTCGAAGAACGAATCGTCGACCCCGACCTGGTCGCGACCGAGCAGCTCGGCGACGATCTGCGCCAGCGCTTGCTCCGTCGCCGTGCGAGGGGCTCGGTACTCGGTCTCTTCGGCGCCGAATTCCGGTGCGGGCAAGGCTTTCCGATCGAGCTTTCCGACCGCGGTGAGCGGGATCTCGTCGAGCACGACGAAGGCGGACGGCACCATGTAGCCGGGCAAGCTGTCGGCAGCCTGCGCCCGGATCCGCGCGATGTCGAGTGCGACGTCCGGCCTGCGCACCAGATAGGCCGCCAGCGCGGTCGATCCGGACGGGCCGGTGACACCGAGGGTGAGCGCGAAATCGACACCGTCCACCCGGCCGAGCACCGCGTCGATCTCGCCGAGCTCGATCCGCTGACCGCGTACTTTGACCTGGAAATCGGTGCGGCCCAAGTACTCCAGCGTCAAGGCGCCCGCCGTACCGTGCACCCACCGCACCAGGTCGCCGGTGCGGTACATGCGTTCACCCGGTGCGCCATGGGGATTGGTGATGAAGCGTCCTGCGGTCAGTCCCGGTCTGGCGTGGTAGCCGCGCGCCAGGGCGTGCCCCGCGAGGTACAGCTCGCCGGCGACGCCGACCGGGACCGGCTGCAACCGGCCGTCGAGCACCATCGCCGCCGCGCCGCGAATCGGCGGCCCCAGGGTGACCGGTGCCTCGGGGCTCAGCGCGGAACCCGTTGCCACGACGGTGAACTCGGTCGGGCCGTACAGATTGACCATCCGCCGGCGCCGGGCCCCGCGGCGGCGCACGATGGCGCCGTGCTGATCGGTGGTTCCGGTGCCGCACCAACGCTCGATGAGCTCGGCCCCCACCGCCTCGCCGCCCACCGCCAGCACCTGCACCCCCGAAACCTCCGCGGGGTCGATGGTGGCGAGCGCGGACGGCGTGATCATCACGTGCGTGACCCGCTCCGCGTCGATCAATTCGGCGAGCGCGCTTCCGCCGAAGACCTCGGCCGGCGCGACGACCGAAGCGCCGCCCCACCCGAACGCCATCAGCGCCTCCAGGATCGACGCGTCGAAACTCGGTGAGGCGACGTGCAGCACCCGGGAGAACTCGTCCAGTTCGAGCAGATCGCCCTGCGCCGCAACGAAGTCGGCGATGCCACGATGGGACACGGAGACACCCTTGGGCGTGCCGGTCGACCCGGAGGTGTAGATCAGCCAGGCGGGGTTGTCCAGCCGGACCGGTCGCGGCAACTCCCGGTCCCGCAGCGGGCGTGGGCTCGCGGCCGACCAGCGTTCCACGAACCGCAGGTCGTCCAGCACGAGCCACTGCGTGCTGTCCGGCAGCGTCGATCGGTAGGCGACCGTGGTGAGGCCGACCCGCGCACCGGAATCGGTGAGCATGTGCTCGATCCGCTCGATCGGATGCTTCGGATCGACCGGCAGGAACGCCGCGCCGATCTTCGCCACCGCCCAGACCGCCGTGAGCAGATCGGCGGAGCGCGGAAGACCGAGCGCGACCACGGTTTCCGGGCCTGCCCCCGCCGCGAGCAGGAGCCGGGCCAGCCGATTGGCGTACGCGTCGAGCTCGCGATAGGTCGTCGTATCGCCGTTGGCCACCACGGCCGGATGGTCCGGATACCGCGCCACCGTCGCGGCGAGCAAGTCGGGAAGCGTTGTCGTGCCTGCACTTTCGAGCCCGCGCACCGGCACCAGCGCGGTACGCTCGGCGTCGTCGAGGAGGTCGATATCGGCGAGCCGCACGTCCGGCGCCGCCAACACCGTGGCGAGCACCCGCCGCCAGCGCGTGGCGAACGAGGACACCGTGGCCGCGTCGAACAGGTCCGTGGCGTAGGTCAGCACACCGGCCAGCCCGGCCGGGCCCGACTGGTCGAAACGTTCGCGCAGGTCCAGCGTCAGGTCGAATTGCGAAGCGCGCCGGTCGAAGTCCTCCACCTCGAACCGCAGTCCGGGCAGCTCCAGCACCGGCTCGACGAAGTTCTGCAGCGACAGCGACACCTGGAACAGCGGATGGTGCGCCGTCGACCGGGCCGGATTCAACGCCTGCACGAGTCGTTCGAAGGCGACGTCGGTGTTGGCGAACGCATCGAGATCCGCCGAACGGACCGCGGTGAGGAAGTCGAGGAATCCGGCGTCCGGATCGACCCGCGTGCGCAAGGCGAGGGTGTTGACGAACATGCCGACCAGCTCATCCAGCACCTGCTCGCCGCGTCCCGCCACCGGCGTGCCGACGACCACATCGTCGGTACCGCCGAGCCGGGCCAGCAGCAGCGCGAGGGTCGCGTGCACGACCATGAACACGCTGACGTTGTGCGTCGCGGCGAATTCGACCAGGCCACTGTGCAATTCGGCATCGACGGCGAACTCGACGTCGGCGCTGCGCATCGACTGCACGGCGGGCCGCGGCCGGTCGGCGGGCAACTCCAGCACATCCGGCGCATCGGCGAGCGTGTCGGTCCAGAACCGGACCTGCCGCGCCGCCAGCGATTCCGGATCGTCCTCGTCGCCGAGCACCTCGCGATGCCACAGCGCGAAATCGGCATACTGCACGGCCAGCGGCACCCTGCTCGTCTCCGCCCCGGACGACCGCTCGGAGTACGCGGCGACCAAGTCGGCTGCCAGCGGTGCCATCGACGCCCCGTCCGCGCTGATGTGATGCACCACCAGCACGACGACGTGCACCGAACCGGCTTCGGTGGCCGCCTGATCGGCGCTCGGCGGGTAATCGGCCCCCGACTTCACGGAATGCCCGGACGAGACGGCGGCCACGCCGGCCGATGAGCTGGAGGAAACCGCAGGGACGCCGCCGAACGGTCCGGACGACACCGGTCCGGAACCGGCGGTGCGCGCGGACGGAACCGGCACCTGTAGGCCCGCCTCGTCGGTATCAGTGGAATCGGGACTTGCGGCGATCCGGAACAATCCCACCCGCAGCGGCGGCTCGTGGGTGATGTCGAAACCGGTGCCCGCCAACGCGGTGATCCGATCCCTGAGGGGCACACCGTCTTCGGTGTCCACCACGGGCAGTGCGGGCGCGACCGTTTCGGCGCCCATGATCACCTGCCGCGGCCCCTCGGCGTCCGCCGGGTAGATGGTGCGCAGGCTCTCGTGCCGCTCGACCACGTCGGTCAGGGCCAGGCGCATCGCCTCGACGTCGAGTGCGCCGGTCAACCGCAGCGCGACCGCGATGTTGTACGCGGGTGAGCCAGGATCCAGCCGGTTCATCACCCACATGCGCTGCTGCGCGGGCGACAACGGAATGCGATCCGGCCGGATCCGCGGTGCGAGCGCGAGGCGGCCTGGCTGCCCGCCGCTCGCCGGAACCACCCGCGCGGACAGCTGCGCGACGGTGGGCGCGTCGAACAGATCACGCAGCGCGATGGTCGAGCCGAGGGCCGAGTTGACCCGGGCGACCACCTTGGTCGCGCTGAGCGAATTGCCGCCGAGCTCGAAGAACGACTGATCGACGCTGACCCGTTCGCTGCCGAGCACCTCACCGAACACCGCGGCCACGGCCCGTTCCACCGAGGTACGCGGCGCGAGGTAGGGCCGGTTGGTGTCGGAGAAGTCCGGCACCGGAAGGGCCTTGCGGTCCAGCTTGCCGACCGGAGTGAGCGGAATCGATTCGAGCACAACGAGATAGCCCGGCACCATGTACCCGGGCAGCTCGCCCGCGATCTGCACGCGCAGCCGTTCGGTATCCAGCTCGGCCCCCTCGACGGGCAGCACATAGGACACCAGCACGGTCGCCCCGGCCGGTCCGGCCCGGCCGATCGTCACCGCGTACTCGACCTGCTCGTCGCGCGACAGCACCGCGTCGATCTCACCGAGTTCGATGCGCAGGCCGCGAATCTTGACCTGGAAGTCGCTGCGGCCCAGGTACTCCAGCTCGTAGCCGGCGCTGCCCGCCACCCAGCGCACCATGTCGCCGGTCCGGTACATCCGCTCGCCGGGCGCGCCGAACGGGTCGGCGACGAATCGGCTCGCCGTCATCTCGAACCGGTTGAAGTAGCCGCGGGCGAGCGCGGGTCCGGCCAGGTACAGCTCACCGGCTACGCCGACCGGCACCGGGCGCAACCAGGTGTCGAGCACCATGTTCGCCGCACCGCGGACCGGCCCGCCGATCGTGATCGGTTCGCCCGCGACGAGTTCGGCCGGCCCGGTCGCCCAGATGCTGAACTCGGTGGGGCCGTATAGATTCACCATCCGCCGACCGGCCGACCAGCGCTCGATCAGCTCGGGTGTGGCCGCCTCACCGGCTACCGAGAGCACCCGCAGGTGCTCGAGATCGTCCGGCTCCATGGTGGCCAGCGCGGACGGCGTGATCACCGCGTGCGTCACCCGTTCGGTGCGCAGCAGCCGGGCCAATTCGGTGCCGCCGTAGACATCTGGCGGCGAGACGACCAGTCGGCCGCCGGACCCGTGCGCGGTCAGCAACTCGAAGACCGAGGCGTCGAAGCTCGGCGACGCCACCTGCAACGCGCTGGCCGTCGGATCCAGATCCAGCGAATCCCGCTGGGTGGCGACCAGATTCGCGATGCCGCGATGACTGAGCAGCACGGCCTTCGGCTTGCCGGTCGAGCCCGAGGTGTAGATCAGGTACGCCGTCTGGTCGATATCGATCGGACCGCCGCGTTCCTCGTCGGTGATCGGGTCGGGGGAGACCGTCATCACCCGGCGGATGGTGTTGAGGTCGTCGAGCAGCAGCCAGTCGATGCTGCCGGGCAGCGTCTCGCCGGTGGCGGTGACCGTCACCCCGATGGGCGCCTTGGAGTCGGTGAGCATGTGCTCGATCCGCTCGACCGGATAGCTGGGGTCCAGCGGCGCGAACGCGGCGCCGGACTTGGCCAGCGCCCACACCGCGACCACCGATTCCAGCGAACGGGTCAGTGCGAGCACCACGAACACCTCACGCCCGACACCCCGGCTCAACAGCAGCCGCGCGAAGCGATTCGACCAGGCGTCGAGTTCGCCGTAGCTCATGGTGAGCTCGCCCGCGCTGACCGCGATGGCATCGCCGTCGATCGCCGCACCGGCGGCCAGGATCTCCGGCAGGGTCCGCATCGGCAGCGACTCCGGCCCCCGAACCGGAAGCAGCGCGGCACGTTCGGTCTCGTCGCAATACTGCACCTGCGAGACCAGGGCGCGCGGATTGTCCGCGAGCTGGGTGAGTAGCCGGACGAAGCGATCCAGCAGCGGTCGCGCCGCCGCGGGATCGAGTTGATCGGCCATGAATTTCACGCTGACCCGCAGGGTGTCGTGCCCGTCGGCGCCGCGCAGCGGAATCACCATGAGGTTCAACGGGTATGGCGTCGCATCGGTGCCTTCGACGTCGAGCACCCGCATGCCCGCGATGTCGAGGGCCTGCGAGAGCGCCTCGCGATCGATCGGATAGGACTCGAAAACGGTGAGGGTGTCGAACAATTCGGCGAGCCCGACCGCCTGGTGGATCGCGGCCAGTCCGACGTGCTGGTGATCCATCAGCCGCGCCTGCTCGGCCTGCACGCGGGCGAGCAGGTCGACCACCTTCTCCGCCGGATCGAGCCGCACCCGTACCGGCAGGGTGTTGATGAACAGCCCGACCATCTCTTCGACCCCAGCCAGCTCCGGCGGCCGACCGGAGACCGTGCCGCCGAACACCACATCGGTGCGCCCGGTGAGCATGGCGAGCAGCATCGCCCAGGCGGCCTGCACCAGCGTGTTGACCGTGGCGCCGGCTTCGCGGGCGGTCGATTCCAACCGGGCGACGGTGTCGGCGGACAGATCGACGGACAGCATCCCGGTCTCGGTCGACTCGATGCCCGCCAGCGTCGGTACGGCGCGGGTCGGCGTGTCGATCCCGGCCAGCGATTGCGCCCACGCGGCAACGGATTCGGCGTCGTCCCGCTCGTCCAGCCAGGACAGGAACTCGCGATAGGAGTGCGCGGGCGGCAGCGCGGACGCGTCCCCCGAGGTGACGTAGAGGGCGAGCAGTTCGCGCACCAGCAGCGGCGTCGACCAACCGTCCAGCACCAGATGGTGATTGGTGAGGACGAACCGGTACGCGTCGGCGGCGGTGCGGATCAGGGTGAAGCGCACCAGCGGCGGCCGGGTGAGCTCGAAGCGGGTGCGGGCGTCCAGCGCGATCACCCGGTCTAGCTCCCGTTGCCGCGCCGCGGGATCGGCGATGCCGGTCAGATCCACGTCCTGCCAGTGGATTTCGGCCCCGGACAGCACCAGCTGACGCGGGCCGTCGTCGGTCTCGACGAAGGCGACCCGCAGGTTCTCGTGCCGGGTCACCAACGCCTGTGCGGCGGTGCGCAACCGGTCCGCGTCGACGGTGCCGGCCAGGGTGAGCAGCGACTGCACGGTGTAGCCGTCGGCCGTGTCGGAGTCGTACAGCGCGTGGAAGAGCAGGCCGTATTGCAGCGGTGAAAGTGGCCACACATCGGCGAGATTCGGATACTCGCGCTCCCAGGTGTCGATCTGCGGCTGAGTCACCGGAACGAGATCGAAGTCCGACGGCGTGCGACCGCCGGAGCCCGCGGACTCCGCGTGCGCGGCGAGTGCCCGCAGCGCCTCGGTCCAGAGTCCGGCGAGCTGCGCGACGTCGTCCGCGTCGAGCACCCTGCTCGCGTAGGCCCAGGTGACTTCGAGGCCCGCGTCGGTGCGCACGGCGTTGATGTCGACGGCCGCCGCCAGCGGTGCTCGATCGTCCTGCGTCGCCGCGAAGCGTTGCGGCAGCCAGGGTCCGGTCTCCGCGCCGGTGTTCGCGCGGCCCAGGTAGTTGAAGCTGATCTGGGGGATCGGGCTGTCGGCCAGTGCCGCGGCGGATTCGGCGTCGAGGTAGCGCAGCATGCCGAAGCCGATGCCCTTGTCCGGCACTTTCCGCAGTTGTTCCTTCGTGGTCTTGATGGCGGCGCCCGCCGCGGAGCCGCCGGCGAACGCGTCGCCGAGATCGATGCCGGCCAGGTCGACCGCGACCGGATAGACGCTGGTGAACCAGCCCACCGTGCGCGCGACGTCGGCGCCGGGCAGGATTTCCTCCGCCCGGCCGTGACCCTCGAGGGTGAGCAGCGTCGCGGTCCGTCCGCGCCATCGCCCGACCGCCAGCGCGAGCGCGGCGAGCAGCACATCGTCCGCGCCGCAATGGAATCGATCGGGCGCGGTGCCGAGCACGGTCTCCGCGATCGCCGGATCGATGACGGTCCGGTGGTTCGCCATGGTCGCGACGACATCGACGGCCGGATCGGGGAGTTCGGTACCGAGCGCCGGATCGGGTGTCGCCAGAATGCTTTGCCAGAGCGGCAATTCGGTAGTGCGCAGGCGCGCCTGCTCGGCCTGGCCGTGCGCCCACCGCCGGAACGACGTCCCGACCGGCGCGAGCGTGCCACCCATGGCGGCGGTGGCCAGATCCGGCAGCAGGATGCGCCAGGAGACGCCGTCGGTCACCAGATGATGCAGCACCAGCCACAGGACGGGCTCGGCCTCCTCGATGAGCACGAACCGCGCGACCACCCCGGCCGCCGGATCGAGCAGGTCTGCGGCGCGCTGCAACGCGTGCTCCCGCGTCTGCTCGCGGTCCGTACCCGCCGCGACGTCTTCCACCAGCGCTTCGGCGTCTACGGCGCCCCGCTCGGCCACCGTCCATTCCCAGCCGTCGGCACCCGGCCGCAGCGTCGAGCGCAGCAGGTCATGATGGTCGAGCAAGGCCTGCACCGCCGCGACGAGCTGCCCCCGGCCGAAGCCGGCGGGCAGTCCGACCAGCACCGCCTGGCTGAACCGCTGCCAGCTGTCACCCTGCTCGAGCATGGCGTGCACGATCGGCGTGAGCTCGACCGCGCCGACGCCGCCACCGGGCAACTCGTGCACCACCTGTGCCCGTACCTCGGTGGCGACGGCGGCCAGCGCGGCAACGGTCTTGCGCTCGAACACATCCCGCGCGCTGAGCCCTATGCCGGCGGCCTTGGCCCGCGACACCAGTTGGATGGACACGATGCTGTCCCCGCCGAGCGCGAAGAAGCTCTCGTCGACCCCGACCGCGTCCAGCCCGAGCACCTCGGCGAACAGCGCCGCCAGGGCCTCCTCGCGCGGAGTGGACGGCGCCCGGCTGACGATCGTCCGCGCGCCGAAATCCGGTGCGGGCAAGGCTTTACGGTCCACCTTGCCCAGCGGAGTGAGCGGGATGTGGTCGAGCACCATCACGACGGAAGGCACCATGTACGCCGGAAGGGTCTCGCCGGCAGCGGCCTTCAGCGCCTCGGGGTGCACCTCGACTCCGGGCTTGGGCAGTACGTAAGACACCAATGCGGTTGCCCCGGCGGCGGTCTCAGCGCCGAGGGTGATCGCGAAGTCGATCTCCGGCTGCCGTTGCAGCGCGGCATCGATCTCGCCCAGCTCGATCCGGAACCCGCGAACCTTCACCTGGAAGTCGCTGCGCCCCTGGTACTCCAGCTCGAGCCGGTCACCGCGCGTGCGCCAGCGCACCAGGTCGCCGGTGCGATACATCCGCGCACCGGCCTCGTACGGATTGGCGACGAAACGGCCCGCGGTGAGCCCGTTGCGCCGGTGGTAGCCCCGGGCCAGCCCGGCGCCCGCCAGATACAGCTCGCCGATCGTGCCGGGCGGCACCGGCCGCAACCACGGGTCGAGCACGACCGCGCAGACGCCGCGGACAAGACTGCCGATGGTCACCGGCGCGGCGGGCGCGAGCGCCTGACTCAACGTCACGGTCACCGTGGTTTCGGTGGGCCCGTACCCGTTCAACAGCGTGCGCCCGGACCACTTGGCCACCAGCTCGGGCGGACACGCGTCGCCGCCGACGATCACCGTGCGCAGGTCCGGCAGGGTGGCCGGGTCGAGCGAACTCACCACCGTAGGCGTGACATTGAGGTGGGTGACGCGATGGGCGCGCAGCACCTGCGCCATCTCCTCGCCCGCGTAGGCCGAGGGCGGCACGACGGCGAGCGTGGCGCCGCTGGCCAGGGTCACCAGGATCTCCTCGACGGAGATGTCGAAGCTCGGCGATACCGCGTGCGCCACAACGGAATCCGCGCTGATTCCGAATCCGGCCGCCGAGCCGGTGGCCAGGTTCGCCAGCCCGCGATGCGAAACCAGCACGCCTTTCGGCAACCCGGTCGAGCCCGAGGTGTAGATGATGTACGCCACCTGATCGAGGTGCGCCGAAGCAACGGCGACCGCCGACGCGTCCTGCTCGCGCACCCTGCGCGCGGTCGTCTCGTCGTCGAGGATCAGCCAGTTCACCCGGTCCGGCAGCGACTTCCGTGCCGCCGCGACGGTCACCCCCGCGACCACGCCGCTGTCGCCGACCATGTGCTCGATCCGGTCGGCGGGATAGGTCGGATCGATCGGCACGAACGCCGCACCGGTCTTGGCCACCGCGATCATCGCGAGCACCGACTCGGCCGAGCGCGGAATCGAAATGGCTACGGTCCGTTCAGGTCCCGCACCGGCCGCGATGAGCACCCGGGCCAGACGATTCGCGTGTTCGTCGACCTGCCGGTAGGTGAACGTGTCCGCTCCCGCCCGGATCGCCACCGCGTCGGGATCGAGTGCCGCGCCGGCCGAGAGGATTTCGGGCAAGGTGCGCGGTGTGACACCCGCGGGGCCACGGGCCGGCGCCAATTCGGCCCGCTCATCGGGGGACACCACCGGAACCGTCGACAGCGCCGCCTCCGTCCCGGCGGCGAGGAACGCGTGCAGGAACGACAGGAACCGAGCGTGCTGCGCCGCCAATTCGGCGTCGCTGTACAGGTTTCCGTTGCCCTGGAAGTCGATGTGGGTGCTCTCGCCGCCCACGCCGGGATACACGTTGACGAACAGGTCATCGATCAGTCCGGAGGTGAGCACATGCAGCCGCCCGGTCACCGCACCGAGCTGGATCCTGGTGTCCACCATCATCAGGTTCACCGACGGACCGAACGACGCCGCCTCGTCCATCGGCCAGCCGAGATCACGGAAGATGTCCTCCTGGCGGTACCGCTGCCGCCGCAACGCCCCGGTCAGCTCGCCCTGCGCCGCCTGGATCACCTCGCCGACCGTGGTTTTCGGCGTCAACCGCAGCCGCAGCGGAACAACATTGGCGATCATCCCGCCGGAACGCCGCAGTATCGCCGTCGTCCGTGCCGAAACAGGAAGACTCAGAACGACTTCCGGCGCGCCGGTCATCGCGGCGAGATACGCGCCGAACGCCGCGACCACGGTCGGCGCGACGCCCGAGGACGCCGCCTTCGCGACCGAATCGAGCAACTGCGTGGTCTCCGGCGGCAACGCGCCCGCGACCCGGCTCGGATGCGCGTCCACCTCGGCCGTACGACCGGCCAGACTGACCGGATCCGCCATCCCGTCGAGATGTTCGAGCCAGTGCTCCCGGTCGGCCCCGAACCGGTCCGAATTGCGATACGCCAGATCCGCCTCGACGATCTTGCGCAGATCCTCGGCCTTCGCGGCGGGCGGCTGCTTGCCCTCGATCGCCGCGTTGTACAGCTCGCCGGTGCGCTGCACCACGGTCAGCGCGCCCATGCCGTCGAGCACGATGTGGTGGATCCGGGAATACCAGTACCAGCGGTCGTCGGCGAGGCGCAGCATCGCGACGCGCACCAGCCGGTCCCTGGTCAGGTCCAGCGGCGCGTCGTACTCCGCGCGCATCCACGCGCGCGCGGCGGCCTCCGGGTCGCGTTCGCCGCGCAGGTCCAGGGTGAGCAGGCTGTCGTCCAGGGTGGTGTCGACGAACTGGTACGGCTGGCCGTCGACCTCGATCAGCCGCAGGTATCCGGTGCCGAACTCGCGCCCCGCCTGCCGGGCCGCGTCGGCGAGCAGATCGAGGTCGATCGGACCGGTCAGCTCGACGTACTGGGCGATGGAGATCGGGGTGTCGCCGGCGATGTGCTGGGCGAACCAGATGCCGCGCTGGGCTGCCGACAGCGCGAAGGCGCCTTCGGGCAGAGCTCCGCCGGTCTCGAGGGGCGAGGGGAGAGGCTGTTGCATGAATAGTCCTACGTTCTTACCGCCCGCAGCTGCCGCGGAGTGACCGCCGCCTAGCCACTGCGGTAGTGGTAGTACCCCGCCGCACAGCTCGCGACAGGATTCATTCTGAACCGATGACGTGTGCACCGATGCCGATTGCGGACATGTGTGGCAAACATGCCGCTGGGCGCGCCCGAACCTGGTCGGGAGCGCCCAGGGGTCAGGCGGACATGGGCAGCTGATCGGCGGCGGTGAGCGGTGCGTCGGAACCGGCCAGGTAGCGCTGCAGGGTCGAGCGATCGTCGAGCACCAGCCAGGAGATGGTGTCGGTGAGCGCGCCGCGCCGCGCCTTGGTGGTCACGCCGACCGTGGTGCCCAGCACGAACGTGCCGTCCGCGGCGGCGGGCACCGGCAGGCCGCCGAGCTTGACGATGGCGCGCTCGGCGACCACGGATTCGATCTCGTCGTCGATGGCGATCGCGACCCGGGTGCTCGAGCCGGCGCCGAGGCCGAGCAGCAGCCGGGCCAGCCGGTTCGACCAGCGGTCCAGCTCGGCGTAGGTGAGGGCACAGTCGCCGGTGGAAACCACGACCGCGTTCGGATCGACCTCGGCGACGGGCCGCGCGAGCGGCAGGTGGCGGATGTTGCCGGCGAGCGTATCGGTCAGCGTGTGCATGGTGGTTATCCCTCGAAGTCTCGGTGAAGAGGTTCTCTTGCGTACCTCTAAATCTCGTCTACGAGGGGAAACTTCGACAGCAACCCAAGCGCTGGTGGTGGTACCTCCCAGGGTGGGGAAAATTTCACCCCAGGGGGTACCGCGGAGCTAATCGGTGACGAACCCGTTGAGCGTGCCGTTGAGGTCGGTGAGCAGTGCGCGGGCGGCGACCAGGCCGTTGCCGTGCCAGACGGTGTCCTCGACGGCGAAGACGCGTTTGTCGGTCGCGGCGCCGAGATCTTTGAAATCGTCGGTGCGCATGACCTTCTCGCCGTGCTCCTTGCCCGCCGCACCGGCGAGGATCACGTAGATCAGATCACCCTCCACCTTGGTGGCGAACTGGTCCGGTTCGACCGTGAACGACGGTCCGCGCTGCGCGGTCGGTCGCTGCACGCCCACATCGCCGACGACCTGGCCCGCGAAGCTGTTGCTGCCCTGAACCTCGTTGGTATCGGCGGTGAATCGCAGCAGCGAGGCTTGAGTCTGACCGGCCGAGATCGCGTTGCCGATGTCGGTCGCCTCGGTGCGGTAGTTCTCCAGCGCGGTGTCCGCGGCCGTCTTGCGGCCCAATCCCGCTGCGAGCGCGGTGAATTCGGCCTGCCAGCTGTTGTTCGCGCCGACCAGCACGGTGGGGGCGATCGCCCGGAGTGCGTCGTAACTCGTTGTGGCGGTAGGGATATCGCCGAGGATGAGATCGGGGTGCAGGTCGGCGATCAGCGCGGGATTCGGCTGGGCGGCGGTCCCGACGCCGGGGATCTTCAGCACACCGGTGCCGAGGTAGGCGGGCTGCGGGTCCGGGCCGTCGAGGGTGACCGCGCCGACCACCCGCTCCCACAGGCCGACCGCGCACACCGCGTCCAGCGCGGAGGTGGTGAGCACGACGATGCGCTGCGGGTCGGCGGGCACCTCGGAGACGCCGGCGGCGTGCGTGACCGTGCGGGTACCGCCGCTCGCCGGATCGGGCGCGCTCGGCAGGGCACAGGCCTTGGTGGTGTCCCGCTCGAGCCCGATGACGCCCGCGCCGGCGATGTTCGTGGTGGTGCGCACGATGCTGCTCGCGTCGTCGGGCTTGCTGGAGCAGCCCGCCGCGACCACGGTCGCGCACAAGGCGGCGACGGCGACCGTCCGGCGCGCCACGCGGGCGGTGCCGGATCGGGGTGAAGCTGTGCGGTTTCGGGTGCGAACGAAGGCGCTCAGCGGCATGCGGGTGAGGGTACATGCGTGCGCGGCGGCCGAGCGGGACAGGTCAGTGCGGTCGTGCGCCTGCTTGCCCGCCGCGTCCGAGCCCGCGGTCCTGGCCGCGCGGAATCTCACTGCCGGACAGGGAGTTCCGCGCGGACCACGGGCTCAAGCCTTGTCCCCGCCGATGCTGAACCGCGCGCCGGTGACATCGGTGACGGTCGCCAGCCTGCCGAATTCGCTGTCCTCGGCCGGCCGGATGACCGAACCGCCCAGCTCGACCACCTTGGCGACCGTCTTGTCCACATCGTTCGCGCCGAAGTACACCGACCAGGCGCCCGGCACGCCCGCGGGCAGGAACGTCGACGCGTCGAGGACGCCGCCCAGCATCGGGCTGTCCGAATGAATGGTGGTGTAGCGGAACTCGTCGGCGTCGGAGATGGTGAACGGGTCCTGCCAGCCGAACACGTCGCGGTAGAAGTCCAGTGCGGCGTCGTAGGCGCGGGTATGCAGTTCGAACCAGGACGGCACGCCCTCGTTGTCGCCCCATTTCCCGCCGGTGACCATGGCGTTCGTCTCGATGCCGCGGAACGTGCCCGCCTGCCAGACGCCGATGCCGACCCCGCCCGCGTCGCCGAGCACGGCCATGCTGCCCAGCTCGCCGACCGGCATCGGCGGTACCACCACGCTGCCGCCCCGCGCGACCGCCCTGTCCGTGGTCGCCTGGATGTCGGGGCTGGCCAGATAGACGGTCCACTGCTCGGGCGCCTCGGCGTCATCTTCGGTGTGCCCCATG
The DNA here is from genome assembly GCF_042871115.1 of Nocardia sp. NPDC006044. Classification (NCBI taxonomy): domain Bacteria; kingdom Bacillati; phylum Actinomycetota; class Actinomycetes; order Mycobacteriales; family Nocardiaceae; genus Nocardia; species Nocardia sp. NPDC006044. The sequence continues at coordinate 1,034,472 of NZ_JBIAID010000001.1, forward strand.
GCCCCCGCGACCGCGCGACCGTCCTGCCGGAAGGTGACGTAGCCGCCGAATTCGTCGGCGCGCTCAGCGGTCCAGCCGAACAGTTCGCCGTAGAAGGCGATGCTGCGGTCGACATCGGAGGTGTAGAGGTCGATCCAACAGGGATCGCCGGGCCTGGGCTGATTCTGGTCACTCATGCTGGTCTCCTGGACAGGGATGGAACACTGGTCACCGGTAGAGACGCCTGCCACGAACGAAACTCATCGCTGCTGCCGGTCCGTCGGCACCGACGCGGTGCCCGGACCAACGAAATACGACACAGAGTAGGACCCGTGCGGATTGCTGCGGCAGCACGGTTTACGATTCCAGGAGCGCAAGCGAACTGTCGTCTGTTCCGTCCCGGGGATGGATGCAAGCAGCGGAGCCTGCGGAGCGAACCTAAAGGCACCTTCAGGAGGATCAGTGACTGCGGTAGAGCCCCAGCCAGTCCAGCAGTTGGAAGCGACTCGGCCGTATCCGGCACGGACCGGGCCGAAGGGTTCGTATCTCTACAAGATGGTCACCACCACCGACCCCAAGGTGCTCGGGGTCATGTACCTGGTGACCGCGATGAGCTTCTTCCTCGTCGGTGGACTGATGGCGCTGATGATGCGCGCCGAGCTGGCCCGCCCGGGCCTCCAGTTCCTCTCGCCCGAGCAGTTCAACCAGCTGTTCACCATGCACGGCACGATCATGCTGCTGTTCTACGCGACCGCGATCGTGTTCGGGTTCGCGAACATCGTGCTGCCGTTGCAGATCGGCGCCCCCGACGTCGCCTTCCCGCGACTGAACGCGTTCAGCTACTGGCTGTACCTGTTCGGCGGCACGATGGCGACCGCGGGCTTCATCACCCCGGGTGGCGCCGCCGACTTCGGCTGGACCGCCTACACCCCGCTGACCGACATCCTGCACTCGCCGGGCGTCGGCGCCGACCTCTGGATCCTCGGCCTCGCCGTCTCCGGTCTGGGCACCATCCTCGGTGGCGTCAACATGCTGACCACCGTGGTCTGCCTGCGGGCCCCCGGCATGACCATGTTCCGGCTGCCGATCTTCACCTGGAACATCGCCGTCACCAGCGTGCTTGTCCTGCTTGCCTTCCCGCTGCTGACCGCCGCGCTGTTCGGCCTCGCCTACGATCGTCACCTCGGTGGCCACATCTACGACCCGGCCACCGGTGGTGTGCTGCTCTACCAGCACCTGTTCTGGTTCTTCGGGCATCCCGAGGTGTACATCATCGCGCTGCCGTTCTTCGGCATCGTGTCCGAGATCTTCCCGGTGTTCTCGCGTAAGCCGATCTTCGGCTACACCACGCTGGTCTACGCGACGCTCGGCATCGCCGCGCTGTCGATCGCGGTGTGGGCGCACCACATGTACGCCACCGGCGCCGTGCTGCTGCCGTACTTCTCGTTCATGACGTTCCTGATCGCCGTGCCGACGGGTGTGAAGTTCTTCAACTGGATCGGCACCATGTGGCGCGGGCAGCTGACCTTCGAGACGCCGATGCTGTGGTCGATCGGCTTCCTGGTGACCTTCCTCTTCGGCGGTCTCTCGGGTGTCATCCTGGCCAGCCCGCCGCTGGACTTCCACGTCACCGACTCGTACTTCGTCGTCGCGCACTTCCACTACGTGCTCTTCGGCACCATCGTGTTCGCCACCTTCGCCGGCATCTACTTCTGGTTCCCCAAGATCACCGGGCGGATGATGGACGAGCGCCTGGGCAAGTGGCACTTCTGGACCACGTTCGTCGGCTTCCACACCACGTTCCTGGTGCAGCACTGGCTGGGCGCGGAGGGCATGCCGCGTCGTTACGCGGACTACCTGCCCAGCGACGGCTTCACCACGCTGAACACCATCTCCACCATCGGCGCGTTCATCCTGGGCGCCTCGATGCTGCCGTTCATCTGGAACGTCTTCAAGAGCTTCCGCTACGGCGAGGTCGTCACCGTGGACGACCCGTGGGGCTACGGCAACTCGCTCGAATGGGCCACCACCTGCCCGCCGCCGCGGCACAACTTCTACGAGCTGCCGCGGATCCGGTCCGAGCGGCCGGCGTTCGAGCTGCACTACCCGCACATGGTCGAGCGGATGCGCGCCGAGGCGCACGTCGGCTGGGGCTCGGGCAAGCACGCCACGGACGTTCACGAAGGCGCTGTGGCCACCAAGTAGGAACTTCATTTACGACCACGAGTGTGCACCTGCTGGTGACAGCGGGTGCACACTCGTTTGTGCAGTACCGGAGCGACGTGACAACGAGGTCAAGCGCAACTTCTAACCTGGAGTGGATCAGTTGGCCGACACCACCGTTCTCGTCACCGTCACCGGACCCGACCGTCCCGGTGTGACGTCCGTGCTGCTCGCGGCGATGTCGCGGCACCACGTGAGCCTGCTGGACGTCGAGCAGGTCGTCATCCGGGGGCGACTGACCCTGGGCGTGCTGGTCACCTGCCCGGGTGATCCGGAGTCGTTGCAGGACGAGCTCGAAGAGGCGATGAACACCGTCGGCGTGCACGTCGACGTGGAGGTCGACGCGGCGATCGGCCGTCAGCCCATGTCCACCCACGCGGTGGTCATCCTCGGCGCCCCGGTCACCGCGCACGCGTTCAGCGCGGTGTCGCGGCAGCTGGCCGCGCTCGGCGCCAACATCGACACCATCCGCGGCGTCGCGGACTACCCGGTCACCGGGATGGAGCTGCTGGTCACCGCGACCGACACGGGCGCGGACACCGACTCGCGGCTGCGCACGGCGCTGGCCGAGGTCGCGGTCGCCGAACAGGTGGACATCGCGGTGGAGCGGGCCGGGCTGGCCCGCCGGGCCAAGCGGCTCATCGTGTTCGACGTCGACTCGACGCTCATCCAGGGTGAGGTGATCGAGATGCTCGCCGCGCACGCGGGCGTGGAGGAGGAGGTCCGCAAGGTCACCGAGTCCGCCATGCGCGGCGAGATCGATTTCGGCGAATCGCTGCGGCAGCGGGTCGCGACGCTCGCGGGTCTGGACGAGTCGGTGATCGAGGAGGTGGCCGACCAGATCGAGCTGACGCCCGGCGCGCGCACGACGATTCGCACGTTGCGCAGGCTCGGGTTCCGCTGCGGCGTGGTGTCGGGTGGTTTCCGGCAGGTGATCGAGCCGCTGGCGCACGAACTCGAGCTGGACTTCGTGCAGGCCAACACCCTGGAGATCCAGGGCGGCAAACTGACCGGGCGGGTGGTCGGCGAGATCGTCGACCGCGCGGCGAAGGCGACCGCGTTGCGCAAGTTCGCGGCCGAGGCGGGCGTGCCGATGGAGCAGACGGTGGCGGTCGGCGACGGCGCCAACGACATCGACATGCTCAACGCGGCCGGGCTCGGTGTGGCGTTCAATGCCAAGCCGGCGCTGCGCGAGATCGCCGATACCGCGCTGTCGCATCCCTACCTGGACGCCGTGCTGTACATCCTCGGCGTCACCCGGCACGAGGTGGAGGCCGCGGACGCGCGGGACGGACTGATCCGTCGCGTGCCGCTCGAACAGTGACGGCGGCGCCCCCGATCGGTGCGCCGGTGTCGATGGCCGAGTTCGTCGGTCGCCGTCGGTAGGCTGGCGCGGACCAGATCGTCGGGGCGAAATCGGAGGGTGCGTTGCGGAAATCTCTGCTTGTGCTGCTGCTCGGATTGGCTGTTGCCGGGTGCGGCAAGAACGATTCGACCGACTCGGGGGCGAGCTCCACGGCCGCACCGACGTCGGCGCCCGGGCCCGCCGCGGTGACGGCCACCGAGGCCGACAACGGGCAGGAGCGGACGCTCGCCGTCGGGCAGTCGCTGGTGGTGACGCTGCCCGCGAACCCGTCCACCGGATATCTGTGGCAGATCACCGAGCTGGACGCGAATCTGCTTCAGGCGCAGGGCGATCCGGGGTTCAAGCCGGACCCGAACGTGCCGGTCGCGCCCGGTTCCGGCGGTGGTTCGGTGTGGACCTTCGTCGGTAAGGCCGCGGGCAGCACCAGGCTCTCGATGGACTATCTGCGGCCGTGGGAGCAGGGAATCGAACCCGCGCAAAAGTTTTCGATGACGATCAAGGTGGAGTGATGTCGAGCATCCCGGAATGCGGTGCCGGAGTCCGGGACGCCCTGGAGAACCCTGAACAGCCGGTGCAGTGCGATGAGGAGGGCTTCCGCGTCCGGCACGCGGAACTCGCGCAGGGCTACGGCGGGGCAGGTGACCCCGACGACCCGGCCCTGGTGCAGGCGATGCAGATCGTGCTGCACCTGCCCAAGGTGGATCCGCCGCCGCGCAGCGCGCTGCTCGCCGCGGCGGCGACCGCGTCGGTGGCGCTGTGCCTGGACCCGCGGGTCGGTCCGGGCGGCGAGTGGGCCGAGCGCTATCTGGCCTGGAAGCGCTCGCGCATCCGCAAGGTGAGCCGGCGCGCGCGGGGCGCCCAGTGGCTCGCGGCGAACGAGGTGGACGGCGTCACCGTCGAGGTCGACGGTGCGCAGGCGCGCGCGTTCGTTCCCGGACCGGTGGGCGACGTCGACCCGCGGATCCGGCGGTTGCAGATCGGCGGCACCGACCTCGAGCACGACGATCCGGGGCCCGCCGACCCGGAATTGCCGGTGCTGTGGGTGGATTCGCGACTGGGCATGACGCTGGGCAAGGCGGCCGCGCAGGTGGGGCACGCCAGCATGTTGCTGGCGGGCGCGCTGACTGCGGAGCAGGCGCTGCACTGGGCCGAACGGGAATTCCGTTGCTCCGTACGGGAAGCCGATGCGCGACAATGGAAAGAGTTGACCGATGAGGTCGCGCGCGGCACGGCGGTGGCGGTGCGCGACGCCGGGTTCACCGAGGTCGCGCCCGGCTCGATGACGGTGATCGCGGTGCAGGCCCGATCCTCGTAACCGCTGGAAAACACCCGCGCCGAATGCGCGTCGCGCGGGTTCGAACGGGGTATCTCTCTAAGCAACTTCACCGAGGACGTTGTGCCCTACCCCCACCGAGCCACCCGGGCGGAGGCTGGAGATATCGGCATCGCGGCCTTGCCGACCGAAGGAAGGACCAGCTATGACGACGCTGCTGGTGATTCTCGCCCTGTGGGTGCTCCTGTCGGTTCCGTTGGCACTCATCGTTGCCCGGCTGCTACACAAGTCGGACGACGAGGACCATCATCATCCGGATCAACCCGACGACCAGCGGCTTCGCGATCTCTTCGCGCTGGGCCGCCGCCGCTGACCCGAGCGACACGCTTTTCACACCCGCCCGCGTTGGCGAGTAGTCGGGCGGGTGGGCCAAGATGGACCGCGTGCCGCAACCGGATCCCGATCTGCTCATCGATTTCACCGACGTCACCGTTCGCCGCTCGGGCCACACGCTCGTGGGCCCGGTCACCTGGCAGGTCGAGCTCGACGAACGCTGGGTCGTGCTCGGCCCCAACGGCGCGGGCAAGACCTCACTGCTCCGCATGGCCGCCGCCGAGATGCACCCGACCTCGGGCATCGCCCATCTGCTCGGTGAGGTACTCGGCAAGGTGGACGTCAGCGAGCTGCGGCCGCGGATCGGCCTGTCCTCGGCCGCGGTGGCCGGGCGGGTACCGCGCGACGAGAAGGTCAGCGACCTGGTGGTGTCGGCCGGCTACGCGGTTTTGGGCCGCTGGCGCGAACGCTACGACGACGTCGACACCGACCGGGCCATCAACATGCTGGAAAGCCTAGGCGCCGAACACCTTTCGGACCGCACCTACGGCACGCTGTCGGAGGGCGAGCGCAAGCGGGTGATGATCGCCCGCGCGCTGATGACCGACCCGGAACTGCTGCTGCTCGACGAGCCTGCCGCGGGCCTGGACCTCGGCGGCCGCGAGGAACTGGTGGAACGACTCGGCGACCTCGCCGCCGACCCCGACGCCCCCGCCATCGTGCTGGTCACCCACCACGTCGAGGAGATCCCGCCCGGCTTCACCCACGGACTGTTGCTCAACGAGGGCGAAGTGATCGCGCAAGGTTTGCTCACCGACGTCCTCACCTCGGAGAACCTCAGCGACGCCTTCCGTCAGGCCATCGCGCTCGACCGGGTGGACGGCCGCTACTTCGCCCGCCGCGCGCGGCGCGCCGGAAAACACCGCCACCGCTGAACCGCTGCCCGTGACGGCGCTCACCGGGCGCGCGTTATCGTGCAGGAGTGAGTGAGACAAATGTGCCTGGTGACTCTCAGGCTCCGTCGCCCAAGGACGCGTCGACGGTGATGCTGGTGCGCGACGGCGCATCCGGTCCGGAGATCTTCCTGCAGCGCAGGGTGGGCGCGATGGCCTTCGCGGCGGGGATGACGGTGTTCCCGGGCGGCGGCGTCGATCCCTCCGACGGCACCGCCGACATCGAGTGGGCCGGACCCGAACCCGCCTGGTGGGCCGAGCGTTTCGGCACCACCGAGCCGCGGGCCAAGGCGCTGGTCTGTGCCGCTGTGCGCGAGACGTTCGAGGAATGCGGTGTGCTGTTGGCCGGCCCGACCGCAGACACCGTCGTCTCCGATACCACCGGATACCGCGATGCCCGCGGCAAGCTGGAACGCCGCGAGCTGTCGCTGGCCGGCTTCCTAGCCGCGGAGAAACTGGTGCTGCGCGCGGATCTGCTTCGGCCGTGGGCGAATTGGATCACCCCGGTGGTCGAGCCGCGCCGCTACGACACCCGGTTCTTCGTGGCGGTGCTGCCGCAGGGCCAGCTGGCCGACGGCGCCACCTCCGAGGCGGCCGAGGTGCAGTGGCGTACCCCGGCCGAGGCGCTGGAGCGCTGGCGGGCCGGCACCGACATCCTGCTGCCGCCCACCTGGTCGCAGTTGGACGCGCTCGGTGAATTCGGTTCCACCGCCGAGATTTTCGCCGCCGAGCCGGCCATCGAGCCGATCATGCCGGTGCTGTCCGCCGATACCGGCGAGCGCATGCTCAGTTTCCCGGACGGCGAGCGCTACTTCGCCGGTCTGCCGGATGCGAGCAGGCTCAAGGGATCCGTGCGCAAGTAAGGCGGCGCCGGGCCGGTAGCGTGGCGTCCCATGGCCGAATTCGTGACCCTGGATCTGCTCGAGGGTGCTCCCGCGCGCCGCGTCGCCGTCCTCCGGATCGCCCGCCCGCCGATGAACCTGGTGAACGCGCAGCTGGCGCGGGAGCTGGCGCGGGCGGCCGACACGGTGGCCGCGGACCCGGCGGTGGCCGCGGTCGTGCTCTACGGCGACGAGCGCGTCTTCTCGGCGGGTGACGATCTGACCGAGCTGGCCGGGCTGAGTGCCGACCAGGCCCGGGCGATGGCCGGCGATCTGCAGCGGGATCTAGGCTGCCTGGCCCGGTTGCCGCAGCCGACCGTCGCCGCGATCACCGGCTACTGCCTCGGCGGCGGCCTCGAACTCGCGCTCGGCGCGGACCGGCGGATCATCGGCGACAACGTCAAGCTCGGCCTGCCGCAGATCAAGGCCGGGCTCATCCCGCTGGCCGGGATCCGGCGGCTGTCGCTGCTGATCGGCCCTGGGCCGGCCAAGGACCTCGTCTACAGCGGCCGGTTCGTCGAGGCCGACGAGGCGCGCACGCTCGGTCTGGTCGACGAGGTCGTGCCGCCCGACGACGTGTACACCGCCGCGGTGCACTGGGCTCAGCGGTTCACCGACGGCCCGGCGCGCGCGCTCGCCGCCGCGAAGGCGGTGTTCGAGGCGGGTCCGCATGGACTGGACCGGGCGCAGACCGAATGGTCTGATCTGTTCGGCACCGAGGACCGCCGGATCGGCACCGAGTCCTACCTCGCCGACGGCCCCGGCTCGGCGGCTTTCGTCGGTCGCTGAGCGGCAGGCGACGCTGGGGTACCTCCAGCTCGTCCTGCCCGCCGTAACAGCTGATTTCGTGCGTACATGGGTGACTCGTCGGGTACGTCCGGCACGGATTTCGCACCTGACCGCCGGACCGGTCGATGAAGTTAGCGGTACACACGACCGGCGAAATGCGCGCAGCGGCGGACAGGCTAGGCTTGGCCTCCATGACGGTACGTCCCGACGACCCCGCGCCTAACCCGCACGCCACCGAGGCGGAGGTCGAAGCAGCTCGCAAGGATACGAAGCTCGCCCAGGTGCTTTATCACGACTGGGAAGCCGAGACCTACGACGACAAATGGTCGATTTCCTATGACGAACGCTGCATCGACTACGCCCGCGGCCGGTTCGACGCCGCCGTCGGCCCGGCGCCGCTGCCCTACGAGCGCGCCCTCGAGCTCGGCTGTGGCACCGGCTTCTTCCTGCTGAACCTGATGCAGGGCGGCGTGGCCAAGTCCGGCTCGGTCACCGACCTGTCGCCCGGCATGGTGAAGGTCGCGCTGCGCAACGCGGAGCACCTCGGCCTGGACGTGGACGGCCGGGTCGCCGACGCCGAGACCATCCCGTACGAGGACAACACCTTCGATCTCGTCTGCGGGCACGCGGTGCTGCACCACATCCCCGATGTCGAACTCGCGCTGAAGGAATGCCTGCGCGTGCTCAAGCCCGGCGGGCGCTTCGTCTTCGCCGGTGAGCCGACCACCGCGGGCAACTTCTACGCCCGCTGGCTCGGCCGGATCACCTGGAAGGCCACCACCACCGTCACCAAGCTGCCGCAGCTGTCCGGCTGGCGGCGGCCGCAAACCGAGCTGGACGAGTCCTCCAGGGCCGCCGCGCTGGAGGCGGTCGTCGACCTGCACACGTTCGATCCGAGCGAGCTGGAGCGGATGGCAGGCTCCGCCGGCGCGGTCGAGGTGAAGGCGTCCACCGAGGAGTTCGCGGCCGCGCTGTGGGGCTGGCCGGTGCGCACCTTCGAGGCGGCCGTGCCGGACGAGAAGCTGACCATGGGCTACCGCCTGGCCATGTACAAGGCGTGGCTGCGCCTGAGCTGGCTGGACGAGAACGTCATGCGCCGGGTGGTGCCGCGTCAGTTCTTCTACAACGCGATGATCACCGGCGTGAAGCCCAAGGGGCTGGAAGGCGGCGGAGCCGCCGGGGCGGGTGAGTTCAGCTCGTCCGCCAAGTAAGTGGGCTACGGCTTCAGCCGCGAGGATGTCGCCTACCTCGGCGGTCCGGCGGGCACCGCCGCGCTGACCGAGGTGGCTCGGCTGGAGCTGACCCAGGCGTCGCACCTGCGTGACCTGGCGTCGGTGCGGCGCGCCTACGGTGACCGGGCCGCCGCACTGGTCGAGACGGTGCGGTTGCGCCGCAAGGCGGGGGCGAAGCTCGTCGACGCGGGGGACTGGTTGTTCACCGACGACGCGTTGCAGCAGGCGACCCCGACGCTGGTCGCCCGGCAGCGGGCCGCTCGGTTGGCCGGGCGGGCCGTGCACGACGTGACCTGCTCGATCGGCGCGGAGCTCGCCGAACTGGCGCGCGTGTGTCCAGCGGTCATCGGCAGCGACCTGGCTGACGCGCGGTTGTCCATGGCCGCGCATAACCTGGCCGGTCGCCGGAATGTGTTGCTCGCCAAGGCCGATGCGCTCGTCCCGGTCAGCAGGGACACCGTCGTCATCGCCGACCCCGCGCGGCGAGCGGACGGAAAGCGCACGCACGACCCGGCCAAGCTGCAACCGCCGCTGCCGGACCTGCTCGCCGCCTATCCCGATCGCGATATCGCCGTAAAGTGCGCGCCCGGACTGGATTTCGACCGGCTCGACTGGTCCGGAGAGGTCGAAGTGGTCTCCCTGGACGGCGCGGTGCGCGAGGCCTGCCTCTGGTCGGCCGGCCTGGCCGACCCCGCGGTTACTCGCCGCGCGACCGTATTGTCTTCGGCCGGAGCATCTTTCACCCTCACCGACGCGGAACCGGACGGCATCCCCGACCGGGAACCCGGCGACTGGATCGTCGATCCCGACGGCGCCGTCGTCCGCGCCGGCCTGGTCCGCCACTACGCCGCGAAACACGGCCTCTGGCAGCTGGATCCCCGCATCGCCTACCTCACCGGCAACGCCGTCCCGCCGGGAACCCGCGGCTTCCGCATCCTCGATCGCCTCGACTACCGCGAGAAGACCCTGCGCGCCGAACTCCGCCGCCACGACTGTGGCCCCTTGGAAATCCTGGCCCGCGGCGTCGACGTAGACCCGGACAAGTTACGCCGAACCCTGAAACCCCAAGGCACTCAACCACTCACCCTGGTAATCACCCGAATAGACCGCACCCCGACAGTCTTCCTGTGCACCGCCGTCGCCGCGACCCCGCTCGAGGTCAGCGCTCGGGCTTGAAGACGAACAGCTCGCCGATGCGGGTGGCGACGATGACCTCGCCCTGGGCGCCGATCGACGTCCCGGTGGTGCTGCCCTGCGCGCCGGGCAGCACATCGGAGTCGATGGTCGAGCCGGTCTTGGTGTCGAAGGTGATGAGGTTCAGCCCTTCACCGATCGCCGCGGCGGTGTAACCGGTGCCGCCCGCGGTCTGCACCGGAGTTCCGCGCAGGTCGAGATCCTTACGCTCCCAGGCGACTTGGGCGGCGTCACCCTTGTCGCGCAGCGCGAGCAGGTAGCCTTCGTCGCCGGACGGAATGATCAGGCCGTCGCTGGACACCGAAATGCCGCCGCGCGGAGTGAATTCCAGCGGCTGCACCCATTTGGTGCGTCCGTCGGCGGCATTCACCGCCATCAAGCGGTTCGTGTTGTCGCCCACGTAGATGGTCTTGCCGTCGGGGGACAGCGTCGGGCTGGTGGCGCTGCCGCCGAACAGCAGGTCGGCGCTCCATTCCTGCTGGATCTTGTTGTCCGCGTAGCGAAGCGCGACCAGCGCGGCGGTCGGCTGACCCGGCTTCCATACCGTGACGAAGAAGCGGCCGGTCGCGGTGTCGACCGCGGAGATGTTCGCGACCGGGCACTGCGGCTCGCCGGCCCGGCACTCGTCGAGGCCCTGCGCGGCGGCGGGCCAGGTGAGGTTCGGGTTGCTCAGGAAGTCCGGCTGGCCGAGCAACTGCACGGTGGACACGACGCGCTGGCCGGTCTGCCGGGAGAGCACGTCGACCTGACCGGATTGGGTGACGGTCAACAGGTTTCCGTCGCCGGTGAACTGGGTCGAGACCGGGGCGCCCGCCACCGTCGTGCGCCACCGCGGCTGGCCGAGGTAGTTGAACGAGATCACCGCGCCGACGTTGTCCTTGTCGTCGCCGACATAGACATTCGTCATGCCGTCCACCACCGACGGTGTCGCGATCGCCGTGGGACCGAGCCCACTGCAGAAACGCTTGCGCCCGGTGGCCATCTGGAAGGAGTAGAGGGTGCAGGTCGGCGTGTTCGTGGTCAGGAACATCTGCCCGTCGGGGCCGATGGTGACCGGTTCGGCGACCGGTCCGCCGATCGGGCGGGTCCAGCTCAGCGCGATCCTCTTGGCGCCGGTCACCGGGCTGCTGCCACCGTTGCGACCGTCGTGATACGCGGCGGGCCAGCCCTTGCCCGGGCCGACCGCGATGTCGTCGACATCGGTGCCGCAACCGCTCAGGACCAGCGCACCGACCGCGGCCAGCGACGCAACAACCCGCACCCGGGACGGTCGCCACCTGGAACTAGCCAGTACGCCGCTTCGCACCTGCTGCACTCCTGTCGTCGTTTCCGCTCGCACGAGACTAAAGCGTGCCGACCCACAACTCTGGAGCGACCCGGTTCGGGTGTACGCGTGTGGATTCGGGGGGCGCCGCCCTCGGCGCAGCAGTCACTGTACGGGAGGGGCTCGCGCGCGTGTTCCGAGTCCTGCCGTTGCGGTCCGGTCGGCGGCCGGATCGGGCCGGACCGCGCCCGTTATGCTCTACCCGTCGCCGCTGACGTGGCGACCAGCCGTTGGACCACGACAGGAGATCCGTTCGTGACGAGCATGTGGGGCGCACCGCTGCGCTCGCGCTGGCGGGGATCGCGCCGCCGGGATCCGCAGCAGGCGCGCTTTCTGACCGCGGCGTCGCTGCGCTGGGTGCTCGCGAACCGCGCGTACACGCCCTGGTACCTGGTGCGCTACTACCGGCTGCTCAAGTTCCGGCTGGCCAACCCGCACATCGTGTTGCGCGGCATGGTCTTCCTCGGCAAGCGGGTCGAGGTGCACGCGACACCCGAGCTGGGCCGGATGGAGATCGGCCGCTGGGTGCACATCGGCGACGGCAATGCCATTCGCTGCCACGAGGGTTCGCTGCGCATCGGCGACAAGGTGGTGTTCGGCAAGGACAACGTGGTCAACACCTACCTCGATATCGAGATCGGCGAATCGACGCTGGTCGCGGACTGGTGCTACATCTGCGATTTCGACCACAAGATGGACGACATCACCCTGCCGATCAAGGACCAGGGCATCGTGAAGAGCCCCGTCCGGATCGGCCCGGACACCTGGATCGCGGCCAAGGTGACGGTGCTGCGCGAGACGCGCGTCGGCCGCGGCTGCGTGCTCGGCGCGCACGCCGTGGTCAAGGGGGAGATCCCGGACTACAGCATCGCGGTCGGCGCGCCCGCCAAGGTGGTCAAGAATCGCAAGGCCGCCTGGGAGGCGAGTGCCGAGGAGCGGGCGCAATACCTTGCGGCGCTGGAAGATATCGAGCGCAAGAAGAACGGCGCGAAGACGGCGTGAACCGCTACGCGGCCCTGCTGCGCGGGATCGGCCCGGGCAACCCGAACATGACCAACGAGAAGTTGCGTGGCGTGTTCGAAAGGCTCGGGTTCGACAAGGTCGCATCGGTGCTGTCGAGCGGCAATATCGTGTTCCGCAGCGCCGATACCGACGTCAGTGAGCTCGAGGACCGGATCCAGCGGGCGCTCAATGCCGAACTCGGCATCGCCGGCGGCACGATCATCCGCACCCGCGACGAGCTGCAGGCGTTGCTCGACACCGACCCGTTCCCCGGCCTCACCCACGAACGCGGCACCTACCTGGTGGCCACGTTCGCCAAGGATCGCACGACGAAGCCCGGCAAGTTGCCCGGCCAGCTCGACCCGCTCACCCGAATCGTCGGCTACGACATACCGTGCAGCGCGTTTCTCGCGGTGATCGACAACCGCGAATCCGGCAAGACACCGGAATACATGGGCTGGCTCGAGAAGACCTACGGCAAGAACCTGACCACGCGCACGTGGCTCACCGTCCAGCGCATCATCAAGAAGATGGACGCCTAGAGCGGCTTCGGGTCGCGTTCGGGGAGGGGGCGTTCGACGATGCTCGGGCGGCCGAGCGGATTGCGGACGCGGCGCTTGGCGGAGTGGTAGACCTGCGCGGTTTCCGCGGCGACCACGTCCCAGGCGAAATCGGCGGTGAGCCGTTCGCGGGCGGCGTAGGCGCGATCCTGGGCGGCGACCGGGTCGTCGAGGGTGGCGCGGGCCGCCTCGACCAGGCCATCGACGTCGGCGGGGGCGAACGAGGCGCCGGTGACGCCGTCGATGACCGCCTCGCCGAGTCCGCCCGCGGTGGAGGTGATCAGCGGGGTGCCCGCGGCGGCGGCCTCGAGCGCGACGATGCCGAAGGGTTCGTAGCGGCTCGGCAGCACGATGGCGTCGGCGCCGTGCAGCCAGCTCAGCAGCTGGGCGTGGTCGAGCTGGCCGGCGAAGTTCACCGCACGGGCCACCCGGTGCACGCGGGCGCGCTCGCGCAGCCACTCGAACTGGGTGCCGACGCCTGCGATGGTGAGCGTGGTGCCGGGGTGCGCCCGGCGGATGCGCGGTAGCGCGGCGATGGCGTCCTGCACGCCCTTCTCGTATTCGAGCCGGCCGACGTAGAGCAGCCGCGGCGGTCCGGTGCGCGGCGAGCGCGGCCGAAAGGTCCACGCGCCCACGTCGATTCCGTTGCGGATCACCATCATCGGCACCCGCTCCGGCCCGTAGAGGCGTTCCACCTCGTCCTGCATCGAGGTCGAGCAGGTGATCAGCGCGTCGGATTCGTTGGCCAGCCACCACTCGACCGAATGCACCTGCCGGTTGACCTTGCCCGCGACCCAGCCGCTGTGCCGGCCGGCCTCGGTGGCGTGAATGGTCGACACCAGCGGCACGTCGTAGTACTCGGCCAGCGCGATGCCGGGGTGCGCGACCAGCCAGTCGTGCGCGTGCACCACGTCGGGCGCCCAGCCGTCACCGATGCCCGGCTTGCCCAGCGCGATGCCTGCCCGCACCATCGCGTGTCCCATGGCCAGCGTCCAGGCCAGCATGTCCTCGCCGAAATCGAAGACCGGCGGGTCCTCCGCGACCGCGACCACCAGCACACCCTCGGCGATGAAGGAATGCGTGGGATGGGTCGAGGAATCGGTGCCGGAGGGGCGGCGGGCCAGCACGACCACCTCGTGACCGGCGGCGGCAAGCTCGGTCGCCAGGTGGTGCACATGCCTGCCCAGCCCGCCGACCACGACCGGCGGGTACTCCCACGACACCATCAAGATCTTCATGCATGTCCTTCTGCGCTGGACGCGGCGTGCTCGGCAGCCGCGGCGAAGCTTCCTCCGGACCCGGCGCTCCCGAGTCGTCGCGCGTCCATACCGGGGAAGAGTCCGTCAGCCGACCCCCATCCTGCCGCCAACTGCTGTGCTTTCGCGAGTTGACCCGCTCCGACGGCGGCCGCGATCTCCCGCACGGCGTGCGCGTGCCGGTGCGCGCGGTCGCGCGCGTAACCCGCGGCGGAGTCCTTGCTGACCATGAACGCCCAGTCGCTGGACACGGTGAGAATGGCTTCGCGCAGCAACTGATCGGCGACGGTGTCGCGCAGCGCGAACGCGCCGTCGGCCGGGCGCATCTTGTCGACCGTGTCCAGGGTGAGCCGCACGATGTCGTCGTTGAGTTCGACCAGGTCCTGCACCTGGTCTCCGGCCCAGACCCGCCAGTCCTTGCCCGAGCCCCAGGACGAATCGGCCAATGGCACCGGCTCCCCGACGAATCCGCGCTCCCGCGCGTCGGCCAGCGTGCCGACGTCGACGCCGGCTTCGGGCAGCGCCCGCAACACCTGGGCCAACCACTGCGGGCCCTCGTGCCACCAGTGACCGAACAGTTCGGTGTCGAACGCGGCCACCACCAGCGCCGGTCTGCCGATCCGCGCGGATTCGCTGATCAGTCGCTGGCGCACGGTTTGGACGAAGTCGTCCACATCGCGGCCGATCGCCGCGGCCGCGAGTTCCGGGTCGTACGGGGCCTTGTCCGGACCGGCGACGGTCTTGCCGGTGACCCGGGACGGCTTGAGACCCGTCGCGTGGTCATAGTGATGAAAGTCACGGTAGGCGCTCTGGCCCGGGTAGCCCGATTTCGGCGACCAGACCCGGTAGCTCACCTGGAGATCGCGGCCGAACGCCACCACGTCGGACTCGCGAACCGGGCGGCCGAGGGTGGTGTCGCCGCGCAAGGCGGGCCCGTCGACCATGAAATGGGTCACACCCGCGTCGGCGTAACCGATCTCCATGCCCGGGGTGTAGCCGCATTCCGGCGCCCAGATGCCGGTGGGGGTGTGGCCCCAGCGATGGCGCGCGTCGCTCAGGCCCTCGGTGAGCTGGAACTGGCGCAGTCGCGGATCGAGCAGCGGCTGGAACGGATGTGCCAGTGGACCGCCGAGCAATTCGATGGTCCCGGCGTCGATCAGCTCCCGCCAGACCGGCGCCGCGCCGTGCCGCCAGTGTTCCTCGAAATCCACCAAAGCCGCTGTGGCCAAACGATGTTCGTGCCGGCCGAGGGCGACGTTGCCGGCCATCGCCGCCTCGTCCGCGCGCAGCTGCCAGTTGCCCAGCCAGTGGTGCATGCCGGCCAGGCAGTGCGGGTCGTCCAGCTGGGCCGCCAGCACCGGCGTGATGCCGAGGCTGAGCAGATGTGAATGCCCTTCGGCGGCAAGCGTTCTCAGCACCTGCGCGACCGGAAGGTAAGACGCCGCCCAGGATTGGTACAGCCACTCCTCGCCGACCGGCCAGCGGCCGTGGTGGGCGAACCAGGGCAGATGGGAGTGCAGGACCAGGCTGAACTGGCCGGGAACCGCGTCACTCAAGGCTTCACCGCGATGGCGACCAGGTCCAGGCTCGCGTCGATGTCGTCGGCGATCAGGGTGAAGTCGTCGATGGTGACCGCGGCGACGTCGGCGGTGAGGTCGGCCGGCCACGGTTCGCCGGCCAGCGCGCGCTCGATCTGCGCGTCGATGAACGAGCCACCGTGCTTGGCGTCCAACGCCTTCAGGCTCGGGCCGTGGTGCACGCCGGTCATCTGCGCGACCTCGAAGCCCGCGTCGACCAGCAGTTCGGTCAGTTCGGCGGCGTTCAGCTCCCGGGTGTGGAACGGGTTGAGCGGGGTGTCGCGGCCGGGGGAGAAGGTAATCCGGTTCGGCGTGCTGATCAGCAGCTCGCCGCCGGGACGCAGCACCCGCAGGCACTCGCGCAGGAACTGGCCCTGATCCCAAAGATGTTCGATCACTTGGAAGTTCACCACGACGTCGACCGAGGCGTCGGGCAGCGGCAGCTCGGCCAGGTTGCCCTGGATCATCTCCACCCGCGGGTACCGCGCGCGCACGTGCTCGACCGCGCCGGTGTCGTAGTCCACGCCGGTGACCTTGGTGGCCACCGAGGCGATCATGTCCGCGCCGTAGCCTTCGCCGGATCCGGCCTCCAGCACGGTCTTTCCGGCGCAGCGGTCGAGCAGGCGGGCATAGGCGATCTCGTGTCTGCGGAACCAGTAGTTCTCCTCGGCAATGCCGGGGACGGTCCGTTCGCCGGTCAACGGCAGCGGTTCGACGGCGCCGGTGGTGGTCGCCGGGGCGCCGGTCATGCCCGTCGGGTCGTCCACTGCGGCAGGGATCACAGCCTCGCTCATCATTCCGACGTTACTGGTACCGAAGGTTTGCGGGATACCCGCACCCGGTCACCGGGATGCCTCTACCCAGTGCGGATGGGCCGTTCGGCGCAGGTCGCGCGGGTGGGCTCCAGCCCGGCACGATATCGCCGGCACTGGCGTTGTGAGAGAGAAGCGGTTAAGTTACCCACGAGTAACTTAACGTAGGGTAGTGTCACGCCCTGAGCTACTCACACGGACGTACGGCGCCGCCTGTGCGACCACTCCATACGTGTAACCAGAACAGGAGGTCGACGAAGACCGATGCCGAACATCGTCGTACTCATCAAGCAGGTTCCCGACACCTGGTCCGAGCGCAAGCTGACCGACGGTGACTACACCCTCGATCGCGAAGCCGCCGACGCCGTCCTCGACGAGATCAACGAGCGCGCCGTCGAAGAAGCGCTGCTGATCAAGGAGGCGCAGGGCGGCGAGGTCACCGTCCTGGCGGCCGGTCCCGACCGGGCCACCGAGGCCATCCGCAAGGCGCTGTCCATGGGCGCCGACAAGGCCATCCACATCAACGACCCGGCGATCCACGGCTCCGACGCCGTGCAGACCGCCTGGGTGCTGGCGAGCGCGCTCGGCCAGGTCGAAGGTGTCGAGCTGGTCATCGCGGGCAACGAGGCGACCGACGGTCGCGCCGGTGCGGTCCCCGCGATCATCGCTGAATACCTCGGCCTGCCGCAGCTCACGCACCTGCGCAAGCTCACCGTCGACGGGGACAAGATCACCGGCGAGCGGGAGACCGATGACGGTGTCTTCAAGCTGGAGGCCACCCTCCCGGCCATCGTCAGCGTGACCGAGAAGATCAACGAGCCGCGCTTCCCCTCCTTCAAGGGCATCATGGCCGCGAAGAAGAAGGAAGTGCAGACCTTCACGCTGGCCGACCTGGGCGTCGACCCGTCGACCGTCGGTGTCGCGAACGCGGGCAGCACTGTCACCGGAGCCACCCCGAAGCCGCCGCGTACCGCGGGCGAGAAGATCGCGGACGAAGGCGACGGCGGCACCAAGATCGCCCAGTACCTCGTCGGTCAGAAGATCATCTGATTTCGCCGGTCTGAGACTGCTTAGGAGAGAACACAAATGGCTGAAGTACTTGTGCTCATCGAGCACGCGGACGGTGCGATCAAGAAGGTCAGCACCGAGCTCCTGACCGCCGCCCGCAACCTGGGCGAGCCGGCCGCCGTGGTGCTCGGCACCGCGGGCACCGGCGAGAAGCTGGCCGAGGCGCTCGCCGCGGCCGGCGCGGAGAAGATCTACATCGCCGAGTCCGACGACGTGGAGAACTACCTGCTCACCCCGAAGATCGACGTGCTCGCCGCGCTGACCGAGCAGGTCTCCCCGGCCGCCGTCATCGTCGCCGCCTCGGCCGAGGGCAAGGAGGTGTCGGGCCGCCTCGCCGCCCGCATCGGCTCCGGCCTGCTGGTCGACGTCATCGACGTGAAGTCCGACGGCACCGCCGTGCACTCCATCTTCGGTGGCGCGTTCACCGTGGACGCGAAGGCCACCGGCGACGTGCCGGTGATCTCCGTGCGCCCGGGCGCCGTCGAGGCCTCCGCGCAGGCCGGTGCCGGCGAGAAGGTCACCGTCGAGGTGCCCGCGCAGGAAGACGGCGTGGTCAAGGTGACCGCGCGCGAGCCGATCGTCGCGGGCGACCGTCCCGAGCTCACCGAGGCGAACATCGTCGTCTCCGGTGGTCGCGGCGTCGGTTCCGCCGAGAAGTTCTCGGTCGTCGAGGAGCTGGCCGACTCGCTCGGTGCCGCCGTCGGCGCCTCGCGTGCCGCGGTCGACTCGGGCTACTACCCGGGTCAGTTCCAGGTCGGCCAGACCGGTAAGACGGTCTCGCCGCAGCTCTACATCGCCCTCGGCATCTCCGGCGCCATCCAGCACCGGGCCGGCATGCAGACCTCGAAGACCATCGTCGCGGTCAACAAGGACGAAGAGGCCCCGATCTTCGAGATCGCGGACTACGGCATCGTCGGCGACCTGTTCAACGTCGCCCCCCAGCTGACCGAAGCGGTCAAGTCCCACAAGGGCTGATTCGCCCGGTTCGAGCGGAGAAGGTGGCCCCGACTGAGAACTCAGTCGGGGCCACCTTTTTGTTTGAGCCTCGGCAAACGGTCCGAGACAGCTATTGTCTGCGTGGGGTGCCACACGGTGCATATTCTGGGGAATCAGGGGGAGGGTTGCGTGGTGGACGTCGACGGCAGCAGGGGTCCCCTTCCAGCTGCGGTTTCTTTGGCGCCGGAGGGTGGTCTGCCGATTACCGCTCGACAGGAACAGTTCAGTCTTGCCTTCGTTCATATGGTCGCGGCCGCCGCGGGCTGTTCCATCAAGAGCCATCTGACCGACTATGACGGGGTCGACATCACGATTGCTTCGTCGGCTGAGTACGTGCGCTACTACTGCCCTGAGTTCGAGATGCAGCTCAAGTGCACGACACAGTCGCGGCTGCTCGGCGCCGAACACCTGGCATGGTCGCTGGAGCGCGATCGGTTTCTCAAGCTGGTGAACCCGAAACGGTTCGCACCGGCATTGCTCGGCGTGCTGCTTGTCCCTGAAGATCCTGAGCGACTTCTGGACCTTTCCGAGGCAGGCCTGGTCAGTTCGAGCCGAATGTACTGGCAGCATGCGAGAGAGCTCGGCGAGATCGAGGAAGGCAGGGCAAGCAAGACCGTCCATCTGCCCAGAACCAACCTGTTTGACGTCAGCAGCCTGCAGGGCATCATGCAAGTAATCGGCGAAGGAGGTCAGTGGTGAATGAAATTCCGCTCGACGGTCTCCAAGAGGTCGCGTCGACCTTGTCGCCGCCAGCCGTGTCCCAGTACCTGGCGAGCCACGATTGGCAGCTAGAGGCCCGGGACCAGGACGTCCGAGAAATTTGGCGGCTTCCGGGCGCGGACGGTCCGCTCGGCCGTGTCATGCTGCCGTTGGCTACCGACTACGTCGACTTCCCAGTGCGATTTCGCGACACGCTTCAAGCTCTCGCGACTATCTATGATTGGAATCTCGGGCAACTCGCCGAACGCATCGCTGCGGCACGTGCTGATCTATTCTTCGTGCGGCTCGACCAGAAGATGACGGACGGGACAATTCCCTTTCGGCAAGCCGAGAAGTCGCTGGAAGCATTGTTCACGATGATGCGGGCTGCCGCTACGACTGCTGACGATCCAACACATTCACATCGCGGCAGAAGGTCGGCAATTGTTACCGACTTTCTCGAAGAAGATATTCGACTGGGGCACACAAAAAGAGGAAGTTTTGTATTCACTGTCGTAACCCGTCTCGGTGACGTCCTACCACCGCACGAGGACGGCTCGCCTGCTGTGCCCTTTCCGCGCAAGGTAATGACAACGCTGGCTACGGGCCTACAGTCGACTCGGCAGCTTGCGCTCGATTGGGACGAAAGCGCACTCGACCGAGCGGGACAGTTGGGCCTGAGTGCAGGCTTGGTGGAATCGGTGCTGGAACTCACGCAGCCGGAAACGCTTCGCGCATTGGAGTTGTCTTTCGATTGGGCCGCCGCCGAGCCGCGCCCCGATATCGGTACTTCGCGAATCATCGTCGATCGCAATGCGATGGCAGGCCTGCCCCGCGTGCGGGAAAGATTGGTTCGGCGCGAGGAACCCCCTCGCCACGTGACGTTACTCGGCACAGTTCGTACTCTTAATCGAGACGAGTCCGATGACGAGGATCGAGAAGCCAGCAGCATCGTTCTATCTACGCATGTGGACGGCCGTCCGCGAAAGGTGCATGTCCCTTTGACCGGCGAGGAATATACCTGGGCGGTCCGTGCGCATCTGAGTAAGCAGCCCATTGTGGTTTCAGGTGATCTTATATTCGAGCGTGGTCTTTGGCGGTTGACCGGAACAATCAATGTAGATCCCACCTTTTTGGACCGCCGAATCTGATCGCTGTCCATGATCAACCGCCGCCGTCGGGGGGTGTCCGAGCCTGGCGTTCGAGTCTCTGTAGCTGGAACGGGCTGTGCGGGAACGTCTTCCAAACAGCTGCCGTGGGTGCGATAGCCTGCGAGTATGGCTGTTCCTACCACTCGGATGCTGGTGCTCGCTATCGTCCGGCTGCTGCAACCGGTGCACGGGTATGACGTTCGGCGGGAGTTGCTGTCCTGGCATGCCGATGATTGGGCGAATGTGAAGCCGGGGTCGATCTACGGTGCGTTGAATACGTTGCAGCGGGATGGGTTGATCGCGGTCGAGGGGGTGGGGCAGGA
Source organism: Nocardia sp. NPDC006044 (assembly GCF_042871115.1). NCBI lineage: Bacteria > Bacillati > Actinomycetota > Actinomycetes > Mycobacteriales > Nocardiaceae > Nocardia > Nocardia sp. NPDC006044. The sequence continues at coordinate 1,055,463 of NZ_JBIAID010000001.1, forward strand.
GGGGGCGCGGCCGGAGCGGACGACGTATCGGCTGACCGCGGAGGGGGAGAAGGAGTTCGGCGAGATGCTGCGGGAGTCGTTGTTCTCGGCTGAGCAGCCGAAGAACCCGTACTTCGCCGCGGTCGCGCTGTTTCCGGCCGCGCCGCGCGACGAAGTCATCGCCGCGTTGAACAGCCGGATTCTCAAGTTCGAGGCCGAGTTGGTCTTCATCGAACGTGAGGTGGACCGAATCCTGGCCGGCAGCGGCGATCCCGCGGAGGCCGAGCCGCACCACGTCGCCGACGCGATGCGCCTGTCCGCCGATCATCTCCGAGCGGACTTGAACTGGTCGCGAAAGACGTTGGAGCGCATCGAAACCGGCGAGCTCGACGCGTGGAGCGGGGTGAACGCGCCGATCAACCCCTGAAGCCGGGCAGTTGGTCAAGCCTGAATAGTAAAGCTTGACTATTTGGTCGATCGTTCCTACCGTAAGCGGTGTGGAAACGATCGACACTGTTCGTGGCCGCACACGTACCGCGGTCATCGAGGTGCGTGGGCTTGCCCGAACCTTCAACACCGGAACCGGTCCCGTCGAGGCGGTCAAGGGGGTCGATTTCGCCGTGCACGACGGCGAAATCCTCGGTCTCCTCGGTCCGAACGGCGCGGGCAAGACGACGACCCTGCGCATGCTCAGCACGCTGATCGCGCCGACCGCGGGCGAGGCGAGCATCTCCGGCGCGGATCTACGGACCGAGGCGCGACTCGTGCGGTCGCGCATCGGGTATGTCGCGCAGGGCAACATGACCAACGACCTCGAACTCGTGATCGATGAATTGATCCTTCAGGCAAGGCTTTTCGGCTTGAGCAAGCCCCGGGCGACGAGCAATGCCGAGGAACTCCTGGCCGCGCTGGACCTGGACGGACTCGGCGGGCGCAAGTGCTCGCAGCTGTCCGGCGGGCAGCGTCGCCGGGTGGACATCGCGCTCGGCCTTGTGCACGGCCCGAAGCTGATCTATCTGGACGAGCCGACCAGCGGCCTGGATCCGCAGAGCCGGGCCAATCTGTGGGAACACATTCGGGGACTGCGGGATCGGGGCACCACCATCGTGCTGACCACGCACTATCTCGACGAGGCCGACGCGCTCTGCGACCGGCTGCTGGTGATGGATCACGGCGACATCGTCGCCGAGGGCACGCCCGACGAACTCAAGCGCCGCATCTCCGGCGACGTGGTCAGTCTCGAACTCGCCGACGAGCAAGCGGATCTCGCGTTGCGGGTGGCCGAGACGGCGCTCGATGTGCGGTCGGGGGTCAGAGCCGAGGACGCGGGCGCGACGGTCGTGCACCTGACGGTCGAGCGAGGCGACGCCGCCGTGGTGCCGCTGCTTCGGGCCTTGGACGAACAGGGGATAACGCCGGGCGCCATCACGGTCAAGCGACCGAGCCTCGACGATGTCTTCCTCACTATCACCGGACGTTCACTGCGCGAAGGGAACCGGTCATGAGATTCGCCCACGACACCGGCCTGATCTTCTGGTCCCAATTGCGGAGCAACCTGCGCAACCCGATGTGGGTGCTGATCGGTCTGTCGCAGCCGGTGCTGTATCTGGTGCTGTTCGGTCCGTTGATCAAGGGCATCGCGCCCGCGCTCGGGACCGACATCGACCCTTGGAAGATCCTCACGCCGGCCTTGGTCATCCAGACCGGGCTGATGGGTTCGCTGTATGCGGGATTCGCGATCATCTCCGAGTTGCGCGCGGGTGTCATAGAGCGACAACGGGTTACGCCCGCGGATCGGGGAGCGCTGCTGCTCGGGCGGGTGCTCAAGGACATGGTGGTGCTGATCGTGCAGGCCCTGATCCTGGTGGCGGTGGCGGTGCTGGCCTTCGGATTGCGCCCCGACCCACTGGGTTTGACGCTGTCGGTGCTGCTGATCGCGGTGATGGCGGCCGGCCTCGCGGCCGCGTCCTACGCGCTGGGTCTGTGGGCCAGAGACGAGGGCACGCTCGCGTCGGTGCTCAACACGCTGACCCTGCCGATCATGCTGCTGTCCGGAATCCTGCTGCCGATGGCCGTCGGACCGAACTGGCTGCAATACATCGCGAAGGCAAACCCGTTCTCGCACACCGTGGATGCCGCACGAGCGCTGTTCCGCGGCGACTTCGGCAGTGCCGACGTCTACCTCGGCACCGGCGTCACCGTGGCGGTCGCGCTGGTGCTCATGGTGATCGGCGCCCGCGGCTTCGCCAGGGAGAACGCCTGAGTCGAACCGGCCAGGGCACTGCGTGATTCATCGCGAACGACCCCGAGTTCACGCTCGGGGTCGTTCCCTGTCGATCAAGGCCGATGCAGTGTCGATCAGGGCCGATGCAGTCCGGCGAGCAACGTGGTGAGAATCGGGGAACGGCGCACATCGCTGCGCAGCACCGCGGAGACCGGGATGCGGAGCTTCTGCTCGGCCAGCTTCAACACGACCAGGCCCTCGGTGGAACTCTCCGCGTAGAGCACCGTCCACGCGTCGGGCCGGTTGATCAGCTCCAGGGTCGCGGTGTGATCGGGGGGAATCGGCGGACCGAACGTCGGCCCGGTCGGCAGCTCGGCGAAGGCGGACCGAATCACGGTGTGCAACAACACCTGTTCCTGCTCCGGCGGCAGCAGCAGTGGATACCTGCTCAGATCCGACAGCGTCACCGTCTCCCTGGTGGCCAGCGGATGCGCGCTGGAGGTCGCGATCACCAGATCCTCCACCCACAGCTGCTCCACCTCCAGCCCGGGCTGATCGACGCTGCCGCGGATGAGCGCGAGATCGCAGTCGCCGTCGGCCACCGCGGTGATCCGCTGCCGGAACGGCTTGATCACGAACTCGATCTCCGCCTCGGGATGCGTCGCCCGGGCGCCGGCGATGGCGGACAGCGATCGGGTCGCGAAGGACATGTTCGCGGCGAGCCGGATCCGCGGACCGACGGTACGCACGGCCGCCCGGATGGCGGATTCGAGGCTGAGCATCTGTTTCGCAAGGGGAAGTAGCCGTGCGGTGGCGTCGGTGGCCACCACTGATCTTGTCGAGCGCTCGAACAACTGCACGCCGAGATCGCGCTCGAGCCGGGAGATCTGATGGCTGATCGCGGACTGTGAGATAAAGCACCTCGCGGCCGCTCCGCTGAAGCTGAGCTCCTCGCAGACGGCCACGAAGTAGGTGAGCTGCCGAAGTTCCACAGCGCCTCCGATTAATGACGGATCGAGATAAGAGTCATCTGAATTATGCGCCCTAACTCCTGAAATATCCTCGTTCCCGATGACGGTTGGTAATGAGAGAAGGAGGCTGTCATGCAGTACGTGGATGCGGGAATCGAAACCGCGGGTGTCGTCATCGTCGGATCGGGGTTCGGCGGACTCTCCGCCGCCAAGCAACTTGCCAAGTCGGGTATCGATTACGTGCTGATCTCCAGCACGCCGGAGCACCTGTTCCAACCGTTGTTGTACCAGGTAGCGACCGGTGTGCTGGCATCGGAGGAGATCGCACCGCCGATCGCCTCCATTCTGCGCCGCCACCGCGAGGCGGACGTGCGCCTCGGCAAAGTCGTCGCCATCGATCCGGACAAGGCGATCGTCACCTATGAGCACGACGGCGAGCAGCGCCGCATCCGGTACGGCTCGCTGATCGCCGCCACCGGCGCCAGCCAGTCCTACTTCGGCCGTGACGATTTCGCCGAGAAGACCTTCTCGCTCAAGACCATCGACGACGCCAAACTCCTGCGCGCACAGATCCAGCGGGTCTTCGCCGAGGCCGCGGGCGCCGACGAGGAGACCAGGCGCAGGCTGCTGAGCTTCGTCGTGGTCGGCGCGGGCGCGACCGGCGTCGAGGTGGCCGGGCAGCTGAAGGAACTCGCGAAAAGGTACTACCACCAAGAGGTTTCGGTCACCCTGGTCGAGGGCGCCGGTGAGGTGCTGCCCCCGTTCGGCGGCGGACTCTCGGAGTACGCGAAGAAGTCGTTGACCCGTAGCGGCGTCGACGTGCTGCTCGGTACCTTCGTCACCGACATCGACGAGGGCAAGGTCACCGTCAAGGACAAGAGCGGCGTCGAGCGCGGCATCGCGGCCGAGACCATCGTCTGGTCGGCGGGCGTGCAGGTCGGCGGGTTCGCGAAGGTCCTCGCCGAGGCCACCGGCGTCGAAACCGACCGGGCCGGAAGGCTGTTGATCAATCCGGACCTGACCGTCGGCGGCTACGCCGACATCTACGCCATCGGCGACATGACCTCCCTGAACGGCTACCCGGGCCAGTCGCCGGTGGCCATGCAGGAGGGCAGGCACGCCGCGGACATCATTCGCCGGAAGAAGCAGGCGGGCACCGCGTTCAAGTACTGGGACAAGGGCAGCATGGCGGTGATCAGCCGGTTCAGCGCGGTGACCAAGCTGAACGACAAGATCACCTTCCGCGGCCTGATCGCCTGGGTCATGTGGCTCGCCGTGCACCTGTTCTACCTGGTCGGCTTCCGCAACCGCTTCGCCGCGGTCGCGTCCTGGCTGGTCGCCTTCATCGGCACCGGGCGGCCCGGTTTCGCCGAGGTGACCAAGGCCGCCGAGCGACCACGCGTCGCCGAGAAAACGGCGGCCTGAGGTCCGTTCATTCGCTGAAAGTCGCGGCACGAGCAGCTCGTACCGCGGCTTTCTCGATGACGGCGCCGCGGTTACGGCGCGCGGGCGCGAACGGGGCGCGACGGTCCGGTGAACGCTCGGTGTGATCATCATCTCGTTCACTGAACCGGCATCGGCGCGACACTTCGAGGTCGCTCCGGCGCAGTGTCCGGCTGGGTTCATTGACGATATGACTATTACGTCCGTGTTGACAGCCCCGGCGCGCTCGACGGACTCCGGGGTGGAACGGTCACGGTACTCGCTGGTCGTTTCGTCCGATGCCGAGCACCGCGTGGCGGCACAGCGACTGCGCTACGGCGTCTTCGCGAGCGAGCCCGGGTTCCACATCCCCGACAACGGCACCGGCCTCGACGCCGACCGTTTCGACGAGCACTGCGACCATCTGCTGGTTCGTGACGACCTGACCGATGACTTCGTCGGCTGCTACCGGATGCTGCCGCCGGACCAGGTCGCCGCGGCCGGCGGTTACTACACCGCCACGGAATTCGATCTGGCCCAACTGGATCCGGCCGGTCGCCGGATCGTCGAGATGGGCCGCGCGTGCGTCGTGCCCGACCACCGCAACGGCTCGGTGCTGACCCTGATGTGGGCGGGCATCCTGCACTACATCCAGCTCACCGGCTACGACTGGGTGATGGGCTGCGTCTCGGTGCCGATGCAGGACGACCCGGCCGACGAGCCCGGCGTGAACGTGCGCGGCGTGCGCGACCTGCTGCTCGGCCGGCACGGCTCGGATCCGGAACAGCGGGTGCGCCCGCTGCGGCCGGTGGTGGTGGACGGCAGGACCCTCGACGACATGACTCCGCCCGCCCGGCCCAAGCTGCCGCCGCTGCTGCGCGGGTACTTGCGCCTCGGCGCGGAGATCTGCGGCGAGCCCGCGCACGATCCGGACTTCGGCGTCGCCGACTTCGTCGCCGTGCTCGGCCTGGACACCATCAACACCCGCTACCTCAACCGATTACAGGACGCGGCCGCGACCTTCGACGGGGGACGGTGAGGACTGTGGTGTTCGACGCGCCGCCCGCACAGGCCACCGCACACGCGTGGATGCCGTCGAGCCCGTGTGGGCCCGGCTGCATCGAGTCGATCGACCAGGTCGGAACCGGCCGGGTCGTCGGCAGGCTGCTCGGCGTGGCCGGGCTGCTGATCAGCTTCCCGCTGGTGAATCTGGTGACGCCGGCGGGCAGGCGCGAACGCGTGCAGCGCGGTTACGCGCGCACGCTGCTGAGTTGTCTCGGCATGGAATTGCGGATCGTCGATCGCCGGATCGACTCGAACGGGCGCGGTGCTGTCGATGAGGGCAGCACCGCGCCCGCCGTTTACGCGCCGTCCGGCACCGGGGTGATGGTCGTCGTCGGGCACATCGGCTGGACCGACATCGTCGCGCTGGCCGCGGTGCAGCCGCTCGGCTTCGTGGCCAGGGCGGACATGGTCGACTGGCCGGTGCTCGGCAAGCTGGCGCGGTTGATGCGGGTCATCCCGATCGAGCGGGAGAAGCTGCGCGCGCTGCCCGAGGTGATCGCGCAGATCAGTGCCAGGCTCACCGCGGGCGAGCGGATCGCCGTGTTCCCCGAGGGAACGACCTGGTGCGGTCGCGCTTACGGCAGCATGCGGCCCGCGTTGTTCCAGGCGGCCGTCGACACCGCGACCCCGGTGCAGCCGGTGCGGTTGCGCTACCTGGACCGGCACGGCGTCCAGTGCACGGTGCCCGGCTTCGTCGGGGAGGACAGCTTCGGCTCGTCCGCCCGCCGGGTGCTGCGTTCGCGCGGCATGGTCGCCGAGGTGGTGCTCGAATCGGTGCAGCAGCCCGGCACCGATCGCCGTGATCTGGCGCGTCGTTGCGAAGCCGCGATCCGCGGCGCGGAACCGTCCCGGCACGGATCTCTCGACGCCACGGTGTGGATCGAGGCCGGCCAGACCCGCGTGCAGGACCCGTCCATCGCCGCCGACGCACCGGAGGTTCGCCGGCCGGCCCGCCGTCGGCGACCGATGTTGCGCAGGGAGCGACGAGTCGACGCGGCGGCCGAGTAAGGGAGAACCGCCCGGATGACGCAGAACAGCCGCAGGCGATTGCCTGCGGCTGTTGGCCGAGCGGCCCGCGTTTACCGGGCGAGTTGCAGGGCGAGGGTCGCGGCGGCCGGGACCAGGTACAGCACCGGGAAGATGGCGGTCTGGTACGAGCGAGCCCGGATGGCGGTGGCCGAGGCACCGAGGAAGTAGGCGATCAGGCAGACCGCCGCGGCGACGCCGATGGCCGGGATGAAGAAGCCCACGATCAGTCCCAGCGCACCGGCCGACTTGGCCAGCGCCAGCCAGTTCCACCACGCCTTCGGCACCCCGTACTGCTGGAGCGGCTCGACGACGAACTGCTTCTGTGCGGCCAGCGAGTAACCCGAGAAGCCGATCCACAGGGCAGCGAGCACACCGACGATGTAGTAAGCCACGTTCATTGGAGTTCCTTTGTTCTTTCCGCAGCGTGTCTGCGTGGTTGCTGGGTTGACGACGCAGGCTGCCCGGGTGTGACAGCGATTCCGGGCGGCGGCGGAAACGAGACGCAGGTCTCAATCCAGGGAGATGTCGGTCGCGCACTGCGGTCCCGCGCAAGGCGCACCGCGACGCGAGCGACCGGTCCCGGAACACGGCGGCCGAGCGCGGGGACGCGCCGGTGGCGGGAATATCGGCGGCCGGTCGTCGGGTTGCGCATCGTGGGTGAATCGAAGACAAATCGAAGGCAACGCGGGGGCACCCCCAAGATGCGCAGGTCAACGCTGGGATAGGCTTATTCGGTCATGAAGGCGGGTTTCTCGGGTCCGGTCCACGGTGCGGCGGCCCATACGGTCTACCTCGATCATGCGGCCACCACACCGATGTTGCCTGCCGCGATCGAGGCGATGACGGCTGCGCTCGGGGTCACCGGCAACGCGTCGTCGCTGCACGGTTCCGGTCGGATCGCCCGGCGGACGCTGGAGGAGGCGCGCGAGTCGATCGCCGCCGATCTGGGCGCCCGGCCCTCGGAGGTCATTTTCACCTCCGGCGGGACCGAGAGCGACAATCTGGCGGTCAAGGGCATCTACTGGGCGCGTCGCGACGCCGACCCGCGCCGGACCCGGATCATCGTCAGTTCGGTCGAGCATCACGCGGTGATCGACACGGTCGAATGGCTCGAGCAGCACGAGGGCGCCCGGGTGACCTGGCTGCCGGTCGATGCCGAGGGCGTGGTCTCCCCCCGTGCGTTGCGGGCCGCGCTGTCGGACGGCCCCGATGACGTCGCGCTGGTATCCATCATGTGGGCCAACAACGAGGTCGGCAGCATTCAGCCGATCGGTGAATTGGCCGCCCTGGCACAGGAATTCGGTGTGCCCATGCACAGCGACGCGATTCAGGCCGCGGCGCAGCTGCCGATCGACTTCGCCGCGAGCGGGTTGTCCGCGGCCAGCTTCGCCGGGCACAAGGTCGGTGGGCCGCACGGCGTCGGCGTGCTGCTGCTCGGGCGGCAGGTGCCGTGTGTGCCGCTGCTGCACGGCGGCGGTCACGAACGCGACCTGCGTTCCGGCACTTCGGATACCGCGTCCGTGGTCGGACTCGCCACCGCGTTGCATCAGACGGCCGCCGAATTGCCCACGCGCACCCCGGAATTGACCGCGTTGCGGGACGCGCTGATCGACGGCGTGCTGGCGATCGCGCCGGAGGCGGTGCTCAACGGCGCGCCCGGCGATCGGCGACTGCCCGGCAACGTGCACTTCACTTTCCCCGGCTGCGAAGGCGATTCGCTGCTGATGCTGCTGGACGCGGCGGGGATCGAGTGTTCGACCGGTTCGGCCTGCACCGCGGGCGTCGCGTCGCCGAGCCACGTGTTGATCGCGATGGGTGTCGAACCGTGGCAGGCCCGCGGTTCGCTGCGTTTTTCGTTGGGGCACACCTCGACTCGTGCCGATGTGGACGCGTTGCTGGCGGTCTTGCCCCAGGTTGTGGATCGGGCCAGGGCCGCGGGTCTGGCCGGTGCGAAGGGAGGTGTTTGATGCGAGTACTCGCCGCGATGAGTGGTGGTGTTGATTCGGCGGTGGCGGCGGCACGTGCTGTCGACGCTGGTCACGAGGTGGTGGGCGTGCATCTCGCGCTGTCCGCGTCGCCGGGCACATTGCGTACCGGGTCGCGTGGTTGCTGTTCCAAGGAGGACGCGGGCGACGCCAGGCGAGCCGCCGACGTGCTCGGGATCCCGTTCTACGTCTGGGATTTCGCCGACCGGTTCAAGGAAGACGTGATCGACGATTTCGTCGCCGCCTACGCGGCCGGTGAGACGCCGAACCCGTGCCTGCGCTGCAACGAGAAGATCAAGTTCTCCGCGCTGGCCGATCGCGCGCTCGCGCTCGGCTTCGACGCCGTGGTCACCGGGCACTACGCGCGGCTCGACGACGGCGTGCTGCGCCGGGCCGTCGACGCCGACAAGGACCAGTCCTACGTGCTCGCCGTGCTGAACGCGCAGCAGCTCGCGCGCGCCATGTTCCCGGTCGGAGACACCCCGAAGCCGCGGATTCGCGAGGAGGCCGCCGAGCGCGGGCTGGCCGTCGCGAACAAGCCGGACAGCCACGACATCTGTTTCATTCCGTCCGGGGACACCCAGGCGTTCCTCGGTGCGAAGATCGGCATCCGGCCGGGCGCCGTGGTCGACGCCGACGGACATAAACTCGCGGATCACGAAGGCGTGCACGGGTTCACGATCGGTCAGCGCAAGGGGCTCGGGCTGCCGGGACCGGCCGCGGACGGAAAGCCCCGGTACGTGACCGGGATCGATCCCGATTCCGGGACCGTCCGGGTCGGCTCGGTCGAGGACCTGCAGGTGTGGACCGTCGAGGCGGAGCGCGCGATCTGGACCTCCGGTGTCACGCCGGACGGGCCGATCGAGTGTGTCGCGCAGGTTCGGGCGCACGGCGGCATGGCTGCCGCGGTGGCCGAGGCGGTCGGCGACGGGCTGATCGTCCGGCTGCGCGAGCCGTTGACCGGTGTCGCGCGCGGCCAGGCGGTGGTGCTGTACCGGCCGGATGAGCTGGGCGACTTGGTGATCGGCAGCGGAACCATCTCCGGGACCGGTGGCTCCGGCGGTGCGGCCGTCGGCAGTGACGCGGAGTCTGCTGCCACGCGGTGAGCTCGTCCTTCGCCTCGATGTGCGAGGGTTACCCGGAACCGACTGTCCCGCCGGCTCGCGCCGGTCGGCGAATCCGCCTGCCGCGCACACTGATCAGACCGCAACCGGGCTCCGGGTGCGCGCACCACGATCGATCGATGGAAGCTGACAACGGGTGTATCACAACGCGAAAGGCACAGAAATCGACGCAGCGGACCGGCCGGTGAGCGGATTGCGCGGTGGTATCGCGACCGGCGTCGGCTCCTGGCCGGGCGCCGACGCCCGCGAGGCCGCCACCACCATTCTGGGTGAACTGCCGGATCTGCCGCACCTGGTGGAACTTCCGGGTCGCGGGCCCGGTTCGGACATGATCGGGCGGATGTCGGCGCTGCTGGTCGACATGCGGTTCGACACCACGACGCGCGGATACCGGCTCGCGCCGCGGCCGGGGGGAGTGTCCCGGCGGGCCCGCGATCTGCTCCGCGGCGACCTCGACGCGCTCGAAGAAGCCTGGGAGACAGCGGGTTCGGCAGGCTCCGGCCGCCCGATCAAGCTGCAGGTAGCCGGTCCGCTGACGCTCGCCGCGCAGGTCGAACTGCCCAACGGGCACGTGGTGCTCACCGATCCCGGTGCGCTGCGCGATCTTTCGGAATCCCTCGCCGAGGGAATGGTGACCTACGTCGCGGAGGTGCGCCGGCGACTCGGCGCGGAAGTCCTTCTGCAACTGGACGAACCGTCCCTCACCGCCGTCCTCGAGGGCTCCCTGAGCGCCGTCAGCATGCTCGACAGCGTCCGCGCGCTGCCCGAACCCGAGGCCCTCACTATCCTGGACCGGGTCATCGCCACCCAGTCCGCCCCGGTTCTCGTGCACAGCTGCGCCGAATCGCCCGCGCTCGCCTTCCTGCGCAAAAGTGCTGCCGCCGCAATCGGTTTCGACCTCGCCACTATCGCCACCCGCGACCTCGACAGCGTCGGCGAACTCCTCGACACCGGCAAACACCTCCTCCTCGGCCTGGTCCCCACCACCGCGCCCAGCGCCCCACCGAGCTGGCGTGACATAGCCGAACCCGGCGTCCGCCTCATCGACCGCCTGGGCTTCCCCCGCCGCACCCTTGCCAACCAAACCCTGGTAACCCCCGCCTGCGGTCTGGGCTCCACCCCGCTCCCATGGGCCCGCAAAGCGCTCTCCCTGGCCACCGAAGTGGCCCGCGCCTACGCCGAAGACCCCGACTCACTCACCTTCGCCGAGCCCTCGGCCCCCGCCTGACGTTCGCGTCCCGCCGGTCGGCCGACCAGCTCGGCCGGCCTCGCGATCAGTGCGGCGACGTGCGGTAACACTGCCGGGAGATGTCGGTGGGCTCGGCTAATGTGCGTTGGGTGAGCGACAGCGGTGCGGTGAACAGTGAAGCGGGCGCGGTGGCGGCGGCTACGGCGGAGCAGCGCGTCGAGTGGCAGCGGCTGGCGGACGAGGTGCGCGAGCATCAGTTCCGGTATTACGTGCGGGACGCACCGATCATCACCGACGGTGAGTTCGACACGTTGCTGCGCCGGTTGCAGGCGATGGAGGAGGAGCATCCCGACCTGCTCACCCCGGATTCGCCGACGCAGCTGGTCGGCGGCGGGTTCGCGACGGACTTCACCGCGGTCGATCATCTCGAGCGGATGTTGTCGCTGGACAACGTGTTCGATTTCGACGAGCTGCGCGCCTGGGCCGGCCGGGTCGAGGCCGAGACCGGCCCCGACCTGCATTATCTGTGCGAGGTGAAGATCGACGGGGTCGCGCTGAACCTGGTCTACGAGAACGGGCGGCTGGTGCGCGGCGCCACCCGCGGCGACGGGCGGACCGGTGAGGACGTCACGCTCAACGCGCGCACCATCGACGACATCCCCGGCGAGCTGACGCCGACCGACGAGTTCCCCGTGCCGACCCTGCTCGAGGTGCGCGGCGAGGCGTACATGCGGCTGGAGGATTTCGAGACGCTCAACGCCTCGATCGTGGCCGAGGGCAAACCGCCGTACGCCAATCCGCGCAACACCGCGGCAGGCTCGCTGCGGCAGAAGGATCCGTCGGTCACCGCGCGCCGCCGGTTACGGATGATCTGCCACGGCTTCGGCCGAATCGAGGGGTACGCGCCGGCCTCGCAGCACGAGGCCTACCGCGCGCTGGCCGCCTGGGGCCTGCCGGTGTCCGAGCACACCAAGCTGGTGCAGGGCATCGACGCGGTCATCGAGCGCGTCGAGTACTGGGGCGTGCACCGCCACGATATCGAGCACGAGATCGACGGCCAGGTGATCAAGGTCGACGAGATGGCGTTGCAGCGGCGCCTCGGCTCCACCTCGCGGGCCCCGCGCTGGGCGATCGCCTACAAGTACCCGCCCGAGGAGGCCACCACCAAGCTGCTGAACATCGAGGTGAACGTCGGCCGCACCGGCCGGGTCACCCCGTTCGCGGTGATGGAACCGGTCACCATCGCCGGCTCGACCGTCTCGATGGCCACCCTGCACAACGCCTCCGAGGTCAAGCGCAAGGGCGTGCTGATCGGTGACACGGTCACCATCCGCAAGGCCGGCGACGTGATCCCGGAGGTGCTCGGGCCGGTGGTCGACGCCCGCACCGGCGACGAGCGCGAATTCGTGATGCCGACGCATTGCCCGGAATGCGGTACCGAATTGGCGCCGCAGAAGGAGGGCGACGCCGATATCCGCTGTCCCAACCAGCAGTTCTGTCCGGCCCAGCTGCGGGAGCGGGTGTTCCACGTCGCCGGTCGGGGCGCGTTCGACATCGAGTCGCTCGGCTACGAGGCCGCCAACGACCTGCTGAAGTCGAACGCGATCACCGACGAGGGCGACCTGTTCGACCTCGACGAGGCGACCCTGCTGACCACCACGCTGTTCGTGAACAAGGACGGTGAGCTGTCCGCCAACGGCAAGCGGCTGCTGGAAAACCTGAACACGGCGAAGAACCGGCCGCTGTGGCGGGTGCTGGTCGCGCTGTCCATCCGGCACGTCGGCCCCACCGCGGCCCGCGTCCTGGCCCGCGAATTCGGCAGCCTCGACCGGATCCAGAACGCCTCGGTCGAAGAACTCGCCGCGGCGGACGGCGTCGGCCCCACCATCGCCGCCGCGGTCGCGGAATGGTTCACCGTCAACTGGCATCACGAGATCGTGGACAAGTGGCGCGACGCCGGCGTGCGGATGGCCGACGAACGCGACGAGTCCATCGAGCGCAACCTCGAAGGTCTGTCCATCGTGGTGACCGGCTCGCTGGAGGGGTTCTCCCGCGACGGCGCCAAGGAGGCGATCCTGATCCGCGGCGGCAAGGCCGCGGGGTCGGTGTCGAAGAAGACGGCCTTCGTGGTGATCGGTGACTCGCCGGGCACGAAGGCCGCGAAGGCGGAGGAGCTCGGCGTGCCGATCCTCGACGAGGACGGATTCCGGCTGCTGCTGGAGTCCGGGCCGGAGGCGGTGACGCCCGCGACGGCCGACGCGGACGCGAACAACGCTTGACCTGAACTTCACTTCAGGTATGAGGATGAGCGGGTAGGCAACTACCAGGAGGTTCCCATGGCTCGTCCCACCGCACTGATCACCGGCGCGTCCGCCGGATTCGGGTTGGCGCTCAGTCGCGCACTCGTCCGACGCGGATGGCGAGTGATCGGCACCGGCCGCCGCGCCGAACGACTGGCGCGGGCGGCCGAGGAGCTGGGCGCCGCGTTCATCCCGGTCCCCGGCGACGTGACCGATCCGGCCCACCGCGCGCTGCTCGCCGAAACAGCGAGCAGCGCGGGAGAACTCGCGCTGGTTGTGAACAACGCGAGCCGGCTCGGTCCCAGTCCGCTCGTCCGTCTCGCCGACTACCCGCTCGACGAACTGGAGCTGGTCTACCGCACGAACGTCCTCGCCCCGCTCGCGGTCATGCAGTTCGCCCTGCCGCTGCTGGCGCCCGGCGGCAGTGTGGTGAACATCAGCTCCGACGCCGCGATCGAGTCGTATCCCGAATGGGGCGGCTACGGCTCGTCCAAGGCCGCGCTCGATCAGCTCACCGCGATCCTCGGTGCCGAGCACCCTGACCGGTCGATCTACGCGTTCGATCCCGGCGACATGCGCACCGAGATGCACCAGGCCGCGTTCCCCGGTCACGACATCTCCGACCGGCCCGAACCCGACACGGTGGTGCCCGCGCTGCTGCGGTTGCTCGAGGAGAAACCCAAGAACGCGCGTTATGCCGCAGCCGATTTCGCGGTGGGGCACGCCTCATGACGGTCACGCTGGCGCAGCCCGCCTTCACCCTGCCGCCCGAACGCAATGCCGTCGCCCCGGCGGAGGCGCGCGGTCTCGCCCGCGACGAGGTCCGGTTACTCGTCGCCGGAGACCGGCTCACGCACGCGCAGTTCCGCGAACTGCCGCGTCACCTGACACCGGGCGACCTTGTGGTGGTGAACAATTCGGCGACCCTCGCCGCGGCGGTCGACGGCCGGATGGCCGGCACGCCGATCGCGCTGCACTTCGCGACCTGGCTGGACGACGGCGGCTGGGTGGTAGAAGTCCGGACGACCTCGCGCACTCCGTTTCCCGCGGAACAGCTTTCGTCCGGAATGGTCATCCAGCTACCGGAGGGCGCACGAGCCACGCTCCGCGCGCCATGGCTGGCCGGAGCCCGCCGGTTGTGGATCGTCGACGTCACCACCGACCCGCGTTGCCTGCTGGACGTTTACGGCTACCCGATCACCTATTCCTATGTGCCGCAACGCTGGTCCGCGTCGTACTACTCGACGGTCTTCGGCCGCATCCCCGGCAGCGCGGAAATGCCGAGCGCGGCAAGGCCGTTCACCGAACGCCTGGTTCTGGACCTGATCGCGGCGGGCGTCGCCATCGCGCCGATCACCCTGCACACCGGGGTCTCCTCACCGGAGGCGGGCGAACCGCCGAGCCCCGAACGCTTCACGGTCTCGGACTCGACCGCCCGTACGGTGAACGACGCGAAGGCGGCGGGCAAACGCGTTATCGCGGTCGGCACCACGGTCACTCGCGCTCTGGAAACCGCGGCCGACGAGTCCGGCCGGGTGCACGCCGCGCACGGTTGGACCGAGCTGGTACTCGGCAGCGAACGCCCGGCGCACGTGGTCGACGGGCTGATCACCGGCTGGCACGCACCGGGTGCGTCACATCTGGATCTGCTGGTCGCCGTGGCCGGCGAGGCCACCGTTCACGAGGCGTATGCGGCGGCGCTGGACACCGGGTACCTGTGGCACGAGTTCGGCGACAGCGCACTGCTCCTGCGCGGGCTGTGAGCCCCGCAGGTCCTCGGGCAGTCGCGCGGCGGGACGAAAGAGGCGCCGCGGCGGTCAGTTCGGGGTGACGGACACGGTGGCGCTCTGCTGCCCCACGATGTCGAACCGCCCGCAGGTTCCGTTGCTCAACTCGTGCCGGGTGGTGACGATCTTCTTCTTGTAGTTCAGGTAGCCGGCCTCGGCGACCACGTCGGCGCCCGTCATCGAGCACACTTTGGAGATCGTCTCGGCGGTGTAGGTCGCGGTCCCCGTCTGACAGCGGGGTTCGGCGTTGGAGAAGAAGATGCGCGCGGAACCGTCGGCGCAGGTCTCGGCGGCGGCATGCGGTGCGACCGCCACGACCGACCCCAGGGCGATGGCGCCGGCGATGGAGCTTCGGATTACCAGACGACGAACCGTCATATCGTTACCCATCAGTTTCGAACGTTTGCAGCAAGAACGGCACACGAACAAGTCGTGGCGTCCAGCATGCTAACCCGTAACCAGGGTCTTTGTCGGACGATCTGCCCGCACCACCGGTTCACGCTCGCGCTATGCGTATCGGCTATCAATTCCCTCCGGGGTGATCGGCCCGCCCTGCTGTCGCGGCATGGCGACCGGGACGACAGGATGGCGGGATGCTGCGCAGTTTTCAGGTGACGAATCACAGATCGCTGGCCGAGGAGCAGGAACTACGGCTGACCAAGGGCGGGGGACAGGTGGCGGTGCCGGTGACCGCGATCCACGGTTCGGCCGCGGCGGGCAAGACGAACCTGATCGACGCGCTCGCGCAGATGCGTGACGCGGTGCTGCATTCGGTGACCGGCTGGGATCCCTATGCCGGGCCGGCCAGGTCGCCGCACCTCGGATTCCCGGACCGCCCTTCGGAATTCGTGGCCGGCTTCGTCGCCGAGGGCGTGCCCTACACCTACGGCTTCCGGCTCGACAACGCCGACGTGACCGCCGAGTGGCTCTACACGCAACCCCGCTCGCGTAAGCGAATCGTGTTCGAGCGCAACGGCGAACAGATCAAGATCGGCCCGATGTTCGAGGCCGCCCGCTACGGGATCGCCGCGCTGGTGCCGCTGGTGCGGCCGAATGCGTTGCTGCTCAGCCTCGCCGGGCAGATGTACGCCGACGCGCTGGTGCCCGCCTACCGCTGGTTCGAGTCGATGCTGGAGGTGCAACTCGGCCCCGCCGATCCGGCCGCCATCGCACACCGGCTGGGCGGTCACCTCTCCCGCTCCCCGGAGAACGCCGCGCGCCTGCTCATGCTGCTGCGCACCGCCGAACTCGGCATCACCGATCTGCTCATCGCCGAGAACGACCCGATGTACGCGGACTACCTGCGCGACCTGGACGCCGACATCGCCGCGCTCGGCAAGCAGATCGAACTGTGCGCCACCTCGCCCGACTTCGCCGACCGGATGTTGCGGGAGAACGGTTTCACCCCCGTGCTGCTGGAGCGTGAACTGACCAACATGAAGGCGGCCAGGGACGCCCTGTACGCGCGCATGGTGGCTCGCCGCGGCGTCGGCCTCGGCCTGGTGCACGACGGCATTGCCAATCCGTTCGACATCACCGACGAATCCACCGCGACCCAGTCGCTGCTGCGTGTGCTGCCGACCATGATGGACGCGCTCGACTCCGGCCGCGTCCTCGCGATCGACGACATCGGCGCGCATCTGCCCGCCGAGGAGACCGATCGCCTGATCCAGCTGTTCCAGAATCCGGAGACCAATTCCCGAGGCGCACAATTGATCTACACGACCAACAACCGCGCGCTGATCGATCGGGGCAACGGGCGTTCCGCGCGGACCCGCAGCGCGGTCTGGCAGGTTCGCCGCACCGATCACGGCACGAGCGAACTCGCCACGGTATAGCTGCGGGTTCGGCATGGCCGGGCGCAATAGCATGGGGGCCATGCTGGAGTTCGGAATGCTGCTGATCATGGTCCTCGCCGTAGCCGGGGTGGTCGCGGTCTATCTGCGCGGCCGCGGCGGCTTCCGTTCCACGCCGGGGGAGACCGGCACGCTCTACGTCACGGGTGTGAGCCCGCGGCCGGACGACGCCGTCGGCGAGCAGTTCGTGACCATCACCGGCAACGTGACCGGGCCGACCGTGCAGGGTGCCGTCGTCTACGGACGCTTCGCCTGGGACGTGAGCGCGTGGCCGGCGATCGGCGATCTCCTCACCATCGCCTACCCCGCGGGCAAACCGGAACGCTGGCAGATCGTGGATCCCGGCGCACGGCCCGGTCTCGGCTCCTGACCGGTAGGTGCGTCGCGCATTTCGTGGCGAGGATCAGGGCCGGCCGGCCGGCGGCGAGGTGGCGGACGAAGGCGTGTGTGACGTAGACCGTTCTACGCCGGATGGCACGATGCCTGGTATGGATGCGAATGCCGGTGTCGGTGGCGAGAACGTGGGACTGATCATTCGGACGGCCGAGCCATCCGAGTACGCGGCGATCAGCGAGCTCACCGTGGACGTCTATGTCGGGGAGGGCTTCGTCCGCGCCGACACCCCGTACGCGGCCGAACTCGCCGACACCGAGCATCGCGGCGCGTCCGCGCAACTCCTGGTGGCCACGCATGCCGGGCGGATCGTCGGATCCCTCACCGTCGCCCGCCCCGGCACCCCCTACGCGGAGATCGCGCTCCCCGGCGAACTCGAGTTCCGCATGCTCGCCGTCTCGAAGGCCGCCCGCGGTCTCGGCGCGGGAACCGCCTTGGTACGCACCGTGATCGACATCGCCAAAACCGAAGGCTTCCACGCCGTAGCCCTCACCACCATGCCCGCCATGACCGAC
The DNA here is from genome assembly GCF_042871115.1 of Nocardia sp. NPDC006044. NCBI lineage: Bacteria > Bacillati > Actinomycetota > Actinomycetes > Mycobacteriales > Nocardiaceae > Nocardia > Nocardia sp. NPDC006044. The sequence continues at coordinate 1,073,302 of NZ_JBIAID010000001.1, forward strand.
GCCCGCCGCATCTACGACCGCCTCGGCTTCACCCCCGTCCCCACCCGCGACTGGCACACCCCCGCCGGCGAACTCCTCACCGTCCTCCGCCTAGACCTCACCACCTAACCCCCCTCCCCTAACCGAGAGGGTCAGCGTCGACCGGGACATGAGCGTGCGGCTACTCGTACTTTCCCGCCCTCATGTCCCGTTGGCGGTAAGGGACACCGTCGAATGGGCTGCCGATGAACGGGATACAGGCGGTCGCTAGGGCTGTTCCGCCGCGCGCGCTCCCCTCGACCTTGCCCTGTCGGCCGTGAGAGTTGTTGCCGAACTGGACACCAGAACCTGGCCACTTCAACCTCATCCCCCCTTCGTGGCAAGCATTGCCGCTGAGCGGGACGTGAGGTTGTGGTTACTCGTACTTTCCCGCTGTCAGGTCCCATTGGCCGTGAGAGCCGCTGCCGAACGGGACAGGGCGGGGGTGTTTGACGTTCCTGCTGCTATTTCCGTTGGTGGTCGAGGGTTGTCGGTGGGTGGGACGTGAAGGTGCGGCTGCTCGCCTCCGCTGGCAGATCCCGTTGGCTGACGGGGCTGGGTGTTGGAGGCGGCGGGGCGTCCGTTTCCGGTGTGTCTCGTTCTGCGCGTGGGCCTTTGGCGAATGTCAGCCGAGGACGGTGGCGACGATTCCGGCGAGGTAGCCGAGGCGGGCCACCTCGGACGGGCGGAAGTCGGGGCCGCCGGGGCGGCCGAGCAACAGGACCTTGCCGGTGTTGCCGAGCGGGGCGGCGGCGAGCTTGGTGTCCATGTCGCGCCAGATCTCGGGGACCCAGTCGGATTCGGGGTCGAGGATGGCGGGCTTCTCCAGCGGCATCCAGGGCGCCGAACCCGCTTGTGTCTCCGGCGCACTGGGGCTGCCGACCACACGGTAGGCACCCTGCGGGCCCATGTCGATGATGGTGCTCCAGCCGACGCGCAGCACCCGGGGCACGCCGTCGACGAGCACCTGTAATCGGTCGTCCTTGGCGCTGGCGACCTGGTCGATCAGTTCGAGTTCGCGGTGGGTGTCCAGCACGCCGGAGTACGGGCGGATGGAGTCGACGCGCACATCGCCGATCGACTCGGCCGCGGTGATCAGGGTGTCGGGCAGTGCGCCCTGCGGCACCTCGACGACGAGGTCGTCGACGGCGAAGCCGGCGCCGCGTTCCACCACGTCCAACGAGAGGATGTCGGCGCCGACGGAGCCGAGTGCGAGCGCGAGGGCACCGAGGCTTCCCGGTCGATCCGGAAGTTGCACGCGGAGCAGATACGACACGTGCGTTCCTTTCCTAGGGCGGCCGAGGCTCTCAACGGATACCCGGGTCACGCAATACTTACACCCCCGCGCCCCGGTAATCGACTCGAAGTACGGCCAGTGATGTACGCCACGCGGCGATTTCGTGACAGTACGGCGTGTCGAGCTAGTTGGGAAACCGTGTCGTCGAACCGGATCGACCCGAATCGGCGTCATGCGCGGCACGCTCAGCCTACCGCCGCCCTCCGACACGAGCGGCGGGTGTCGCGCTGTTGTGGCCGGGCCGCGCCCGATATGCGATGTTCGACCGGATCGCTGTATTCCTTTGTGTCCCTGCGGCACGCTCGCGCTGAGCAGCCGAGTAGCGGCGGATATCGCGCTGTTGCGCGCGGGCAGCGCGCGCCGGATCGAGAATCGGATCACCGGGATCGCATTTGCGGCCCGCGCGACGGGATGCCCGTGGACCGAGGCATGGGCGGTCGGTGTCGCGCGGTGGCCGGTGGCTAGGCTGTACGGGTTGCGTGGCCGGTACGCAATGGCGTTGCCGGAACACGATGTGAACTGTTGAAACCGAAGCCGAAAGGGGTCCCGCGGTGCCCGCCATCTCCCGTGACGAGGTAGCACACCTCGCCCGGCTGTCCCGGCTCGCGCTGTCCGATGCCGAACTGGATCAGTTCGCCGGTCAGCTGGATTCGATCCTGAGCCACGTGCGGACCATTTCCGAGGTCGCCGCCGCCGATGTCCCGGCCACCGCGTCGCCGAATCCGACGACGAACGTGACCCGGCCCGACGTGGTCGTGCCCTGCCTGACCCCGGAGCAGGCGCTGTCCGGCGCCCCGGCGGCCGAGGAGCAGAAGTTCGTGGTTCCGCAGATCCTGGGAGAGTCCCAATGAGCGACGACCTGACCACGCTGTCCGCGGCCGAACTGGCCGAGAAGATCCACGGCGGCGAGGTGTCCTCGGTCGAGGTCACCCGGGCGCATCTGGATCGGATCGCCGAGGTCGACGGCGAGTACCACGCGTTCCTGCACGTCTCGCAGGAGCAGGCGCTCGAGGCCGCGGCCGCGGTGGATTCCGCGCTCGCCGCCGGCGCCGCGCCCGCGTCGCCGCTGGCCGGAGTTCCGTTGGCGCTCAAGGACGTTTTCACCACCACGGACATGCCGACCACCTGCGGGTCGAAGATCCTCGAAGGCTGGGTCTCGCCCTACGACGCGACGCTGACCACCCGGTTGCGCGCGGCGGGCATCCCGATCCTGGGCAAGACCAACATGGACGAGTTCGCCATGGGTTCGTCCACCGAGAACTCGGCCTACGGCCCGACCCGCAACCCGTGGGACACCACCCGCATCCCGGGCGGTTCCGGCGGCGGTTCGGCGGCCGCGCTGGCCTCGCACCAGGCGCCGCTGGCCATCGGCACCGACACCGGCGGCTCGATCCGCCAGCCCGCCGCGGTGACCGCGACCGTCGGCACCAAGCCGACCTACGGCACGGTCTCCCGCTACGGCCTGGTCGCCTGCGCGTCCTCGCTGGATCAGGGCGGCCCGTGCGGGCGGACGGTGCTGGACACCGCGCTGCTGCACGAGGTGATCGCCGGGTACGACCCGCGCGACTCCACCTCGCGCGACGTGCCGGTCGCTCCGGTCGTCGCCGCGGCCCGCGAAGGCGCCAAGGGCGACCTCAGCGGGGTGAAGGTCGGTGTGGTGAAGGAACTTCACTCCGACAGCTACCAGCCGGGCGTGCTCGAATCCTTCGACGCCGCGGTCGCGGTGCTGAAGGAACTCGGCGCCGAGGTGATCGAAGTGTCTTGTCCGCACTTCGAATACGCGCTGTCGGCCTACTACCTGGTGATGCCGTCCGAGGTGTCGTCGAACCTGGCGCGCTTCGACGCGATGCGGTACGGCCTGCGGGTCGGCGACGACGGGCAGCACAGCGCCGAGCAGGTCATGGCGGCCACCCGCGCCGCCGGATTCGGCCCGGAAGTCAAGCGCCGCATCATGATCGGCACCTACGCGCTGTCCGCCGGTTACTACGACGCGTACTACGGTCAGGCGCTGAAGGTCCGCACGCTGATCGCCCGCGACTTCGACCAGGCTTACGAGCAGGTCGACGTGCTGGTCTCGCCGACCAGCCCGTTCACCCCGTGGAAGCTGGGCGAGAAGGTCGACGACCCGCTGGCCATGTACCTGTCCGACCTCTGCACCCTGCCCACCAACCTCGCCGGTCACCCCGCGATGTCGGTCCCGTCCGGGCTGAGCAAGGACGACGGTCTCCCGGTCGGCTTCCAGATCATGGCCCCCGCCCTCGCCGACGACCGCCTGTACCGCGTCGGCGCGGCGTACGAAGCCGCCCGCGGCGCCATCGCCTGACGGATCGAACTCCGCACCCCCGCTTGGAACTTCGCACACCGGTCAGCTAGCTGGCCAGTGTGTGAGGCCAGGCGGGGGCGTGCGGTTGAGCCGCGCCCCGGGTTGAGCCGAGCCCTGGAGTTCAGCCGAACGCTCATCGAACCGATCGGCGAGATAACGCAACTTCGCAGATCGCCTCGGGGCTTCGCACAGCCTTCACCTGTTGTGGGCTGTGTGAAAGGCGAGGTAGGCCTGTGAAGGCGGTTTTCGAACCTGTCGGGACCCCGAAGCTTCAGGCGGTCGGGTGAGGTCGCGGGCGGCCGCGTAGAGCGTGCCTTCGCAGACCGCCTCGGGGCTTCGCACAGCCTTCCGCCTGTTGTGGCCTGTGTGAAGGGGGAGGTGGGTCTGCGAAGGCGTGCCGAAATGCCGGACCTGCCCAGACTTCAGGCGGGCCAGGTGAATTCGGGGTCCTTCAGGTAGTCCAGGCGGCGCTGGTCCAACGCCATGGCGACCATCTGGTGCGCGCCGGGGCCGATGATCTTGCGTACGGGCGGGTTCGGGTCGTTCACCAGCGCGATCAGCCCGGCGGCGCCGACCTCGGGAGCGGCCTCCTTCCATTCGGATTCGTAGTCGGTGGCCGGCGGCGGCGCGCTCGGGTCCGGGTAGTCCGGCATGCCGAGAATTCCGGTGCGCACCTGCTCGTAGGCGGGCAGTCCGCTGCCGAACTTCATGCTGGTCTTCGCCCAGTCGGTGTCGAAACCGCCCATCTGGGCGAGGGTGACCGAGATGCCGAACGGTCGCAGCTCGTCGGCGAGCGAGGCGCTGAAGCCTTCCAGCGCCCATTTGCTCGCGTTGTACAGGCCGAACAGCGGAAGACTGCCGACCGCGCCGACGGTCGAGATCTGCACGATGTGCCCGGAGCCCTGGGCGCGCAGATGCGGCACGGCCGCCTGGGAAACCCACAGCGCACCATAGAAGTTGGTGTCCATCTGGTCGCGGATCTGCGCCTCGGTGAGTTCCTCGATCGCGCCGACCAGGCCGTAGCCCGCGTTGTTCACGATCACGTCGATGGTGCCCATCAGCGCGAAAGCTTTGTCCACGGTGGCGGTTACGCCGTCGCGGTCGCGAACGTCCAACGGCAGCACGGTGAGTCGCTCGTCGGTGAGGTCGGCCATGGAATGCGGGTCGCGAGCGGTCGCGACGACGCGGTCACCCTCGGCGAGCGCGGCCCGAGTGAAGGCCCGGCCGAGTCCGCGGTTGGCGCCGGTGATGAACCAAGTTCTGGTCATGGAAGTGATCCTTTCGTCGCGAGACGCTCCGTCTCGTCTCGAAAGAATGTCAGGTCGCCCGCACGATGTCAAGACGAGACGGTTCGTCTCGCTGGTGTTACGCTGACCACATGCCAGACACCCCCAGCACTCTCCGTCGCAGCGAACGCGCGCGCGCCGCGATTCTCGCCGCCACCGCCGAGCTGATCCGCGAGCTGCCCTACGGAAAGCTGAGCGTCGAGGCGATCGCCGCCCGAGCCGGCGTCGGTAAGCAGACTATCTACCGCTGGTGGCCGTCCAAGGGTGCCGTCGTCTTCGACGCGATGCTCGAACTCGACTCCGGCCCCGACGGTCTCGCGCTGCCGAACACCGGCGACATCGCGGCCGACCTGCGTCTGCTGCTCCGCGGCTCGGTCGCCGCACTCACCGACTCCGGCTTCGAATCGTTCCTCCGCGCGATCTACATCGAAATCCAGCAGGACCCCGAGATCGGCGCCGCCTACCGCGAACGGCTCCTGCTCCCGCAACGCGCCGCCATCGCCGAACGCCTCGGCGCCGCAGTGCAATCCGGCGAACTCCGCCCCGACCTAGACCTCGAACTCGCCACCGACCTACTACTCGGCCCCATCCAATCCCGCTGGTCCCTAGGTCTCGGCGGCCTCACCGACGCGTACGCCGACGCGGCCCTCGACGCCGCCCTGGCCCACCTGCGCCCCTGACCACGACCGAGCAGTTGGAGCCGGCCGACTCCACCGCTCCGGTCATCGGTGCGGTTATCGTCGGGACGTTCAGGTCCCCAATTCCTGCGCGGCCTCACTCCATTTCGATGGGCACGACCGGCGGATGAAGGCGGTCCAGACCCGTGTTGGGGTCAGCTGACGTGTAGTGACTCGGCTTGTTTCTTGACGCCTGCGGTCATGCCCGCGAATCCGCGTTGAAGGTGTTTGCCGAGTAGCGCGACCACTACGGGGCGCAGCCAGCCGTCTAGTTCGAAGTGGGACTCGTAGCGGGTGCGGTTGTCGCCGAGTGGGGTGAGGGTGTGGGAGCGCAGGCTGTGCAGGGTGCCGAGGGGGACCGGCTTCATCGAATAGCTCAGTTCGTGGCCCGGGGTGTGCGAGCGGATGAATTCGCGTTGGCGGCGCGGACGCGGGCCGAGGTTGACGACCATGTCGATCGGCTCGCCGGGGACCAGCGAGCTGCGGCATTCGCTGACGAAGGGGTTCCACTCGCCGTAGCGGGGGAAGTCGGTGATCACCTGCCAGACCAGGTCGGCGGGTGCGTCGATGTCCACGGTGGCGTCGATGACAAAGGCCATGGGCAATTAGAACATGTTCTATGTGGCATCGCGGTCAGCACGTGCCCAGCGCGGTGCCCTGGTCGGTGCCGTAGCGGTGGCCGTGGCCGGCGGGCGCGTCGAGCGCGGCGAGCAGATCGGCGGTCGTCTGCACGAAGCTGAGCACCGGAAGCCATTGGGGGCGTGGCGCATCCGGCCGGGTGCCGGTCAGGTCGGGCGCACGCCACAGCAGGGCGGGGGACCAGTGCACCACCGGGTCCGAGCTGTTGGCCAGCACGGTCGCGCCGGCGTGATGCACCCGGCCGGCCGGCGGTCCGGCCCAGAGGGCGGCGCAGGTGCGGCGGTCCTGGTCCGCGTCGTCGGCGAATACCGAGCTGCCGCCGATCGCACCGAGGCTCTGCCCGTAGAGGTACAGCTGGGGCTTGTGGTCGAGGGTGCGGATCCGGTTCTCGACGGCGGTGAACAGCGCGCGGGCGGCGTCGACGGCTTGGTCGCGGCCGAAAACGAAGGTCACCCAGCTCGGCGCGTAGGAGTATTGCAGGCCGACCAGGGCGACGTCGCCGCCGAAACGTCGATCGAACCCGCGCACGGCATTGCTGTCGATCCATCCCGAACCCGTCGGCACCATCACCACGAGGTTCGACCGCTCGAAGGCGCCGGAGCGTTCCAGCTCCCGAACGGCCAGCGCGACCCGGGACTCCAGGTCCGGCGCCGAATCCACGCCGACGTAGACGCGAGCCGGTCCCGCCCCGCTCACGAACTTGCGTCCCTCCGCGCCGAGCGAGGACCAGCTCACCGCCGATGCCGCACTACCCGACGTGGCCGCCGAGACCGGTTGCGTCAGCGCCGGATCCAGCGTCGCATTGGCGCCGGCATAGGTCGCCTGCCGCCACCCGACCACCGCGGGCGCGGCGACCAGGTACAGAAACCCGGACATCGCTACGGCCAGCGAAACCCCACGCGCCCAACCCAGCTTGCGCAGCGCCCAGCCCGCTCCGCGGGTGATCCCCACCAGCACGCCGACAATCAGCACCGCCTCGATCAGCCACCGCAGCCAGTAGCCGGCCCCGATCGGCGCCGTGCTCATCGCCGCCCGCAGCAGGTTCTGCCAATGCCCGGCCAGCGTCGCCGCGCCGGCGATCAGTGCCGACATCACACCCAGCAACGGCAGGCGAACCCGAGGCAGCCGCCGATTGATGTCGAAACCCCGGCGCCGCAACACGAATCGAACCATCCCCGCAACGCCCAACGCGAGCGCCACCAGCAACGCGGTCAGAATCGCCTGGGCACCAGGAGTCCGCGGCAGCAGCCCTGGCGACAACGACGCCAGCGTGCCGACCCCGATCGCCATCGTCGTCCCGACGCGCGGCCACCCGACGCGGTGCGCCGCAGTGGATGCCGCCGTGCCGATGCGGCTCCAGCGAGTTCTTCCCTCCCGCAATGAGGTTCGCGATCGTAGATCGTCGAACCCGAACTCACCGGCTTCGATCCGTCGAGTTCTCGGCAGTGTGCTGGTCATCGCGCAACCCCCGGTATCCCAGTCGAATTCACCTGCGCCGCACCGTTCGGCTCGCGTTTCTTGTTCCGCACCGTCAGCACCGCCCCGAGCCCGGCCAGCCCCGCACCGAGCACTCCGAGCAGCTTCCAGCTGTTCGACGAATCCACCTCGGCCACACCGAATCCCGACTCGACCACCGGCGCCCCGTAACCCTGCCGCCGCGAATTCAGATCGACGAACGTGCTCGCGATGGCAGCCATGGCGTTGCACCGCGCCCGGGAGAACGGATCGACCCGGCTGTCGCACGACTCGTGCAGGTGCCGATCGAGGGTGCTGTCCAGCGCCTGCCGCGCCCACGCCCCGAGCGGCTCGCCGCGCTGCTCGGCGTAGCGCAGCAGGTCGTAGCCCAGGTCGTGCGCCTTGCACGCGGTCTCGAACTCGGCCGGCAGCGTCACCGGTGACGAGCAGTCACCCTGCGGATTCACCACCAGACCGTCGAGCAGGCTCGGCCGGTAACCGAACTGTGCCGCGAAGTCGTCCGGGATCGCGGTGAGCGAGCCCGGCCCGCCCGAGGTCAGTTCGGTGACCGCCGCGCCGGCCATGGCGCTCTCGACCGGCACCGGCGCGCTCGCGGCGGCGGCGTGCGGCGCGGGCGCCAGGAAGACGGTGGCCGCCATGGTGGTCAGCGCGGCGGCGGTCAGCGCGGCGGCTCGCCGGGTACCGGAACCGATTGGGGCGGAGGGAGAAACGGGGGCGCCTGCGGCCTGTGCGGACCGCGCCGTCGCGAGTCCTGCGTTGGTCGGTGTGCTCATGATCTAGACGCTAGGAAGCCGCCTCGCTCGCGGGCCTCACGCCGAGGACCGGTTTCGGTGGCCACGCCGCCGGGGGACCCGGGTCACGGCCTCGGACCTGGGTACGGGGTCGGAAATCACCCAGGGGTATGACGTGGCAGCACGCTGGACTTTCTAGGGTCGTAGGTATGAAGCAGCGAAGCCGTGCCCTGAGAAAGCGGATGAACGGGCGGATGTGGTTCGACGCGTTGACGGTGACGGTCGCCCTCATCTTCTTCGCGGTGGCCTGGCCGACCCTGCACCTCACCCACGCGGTGCCGGGCGCGGTGCAGCCGTTCATCGCCGCGCTCGCCGCGTTCCCGGTCCTGCTGGTGCGGATCAATCCGGCGCTCGGCTGGGCGATCTCGGCCGGTTCGGGCCTGCTGATCTCGCTGGCGATCGCGCACCAGCCGAACAACGACATGCCGATCCAGGTCGTGCACATCCTGTCGCTGTTCGTGCTGTTGCTCGCGGTGGCGGTCCGCGCGACGGTGCCGATCATCGGCGTCGCCTGGGCCGCGACCTCGCTGCTGCTCGGCACCACGATGGTGAGCGAGGGCGCGGGCTCGGTGTGGGGCTGGCCGATCGCGCTCGGCGCGGTGGTGCTGTTCGGCCTGCTGGTGCGCTGGCTGGTGCAGTCGCGCAAGCAGTTGGTGCAGCAGGAAGAGGTGACCGAGGTCGAGCGGGCCCGCCGGGCGATCCTGGAGGAGAAGGCCCGCATCGCCCGCGACCTGCACGACGTGGTGGCGCACCACATGTCGCTGGTCGTGGTGCAGGCCCAGACCGCCCCCTATCGGGTCGAGGGCGTAACCCCGGCTGCCCGTGCGGAATTCGAGTCCATCGGCGCCACCGCCCGGGAGGCGCTCAACGAGATCCGGGGCATGCTGGGCGTGCTGCGCAGCGACGGTCAGGCGCCCGAGCACGCGCCGCAGCCCAAGGCCGTCGACGTGCCGGCCCTGTTCGAGGGCGCGCTGCGCGCCGGTGTGCGGATCGCCTGGACGATCGACGGCCAACTGGAGACCGTGCCCGACGCCGCGGGCCTCGCGCTGTTCCGGATCACCCAGGAGTCGCTGTCGAACGCGTCACGGCACGCGCCGGAGGCCGCGGTCCAGGTGCATCTGCGGGTCGGGCCGATCGTGGAGCTGATCGTCCGCAACGACGCCACCGCCACGGTCGCGCGCCCGGTCGGCAACGGCGGGCACGGCATCGCGGGCATGCAGGCCAGGGCGCTGGCGGTCGGCGGCGAGCTGACCGCGGGCCCGAGCGCCGACGGCGGCTTCGAGGTGCACGCGCGGATTCCGCTGAGCCAGTCGGTGACCCTCGACCCCGCGCTGCTGGGTCAAGCCGGTAACTGAGCCGTCTCGCTGTGCGGGCGCAGGCCCCCTTAGGGTAGGTCCGTGGCAATAACCGTGTTGATCGCCGATGACCAGGCGATGGTACGGCAGGGCTTCGGCGCCCTGCTCGCCGCCCAGCCCGACATCAGCGTGGTGGGGGACGCGCCGGACGGCAAGTCGGCGGTGGCCGAGGCCAAGCGGCTGCGGCCGGACGTGGTCCTGATGGACGTGCGGATGCCGGAGATGAACGGGCTCGACGCGGCACGGCTCATCCTGGCCGCCGGGTTCGACCCGCCGGTGCGGGTGCTCATGCTCACCACGTTCGACATCGACGATTACGTGTACGAGGCGCTGAGCCTGGGCGCGAGCGGCTTCCTGCTGAAGGACGCGCCCGCCGAGGAACTGGTGCGCGCGGTCCGCGTGGTTGCCGACGGGCAGGCGCTGCTCGCTCCGACGGTCACCCGCCGGCTCATCGCCGATGTCACCCGCCGCCGCTCCGCCGCCCGGGCCAAGCCCGCGCCCGCGCTGGCCACGCTGACGCCGCGCGAGCGCGAGGTCCTGGAGTTGATCGCGAAGGGCATGTCCAACACCGAGATCGCGGAATCGCTGTTCGTCGCCGAGCAGACCGTGAAAACGCATGTCTCCAAGGTTTTTTCGAAACTGAACCTGCGCGACCGCGCGCAAGCGGTGGTGCTGGCCTACGAGTCCGGGCTGGTCACGCCGGGCTGAAACCCGGTCAGTGCGAGCAGGTTCCGCCGCGCAGCTCGCTCAGATGCCGGCCGAGCAGCACGGCCATCCGGGTCAGGATGGCGGTGGCGTCGTCGTAGGTGCCCGAATCGGCCTGCGCCGCCAGGGCGACGGCGACCATGCCGGACTGCGTCGGCACCACACCGAACTGCCGGACCGTATAGATGCCGGTGTCGTCGTCCGGTCCCCAGCCGCCCTTGAACGCGGAGCCCGCCAAAGTGCCCAGCCCCCAGGACTGGTCGGGCGTGATCTCCGACATCAGTTCGGTGACCTTGAAAGTCTGTGGCAGGCAAGGCAGCCGGGAGGCGAAGCGCACCTGGTTGGCCAGGGTCCATTCGGTCTGCCCGAAAGCCGTGTAGTCCAACTTGGTTCGCGGACCGGCCACCCCGGTGGTGGAGTCGCCGCCCTCGTCGAGCACGTCCTGCACCGCCTGCGCGGCCTGCAGACCGTCGCCGAGCGACTGCCAGAGTTCTTCGGCCGCATCGTTGTCCGAGACCGTGATGGCGGCCTCGGCGTCCTCGAAGATGCTCATGTCCGAGTCGTGCCGCAGCGCCGCGATGGCCAGCGGGACCTTGATCGTGGACCAGGCGATGCCGCTGGTCCAGTCGCCGAAGATGGTCATCCGGCCGCCGCCGACCGGCATGATAGCCAGGCCGACCTGGCCGGCCAGGGTGGGTTGCAGCTGGGTGAAGTCGGCGGCCAGCGAGTCGGGGATGGACACCGACAGGCCGGGCCGGAACGATCCGGCGGTGTCCACGATGACCGCGGGCCGATCGGTCTTGTCGTGATCGCCGGGGAGCAGAGCGCACGAGGTCAGGCCGAGCAGTGCGACCAGGGCCGTGCCGCGCAGCACACCGCGCAGGCCAGAACCTGTTCCCGTCGACTTCACCACGCGTCCTCCCCACCACCATTGTGCGTGTCATCGCTGTCAGTCGGCGGTGCAAAATTTAGCTCATCGGGTCGACCCGATCGGCAACCGGGCGTGAGGCCATTATGAACACGCCGTACTTCGTTGACGTGACCATGATGTCTCTTCCATAGTTTCACCGATTTCCCCCGAGAATTCGAAACCGCGTGGCCACGGGGTTACCGGCTATGCTCCAAACTCTGTACGACGCGCTCGGACGTGACTTCCGGGGGCCGCGGTGGACCTGAAGGGAATGTGTTGCTGACCAGCGGTGCGGTTTTTGCCGGATTCACCATCGAGAAGCTGCTCGGTCAGGGTGGCATGGGTTCGGTCTATCTGGCCCGGCATCCCCGATTGCCACGGCAAACCGCACTGAAACTGCTCAACCGGGAGTTGTTCACCGATACCGAGGTGCGGGCCCGGTTCGAGCGCGAGGCCGATCTGGCCGCGCAGCTCGATCACCCGAACATCGTCGCGGTCTACGACCGCGGCACCGAGGACGACCAGCTGTGGATCTCCATGCAGTACGTCGACGGGGTGGACGCGGCCACGGTGAACCCGCACAACCTGCCGCCCGAGCGGGCGGTGCAGATCATCGAAGGCGTCGCCGGGGCACTGGATTACGCGCACGGCATGGGCGTGCTGCACCGGGATGTGAAGCCCGCCAACATTATGCTGGCCCGGTCCAGCGGCGGCCACAAGGAGCGGGTGTTCCTCACCGACTTCGGCATCGCCCGGCTGCGTGAGGATTCCACGCACCTGACCCAGACCGGCATGTTCACCGCGACCCTGGCCTACGCCTCGCCGGAGCAGATGACGGGGGCGCATCTGGATCACCGGTCCGACCAGTACTCGCTGGCCTGTGCGCTGTACTGGCTGCTGACCGGGATCGCGCCGTTCGACTCGCCCGCCCCGGCCGACATCATCCGCGGCCACCTGCAGTTGCCGCCGCCGTCCGCGGCCGCCCGGCGCGCGGGTCTGCCGCCCGCGCTGGACATGGTCATCGCGGTCGCCATGGCGAAACGGCCGGATCAGCGCTTCGAGTCCTGCCTCGACTTCGCCGCTGCCGCACGGCAAGCGCTCTCCGGCACCGCGCCGTCGCTACCCGCGCCGCCGCCGTACACCCCGCCGCCCGCCCCGACGGTGCTCGCGCAGCCGCCGAGTCAGGGGCAGTATCCGGCGTCGCCGCCCGCCTACGCCACCTCGACCCCGGCCTACTCGCCGCCGCAATACGCGTCGAATCCGACCGGCGGACAGCAGTTCCCGGCCTATTCCGCACCGCCGCAGAATTCCGTTGCCGGACAGTCCTTCCCGCCGGGCAACCCCGGCTATCCGCCCAACTCCGGTGCGGTACAAGCCTTCGCGCCGCCGCCGATGGGTTACGGCCCGGCGAATCCGGGTTATCCGCCGCCGGCCCGCCGCTCGAACACCGGCCTGATCGTGGTGATCGCGCTCATCGTCGTGATCCTGCTGGTCGTGGGCGGCGTCGTGCTCGCGAAGCTGAACAAGTCGGATTCGTCGTCTCCGCTCGACTTCGGCAAGACACCGGCCTCGGACACCCCCGCCGACCCGACGACCGTGGCCAAGGCCTTCCCGAAGATCCTCCCGCAGGGCGTGGACACCCAGTTCGGCATCGGCAGCGGCAAGGGCTATCACGACAAGACCTGTTTCCTGGACACCGCCAAGGCGGGCGACAAGATTTCCAGCGACGACGACGTCCCCGGCTTCCCGAAGTGGGCGACCGGCTGGAACTGCTGGGGCGTGCCGATCAACGAACCCGACTTCATCACGGTCGCGTTCAAGACGCCCGAAGATGCCGAAGCGGCCGTGCGCGACCTGCCGTCGAACACCAAATCGACCGAGCGCAACGGCGGTAAGTCCTACACCACCTACCGCTGGCAGAAGCCCGGCGGTGGGTTCCCGGACGGGTTTTTAGTGGTGAGCTTCGAATCCGATCCGGCGCGCTCGAGCTACCTGTTCTTCGCCAAGGTGACGCTCACCGACAGCCAACCGGACTCCGGCTTCGGCATGACCCAGTCGAAGTTCAAGGCGTGGTTCGCCGACTTGCCGCTGTAGGCAACGGGATTCAGTCGACCGCCAGCGCCGCCACGATCGGCAACCGGGCCGCCCGCAGAGCCGGCGGGATCGCGCCGAGCAAGGCGAGCGCGAGCGCCGCCGTTCCGTAGACCAGCAGCATCGGGCTCGGCCGGTAGACGATGTCGATGGTGAGCGCGTGCGCCATGGCGACGGTGGCCAGGTATTGCACGGCGATGCCGACCGCGAGACCCAGTGCCGCGCCGACCAATCCGATCCCGGCCGCCTCGGCGAGCACCGAGCGCATCAGGAACCTGCGGTTGGTGCCCATGGCGCGCAGCACGCCGAGTTCGCGGCGGCGTTCGAGCACCGACAGCATCAACGTGTTCAACAGGGCCACCGTGGCCACCAGCACGACGATCCAGAGGATGGCGTTGCTCATCGCCGAGCCCTGCCGAATGCTGGACGCGGCCGCGGTGACCGTGTTCGCTCCGGTGTCCACGTGGATGTCCGGCGGAACCAGCTGCCGGATCGCGGCCTGCACCGCCGCCCGATCCACGCCGGGCGCGAAGTCGACCGTCAGGACCGTCTCGCCCGGCCGCTCGTACCAGCGGCGCAGCAGGTCGAGGTCCATCATGACCACGCCGGAGACCGCGGAGAAGTACGGAATCACTTGCAGCACAGTCACGGTGTGCTCGCCGGTCGGCGTCGGCAGGGTCAGCTGGGCGCCGGCGCCGACGCCGAGTGATTTCGCGACGTCACGCGAGATCGCCACGCCCGCACCGGCGGACAACCGGGCGGCCGCCGCGTCGTTCAGCGCGCCCATCTGGGTTCGGCGCGCGTTCGGTGGAAAGCCCTGCAGCATCACGCGTCCGGAGCCGAGCGTGGCGAAGGCCATCTGCCCCGGGCTGACCGCGGCGACACCGGGGACCGCGGCGATCTGTTCGGTCAGTCCGGTAGGCAGCAGCGGTCCGGTGGGGAACTGCGCCATCGATGCCGGGCTGACAGACAGATCGGTCTCGGCCAGATCCTCGAATGTCGCGGTGGCCGAATCGATCATGTTCCTCGACGCCCCGCTCATCGCGACCGTGGCCGCCACGCCGATCAGCACCGTCATCGCGGTCGCCCACACCCGGCGCGGCGCGCGCTCCAGCGTGGTCGCGCCGAGCGCGCCGGCCGCACCGAAGGCGCGCGCGGTCGCCGCGGCGGCCCGGACCAGCGGCCCGGTCGCGGCGAAACAGAGCGTGATGGCCGCGACGAACGCGGTCGAGATGGCGCCGAGCGAATAACGGCCCAGGTCCAATTCGGCGATCACCACCGCCGCGACGGCCAGCCCGAGGCCCGCCGCGATCGCCGCCCACCGCAGCAGCGGACCGGTCGCGTCGGTGCGCCCGGCGCCGACCGGCGCCAGCGCCTCGACCGGTTCCACCCTGTACACCTGGCGCGCGGCCAGCCCGGCCGCGATCACGCTGGCCAGCACGCACGCGCCGACGGCGACCGGAATCGCGTAGCCGGGCACCAGGTATTCGGTGCGCGCCTCCACCGACGACATGATGGCGGCGGGCAGCTGACCGATCGCCATGCGCCCCATGAGGATTCCGAGCACCGCGCCGGCCCCGCCGCCCAGCACGCCGAGCAGCGCGGCCTCGGCGAGCAGGTCGCGCACCATCGGCCCGCGCCGGCCGCCGATCGCGCGCAACAGCGACAGCATCGGCCTGCGCTGGGCGATCGCCATGCTCATCGCGTTGTAGATGAGGAACGCCGAAACGATCAGTGCGGCAGCCGAAGCCATCATGGTGGAATACCGCACCAGCTGCACCGCCCCGCCCGCCTGCGCGGTGCGCAGGCTCGGCTCGGCGACCACCGCGCGTCCCTCGACGACCTGGGTGAGTTCGGTGCGCAAGGTGTCCACCGAGGTACCGGGCGTGGGAATGACCTGAATCGAGTCCAGCCGCCCGGCCCGCCCGGTGACCTGCTGGGCGAGCCCCAGCGGAGCCGCGACGAGATGGCCGCCGTTGAGCCGCTTCGACGTCGCCGGATCGAGAACGCCTGCCACGGTGACGGTTCCGGAGCCGAGGCGGAACCGCGCGCCCTCCGCGTGCCCCATCCCGGTCCCGACCAGCACCCCGTTCGGCACCGCGATCAGCTTGCCGACCTGTGCGGTCATCGGCCCGGCCAGCTCACCGCCCAGTGCGCCGATGGTCTGGTCCGCCCCGATCAGCAATGCCCGATCGGCCCCGCTGCCGATCTGCGCGCGCAGCATCGGCACCGCCTTGTCGACCCCCGGTGCAGCCGAGATCCGTGGCAGCAGTTGCTGATCGAAGCCAGCGTCGGTGACCCCCGTGACCTCCAGCGTGGCCCGGCCGCCGAGGCTGTGCGTGAGCCGGTCCACCGATCCGGTGACCGAACCGGAGATGCTCAGCACCGCGACCAGCAGCCCCGCCGACACCCCCATGACCACCAGCGACATCAGGGTTCGCCCGCGATGCGCCAGGAGTTCGCCGATATTGAACAGCCGCAACCGATCCCATGCGGCGGCGATCACGCGTCGACCGACCGCTCGGCCAGGTCGTTCGCGCCGATCCGCCCGTCGCGCAACGTGATCACCCGGTCGCAGTAGGCCACCGCGCCCATATCGTGCGTCACCATCACCACCGAATTGCCGGAACCGGCGATCTCGCCGAGCAATTCGAGGATGGACTCACCGGTCTTGGAATCCAGGTTCCCGGTCGGCTCGTCGGCCAGGATCAGCGGCGGATCCATGATCATGGCGCGGGCCACCGCGACCCGCTGCATCTGCCCGCCGGACAACTCGGCGGGCCGATGTCGCGCCCGGTCGCTCAGCCCGACCAGGTCGAGCAGTTCCAATGCGCGCGGCTTCGCCTTGCGTAACCCGGTGCCGTCCAGCAACTTCGGGACCGCCACGTTCTCCCACGCGGACAGGGTGGGCAGCAGGTTGAAGAACTGGAAGATGAAACCGACGCGGTGGCGGCGGAACTCGGACTGGCGCTCGTCGTCGAGAGACCCGATTTCCTGCCCCTGGAACCGGATCGAGCCCGCGTCCGGCGTGTCCAGCGCGCCGAGCAGGTGCAGCAGCGTGCTCTTGCCGGAGCCGGACGGCCCGATGATCGAGGTGAATTCGCCCGGTTCGATGCGCAGGCTGATCCCGTCGAGCGCGCGGACCGTCTGCCCGCCCACGCGATATTCCTTGGTGACCCCGGACAATTCGAGCATCGCCGGCTCCGGCATCGGTGCCCCACCCTCTGTTCGGTCGGCCGGCGGGTCCGCGTCGGTCAGCAGTTCCGTGTCCCGCACTACCGCGCCATGACTTCCGGCGCGCGCTGGCGGCGACGATACTGGGCATCGAGCACGGCGCGCAGCACCGGTTGCTCGGCGGCCAGCTCGAGGTAGGCCTCGAGCGCCGACTGTCCCTGTGCCGTGGCCTGATCCAGCTTCGCGTCGAGGTGGATGTTCCAGCGATAACGCAGCGCGAGCAGCAACCCGTCCGCGTCGCCGAACAACCGCTCCAGCTCCGGGATACCGGTGAACAACCGGGGATCGGCCGGATCGACGGCGGCGCGGACTAGGACGGCGTGCACGATTTCGGTGCGGGCATGCTGATCTTTCCAGGACATGAGCCTCGCCTTTCCGTGTGACGCTGGGTCTCACGTTACGGACGAGTGAGTCCGGTTGTCTTCGTGCCAGGGACCCGAATCCGTCTCCGCCCACGGTAGGAGAAGCGACCCGCTCCAGGAACGATGTACGGGCCGCGACCGGGCGGTTAGCCTTAGCCCATGGGTGTGATCGGCGTCTCCGCCCCGGCGCACGAGCCGAGGCCGATGACCCGCGCGTACCGGAGGTTCGCCGACGGACTGCGGCACACCGGCACCCGGATCGCCGACTTCACCAGACAGCCGGTGGCCTCGTTCCTGCGCCGGGTCGAAGAACTGCCGTTCGACTATCCGCCCTCGGTCATCATCGTGGTCGATGTGGCGCTGATGCTGGTCGCGGTCGCGTCGGCGGTCCAGCGGCACAGCTACTTCCCGACCGCGCTTCCGATTCTGGCGGTGCTGCTGACCTCGGCGTTCGGTCCGATGTACGCGTTCCTCGGGGTGGTGCCGCGGCCCGCGACGCTCGGGCTGTTCGCGATGGCGGCCGAGGCGCTGTTCCTGGTCCAGCCGGTCTCGCCGGATCTCGCGCCGTTCGTGCTGGTCGCCGCGGCGGGGGAGGTGTCGGCCATCGCGGGAATGCGGGTCAGCGTGCCGACCACCGTCGCGATGATGGTCGAACTGGTCTTGTTCGATATGTACGGCAACCTTTCTCAGGGTCTGCCGTCCTATCTGGTCAGCATCGCGTTCGGCTGGATGGCCGGGGTGCTGCTGCAATACCAGCGCCGATTCCTCTATCAGGAACGCGGATATCAGGACATTCGCGCGGCGCAGGCGGCCGACGAGGAGCGCCGCCGGATCGCTCGCGAGGTGCACGACGTGATCGCGCACTCGCTGAGCATTACGCTGCTGCATCTCACCGCGGCGCGGCACGCGCTGCAGACCGATCGCGAGGTCGACGAGGCGGTGGACTCGCTCACCGAGGCCGAGCAGCTGGGCCGGCAAGCCATGGCCGATATCCGGCGCACGGTCGGGCTGCTCGACGCTCGACCCTCGAAACACGTGCCGGAACCCGGCGTGGACGACATCGCGAGCCTGGTCGGCGACTTCGCCAGGGCCGGGCTCGACGTGCGTTACCTCTGCGCCGAGGATCTGAGCGCGGTCTCGCCCGCGGTCGGGCTCGCGCTGTATCGCATCGGGCAGGAGTCGCTGGCCAATGTGGTCAAGCACGCGCCGGGGGCGTCCGCGCTGGTTCAGGTCGCGGTGGATGCCACGGCGGCGATATTGACCGTGGACAACACGTTGCCCGCCGGGCTGCCGGCCCAGCGCGGCGCGGGAATGGGTGTGTCGGGGATGGTGCAGCGGGCCGAACTGCTCGGCGGACGGATGATCGCGGGACCGTACGACGACGGCTGGTCGGTGCGGGTGGCCATTCCACTGGCGCCGGTGCGGGCCGGATTGATGTGCACGTCCTGGGCCGGTGTGCCGCACGGTGGTCCGTCGGCGATACGGGAGGCGCAATGAGACATCGCGGCGAGCCCGGGGCGGTGCGGTGACGGCGGCAGCGCCCGCGGGCGCCGAGGACGCGGTCACCGTGCTGGTGGTGGACGACCAGGAGCTGGTCCGGGGTGGCCTGCGCCGCATCCTGCGCCGCCGCGACGGATTCGTGGTCAGCGAATGCGCCGACGGGGACGAGGTCCTCGCCGCGGTCGCGGCCGAGCGGCCCGACGTGGTGCTGATGGATCTGCGGATGAAGCGGGTCGGCGGCATCGACGCCACCCGCATCCTGCGCGCTCGCGAGGGCGCGCCGCCGGTGCTGGTGCTGACCACCTTCGACGACGATCAGCTGCTCTCCGGCGCGCTGCGCGCGGGCGCGGCCGGCTTCATCCTCAAGGACTCGCCCGCCGAGGACCTGATCCGCGCGGTGCGGATGGTCGCGGGCGGCGGCGCCTGGCTCGACCCGTCGGTCACCGAGCGCGTGCTGTCCGCGTACCGGACGGTCCGGCCGAGCCCGACCCGCACCACCGCCCGGCTGTCGGACCTGACCGCGCGCGAGTACGAGGTGCTCGAATTGATCGGGCGCGGCCGGGTGAACGCGGAGATCGCCCGCGAACTCGGTATTTCCGAAGTCACGGTGAAAAGCCATGTCGGACACATATTCGGCAAGCTCGAGCTGCGGGATCGGGCCGCCGCGATCGTCTTTGCGTTTGACCACGGGGTGGTGACACCCGGAGAATCCACTCTTTGACGGGCAGGCGTCGCGAGAGTTATGCGTGCACTCCTGGCCCGGGATGTGGAGGATTGACGGGGTGGAGGCACCTGGGCCGAGAACCGGTACACGGTTCGGGCCGTACGAATTGCGATCGCTGCTGGGCAAGGGGGGCATGGGCGAGGTCTACGAGGCCTATGACACGGTGAAGGACCGGGTGGTGGCGGTCAAGCTGCTGCACGAGGAACTCGCCGGCGACCCCGCCTATCAGGTCCGGTTCCGGCGCGAATCGCAAGCGGCCGCGCGGGTTGCCGAACCGCACATCGTCCCCATTCACGACTGGGGCGTCATCGACGGCGTGTTGTTCATCGACATGCAGCTGGTGCCCGGCGTCGACCTGCGCACGCTGCTGCGCACCGAAGGCGCGCTGAGTCCGGCTCGCGCGGTGGGCATCATCGAGCAGATCGCCTCCGCGCTGGACGCCGCGCACGCGGGCGGTCTGGTGCATCGCGACGTGAAACCGGCGAACATCCTGGTCACCGCCGCGGATCACGCCTACCTCGCCGACTTCGGCATCGCGCACACCGAGGGCGACAGCGCCGTCACGATCGTGGGCATGGCCGTCGGCTCCTACATCTACATGGCGCCGGAACGGTTCGACGTCGGCCAGGTCACCGGCCGGGCGGACATCTATTCGCTGTCCTGTGTGCTGCACGAGTGCCTGACCGGGGCCTCGCCGTTCCCGGCGGCCAGCATGAACGTGCTGATCCGGTCGCATCTTTCCGAGACACCGCCGCGGCCGAGCGCGCAGCAGGCGGGGATCCCGGCTGGGCTGGACGCGGTGATCAGCCGGGGCATGGCCAAGGATCCGGCCGACCGGTGGCCGACCGCCGCCGCGCTGGCGCTGGCCGCGCGGGCCGCGTTGTCGAGTGCGCCGCCGACCGGCACGGCCGAGATGCCCGCGACCGAAGTTCCCGCGGACCCACCCGCGCCCAACGTGCCGCCGCCGACCGGGCCGATGCTGGTGGTTCGTGCGCCGGGAGCGGTGCCGCCGGAGTCGACGGGGGAGATCTCCGCGGTCATCCTGCCGGGCGCGCCGACCGTGGTGCGGCCGACCGAGATCCAGTTCACGACGTTGTCCGGGCCTCCGGAGCCCGCGGCGCCGTTCGGGCCGGCCCCGCGGTGGACACCCGAGCAGGCGCTGCCGCCGGTGCGGCCGTTCCCGGACGCGCATCTGTACTCGGAAGAGGCCGGCGGACAGGCGTATTCGGCGCAATCCGGTGCGCAACCGTACCCGGATCGTCCGGTCGGCGTGCCCTATCCGGACCCGATCAGGGGACAGCCGTACTCGGACCAGCCGTATCCCGAGCAGCCCGGTGAGCAGCGGTATCCGGAGGTGGACAAGCCGTTCTCGGCGCAGTCCGGTGGCTCGCGGTACCCGGATCCGGGCGCGGGACGACCGTACTCCGACGAACCTGGCGGACAGTCGTATCCGGATCAGTCGGGCGGACCGTTCCCGGAACCGCGTGGTGGTCAGCCGTATGCGGACCAGCCGGGCGGGCCGTATCCGGAACCGCGTGGTGGTCAGCCGTACCCGGGTCAGTCGGGCGGGCCGCACCCGGAACCGCGTGGAGACCAGCCGTACCCGGATCGGCCGGGCGGACCTTTCCCAGAACCGCGCGGCGGGCAGCCGTACTTGGATCCGGCGGGCGGACCGTTCCCAGAACCGCTTGCCGGACAGCCATATGCGGATCCGCCGGACGGACCGTACCCGGGCTCCCGCGGAGGGCAACCGCTTTCGGATCAGGCGGGCGGACCGTTCCCGGAACCACATGGTGGACAGCCGTATTCGGATGAACCCGAACCGCCGTATGCGGGACGACCTGGGGTGCAGGCATATTCGGACCAGCCCACGGCGTTTATCGAACACCCCGGCGCGCAGGCCTATTCGCAGAGCGAGCCCTACGCGGGCGGGCAGGCATACTCGGATCCCCAGCAGTACGAGACGGCGAAATTCCCGGACCCGCCGGGTTTCCCGCCGCCCGCCGACGACTACCCGCCCGATCATTCGGCCACCCAGGCCTATTCGGCTCCGGGCAACTACCACGCGCCGGAGGCGTATTCCGAGCCCGACGAGTATTACGGCGCCGGTGGATATTCCGCCCGCGGCGGCCACGCACGCCCCGACTATCCGCCGCCGAGCAACTACGCCGCGCAGAGCGAGTACGCGGAGCCCGGCTACGCGGACGACTACGAAGACTATGGGCCGGAAGCGGATTCGTACGCCTCGACCGGCAAGCGCCGCTCCGTCGTGCTGCCGATCCTGATCGGCGTGGTGGTGATCGTGGTGATCGCCGTCGTCGGCGCGATCGGCTGGCAGGTCTTCACCTCCCGCAATGTCGCGCCACCGGCCGACCAGCAGGCCGGCGCACCGGTACCCACGGCGAGCGCGCAGCCCCCGGCGCCGGGCAGTTCCTCGCCCCCGCCGGTCGCGTCCACGCCGGCCAAGCCGACCACGGTCACCCTGCCCGCCGGCGCCAAGCCGTGCACTCAGGGCAGTTCGGCCGCGGGCTCATTCACCAAGTCCGCCACCGGATCCGCCGCGACCACCTGTGCGTTCGCCGAGGAAGTCCGGCGCGCGTACGCCGAATCGAATACCGCGAGCACGGCGTCGCGGGAGTCGTCGCGCTCGGTCGTGGCGACCAGTCCGGTCACCGGCCGGACCTACACGATGAATTGCCTCAGCGAAGGCCAGCTCGTCACGTGTAGTGGCGGCGAAAATGCGGTGGTGTATGTATATTGATCGACCCCGGGTGGCTCGTGTGCGAAAAGCATTGGGCTACGCGGCATTAACCGTATTCCTGGTGGCCGGATGTGGATCCGGCGGCAACGGCTCGGACGCGGCGGAGACCAGCATCACCGCGGCGGCGTCGCACGCGGACCAGAAGGGTCTGTCCATCACGGTTCCCGGCACGCTCGCCGCGGGCGTCGCCGAGTTACAGGCCAGTACCCGCGGCCATCTCGGCCTGGCGATCATGCCGGTCGGCGGCGACCAGGTGGTCAGCTTCGGTGACTGGACCACCGGCCCCGCCTGGTCGACCATGAAGGTGCCGTTGACGATTGCCGCGCTGCGGCTGTCGGGCGGAAGCCCGAGCTATGCCGCGTCGGCCGCGATCACCGCCTCCGACAACGCCGCCGCCGACACGCTGTGGCAATCGCTGGGCACCAATCAGGAAGCGGCGCAGGCGGTTCAGTCGGTGCTGCGGGAGGGCGGCGACGCCAAGACCACCGTGCCCGCCACCCGGTCCAGGCCGGAGAACTCGGCCTTCGGGCAGGCGGATTGGTCACTCGCCGACCAGGTTCGGTTCGCCTCGCGGCTGCCCTGCCTGCCGCAGTCCGCGCCGGTGATCAATCTGATGGAACAGGTCCAGGCGGCGCAGCGCTGGGGCCTGGGCGCGTTCAGCGGCGCCGAGTTCAAGGGCGGCTGGGGTCCGGACGCGTCGGGCGCGTACCTGGTGCGGCAGTTCGGGCTGATCTCGACCCCCACCGGACAGCTGGCGGTCGCGTTCGCCGCGCAGCCGGATTCCGGCGCGTTCTCCGACGGGATGACCATGCTGGACAAGCTCTCCACGGTTATTTCCCAGCACCTGAACGAGCTGGCCGGCGGTCACTGCGCCGCCTGATCCGCCGAACTTGACCGGGTAACGGGTACCCCTGAGAATCCCGACTTATCGGATGTAGGCCGCCGGGCCTACGGTGCGCCGGGTCGCGCACGTGAGTGGAGGTGACGGGGTGGACGGACCGCGGACGAGGATCGGGACTCGATTCGGTCCTTACGAGCTGCGCTCGCTGCTGGGCCGCGGCGGCATGGGCGAGGTCTACGAGGCCTACGACACGGTGAAGGACCGGGTCGTCGCGGTCAAACTGCTGCCGACCGCGCTCGCCAAAGACCCGATGTACCAGCAGCGATTCCGCCGCGAATCGCAGGCGGCCGCGCGGGTCGGCGAACCGCACGTCATCCCGATCCACGACTGGGGCGAGATCGACGGCGTGCTCTACATCGACATGCGCCTGGTCCGCGGCCACGACCTGCGCTCGGTGCTGCGTGGCGAGGGACCGCTGACCCCCGCCCGCGCGATCGGCATCATCGAGCAGATCGGCGCGGCGTTGGACGCGGCGCACGCGGAGGGCCTGGTGCACCGCGACGTCAAGCCCGCCAACATCCTCGTGACCGCCTCGGACTTCGCCTATCTGGCCGACTTCGGCATCGCCAGGTCCGCCAAGGATCCCGACATGACCGGCACCGGCGCGGCCGCGGTCGGCTCCTACAGCTACATCGCGCCGGAACGTTTCGAGAACGGCCCGATCACCGGCACCGCCGACGTCTACTCGCTCGCCTGTGTCCTGTTCGAATGCCTCACCGGCACACAGCCTTTCCGGGCCAACGAGATGAGTGTGCTGATCCGCTCGCATCTTTCGATGCCGCCGCCGCGGCCGAGTGTGGTACGGCCCGGCATCCCGGCGGCATTGGACGAGGTGGTCGCGCGCGGCATGGCCAAGCGGCCGACGGATCGCTACGCGACCGCGAGCGGGCTGGCATCGGCGGCGAAGTCGGCGCTGACCGGCCGCGCGGTCGTCGCGGTGACCGAGTTGCCCACCGATCGAATGCGATCGGTGCGGCCGAAGGCGCCGCCCACGGTGGTGTTCCCGAACGTCGGATCGCAACCGGCGATCGCGAATTCCCTGCCCACCGACGCGATCGCGCGACCGCTCTCGCCCAGCCAACCCGGGTCGAACCGGATCGTGCGGCCACCGGAACCGCGGCGCGGCGAGGTCGCTCGCCGGGAACCGCACCGGGTCCAGGAGCCGAACCAGCCGGATACCGGTCCTGAGCCCGCCGTAGTGGCACCGGCCGGAGCGGATGAGCCGGAGACGCCGAGCCCGGTGAAGAGTTCGTCCCGGGGCACATGGGTCAAGGTGGCCGGTGCGCTTGTGGTCGTGCTCGCACTCGCGGGCGCGATCGGCTGGCTCGAGCGCGACGCGATCTTCCCCGGACCCGTCACGCCAACCCTCGCGCCGGTGCCGGACACCGCCAAGGGGTGTGCGACGAAATACCCACCCGCGGGCCGGTTCACCTACTCGGCGATCGGCAACGTGTTCACCAGCTGCGACTTCGCCGAGGAACTCCGTAAGGCCTACAGCGTGGGCGGCGACGCCGACGGCACCCGGCAGGTCATCGCGTTCAGCCCGGCGACGCAACAGAACTACACCATGGAATGCGTCACCCGCGACGGTCTGGTCACCTGCAACGGCGGCGAGCGCGCGATTGTGTACATCTACTGATGGCCGATTACCCAGGCTTGGCGGGGGTCGTCCTGCCGAACGCGGCCCGGCGGGGCAAGATAGCGGCCATGCGCATCGGAGTCTTGACCGGAGGCGGAGACTGCCCTGGACTGAACGCCGTCATCCGTGCTGTCGTTCGCACCGCGAACGGCCGCTACGGCGACGCGATCGTCGGGTTCGAGGATGGTTGGCGCGGGTTATTGGAGGATCGAAAGATCCAGATCCACAATGACGACCGCACCGACCGGCTGCTCACCAAGGGCGGCACCATCCTCGGCACCGCCAGGACCAACCCGGACGTGCTGCGCGCCGGGCTCGGCCGGATCAAACGGACCCTGGACGACAACGGCATCGACGCGCTCATCCCGATCGGCGGCGAGGGCACGCTCACCGCGGCCAGCTGGCTGTCCGACGAGGGCGTGCCGGTGGTCGGCGTGCCGAAGACCATCGACAACGACATCGACTGCACCGACGTCACTTTCGGCCACGACACCGCGTTGAGCATCGCCAGCGAGGCGATCGACCGGCTGCACACCACCGCGGAATCGCACCAGCGCGTGATGCTGGTCGAGGTGATGGGGCGCCACGCCGGCTGGATCGCGGTGAACGCGGGCATGGCGGCCGGCGCGCACCTGACCCTGGTGCCCGAGGTGCCGTTCGACGTCGACGAGGTGTGCGCGATGATCAAGCGCCGCTTCCAGCGCGGCGACAAGCACTTCATCTGCGTGGTCGCCGAGGGCTCGCATCCGGCGGAGGAATCCGGTTTCGCGTTGCGTGAGGGCGGGATCGACGAATTCGGCCATGAGCGATTCACCGGCGTCGCCCAGCAGCTCGGCGCGGAGATCGAACGCCGCATCGGCAAGGAGGTCCGCACCACCGTGCTCGGCCACGTACAGCGCGGCGGCAGCCCGACCCCGTACGACCGCGTGCTGGCCACCCGGTTCGGCCTGCACGCCGCCGAAGCGGTGCATGCCGGGCAGTTCGGCCAGATGGTCGCGTTGCACGGCAGCAACATCGACCTGGTCCCGCTGGCCGAGGCCACCAAGCAGCTCAAGCGGGTGCCCGACGAGCGCTACCGCGAGGCCGAGGCGTTCTTCGGCTGATCGCCGAATTGGCCAGCGCCACAGCCGATCAGCGCATCCCCGGCGGTGCGGTCGTGCCCGCCGGGTTACGCTGGCGGGTATGGCCGACTTACACGTGAACGACCTGCCGGACGCCGATGTCGTCGTGCTGCGCCGCCGGGCCCGCGCCGCCGGACTCCCGCTGCTCGGTTACGTGCGCGCGGAACTGATCGCGCTGGCCCGCAGGCGCAGCGCCGACGACACGATCGTGGAATTCCTGGAGTCCGAAGGCCGCGAACTGATTCCGGAGATCGACGCGGCCGCCGTCGCCCTCTTCGATGTCTACGATCTGCCCGCCGACGCCCTCGCGATCTTCGGCCGTCGGGCCTACGCCGCCGGTCAACCGCTGAGCGACTACGTTCGCCAGGCCCTGATCACCTCCGCGCGCCGCAGTACCTTCGACGACGTCATGCTCGAATTCCACGAGGCGCAAGCGCTCGATCCGAGCCTGAACCTCGACATGGAATCCGTCGCGGCGTCGGTCCGCTACGCCCGGGGCGAATGACCGATTCCGGGCGGGATCGTTAGCCGGCCCTCGCCGCGCGCGGACCGGTCGGCCGGCAGGGAGCATCGTTGATATCGCCGATTTCCGATGCCGTCGGGTGGACGGTGATCGGCTACACCGCCCTGATCGGGGTCGGCCGACTGCTGTTCACCAGCAAGACGACCTTCGATCAGCTGGCCAATCGGATGCTGCTGTGGTTTCTGATCTGTCTGGTGCTGTACCGGTGCACGCCGATCGCGAGCGTGCGCAGCGTGCCGAACCAGCTCGCGCTGGGGTGCATCGCGATGATCGTCATGTACCTCTACGGTCTGGTCCGGTTGTGGGAGGCGGGCGCCGAGTCGACGCAGACCTGGCGGCGCCAGCGGATCTACTGTGCGGTCGCCGTGGTCTCGACGGTGGTGATCATGCTGGCCGGTCCGTCCGCCGGGAGTGCCGGGCGGCTGGTCGAGCACAACCTGAACTGGGGTGGGCTGATCTTCTGGACCGCGAACAGTCTGCCGTTGGTCGCGTCCATGCTGGTGTTCACCCGGTTGTGCGTTCGTGAGCTGCGCGCGGAGAACCACCGGCCGCTGGTTCGGGCGCTGTGTGTGCTGATGCTGCTGTCCATCGTGCCCTTCTACACCGACGTCGCGCTCGTCACGGGCGAAGTGTTCTGCGGCTGGCAGCTGCCCTACCCGCATCTCGTGCGGGTCGAAATCGCCTGCACCAGTATCGGATTCTTCGCCACCACGCTGGTCGCGGCGCCGGTGATCGGGCACCTGCTCGAGCATGCCGGACTGGATCGGGACGGGCGGGTCTGCCGCCGGTTGCGACCACTGTGGCGAGACGTCACCGCGGCGGTCCCGGAGATCGTGATGTCTCCCCATGACGGGCCGGCCCGGCGCGATACGACCGCCCGCCTGTTGCGGATGACCGTCGAGATCCGGGACGCGCTCCTGCATCTCGGCCCCTATCTGGCCGCCATGCCCGCCCGCGCCGAATCGTCGGCGGCTCGCCCGGACGGGGCCGAGGATCAATTGCGGGAGTACGCGTGCCGCCTGGCGGAGGCCGCCCGATCGAGGCGGTCGGGCGCCCTACCGCCCAGCTCAGGGGCTGTGCCGCAACCGTTTCCGGCGGCCCAGGACTTCGACACCGAACTGCGGCAACTGCTGGAACTGGCCCGGGTCTGGCCGGGCGAAGGGGCCGGAGGTGTCACCGGCGGTCGGTAGTGTTGAGGCATGCGCACTGGGCGACTGATCGCGTTGGTTCTGTTCGTTGTCGGTGTTCTGGTCGCGAGTTGCTCGTCGGACTCGAATCCACCGGAACCGACAACCGGTGATTGGCACGGGGTGATCGAGGTTCCCGGTCAGCCGATCCCGGTCGGGGTGACGTTCACCGGTAAGGACACGGCCACCATCGACATCCCGTTGCAAGGGGTGGTGCACAAGCAGCTGAAGGACGTGCGGTCCAGCCGCGACGGCGTGTCCTTCGCGATCGCCGACGTCCCCGGTGAGCCGAAGTTTCAGGGCGCCTTCGACCAGGGCACCGACCGGATCGCGGGTGACTTCGTCCAGAGCGGAAAGACATTCAAGCTGTCGCTGGAGCGCGGTAAGGTCGCCCCGCTGAACCGCCCGCAGGAACCGAAGCCGCCGTTCCCGTACAAGTCCGAGGACGTCACCTACCGCAGCGGCGACATCACCATCGCGGGCACGCTCACCAAACCCGAAGGCAACGGCCCGTTTCCGGCGGTCCTGCTGATCACCGGCAGCGGACCACAGGATCGCGACGAAGAACTGTTCGGCCACAAGCCTTTCCTGCTGGTCGCGGATACGCTGACCAGGGCGGGCTACGCAGTCCTGCGCACCGACGACCGCGGCATCGGCGGCACCGGCGGCAAGCTGGACGACGCGAACTACACCGACCTGTCCAACGACGCCGCGGCCGGTGTCGGGTTCCTGCGCGGGCGTCCGGACATCGACCCGGCGCGCGTCGGGCTGTTCGGCCACAGCGAAGGCGGCTACCTCGCGCCGCTGGTGGCCGCGCGGCCCGACAGCGGCGTCGCGTTCGCCATTTTGATGGCCGGACCCGGCGTGCCCGGCGCCGATGTGCTCGTCGAGCAGACCCGGTTGATCACCGCGGCCAACGGCGCCCCCGCCGAGGTGGTGGACAAGCAGGTGCGGGAAACCACCGAACTGGCCGCGCTGTTGAAGGTGGGCGACGTGGCAGGCGCGAAGGAACTCGTGCGCAAGCAGAACGCGGCCAAGCCCGCCGACCAGCAGGCCCCGGAATCCGAGGTCACCGCGGGGATCACGCCGTATCTGGCCGCGCTCGTCGCCTACGATCCGGCGCCGGCGCTGTCCGCCCTGCGCATTCCGGTACTCGCGTTCTACGGCGGCAACGATCTCCAGGTGCCGCCCGCCCAGAGCGAACAGCCGATGCGCGCCGGCCTCGCCGCCGACCCGGACGCGACCGTGCACGTCTTCCCCGGTCTGAACCATCTCATGCAACCCACCCAGACCGGCCTGCCCACCGAGTACGCCACCATCGAGACGACCATCTCGCCGGAGGTTCTCACCTTCGTCACAAGCTGGTTGACCCAGCGCATCCAGCCGAAGTAGGCGCCTAGGAGCCCGTGCGCCTGCGCTTGGGCGCTTACATAGAATGTTCCGCATGAGCGAGCGCAGCGAGCGGAAATTAGGCACAGCCACTTGTGGGGTCATGGCGGAGCCGAGCGTTAGCGAGGCGCAGGCATGAGCACACCCACACTCGATTTGATGGACTACTCGGACGTCATCGCTCGCTTCGAGCCGGTGCTCGGCCTGGAGGTCCACGTCGAGCTGAACACCGCGACCAAGATGTTCTGTGGCTGCCCGACCGAATTCGGTGCCGAGCCGAACACTCAGGTGTGCCCGGTCTGCCTCGGCCTGCCCGGTGCGCTGCCGGTGGTCAACGAGAAGGGTGTGGAGTCGGCGATCCGGATCGGTCTGGCGCTGAACTGTTCCATCACCCCGTGGGGACGCTTCGCCCGGAAGAACTACTTCTACCCGGACCAGCCGAAGAACTACCAGATCAGCCAGTACGACGAGCCGATCGCCACCGACGGGCACCTCGACGTGCTGCTCGACGACGGCAGCACCTTCCGGGTGGAGATCGAGCGCGCGCACATGGAAGAGGACACCGGCAAGTCGACCCACGTCGGCGGCGCCACCGGCCGCATCCACGGGGCCAGCCACTCGCTGCTCGACTACAACCGGGCCGGCGTGCCGCTGGTCGAGATCGTCACCAAGCCGATCACCGGCGCGGGGGAGCGCGCGCCCGAGGTGGCCCGCGCGTACGTGACCGCGCTGCGCGAGGTGCTCAAGTCGCTCAACGTGTCCGACGTCAAGATGGAGCAGGGTTCGCTGCGCTGCGACGCCAACGTGTCGCTGATGGCGATCGGCGCCAAGGAATTCGGCACCCGCACCGAGACCAAGAACGTGAACTCGCTCAAGAGCGTCGAGGTCGCCGTCCGCTACGAGATGCGCCGCCAGGGTGCCGTGCTCGCCGACGGTGGCACCATCGTCCAGGAGACCAGGCACTTTCACGAGACCGACGGCAGCACCTCGTCGGGCCGGATCAAGGAAACCTCCGAGGACTATCGCTACTTCCCCGAGCCGGACCTGGAACCCGTTGCGCCGGAAGCAGACTGGGTCGAGCAGCTGCGCGGCACCATTCCCGAGTACCCGTGGCTGCGCCGCGCTCGGATCCAGACCGACTGGAACCTGTCCGACGAGGTCATGCGCGACCTGGTGAACGCGGGCGCACTCGACCTGATCATCGCGACCGTCGACGCGGGCGCCCCCGCCAACGAGGCCCGCTCGTGGTGGGTCGCCTACCTCACCGAAAAGGCCAAGGAGCGCGAGGTTTCGCTCGAGGAGCTGCCGATCACCCCGGCCCAGGTGGCCGAGGTGATCAATCTGGTCGAGGCGAAGACGGTGAACAACAAGGTCGCCAAGCAGGTCGTCGACTTCGTGCTGGCCGGCGAGGGCGAGCCCGCGCAGATCGTCGAGGCCAAGGGGCTCGGCATGGTCAGCGACGACAGCGCGTTGCAGTCCGAGGTGGAGAAGGCGCTCGCGGCCAACCCGGACATCGCCGAGAAGATCCGCTCCGGCAAGGTGCAGGCCGCGGGCAAGATCGTCGGCGATGTCATGAAGGCGACCCGCGGGCAGGCCGACGCGGCCCGCGTGCGTGAACTCGTGATCGCCGCTTGCAGCTGAGTTCGGCTGTCTCGCAACGCGTTCAGGTGGTTCGCCGCCGGTCCTGCTGAGTTTCGGCAGGACCGGCTCGTGGTCCCGCCGCGATGGTCCACACGGCGGCGTTGGACAGAAAGTGCCAGCGCCGGAGCATATTCGATGACGCTGCACCGGGGCGGGTGGTGACCCGTTCGGCGTGCGCCCCCCGAAGTCGTTCGCGCACAACGCAACGGGGCCGACTCCGTAGAGCCGGCCCTGTTACGTTCACCCCGGTGTCTAGTCCGGGCCGTTGCCACCCGCCTGCGGCGGCGGAATGCGCACTACCCGATCGTCATTCGGCGTCGGCTGGCCGTCGGTCTTGTTCACCGTGCCCACCCAGATCGCGCCGTCCGCGCCGACCGCGGCCCCGCCGAGCTGGCCGTACTTGTCCTGCGCGATCAGCGTCGGGGCCGAGGTGACCGCGTGCGTGGTGGCGTCGGCCGCGGCGATGGCGAGTGCCTTGGCCTTGGTGAGCGAGATGGCGACGCCGTCGGTCGCGGCCGCGCAGCCCGCGACGCCGGGCCGGTCCGGCCAGGTCCACGCGGTGGTCACCACGCCGTCGGCGCCGAGCCGCTGCAACCGATCCTCGACGGCGGTGCGGTCGGTGATCCAGACGCTGTCCTTGCTGTCCCGGCAGACGTCACCCGCGACGCCGATGCCCGACACCGCGATCTCCGCGGTGGCGCCCGGCGCGGGGGAGTTCACCCGCAGGAGCTTGCCCGCCAGCGAGGACGGGGAGCTCGCGGCGCCGGGATTGCCGGAGTCGCCGGTCAGCACCAGCATCTGGGTCGGCGTGGCGAAGTCGATGGCCCCGTGGTTTCCGGTGGGGCCCTTCGGGATTCCGGTCAGGATGGGCTTGGGCGCGCCGCCGCCGCGGGCGATGCGGATCACCCGGTTGTCGCTGGGGGTGGTGATGTAGGCGTAGATCAGCCCGTCCTCCGAGAAGGTCGGGGAGAGCGCGATGTCGCTGAGCCCGCCGTCGCCGGAGCTGTCGACATCCACCTGCGCGAACTCGCTCGGCGGCGTATCCGGCGCCACCTTCAGGATGCGTCCGGTGCGCCGCTCGGCGACCAGTGCGCCGTCGCCGAGCGCGACCAGCCCGCCCGTGGTGTCCAGGCAGGTGGCCACCACCGCCGGATCCGGGTCGATGCACGGCCCGCTGGGCCGGGTGGTCGAGGTCGGCGGCTGCGACGGTTTCTTCGGGTCGATGTTCGCTCCGTGCAACGTCGGTTCCGGCGTGAACGGGCTCGATGCCGAGTCATCGAACCGCGCGCATCCGGTCACCAGCACGGACCCGAGCGCCAAGCTCGCCGCAACGCGACCAACGACAACCAACCTCATAGCTCAGACGTTACGGAAAACCCTCCGTCCGCGCCCCTCCGGCCCACCGATGGGCGCACATGTTTTAAAAGCCGACCACCACGCCGTGGTGTTAGGGGCCCGCTGTGCGGCGGCGCAGCATAGGGTATTGGCCGTGACCGAGAAGCCGAAAGACACATCCGACCCCTCGGCGGCCCAGCGTTCCGTGCCGTCCACGGCCGAGCAGTCGGCGGTGTCGTCCACCGGTCGAGGTGTGAGTTCTCCGTTCGATTCGCCGACCGAGCAGTTTCCCAAGTTGACCAAGGACGTGCCACGCACGGACGACGAGCTCGGCTTGGACCCGCAGGTCCCGTCGGTCGACGCGAGCGGCACCTCGCCGGAAGCGCCGCCCGCCTACGCCTACGCCAGCATCCCGCCCGCCGCGAACGCGCCCACCGACACCGGCAGGCTGCGCCGCCGCAACGGCGACAACCGTCGCGGCACACTGGATTTCGGCCTGTTCCTGCTGCGCCTGATGGTCGGCGGCGTGTTCATCTACCACGGTCTGCAGAAGCTGACCGGCTGGTTCAACGGCCCCGGCCTCGACGGCACCCGCGACATGATGGAGAACGGCGGCTGGGATCACCCGACGCTGGCGGCCATCCTGGTCACCATCGGCGAAGTCGGCGGCGGCGCGCTGCTCGTGCTCGGCCTGGCCACCCCGTTGGCCGCGGGCGCGGTGCTCGCGGTCATCCTGGACGCCTGGGCCTGGAAACAAGGCATGCTCCCCGGCTTCCAATTCAAGGCCGCCGTCCCCACCGGCGTCGAACTCGAAAGCATCCTGGCCGGCACCGCCGCCGTCATCATCCTGACCGGCCCCGGCCGCTGGGCCTTCGACCGCAACCGCGGCTGGGCCACCCGCCCCTTCGCCGGCTCCTTCGTAGTCCTGCTCCTCGCCGTAGCCGCCGCCGTAGCCACCTACTGGTACCTCCACGGCGGCAACCCCTTCACCGGCATCGGCCCGTTCGACTGATCCACCCCACCCCAATCCTCCGGCGCCCCTTGAACTTTCGAGGGGCGCCGCTCGTCTATCGGCCGCCCGGCGGGTGTCAGGATATGCCTCGTGCGGGGATGGGCTGGGGGAGAACGAGATCCGGCGCCCCTCGAAGGAGGAGCGCCGGATGGGGTTGGGGTGGTGGAGGTTACGGGACGTGGCGGACGGCGCCCTTGTCGGCCGAGGTGGCCAGAGCGGCGTAGGCGCGCAGGGCGGTGGTGACGGTACGGTCGCGGTTGACCGGTTGCCAAGGGCGTTCGGAGGCTTCCATTTTCGCGCGACGCTCGGCGAGGACGGCGTCGTCGACGAGGACCTCGAGCGCGCGGGTGCTGACGTCGATGCGGATCTGGTCGCCGGTTTCGATGAGGCCTATGGTGCCGCCGCTGGCCGCCTCGGGGGAGATGTGGCCGATGGACAGGCCGGAGGTGCCGCCGGAGAAGCGACCGTCGGTGATCAGCGCGCACTGCTTGCCGAGGCCGGCGCCCTTCAGGAAGGCGGTGGGGTGCAGCATCTCCTGCATGCCCGGCCCGCCCGCGGGGCCCTCGTAGCGGACGACCAGCACGTCGCCGGCCTTGATCTTCTTACCGAGGATCGCCGACACCGCCTCCTCCTGGGATTCCACGACGAGCGCGGGCCCCTGGAAGGTGAACAGCTCTTCGTCGATCCCCGCGGTCTTCAGCACGGCCCCGTCCGGAGCGATGTTGCCGCGCAACACGACCAGCCCGCCCTCCCGGGTGTAGGCGTGCTCGTAGTCGCGGATGCAGCCGCCGGCCGCGTCGGTGTCGAGCGAGGACCAGCGGTTCTCGGTGGAGAACGGCTCGACCGTGCGCACGCCGCCCGGCGCGGCATGGAACAGCTCGATCGCTTCCTCGGAGGCCTTGCCGGAGCGGATGTCCCAGGTGTCGAGCCACTCGTCGAAACTGCGCGTGTGCACGGTGCTCACGTCCGTTTCCAGCAGGCCCGCACGGCGCAGTTCGCCGAGGATGGCGGGGATGCCGCCGGCCCGGTGCACGTCCTCCATGTGGTAGTCGGAGTTCGGCGAGACCTTGGACAGGGTCGGCACCCGGCGGCTGGTCTCCTCGATGGTGTGCAGGTCGAAGTCGATCTCGCCCTCCTGCGCGGCGGCGAGGGTGTGCAGCACGGTGTTGGTCGAGCCGCCCATCGCCACGTCCAGCGCCATCGCGTTGCGGAAAGCCTTGGCGTTGGCGATGTTCCGGGGCAGCACGGACGCGTCGTCCTCGCGGTACCAGCGGTTGGCGATGTCGACCACCACGGTGCCCGCCCGCTCGAACAGCGACCGGCGCGCGGCATGGGTGGCCAGCGTGGAACCGTTGCCCGGCAACGCGAGTCCGAGCGCCTCGGTGAGGCAGTTCATCGAGTTCGCGGTGAACATGCCCGAGCAGGAGCCGCAGGTCGGACAGGCGGACCGCTCGACCTCGCTCAAACCCTCTTCGGACACAGCCTGATTCGCGCTCGCGGAGATCGCGGTGATCAGGTCGGTCGGCGCCTGCGCGACCCCGCCGACGACCACGGCCTTACCGGCCTCCATCGGCCCGCCGGAGACGAACACGGTCGGAATGTTCAGCCGCATAGCGGCATTGAGCATGCCCGGGGTGATCTTGTCGCAGTTGGAGATGCACACCAGCGCGTCGGCGGTGTGCGCGTTCACCATGTATTCGACCGAGTCGGCGATGATTTCGCGCGAGGGCAGCGAGTAGAGCATGCCGCCGTGGCCCATCGCGATGCCGTCGTCGACCGCGATGGTGTGGAATTCGCGGGGCACGCCACCGGCGGCGCGCACCGCCTCGGCCA
The DNA here is from genome assembly GCF_042871115.1 of Nocardia sp. NPDC006044. Taxonomy (NCBI): domain Bacteria; kingdom Bacillati; phylum Actinomycetota; class Actinomycetes; order Mycobacteriales; family Nocardiaceae; genus Nocardia; species Nocardia sp. NPDC006044. Next base: position 1,108,032 of record NZ_JBIAID010000001.1, read on the forward strand.
CGATCTCGCCGACGTTCTTCAAGTGCACGTGGCCCGGCACGAACTGGGTGTAGGAGTTCGAGATGGCGACGATCGGCTTGCCGAAGTCGGAGTCGGTCATGCCGGTGGCGCGCCAGAGTGCGCGGGCGCCTGCGGCATTGCGGCCGACGGTGGTGGTGCGTGAACGAAGCGGTGGCATTGATGGTCCTCGATCTGGGTCGCGGGGGCTGGGGTGCGACTGCGCAGAGTTAGCTCGGCGGCCGTTCCACGGTACTCCCGCGTGGCGGTCGGCCTACCTGCCGGTCGGGGCGGCTCGTGGCCGTCGTCCCGATCCGTTCTCGGTGTCAGTCCGTGCTGGTGTCGCCGCGAATGGTGATCGTCGACGCTGACGGTTCGCCGGAGTTGCCGGCCCGTCGGGTGGCGGTGTGCGAGCCGGAGATCGGTCCTCCCGACACGGTCACTGCTTCGCCGACAACATCCTACCGTCGGCGATTGTTCCTGCTCGCGCTCGTCGCGGTGTCATCGCCGCATCGAGCAACGGCGCTCGTCACCCGCACACCTGGTGATTTCCCGCATACCGAATCGCATGCGATGGCGTGTGCGGGAAATCAGGAGGTGTGCGGCGGCACTACTCGGCGCGGTCGCCCTTGCCGTCGGCGGGCTCGCCGGGGGTGGCGTCCGTCGCGGAATCAGCGGCTTCCGCTGACTTCGGGGCGGCCGGGGGCACCGCGTACGGGTCCGGAATCCGGCCCTGCGACGCGAGCGCGAGATCGCGCACCCGGTCGTAACTCACCGCGGGCAACTTCATCTCGGTGCCGTCGATCAGGTCGGCGCGGACGTATCCACGTTTCGGGATCCGCACCCCCTTCAGCTGAGACCAGTCGAGGTGCCGCGACCCGAAAACCGTCCGCAGATCCAGCCCGGATTCGGAGACCGTGGTCTGCGTCCGCAGCACCCAGACGGTTACCGCGACGGGAATCAGCAGCAACCACCACAACCCGATCGGCCAGCCCACGAACATGAAGAACACGCACATGAACAGGATGAACACGCCTAGGAAGGCCAGGCGTGGGATGCGGATCACAGTGGCAGCCGAGCCGCCACCCGTATCCGATCCCTCGGTGGCGGTGTGGGACGATTTAGCCGGTGGCACGGACTGATGCGGTGATGACACACCACCATCCTCGCATCCCTGGTGAAGGACCAAACAGCCGCACTATCCCACATAATGGGACCTGTTTGACTCTTCGGCTCACGCACACATACCGTCATGCGCGTGAATCGAAACGAGCTTCTCGTAATCGGCCGGCGCGTCCAGCGTTGAGCCTGACTATCTGAGTCGAATACGTCAGCTCGCGTTGCGACGCGCCACCCTCGAACAGCCATGCGCTGTCGGGGGCTTTTTTGTGTTCGGACGGTCTGTCCGGCATGGCGAGTCGCAAGACACCGCATGTCAGACACAAATCCGGGGTCAGAACGACAAGCAGTTAGGAACGAAGACGGTGAGTGCACCAACCGCACGGCCCGGGCCCTCGGCCCGCAGGCCAGCGCCCTCGGCTAATCAGCCGAGCGCGCCCGCTGGCAGTTCGACGACGTCGGCCAACCGCCGCCAGCTCCCGCCCGAGCGGGTCACCGGCGCGCAGTCGGTCGTCCGCACGCTCGAGGAGCTCGGCGTCGACACCGTATTCGGCATTCCCGGTGGCGCGATTCTCCCGGTCTACGACCCGCTGTTCGACTCGACCAAGGTGCGCCACGTGCTGGTCCGGCACGAGCAGGGCGCGGGTCATGCCGCGACCGGCTATGCCCAGGCCACCGGCCGGGTCGGCGTCTGCATGGCGACCTCGGGTCCGGGTGCGACCAACCTGGTCACGCCGATCGCCGACGCGCAGATGGACTCGGTGCCGATCGTCGCGCTCACCGGCCAGGTCGGCCGCGGCCTGATCGGCACGGACGCCTTCCAAGAGGCCGACATCTCCGGCATCACCATGCCGATCACCAAGCACAACTTCCTCATCACCGAGGGCGTGGACATCCCGCGCATCATCGCCGAGGCGTTCTACCTGGCGGCCAGCGGTCGCCCGGGCGCGGTGCTGGTCGACATCCCGAAGGACGTGCTGCAGACACAGACGACCTTCAGCTGGCCGCCGGAGATGCGCCTGCCCGGCTACCGTCCGGTGACCAAGCCGCACGGCAAGCAGGTGCGCGAGGCCGCGCGGATGATCTTGGAAGCCAAGTCGCCGGTGCTCTACGTCGGCGGCGGCGTGATCAAGGCGGACGCCTCGGCCGAGCTGCTCGAGCTGGCCGAGATGACCGGTATCCCAGTGGTCACCACGCTGATGGCGCGCGGCGCGTTCCCGGACAGCCACCAGCTCAACATGGGGATGCCCGGCATGCACGGCACCGTGGGCGCGGTTGCCGCCCTGCAACGTTCGGACCTGCTGATCACCCTCGGCGCCCGGTTCGACGACCGGGTCACCGGCCAGCTGGACTCGTTCGCGCCGGACGCTCGGGTGATCCACGCCGACATCGATCCGGCCGAGATCGGCAAGAACCGGCACGCGGACGTGCCGATCGTCGGCGACTGCCGCGAGGTGATCGTCGAACTGATCGAGACCCTCAAGGCCGATCCGGCCGCCAAGTCCCCGCTGCTCGACCTCACCGAATGGTGGAAGTACCTGGACGGCGTCCGCAAGAGCTACCCGCTCGGCTGGACCGCGCCCAGCGACGGCTCGCTCTCGCCCGAGTACGTCATCGACGCGCTCGGCCGCCTCGCCGGACCCGACGCCATCTACTGTGCCGGCGTCGGCCAGCACCAGATGTGGGCCGCGCAGTTCATCAAGTACGAAAAGCCGCGCACCTGGCTGAATTCCGGCGGTCTGGGCACCATGGGTTACGCCGTCCCGGCGGCCATGGGCGCCAAGATGGGCATGCCGGACAAAGAGGTGTGGGCGGTCGACGGTGACGGCTGCTTCCAGATGACCAATCAGGAGCTGGCCACCTGTGCCGTCGAGGGCGTGCCGATCAAGGTCGCGCTGATCAACAATGGCAACCTGGGCATGGTCCGCCAGTGGCAGACGCTGTTCTACCAGGAGCGCTACTCCAATACCGACCTCGGCACGCACACCCTGCGCATCCCCGACTTCGTGAAGCTCGCCGAGGCGCTCGGCTGCGTCGGCATCCGGGTCGAGCGCGAGGAGGACGTGGAGGACGCGATCCGCCAGGCGCAGGCCATCAACGACCGACCGGTGGTGATCGACTTCATCGTCGGCAAGGACGCCCAGGTGTGGCCGATGGTCGCCGCGGGCACCAGCAACGACGAGATCATGGCCGCCCACGGCATCCGCCCGCTGTTCGACGACGACGAGCAGGCCTCCGAGCCTGCGGTCATCCACGAGGCGATGTCGCATGAGAAGAACAAGGTGAGCGAGGCATGAGCGAGCGCAGCGAGCGAACAAAAGACACAACTACGAGTGTGCTCGTGCCGGAGCCGAGCGCTAGCGAGGTGGAGGCATGAGTACAACTCACACGCTGAGTGTGCTTGTCGAGGACAAGCCCGGCGTGCTGGCCCGAGTTGCGGCGCTGTTCTCCCGGCGCGGCTTCAATATCGAGTCGCTCGCGGTCGGCGGCACCGAGATTCCGGAGATCTCCCGGATGACCATCGTCGTCACCGTCGAGGACCTGCCGCTCGAGCAGGTCACCAAGCAGCTGAACAAGCTGATCAACGTCATCAAGATCGTGGAGCAGGATTCCGACACCTCGGTGGCCCGCGAACTGATCCTGGTGAAGGTCCGCGCCGATGCCAGCGTGCGGACCCAGGTGATCGAGGCGGTTACGCTCTTCCGGGCGAAAGTGATCGACGTCTCGCCGGACGCGCTCACCGTCGAGGCCACCGGAACCCGGTCCAAGCTCGACGCGCTGCTGCGCATGCTGGAGCCGTTCGGCATCCGGGAGATCGTGCAGTCCGGTGTGGTCGCGGTGGGCCGTGGGCCCAAGTCGATCACGGCGACTCGCTAGCGCTCGCCGCCGTGCCGCGCTGCGTTCGATGGGCCAGCCGAAAGGACCGGCTGACCAGCTGATTCGCTTCCAACTAAACAACTTTCAGACCTAAGCACAGTATCCAGAAGGGAACCAACCAAGTGGCAGTCGAGATGTTCTACGACGACGACGCCGACCTGTCGATCATCCAGGGCCGCAAGGTCGCGGTCATCGGCTACGGCAGCCAGGGGCACGCGCACTCGCTGAGCCTGCGCGACTCCGGCGTCGAGGTCCGGGTCGGCCTCGCGGAGGGTTCGAAGTCGCGCCCGAAGGCCGAAGAGGCGGGCCTGACCGTCGGCACCCCGGCCGAGGTCTCGGCGTGGGCCGACGTGATCATGGTGCTCGCCCCCGACACCGCGCAGGCGTCGATCTTCACCAACGACATCGAGCCCAACCTCAAGGACGGCGACGCGCTGTTCTTCGGCCACGGCCTCAACATCCACTTCGGCCTGATCAAGGCGCCGGAGTTCATCACCGTCGCGATGGTCGCCCCGAAGGGGCCCGGCCACCTGGTGCGCCGTCAGTTCGTCGACGGCAAGGGCGTGCCCGCCCTGATCGCCGTCGACCAGGACCCGAAGGGTGAGGGCCAGGCGCTCGCGCTGTCCTACGCGAAGGCGATCGGTGGCGCCCGCGCCGGCGTCATCAAGACCACCTTCAAGGAAGAGACCGAGACCGACCTGTTCGGCGAGCAGGCCGTGCTCTGCGGCGGCACCGAAGAGCTGGTCAAGACCGGCTTCGAGGTCATGGTCGAGGCCGGTTACGCGCCGGAGATGGCGTACTTCGAGGTGCTGCACGAGCTCAAGCTCATCGTCGACCTGATGTACGAGGGCGGCATCGCCCGGATGAACTACTCGGTCTCCGACACCGCCGAGTTCGGTGGGTACCTGTCCGGGCCGCGGGTCATCGACGCCGACACCAAGAAGCGCATGCAGGACATCCTCAAGGACATCCAGGACGGCACCTTCGTCAAGCGCCTCGTCGCCAACGTCGAGGGCGGCAACAAGGAGCTCGAGGGTCTGCGCAAGGCCAACGCCGAGCACCCGATCGAGGTCACCGGCGCCAAGCTGCGCGGCCTGATGAGCTGGGTCGACCGGCCGATCACCGAAACCGCTTGAGTTTCAGCTGAACAGCGGCCCGGCACCGAGTGGTGCCGGGCCGCTGTTGTGTGCGGACGGGGTCCGGTCTGCGCGGACATTCTCGCCGCCGACCAGATGAATACCGTCTATGTCGCGCCGAAATTGTCCGTCGAGAACGGGTGGTGCCGGTAGCCTTCGCCCATGACGCCTCTCGCAGCGGCCGAAGTCATCGCGTTCGCGCCGTCGACCGATCTGGAACGCTCGCGCCGGTTCTACAATGAGGTGCTGGGACTGGAGATCGTCGAGGTGACCCCGTTCGCTCGCGTGCGTGGTGCGTAACGGCGGCACCATGATTCGGGTCACCGCGGTGGAGAAGCTGGTCCCGCAACCGTTCACGGTGCTGGGGTGGGCGGTCGCGGATATCGCCGGCTCGGTCGCCGCACTCGTCTCGCGCGGTGTGGAATTCGTGCGGTACGACGGAATCGGGCAGGCCGACAACGGTGTCTGGACCACGCCGGGCGGTGACCAGGTCGCCTGGTTCACCGATCCGGACGGAAACGTATTGTCCCTGACCGAATTCAGTGGCTGATCGTCCGGCTGCTTACTGGGTGCGACCGAAACGTTCGCCGAGACGGGAACGGCCCGGCTCCGCAATGGGGCCGGGCCGCAGCGTTCTAGCTGCTGCCGAACAGCCCGTGCGGACGGTTCTGCCGGAACTGCCAGAACGGATCCTGGTCGTTGCCGGAGAACGGGCCGTTGTTGCAGCGCCAGTTCTTGAACGGACCGAAGTCGCAGTTGGGATCGTGGCGCGGATGGTGATGCCGGACCTCGGTGACACCGGGGACGCCGACCTGCGTGTCGGCCGAGGCGGGAATCGCCAACGCGGTCAACGGAACCGCGACGATCGCGCCGGCGACGGCCACGCGGGCCAGCACGCGGCGCGAATTCGTGGACTTGGTTGTGGAGAACAACATGGATCCTTTCACTCTGCGGTGAACTGTTCGTTCACCATCCCCCGCTGCGGTCTGCCCACGCGATGACGCACAGCGGTCGCTGGCGCGCAACCCGTCGGCAGGTCGGGATCAACTGTGTCGCCGCCGCTTTGCGGGCGCCCCCGGCATACCCGGCGCAGCACCGACTGCACGGTCTCACTCTCGCGCATTTCGACCGAAAGGTCACGGGTGTTGGCAGGTATGCGGAAACTTTCAACCTTGGGTATTAGGGGTTAACCCCCAGAAGCGCAACATGCTTCTGACATCTGCCCCGGGGTGTGCGCCTGCTACTTCGGCGCGCTGTCGCGTCGCCGCTTGCCGAGATGCTCGGCGACGAGCGGGGCGCCGATTCCGTGCAGGAAGACGCTGCCGACGACCACCACCAGCGTCACGCCGATCACGAGGAACGCGTCCTCGTCATCGCGCAGTCCATTGAACGCGAGCAGTGCGAACACGATCGACGCGACACCGCGCGGACCCAGTAGGCCGATCATGAGTCGCTCGCGCTGGGTGAAGGCCGAGCCGAGCAACGACAACCCGACGGGAATCAAGCGAACCACCGTCAACGCGAGCAGTCCGTACACGACGACCTGCCAGCTGAGCCAGGTGAACGTCGCCGCCGCGACGTTGCCGACCGCGAACCACATTGCCAGACCGGCGAACTCGGCCACGTCCTCGGTCGATTGCAGTGGCTCGCCGGGCAATTCGCGGCGCAGCGTGCTGTAGGCGATGCCCGCGAGGAAGGCCGCCACGAAGCCGTTGCCGTCCAGCCACACCGCGACGCTGTAGGTCAGCACGGGAATCGCGATCGTCCCGATGCGCACGGCCCGCGCGTCCGTCCATTGTTTGCGCGCCGCCACAGACATGCAATACCCGGCCAGCGCGCCGATCGGCAGGCCGATGAGCACCGACTTCACCACCGCGGGCACCGCCTGCCCGAGCGCGTGCAGCGCTTGATCCGACTCCGCGCTCGCCTCCGCGGCGGCCAGCGCGAACAGGAAGATCGGCGCGACCAGCCCGTCGTTGAACCCGCTCTCCACATTGAGCGCGTGCCGAACCCGTTCCGGCACCCGCAGATCCCGCACGATCGCCTGCGCGGGCACCAGGTCGATGGGGACCACGATGCAGGCGATCAACAGGATCACCGTCCATGAAATGCCCGGCAGGAGAGCGAATCCCAGCAGATACGCGGCGGCGAGGCTCAGCGGGAAGGCGATGAACAGCAGCCGGAAGACGCCCGTGCGCCGACGGCCGGTCAGTCCCTTGCGCACCTCCGTCGCGTCGGTGAACAGGAACAGCGCCAAGATGAATTCGACGACCCGCTGCGCCGAATCGGTGTTGACCGCGGTGGCCAGCCAGTGATCGCTGCTCCAGCTCACCACCGCGCCGACCACCACCATGGCCAGCGGTGCGGTCACCTTCCAGCGAGCCATCGAGCGGGACAGGCAGGACCAGATGAGGATGACCGTCATCGTGGCCGCGATCGCGATGAACATGGGACTCCCGATCCGTCAGGGACGCAGGATGAGTCGGATCGGGTCGCCCTCTTTGCGGACGAGCCGGTCGACCACGGCGGGGGCTTCGGCCAGCGGGAACACGCCGCTGATCGAACGCGAAAGGTCAAGGCGCCCACCGGCGGTCAGCCGAATCAGCTGCGGCACGTGGGTGGGACCCGAACCGTAGTGCCCGCGAATCTGTTGCTGGGCGACTACAAACGGCGCGCTGTACTTGATGGTCAAGGGTTCGTTGACGATGCCGATCAACACCAGCCGCCCCTGAAGCGCCAGCACCCGGAGCGCCTGCTCGCGCACCGCGGCCACGCCGGCGAAGTCGAACGCGACCTCGACGCCCGTACCGCCGGTGGCCTGCTTGATCTTCTTCGCCAGCTCGGGGTCGGCCGAGTCGAGCGCCAGATCCGCCCCGAACTCGACGGCCCGATCCCGGGCGGCGGCGTTCGGGTCGACCGCGATGATCGGATAGGCGCCGGCGATGCGCAGCAACTGCACCGCATGCGCGCCGAGCCCGCCGATGCCCCAGACCGCGACGGCCTGCGCCGGGCGAACATCACCGGTCGCGGTGATCGCGGCCCATGGCGTCGAGACCGCGTCCGGGATGATCGCCGCCTGCTCGAACGGCAGGCTGTCCGGTATCCGGATCACGGACTCGGCTGTGGCGAGCGCGTATTCGGCCCAGCCGCCGTCGTAGTCGACGCCACGCGTGTAGACCATGCCCTTGCGCAGCTCGCCCGCCTGCAATGCCACCCGATCGTCCACGGCGAGGCCGGTGACGTCCGGCCCCACCTCCGCGATCGTCCCGGCGACCTCGTGGCCGAGGGTGACCGTGTCGCCCTCGAGCAGCTGCGGCTGCAGTCCGCCGTCGATGAGGTGCACGTCGGACAGGCAGACGCCCGCGGCCTCGACCTTGACCAGGACCTCGCCCGCGCCGGGCACCGGCTTGGGGACCTGCTCCATGGACAAAGTGTGCGAGGGGAGATGCAGTCGGGCCGCCAGCATCGTTTCCATGCGAGTCCTCCGCGGATAGTGAAAGGCGAGGCTGACGACGCTATCAAACAAGATCAACGGGACATGGTTGTGGCGTTGTGCGAGTGAACGCTCCACTATGTCCCGTTGATCATGCGCTCCGCGCTGGTGGGTGCCGGCGGCGGGCTATTCGACGTTGCGCGCGCCGCCGTCAGGGTCGGCCGGGTCGATATGCCAGCTCCGGATGCGGCGGGGGTGGATGCGGATGATGTCGTGGGAGAACCATTCGGGCGCGACCGGCGGGACATCCACCGTCAGCGTCTCCACCACGCCGCGGATTTCCACGCCACGTCCCCAGCCCGGCTTGACCGCGCCGGGCTCGTCCGGCGTCATGTCATCGATCAGCAGGCTGACTCGAGGGTTGGCCAGGATGTTTCGATAGCGCTGTGTCGCAATATGATTCGGTCCACCGATGTCGATGGTGTCGTCGTCGTTGAGCCGGAAACCCAGGGCGATGATCTGCGGGGCCCCCGCGGTGGTGACGGTGGCGAGACGGGCCAGTTTCTGGCCGGCGAGGTAGGCGCGTTCCACGTCGGTAAAACTCATATCGCGACCATAGAACCTCAATCGCAGTTCAGATCAATACCTGGGCGGCGGTGAGTCGCGGTCTGCCGATCTAGACTATTACTGATGAGTAAGTTCTTCGGCTCCGTCGACGAGGTGACCGGGCGGCTCACCGATGCCGGGTACCTCCCGTCCATCGACATCGCCACCGCCGTCTTCCTCGCCGACCACCTCGGCAAGCCCCTCCTGATCGAGGGGCCCGCCGGTGTGGGCAAAACGGAGCTGGCCAAGGCCGTCGCCGCCGCCTCCACCGCCGACCTCGTGCGGCTGCAGTGCTACGAAGGCATCGACGAGGCCCGCGCTTTGTACGAGTGGAACCACGCCAAACAGCTGCTGCGCATCACCTCCGAGCGGGAGGCGTGGGACAGCACTCGCGACCATGTCTTCACCGAGGAGTTTCTGCTCGCGCGCCCCTTGCTCGCCGCGATCCGCAACCCGGATCCCACAGTCCTGCTGATCGACGAACTCGACAAGGCCGATGTAGAGCTGGAGGGTCTGCTCCTCGAGGTTCTCGGCGACTACCAGATCAGCATCCCCGAACTCGGCACCGTCACCGCAGTACGCAAGCCCTTCGTCATCGTCACCTCCAACGCCAACCGCGAACTGTCCGAGGCGTTGAAACGGCGCTGCCTCTACCTCCATATCGATTACCCCACAGCCGAATTGGAACGCGCGATCGTCCGGATGAAGGTGCCCGAGCTGGACGAGGCGCTGGGCGAACCGGTCGTCCGCGTCGTCGGCGCCCTACGCGAACTGTCGCTTCGCAAACCGCCGTCTATCGCCGAAACCATCGACTGGGCAAGAACTCTCGTCGCCCTCGGTACCCGCTCGCTGACCGGGGGAGTAGTGCGCTCCACCCTCGGAGCGTTGCTGAAATACCAAGCAGACCACCGCATTGCCGCCGAACGCCTGGCTTTGGACGCTGATGAGGGGACGGCGAAGTGAGGGTTCTTCCGATCTCGCGCAGGCGCATCGAGCCCTCAGAAGTGATCTCGATGGAATCTGAAGGTGGGCGCAGGACCGTTCGCTCGAGACTGGTTCGCGCCGCCCGAGTAGCGGATGCGGCCGATTCAGGGACCGCCGATAGTTCAGAGCCCGGGTGGTTCGGTTCGCCGCCGCGTGCAGTGGTTGGGGCTGGAGCCCGTCGGCGCCCAGCGGGCGTCGTTGCTGGTCGCTTCGGGTGCAGCGAGCGGACCGCGGTGATCCGGACGGGGGCGGCGGGATGACGTCTACGGGTCGAGCAACTGCTCCGCAGCAACCTTCCGACACGATGACCGACCGCCTCGTCGAGTTCGTCGGGCTACTCCGTGATCACGGAATCAACGCGGGCCCCAGCGAAACCATCGACGCCGCAGAGGCAATGCTCGCACTCGGCTTGTCAGACCGGAACAGGCTGCGCTCAGGCATGGCCGCCTGCCTACTTCGCCGCAATGGCCAGCGCGCCGTATTCGACCAACTCTTCGATCTCTACTTCCTCACCACCGAGCTACCGCGGCCCACAACACCGGAACCCATTGAGTCGCTTCGCGATCGACTGGCCGCAGCGCTCACCGAGGACAACCCAGAAGCCGCCGCCGACCTCGCCCGCCAAGCCCTCACCCAACTCGGCGCCTACGGCGGAGCCGGCACCGGGCAGACCACTGCCCCGGTGACTACCGCGTCCGGCGCAGGCTGGTCCTCCTACCTCACCATGCGCGCTCTGAACCCCGACGACCTCCTCGCCCGCATCGTCGCGAACACAAGCAGCGCAACCGAACTCGACGCCGCAGTCCGCACCATCGAAGCCAACCGCCGCCTCACCCAATTCCGCACCGCCCTCCAAACCGAGGCCCGCCTCCGCTCCGCCCAACTCCGCGGCACCGAATACATCGCCCGCCGCGGCATCGACTCCAGCGCCGACCAGATCGACTTCCTCGGCGCCCGCGAACAGGACCTAGCCGAAATGCGCCGCCTCGTAACCCCTTTGGCCCGCAAACTTGCCACCCGCCTCGCCGCCCGCCGCCGCAAATCCGTCCGCGGTCACATCGACATGCGCCGCACCCTCCGCCGCTCCATGTCCACCGGCGGCGTCCCCATCGCCCCCGTCCTCCGCTCCCGCAAACACGGCCGCCCCGACCTCATCGTCCTAGCCGACCTCTCCGGCTCCGTAACCGGCTTCGCCGAATTCACCCTCCACCTGATCCAAGCCCTACAAGACCAATTCACCAGAGTCCGCAGCTTCGGTTTCATAGACACCTGCGACGAAATAACCCCCTTCTTCACCCCCGGCGACCCCCCAACCCCCGGCACGGCCGCCCGCATAGTCCGCGACACCAACGTCGCCCGCTACGGCAGCAGCAACTACGGCGAGGCTCTACAGGGCTTCGTAGACCACTACCTAGACGCCCTAGGCCCCCGAACCTCCCTCCTGATCCTCGGCGACGCCCGCACCAACCGCACCGACCCCAATCTCCCAGCCCTACAAGCAATGTGCGCCCGAGCCAAACACGCCTACTGGCTAAACCCCGAACCCTCCCGCTCCTGGTCCACCGGCGACTCCGCCGCCCACGTCTACGCCAACCACATCACCATGCACGAGTGCCGCGACGTCAAACAACTCGCCGAGGTCATCGGACGTTTGCTTCCGGCCTAAAGCGGGCAGGCCAGTGTATGGGATGGCACCATCTCAATCATCTAGGGCCAATTGGGCGGTTGGCGCTGTCATTCCTTTCCGCAGCGCATGAATGTAGTCGGTTCGGCCGGTGTGCCAGGCGTCGAGCATTCTTCAGTCTGACTCGCGACCGCTCGGTTTGGATAATTCCAGCTGGATTGTCCCCCGCGCCTCCCGCATCGCGGACGGGGGGCATGATAGGTATCGGTGCAGCGGGGTGATCGTCAAGTTCCCGCGCACACATGGGTGCGGCCCCACCGCACGTCACTATGGCTTGAGACAGTGAAGAAGGACCATGCAGCTTGAGGTAACGGTTACGTCGGGACGGGCAGACGAGGATCTGGTGTCGCTGAGTCAGTGGTTGCGTCGGGAGCGAGATCTGGCAGGCAAAATAACCATGGTGAACAGGCCGCCGTCCGAGGAGGAGTTGGGCGGAGCCTGGGAGATGATCTCGGTTGCTGTCGGGTCAGGCGGAATGTTTGCAGCGTTCGCTACGAGTCTAGAAGCGTGGTTTAGAAACCGGCCTCGGACGACTATTAAGATCAAGCATGGCAACGACAGCATCGAGGTAGATGCAGGTCGCGCGAAAGATCTGCCGGAGTTATTGAAGGCCCTTCTCGAAGCCCAGGCAGGTTCTGCGGAGTGACTGACCGGTCCGGCTGGCGGGCACTGCTCATCGGCGTCGCCGAATACGACGACGATGAGTTTCGTAATGTTCCGGCGGCGTTGAATAGTGTCCGTGCCCTCAAGAACATACTGACCGATCCTAATCTGTGCGGTTGGCCAAAGGAATGTGTAACGGTCATCGAGGACCCGCATAGGCCAATTGATGTAGGCCGACCACTACGAAAGTTTGCTTTGGATGCTACCGAAGCTGACACTTTACTTGTTTATTTTGTCGGGCACGGGGTGTTGAACGAGCTCGGTGAACTTTGCCTCGTGTTGAAGGAAACAGAGCAAAGCGACGTGGATTTCTCTGGACTTGAGTACGACAAGCTGAGGGCTCATCTGAAAAATAGTCAAGCCAGGACCAAGATCGTGATTTTAGATTGCTGCCATTCCGGAAAAGCGATCGAGGCGTTGTCTGGTTCCGATTCTGAGATTGCAGACAGAACTGAAATAAGTGGCGCATACACTCTCACGGCCGCCGAGCAAGCGGCCCACGTTCCCAGTTCCGGAGGTCAGGACAGTCGCACTTCATTCACGAATGCCTTAGTCGAACTAATCAGGCATGGAGTGCCAGGTGGTGATGAGTTCCTGAATCTATCTACCATATACGGGAAGCTCACTCAGCGGCTTATCTCCAATGGACTGCCGCGACCTAACCAGCGTGGGACTAATAATGTAGAGAACTTTGAGTTTGCTCGAAACTCGGCGTATTCGTCCGTGGTATCGGATGTGCCCACGGTAAGTCAACAGCTGCCGGATGATTCTACCGGGCTGGAAATGCTTGATGCTATAAGGCGGCGTTTTGACGGCCGGGAATCCGATTTTTTGCAATGTGCTCTCTCGATATGGCGGCTAATTGAGCCAACTACCGGGAAATGTGAAATAGTTCGGGCCAAGAACGGGAGTACAGTCGCCGGCAAGTACATGTTGGGGCCTATCGACGACCGCATAGAATTGGAGTTCCAGCTCGATGCTCGCTGTTACCCTGTCGCCAAAGGGGTTGACTATTCCGCGATGGAGCGTTTAATCTCCCGAATTAGGAACTGCCATTTCGGGGTATTTCTGACTTTATCGTATGTCGAAGAAGCTGTGTACCAGCATATCCGGTCGGAGCAGCAGCCGGTAACGGTGGTCTGCGGTAAAGATGTAATTGACGTACTTCAGACACGTGGGTGCACGAACGCTGCCGAGGTAGAGGAATGGCTGGACGGCCAGTTGTCGTTGGTATCGTAAGGCATTCATGTTTTCGATTCGAAGAATTTAGGGGTGGATAGTGTCCGACAGCGACCGCATTGTTTCTTACGACAATCTGGATGCTGCAGATCTACATGTGGACCGGATTTACGCGGGTAAGACCTCCAACGGTCGAAGTCTTGATCCGATTAGTCGAATTTTTAAGGTTGGAGTGCAGGGTGGGATACGTTTTAAAGGGTCGGCAATAAAAAAGTCTATTCAGTTGGTAGTTCTGTACTCTACTGGCGAGGATCCAGACTGGCGTGACCAATTGGACGCTCAGACTGGGATATTGACTTATTATGGTGACAATAAAAAGCCAGGCGGCGGTTTGTTTGAAACGCACCTTCACGGAAACACTGCATTGTTCAATGCGTTCAGTGCGGGTAGAGGTTCGGAAGAAGACCGTCGGACGGTCTCGCCCTTCTTCTATTTTGAGCGAGTGAAGAAGGAAGGATCTTTGGTTCGTTTTCGCGGTATTGCCGTGCCGGGTACCGAAGCGTCGACAAGTTCGGAGGACTTGGCCGCACTGTGGTGGACCAAGGATGGGCAACGGTTCCAAAACTACTGCGCACGATTTACCATACTCGACGCACCAACAATATCGCGCACCTGGATTGCCGGTCTTGTTTTGGGCAAGCCGCCACTAAGTGAAGGGTGTCCAGAGGCTTGGCGCCAATGGGTGGAGAACCGTACTTACAAGGCGCTTGTTGCACCGTCGACCGACTTGGTTCGCAGGTTGGATAAGCAGGTGCCAGTGGACACACTCGGCAAGGAATTGCTGAGCACGTTGCGTAATCACTTTTCTGATAGAAGTGACTTTCGAGATTTTGCACTTGCTGTGTGGAGGATGATGGCGCCAGGAACCGGGACTGGAGTCTTTACTCGTGGAGGGCGGTTTGCCCGGGGCTATCTGGGTGGGGAATATTTGATCGGCCCGCCAGGCAGTGGCAGGGCAGCCGTAGGCTTTATTCTGGAGGCGGATCCCGGTGTTCCAGGCAAGTCTGTCACCGACGTGAGCGGCTTGTTCTCAAGCCTCCGGCATCGCGAGTTTGGAGTGTTTGTAACACTTTCCTACTTTGCGGAAACCGTCTACCGCGAAGTCCGGGCTGATAGCCATCAGATTGCCTTAATATGTGGGCTTGACGTGGTCGAGACGTTGCGTCGCGAAGAAGGTCTCAGTGATGTCGTGTCGACACAGGAGTGGTTGAACGATAAATTTCCGTCGTCACGCAGTGTGGTTGAGTAGCTTGGCAGGGATTCTCTAAAGAATAGCTTGATCGAGAAAACGGCCCCCGGCCGAATTTTGCAAGGAAGACGGGACGCGATTTTCTGATTGCCATTGGGATGAACCAGAGAACAAGCATCGAATTGTCCAGCCGGGTTGAAATTTCAACGGTATGGGGCGTATCGTGTATCGCAAGGGATGCGCGATACGACAAAGCCGCGGCACGCCGGTGCATTTGATGCAGATTCTTAGATCGATGGCTTCTAAATCGGGTCAGGAACTTGCGGGTAGATCATTATTCTTGCCTATTAACTTTGCCTTCGAGCTTAGTCGGCGTAAACTTCCCCGATGGCCAGCTTTTGGAGAAAGGCTTATCCAATGGCTTGGCAATGCGAAAAGCGTTCCAAGCTGTGATCAGGAAATGCAGATGCTCAGAGATACGCATCTGGTCCTTGCTCTTTTTGGCTTCATTTTCCGAAGATAAACTGTTTGACTGGATCGCTTTCGCTGTCGAATTTCAAGTTTTCCAAAAAATACAACAGTAGCGTCTAAATCAATAATTCCCAGAAAGAGGGTAGCGAAACTGGTCAGTCCCAACGACATCAGGGTCGTTTACGTAGTGCCATTGACGCGCCAGTGCCACGGCGCCCGTAATCGACAGGGCGCCCGCGGGAAGCTGGTTCTGAACGTCTACCCAGCTAGTAATCTCACTATTAGTTACTTTTCGGGCCCCGTTAACGCCGCGGCGGACTGGGCGATGATGGCCTTCAGACCATAAGATCGCCGTACGTGCAGCGGCGGCGACCGCGGGTGATTTGAATCTACGCGGCCGGACAGCTTCAGGGCATCGGCGCCAGTGCGGGCGGCGCTTGTATAGATTACTTCCTGGACGGAAGCGTCGACATTACGAGCAACAAACAACCACACTGAGCTTCCGGACTCAACAATTGCATGCAAGCGATGCTGGCCATCGATCAACTTGCCTTTTGTGTCAAAAGCTATCGACATATGGCTTGATTGCCATCGCCCAGCCGTCATGTCACTGGCTTGTGAAAGGTAGTGTCCTTTCCGTAGATTTCTGTTGAAATGATCCTTTCCGAGGTACTGCTCGGCCTTTCTCGGATCAATAAGCTCCAGCTCCATCGTGATCGCAGGCCGTTTAGGTACGACTGTAGAAGTCATTTAATTCCGTTCTGTCCGACTCGGAACAGGTTGCGGAGCCTGTGGCTTCAGGCTTTGGCGCAAGCGAAGCTGCCTGCTGGCTGAGATTGGCACTCATTTCTGACTTTGCCCAGGAGGTATTGAAAGACTGGCGTTTGGTTATATGTTCGCTTTAGAGAAATCGCACAAGCTGAAATTGTCCTATGAGACAGAGCATGCATCGTGGATAAAAACAACACCTCAAGAACTGCAGGTAGGCCGTCCGAGCCGAGTGGCAGTGATTGTGGTCGACACACGAAACTGCCCACAGGTCGATACACGTTCAACGTCGGACTTCGGTGATCTCTACTGCGCGACCCTCCCTGCGGGAGAGTTCGCAGGCTTCGGCTACGTAGAAGGCTTCTAGGGCGTCGGTGGGGGTGCAGGGGTTTTGGAGGTTGTTGGTGATTACGGAGATGAAGGCGGACAGTTCTTCGGTGTAGGCGGTGCGGAAGCGGTCCATGAAGCCGGGGTAGGCGGGGAAGGTGGAGTGGATGTAGTCGGGTTCTACTGAGGTCAAGGGGGAGCGGTCGTCTAGGCCGACGATGGCGTTTGCGGTGGAGCCGAGGGCTTCCAAGCGGACGTCGTAGCCGGCGCCGTTGTAGCGGGTGAGGGAGACGGTGGCGAGGGTCTCGTTGTCGAGATGTAGGAGGACGGCGGCGGTGTCTACGTCACCGGATTCGGTGAAGATGGGGGCGCCCTGGTTGGTGCCGGTGGCGTAGACGGAGACGATTTCTTGGCCGGTTACCCAGCGGATGATGTCGAAGTCGTGGACGCCGCAGTCGCGGAAGATGCCGCCGGAGTGGGGGATGTAGGCGGCGGGCGGGGGTGTGGGGTCGAGGGTGGTGGCGCGGAGGGTGTGGAGCCAGCCTAGGGAGCCGGAGGTGATGGCGGCGCGGGCGGCTCGGTAGCCGGCGTCGAAGCGGCGCTGGAAGCCGATTTGCACTGGGACGGTGGTGTTTTGGAGGTGGTCGAGGACGGCGAGGGTGCCTTCGATGTCGGCGGCGACGGGCTTTTCGCAGAAGACGGGGAGGCCGGCGTCGACGGCCCGGAGGATGAGTTCGGGGTGGGAGTCGGTGGCGGTGGTGATGATGAGGCCGTCGAGGTCGGCGGCGAAGAGGGCGTCGAGGTCGGGGGCGAATTCGAGGTCGAGTTTGGTGGCGGTGGCGCGGGCTCGCTCGGGGTCGGCGTCGGCGACGATGACGTTGGCCACGTTGGGGAAGTTCTCGAGCGTTTCGGCGTGGGAGGTGCCGATGCGGCCGGTGCCGGCGAGGCCGAGGGTGACGGCTTTGTGGGATGTCATCGACTTTCCTCCTGGTGAGCGCGACGTTCGGTGGGAACTGCCTGGGGCAGTGGATGTTTCAGCGGAGTGGGGCGCTCGTCGTCGAGCGGACGACGAGGGACGGCTGTAGGCGGCGCCGGACCGGTTCGGTGCGGTCGGCGCGGAGACGTTCGACGAGCGCTTCGATGGCGAGCCGGCCCATTTGGACGCGCGGCTGGTCGATCGTCGTCAGGGAGACGTGGCGGAGGGCGGCCAGGGAAGTGTTGTCGTAGCCGACGATGGAGACGTCCTCCGGGACGCGTAGGCCGGCCTCTTCCAGGGCGGACATGGCGCCGACGGCGTTGAAGTCATTGCCGCAGACCAGGGCGGTGGGGAAGTTGTCGCGGGTGAAGAGGTTCAGCAGCTTCTGCACCGCGGCGATGCCGGCGGAGTCGGTGTGCTCGCTCGGGACGACCATCGGCTCGAGGCCGTGCCGTTCCATCGCGGTCTGATAACCCTTGCGGCGTGGGGACGCGGTGAACGCGGTGCCGCCGTCGAGGTGCACGATGCGCCGATGGCCAAGGGAGGCAAGATGATCCACGGCGAGACCGGTGCCGACCTCGCCGTCGTCGTTGACCGTGTCGACGTCGGCGATGGCCGAGCTGCGCGAGACCAGAACGAGCGGAGCCTGTTGTGCCGCATCGCGAATGGCGCTGGCGGGCAGGATGGGGGAGAGCAGGATGATGCCGCCGGGCCGGAACGCGAGCAGGCTCTCCAGCGCGGTGCGCTCGCGTGCGGCGCTGCGGCGGCCGGTGTTGAGGATCAGCTCCAGGCCGGATTCCTGTGCGGCGGTGTCCATTCCCTCGACGACGTCGGCGAAGAAGGCGTTGTGCAGGTCGGAGACCATGACGCCGACGATGTTCGACGTCCGGCTGGCCAGCGAGCGCGCCATGATGTCCGGCTGGTAGCCGAGGTCTTTCGCGGCCGCCAGCACGGCGCGGCGACGGTGCTCGCTGACCTTCGGGGAGTTGCGCATGACGAGCGAGACCAGGGCGCGGGAGACGCCTGCGCGCTCGGCGACGTCTTCCATGGTGGGTCGCGCCATGCCGCCTCCGTTCCGCGTTCGGTGATCCGTGCCGTGTCGGACGTTACAAGGTCGGCGCGCTCGAATCAATAGAGCGCTCTAATCGGACTTTCTTCTCATCGAAATCTCCGACATTTGCCCAGGAAACGCGGATATCACCTGGTGGTAGCGCTAATCTGAGTGCTGTGCACCCTCTTGACACACTATGACCCGCGTTACATAGTTGGAGCGCTCCAATCGCTTGGGGCGCTTCAACTCGACATCGAAGGTCGGAGAAGTCCTGATGACCGAACCGCTCTACCCGCTGCGCATCGCGGCCGCCCCGATCTCCTGGGGAGTGTGCGAAGTTCCCGGCTGGGGTCACGTGCTCGACGCGCAGACCGTGCTCGCGGAGATGGCCGCGCTCGGCCTGTCCGCGACCGAACTGGGCCCGCCGGGCTATCTTCCGCCGGACCCGGACGAATTGCGTTCGCTGCTGGCGACATTCGGGATCACCGCGATCGGCGGCTTCTTGGCGCTGGTGCTGCACACCGAACCGGAGCGCGCGCTCGTCGCGGCGAAGGAGGCCGCCGAGCTGTTCGCCGCGACCGGCGCCGAGGTGCTGGTCCTGGCCGCCGCGACCGGGCTGGACGGATACGACGCCCGCCCGCGGCTCACCGCGGCCGAATGGTCCACGCTCATCGAGACTTCCGCCGCGATCCGCGATCTCGCGGCCGAGCACGGGCTGCGCACGGTGCTGCATCCGCACGTCGGCACGCAGGTGGAGACCGAACCCGAGGTCGAACGCTTCCTTGCCGATTCGGACCTCGACATCTGCCTGGACACCGGCCACCTGCTGATCGGCGGCACCGACCCGGTGCTGCTCGCGCAGCGACATGCCGACCGGATCGGCCACATTCACCTCAAGGACGTCCGCGGCGCACTCGCCGACGAAGTTCGCGGCGGCGCAATAGATTACAGCGAAGCGGTGCGCCGCGGATTGTATGTCCCCCTGGGTGACGGGGATGTCGACATCGCCGCCCTGGTGCAGACCATGCGGGCCGCCGGCTACCGCGGCTGGTACGTGATGGAGCAGGACACCGCCCTGCGGCCCACCGACTCGGCGGAGCTGCCGAGCCGGGACACCGAACGCAGCCTGCGCCACCTCGCCGGCCTCGCGACTTCCGCCGCACGAATCTAGTTGGGAAGTGATGACAACGATGTCTCTTCGAGTTCGCCGAGGGTGGCACCGCTCGCGCCGCCTGGTGCCGTGGCTGGCCGTGGCCGCGGTGCTGGCCGCGTGCAGCGGGCCGGGCACGGACGCGGTCGCGCCGACGAATTCCCCGGTCGCCGCGGGCAAGTTGAACTCCGTCGCGGTGGTCACGCACGGCAGCCCCGGCGACGCGTTCTGGAACGTGGTCAAGAACGGTGCGGAGGCGGCGGGCAAAGACCTCGGCGTCCGGGTCGAATACAACTCGGCCGGCGACCCCGGCCAGCAGGCGAAGCTGATCGACAACGCGGTCGCGCAGGGCGTGGACGGGCTCGTTGTCTCGATGGCCAACCCCGACGCCCTGCTTCCCTCGATCCAAAAGGCCATCACCGCGGGCATTCCCGTGGTGACGATCAACTCGGGGGAGGGCGAGAGCGTCAAGTACGGCGCCATCGGCCATGTGGGACAGAGCGAATCGCTGGCGGGGCAGGCGGCCGGCAAGCGCCTCGCCGACGCCAAGAAGACCAAGCTGCTCTGCGTGATCCACGAGGCCGGCAATATCGGCGCCAATCAGCGCTGCGAGGGCGCGACCAAGGCGTTCGGCAACGGGACGACGCTGCAGGTGGACATCAACAACCCGACCGACGCGCAGTCCCGGATCAAGGGCGCGCTGGAGGCGGACAAGTCGATCGACGCTGTGCTGACGCTCAATTCGCAGGTCGCCGCGCGGGCGGTGGACGGGGTGAAGGAAGCGCAGTCCGCCGCGACGGTCGCGACGTTCGACCTCAATACCGATGTGGTCGAGGCCATCCGCGCGGGCAAGCTGCTGTTCGCCGTCGACCAGCAGCAGTACGAGCAGGGCTACCTGCCCGTGGTGTTGTTGCAGGCCTACCGGACCAACCTGAACACCGTCGGTGGTGGCACACCGGTGCAGACGGGTCCGGCCTTCGTCGACAAGAACAACGTCGATGCCGTCGCCGCGCTTGTGGCACAGGGCACGCGCTGAGGTCAGGGAGTAGATGAAATGACTGTTGCGACAGAAGCATCCGCGGCCGAACCGGCCACCGAGCCGAAGGGGCCGACGCTGATGCAGCGGATGGTCGTCCGGCCGGAGATCGGCGCCGCGCTCGGCGCGCTCCTCGTGTTCGTGTTCTTCTCGATCATCACCGATCGTTTCCTGAGCCCACTGGGCGTCGCGACCTGGCTGGACGACTCGTCCACGCTCGGCATCATGGCGATCGCGGTGGCGCTGTTGATGATCGGCGGCGAATTCGACCTCTCGGCCGGCGTGATGACGGCGTCGACGGCGTTGGTCACCGCCCTGCTCGCGGTGCACGCCGGCTGGAACGTCTGGTTCGCGCTGCTGGCCTCGCTGGTCCTCGCGCTACTGGTCGGCGCGTTCAACGGGTGGCTGGTGATGCGCACCGGACTACCGAGTTTCATCGTCACCCTCGGCACTTTCCTTGCGCTGCAGGGACTGAACCTCGGCGTGACCAGGATGGTCACCGGAACCGTTCAGGTAGCGGGGATTCGGAGCGCGGACGGGTACAACTCGGCCGGCTGGGTGTTCGCCTCGACGCTGAACATCGGTGACGCGCGCATCCAGGCTTCGGTCATCTGGTGGATCGTGCTGACCGTGATCGCCTCGATCGTGCTGGTGCGCACCAGGTTCGGCAACTGGATCTTCGCGGTCGGCGGCGCGCTGCAGAACGCGCGGGCGGTCGGCGTGCCGGCCACTCGGACGAAGATCGTGCTGTTCATGACCACCGCGTTCGCCGGCTGGGTGGTCGGCTCGTGCAGCATCCTGCGGTTCGCCAGTGTGCAGGCGAATCAGGGCGTGGGGCTGGAACTGCACTACATCATCGCCGCGGTCGTCGGCGGCTGCCTGCTCACCGGTGGATTCGGGTCGGCGGTCGGCGCCGCGATCGGCGCGCTCATCTTCGGCATGGCACGTCAGGGAATCGTGTTCGCGCGCTGGGACAGTGACTGGTTCATGCTGTTCCTCGGCGTGCTGCTGCTGGCGGCGGTGTTGGTCAACAACAGATTCCAGAAGCGAGCCGAAAGGGTACGCCGATGACTACAGCATCGCGAAACGATTCGACGCGGGGCGGGCCGACTCCATTGATCGAAGCCGTTGGCATCGGCAAGAGCTACGGCGGTGTGGTCGCGCTGGAAGACGTGTCCACGGTGGTGAACGCGGGGCAGGTCACCTGCATCCTCGGTGACAACGGCGCGGGCAAGTCGACGCTCATCAAGATCTTGGCCGGTGTGCACCAGCACGACCGCGGCGAGTTGCGGATCGACGGGCAGCCGGTCCGGTTGTCCTCGCCGCGTGCGGCTTTGGACCACGGCATCGCGACCGTGTATCAGGATCTGGCGGTGGTCCCGCTGATGAGCGTCTGGCGCAACTTCGTGCTCGGCTCGGAGCCCACCTCCGGCCCGTTCCGGCTGCTCGACCGTCGCAAGGGACGGGAGATCGCGCGTAACGGACTGGCGGACATGGGCATCGAGATCCGCGACATGGAGCAGCCGGTCGGGACGCTGTCCGGCGGGCAACGGCAGTGCGTCGCGATCGCGCGGGCCGTGCACTACGGCGCGAAGGTGCTGATCCTGGACGAGCCCACCGCCGCGCTCGGGGTGAAGCAGGCCGGAGTGGTGTTGAAATACGTTGTCCAGGCCAGGGATCGCGGTCTCGGGGTCGTTCTGATCACGCACAACCCGCACCACGCCTTCCCGGTCGGCGACCGATTCCTGCTGCTGAAACGCGGCACGGCGCTCGGCTCGTACGAGAAGGACGAGATCGACCTGTCGGAGCTCACGCGGCAGATGGCGGGCGGGGCCGAGCTGGACGCGTTGCAGCACGAATTGCAGCGGGTCGTGTCGTCGTGACCGGTCTGGAAGCGTTGACCATCGGCCGCGTCGGCGTCGATCTCTACCCGCAGCAGAGCGGTGTCGGTCTCGCCGAGGTGGAGTCGTTCGCGAAGTTCCTGGGCGGCACCGCGACCAACGTCGCGGTCGCCGCCGCGCGACTCGGCCGGCGCAGCGCGGTGCTGACCAAGGTCGGCAAGGACGGCTTCGGCGACTACGTGCGAACGGCGTTGGCGGACTTCGGCGTATCGCCCGACTATGTCGGCACCTCGCCGGAACTCCTGACACCGGTGGTCTTTTGCGAGTTGAAGCCGCCCGCCGACCCGCCGCTGCTGTTCTACCGCGCGCCCATTGCGCCGGATCTCACCCTCACCGAGGACGAGGTGCCGTGGTCGGTGGTGGATTCGATTCCGCTGCTGTGGGTTACCGGGACCGGAGTAAGCGCGGAACCCGCACGCAGCACCCAGCGCCGGATTCTCGAACGGCGTAACCGGCACGGGCACACCGTGCTCGACCTCGACTACCGGCCGATGTTCTGGCCGAATGTCGAGACCGCGCGAGCCGAGATCGGCTGGATGGTCGATCACGTCAACGTGGTCGTCGGCAACCGTACCGAGGTCCAAGTCGCGGTAGGCACAGCCGATCCCGACGAGGCGGCCGACCGGCTGCTGGCGCGTGGGGTCCGGCTCGCGGTGATCAAACGCGGCGCCGAGGGCGTGCTGGTCGCCACCGAATACGAACGGTGGACGGTGCCGCCGTGCCGGGTCGAGGTGGTCTGCGGGCTCGGAGCGGGTGACGGCTTCGGCGGCGCGCTGATCCACGGCCTGCTGTCGGACTGGGATCCGCATCGCATCGCCACCTACGCCAATGCCGCGGGCGCGCTCGTGGCCTCCCGGCTGGCGTGCGCCGACGCGATGCCGACGGACTCGGAGATCGAAGAACTGCTGTGCCGATGAACGCGGTGCGCCCATCTGGAATTGGAGGAACTACCGTGCATTTGACCGACGAACGCTGGCGTGAGCTGCTGCGCGTCCGCGCGACGGACCCGGCGGCGGTCGAGCGGGCATATGCGAAGCGGGTCCGCCGACCGAACCTGTTGGCGGACAAGGACACCCTGTTCCTGATCGCCGCGGACCACCCGGCCCGCGGCGCCCTCGGCGTCGGCTCGGACCTGACCGCGATGGCGGACCGGCGCGCGCTGCTGGAGCGGCTGCTGATCGCGCTGGCCCACCCGGACGTCGACGGCGTGCTCGGTTCCCCGGACGTGGTCGAGGAACTGCTGCTGCTGGACGCGCTGGACGACAAGGTCGTCATCGGCTCGATGAACCGGGGCGGGCTGGCCGGCGCGGAGTGGGAAATCGACGACCGCTTCACCGGTTACGACGCGGACTCGCTCGCCCGCTTCCGGCTCGACGGCGGCAAAATGCTGCTGCGCCTGGTGGATTCGGACGCGGGCACGGTGCCGACCTTGCAGGCGTGCGCACAGGCGGTCTCCGAACTCGCGGCGAACGGACTCATGGCGATGGTCGAGCCGCTGCCGTACCACCGCGACGAATCCGGTGCCCTGGTCATGAGCAAGGATGCGGCCGCCCTGTCCCGCGCCATCACGGTCGCTTCCGGCCTCGGCGTCACCTCCGCCTACACCTGGCTGAAGATCCCTGCCCCGGAGGATATTTCGGTACTCGACGCAACCACCCTGCCGGTTGTGGTCCTCGGTGGCGCCCCCTCGGGTGACCAGGTCGCCGACATCGCGTACTGGGACGGCGCTCTCGGCCATGATGTGGTCCGCGGCCTGGTGGTCGGCCGGACGCTGCTCTACCCGCCCGACGGCGACGTCGGCGCGGCGGTCGACACAGCGGCCAAGATGCTGAAGGAGACCCGATGAACCGTGGCCACCACGCGACCTCGACCCGTCCGTCTGCTGACTGTGCGCTGCTGGCCGCGAGTACCGCGCGCAATTTATCGTCGCGCGCACAAGCTCGCCGGCGAATTCGTGCACGGCGCACCATGATGAGCGCGCCGCGTTCGCCTGGCCACGGGCGGCATGCAGCACACCGGGACTCCCTGGCTCCAAAGATGCGACACGGAGCTCGACTGCTGCGCGCGAATCGTTGTGCCGCGCGCGAATTGGCCGGCCGATATATGCGCGCGACGCGCTTTCGTGCGCAATGCGCCATGATGTGCGCGCCGCATAGGCACACCGACGGGCGGAGCGCCGTGCGCTCACACGGACAAGGTGCCGACGGGTTGCGCGGTGGTCGTTCGCCGCGTGCGAATCGTCCTGCTGCGCAGGATTTCGTCGGCGGTTATGCACGCGCGGCGCGAAGCCGTGCGCTGCGACTGACAGACATTGCGGCGACCGGTTCGGGGGCAATCGTTCGACGTGGGGGAGTGGGATGAAGTTACATCGACCTTCCGGAACGCTCAGTGTGGGTGGGGATTCGGTTCACCTCGCTCCGGAGGACGCCGGGTGGACCTACACCGGCCTACAGGTGCTGAACCTGCGCGCCGGTGAAACCCGGACCCTCGACACCGGCGAGTTCGAAGCCTTCGTCCTGCCACTGGCTGGTTCGTGCACAGTCCGCGTCGACGGCCTGACCTTCGAATTATCCGGCCGCGACTCGGTTTTCACCCGGGTGACCGACTTCGCCTACATCCCGCGCGACGCGACGGTCGAGCTGACGGCAGGCAGCGATCTGGAACTCGCGCTGCCGATGGCCCGCTGCACGAACCGTCTCGACCCGAAATACGGCCCCGCGGAACAGGTCCCGGTCGATATCCGCGGCGCGGGACAAGCCACCCGTCAGGTCACCAACTTCGGCGTCCCCGGCGTCTGGGATCACGCCGACAAACTCAACGCCTGCGAACTGATCACCCCGGACGGCAACTGGTCCTCCTACCCGCCGCACAAGCATGACGAAGCGAGCGACTGCGAGGTCGTCAACGAGGAGATCTACTACTTCCGCATCGCCGGACGAGACGGGATCACTCCGTCACGTGACGGATTCGGAATGCATCGCACATACACGGCGGACGGTGCACTCGATGAAAACGTCGCGGTACGGGACGGCGATGTCTTTCTGGTCCCGCAGGGCTATCACGGTCCGTGCATCGCCGCCCCGGGCTACCCGATGTACTACCTCAACGTGCTCGCGGGCCCCGCCACGGAACGTTCGATGGCCTTCTGCGACGACCCGGCGCACAGCTGGGTGCGCGGCGCCTGGGACGACGAGCCGCGCGATCCCCGCTGCCCGGTCACCAACCACGAAGGACGGCTCCGATGAAACTGACCGCGGCGCAGGCGCTGGTGGCCTGGCTGATCGCTCAACGCTCGGAAACCCTGGATGGCCGCGAAGTGCCGTTGTTCCCTGCGGTTTTCGGCATCTTCGGACACGGTAACGTGCTCGGGCTCGGCACCGCCCTGCACGAGCGACGCGAGGAGATCCCGGTCTGGCGCGGGCACACCGAGCAGGGGATGGCCCTCGCTGCCGTGGGTTACGCCAAAGCGACTCATCGTCGCCAGGTCGGCGTCGCGACCTCGTCGATCGGGCCGGGCGCACTGAACATGGTGACGGCCGCCGGCGTAGCGCACGCGAATCGGCTTCCGCTGCTGCTGCTCCCGGGCGACACCTTCACCACCCGCGCACCCGACCCGGTGCTGCAACAGGTCGAGCATTTCGGCGACGCGACCGCCACAGTCAACGACGCGTTCCGCGCGGTGAGCCGCTACTTCGACCGGATCACCCGCCCCGAGCAGCTGATTTCCACACTGCCCCAAGCAGTCCGGGTGCTCACGGATCCGGCCGAGGCCGGTCCGGTCACGCTCGCTCTACCGCAGGACGTCCAGGCCGAGACCTACGACTTCCCCGACGCACTGTTCGAACCGGTCGTCCACCGCATCCTGCGTCCGCGCGCCGACGAGCGATCACTGACCGATGCCGAAGTGGCGCTGCGTGACTCGGCGCGGCCGCTGCTGGTCCTCGGCGGTGGCGTCCGCTACTCGGGCGCGGGGAGAACTACGCTCGAATTCGCTGAGCGCCATGGCATTCCGATCGTCGAAACCACCGCGGGCCGCACCCTGGTACCGCACGGGCATCCTCTCTACGCCGGTCCGCTCGGCGTCACCGGCTCGACGTCGGCCAACGTGCTGGCCGCCGAGGCCGACCTCGTTCTCGCCGTCGGCACCCGCTTGCAGGACTTCACCACCGCCTCGTGGACCGTCTTCGCGCCCGACGTCCGCCTCGTCACGATCAACGCCGCTCGCTTCGACGCGGTCAAACACGGCGCCCTCGCGGTCGTCGGCGACGCCGACGCAACGATCCGTGACCTGAGCGAACGCACCCGGCAATGGCAGGTCGCCCCCGAATGGACCGCCCGCGCCGCCGCCGAACGCGGCACCTGGGACGCGCACATCGACAAATTACGCGCCCATACTCTCGGCACTCCCAGCTACGCCCAGGTGGTCGGCCTGGTCAACGAGCTCAGCGGGCCGAACGACTACGTGATGACCGCCTCGGGCGGCATGCCCGGCGAACTCGTCGGCGGTTGGCGCGCGGCCGGTGGCGCCCCGACCATGGACGTCGAGTACGGATTCTCCTGCATGGGTTACGAACTCGCGGGAGCGTGGGGCGCGGCCATGGCGCACACCGACGGCCTGGTCACCACGATGCTCGGCGACGGCTCCTATCTGATGCTGAACTCCGAACTGTTCTCCGCCGCGTTCGCCGGCCACCCGCTCGTCGCGGTCGTCTGCGACAACGACGGCTACGCGGTGATCGCCCGCCTGCAGGAAGGGCAGGGTGGCGCACCGTTCAACAATTTCTACGCCGACTGCCGCACCGCGCACGACGACCCGCCCCGGGTCGACTTCGCCGCGCACGCCCGCGCCCTGGGCTGTGCTGTCTTCACTGCCGCTGACCTGGCCGAATTCCGCGACGCCTACGCCGCCGCGCGCGACACCGCGGTCCGCGAGTCCCGCCCGGCCGTGCTGGTGATCCGCACCCAGCCGTCGTCCTGGACCGAGGCGGGCGCCTGGTGGGAGGTCGGCGTTCCGGAGTATCTGTCCGGGCACACCGCCCATGTCCAGGCGAAACCACGCCAGTTGCGCTATCTGCAACATTGAACTCGAGGTGAAACAAGGTGCTGCGCTACTCGGCGGAAAGTCGTAGGATGACTTAACGGCGCATCGGGGCGCTGATAGCGATGGCCCTTGCGGCACAAGATAACTGGGACTTGACCGAGTATCGGTGACCAGTTGCGTCGAGAAGGGGAAAGTCTGTGCGGACCGAGGCGAGCAGAGCGGGCCGGTGACCCTCAACCGGGTCGACCACGCCGCGTTGGCGCGGTGGGCGGCGGATTGCGCCGAACACGTGCTGCCGCTGTTCGAACGCGCGCGACCGGACGACCCACGACCGGGCGCGGCGATCGAGGCCGCCCGCGCCTGGGTGCGCGGCGACCTGACGATGCCGGAAGCGCGTCAGGCCGCCTTCGCGGCCCACGACTCCGCCCGCGAGTCCATCGGCGCGGCCACTTTCGCCGCGCGGTCGGCCGGGCACGCCGCCGCGACCGCTCATGTGGCGGGTCACGCGGTGCACGCCGCGAACTACGCGATGGCGGCGGTACAGGCGGATTCGTCGGAGGGGGACGACGAACGCGCCTGGCAAGAAGCTCAGGTACCGGCCCGACTGTTCCGGGTGGTTTTCCCGGATCTCGGCCTGTCAGAGCGGGGGAGGTGACGGCAACAACCCCCTAGTCAGCGTTGTTTTGCTCACAGTTGACCGGGGAAGAAGTGGAGAAATTCGTCGGATCATGGCATCGTTGATCTCGAGACCAGGCCATTCCATTTGGCAGAATCTGGCTCGTCTACAGAAAGTATGAAATGGCTCAGGGCATTGTGAAGTGGTTCAACAGCGAGAAGGGCTTCGGCTTCATCGCGCAAGACGGCGGAGGCCCCGACGTCTTCGTGCATTACTCGGCCGTCAGCGGCGCGGGTTTCCGGTCCCTCGATGAGGGGCAGCGCGTGGAGTTCGAGATCGGCCAGGGCCAGAAGGGCCCGCAGGCGCAGGACGTTCGCGTTCTCTGATCGCTCCTAAGCTTTCGAAAGGCCCCGCACCGGCAAGGTGCGGGGCCTTTCCCCGTTTCCGGGGAGTGCTCACGCCCTGGTGAACGTCACATGGGTGACCGAGGGGGAGCGGACGACCGAGCCGACCACGTAGCCCGGCAGCGTGCCCAGATCGTCGTAGAGGCGCTCGCCGCCGCCGAGCAGAATCGGCACGACGGCCAGATGCATCTCGTCGACCAGGCCGGCTCGAAGAAACTGCCGCACGACCGACGACCCGCCGCCCAGCCGCACGTCCTTGCCGTCGGCGGCCTTGACTGCCTGCCGCAGCACCTCCTCCGGGGTGTCGTCGACGAAGTGGAACGTGGTCCCGCCCGCCATCGGCAGCGACTGCCGCGGGTGATGGGTCATCACGAACGTGTCGTGGTGGTACGGCGGGTTGTCGCCCCACCAGCCCTTCCACTCCTCGTCCTGCCACTCGCCGCGAATCGGCCCGAACATGTTGCGGCCCATGATGGTTGCGCCGATACCGACGTCGCCGGCCTTGACGAAATCGTCGTCGATACCGGTCTCGCCGCCCTCGGTGCCGGACCATTCGTTGCCGGTGCGAGTGGCGAAGACCCACTCGTGCAGGCGCATGCCGCCCTCGCCGATCGGGTTGTCCGGACCCTGGTTCGGGCCGGCCACGTAGCCGTCCAAAGAGATCGCCAGGTTGCGTACGAGGAGCTTCGCCATGGTTTTGTCTTTCGGTTGAGTGCTTGCAGTTTGCAATCGCTTGGGTACAGACTAGGACGGACTGGTTGTATATTGCAAGCAGAAGTTCGAAGGATTTCGCGGAGTGAGGAGCGGTGGATGCGCGACGAGGGACGCTCGGGCTGCCCGATCAACGCGACGATCGAGGTGATCGGGGATCGGTGGACCCTGCTGGTGCTGCGCGACGTGATGTTCGGCAACCGGCGCTACTTCCGGGAGCTGCTGGCCGCGTCGGACGAGGGCATCGCCTCGAACATCCTGTCCGACCGGCTGAAACGGCTGGTCGCGGCGGGCCTGCTCAGCCGGGAGGACAGCAGGCCGGGGCAGAAGGCGGAATATCGGCTGACCGAGCCGGCCATCCAGCTGGTGCCGATCATGGCCCAACTCGGATCGTGGGGGTTGCGGCACCGGCCGACCACCCGGCAGCTGCGGGTGCGCGCCGAACTGCTCGAGCAGGGCGGCCCCGAGCTGTGGACGGAGTTCATGGACGAACTGCGCGAGTCGCACCTCGGGATTCCCCGGCCCGACCCGGACCGGCCGACCGCGACGGACCGGCTGGCGCGGGCCTACGCGGCGGCCGTCGCCGAGGCCTGAGCGCTAAGCCGGTCCGGCGGCTTCGGCCCGGAAGAACTCCGCGGTGAGCTGCCTGGCCCGGTCGAGGTCCGGGTCTGCCGTCTTCGGGAAAGCGTCTGCGGCCAGCTCGAATTCGGCCTCGATGAACGCGGCGATCGGCACCGGCACTGTACCGCTGCCCATTTCGCGGGTCCGGGACTTGAGTTCGGTCAACTCCGCCACTGCCGCAACGAGATCCGTGGTCAGGTCGCAGTCGTCCATCAGCGTCGGCAGGTGCATCGGCGCCACCGCCGCACCCGGGTGCTCGCGCAGCCAGCATAGGGCCATGGCCGGGCGCAGGGAATAGAACACCTTCTTCAGTGATCGGTTGCGGTCGAACAACTCCCACTGCTTCGCGCCCAGGTGCAGATAGTGCCTGGCCACCCGGTTGCGGTCGGTGACCTCGGTGGCCAGCGCACGCAGATCGTCGCGGAACCGGCTGTCACCGCGGTACACGATGGGCGACATCAGCCATTCGATGAGCACGGCGTTGCCCGCGACCAGCAGGCGCAGCGCCTTGGCCAGGTCCCAGCCGTTCACGTCGAGCAGGCCGGCCAGCGGCGTCTCGATCACGTCGCGGGTGCGCCACGGCGACAGGTAGGTGTCCAGGCTCGCGACATAGACGAACCGGCAGTCGTAGTCGGAGTCCGGCGACGGGAAACCCCAAGCCCGGCTGCCGCTTTCGATGGCGAGCCGGACGGACACGCGGTGTTCGCGCTCGACCCGGTCCAGCTCGAAGTCGATGGACCCGACCACGGTCGGGTCCATCGAAGCGGGAATCGCGCGTAGGGCCATGGCACTGATGCTATGTCCTGGTTACTCCGGAACGCAGGTCATTTTCCGGCCATCGATGCAGTTCAGGCCTTCGCCGGGGCGCGACCGCAGGCGGCGACCAGCAACGCGACGACCACCAGCGCGCCGCCGAGCCACATCGCGGAGGTGACGCCGAACGCGTCCGCCACGCGTCCACCGGCCAGCGCGCCGAGGGCGATGGCGGCGTTGAAGACGCACGCGTTCAACGAGGACGCCGCCTCGCGTGCGTCGGGTGCCGCGGCGAAGGCCCAGTTCTGTGTGGTGACCGACACGCCGCCGTAGGACAGGCCCCACGCCACCATCAGCACGACGGCGAGCCACAGTGAACCGCCGAGCACCGGGATCAGCAGCACAGTGCCGGCCAGCGGGACGGTGATCGTCATCAGCATCCGGCGCGGATCGCGGACACCCGCGGCTCCTGAGCTGAAATTGCCGATGACACCGGCGATTCCGTACACCAGCAGCAAGGTGCCGATCGCGCTCGCGCCGATGCCGGTCACCTTCTCCAGCAGTGGACGGATGTAGGTGTAGGCGGCGAAGTGGCCGGCGACCAGGAACGCGACGACCAGCAGCGCGGTGCGCAATTGCGGCTCGCGGGTCAGTCCCAGTGCTTCGCGCAGCGGAACCGACTGCGCAACAGTCGATCTCGGCAGCAACACCGCAATCGCGATCAACACGACCACTGCGAGCGCCGCGATGACGAGGAAAGCCGCGCGCCACCCGGCGAGCGCACCGATGTACGTCCCGGCGGGCACGCCGATCACCGAGGCCACCGCGACGCCGCTGTAGACCAGCGCGGTGGCGGCGCCGATCGACTCGGCCGGCACCAGTCGCGCCGCCAGGCTCGCCGCGATCGCCCACACCCCGCCGATCCCGATGCCGACCAGCACCCTGGCCGCCATCATGACCGCGACGTTCGGCGACCAGGCCGCGCCCACATTGCCGAGGGTCAGCACTGCGAGCAGCGCGCAGAGCACGAGCCTGCGGTCGGTGCGGCCGAGCGCGCCGGTGATCAGCGGCGCGGACAGGGCGGCGACCAGGCCGGTAGCGGTCAGCGAAAGCCCGGCCGCGCCCTCGGAGACCCGCAACGCACGGCTGATCGGGGTGAGCAACCCGACCGGCAGCATCTCCGAGGTGACGACCGTGAAGGTGGCCCCGGTCACGGCGCCGACGCCGAGCCAGCCGCGCAGGGCCGAAACCTGCGCCGCGGGTGCCGGATTCACGCTGTCTTGAACCTGTGTCATGCCTTCAGCCAACCGATCGGCCGGGGCGGAAACAACGGCGAAGGTCTCATCGTTCTATGAGCTGAGCTCATCGACGCTGGAGAGGACGCCCATGACCGGCCTGGAGGTACGCGAGCTGGAGGCCTTCCTGGTGCTCGCCGAGGAATTGCACTTCGGGCGGGCGGGGGAGCGGCTCTATGTTTCGCAGAGCCGGGTGAGTCAGTTGCTGCGGGCGTTGGAGCAACGGGTCGGCGCGCGACTGATCGAGCGCACCAGCCGCAAGGTCACGCTCACGCCGCTCGGCGCGGACTTCCTGGCCGAGCTCGAGCCCGCCTACACGGCGCTGCGGGCGACGGTCGACAACGTCCGGGCGACCGCCCGCGGGGGTGAAGGCGTGCTGCGCATCGGCATTCAAGGGTCGGGCAGCGAATACCTCACGGAGGCAATCGAACTGTTCCGGCACCGCTTCCCCGCCTGCGTCACCGAGGTGGTCGAGATTCCGCTGGCCGATCCGTTCGGTGCGGTGCAGCGCGGCGAGGTCGATATCGCGGCCGTGCTGCTGCCGATGGGGGAGAGCGATCTGGTTCTCGGGCAGGTCTTTTCGGAGAAGCCGCAGATGCTGGCCATGCACAAGGGGCATCCGTTGGCGGCGCGGAACAGCTTGTCGCCGGAGGATCTGGCCGAGTTCTCGTTGATCGGTGTGCGCGGGCCCGCACCACACTACTGGCGCCGCGCGCAGTCGGTGGATGTCACGCCGGGCGGGCGGACCGTTCCGGTCGGACCCGGCGTCGGCACGTTGCAAGAGGGGATCGAGTTGGTGGCGGCGGGTCGGGGTGCGATGCTGTTGTGCCATCCGACCGCGGTGTTCCACGATCGGCCGGAGGTCAACTTCGTGCCGGTGACCGGGCTGGCGCATTCCCGGCTGGGGCTGGTCTGGCATCGCAACCGCGAAACCGCGCGGGTGCGGGACTTCTCGCGGGCGGTCGCCGCGGTGAGCTGAGGGGCATTGCCGGTCAGCGAAAGATAGTGCGCGGCACTTTATCCGACGCGGATATGGGTGAATCGGCGTGCGTCGAATGCGCGATCCGGCGATGTGTACACGACTCCTTCTCGGAGAAGCAATCGGCGAATTCGTGTGCTTGTTACAGAGTTTCGTCGGGCTGTCGGAAATGTCCGGCTTCGCGGGGTGTGTATAGCCCTCTTATTGGGGTGCTATCTAATTCTTAGAGGTTCTTTATCTTTACCGCGCTGGTGGATTGGGAACGCGTGATCGTGGTCGAACTGCGTGGTCAAGCCCATGGTTCTCAGGGCGTACACCTCTGTTGGTCACTTGACCAGGGGATCTTCGTGATGTGTCTGTAACCTATGTCACTAAATAGTCGAATTTCGTAACCGTCTTTGTTCGGACGCCGATGTGCCTTGTGTCAGCCAGTACGACTGGATTGTCTTTCAATGAAGAGGTATTTAAATGATCCCCGTTATCATCGACACCGGTAGCGCTGCCCTCGGCGGTTTCCTGGACACCTTCGGTGCCGCCCTGCACGGAATCGTCAACACTCTGTGGACGGGCTCCTTCGGCCGCTGATGTCAACGTGATGGTCGATTGATCGACCGGGTCTCGCGCTCGGTGAGCGTGATTCCGGAGAGGGCCCCGCACCCGGGTGGTGCGGGGCCCTCCGCGTTATCCGGTCGGCGCGTGCACGCCGATCCGGGCGATCTCCGCGGCGACCTGTCCGGGATGGGTCAGCTGCGGGTAGTGTCCTGTCCCCTCGATCACGGCCGGTTCGCGCGGCGCGGTGATCGTGAGCGGATCGTCCGCGCCCGCGATGAGCCGCACCGGTACCTCCAGCCTCGCGAGCAGGGAGGCCAACTCGTCTCGCCGCGCGCGCGTGCTCGCGCGCCGCAGCGCGGCGATCGTGCGTCTCGCGACGCCGGGCCTGCGCAGGTTGGCCGCGGCACTGTCCACGGCCGGGCCTGCGGGAAGACCGAGCCGAGCGGCCAAGGTGGCGGCCGTCATTCGCCGCAATGCCGTGGCGGCCAGCGGCGAACGCAGGAGAAGGCCGGTCCGCGATTGGAGGAACGCGGGCGACACCAAGACGACACCGGAGATCCGATCCGGGTGCGCTGCGGCGTATCTCAGCACGGGGCCGCAACCCAGCGAATGCCCCACCAGCACAGGACGACTGCGCACCGTTCGCATCAATCGCGGTAGCACGTCATCGATCTCACCGGGCGCGGATCGTCCTAGGCCGGGCAGGTCGACGGCCAGGCTGGGCGCTTCGAGGGCGGCCCGCACCTCGATCCAGGACTCGCTGTCGACGGGCAGGCCGTGCAGGAAGACGTAGTCCGGGTTCGACTGATCCCCGGAAACCCAAGTGCCGTCGACGAACCCGGCGGTGGGATCCTCCT
Organism: Nocardia sp. NPDC006044; assembly: GCF_042871115.1. Classification (NCBI taxonomy): domain Bacteria; kingdom Bacillati; phylum Actinomycetota; class Actinomycetes; order Mycobacteriales; family Nocardiaceae; genus Nocardia; species Nocardia sp. NPDC006044. Next base: position 1,142,468 of record NZ_JBIAID010000001.1, read on the forward strand.
CGACCGCCCCGAACCGGCTCGCCACCAGGTGATCGGCCCAGGTGCGCAGCACGGACCCGGCCTCCGGCATGGCGAGGCCGGCCGCCCGCGCGAACTCGTCCGCCGCCGAGGTGTCGTACCTGTCGTCGGCAATGAACGGCAGCGTCTCGGGATCGGCGCCGGTCAGCGCCCGCGGCAGCTTCTCGATCACGCCGACCGGCACCGAGAACCGCGGCGCCCGCACGCCCAAATGCCCGGCGAGCAGCCGAATCAGCTCCGGCAGCACCGGCGTTCGCGGATCGAGCACGGTCAGCGAACGCCCGGCTGTGTCCGCTTGATCAGGCAGGCTGATCAGGAACTTCGCGAAGTAGTCCAGATCGACTATCGGAACGAAGGTTTCGCGCCCGCCGGGGATCGCCAGGAGCCGGCCGTGCCAGAGGTCTTCGACAATGCTTGCGAGCCCGACGTATTGGCCGGGACCCAGCACGCTGCTCGGGTTCGCGATCGTCAGCGGAATCCCGCGCTCGGCCGCGTGCCGGCGCAGCAGCGGATCCGACTCGAACTTGGACGCGCCGTAAGCCCCTCTGTCGTAATGCTGTTCGTCGGACTCCTCGACGGTGATCCGATAGCCGGTGATGTGGACGACGCGGCGCAAGGCGGGCAGCGTCGCGGCCCAGTCGAGCATGTTGAGCGCGCCGGTCACGTTCACCGCGTACGCGTCGTCCTTGCCGAGGCCGAAGGCGAAGCGCGCCGCGCAGTTGTAGACGTCGCGGATGTCGGTCACGTCCAGGTCGGCGGGCAAGCCGAGATCCCTTGCGGTGATATCGCAGGCGACCACGCGGAGTCCGCGCTGATCGACGGCGCTCGCCCGTAACCACGCGCCGAGCCGCTGCTCGCCGCCCGGCCGGACCGCGGCGATCACGGTTTCGCCCTGTTCGAGCAGCTGCGCGACCACCGCGCGGCCGATGAACCCGGCGGCGCCGAGCACGATGCTGTGGGACATAAATCTCCTTAATAGACCGGTCTACATATTCAGTGGATCTGCGAAACTGTTGGCAGAACATCTGACTGAACTCAGAGCATCGTGCGGATCGTGCGGGCCACGCGTTCCAGCGGCTCGCGGCTGCGCTGGGCTCGCGCCAAGAGCAGGGCGCCTTCGATCATCGCGAGAATCGCCGCGGCCAGATCCGCCGCATCCGGATGCCCGTCGGCGCGCAGCCGAATCCGCAGCGCCTCTTCCCATCTCGCGTAGGCGGACGCGCATTCGGCCTGGATCACGTCGTTGGCCGCCGAAACATCAAGGGTGACAGTGGCAACCGGGCAGCCCTGACTCCATTCGGAGGCCTCCAGTCGATCGCCGAACGCGTTGAGCAGGCTGGTCGCCGCCCCCGCGGTGTCGCCGGGCTCGACCGCGTCGATCAGTGCCGAGATCTCGTTGCCCGCCTGGGCGACCGCCTCCGCGACGAGCTGGTCCTTGCCGCCGGGGAAGTGGAAGTACAGCGATCCGCGCGGCGCTCCGCTGGTCTCGATGATCTGGTTGAGGCCGGCCCCGAAGTATCCGTGCTTCTCCACCAGCTCGCGCGTTGCGCCGATCAACCGGCTGCGGGTCTCGGTTCCTTTGGCGCCCATGCGGTAACTGTAGACCGGTCTTCATATTTTGACCAATGGGTCATCCCATGGGTCATACTGACGACGGCCGCCTTACGAGGGGGTAGCACATGCCGAAACGACGCCCACTAAGCTGATCGGCGGTAATTGCCGACCCCTTTCCCCAGGAGTACTCCACCGTGAGCCAAGCAGGCCGTCCTGTTGTCCTGATCGCCGACAAGCTTGCCCAGTCGACCGTCGACGCGCTCGGTGACGGAGTCGAGGTCCGGTGGGTCGACGGCCCCGACCGCCCGGCTCTGCTCGCCGCGGTCCCGGAGGCCGACGCGCTACTCGTGCGCTCCGCGACCACGGTGGACGCCGAGGTGCTGGAAGCGGGCAAGAACCTCAAGATCGTCGCGCGCGCCGGCGTCGGCCTCGACAATGTCGACGTGCCCGCGGCAACCGAACGCGGCGTCATGGTCGTCAACGCGCCGACCTCGAACATCCACACCGCCGCCGAGCACGCGGTGACGCTGCTGCTCGCGGCCGCGCGCCAGATCCCGGCCGCCGATGCCACGCTGCGTGAGCACACCTGGCAGCGCAGCAAGTTCAACGGCGTCGAGATCTTCGACAAGACCGTCGGCGTGGTCGGCCTCGGCCGGATCGGGCAGCTGTTCGCCGCCCGGCTCGCCGCGTTCGAGACCAAGATCGTCGCGTACGACCCCTACGTCTCGCCCGCCCGCGCCGCCCAGCTCGGCATCGAGCTGCTGAGCCTGGACGAGCTGCTCGAGCGCGCCGACCTGATCTCGGTGCACCTGCCGAAGACCCCGGAGACCAAGGGCATCATCGGCAAGGAAGCCATCGCCAAGACCAAGCCGGGCGTCATCATTGTCAACGCCGCGCGCGGTGGCCTGGTCGACGAGCAGGCGCTGGCCGACGCGATCAAGTCCGGGCATGTGCGCGCCGCCGGCCTGGACGTGTACGAGACCGAGCCGTGCACCGACAGCCCGCTGTTCGAGCTGCCGCAGGTCGTGGTGACCCCGCACCTCGGCGCGTCCACGTCCGAGGCGCAGGACCGGGCCGGCACCGACGTGGCCAAGTCCGTATTGCTCGCGCTCGCCGGTGAATTCGTGCCCGGCGCGGTGAACGTCACCGGCGGCAGTGTCGACGACGACGTCGCGCCGTGGCTGGACATCGTGCGCAAGCAGGGCGCGCTGCTCGGTGCGCTGTCGGACGAGCTGCCGGTCAGCGTCGAGGTGCAGGTGCGCGGCGAGCTCGCCGCGCACGACGTCGCGGTGCTGGAACTCTCGGCGCTGCGCGGCATCTTCTCTGCCCTGGTCGAAGATCAGGTTACTTTTGTCAACGCACCGACGCTGGCCAAGGAGCGCGGCATCACCGCGCAGGTGAACACCGTGCCGGACAGCCCGAGCCACCGCAGCCTCGTCGACCTGCGCGCCGTGTTCGGCGACGGCCGCACGCTGAACGTGGCCGGCACGCTGACCGAGCCGCAGCAGGTGCAGAAGATCGTCAACATCAACGGCCGCAACTACGACATGCGCGCCGAGGGCATCAACATGGCCGTGCTGAACTACGAGGACAAGCCGGGCGCGCTCGGCAAGATCGGCACCAAGCTCGGCGAGGCGGGCATCGACATCCTCGCCGCGCAGCTGAGCCAGGACGTCGACAAGGAAGGCGCCACGGTGATCCTGCGGGTCAACCGCGAGGTGCCCGACGCCGTCGAGGCCGCGATCGCCGAATCCGTCGGCGCCGCAAAGGTCGTCGTCGTCGACCTGTTCTGATCGCGTGCGGGGGCGCGCCCACGACTGGGCGCGCCCCCGGATTAACAACGGAGCGTTGCAATGAAGCTTGCTGTCATCCCCGGCGACGGCATCGGGCCCGAGGTCATCGCCGAGGCGCTGAAGGTGCTCGACGTGGTCCAGCCCGGCGTCGCGAAGACCGAGTACGACCTCGGCGCCAAGCGCTACCACGCGACCGGTGAGATCCTGCCGGAATCCGTGCTGCCGGAACTGAAACAGCACGACGCGATCCTGCTCGGCGCGATCGGCGATCCGTCGGTGCCCAGCGGCGTGCTCGAGCGCGGGCTGCTGCTGCGCACCCGGTTCGCGCTGGATCATCACGTGAACCTGCGGCCGTCCAAGCTGTTTCCCGGCGTGACCAGCCCGCTGGCCGGCACCCCCGACATCGATTTCGTGGTGGTCCGCGAGGGCACCGAGGGCCCGTACACCGGCACCGGCGGCGCGATCCGGGTCGAGACCCCGCACGAGGTGGCGACCGAGGTCAGCACCAACACCCGGTTCGGCATCGAGCGCGTCGTGCGCTACGCCTTCGCCAAGGCGCAGGCCCGGCGCAAGCACCTCACGCTGGTGCACAAGACCAACGTGCTCACCTTCGCCGGCTCGCTGTGGCAGCGCACGGTCGACGAGGTCGCGGCCGAATTCCCGGATGTCGCAACGGCTTACCAGCACATCGACGCCGCGACCATCCACCTGGTGAACGATCCGGGCCGGTTCGACGTGATCGTCACCGACAACCTGTTCGGCGACATCATCACCGACCTCGCGGCCGCCGTCAGCGGTGGCATCGGGCTCGCCGCCAGCGGCAACATCGATGCGTCGGGCGCCAACCCGAGCATGTTCGAGCCGGTGCACGGCAGCGCCCCCGATATCGCCGGTCAGTCCAAGGCCGATCCGACCGCCGCGATCCTGTCGGTGTCGTTGCTGCTGAACCATCTCGGCAACACCGAGGCCGCGGCGCGCATCGAGTCCGCCGTGGCCAAGGATCTGGCGTCGCGCTCGGGTGCGGCGTCGACGGTCGAGGTCGGCGACCGCATCGCCGCGATCGTCTGAGCGGAGCTCGAACGGGTCCCGGCCGGACTGCTTCCGGTGCGGGACCGTTCGGCGAGGTGTGAAACGGCCTCACGGTGGTATGCCCTCATCGAGGAACTGACCTGGTGAGACGGAGGATCGGTGAGCGAGCGGCGTGGGAATCGCAGGGCGCAGGCCGGTCCGTATGCCGGGCTGGACCTGCGCGATGTCCCCGGTGGCGGCAAGGGTTTCGAGCTCGAGGACGGCTGGCTGGTCGAGGTGGCGGGCGGGGCTCGGCACAATCACGTGACGCAACGACTCGGCCGGTTCATCGACGCCGGGGCGGTCGGGGCGGCCGTGCACCTGTGTGTCGGAAGCGGCTGGGAGGTCAGCACCCGCAGCGGGGTGCGCAAGCCGGACATCATCGTGATTCCGCGTGAGGTCGCCCGCGCCGCCGTGGTCGCGGAGGTGCCCAAGCGGATTCCCGGATCCGAGGTGCGGCTCGCGGTCGAGGTGATCGCGCCGGGGAGCGGGACCGAACGCACCGATCGGGTGCGGAAGGTGCGCGAGTACGCGGCGGTGGGTATTCCGCAGTATTGGATCGTCGAGCATCAGCCCGAGGTCGAGGTGCATCGGATGGTGTTGGGGGACGGCGGTTATGGGGCCGATCCGGTGGTCTGTTCCGGCAGCGTCTTCGACGCGGTGGTGGATGCCGACAAGCCGTTTCACGTCACGTTCGATCCCGCTGCGCTGCTTGCGGTTTGAGCCGGGGCTGCTTGCGGTTCGAGCCGGGTGGGGGCTATCCCTTGTGGTGGTGGCGAGTCGGGCGCGGGTGGATGCCGACCGCGCGGCGGATGAACGCGACTGTCTCCGGGACGATCTCGTTGGGGTTGCGGCCGGTATCGATGCGTTCGACGGCGCGGCCGAGCGCGCCGTCGATCAGGTCGGCGATCAACTCGGGGTTCGGGTTGTCCAGGGCGGTGAGCGCCGTGCGCAGCGGCGCGGCCACCTCGTAGTGCGCGTCGGCGAGATCGCGCCGGGCCGTTTCGTCGCGGGGGAGAGTGCTGCCGAGGACGGCGATCCGGTGCGCGCCGGAGGCCGCCAGGGCCAGGGTGGTTCGCACGTAGGCCTCCACCTGTCCCTCGGCGGTCTCGGCGCGGTCGACCGTATCGCGCACGCGCTCACCCCATTCCAGCAGCGCGTCGGCCACGATGCGGAACAGGATCTCGTCGCCGGAGCGGAAGTACTTGTAGACGCTGCTGCGGGCGAGACCGGCCGCCGCGCCGACCGTGGCGGGGGACACCGCCTGCGGGCCGTTCTCCAGCAGCACCATCCGGGCGGCGTCGAGCAGCGCGCGTTCTTGATTCGCCCGGTGTTCGGCGACGGTCGGTGCGTCGATCTTGGGCATCGCACTCCCGGGGTTGGCGACGGAATGTTTCCATCGTACCTGTTGGCGACATGGTGTCGCGAAAGGCGACAGGAGGGATGTGAGGGATGACACGGCTGTGATTCTGTTCGGTTGTGCTCGGGGGCAGCGGGAATGGCCAGGGGATCCGAAGGTGCTCTGTGCGCCGAATGGCGCTGCCGTACCAAAGGTGTTGCGGGCTAGTCGTTCCCAGTGCCCCGGGGTGATCTTCGCCGCGTCAGAACAGGTGTGACTTCACATGTCGTGCGGGACACATTCGCCAGTCGACACCTGCTCCAACGTGCAGGCCCGGCGTCAATCCCCCTGGGCCGGGCGGTTATTGGGGCGACGGTCGGTCGGCACCAATGGAACTGCGGCCACCGCCAGCCCCGCCGCCAGCAGGAAGGCGGCCGCGAAACCGCTTGTCGCGATGAGCGCGCCGAATACCGGCGGCACCGCGGCCATGGCCAGATTCTGGCCGGTGTTCTGGATGCCGAGCCCGCGGCCGCTCCAGTAGGGGCCCGCGATTTCGGCCACCGCGGTGAACGCGAGCCCATTGTCGGAAACGGTGATCACCGACGCGACGACCAGCAACGGGATTGCGGCCCACCACATGTGGGTCCAGGCGGCCACGGTCAGCGCCGCCATGGACAGCACCGCCGCGATGGCGACGGCGCGCAGCGGACCCAGCCGGCTGCCGACCCGATCGGACCACGCGCCCGCGCCGATTCGGCCTGCGGCACCCAGGATTTGGGTGACCGTGACCAGAATTCCGGCCGCCGCCAACGACCAGCCGACGTCGCGGTGCAGCCACAGCAGTGCGAAAGTCCACACCGTGCCCTGCGGTATGACCAGCAACACAGAGACGCCGTGGATGCGCCACAGCGTCGAATCGCCGCGATAAGGATTGGCGCGCAACGCCACATCGGCCGAGCGTTCCGGTCGCGGCGGGTCGACGATGCCGATCAGGCCGCCCACCGCGGCCAGGCCCGCCATCGCCGCGGGCACCAGGATCGCCGCGGGCACACCGTAAGTCGCGGCGACGGCGGGCACGGCCAGCGCGCCGATGCCGACGCCGAGCGGCTGCGCGGTCTGCCGGATGCCCATCGCCAGCCCGCGCCGGTGCGGCGGAAACCAGCCGACGATCAGCCGGCCGCTGGCCCCGTTGGTGCTCGCGGCACCGACGCCGCCCAGGAACAACAGTGCGCCCAAAGCGATGTCGTTCGAGGTGGCGGCCGCGGCGGCACCGGCGGCCAGCATCAGCAGCGGGCCGCCGATCAGCACCTTGCGCTCACCGATCCGGTCGACCACGTACCCCCAGGCGATCAGGGTGCAGACCAGTCCGAGGGTCGGCATGGCCACCAGCAATCCCGCAGTGGCCAATCGCATACCGCGATCGGTGAGCGCGGGCAGCAGGAACGCGACGCCGTGCACGAAGACCGCGCTCGCCGCCTGCGCGAAGACGCCGAGACCGAGCATGGACCACCGTCGAGTCTCCTTGATCTGCGTCACGGTAGCCATCGGTCTCACCTCTGAATCTCATTATTTGGGATGTAGTTCCCATTTGTTGAGCAATGGGGCTTACGTTACACCGGGTGGGCAAGTGGATTCCGGCGGTTCGCTGTCAGACTCCTCACAACCGGCGCAATTCCCGCCCCGCCCGCCCCGCGTACCGCTCGGTTGGGCGCGTTCGAGCAGGTGGAAGCCGGTCGATAGACTGCCCGGCATGCGTCTAGGTCGAGTAGCCAGTCCCGATGGGGTCGCGTTCGTCAGCATCGAGGGGGACGGAAGCGACAGCATCGCGAAGGAAATCGCGGAACACCCGTTCGGTACGCCGACGTTCACCGGGCGGAGCTGGCCGCTGGCCGATGTGCGCCTGCTCGCGCCCATCCTGGCGAGCAAGGTGGTCTGCATCGGTAAGAACTACGCCGCCCACGCGGCCGAAATGGGCGGTCCCGCACCGGAAGACCCGGTGATCTTCCTCAAGCCGAACACCGCGATCATCGGGCCGAACGCCCCGATCATCCTGCCGCCCAGTTCCGCTCAGGTCGACTACGAGGGCGAGCTCGCCGTCGTCATCGGCCGTCCGTGCAAGGACGTGTCCGCCGCCCGCGCGCTGGACGTGGTGCTCGGCTACACCGTCGCCAACGATGTGACCGCGCGCGATCAGCAGCGCCACGACGGGCAGTGGACCAGGGGTAAGGGCTACGACACCTTCTGCCCGCTCGGTCCGTGGATCGAAACCTCCTTGGATCCATCGGATCTGGAGATCATCACCGAGCTCGACGGCGAGGTCCGCCAGCGCAGCCGCACTTCGCTTCTACTGCACGACATTCCGAAGCTCATCGAATGGGTCAGCACCGTGATGACGCTGCTGCCAGGCGATGTCATCCTCACCGGAACGCCCGAGGGCGTCGGTCCGGTGCAGGCCGGACAGCAGGTGTCCGTGACCGTGGAGGGCATCGGAACACTGATCAATCCTGTTGCCGCCAAGCCTCGCTAGTCGAAAGAGAGCCATGACTGAAGTACGGGTCCGCTTCTGCCCGTCGCCGACCGGGACGCCGCACGTCGGCCTGATCCGGACGGCGCTGTTCAACTGGGCCTACGCCCGGCACCACGGTGGAAAGTTCGTGTTCCGCATCGAAGACACCGATGCGGCACGGGATTCCGAGGACTCCTACCGCGCGCTGCTGGACGCGCTGCGCTGGCTCGGCCTCACCTGGGACGAGGGCCCGGAGGTCGGCGGCCCCTACGAGCCGTACCGCCAGTCACTGCGCAAGGATCTGCATCTCGACGCGGTCCGGCGGCTGCTGGCGGCCGGCGAGGCCTACGAATCCTTCTCCACGCCTGAGGAAGTCGAGGCCCGCCATCGCGCCGCCGGGCGCGACCCGAAGCTCGGCTACGACAACTACGATCGCGAGCTCACCGCTCAGCAGATCGAGGCGTACCGAGATGCCGGGCGCCCCGCGGTGATTCGGCTCCGGATGCCCGACGAGGACATCACCTGGCACGATCTGGTGCGCGGCGAGACCACCTTCAAGGCGGGCAGCGTGCCGGACTTCGCGCTCACCCGCGGCACCGGTGATCCGCTGTACACCCTGGTCAACCCGGTCGACGATGCGCTGATGAAGATCACCCACGTATTGCGGGGCGAGGATCTGCTCTCCTCGACGCCGCGGCAGATCGCGCTCTACGGCGCCCTGCGCCGGATCGGCCTCGCCGACTTCACCCCGGAGTTCGGCCACCTGCCGTTCGTCATGGGACAGGGCAACAAGAAGTTGTCCAAGCGCGATCCGGAGTCCAATCTGTTCGTCCACCGGGACCGCGGATTCATCCCGGAAGGTTTGCTGAATTACCTGGCACTACTCGGTTGGAGCATCGCCGACGACCACGACGTGTTCAGCATGGCGGAGATGGTTGCCGCGTTCGACATATCGAAAGTGAATTCGAATCCGGCTCGATTCGATCAGAAGAAGGCGGACGCGCTCAACGCCGAGCACATCCGATTGCTGGAACCGGGTGATTTCAGCAACCGACTGCGTGAGTACCTGACCGGGCAAGGTCATATCGGCGCCGAAATCGATGAGAAGATGTTCGCCGCCGCGGCCGAACTGGTGCAGACCCGGATCGTCGTCTTGTCCGATGCTTGGGAACTGTTGCGTTTCCTGTTGGCGCCCGCCGAACAATTTGCGATCGACCCCACTGCGGGAGCCAAGAATCTCGGCGCCGACGCAAATCAGGTATTGCAATCCGCTATTGCCGCGCTGGAGCCGCTGACCGAGTGGTCGACCGCCGCTATCGAAGATGCGCTGAAAACCGCGCTGATCGAAGATCTGGGCCTCAAACCACGCAAAGCATTCGCGCCCGTGCGGGTAGCGGTCACCGGCTCGCACATCAGCCCGCCGCTGTACGAGTCGCTCGAACTGCTCGGCCGCGACGCCAGTTTGGACCGGCTGCGCTCCGCACAGGAGTGGTCGGCCACGGCCTGAAACTCCGAAAACGGCCGAAAACATGGCTTTGACCAGGCGATTTGTAGTTAACCCGTAGCGGTTTGGTACTCTTCTTCTCGGCTCGGAACAAGGCCTCGCAGTCACCCAGACGCGAGGCTGAAACGCCTGGTCATTGGGGTATGGTGTAATTGGCAACACAGCTGATTCTGGTTCAGCCATTCTAGGTTCGAGTCCTGGTACCCCAGCGGAGAGATTGCTTGTCGAGATCGGTGCGCGGCCGAAATCAACACAGCAGCTGGCGATTTGGTCGCCACGCTCCGGCCAGCTAAGCTAGCCGAGCCTCCTGATCGAAAGATCAACCGAAGGTGCTCCTTGTGCAAACGAGAAGCAGTCCTGGCCCCGTCGTCTAGCGGCCTAGGACGCCGCCCTCTCAAGGCGGTAGCGCGGGTTCGAATCCCGTCGGGGCTACAAACCAGTGGAAGGCTCATGCTCATTGCGAGCATGAGCCTTTTCTGGTTTTCCGCGTGTTTTTTGGGGGTGCAACCCCCAAAACCCGCCCGGCGGGCTTCGCCCCCGGACCCCCGGGGCCGGGAGGCTTCGCCCCCGGCGCTCATGGGGGCAGGTGGGGTGGGGGAGTTTGTTGCTGTGGTTTGGGTTGGGGGTTAGGGTTGCTCGCTGCCTCGCTGCCTCGCTGCCTCGCTGCCTCGCTGCCTCGCTGCCTCGCTGCCTCGCTGCCTCGCTGCCTCGCTGCCTCGCTGCCTCGCTGCCAGGCATGCCTCTTCCGGGATCCGTGCACGCTTGGGATCTGCGCACGCTCTGGGGGTGGGCGGTGCGGATGTCGGGAAGGGGTGCGGGTCTTGTCGGCGAGGGGCGTGAGGGGGAGGGTGGGTAAAGCTAAGGCCCCCTGGTTTGGTGACCGGGGGGCCTTTTCGCTGGTTTGCTTATCCGCTCTTGCGGCGGAATTCGCGTTTGGTGCTGGCGCTGCCGTGGGTGGCGTTGGCGCCTTTGGAGCGGCCGTCGAGGTGGTCGGCGGTGTGGGCGTTGTGCTGGTTTTTGCGGTCGAGGGCCGCTTTGAACTTGCGCTTCAACTCTTCGGCGCTGGTGGGCTCGGGGGTGGCTGAGCCGTTGGAACTAGCTGATTCCGTCATCGCCGTCTCCTCGTGGTGGCGGCCGGGGTGCGCGCCCTTGGCGGGGCTGCGGGGGCCGGCCGATGTGGGTCGAACGGTTCGACGTTAGTCGTCGGGGTGGGGGATGTCAGGCGGATATCGGGGCGCGTCGGGCGGGGGTGTGGTGCAAGGCATAGGCGGGTCAGTCGAGGGGGTGGGCGGTGGTGCCGCCGAGCGGGAGTTCAGGGAGGCCGAGCTTGCGGTGGTCCCAGCTGCGGATGCGATCGGGTATCACTCTGATCGCGGAGCGTTTGTGCAGCATGGTTTCGACCATGGGGCGGACGTCTTCGGTGTAGGGGCCGGTGTAGCGCTCCCAGACGCTGACGCCTACGGCGAACAATTTGTCGGGGTCGTCGACGATCTCCGCGTGACCCTCGATGGAGACGCCGCGGAGCTGGTCGTAGGTTTGGCCGGCCTCGATCATGCAGGTGATGCGGGGATCTCGGCGCAGGTTGACGGCTTTTTGGGACTTGGTTTTGGTTTCGAACCAGAGTTCGCCGTCGATGAGGGCGTACCACATGGCGGTCAGGTGCGGGGTGCCCTTGGGGCCGATGGTGGCCAGGGTGGCGATGCGGCTGCGCTCGAGGAACTCGCTGATCTCGGTGTCGGACATGACGATCTGTGCCCGTTGGTTGACTCCCATGGGCTCACTCTAGAACGTCATTTCTGTAACGTGTTATAGGCGCTTGTGCAGGGCCTCGGCGGCGGCTACCAGGTCTGCGGCCCAGCGTGCGCCGGGGCGGCGGCCCATGCGGTCGATGGGGCCGGAGACGGAGACGGCCGCGATGACGGTGCCGCCCGCGTCGCGGACGGGGGCGGAGACGCTGGCTACGCCGGAGGCGCGTTCGGCGGCGCTCTGGGCCCAGCCGCGCTTGCGCACCTCGGTGAGGGCGCGTTCGCCGAAGACGGCGTCGGCGAGGATGGTTCGCTGTAGGTCCGCGTCGGCCCAGGCGAGCAGAACTTTGGCGGCGGAACCCGCGGTCAGGGGCAGGCGCGCGCCGACGGGGACGGTGTCGCGCAGTCCGACGGGTGGCTCCAGGGCCGCGACGCAGATGCGCGCATTGCCGTCCAGGCGATACAGCTGGACGCTTTCGCCGGTGATCTCGCGCAATCGGGGCAGGATGGCCGACGCGGCCTCCAGGAGCGGATCGGTGGCCCCGGCGGCGAGCTCGGCGAGGGCGGGACCGGGTCGCCACATTCCGGTGTTGTCGCGGGCCAGCAGGCGATGCACTTCGAGGCCGACGGCCAGGCGATGGGCGGTGGCGCGGGGCAGGCCGGTGCGGGCGCACAGCTCGTTGAGACCGCAGGGATGCTCGGCGACGGCGTACAACACCGCCACTGCTTTGTCGAGGACGCCGATGCCGCTATGCTGTCTCATAGAACGATACTAGCGTCTCGGATGTTGGGAAATCCACTGCCACGGTGATAGCGGCGACGAATCTCTCAGGGGGCATCCGACCTCGCACATAGCCGAAAAACCTGTGCAGCCGACGCCGCGCTCCCAGCCCGGGCCGCGACCGGATGCTCGTCGAAAGGTGATCCAGACATGGCAGAGCCACGCACCATGGCCGAAAAGGTGTGGGAGCAGCACGTCGTCGCCCACGGTTCCGGTGAGGGCGCCGCGCGCGAACCCGACCTGATCTACATCGATCTGCATCTCGTGCACGAGGTGACCAGCCCGCAGGCGTTCGACGGCCTGCGCGCGGCGGGCCGGCCGGTGCGCCGGCCGGATCTGACGATCGCGACCGAGGACCACAATGTCCCGACCGCGGACATCGATAAGCCGATCGCGGACCCGATTTCGCGCACCCAGGTGGACACCCTGCGCCGCAACTGCGCGGAATTCGGTGTGCGCCTGCATCCGATGGGCGATCTGGACCAGGGCATCGTGCACGTGGTCGGCCCGCAGCTGGGCCTGACCCAGCCGGGCATGACGGTGGTGTGCGGAGACAGTCATACCTCGACGCACGGCGCGTTCGGCGCGCTGGCGATGGGCATCGGCACGTCGGAGGTCGAGCATGTCCTTGCCACCCAGACACTCTCGCTGCGCCCGTTCAAGACGATGGCGATCACGGTGGACGGCACGCTGGCGCCCGGGGTGACGAGCAAGGACCTGATCCTGGCCGTGATCGCGAAAATCGGCACGGGCGGCGGTCAGGGCTATGTGCTGGAGTACCGCGGCGAGGCGATCCGGGCCATGTCGATGGAAGCGCGAATGACCATCTGCAACATGTCCATCGAGGCGGGCGCCAGGGCGGGCATGATCGCCCCGGACGAAACCACCTATGAATTCCTCGAAGGGCGCCCGCACGCCCCGCAGGGAGCCGACTGGACGGCCGCAGTGGCCGCCTGGGAAGCGCTGAAGACCGACGAGGGCGCGACTTTCGACGCCGAGGTGCACATCGACGCGGCCGAGCTGACCCCGTTCGTCACCTGGGGCACCAACCCGGGACAGGGCGCGCCGCTCGGCGAATCGGTGCCGGACCCCGCCCAGATCGCGGACGAGACGGCGCGCGAGTCGGCGGCGAAAGCGCTGCGGTACATGGATTTGGAGCCGGGAACTCCGCTTCGTGATGTGGCGGTCGACACGGTATTCGTCGGTTCGTGCACCAACGGACGCATCGAGGATTTGCGTGCCGTGGCCGAGGTTTTAAAAGGACGCCGGGTCGCGGACTCGGTGCGAATGTTGGTTGTACCGGGCTCTATGCGGGTTCGCGCGCAGGCCGAATTAGAAGGACTGGGTGAGATTTTCACCGCGGCGGGCGCCGAATGGCGGCAGGCGGGCTGCTCAATGTGCCTGGGAATGAATCCGGATCAGCTCGCCCCGGGCCAGCGCTGCGCCTCGACGTCGAACCGGAACTTCGAGGGCAGGCAGGGCAAAGGTGGCCGTACGCACCTGGTTTCGCCGCTCGTCGCGGCCGCCACGGCGGTGCGCGGAACCCTGTCCTCACCTGCGGATCTGGACTGACCGGACGCGATACCCCAACCGACTCAGGAGAATCAATGGAAGCCTTCACCGTGCACAAGGGGATCGGCGTGCCGTTCCGCCGTTCCAATGTCGATACCGATCAGATCATCCCGGCTGTGTACCTGAAGCGGGTGACCCGCACGGGATTCGAGGACGGACTGTTCGCCGCGTGGCGTAACGATTCGGACTTCATTCTGAACAACGAGCCGTACAACCGGGGCAGCGTGCTGGTAGCAGGACCGGATTTCGGCACCGGATCCTCGCGTGAGCACGCCGTATGGGCGCTGTCGGACTACGGCTTTCGGGTGGTGATCTCGTCCCGCTTCGCCGACATCTTCCGCGGCAATGCCGGTAAGGGCGGCCTGTTGGCGGCTCAGATGTCACAGAACGATGTCGAAATGCTCTGGAAGTTGCTCGAGGAACAGCCTGGACTCGAATTGGTTGTGGACCTCGAGGCGCGCACCGTGACCGCCGGAACCGCCGTGTTGCCGTTCGATATTGATGACTACACGCGGTGGCGTCTGCTCGAAGGATTGGACGACATCGGGCTCACGCTGCGCCGCAGTGACACCATCGCGGAGTTCGAAAACGCAAGGCCAGCATGGAAACCCACTACCCTCCCAGCACGTATTTCGCAGTCCTAAACACCCTTGGGTGTTAGCTGGATGGCACCGGGGCCGATAGCTGGACGTGTGCTAAACCACATGAATTTTGGCGTGGCACATAGACTCTTGCCCATTGTGGGTTTACCGTGGTACCTAGTCGGTCCGACGACGGGCCATTAGTCTGCGGAGGATTCAATGAACAAGGCGGAACTGATCGACGTTCTGACCGAAAAGTTGGGTACTGATAGGCGCACGGCCACCGCGGCAGTCGAGCATGTGGTCGACACCATCGTGCGCGCGGTGCACAAGGGGCAGAGCGTCACAATCACCGGATTCGGTGTGTTCGAACAGCGCAAGCGTGCGGCTCGAGTTGCCCGGAACCCGCGCACCGGCGAAACCGTCAAGGTGAAGCCCACTTCGGTGCCTGCGTTCCGTCCGGGCGCTCAGTTCAAGGCCGTGATCGCGGGTAAGCAGAAGCTCGCCCAGAGCGGTCCCGCCGTCAAGCGCGGCGTGAATGCCCCGGTGGCAGCCAAGAAGGCGGCCGCCAAGAAGACGGCGGCCAAGAAGACCGCCGCCAAGAAGGCCACCCCCACCAAGGGCCCGGCCAAGACCACGGCGAAGAAGGCCGCCAAGAAGGCGCCCGCAAAGACCGCTGCTCGCAAGACGACTGCGGCCAAGGCGCCCGCCAAGAAGACGGCCGCCAAGTCGGCTGTGAAGAAGGCGCCGGCCAAGAAGGTCACCGCCGCCAAGAAGACGGTGGCCAAGAAGACCGCCGCCAAGAAGACGGTCGCCAAGAAGGCGCCGGCCAAGAAGACGGCGGCCAAGAAGGCTCCCGCTCGCGGTCGCCGCTAGATACTGCGCCAGTACGGTATTGGCGCCGGATGACCGGCCGAGCGGCCGAATCATCCGCTGTACCGATCGAACACGGCCCCGGAAGCATGCTTCCGGGGCCGTTTCGTCTGTCCGTACCCATCATTCGGGGGCGGTCCCGTCAGGCTCGTGCCTTCGGGGGCCGTTCGGCTCAGGGCTTCACGAAGCCCGCGTTCAACGACCGGTCCAGATGGTCGGCGGCGACCAGCCTGCCGTCGACGAAGGACAGCACCCACACACTGCCCTTGCGGTTCCGCGCGGACGGCAACGTGATGCCGTCGCGCGCGGCCCACCAGTCCAGCAGATCGGGAATCACCTTGCCCTGACTACAGATAACGGGCACCCCGGAATCCGGCACCAGCTCGATGATTCGCTTGCGCGTCTCGTCCTGCGCTGTGGCATAACCGGTTTCGGACAGCAGCGGTTCCAGGACGATCTCCACCCCGAGCTTCTCCGCCAGCGGCGTCACGGTCTGCACGCAGCGCACCGGATCGGCCGAATGGATCCGAGATGCCCCGAACGCCAGCAGATTCGGCACCAGCGCCTGCGCTTGGGCCTGCCCGGACCGATCCAGTGGGCGCAACGGGTCCGGGCCGGAGAAGCGGTCGCGCCGACCAGCTTTCGCGTGCCGGACCAGCAGCATCGTGCGGGTACTCGCGGGCAGCCGGGTGAACGCGCGCAGCACCTGGCGATCCATCGGGTAGGACAGCTGCTCCATCACCCGGTCGAGCGGATACCAATCCAGCACGTCCACTTCGTCATTCGCGATGAACTCGCCGCCGGCCACCTCGGCCGCCCAGTAGTCCACCCGCTTCAGTTTGCGGTGTCCAGGAACGGGATAGGTGACGTGGCCGAGGTAACGGCCGAGCGTGCAGTCCAGGCCGGTCTCCTCGCGGACCTCGCGGACCGCGGCGAGCACCGGCGTCTCCCCGGGATCGAGCTTGCCCTTGGGCAGCGACCAATCCTGGTATTTGGGGCGATGCACGACGGCGATCTCCAGCGCGTCGTTGCTCGCCCGCCGCCACACCACCGCACCCGCGGCGTGAATGTTGGCGGTAATACGGGGATCCCAGAAGGGACCCCCTTCCATCTCGTACCCCGTAGCACCATTCACTGCTGTTCGGGCCTCCGCAGGCGCATCAGGAACTCTTGGTGGTCACGCACTTTGACGTCGTCGTCGCCCGCGTGCTCGGGCCGGGCGAGCCAGTTACCCTCCGAGGTGAGTACCCAGCAGCGGGTGTCGGGATGCAACGCGGAGTCGAAAACCTGGCCGAGTTGCTCGGTCAGCCGCGGATCCTTCACCTGTGCCATGACTTCCACCCGCCGGTCGAGATTGCGGTGCATCATGTCGGCGCTGCCGATCCAGTACTGATCCTGGGCCTGGAAGTGCATCACCCGCGAGTGCTCGAGGAACCGGCCGAGGATCGACCGGACTTCGATGTTCTCGCTCATCCCCGGCACGCCGGGGCGCAGCCCGCAGATGCCGCGCACCACGATCTGCACCGGCACCCCGGCCAGCGAGGCCCGGTACAGCGCGTCGATGATCTCCTCGTCGACGATCGCATTGGCCTTCAACCGGATTCGGGCGTCCTTGCCCTGGATCGCCAGTTCGGTCTCGCGCTGGATCCGCTCGATGATGCCGCCCCGCACGCCGTGCGGCGCGACAAGCAGGTTGCGGTAGTTCTCTTTTCGCGAGTAACCGGTCAGCGAATTGAACAGGTCGGTCAGGTCCGCGCCGATTTCCGGTGCGGCGGTGAGCAATCCGACGTCCTCGTAGAGCCGCGCGGTCTTCGGGTTGTAGTTGCCGGTGCCGATGTGGCAGTAGCGGCGGATGGTCGCGCCCTCGCGGCGCACCACCAGGCAGGTCTTGCAGTGCGTCTTGAGGCCGATGAGGCCGTAGACCACGTGCACGCCCGCCTGTTCCAGTGCGCGTGCCCATTTGATGTTGGCCTGTTCGTCGAAGCGGGCCTTGATCTCGACCAGCGCGACGACCTGCTTGCCCGCCTCGGCCGCGTCGATGAGCGCGTTGACGATCGGCGAGTCACCGGAGGTGCGATAGAGCGTCTGCTTGATCGCGAGCACCTGCGGGTCGGCGGCGGCCTGTTCGATGAACCGCTGCACGCTGGTGGAGAACGAGTCGTACGGGTGGTGCACCAGCACGTCGCCCTCGCGCAGCGCGGCGAACACGTTGCGCGGGGTCTCCCGCTCGCCGAACGCGGGCGGGGTGGCGGGCACGTAGGGCGCGTCCTTGAGGTTCGGCCGGTCCACCCCGTACACCTGCCAGAGGCAGGACAGGTCGAGCAGGCCGGGCACCTGGATGACGTCGCCGGGGTCGACATCGAGTTCGCGCAACAACAATTCGAGCATGTGCTCGGTCATGTCGTCGGAAACCTCCAGGCGCACCGGCGATCCGAAGCGCCGGCGCGCGAGTTCGCGTTCCAGGGCCTGCAACAGGTCCTCGTCGCGGTCCTCGTCGACCTCGAAGTCGGCGTTGCGGGTGATCCGGAACGAATGCTGCTCAACCACTTCCATGCCGGGGAAGAGCAGATCGAGGTGCGCGGCGATCAGCTCTTCCATGGGCAGGAACGCGGCGATGGTCGATCCGGCGTCGGTGCGGCGCACCCGGACGAACCGATCGACGTTGTCCGGCACCTTGACCCGGGCGAAGTGCTCGCCGCCGGTGGCGGAATCCTTCACCGTCACCGCGAGATTCAGGCTCAGGCCGCTGATGTAGGGGAACGGGTGCGCCGGGTCCACCGCGAGTGGAGTGAGCACCGGGAACACCTGATCCTGGAAGTGCCCCGAGAGGCGTTGGCGCTCATCGTCGTTCAGGTCGGTCCAGTCGATGATCGCGATGCCCTCGGCGGTCAGCGCGGGCAGCACGTCGTCCAGGAAGACCCGTGCGTGCCGCACGGCGATCTCCTGCGCGCGGGCGGCGATCAGTTCCAGCTGCTCGCCGGGCGAGCGGCCGTCCGCGGAACGCACCAGCAGGCCGGTCTCGGCGCGGCGCTTGAGGCCGGCGACCCGGACCATGTAGAACTCGTCGAGGTTCGAGGCGAAGATGGCGAGGAATTTGGCGCGTTCCAGCAGGGACAGCGACGCGTCCTCGGCGAGGGCCAGCACGCGGGCGTTGAAATCGAGCCAGCTCAACTCGCGGTTGAGGTAGCGATCACGTGGCAACTGTTCGATGGTCGCATCGGTCGGCACCGGGGTCGCCGCGGGTGGCGGCGTCGGAAGCATCTGCTGTTTGACGGTCTCGGTATCGCTCATGCCGTCACCTCGCTGGGGATCGACCCCGACACGCGCGATGCGCGCTGACGGTTGGATAGCTCGCTTCGCTCACTCACGCCAACGATCATCCCCTACGAACCGGGTGGTGTGGAGCCCGACACTATGATTGACGTGAGCGTCACCGCAGTCTGGCGATCTCCTAGCACACCCGGCGAACCGGCTGGTGAACGCGATCTGGCCAGCCGATGTCGTGCAGCGCGACTCTGGTCGCGTTCCCCGCGCCGAGCTCAATCGCCAGGTCCAGGTCGTCGGCGGTGTCGACATCGAGTCGTAAACCCGGCCAATCGCCGGTCAGGTCGACCGCCCCGGCGGCGATGTGCTTGCCCGCCGAACCGGGGCCGAACCGGGGCTCCAGACCGGCGACCGGGTCGCGGACAAGTAGCGCGGCGGTGCCGGTGCCCGCGTGGTCGACCACGATCGAGCGCGATCCGCGCGGCGCGACGGCCAGCACGTCGGCCAGTTCCGCCGGCCGCAGCGCGGGCAGATCGGCCTGCAAGGCGAGCAGATCTACCGGGCCGTACCGGTGCCGTAGCCCGGCCGCGGCGTCGGCCAGGGCGCGGTTGAGCGGGTCGTGCTCGCCGATCAGCGGCTCGGGATGCACCGCGGCGCCCATGGACGAGGCCAGGTCGGCGACGGCCGGATCCGGGGTGACGACGGTGACCGAGACGATCTCCGCGACGGCCGCGGTGGCGGCCAGGGTGTCGGCGAGCATGGCGAGGACCAGCCGGGCCCGGTGTTCCGGGCGCAGCCGGTCGGCCAGTCGGCTCTTGGCCTGATCGAGGCTCTTGACCGCGATCACGGCATGCACGGCGTGCGGGCGCATGCGTCCAATCCTTCCATGGCATATTGGGCAGATGACGAGGGCGGCAGTACTGGGCGCGGGATCTTGGGGGACCGCGTTCGCAAAGGTCTTGGCGGACGCGGGAACCGACGTCACCATCTGGGCGCGACGAGCCGAGGTCGCCGAGGTACTGCACACTCAACATCGCAATCCGTCCTACCTCACCGATATTCCGCTGCCCCCGCTGGCGGCCACGCACGACCCGGCCGTCGCGCTCGACGGCGCCGACATCGTGGTGCTCGCGGTGCCGTCGCAGTCGTTGCGCGCGAATCTCGAACAGTGGAAGGCACTGATCGCCCCGGACGCGTCGCTGCTCAGTCTGGCCAAAGGCATCGAGAACGGCACATTGCTGCGGATGAGTCAGGTGATCGGCGAGGTCACCGGGGCCGACCAGAGCCGGATCGCGGTGCTGTCCGGACCGAATCTGGCCCGCGAGATCGCCGTCGGGCAGCCCGCGGCCACCGTGATCGCCTGCTCCGATGCCGACCGGGCGGTCGCGTTGCAGCACGCCAGCGCCACCGGATACTTCCGGCCCTACACCAACACCGACGTGATCGGCTGCGAGGTCGGCGGCGCGTGCAAGAACGTGATCGCCCTCGCCTGCGGCATCGCGTCCGGAATGGGCTTGGGGGACAACACCGTCGCCAGCATCATCACCCGCGGCCTCGCCGAGATCATCCGGCTCGGGGTCGCGCTCGGCGCCGAACCCGCCACCCTGGCCGGCCTGGCCGGGGTGGGCGATCTGGTCGCCACCTGCACCTCACCCCTGTCGCGCAACCGCTCGTTCGGGCATGCGCTCGGCGCCGGCGGTTCGATGGAGACCGCGCAGGCGGCGACGCACGGCCAAGTGGCCGAGGGCGTCAAGTCCTGCACATCGATCCGCGCGCTCGCCGTGAAACACGACGTCGACATGCCCCTGACCACCGCGGTGAACCAGGTCTGCCACGAGGGCATGGCAGTCCGCGAAGCGGTCGGCAATCTGCTCGGCCGGCGGATCAAGCCGGAGTAGTCCCAGCGGTGCGGCTTGTCCGCCGCGACGGGTACGGTTCGGGGCATGACGAACCGGATCCGGGTGGCTGTGGTTTTCGGCGGGCGGAGCAATGAGCACGCCGTCTCCTGTGTGTCGGCGGGCAGCGTGCTGCCGAACCTGGATCCGGAGAAGTACGACGTCGTGCCGATCGGCATCAGCACCGAAGGAGCCTGGGTGCTGGCGGATTCGAACGTCGCGGCGCTCGGTTTCCACGATCGCACGCTGCCGTCGGTGGACAGCAGCGGCACGGCGTTGACCCTGACCTCCGGCCCGAGCAACTCGGGTGCGCTTGTCGCACTCGACGATCCCGGTGCCGCGCTCGGCGGGGTCGACGTGGTGTTCCCGCTGCTGCACGGGCCGTTCGGCGAGGACGGAACGTTGCAGGGCCTGTTGGAACTCGCCGGTGTGCCGTATGTCGGCGCGGGCGTGCTGGCCAGCGCGGCGGGCATGGACAAGGAGTTCACCAAGAAACTGCTTGCGGCCGAAGGCCTGCCGATCGGCAGGCAGGTGGTGCTGCGGCGCGGCACCGACACGCTGAGCGAGGCGGACCGGGCGACGCTCGGGCTGCCGGTGTTCGTGAAACCGGCGCGCGGCGGTTCCTCGATCGGCATCACCAAGGTCACCAACTGGTCCGCGTTGGACGCGGCCATCGCCACGGCGCGTGCCCATGATCCCAAGGTGATCGTGGAGGCGGGCATCGTCGGCCGCGAAGTCGAGTGCGGCGTACTGGAATTCCCGGACGGCCGGGTGGAAGCCAGTGTGGTGTCGGAGATCCGGATCCCGGAGGAGTCCGCCACCGCGACGAACCCCGAGTTCTACGACTTCGAGACCAAGTACCTCGACGACGTCTGCGAGTTCGACGTGCCGGCCAAGCTGGACGACGAGGTCTCCGACAGCATCCGCGAACTCGCGGTGCGGGCGTTCCGCGCGCTGGACTGTCAGGGGCTGGCCCGCGTCGACTTCTTCATCACCGCCGACGGTCCGGTGATCAACGAGATCAACACGATGCCCGGCTTCACCCCGATCTCGCAGTACCCGCGGATGTGGGAGGCCACCGGCATCGGCTACCGAGACCTGGTGTCCACCTTGATCGAAACGGCGATCGCGCGAGGTACCGGGCTGCGTTAGCGCCTCAGTTGGGCAGGGGGCCCGGGTCGAGGGGGGTGGCCGGGAGGGTGGCGGTGATGGTGTCGGAGACCGCTTGCAGGGGGGTCGGGCCGGAGCCGTCGGGGACGGTCAGCGCGATGTAGGTCTCGCGGTCGACGGCGAACCAGGTGCTCGCCTTGGCGGCTTGGTCGCGGGCCTCGAACCATTGGACGCCGTTCACGATCTGTAAGGCCGAGGCGCGGTTGAACTCGAGCGGGCGATCGAGCCCGCAGCGCAGCACGATCGGATCGCCGCCGTCGCTGCGCTGCCAGGCGCGGGTGGCCGGCGGGGAGGGCTCCACGAGGGTGGATTTGGTGTAGTCGCCGAGTTCGGTGGGCAGGGCGGGGAGCAGGTTGGTGCAGGCGGGGCCGCCCGCGGCGGGCGCGGGGACCGGGCCGAGGACCAGCGGTTCGCGTTCGACGGGGGCGCGGGCGGCGAGGATCGCGAGCACCAGCACGGTGACCACCAGCACGACCGGCAAGGCGACGGCGGTGGCGATGAGCGCGGGGGAGTACTGGCGAGTGCTCGCGGTCGAGTCGGTGCTCGGGGTCGCAGCGGGCTCGGTGTCGGTAGCCGTTTCAGCCCCTGTGACCTGCCCGGCCGGCTCCTTCGCCGAATCGTGGTCCGACGATTCCGCCGCCATGCTCACCGATCCTTCCTGTCGCGCTGACCGGGCGGCGCCGTGACCGGCCCGGTAGCAGTCGATTGCCCTGAAAAGGGTACCTTCGGGTCGTTTCCAGTCGGCAGCGCGTCGGAAAGGACCGGTCATCAGCGAGCACACGGGACCCAGGACGGTGCGTGAACTGGGGGAGTTCGCGCTGATCGAGCGGATCAACCGCGGCCGGGTCCAGGCGGCGAGCGTCCTGCTGGGTCCAGGCGACGATGCCGCGCTGGTCGCCGCGCCGGACGGCCGGTTCGTGGTGACCACCGACATGCTCGTGCAGGACCGGCATTTCCGGCTCGACTGGTCGAGTCCGGCAGACATCGGGCGCAAGGCGATCGCGCAGAACGCGGCCGACGTGGTCGCGATGGGCGCGTGGCCGAGCGCGTTCGTGGTGGCCCTCGGCTGCCCGGCCGATACTCCCCTGGACGTGATCGACGGCCTGACCGAGGGCATGTGGGCGGAGGCGACCCGGGCCGGCGCTTCCATCGCAGGCGGCGATCTGGTGCGCAGCCGCGATCTGGTCATCTCCGTCACGGCGTTCGGCGATCTGCGCGGCCGGTCGGCGATCACGAGAGCCGGTGCGCGCGTGGGCGACACGGTCGCCGTCGCCGGCCGCCTCGGTTGGTCCGCCGCGGGGCTCGCGATCCTCACCGCCGGCGCGGAATCCGGGGACTTCGCCGAAGCGCTTGCCGCGCACCGGGTCCCGCAGCCGCCCTACCCGGCGGTACTGGAGGCGATGGAGGCGACCGGCCTGAACGCACTCACCGACGTATCCGACGGCCTGCTGGCCGATCTCGGCCATATCGCCCAGTCATCCAGTGTCGCTATAGATCTGGATCCGGCGGCGGTGCGGGACTCCGCGCTCGAACAGCTGGCCGCGCGAATGGATGCCGATGCGGCGCAATGGATTCTGACCGGCGGCGAGGATCACGCGTTCGCCGGCACGTGGTCACCGGACTGTGACCTGCCCGCCGGCTGGCGGCCGATCGGGCGCGTGTGCGCCGGTCAGGGCGTCACGGTCGACGGCGCGCCCCGGCCGGGAAGTGCCGGCTGGGAATCGTTCGGTGGGGCGGGCTCGGCGGGCGCGAGCCAACCACGCTAAGTTGTGCGGTCATGGGCGCGAAACCACTGTCGGAAATCATCGATCCGGGATGGGCGAAGGCACTCGAGCCGGTGGCGGAACGTATTTCCGCCATGGGCGAGTTCCTGCGCGAGGAGAACGCGGCGGGCCGCGGCTACCTACCGGCCGGTGAGAACGTGCTACGCGCCTTCCAACGTCCGTTCGACGCGGTGCGCGTGCTGGTCGTCGGCCAGGATCCCTACCCGACCCCCGGCCATGCCATGGGCCTGAGTTTCTCTGTCGCGCCGGATGTTTCGCCGGTGCCGCGCAGCCTGGCGAACATCTTCGCCGAGTACACCAAGGATCTCGGCCACCCGACGCCGTCCTGCGGCGACCTCAGCCCCTGGTCCGATCAGGGTGTGCTGATGTTGAACCGGGTGCTGACGGTGGCCCCCGGCCAGCCCGCGTCGCATCGCGGCAAGGGCTGGGAGGCCGTGACCGAGCAGGCGATTCGCGCACTGGTCGCGCGGGACGAGCCGCTGGTCGCCATCCTCTGGGGCCGCGACGCGTCGACGCTCAAGCCGACCTTGACCGAGGCCGAGATCCCCTACATCGAATCCGCGCATCCGTCACCGCTGTCGGCCTCGCGCGGCTTCTTCGGTTCCCGCCCGTTCTCCCGAGTGAACGAACTGCTCGACGAGCTGGGCGCCGAACCCGTCGACTGGCGCCTGCCGTGAGCAGGCGTCTGTGTGTGAGTTATCTAGATTGATTCGAGTGAGGAGCTTTTCTATGCCCAACACCACTGTTCGCGGCGCATTGCGCGGCACCACCGCCACCCTGGCCCTCTGCGCCGCCCTCGCCGGCGGCGCCGCGACCGCGAGTGCGGCGGGCCTGCCGCTGGAGCCGGCCACCGACACCACCTCGGTGCCCGCGAACACCCCGTCGACGCAGATCGGCGAGGAATTCACGTCCAACGGCTCCTCCACCATCTCCTCCTCGGTCAACGCGAAGGTCGCCTGCCTGTTGCAGCGCACGCTCAGCGCCTCCGGCAAGTGGGACTGCTGAGGCGGAACCTGTGTCCGGGAGGCTCGCCCGCGAACCGTAACCGGTTCTATGCGATCCTCGGTTCGTGAGTAACGCGAACAATCTGCTCGACCCCGCACCGTTGCGCCTGCGCGGTTCGGGTGGGCTGGAGCTGGCCGCCGACCAGTTCGGCCCGGTCGACGGTCCGCTCGTCGTCTTTCTGCACGGCGGCGGGCAGACCAGGCACTCGTGGAAACAAACCGGCGCGAAGCTCGGCGCCGCCGGCCTGCGCGTGGTCACGCTGGACGCGCGCGGACACGGCGACAGCGCCTGGTCCGAAGACGGCGACTACCGCCGCGACACCATGGTGCGCGACCTGCTGCTCGTGCTCGAACAGCTGGGTGCGCCCGCGGTCGTGGTCGGGGCGAGCATGGGCGGCGTCACCGGCCTGCTAGCCACCGCCGTCCCCGGCGGGGAGGCGATCACCGCGCTCGTCCTCGTCGACATCGTGACCAGGCCCGAGCAGGCCGGGGTCGCGCGGGTGATCGACTTCCTCGGCAAGCACCGCGACGGCTTCGACTCGCTCGAACAGGTCGCCGACGCGGTCGCCGAGTATCTGCCGCACCGGCCGCGGCCGAAGAACACCGACGGCCTGCTGCGCAATCTGCGTCAGCGCGACGGCCGCTGGTACTGGCACTGGGATCCGGACATGCTGACCCAGCGCGTCGAGGACCCCTCGGACATGACCGAACAGATGGAATCGGCCGCGCGCAAGCTGACGATTCCGGTGCTGCTGGTCCGCGGCATGCAATCGGACGTGGTGAGTTCCGAAGGGGCAGCGGCCTTTCAGCGGCTGGTGCCGCACGCGCAGCTGGTCGAGATCGGCGGCGCGGCGCACACCGCCGCCAGCGACGACAATGACTCTTTCACCGACGCGGTCGCGAAATTCGTTGTGCGGACCGCGACTTAGCCGCTACGCGTAATTGGGCTTGCGCTTCGCCACGAACGCGTCGACGCCCTCACGGCCGGTCGCGCCGTTGGCCGCGGCGGCGATCGCGTCGCGTTCCCGATCGAGCTGATCGCCGAGCGCCGACGAAGCCGACAGTGCGAGCAGCGTTTTGATGCTCGAGTAGGTGGAACGCGGTCCGGCGGCGAGGTTTCGGGCCAGGGTCAGCGCCTCGGCCTGCACCTCCTCGTCGGCGACCAGCCGGCTGAGGATGCCGAGCCGCACCGCCTCGTCGGCGTCCAGAATCGCGTCGGTGAGCAGGATTTCGCGGGCCCGGCCGAGGCCGACGATGCGCGGCAGCGTCCAGGACATGCCGCCGTCGGGGCTGAGGCCGATGCCGGGGTAGGCCGGGCGCAGCTTGGTGCTCGGCCCGCCGAGCGCGATGTCGGCCGCGCAGACCAGGCTCATGCCCGCGCCCGCCGCCCAGCCCTGCACGCCGACGACCACCGGGACCGCGGTCGCGTCGAGCGCGCGCACGAAGTGGTGCAGATCGGTGGCCAGGCCGTAGATGTGGGCGGCCCGATCGTCGGCGGCCGCGAAGCCGCGCACATTGCCGCCCGCGCAGAAGTTCGCGCCGGTGCCGGTCAGCAGGACCGCGCCGACCTCGGGAGCGAGTGAGCGCAGCGCGGCGGTGCCGGCGACGATCCCGCCGAAGTCCATGGACGTGCCGTTGGCGGCGGTCGCGATGGTGATCTGCAGAACGCCGTCGACGGTGCTGACGTACCCGGCTTGCTCGGTGGAGGTCATGATCAGCACCCTATCGCGTGGAAATGTCCGGCCGGGACGCGTGCGGGGGAGCCGGGTGCTCAGCTCCAGGGACCGGGCGCGCGCCGCATCCTTACCTCGATCGACGGCGAGAACGCCTCGACGCGGCTGGTGCCGTCCAGCACGAATCCGTGCTTGCGGTAGAAGGATTGGGCACGCGGATTCTGCTCGAAGACCCACAGCGAGTGTTCGGCGGTCGGGTCGACCGCGGCGTACAGCAGATCGCGGGCGACGCCCGTGCCGTACCAGTCCGAACGGACGTAGAGCGCGTTCAGCTGAAGTGCGGGTTCCGGTGGGTCGTCGAGGGTCGCGCCCGCGCCGGCGAAGCCGATCACCCGGGTGCCGACGAGCGCCACCCAGGTGCGTCCGGGGTACCTGACCCGATTGCGCTCCCATTGCTCGGCCCGCCGATCGACGTCGAACGCGTCGAGAACGTGGGTGGGCACGAGGTCGCGGTAGGCCTCGCGCCAGCAGGCGATGTGGCATTCGGCGAGACTGTGGGTGTGCTCGGCGGCAAGTGGGGCGATGCGCCAGTCGGACCGGGTCATGGTCCCCCGTCAATGACTACGCCCCGGATCACCCGTGATGGGTGCCGGGGCGTGCGTCAATTCTCGTACTCGGGTCGGCCGGGGCAATCAGCCGCGGACGACCTTGCCCGCCTTGAGGCAGGAGGTGCACACGTTCATGCGACGGGTGTTACCCGGCGCAACCTGGGCGCGAACGGTCTGGATGTTCGGGTTCCAGCGACGGTTGGTGCGCCGGTGCGAGTGCGAGACCGACTTCCCGAAGCCGGGGCCCTTGGCGCAGACGTCGCAGACGGCAGCCATAGTCGCGAACTCCTTCATGTCATGTGGAGGACCGTCGCCCGCGGGCAACATGTCCGGAAACAATGTTTGACGTACCCCTGCCGATGGACATCGGCCAGCGCAAACCGGAAACGGCCACGCGAGGCAACCCTGCAAGGGTAGCGGGACCGCCCCCGATCCACCAAACCGGGTGCGCTCCGGACGTAGCCGGAACACGTGGTGGGTACCAGCAGTATGTCGGTCTGGCCCGCTAATCTTGCGGGCGGTGCTGGTGGCGCCACTGGATACAGAAGGGGTGACGGTGCCCGGAGTGCGGGATGTGATGGACGGCACGGCGTTGCTGCGCTGGGGCCGAGCCTGCCTCGACGGTTTGACCGACCGGCGCGCGGAGATCAACGCACTCAATGTCTTCCCGATCCCGGACGCGGATACCGGCACCAATCTGCTGGCGACCATGCGGGCCGCGATGGATGCCGCCGCGGCGTGCGGACCGGTGGACGTGCTGACGACCCACGAGGTGGCGGCGGCGATGGCGCGCGGCGCGACCATCGGCGCGCGCGGGAACTCCGGGATCATCCTGTCGCAGGTCTTACGCGGCATCGCCGAAGCGGTGCGGAGCGAGCCGTTGACGGCCACGACCTTGCGCGATGCCTTGAACCGGGCCTCGGTCCTGGTCCGCGAAGCGCTGAGCGAGCCCATCGAGGGCACCATCCTCACGGTGCTCGACTGCGCGGCGGCCAGCGCGGCCGCATGCCCGGACACCTCGCTCGCCGACGTGGCCCTGGCCGCGGCCGACGGCGCGGCCAAAGCGCTCGGTGACACTCCGTCGCAGCTCGGTGTGCTGCGCGCGGCCGGAGTGGTCGACGCGGGCGCGCGCGGACTCGTGGTGCTGCTGGACTGCCTGGTCGAGCTCACGCTCGGCGAGATCCCGGTCCGGCCGGAGTACCACCCGCCGGATCCCGGTGCCGCGCGCCCCGCCGCGGGCAATCTCGAAACCGGTTCGGCGGAACCGCGATACGAGGTGATGTACCTGCTCGCCGACACCGATCGGGAACGGATCGCGCGACTACGCACCCGGCTCGCCGAACTCGGCGACTCGGTGGTGGTCGTCGGCGACGGCGATCGTTCCTGGTCCGCCCACGTGCACTGTGCGGACGCGGGTGCGGCGGTGGAGGCCGGTCTCGCCGCCGGAAAGCTCAGCGGAATCCGCATCGAGAGCTTCGCGACCGCCGACCACGGCGCGCCGCACGACAACACAGCACCGCACGACAACACAGCACCGCACGACATGACATCCGGGCGCCTCGGCACGCCCGCCACGATGGGCTCGGCGACGGAAACCGGTGGACCGGCCGACCGCGGCGTCCTGGCCGTGGCCGCCGGTGCCGGCGCCGCCGAACTGTTCGAGGACGCCGGCGCCGTGGTGCTGGCCGGTGATGGCGAGGTGACCGCCGCCGGCTTGCTCGCGGCGATCCGCGCGATGCCGAACCGCGAGGTCCTGGTCTTGCCCAACGGCGCGCTACCCGCGCACGACCTGGTCGCGATCGGTGTCGCCGCCCGGGACGCGCACCGCGACGTCCTGCTGTTGCCGAGCGCGTCCATGGTCCAGGGCTTGGCCGCGCTGGCCGTGCACGACCGCGGCCGGATCGCCGTCGACGACGCCTTCGCCATGTCCGAGGCGGCCGCGACCACCCGCTGGGGGTCGCTGCGCGCCGCACCGGAACGCGCGCTCACCATGGTCGGAACCTGCGCCGCGGGCGACGGCCTCGGCCTGGTCGGCCACGATGTGGTGGTGATCGACCACGATGTGCGCGCGGCGGGCCTGACCCTGCTGGACCGGATGCTCGCCTTCGGCGGCGAACTGGTCACCCTGCTGATGGGTGCGGCGGCCCCGGACGGCCTGGCCGGCGAACTCGCGGCACACATCGGCGAAAGCTTTCCCGGCGTGGAGGTCACCGTGTATTCCGGTGGGCAGCACGGGGATCTGGTGCAGATCGGAGTGGAGTAGATGGCGACCCTGAGTGATCGGCTCGACCATATTCTCGGCGTGAAGGCGGCGGGTTCGCTGGTCGACGCGTTCGACATGCACACGGTGGAGGACCTGCTGCGGCACTACCCGCTGCGCTACGCGACGCAGGGGCAGCCGCTCACCGAGGACGAGCCGGAGGACGGCACGCACATCACCGTGATCGGCCGGATCACCAAGGCCGAGCTGCGGCCGATGCGCAACCGGCGCGGCTCGCTGCTGAAGGTGGTGCTGGACACCGGATCCGGCACCGGCCGCGGCGTCGACGTGACCTTCTTCAACGGTGACAAGGTGAAATACGTTGTCCGGGAAGGTCTTCGGGCGATGATGTCGGGCACGGTCAGCTACTGGCGGCCGGGCCAATGGAACCTGAACCATCCGGGCTATCTGATCCTGCCGGAGAACGAGGACGAGTCGGTCGGCGCGGTGAAGACCGTGCGCGGCGGCGGCGACCTGCGCGGGCTCGCGCAGAGCGCGAAAGGCGCCGAGGGCGTGGACACCTCGTTCATGGAGCGCGAATTCATCCCGGTGTACCCGGCCACCGCGAAGGTGCAGAGCTGGGACGTGCTCGCGTGTGTGCGCCAGGTGCTCGACCAGCTCGATCCGATCGACGACCCGCTGCCCGACGACCTGCGGTCGGACCGCTCGCTGATGAAGATCTCCGACGCGCTGCGCCTGATCCACCTGCCGGAGCGCAAGTCCGATATCGATCAGGCGCAGGAGCGGTTGCGTTTCGACGAGGCGCTGGCGTTGCAGCTCGTGCTCGCCGAACGGCGGCACGAGGTGTCCGGCCGGGCCGCGCGGCCGTGTCCGCCGCGACCAGACGGCATCGCGGCCGAGTTCGAGAAGCGCCTGCCCTTCGAGCTCACCGCCGGGCAGAAGCAGGTGGTTTCGGAGATCTCCGCGGACATGTCCCGCACCCATCCGATGCACCGGTTGTTGCAGGGCGAGGTCGGCTCGGGCAAGACGATCGTCGCGCTGGAGGCGATGCTGCAGATCGTCGACGCCGGCCTGCAGTGCGCGTTGCTCGCACCGACGGAAGTGCTTGCCGCACAGCACTATCGGTCGCTGCGCGGGATGCTGGGCGATCTCGGCAACGCCGGTGAACTCGGCGCGGGGGAGCACGCGACCAAGGTCGTGCTGGTCACCGGCTCGATGTCGGCGGCGACCAAGAAGGCGGCGCTGCTGGAGGCGATGACCGGCGAGGCGGGCATCGTCATCGGCACGCACGCGCTCATCCAGGACAACGTCGAGTTCTTCGACCTCGGCATGGTGGTCGTCGACGAGCAGCACCGCTTCGGCGTCGAGCAGCGCGACGCGTTGCGCGCCAAGGCGAAGGCGGGCACCAGCCCGCACCTGCTGGTGATGACCGCGACGCCGATCCCGCGCACCATCGCGATGACCACCCTGGGCGATCTGGAGACCTCCACGCTCAGCGAGCTGCCCCGCGGACGTTCGCCGATCACCTCCAAAGTCGTTCCGCGCAAGCAGCATCCGAACTGGGTCGACCGGGCGTGGGAGCGCATCGTCGAGGAGGTCAAGGCCGGTCGGCAGGCCTATGTGGTGTGTTCCCGCATCGGCGACGACGAGGAAGGCGCCGGCAAGACCCGTAACGGCAAGAAGGCGGCGGAGCCGGAGAAGGAGGGCCCGACCACGCAGGCCGCCATCGACGTCTTCGAGATGCTGAGCACCGGTCCGCTGTCCGAACTCCGCGTCGGCCTGCTGCACGGGCGCCTGCCCGCGGACGAAAAAGACCAGGTGATGCGGGCTTTCAACGACGGCTCCGTCGACGTGCTGGTCTGCACGACCGTCGTCGAGGTCGGCGTCGACGTGCCGAACGCGACCGTCATGGTGATCGTCGACGCGGACCGCTTCGGCGTCAGCCAGCTGCACCAGCTGCGCGGCCGCATCGGGCGTGGCAAGCACCCCGGATTGTGCCTGCTCATCACCGATTCCGCGCCGAGCGGTTCGGCGATGGCCCGGCTGGACGCGGTCGCCGCCACCACCGACGGCTTCGAACTCGCCGTGCTCGACCTGCGCACCCGCCGTGAGGGTGATGTGCTCGGCGCGGCCCAGTCCGGCACCGCGCGCTCGCTGAAGCTGCTCTCGCTGCTCGACGACCTCGAAGTCATCACCGCCGCACAGGAACTCGCCCGCGAGGTGGTCGAGGCCGACCCGGGCTTGCGGAAGCATCCCGGGCTGGCGAGCATGATGCACGCCGCGGTCGACTCCGAACGCCTGGAGTACTTGGCCAAGTCGTAACCGGCTGTCCGGCAATCGAATCGGTGCATCCCGCCGCGACGGCGTGATGTGGGCGAGCGAATACCGGCACCCGTGCTCGGTCTCGGCGAAGATATCCGTCGTCTGCCTCGAACCGCTTGCCGCGGAAGTGGAATGCGTGGCGGCCGGGTACCGCGGCGGATCAGTGCCCGACGCGCGGATAGGGCAGGTCGGTGCTGGTGTTCTCGGTTACGGCGAGCGGACTGCCGATGTGCGGAAACGCGCGTTGCGGACAGGACGTCCGCTCGCACACCTTGCACCCCGCGCCGATCTGCACCGCCGTCGCCGGATCGTCGAGCTGAAGTCCGGACGAATACACCAGCCGGTCCGCGTATTCGATATCGCAGCCCAGCCCGATCGCGAAGTTCTTTGTCGCGGTGCCGAATCCGTGCGGCGCGGACATCGCGGTGCGCGCGATCCACAGGTACCGCCGCCCGTCCGGCATCTCCGCGATCTGGGTCAGGATCCGGCCCGGATACGCGAATGCCTCGTGTACCACCCACAGCGGGCAGCTGCCGCCGACCCGGGAGAAGTGAAAGGCGGTGGCGGACTGCCGTTTCGAGATGTTGCCCGCGCGATCGGTGCGGACGAAGAAGAACGGCACCCCGCGCTGCCCCTGCCGCTGCAGGGTGCTCAGCCGGTGGCAGATGGTTTCGAAGCCCACCTCGAAGCGCAGCGCGAGCAGGTCGATGTCGTAGTGCAGTTCCTCGGCCGAGCGCAAGAACCGCCCGTACGGCAGCACCAGCGCGCCGGCGAAGTAGTTGGCCAGCCCGACCCGGGCCAGCGTGCGGGATTCGCCGGTGAGCGAGGGGGTTTCGGCGAGCACCCCGTCCAGCTCGGTCCCGTACAGCAGGAAGGCCAAGGTGGTGGCGATCTGAAAGGCGCGCTGCCCCGGTCGAAGTCGCCGGGCCAGGGTCAGCGTGCGGCTGTCCGGATCGTAGTGCCGTTTCGGGATGGATGGGTCCGCGCCGTCGCCGCGGACCAGCACGGTGACCCCGGCGCGTTCCTCGGCGACCCGGGCGAGCTGGCGATCCAGCGAGCCGATGGTCAGCCCGGACTGCTCGAACAGCTGCTCGGCGGCGAGATCCAGCTGCGGGATGTGATTGTGATGGTCGTAGAAGAAGTCCCGCACGTCCTCGTAGGGCATGGGCATGCCGGGGGCGCCGGTCGGCGCGGACACCCGGGCGGAGAGCAGATCGAGCTGGTCGGTGGCGGCGCGCAACCTGCGGTGCATCGCGACGACGATCCGGGCCACATCGGGCTGCCTGGTCGCCAGTTCTTCCACCTCGGTCAGCGGCGCGGTGTGCCCGCCCGCGGCGTCGATCAGCACCTCGTGCAGGTCGGACACGAGGCGGGCGTCGGAGTCGGCCGCGAAGAACTGCACGTCGAGATCGAAGGTGGAGTTGAGTTTCAGCAGCACCGGGATGGTGAGCGGGCGCTGATCGCGTTCCAGCTGGTTGAGATAGCTGGGCGACAGATCGAGCGACTTGGCCAGCGCCGCCTGGGTGAGTCTGCGTTCCTCGCGCAACCGCCGAAGGCGCGCGCCCGCATACATCTTCCGCACGGAAAGATCGTAGACCTGGACATTCGCAATCATCGCAATATCCGCACTTGTTTTGTCTGGAAATATGCTGCGGCAAGGTATTTTGCGCGAGACCCCGGCTGCGTAGCGTGCGAAGAGCGCCGGTCGCTACTCGCCGTCCCAGACCAGCGCCTGCGCCGCGATCACGTCGGTGCCGTTGAACGTGACCGCGGGGGAGCCGTGCAGGCGATAGCCCTGGTCGAGCAGGCCGCTGATCCGCTCGCAAAACGAGGCGTCGTCGACGCCGGTGATCAAGCGGTAGCGCAGGGGACGATCATTCATACCCCCAGCCTAAGCCGGTCGGCCGTGGGCGTTGACTGCCCAGGGGTTCCGAACCGAGCAATTGCTTGGTTCAATCGAGAGGGCGTTGCGCACAACGCGGTTCGCCCGCCCGGCAGCAGAAAGTGAGCCCGTCCATGCCGACTCCCGACGAACTCGTCCGCGATATGTGCCGCAGCTGGTCCGACCCGGACCCCGACCGCATCGCGTCCTTCTTCGCCGAAAACGCCGTCTACCACAACATTCCGATGGAACCGGTGGTCGGCCGCGCCGCCATCCGGGAGTTCCTCGCGGGCTTCCTGGCCACCTTCGAGGGCGTCGACTTCGACATCCATCACCAGATCACCTCCGGCAACCTGGTGATGAACGAACGCACCGACACGCTCCGCACCGCAGGCCGGGCCGTGCCGCTGCCGGTCACCGGCGTCTTCGAGGTGGCCGACGGCGCCATCGTCGCCTGGCGCGACTACTTCGACATGGGTGCCATCAACAGCGCGTTCGCCGCGGACAGCTGACCGGCGTCCGCCCGGAAGATTCGTGGCGACTGGTCGGAACCGAACCGCCGCGGCACGCGTCGAAGGTGGATAGGGGCGATTCATGGAGTGGGTTTCACTAGGTGCAAGGAGGGGTTGGGATGGATCGGTGTCCCGGGTGTCATACGGCGTGGCGACGAGGGATGAGCTCCAGGTCGCGGCAGCAACCGGTCGCGCGGGCCGCGCAGCCGTGTGAGCGGTACACCTCGCGCAGGCCACGGCAGAGTCTGCGACCGGAGCCCGAATCCGAGTGAGGAGCGGTTCAGCCCCCTTCGTCCGGCGAAGGGGGCTGAACGTCAGCGAACTGCCGGGGCGATCAGCGCACCGACGCCGCGGCGGTAACCATGTTGCGCAGGGACGCCTCCACCTCGGCCTGGCCGCGGGTCTTCAGGCCGCAGTCCGGATTGACCCACAGTCGTTCGGCGGGAACGGCTTTCAATGCCGCGCGCAACGAGGTGGTGATCTCCTCCACGCTGGGCACGCGCGGTGAGTGGATGTCGTAGACGCCCGGCCCCACGCCGAGATCGAAGCCCGCCGCGTTGAGGTCGTCGAGCACCTCCATGCGGGAACGCGCGGCCTCGATCGAGGTCACGTCGGCGTCCAGCCCGGCGATCGCGTCGATCACCTCGCCGAACTCCGAATAGCACAGGTGGGTGTGCACCTGGGTGGCATCCGAGACGCCGGATGTGGCGAGCCGGAACGACTGCACCGACCAGTCGAGGTAGGCCTGCTGATCGGCCTTGCGCAACGGGAGCAGCTCGCGCAGTGCCGGTTCGTCGACCTGGATGATCCGGATGCCCGCGGCCTGCAGGTCGACCGTCTCGTCCCGGATGGCCAGCGCGACCTGCCGCGCCGAGTCGCCGAGCGGCTGATCGTCGCGGACGAACGACCAGGCCAGGATGGTGACCGGCCCGGTGAGCATGCCCTTGACCGGCTTGTCGGTGAGCGACTGGGCGTAGCTGCTCCAGTCGACGGTCATCGGCGTCGGCCGCTTGACGTCGCCGAACAGGATCGGCGGCCGCACGCAGCGCGAACCGTAGGACTGCACCCAGCCCAGCTCGGTGGCGGCGAAGCCGTCGAGCTGTTCGGCGAAGTACTGCACCATGTCGTTGCGCTCGGGTTCGCCGTGCACCAGCACGTCCAGGCCCAGCTTCTCTTGCAGCGCAATCACATCGGCGACCTCGGCGCGCATCCGGCGGACGTACTCCGCCTCGTCGATCTCGCCCTTGGTGAACGCGGCCCTGGCCAACCGGATGGCCGAGGTCTGCGGGTAGGAGCCGATGGTGGTGGTCGGCAGCGGCGGCAGCTGGAGCCGCTCCTGCTGCAACACCCGGCGCTCGTCGGCGGGCGCGCGCCGGATCGCGTCCGGGCCGAGCGCCGCCAGCTTGGCCCGCACCTGCGCGTCGTTCAGCCGCGGGTCACTGTGCCGGGTCGCCAATGCCGCACGGGTGTCGGCCAATTCGGCGCCGATCGCGTCGGTGCCCTCGGCCAGAGCGGTGGCCAGCAGCCGGACCTCGGTCACCTTCTCGGTGCCGAACGCCAGCCACGAGCGCAGCCGTTCGTCCAACTTGGTCTCCGCGGCCAGCGTGTACGGCACGTGCAGCAGCGAGCACGAGGTCGAAACCGCCACCGACGCAGCCGAACCCAGCAGCGTGCCCAGGGTGGACAGCACGGCGTCGAGGTCCGCGCGCCAGACGTTGCGCCCGTCCACCACGCCCGCCACCAGCAGCTTGCTCGCCAGCGCGGGCACCGCGGCCACGTCGGAAACGGTTGTGCCCGCGGTGAAATCGAGCGCGATGCCCTCGATGTCGGTGCCCGCCAACGCGGTCAGCGCGGCGTCGGTGTGGCCGAAGTAGGTGGCCACCACGATCGCGGGGCGCTCGGACGCGGCGGACAACTCGGTGTAAGTGCTTCGCACCAGGGCGAGTTCGTCGTCGGTGAGATCGGTGACCAGCACCGGCTCATCGATCTGCACCCAGCCGATACCGGCCTCGGCCAGTTGCCGGAGCAGGTCGCGGTAGAGCGGAACCAGCTCGGCGAGCCGGTCCAGCGGCGCACCGCCGGTGGCCTTGGCCAGCTTCAGGAAGGTGATCGGGCCGATCACCACCGGACGAGCCGGCGCGCCGAGCGCCAGTGCCTCGCGCACCTCGCCGAGCAGCTTCTCCGGGTTCAGCGCGAACACGGTGTCCTGGTCGATCTCCGGGACCAGGTAGTGGTAGTTGGTGTCGAACCACTTGGTCATCTCCAGCGGTTCGACCGTCTCGTTGCCGCGCGCGGCGGCGAAGTACCGGTCCAGCGGATCGGCGATCCCGGCCACCCGCGGCGGCAGCGCGCCGAGCAGCAGGGCGGTGTCGAGCACCTGGTCGTAGTACGAGAAGGTGCCGACCGGGATCGAATCCAGGCCCGCGGCCAGTAATTCGGTGAGCTGGGCGTGGCGCAGGTCGCGCGCGACAGTATGGAGCTGCTCGGCGTCGATCTTGCCGGCCCAGTAGGCCTCGGTGGCCCGCTTGAGCTCACGCCGCGGTCCGACCCTAGGTAGCCCGAGAACCGTTGCGGTGAACGGTGTCTGATTTACAACAGTCACGTTGTCTCTCCAGTGCTGGTGTCGTAGGCCGTCGCCATACGGGCACACGCGGCTACCGGAGATATGTCAGGAGATTCCGCCAACAGAGCCCCGACACATCACGTACTGGTAGAACCGCGCGCCCAGATCCACGAGGCGGTGGCCGTCGGATACGGCGTACCCGACACGGCTGGCAGGTCTTCGGACTCACAGGCACCGGCCTCTCGGCCGACCTACTGGCCGTCGCTTCCCGGGCCTGAGGCCCAGTGCGTGTGACGGCGGTCGTTCCTGCTTACCGCTGCGGGACAGTCCCGGATTCCCACCGGGTTCCCTCTCGCCCGTCCACCCTTTCGAGGCGGACGAACTCGGCTCCGCGACACGACGACGGGGCTCCATCTCGTACGCGCGCGGTGAACCAGCTGCACTCACCAGCATAGGGGGAGCGAGGGTCGCGTGGTGCGGCCGGGCGGAGCGCCGGCGAAGGCCGACGGTCCGCCCACCGCGGTTTGGTCGTTTGTCCAAGTCTGTGAGGAAGCCCACGGAAGTGTGGTGTAGCCCGAATTTCCGAATTGTGTCTAAAGTTGTCACCCTTGGGGGAGGGCTCCAGCGTGGGGAATCGATAGCGGGAGTGCATGTGGTGACTGAACGGTCGGTATCGATCGTCATTCCAACGTACGTCGGGACGGCCGAGAGCCGTGATCTCCTGGATGTGCAACTAGACGCCTTGACGCGTCAAGATTATAGGGGGGAATTCGATGTTTTGATAGCCGACAACGGCTCGCCTGTCAATGTCAAGGCTCATATTGAAAGCCTCGCGGCGAGGGATCGGCTCGAGATCAGATATGTTGACGCGTCAGGCACCCCGGGTGCCGCATTTGCGCGGAATGTCGGAGCCGCGCATGCCACCGGTGAGACGTTGCTGTTCTGTGATCACGACGATCGTGTGCATCCGAATTGGATAAGCCGCATGCTCGCGTTCCTGGACGAGGGGTACGACCTCACATGTTCCGCGATCGAGGGCGATTCGCTCAACGCGGAGCACCCGCGGCGGGTCGCCAACATCCCGGCGCCCGACCAATTCCAGCCACCCGGTGTTTATGCACCTGTGATCGTCGGGACGAGCATGGCGTGCCGCGCCGAGGTCTATCGCAAGCTCGGCGGACAAGATGTCAGCTACGCGGCGAACGAGGATCTGGAATTCGGCTGGCGCGCGCACCGGGAGGGGTACCGGCTCGGTTATCTCGCCGAGGCGCTCGTCGCCTATCGGTATCGTCAAGGTTTCCGGCCCGGCTACCGGCAGGGGCGTAGCAGAGGAATCGGTCTGGCGCGGCTGAATGCCGAATTCCCCGGAAATGGTTTACCCGAGATTCATCTTCCGGAAGTTATGTTACGGATGATTCGGCTCCCTTTTACCCGTGGATTGGTTCCCGAGGAGCGCGGATTGATGATCGGACTGGCGGTGGGTCAGTTCCGCGGCGGGCTGCGGCACCACACGATGCACTGGCTCTGAGGATGTGACGGCCGGATGAACGGATCTTCGCAACGCTGCTAGACCTCGTTGTGAAGATGCTTGCGAAGGCCCCTTCCGTGCCTGTGCGGGGGCTCGGTCCGGGTACCTTAGGCCAATGTTCACGAAAGTCTTGGTAGCCAACCGCGGCGAGATCGCCATCAGGGCCTTCCGCGCGGCCTACGAACTCGGCGCGGGGACGGTGGCCGTGTTCCCGTACGAGGACCGCAACTCGGTCCATCGGACGAAGGCGGCCGAGTCTTACCAGATCGGCGAGCAGGGGCACCCGGTCCGGGCGTACCTGTCGATCGACGCGATCATCGACGCGGCCAAGTCGGCGGGCGCCGACGCCGTCTACCCGGGATATGGCTTCCTGTCCGAGAATCCGGATCTGGCGGCGGCCTGCGCCCGCGAGGGGATCACTTTCATCGGCCCGTCCGCCGAGGTGCTCGAGCTCGCCGGAAACAAGGCCAGGGCGATCGCGGCGGCCAAGGCGGCCGGGCTGCCGGTGCTGCGCTCCAGCGCACCGTCCGCCGACGTGGACGAGCTGCTCGCCGCGTCGCACGAGCTGGACTACCCGATCTTCGTCAAGGCGGTGGCCGGCGGCGGCGGGCG
Organism: Nocardia sp. NPDC006044; assembly: GCF_042871115.1. Lineage (NCBI taxonomy): Bacteria > Bacillati > Actinomycetota > Actinomycetes > Mycobacteriales > Nocardiaceae > Nocardia > Nocardia sp. NPDC006044. The sequence continues at coordinate 1,180,840 of NZ_JBIAID010000001.1, forward strand.
CGGCATGCGCCGGGTCGCCGACGCCGATCACCTGCGCGAATCCATCGAGGCCGCGTCGCGCGAGGCCGAGTCGGCGTTCGGCGATCCGACCGTCTTCCTCGAGCAGGCCGTGGTGAACCCGCGCCACATCGAGGTGCAGATCCTGGCCGATCAGCACGGCAACGTGATGCACCTGTTCGAGCGCGACTGCTCGGTGCAGCGGCGCCACCAGAAGGTGATCGAGCTCGCGCCCGCGCCGAACCTGGATCCCGCACTGCGCGAACGCATCTGCAACGACGCCGTGGCCTTCGCCAAGGAGATCGGCTACAGCTGCGCGGGCACCGTCGAGTTCCTGCTCGACGAGCGCGGCAACCACGTCTTCATCGAGATGAACCCGCGCATCCAGGTCGAGCACACGGTGACCGAGGAGATCACCGATGTCGACCTGGTGCAGTCGCAGCTGCGCATCGCGGCGGGGGAGACCCTCGAACAGCTCGGGCTCAGCCAGGACACGGTCAGCATCCGCGGCGCCGCGATGCAGTGCCGGATCACCACCGAGGACCCGAACAACGGATTCCGCCCGGACACCGGCCGGATCACCGCCTACCGCACGCCGGGCGGCGCGGGCATCCGCCTGGATGGCGGGGCCAACCTCGGCGCGGAGATCGGCGCCTACTTCGACTCGATGCTGGTGAAGCTCACCTGCCGCGGGCGCGACTTCCCCGCCGCGGTGTCGCGGGCCCAGCGGGCGCTGGCCGAGTTCCGAATTCGCGGTGTTACCACCAACATTCCGTTCCTGCTCGCGGTGCTCGACGATCCGGACTTCCGGGCCGGACGGGTGACCACCTCGTTCATCGACGAGCGACCCGAGCTGCTCAACCAGCGTGGTTCGGCCGACCGCGGGACCAAGATCCTGACGTATCTGGCCGATGTCACCGTCAACAAGCCGCATGGGGAGCGGCCGACGACGGTGTATCCGCATGACAAGCTGCCCGCCATCGACCTGTCGGTGCCGCCACCGGACGGGTCGCGGCAGCGGCTGTTGCAGCTCGGGCCGGACGGCTTCGCGCAGGCGTTGCGGGCGCAGAAGGCTGTTGGGGTCACCGACACCACGTTCCGGGACGCGCATCAGTCGTTGCTGGCGACCCGGGTGCGGACCAATGGTCTGCTCGGTGTCGCCGGGCACGTCGCCCGGCTGACGCCGGAGTTGCTGTCGATCGAGGCGTGGGGCGGCGCGACTTACGATGTGGCGCTGCGGTTCCTGTACGAGGACCCGTGGGAGCGGCTGGCCGCGCTGCGCGAGGCCGTGCCGAACATCTGTCTGCAGATGCTGCTGCGCGGCCGGAACACGGTGGGGTACACGCCTTATCCGGAGCAGGTGACGCGGGCGTTCGTGTCCGAGGCGACCGCGACCGGGATCGACATCTTCCGGATCTTCGACGCGCTCAACAACGTCGACCAGATGCGTCCGGCGATCGACGCGGTCCGCGAAACCGGCACCGCCATAGCCGAAGTCGCGATGAGCTACACCGGCGACCTGGCCAACCCGGATGAAACCCTTTACACCCTGGACTATTACCTCAAGCTGGCCGAGCAGATGGTCGACGCCGGCGCGCATATCCTCGCCATCAAGGACATGGCCGGGCTGCTGCGTGCTCCGGCCGCCGCGAAGCTGGTGACCGCGCTGCGCGCCAACTTCGACCTGCCGGTCCATGTGCACACCCACGACACCCCCGGCGGACAGCTCGCCACCTACCTCGCCGCCTGGCAGGCCGGTGCCGACGCGGTCGACGGCGCCAGCGCCGCGATGGCCGGAACCACCAGCCAGCCCGCGCTTTCCGCGATCGTCGCCGCGGCCGCGCACAGTGACTACGACACCGGCCTGAATCTGCAGAACGTGTGCGACCTCGAGCCGTACTGGGAAGCCCTGCGCAAGGTCTACAAGCCTTTCGAATCCGGACTGCCCGCACCGACCGGCCGCGTCTACACCCACGAGATCCCCGGCGGTCAGTTATCGAACCTGCGCCAGCAGGCCATCGCCCTCGGCCTGGGTGACCGGTTCGAAGAAGTCGAAGCCAAATACGCTGCCGCGGACCGTCTTCTGGGGCGCCTGATCAAGGTCACCCCGTCGTCGAAGGTCGTCGGTGATCTCGCCCTCGCCCTGGTCGGTACCGGTGTCGACATCGAGGACTTCGCCGCCGATCCGGGCCGCTACGACATCCCGGACTCGGTAATCGGTTTCCTGCGTGGGGAACTCGGCACTCCGGCGGGTGGCTGGCCCGAACCGTTCCGCAGCCGGGCGTTGGCCGGGCGCGGCACGGCGAAGCCGGAGACTCCGCTCACCGCGGCGGATGAGGCCGGCCTGGCGGGTACCTCGGCGGAGCGTCGCGCGACCCTGAACCGTCTGCTGTTCCCCGCGCCGACCGCCGAATTCAACGCGCACCGGGAGAAGTACGGCGACACCATGGGGCTGTCGGCGAACCAGTTCTTCTACGGTCTGCGCCACGGCGAGGAACATCGCGTCCAACTGGAGAAGGGCGTAACCCTGCTCATCGGTCTCGAAGCCATCTCCGAGCCCGACGAGCGCGGCATGCGCACCGTCATGTGCATCCTCAACGGCCAATTGCGCCCGGTGGCCGTGCGGGACCGCTCCATCGCCAGCGAAGTCCCCGCGGCCGAGAAGGCGGACAAGGGCAATGCCGGCCACATCGCCGCTCCGTTCGCGGGCGTCGTGACCCTGGCTGTCGCCGAAGGCGATTCGATCGCGGCCGGCGACACCGTCGGCACCATCGAGGCGATGAAGATGGAGGCCGCCATCACCGCGCCGCGGGCGGGCACCGTCGGCCGGGTCGCGATCGGCCGGGTACAGCAGGTCGAGGGCGGCGACCTGCTGATCGAGCTGGCCGTGCGCGAGTCCGAATGACCCGGATCGTCGCCGGAACGGCGGGCGGGCGGCGGCTGCGCGTGCCGCCCGCCGGCACCCGTCCGACCTCGGACCGGGTGCGCGAGGCCGTGTTCAGCGCCCTCGACGCGCGGATCGACTTCGACGGCATCCGGGTGCTCGACCTGTACGCGGGCTCGGGTGCGCTCGGGTTGGAGGCGCTGTCCCGCGGGGCCGGGCACGCGCTGCTGGTCGAGGCCGATCGCAAGGCGGCCGAGGTCGTGCGCGGCAATATCGCCGATGTCGGGCTGCCCGGCGCGGAACTGCGCGTCGCGACCGTGGCGAGCGTGCTCGCGCTGGGCGGTGCGGGCGAGTTCGATCTGGTGCTGTCCGACCCGCCGTACGCGGTCGAGATCGACGCGGTCCTCGCCGACCTGCGGGCGCTGGCCGACGGCTGGTTGTGCCCCGGCGCCCTGGTCGTGGTCGAGCGGGCCCGCCGATCGCCGGAAATCGAATGGCCGGCGGGCTATTCGGCGATGAAGCCGCGCAAGTACGGCGAAACCCGCATCGAGATGGCGACTTTCGATTAGCGGTGTGCGCTCGAGCACCCTCGGTGCCGCCCCGGCGGTCCCGCAGGATAGCGTCTGACCATGGCAGGAGCATTGTGCCCCGGGTCCTTCGACCCCGTGACCAACGGTCACATCGACGTCTTCACCCGGGTCGCGGCCCAGTTCGACGAGGTCGTTGTCACCGTCAACATCAACAAGAACAAGCAGGGCATGTTCAGCGTCGACGAGCGCATCGAGATGCTGCGTGAGGCGACCGCCCACCTGCCCAACATCCGGGTGGAGTCGTGGTACGGCCTGACCGTCGACTTCGCCAGGGAACAGGGCATCACGGCCATCGTGAAGGGTCTGCGCGACGCGACCGACTTCGGTTACGAGATCCAGATGGCCCAGATGAACAAGAAGCTCTCCGGCGTCGACACCTTCTTCATCGCCACCAACCCGGCCCTCAGCTTCCTGTCCAGTTCACTGGTCAAGGAGGTGGCGGCCTTCGGCGGCGACGTCACCGACATGCTTCCGCCGTCGGTGCACAAGCGCCTGCTCGCCCGGCTCGCGGAACGTAAGAGCTGACCCTGGACGCAAATCAGCCCCGGTCCCGAAATCGTTGGGACCGGGGCTGATTCCCCTCACTCGACGAGGCCTAGAAGACCAGGCCACGCAGGGCCAGGAAGCGCATGCCGCCGACGGCCGCGGTGATGCCGAGGATGGCGGTGGCTTCGGCCGGGCCGCCGATGGTCGGCGCCCAGACGTCCAGCGCGGCCAGGCCCGCGGTGGTGATGGCGAGGCCGACCAGGGCCAGGCCGCCGCCTTCCCACTGTGCGGTGAACCAGCCGACGCGGCCGCTCGCGTGGAAGGTGAGCTGACGGTGCAGCTCGTTGGCGATCACCGTGCTGACGATCGAGCCGACCACGTTGGCCAGCAGCGGGCCGATGCCGTGCATCGCGAAGAACAGCAGCACGTAGGCGATATTGCTGGAGCCGCCGACCAGCGCGAAGCGGATCAGCTGGGCGAAGGCGCGGTCGCCGCGCAGGTAGGTCATCAGCTGCTCGAACCGGGCCGACACCGGCGGCGCCGTCAGCACCGGATATGGGCCTACCCACGGCATGAAGTAGCTGGTGGTGCTAACTCCCGCCGATCTCTGTAGATCCAGAACAGTCATGGTCTTTCCGATCGAACATGAGCCTTCGTTGGGGACAACAGCGACGGTGATCGCTTCCTTCCCGCCGACTCTTGACAGGTTCCGCTCGTGCAGTGTGTTCAGTATTTGCTGAACATTCGGAACCTGTCAACACTCGGCGGATTGGTTGAGCCCTTCCCTCCGGCTTCCTCAATCCCGCGGTCCCGGTGGGGGCCGCGCTCGGGATGAAGACCTTGTCGATCTTCGTATCGACGATAACACGAAGCGGAGACAGATCCTCCACTTGATTTGTGTGGCGTACGAGACACTGCGACGACACACCGGAGGGTGACTCGGCACAGACCGTGATGAGGGGCACACTGGGGCTCGGCGGACAGTTCGCCACAGAGTCGTAGGAGAGTGGGGTAGTCAGCATGTATCGCGTATTCGAAGCCCTCGACGAGCTGGTCGCCATCGTCGAGGAGGCGCGTGGCATCCCGCCGACCCGCAGCTGCATCGTGCCGCGCGGCGACGTGCTCGAGCTGCTCGATGACGTGCGCGACGCACTCCCGGGCGAGCTCGACGATGCCCAGGACGTGCTCGACATCCGGGACAAGATCGTCTCGGACGCCCGTTCCGCCGCCGATGCCACGGTGACCGGCGCCAACGAGCAGGCCAGTCATACGATCGGCGCGGCCCGCGAAGAAGCCGACCGCATCCTCGCCGACGCGAAGGCGCACGCCGACCGGATGGTCGCCGAGGCGAGCGCGCACGCCGACCATCTGGTCAGCACCGCGCAGGCCGAGGCCGACCGGATCGTCGCCGACGGCAACGCCGAGTTCGAGGCGGTCACCGGCCGGGCCCGGCTGGAATCCGAGCGAATGATCGAGGCGGGCAAGGCTTCCTACGAGCGTTCCGTCGCAGACGGCGAGGCCGAGCGCGATCGCCTGGTCGCGCAGACCGAGGTGGTGCGCGCCGCGCACGCCGAATCCGCGCGGGTGATCGACGGCGCGCACGCCGAGGCCGACCGGATGCGCGAGGAATGCGACGTCTACGTCGACTCCAAGCTCGCCGACTTCGAGGAGACCCTGAGCAACACCCTGCGCACCGTCGGCCGCGGCCGGCACCAGCTTCGCTCCGGCGCGGGCGCCATCGACTACGCGGCCGACTACCGGCGCTGACGCCGCGCCGCATTTGGGTCGAGTGGGGCGCTCGCGTATCGTGGTGTGGTTGCCCAATCCCTCGATAGTGAAGTGAGTTCGTGATGTCCGCCGGTTCCAGTTCTGCCCCGCGTAAAGGCTCGGTCGTGCGCCGGGAACCCGACGCGGCCTTCGTGCTGGACGTCCGCAGCCTGGGCCGCAGGCCCGGGACGATGCGTGAGTTCCAGCGCACCATCACCACTGTCGAGCGGATCGGGCTCGATCTCGTCGCGGTGCCGGTGGGTGCCGAACTTGAGCTCGACCTGCAACTCCAGGCGGTATCCGAAGGGGTGCTGGTCACCGGCACGGCCAGCGCGCCGCTGGAGGGCGAGTGCTCGCGCTGCCTGGAGCCGTTCACCGACACGGTCAGCGTGTACCTCACCGAGCTGTTCGCCTATCCGGACAGCACGACCGAGCAGACCACCGATGACGACGACTCCTACCGCATGGTCGACGACACGATCGACCTCGAACCGGTGACCATCGACGCGGTCGGCATCGAGCTCCCGCTGCAGCCGCTGTGCACGCCCGACTGCGCCGGACTGTGCGCCGAATGCGGCGTCCGGATGGCGATTGCGGGATCCGAGCACTCGCATGAGATACTTGACCCTCGCTGGGCCGGGCTGGCGAAATTCGCCACTGCATCGCCCGGCAACGGCAGCCCCGACCAGGGTGCGGCCACAGCAGCAGACCAGTCAGCCGAAATGGCAAGCAATAGGACAGAGGAGAAGTAGTCGTGGCCGTTCCCAAGCGCCGGATGTCCCGTTCCAACACCAGGTCGCGGCGCAGCCAGTGGAAGGCCACCGCGCCGACCCTGATCACCTGCCCGAACCGTGCCTGCGGCGAGAAGACCCTGCCGCACATCGCGTGCCCCTCCTGCGGCACGTACAAGGGCCGTCAGGTCACCGCAGCTGTCTGACAGTTCAACCTGTCGTATCGACGTGATTGACGAACCCGACTCGTCCAGTGGACACGCGAGCCTGCTCGCGGCGCTCGGCGTCGAGGTGCGGCCGGAGTTGCTGCGCCTGGCGCTGACGCACCGGTCGTACGCGTATGAGAACGGCGGCCTGCCGACCAACGAGCGCCTGGAATTCCTGGGCGACTCCGTCCTCGGCCTGAGCATCACCGAGCGGCTTTACCACGAGCATCCGGACAAGTCCGAGGGCGAACTGGCGAAGCTGCGGGCGAGCGTGGTGAACATGCACGCGCTCGCCGAGGTGGCGCGTCAGCTCGGCGAAGGCGGCCTCGGCGTGCACCTGCTGCTCGGCAAGGGCGAAGAGCTCACCGGCGGCCGGGACAAGCCGAGCATCCTCGCCGACGGCATGGAGTCGCTGCTCGGTGCGGTGCACCTGGAGCACGGCATCGACGTCGCGCGTGAGGTGGTGCTGCGGCTGTTCGCCGACCTGCTCGAGCGCGGTCCCCGGATGGGGGCTGGCCTCGACTGGAAGACCAGCCTGCAGGAGCTCACCGCCGAACGCGGCCTCGGCGTGCCCAGCTACGAGATCACCTCGACGGGCCCCGATCACGACAAGGAATTCACCGCGACCACCGTGGTCGGCGGCCGGGCCTACGGCCAGGGCGTCGGTCGTTCCAAGAAGGAAGCCGAGCAGAAGGCCGCGGGCACCGCTTACCAGGCGCTGACCGCGGAATCCTGAATCGTGCCAGAGCTTCCCGAGGTAGAGGTGGTGCGGCGCGGCGTCGCCGAACACGTGGTCGGACGCGTCATCGAATCGGTCGCGATCAGCCATCCCCGTGCGGTGCGCAACCACCTGGAGGGCGCCGCCGATCTCGCCGCCCGGCTGACCGGCCTGAAGGTCGAGTCCGCCGAGCGGCGCGGCAAATTCCTGTGGCTCACCTTCGACGAGCCGGACACCGCACTCGTCGTGCATCTCGGCATGAGCGGGCAGATGCTGGTCCAGGCCGCCGACGCACCGGTGGAGAAGCACGCGCACATCCGCGCGAGCCTCAACGACGGTACCCAGCTGCGCTTCGTCGACCAGCGCACATTCGGGGGCTGGGCGCTCGCGCCACTGGTCGAGGTGGACGGCACCCTGGTGCCCGAGCCGGTCGCGCACATCGCTCGCGACCCGCTGGATCCGCGCTTCGACGCCGAATCCGTGGTGGCCAGGATGCGGGCCAAGCAGGTCGACATCAAGCGCCTGCTGCTCGATCAGAACGTCATCTCCGGCATCGGCAACATCTACGCCGACGAATCCCTGTGGCGGGCAAAGCTGCACAGCCTGCGCATCGCCTCCGGGCTGTCCCGGCCCGCCCTGCGCGGCCTGATCGCCGACGCGGGTGCGGTCATGGCCGAGGCGCTCGCGGCCGGCGGCACCTCGTTCGACGCGCTGTACGTGAACGTCAACGGCCAGTCCGGCTACTTCGAACGCTCGCTCGCCGTCTACGGCCGCGAAGACGAGCCGTGCCGTCGCTGCGGTGCGCCGATTCGGCGGGAAAAGTTCATGAATCGTTCCTCGTATTCTTGCCCGCGGTGCCAACCGAAGCCTCGCCTCCGTTAGCGAGGGCAAGCTACCTTTCTTGTAGGCGGTTCGGGAAGTCGGTCCGGCCGTGGAGGAAGGACACATGCGCAAGCTCACGTATTACGTAGCGTCGACCATCGACGGATACATCGCCACCGAAGAGGGATCGGTCGACTTTTTCCCGGTCGGCGGCGACCACGGGCCTGCGATCACCGCGCAATACCCCGAGACCCTGCCGACCAAGGTGCGGGAATCGATGGGTATCGACAAGCGCAATCGCTACTTCGACACCGTGCTGATGGGACGCAAGACGCACGACTTCGGCGTGCGCACCGGCACCTCCAGCCCGTACGCGCACCTGAAGCAGTACGTGGTCTCCACCACGCTGCCGGAGAACCCCGATCCCGATGTCGAGCTGATCGCGTCCGATCCGCTGGGGAAGGTGCGAGAACTCAAGCGGGACAACGGCCTCGGGATCTGGCTGTGTGGCGGCGGCGAACTGGCGCAGGAATTGCTGCCGGAGATCGATCAGATCTTCCTCAAGCTGTACCCGGTGCTGCTCGGCCGGGGTAAGTCGCTGTTCGGTTCCGGGCCGCGGCTGCCCGACGCGGCCAAGTTCCGGGTGATCACCAGCCGGGTGTTCGAGGACGGAGTGGCCTTCATGAAGTACAGCAGGATGCGATAACCGCTGTGGCGGACGACGATTCGATCGCCGCGGACCCGGCCGCCACGCCGGGTCCGGTGGAGGTGCTGCGCGAGATCGGCTTCTGGCTGGAACGCTCGCGGGCGGAAACGTATCGGGTCAAGGCGTACCGCCGCGCGGCCGACATCGTAGCCGAGCTGTCCGACGAGGAGCGCGCGGCGCACCGCACCGCACGCAGCTGGCGCGAGATCGCCGGGATCGGGCCGAAGACCGCCGCGGTCATCGAAGAGTCCTACTCCGGCACGGTGCCGCAGCAGTTGCTCGACCTGCGCAAGGCGGCCCAGCCGATCGGTGTGCCGGGCAAACCGCTGCGCGCTCGGCTGCGCGGCGACCTGCACACGCACTCGGACTGGTCCGACGGCGGCAGCCCGATCGCCGAAATGATGGGTGTCGCGGCCGCGCTCGGTCACGAATACTGCGCGCTGACCGATCATTCGCCGCGCCTGACCGTCGCCAACGGGCTGTCCGCCGGCCGGCTGCGCAAACAACTCGACGTGATCGCCGAACTCAACGACCGCTTGGCGCCGTTCCGCATTCTCACCGGCATCGAGGTGGACATCCTCGACGACGGCACCCTCGATCAGCAGGCCGACCTGCTCGCCGAACTCGACATCGTGGTGGCGAGTGTGCACTCGCACCTGCGCGCGGACAGCGCGACGATGACCAAACGCATGGTCTACGCGGTGGCCAACCCCAACGTCGACGTGCTCGGCCACTGCACCGGCCGCCTCGTCGAGGGCGGGCGCGGCACCCGCCCGGAGTCCACCTTCGACGCGGAGCTGGTCTTCGAGGCGTGCCGGGCCTATGGCACCGCCGTCGAGATCAACAGCAGGCCGGAACGCCGCGACCCGCCGTCGCGGCTCATCCAACTGGCGGTCGAGATGGACTGCTACTTCGCGGTGGACACCGACGCCCATGCTCCCGGCCAATTGGACTGGCAGGGTTATGGTTGCGAACGTGCCCTCGCCAATGGTGTTGCGGCCGAACGGGTGATCAACACCTGGCCGCTGGCCGACCTGCTGGCCTGGACGGAGTCGGCCGGCGCGTGATGGCCGCCGGGTTAACGGTTGCCGAATAGTCCGGCTGTTTCGGCGATTTTCGCCGCTCCCGGCCGAAAATGGTTGCCAGACAGAATGTGTGGGGGTGGACTGACCGTTGGGCGACTTTCCGGTCGAGATCGTGCTGGCGCTCATCGGTATCGCGGTGCCGATCGGCGCGTTCCTGTACGAGTTCGTCTTCGTCGGGCGTAAGCGCCTCGGCTACCGCGTGCAGATGGACACGCCCGTCACCGGCGAGGTGGAGTCGGTGTTCCCCGGCGTGCTGCCGCAGCTGCGTCCCGCGCGCGACGGCGCGAGTCCGGACCTGAAGGATCTGTCGGTGGTCCTGGTCCGCATCGAGAACAGTGGTGCGACCACCATCGACACGAGCGACTACCGGGCGCCCGATCCGGCCCGGGTCGGCCTGCATCTGCGGTTCCCACAGCGCCTGGTGATCGGCATGGCGGTGACCGAGCTCAGCGACCCCGGCCTGGCCGACAGCCTGGACGGCGATTCCGGCATCGCGGTGCGTGAGGACATGGCCGGGCACATCGGCGTGATCGATCTGCCCAAGGTGCCGCTGAATCGCGGTGAGCACTACAAGATCCTGGCCATCCTGCAACGCGCCGAGGGCGCGGGGGAGTACCCGGTTCCGGTGCTGACCGGCGGCATCAAGGGTGGGCGCATCCTCGAAACCCGAAGCCGCACCGGCGTTCCCCGGATGATGGTGGGGCTGACCATCTTTCTGGTGCTGGTGATCGCGGTTCAGCTCATCGTCGCCGCGGTCGAACCCGATCCGACGCCGCTGGAGTGTGCCGCGGGCAAGCTCACCGTGATCGGCTCGTCGGCGTTCGCGCCGGTCGTGCGGCAGGCCGCCGATCAATACGGAAAGCGTTGTACCGGGGCTGAATTCGCGTTCGGTTTCGAGGGCACCGAACGCGGGCTGGACCGGCTGGTCGAAGCGGGCAAGGACGATTCGAGCATGCTGGCCATCAGCGACGGACCCAAGGGCAGCGGGTATCCCGCGCTGGTGCCTCGACCGCTGGCGTTGTCGCTGTTCAGCGTGATCGTCAACCAGGGCGTCGGCGTGCGGAACCTCACCGACGCGCAGATCCGCGATCTGTATCAGGGCCGGATCGGCAATTGGCGCGAGGTCGGCGGACCCGATCTGCCGGTGGTGCTGGTGAATCGGATCCCGGGTTCGGGCACCCGGAATACGTTCGAGCGCAGGCTGCTCGGCGCGGGGCAACCGGATCGGCCGCACGTGAGCTGCACCGCGATCAAGGGCACGGTGATCTCCGCCGCGACGCACTGCGACGTGCAGGTGACCAAGGACATGCACAAGGCGGTCGGCGAAATCCCCGGCGCCATCGGCTATTCGGAGTCCTCCGAAGCGCTCGCGGCAGGTCTGCCGACGGTCACGATCGGCGGGGTCGCCGCGGGGCGGGACGCGGCGATCGGCCGTACATACCCGTTCTGGGGTGTCGAATACGCCTACAGCTACGGCGAATTGCCGGGCGACTCGCTGGCCGCCGCGTTCCTGCACTTCCTGGTCGACCAGGCGGGCAAGGACGTGCTGCGCGCGCACGGCAACGCGCCGTGCGCCGATCTGCCCGATCCGGGGCGGTGCCTGCCGGATTCCTGAGCCCGCGTCACACATCCGGTGGCTGTCTCGTCTAGGTGATGTAGGAAACGCCGAGGAAAGGACGACAACGTGTCACGGATGAAGCTGGCGAAGGTGGCTCCGGAGCTGTACCAGGCGTGGTTCGCCGCCGAGGGCGCCATTCGCCGCGGGCCGCTGGACCCGGTGACCCGGGAGCTGGTCAAGATTCGCGCCTCGCAGATCAACGGCTGCGTCTACTGCATCGACCTGCACACCACCGATGCCCGGCTGGCCGGGGAAACCGAGAAGCGCATCTTCCAGTTGAACGCCTGGCGGGAGTCCGCGCTCTACACCGACGCCGAACGCGCGGCCCTCGCCTACACCGAAGCGGTCACCACGCTCGGCGACCACGGCGTCAGCGACGAGGTGTGGGCCGATGTCGAGCAGCACTTCGATGAGGGCGCCGCGGCCGGCCTGGTGGCGGTCGCCGCGATGATCAACCTGTGGAACCGTATCGGGGTGCCGCTGCGGATGCAGCCCGACGTCGACTGACGCGCAAGCGGATCGGCGGGCGACCGGGGGGTGCCGGCGGCGTGTGAGACACTTATCCCGTGGTGTTGCAGCAGGCGTCGGCCCCGTTTCCTGTCGATGATCCGGTGCTGGCCCGCGCGCTGGAGATGTTCGTGCGTGACGGCTGGATTGATGTCCGCAGGCTGGGCGCGGCCAGTGGAGTCAGTCGCGCGACGCTGTATCGCCGCTACGGCGACCGGGACCGCATTCTGGGCGAAGTGGTGTGGTCACAGGCCGCCGCCGATCTGGCCGACCTGCGTGCCCGGCATCGAGGCCGGGGTGCGACCGGAATCGCGGAGTCCATCGAGGAGTTACTGCGCCGCAGTGTCGTTCGCACCTCGATGCGGACATTTCTCACTGAGCACACCGATACGGCATTGCAGGTACTGACCTCGCGGCACGGTGTGGTTCAGCAGAGGTTCATCGCCCAAATCACCGACTGGATCGTCGCGGAAATCGGCGAACCGGACGACATCGACAGCCGCACCCTCGCCTATTCCGTGGTGCGCGTCGCCGAATCCTTCTACTACCGCGAGTTCATCACCGGCGAGCCGGCCGATCCCGGCGCCGCGGCGGTCATCATCGGGCGGCTGCTCCGCTAGCCGCCGCCCGCGGATATCACTCCGCGAAGGGCGCGCTCAGCACGCCCGGCTCGAATCCCAGTTCGCGCATCAACGCGGTGCGTCCGTCGGGCACGGCTTCGGATTCCCTGCGGACGGCCTCGATCACCCGCCGCTTGAAGTCGAGCCGCGGATGCTGGGCCACCACCGCATCCACCCACGCGCGGTTCATTTCCTCGATGCGAGTGCCGCCCAGGTCGGTTTCGCAGCCGGCCGAGACGACGCCGGCCAGATCTGACAGATCCTTCTCGACACCGAAGGTGATGTGGCCGGAGATGCCGTTGCGCACGAGCACCACCTTGTCCCTGGCTATTCCGAGGCCGGTGAGGAAACGTTCGGCGTCCTCGGCGCCGCGCACCGCGAAACACCTTCCGGGAACGGGGTGTTCGAACTCGATGTCATGCAGAATCGCGGTGGTGAAGTGCAGCTCTTCGTCGAGTGGCACGTTGTCGAGCTTCGCCAGCGCCTTGCCGAAGTAGTAGACGCGGTAGGAGTGTTCCAGCACCCACGGGGTCAGTCTGCGGCGCGCCTCTTCTTCGGCTTCTCGCGCCAGCGCGGTGTCCGGAATTCGCATCTGGACCTCGTTCAGGCCGGCTGACCCCTGCACGCCCAGAAACGACAGCGTATGACTGCTGAACGCGCCGGGTACCAAGGTGGCCGCGGCGATGAGGAGTCTGCCCATCTGCCGCCGGTCGAGCTTGCCGCCGGTGCCGCTCGCCCAGTTCCAATCGAAACCGTCCTGTGCGCCCATCTGCCGAACCTCGATTCGTAGTCGGTCGGCGCGCCGACCGGGCGCCCCGTCAACACGTGAGACACACCCACTGTGATGTCTCACGGGAGACACTACGCCGGGTGTGTCTCATCGGCAACGGGTCGCCGATGGCGGGCGGTCTGACGCCGCTCGGGCGGCTGAAGGCTGCCGGGCGGGCTGTGTTCGCGGCGGGAATCAGTCCGTCGGCGGCAGGATCGGCCGGGTGAAGTAGTCCTCGACCGGCAGCGGCCCGGTGTAGCGGCGACAGGGGCAGCGCACCCACTCCCAGGTGGCCGGTGCGATCGACCGCCGCTCCTCGGCGTGGCACTCGCCGGCCTGCGCGTCGTGGATGGCGAGGTCGTGCCCGCATCCGCAGTTCGCGACGCTGCGTTTCGTCGTGCCGCCGAGGGCGCCGCGGTGGCCGTATCGCCCGGCAGCCCAGCCGACGCCGAGGATCGCGGCGCCGACCGCCAGGGTGAGGGGATCGAACATAGGTTAATTGTACGTATACGTATGCGCGGTTGATCGCCGAAGGGCCCCGATCTGTCGGTGGTATCGGCGAAGATGGCAGGTATGACGGAACTATCGCTGCGTGAGCTGAATCGAACCCTGCTGGTGCGTCAGATGTTGGCGCAGCGGGTCGCGATGACCCCGTTGGAATTGGTGCGCCATCTGGTGGCGGTACAGGGGCAGGAACCCAACTGGCCCTACGTCGGGTTGTGGACCCGTCTGACCGAGTTCGCGCACGACGACCTGGCCGCGCTGCTGCGCGAGCGAAAACTGGTGCGGTCGGCCATGATCCGGCGCACCGTGCACCTGGCCGACGCGGACGACTTCCGCTGGCTGCGCCCGACGGTGCGCCCGGTCGTGCACGCCGCGCTGCAGGCGGCCTACTACCGCGACGAGATCGAGGGCATCGATCTGGACGAGCTCGCCGACGCGGGCCGGGCGGCGTTGTCCGGCCGCATCCTGTCCCGCGGCGACCTCGGTCAGCTGCTCGGCGAGCGTTTTCCGGGCCGGCTCCCGCGCAGGCTCGCCGAGTCGGCGGAGCTGCTGGTTCCCATGGTGCACAGTCCGGTCACCGGCGCCTGGGGCAAGTGGCGTAATCGTTCGGTGACCGTCGCCCTGGCCGACGAGTGGATCGGCCGGCCGATGGCGACGGAACCGCAGGCGCAGACCCTGATTCTGCGCTACCTGGCCGCGTTCGGCCCGGCCACGGTCGCCGACATGCAGGCGTGGGCCGGGGTCACCCGGCTCGCCGAGGTGGTCGACGAGATGCGTACCGAGCTGCGCGTTTTCACCGACGACCAGCATCGGGTGCTGTTCGACCTGCCGGACGCGCCGCTGGCCGATCCGAATCTGGCCGTGCCGGTGCGGTTTCTGCCCGCCTTCGACAATGCGCTGCTCGGCCACAAGGACCGTCGCCGGATCATCAGCGACGAGGACTACCGGCGGATCGCCGGGGAGGCGTCCGGGGGTGTGCCGATGTACCTGGTCGACGGTTTCGTGCACGGCCGGTGGTCCTTGGACGACAGCACTATTCGGGTTACTCCGTGGCATCCGTTGTCGGCGGCCGAGGCGGAGGAGCTGCGCGTCGAGGCCGAGCGCATGCTGACCTTCGTCGTTCCCGGTCAGGACGGGAAGGTCGTCATCGAGGGGTGAGCGAATATCCAGCCCTGTAGACGTATTCGGGAAAAATTGGTAAAAGCCACTCCCACCTGGCGATTACGGCTATCGATCGGCAACATATCCAACTGCATGGTTTGAGCGTCCGCCGGTGAGGTACATCACTGGCGGCCCCTCCTGATCGCGCTTGATGATCAGGCCAACCAAGCCCTACGGACCGGCGGTGCGGCAACGCTTCACCTCCGCCGAGGCGGCCACAGCTCGATGCTCCGCGTGCGCTCGAAGCGCGGGGTGTGCGAATTGCTCACGGTTTGTGCCCAAGCAAATGGTTGTGTCCCTGCACGGTTGTGCCCTTTGGAAGGAGGGTCATGAGCGAGTTTCCCATGGCGGTTTCGCGCCAGGCTTCGACCTCGGACTTGCTGTCGATCGATCACAGCGGGTCCCGATTCCGCATCGCGATGGTTGTTCCCCCGTACTTCGATGTGCCACCCAAGGCGTACGGAGGTGTCGAGGCCGTCGTCGCCGATCTGGTGGACTCGCTGGTGGCTAGAGGACACGACGTCACCCTGCTCGGTGCGGGGGAACCGGGCACCAAGGCCGCGAGGTTCATTCCGCTGTGGGACGCCATCTGCCCCGAGCGGCTCGGCGAGCCGTTCCCCGAGGTATTGCACGCGCTGCGGGCGCGCCGGGCGATCGAGAAGCTGGCCGCCGCGGGCAGCATCGACCTGGTGCACGAGCACACCTTCGCGGGCCCGTTGAACGCACCGGCGTATAGGGCCCTTGGCTTGCCGACCGTGGTCACCGTGCACGGGCCGGTCGAGGGCGAATGCCATGAGTACTACCGGGAAATGGGCGACGACATCTCGCTCGTGGCGATCAGCGACCGGCAGCGCGAGCTGGCTCCGGATTTGAATTGGGCTGGGCGAGTGCATAATGCTCTGCATCCCGAGGAGTGGCCGTTCCGTGCGGAGAAGGACGACTACGCGCTGTTCCTCGGCCGCTTCAACGAGTGCAAGGCGCCGCATCTGGCGCTGGAGGCCGCGCACGCCGCGGGCATGCCACTCGTGCTCGCGGGTAAGTGCAGCGAGCCGCCCGAGATCAAATACTTCGAGGAGCAGGTACGCCCGTTGTTGACCGACCAGGACCACGTGTTCGGCCTCGCCGACGCCACGGACAAGCGAAAGCTGTTGGCGGGCGCGAAATGTCTGTTGTTCCCGATCCGTTGGGAGGAACCGTTCGGCATGGTGATGATCGAGTCCATGGTGTGCGGCACCCCGGTGGTCGCGTTGCGCGGCGGCGCGGTGGCCGAGGTGATCGTCGACGGGGTGACCGGTCGCGTGTGCGACGACCCGGCCGAGCTCACCACCGCCATCGCCGAGGTGCAGACCATGGATCCGGCCGCCTGCCGCGCGCACGTCGAGGCCAATTTCGGCTCCGACACGCTGGGGCGCGGCTACGAACTGGTCTACCGCAAGCTGATGCGGGCGCGTAAGCGTACCGGTTACCGCTGGTACCAGGACCAGGCCGTCCCGATGCCCGCCGCGGCGAGCGGTCTCGCGTGACGGCGGATCCCACCGCCCCGCTCAGCCCCGCCCCGCTGAATTCCGGTGAGCCGACGGGGTTCGGCGGGGCGGGCTCGGTGACGCTGGTGGAGGGCGGCACCTTCTGTCTGTCGAACCGGCTCGGCGATGTCGAGCCGGGCCGTCCGCACGGCCTGTTCTTCCGGGACGCGCGGGTCATCTCCCGGTGGGAGCTGCTGGTGGACGGCCATCTGCCCGAACCGCTTTCGGTGCTCAGCCCGGAGGCGTTCGCGGCGCGGTTCGTGCTGCGAAGACCGCCGACCGCCGGGCTGGCCGACAGCACGCTGCTGGTGGTGCGCGAGCGGGTCATCGCCGACGGCATGCACGAGGTGCTCACGCTGGAGAACATGGGCCGCGAGCCCACGGCGGTCACCCTCGAACTGCACGTCGACGCGGACTTCGTCGACCTGTTCGCGGTCAAGGAAGGGCGGGTCGGCAACGGCCGGTCCGAGGTGACGGTGGCCGAGGGCGAGCTGCTGTTCCAGGATCGGGCCGACCGGATGCGCGGCCTCTCGGTGTCGGCGACCGTCGAACCCACCGTCTTGCCGGGCACTCTGGTGTGGCGGGTGGTCGTGCCCGTCGGCGGGAGCTGGCAGACCGACATCGCCGCGCAGCCCACGCTCGGTAATCAACGGTTCCAGGCTCCGCTGGCTCCTGGCGAGCACTACGGGGTGAGTGCCCCCGGACGGAAGATCGCCGCCTGGCGGCATACCGCCACCGACATCGCGGCGTCGCTGCCGGAGCTGAGTCAGGTGCTGCGGCGCACCGAAAGTGACCTGGGCGCCTTGCAGATTCATGACGACACCGGCGAGAACCGGCCGTTCGTCGCGGCCGGCGCGCCCTGGTTCATGACGCTGTTCGGCCGCGACAGCCTGCTCACCGCGTGGATGGCGTTGCCGCTCGAGGTCGACCTGGCGCTCGGCACGTTGCAACAACTGGCGGAACTCCAAGGGCAGACGGTGAATCCGCTGACCGAGGAGGAGCCGGGGCGGATCATGCACGAGATGCGCCGCGGGCCGGCGGGCGGGCTGGTGCTCGGCGGCAACATCTATTACGGAACCGTCGACGCCACACCGCTTTTCGTGATGCTGCTGGCCGAATGCCTGCGCTGGGGCGCGGATTCCGCGGCGATCAGGGAGCTGCTGCCCGCGGCCGACGCGGCGTTGAGCTGGATCAGAGACTACGGCGATCGGGATGGTGACGGGTTCGTCGAATACCGCCGCGCCACCGATCGCGGCCTGGTCAACCAGGGGTGGAAGGACAGTTGGGACGGCGTCAACGATCTGGAGGGCCACATCGCCGAGGCCCCGATCGCGCTGTGCGAGGTCCAGGGGTACGTGCACGCCGCGCTGCTGGCGCGCGCCGAACTCGCCGACGCGTTCGACGACCCGGCGCGCGCGGCCGAGCTGCGCGATCAGGCGGCCGAATTGCGCGGCAAGTTCGCCGAGCAGTTCTGGTTGCCCGAGCGCGGGTGGTACGCCATCGCGCTGGACCAGGGCAAGCGCCGCGTCGACGCGCTCACCAGCAATGTGGCGCACTGTCTTTGGTCCGGCATCGCCGCCGACGGGCACGCTGCCGAACTGGTGCAACGACTTTCGGGACCGGAGATGGACAGCGGCTTCGGCTTGCGCACCCTGTCCTCGGACATGGGCGCCTACAACCCGATGAGCTATCACTGTGGCTCGGTGTGGCCGCACGACACCGCCATCGCGGTGGCCGGTCTGCTGCGCTACCGGCACGTGCCCGGCGCGGTCGACCTCGCGACCCGCCTCGCCACCGGATTGCTCGACGCCGCAGCGGCTTTCGACGGCAGACTACCCGAGCTGTACTGCGGCTTCCCGCGGTCCAGGTTCCCTGCCCCCGTGCCGTACCCGACCTCCTGCTCGCCGCAGGCGTGGGCGAGCGCGGCGCCGCTGCTGCTGGTGCGCGCGTTCCTCGGCCTCGACCCCGACGTGCCCAACCGCACCATCACCGTGCGCCCGCTGGTGCCGCCGGAATGGGGCCGAATCACGTTGTCCGCCTTGCGTCTCGGGCCGATCACCGTCGACCTCGAGATAGAGGGCGCGCAAGTCACCGCAGCCCGTCTGCCCGACGATTGGCAACTGGTCACCAGATGAGTATCTGATCTGGGTATGAATCACCCGGCATCGGGTATTCCTCCGGTGTAAGCATTTCGGTCATGCTGTTCAGGCTGATAGACGACGCAGGCTGGAGGCGCACCATGCAGACATCGCTGGATATGCGGGACCTGTGGAGCACACAGCACCGCGACTGCACCATCGAACCCCTAGATCTGGACATGGAACTCGCCCAGTTCGTCCGCAGCACGCACGCCGGCCACGGCCCCGACTGCTGCCAGTACCTGGCCGCCGCGGCGTACTACTTCGATCACGCCGAAATCGGCTGACACCAACGGGTTTCGCTGACGGCAAGCCCCGGCTCCGAGGAAGGCCGGGGCACCGCCGAGTCCGGGCGCGCTGCGTAGCAGGCTGTTCGCCGGCATTCGTTGCCGTATCCGTTTCGGCTGGCCGGCCGGTCGGGTGGCGCGGTCAGGAGTGACAAAAGTCTGACGCTGCGGCGTGGTCGGCCCGTTGTAGGGCTTGGACCGGGCACGATCGGGGTATGACGTCAGAGCCAGCGGATACGGTCGTGGTCGTTGCCCCGTCGAAGCGGCGGGGGTGAGTGGCGTGCGGGTGTTGCTGACCGGGGCAGCCGGGTTCATCGGGTCGCATATTCGGCGCACGCTGGACACTGCGGGGCATGAGGTTGTTCCGCTCGATCTGATGGTGTCCGCGGCGCATGGTCCGGCGGCACCGACGCCCGAAGGTATCGAGCGGGTGGATGTTCGCGATGGTGCGGCGCTCGACGCGGCGCTGCGTGGCGTCGATGTGGTGTGTCATCAGGCCGCGGTGGTCGGTAACGGGGTGAGTGCGCAGGACGCGCCCGCCTATGCGAGTCACAACGACTTCGGGACCGCGGTCTTGCTGGCGGCGATGGATCGGGCCGGGTGCCGTCGGCTGGTGCTCGCGTCCTCGATGGTCGTGTACGGCGAAGGCCGGTATCGCGGCGAGCGTTGCGGCGCGGTCGAAGTCGGCGCTCGGCGGATCGAGGACCTGGAGGCCGGGATGTTCGAGTACCGCTGCCCGGACAGCGGCGAGATACTCACCTGGGACTCCGTGCACGAGGACGCGCCGTTGCGCCCGCGCAGCCTGTACGCGGCAAGCAAACTCGCGCAGGAGAATTACGCTTCCGCCTGGGCCGCGGTGACGGGGTCGTCGGTGACCGCGCTGCGCTACCACAACGTCTACGGCGACGATATGCCCAGGGATACGCCCTATTCCGGGGTCGCGGCGATCTTCCGGTCGGCGCTGGAGGCGGGGCAGCCGCCGCAGGTGTATGAAGATGGCGGGCAGACAAGGGATTTCGTGCATGTCACCGATATCGCCGCGGCCAACCTCGCCGCGGTCGAGCAGCCGCTGCCCGGGTTCGTCCCGCTCAATGTCTCCTCCGGACGCCCCATCACGATCCGGGAGGTCGCGGTCACGCTGGCGGCGGCGCGCGGCGGGCCGGACCCGGTGGTGAACGGGCGCTACCGTCCCGGCGACGTGCGCCACGTCGTCGCGGATCCGGGCAAAGCAAGGCGCGCTCTGGGTTTCGCCGCGCGCGTGGATCCGATCGCCGGTCTCACCGAGTTCGCGTTCGCGCCGCTGCGCAGCAGCGCGGGGGTGTGCGCGCCGACCTTGTGATCAGTTGCCCGACAGCGGTAGGCGGACCTCGAACCGGCTCCCCGTGGGCCGGTTCTCCGCGGTGATGTCGCCGCGATGCGCCTCGACCAGGCCGGCCGCGATCGCCAATCCCATTCCGCTGCCGGTGGGTACGCCGTCGGCGGCGACCGGCGAACGGGCCGCGGTGCCGCGGTAGGCCACCTCGAAGATGCGCGGCAGATCCGCCTCGGCGATGCCGGGCCCGGTGTCGTCCACCCTGGCCCACGCCTGACCGTCGTCGGCGCCCGCCGAAATGGCCACTTCGCCGCCTGGCGGCGTGTGGGCGATGGCGTTGGACACCAGGTTGGTCAGCACCCGGCCGAGCGCCTGATCGTTGGCGGACACCACGATTCGGGAATCCGGTTGCTCCGCCCGCAGTTCGACCTGTGCGCGTTCGGCGGTCGGCCGGTTCGCGGCGAGCACCTCATCGATCAGTTCGCGCAGATCCACCGGTTCCAGTTCGAGCCGCAGCGCACCCGCGTTGATCTTCGACATCTCGAACAGATCGTCGACCATGCGGGAGAGCCGGTTGGTCTCGATACCGATCTGCTCGGCGTAGGCGGCCACGTCGGCCTGCCCGCTGACCACGCCGTCCGACAGCGCCTCGGCCATCGCCCGAATGCCCGCCAACGGGGTGCGCAGATCGTGGCTCACCCAGGCGACCAGCTCCCGCCGCGACTTCTCCGCCGCCCGCTCCTGTTCGCGGATCTGTTTCTCCCAGACCATCTTCCGGGCCTGCTCGCGGCCGAGCAGGACCGCGGCGGGCACAGTGACGGCCGCGACGATACCGAGCACCACCGCGGTGCGCTGGAGCTGCTCGGTGAACATCAGGCCGCTGACCCCGATGATGCCCGCCAGGGTGGACAGCGTCGGAATCAGCACCAGCACAGCCATGCTCGTGGTCACCGAGCGATTGCTGGTGGCGCGCAGGATCACGGCGCCGATCAACACCACCGGCAGCGAGCAGGCCAGCGAGTACAGGATCAGCTGGGTGGTGTCCTCAGGCATCGACGGCTCCGTTTCCCGGTTCGGTGCGCGCCCACGCGTACCCACGGCCCCAGACCGTTTCGATGCGATGACGGGCGCCGAGCTTCGCGCGTAAGCGCTTGATGTGCACGGTGACCGTGGACAGATCGCCGAAGTCCCAGCCCCACACCTGGGCGAGCAACTGCTCGCGGCTGAACACCTGCTGCGGATGCCGGAGCAGGAAGACCAGCAGGTCGAACTCGCGCGGCGTGAGGTCCACCGGCGCGCCGTCGACCAGCGCGAGCCGGAAGGATGGGCGCACCTCGATCGCGCCGTCGCGCAACGTCGGCGAGGCGTCCTCGCGCACCACCTGCGCGCGGCGCAGCACCGACGCGACCCGCAGCGCGAGCTCGCGGGGACTGAACGGCTTGGTGACGTAGTCGTCGGCGCCCGCTTCCAGCCCGAGCACCCGGTCGTCCTCGTCGCCGAGCGCGGTGAGCAGGATGACCGGCGTCTGCGGGCGCGGACCCGAGCGGATCGCGCGGCAGATCGCGATGCCGTCCGGCGCGGGCATCATGACGTCGAGCACGGCCAGGTCGATCTGCTCGCCGGGGTCCGCCAGTGCCGCCAAAGTGGCTGGGCCGTCCGCGGTTTCGCGGACGGTCAGGCCGTCGCGTTCGAGGTAGCGCCGCACCACGTCCCGGACAACGGGATCATCGTCGGCGATCAGGATGGTCATCGTTTCACCAATTCGTCAGGATCGTGTGGGTCAGCACCAGGGTGCCGAGGCCCTGCACCGCGAGCCAGCCGCGGGCGGTGGACCGGGGCAGGAACGCGGTGGCGGCGAGCAGCCACATATCGAACGGTAACCAGATGCGTTCGGTTTCCGCCTTACTCAGCCCGCTGATGTCCGCGGCCAGGATCGCGCACAGTGCCGCGGCGACGAGCAGCGCCGTCGGGTCGAGGGCGCGCAGTACCCGCGGGGACAACGCACGGTGCAGCGCCGCCGCGGTCGCGAGGCCGACCGCGCACACCGTCGCGGCCAGATTGCCCCACCACCAGTACGCGTACGACCGATTCTTGGCGACGCCTTGGTAATAGCGCTCGACCACCAGGTGGTAGCCGTCCAGCCACCAGAATCCGGCCAATGTGAAGGCCGCGACCACCGCCAGCGCGCCGGCCAGCGCGGGCAACAGCGGCCGCAGGGTCCGGCCCGCGATCAGGACGGCCGCCGCGGGTATCGCCATCAGCGTCAACCCATAACTGAGATAGATGCCGAAGGCGAACAGGACTCCGGCCGCGACCGCCGCGACCTGACTACCCGCGGGCCGGGTGGCGAGCGCGAGCAACGCGACCGCCCAGGCGGTGACACCGGCGAACATCGCGTCGGCGGAGACGGCGATCCAGACCGCGGCCGGCGCCAGGGTCAGAAACGGCAGCGCGGCCCGTGCGCGGTCCTCGGCGCCGAGTGCGCGCAGTGCGACCGCCACCGCGACCACGGCACTGGTGCCGATCAGCGTGCAGGCCAAGGCCGCCCAGGTACTGCCGCCGAGGCCGACGCGGTCGAGCAGCACGAAGAACAGCAGTGCGCCCGGCGGATGACCGGACACGTGGGTGGTCCACGAGTCCGGCTGGAAATCGAGGATGCGATCGGCGAAGCCGCGCAGCATCGCGGCGATGTCGGTGACCCCGCCGACCTCGTGCAGGTATTCGTTGGGGTCTTTGAACCGGTCGGTGAAGCCGCGCTGCCAGCCGTCGACCATGGCCAGCGCGAACGTCCAGGCGATCGCGGTGCCCCACGACACCGCCAACAGCCGCCGCCAGGTCAACCGCCGGGCCAGCGCCGGGCCCCGCACGGCGACGAGGACCGCGATGAGGATCGCCGGGCCGGTGCCCCAGCCGAGGTGTGGCAGCCAGGAACCGAAGATCGGCGCGGCGGCCGCATAGAGTTTGCTAGTCCATTGCGGATTGGCGATTCTCGGGATGATGAACGCTGTCGCGACCAGTGCGGCGGCGAGGCCGGCACTGATCAGGTCGCCGCGGACACGGACACGCGGCTGGGCTGCGACCTCGGAGACGTCATGCACGGCTATCACGATAGGTTGCCGACCGGGCGGTAAGCGCTGTTCCGGCCGCTTTTTTCGACGACGTCACTGTTTCGTCACAGGTTTTTCGGCCGTACGGGGAGTCCGACGGCCTAGCGTCATTCCCGTGACTCGAACCCAGGGTGATCCGCACGGAGTGACCGTGGTGATTCCGTGCCGAGACGAAGCTGATGCGTTGCCGGATGTGCTCGCCGCCATCCCCGTTGGGTACCACGCGCTGGTGGTGGACAACGGCTCGACCGACCAGACGGCCGCCGTCGCCCGTGCGCGCGGCGCCACGGTGGTGCACGAGGGGAGACCGGGCTATGGTGCCGCGGTCCAAGCGGGCATCGCGGCGGCGCGCACCGAGCTGGTCGCGGTGCTCGACGGCGACGGATCGATGGATCCGGCCGAACTGCCCGGCCTGGTCGAATTGGTCCGTGGCGGAGCCGATCTCGCGGTCGGTCGCCGGCGACCGACCCGCGCCGGGGTCTGGCCGTGGCACGCGCGGCTCGGCAACCTGCTCATCGCGCGCCGGCTGCGGCGCAAATACGGTCTGCCCGTGCACGATATCGGCGCGATGCGGGTGGCGCGGCGCGGCCGGATGCTGTCGCTCGGGCCGTTGCACCTGCGATCCGGATATCCGCTCGAACTGCTCGTCGGTGCCGCGGGCGCCGGCTGGCGGGTGGTCGAGCGGGACATCGCCTATCGGCCGCGGTCCGGGGGAGTGTCGAAGGTGTCCGGCTCGTGGATCGGAACCGCGCGGGCCACCAAGGATTTCCTGGCGGTGCTTCGATGAGCCCCTGTCCGGCAACACTGTTGGTGATCGCCAAGGCGCCGATCGCCGGGTTCGCGAAGACCCGATTGACGCCGCCGCTGACGCCGCGGGATGCCGCGCGGGTGGCGGCCGCCGCACTGCTCGACACCCTCGATGCGGTGTTGCGCAGCGAGGTCACCCATCGGGTGGTCGCGTTCACCGGTGACCTGGCCGCCGCCGAGTGCGGAGATGAATTGTCTGCCGCGCTAGCGCAATTCGAGGTCGTCCCGCAACGCGGCGATGGCTTCGGCGCCCGGCTCGCCAATGCGCATGCCGACGCCGCGCGCTTCGGTGCGCCGGTTCTCCAGATCGGCATGGATACCCCGCAGATCGGGCCGGAGGTGCTGACCGCGGCCGCGATCGAACTCGCCGAAGGTGACCGCGCTCTGCTCGGCCCGGCCGACGACGGCGGCTGGTGGGCCCTCGGCCTGCCCACCGCCCAGCCGGCCCGGGTACTCGCAGACGTCCCGATGTCCACCGACCGAACCGGCGAACTGACCCGGAAAGCTCTGCAGGACTGCGGATGTCGAGTCGGCTCGTTACCGCAATACAGTGACGTCGACACCTTCGCGGATGCCCTCCGGGTCGCCGCGGAATCCACCGGCCGCTTCGCCAGGACCTTCCACGACCTACGCGACCGAGGATTGGTGCTGCGGTGATCGGCGCGGATTTCGATATCTTCGATCGTGCGCTGGCGGGTGAAAGATGTTGGCTGCGGGCGGCGGACGGTACCCGGCGTCGGTTGCCGACCGGGCGGTGGCTCGGGCTCTCCGGGGCCGGTGATCGTCGTGCCGATCGTGCGCTGACCAGCAGCTGCGACGGGCCGACGGTGGACCTCGGTTGCGGCCCGGGACGATTGGTCGCCGCCTTGTTGCAGCGCGGGGTACTCGCTCTCGGCGTGGACATCTCGCCGACGGCGGTCGCCATCTCCCGGTTCCGTGGTGCGCCCGCCCTGCACCGAGACCTGTTCGGGCCCTTGCCCGGTACGGGTCGATGGTCGTACGCACTGCTGGCCGACGGCAACATCGGGATCGGCGGCGACCCGAAGCGTATCCTCGCGCGCACCGCGGAACTCCTCGCGCCGAACGGGCTGGCGATCGTCGAATTCGCCCGTCCCGGTAGCGGTTCGGTGACCCGGCAGTTGCGCCTGGAATCCCCGTCGCGGGTCGGCTCCTGGTTCCCCTGGGCATCGGTGGGCATTGATCACGCGGAACAACTCGCGCGCAGCACCGGCTTTCGAGTGCTGAACACCGCCGCGATCGGCGGCAGGCACATCGCCTGGCTGCGCCGCCCTTCGACGGCGGTGATCGCACGGCGCGCCGTCGATCAGCTAGATCAGGAGACATCCGATGAGCAAGTGTGAATCCGTCGAGCGCAGAGGAGCCCCCGCGACACAGCGGCTCAGCATCTCCGATGCCCGCGGCCCGGAGGTCGCCGATGGGGCCGGTATCGCCCTCGGCACCGCCGAGGCCGGTCGGCACATCGCCTGGCCGCGCCGCCATCGCGCGACGGCGGTGGTCGCATGATCCGCCGCACCACGCTCGATCGCTCGACTACCTCCGGTGGTGTTCGATGAGCCTGCACGAAACCATCGAGCGTGGAAGGACATTCACGGCACGCTGGTTCCAGGTGTCCGACGCCCGTGGTCCCGAGGTGGCCAGCCGGGTGGGCATCGCGCTCGGGTCGGCCATCCTGATCTGCTTCGTCACCGGCCTGCTGAGCCACTGGATTCAACACCCGCCGGCCTGGTTCTGGTGGCCCGCCCACCCGGTGTGGTTGTACCGCCTCACCCAAGGACTGCACGTCATTTCGGGCGTAGCCGCGATTCCGCTACTGCTGGTGAAGCTTTGGGCCGTCTACCCGAAGCTGTTCCAGCGCCCGGTGATCGGCTCACCCCTGCGCATGCTGGAGCGCGGATCGATCGCCCTGCTCGTCGGCGCGATCATCTTCGAACTATCGACCGGCCTCCTCAACATCGCCCAGTACTACCCCTGGAAATTCTTCTTCCCCGCCGCCCACTACGCCATGGCCTTCGTCGCCATAGGTGCGCTGGCCGTGCACCTTGCGGTCAAACTCCCGATAATCCGAGACGCATTGACCCGCCCGCTCGACTCGACCTCAGACGTCGCCGCGGCCACCACCGACGGCGACGCCGCTGCGGACAACAACACCGCTGCTGCCATCCCGAACGGCAACGAGACCGCCGCGGCCGCGATCGACCGCGATGCCGTCAACATCGCCGCCGACAAGGATGCTGCTGGTGGCGCCGCTGCCGAGGCCCCCGCAGACGGCGAGGTGGGCAGTGCTGCCGCTACAGGTGCGGCCGATGACGCGGCTACTGATGACGCGGTCGGCGCTCGTGCCGGGCGCGGTGCTCATCGCTACGCCGGTGCCGATGCTGGTCGGGGGCGGCATGTTTCGCGACGAAGGGTGTTGACCGCGGCGTGGGTTTCCGCGGGTGTGGCGGGGTTGGCGGTGGCCGGGCAAACGGTTCCGTTCCTGCGTTGGGTGGCGGTGCTCGCGCCGCGCAGTGGGGAAGGGCCGCAGGGGGTTCCGGTCAACCGGTCGGCCAAGGCAGCGGGGGTTGCCGAGTTGGCGCGCGCCGCCGATTACCGGCTGACCGTGGCGGTCGGCGACCGGCGACGCAGCTTCAGCCGGGACGAATTGCTGGCTATGCCGCAGGTGCACGCTCGGCTGCCGATCGCTTGCGTCGAAGGGTGGAGCGCGTCCGCCGACTGGTCCGGCGTCAGGCTGCGGGATCTGCTCGCCGCGGTCGGGTCCTATCCCGGCGGCGACGTGCACTTCCGTTCCTTGGAGACCAGCGGCATCTACGCCGGTTCGGTTCTGCCGCAACCCCATGTCGTGGACTCGGACACGCTGGTGGCGCTCGCCGTGAACGGCGAAACGCTCGACATCGACCACGGCTATCCCTGCCGGCTGATCGCGCCGAGCCGCCCCGGAGTGCTGCAAACGAAATGGCTTTCGATGATCGAGGCACGCGCATGAACGCGATCAGAATCCTGCTGCTCCTGGCCGGGCTGTGGCTCGGCTGGTACGGCATCACCCTGCTGCTCGACTTCCCGCGCGCCGATCTGTTGTCGGTCGCGCTGTGGTTCGCCGCCGGAATCCTGCTGCACGACGGGATATTCGCGCCGCTCTGCGCGGCCGTGGGCGTCACCGCACGCCGTCTGCTGCCCGGAACTTGGTGGGGCCCAATGGCTTGCGGGGCGGTCTGCACGGTGGTGCTGGTGGCGATCGCCGCACCCGTGATCGATCGCGGACACGCCATGCCGGACAACCCGACCGTCCTCGACCGGAACTATCCACTCGGCCTCGCCGTGGCGCTCATCCTGATCTGGGCGCTGGTAGTCGCCGCCGCGGTAGCCCGGCTCGCACACCGATCCCGCGCCGAAACCCCAAGGAGCACAACATGACCAGCTATGACGACCTGCGAGCGGTATTCGTCAACTGCACCCTCAAGCGTTCCCCCGAAGTGAGCAACACCCAGGGCCTCATCGATATCAGCGCCCGCATCATGGCGAAGAACGGCGTACAGGTCTCCCACATCCGCGCGGTCGACCACGACATCGCGTTCGGTGTGTGGCCGGACATGACCGAACACGGCTGGCCCACCGACGAATGGCCCGCACTGCAACGTCAGGTGATGGCCGCCGACATTCTGGTGATCGCCGGCCCGATCTGGTTGGGCGACAACAGTTCGGTCACCAAACAGGTGATCGAGCGCCTCTACGCGAACTCCTCGATCCTCAACGACCGCGGCCAATACGCCTACTACGGCCGGGTCGGCGGCTGCCTGATCACCGGCAACGAGGACGGCGTCAAACACTGCGCCATGAACATCCTCTACAGCCTCCAGCACCTCGGCTACACCATCCCGCCGCAGGCCGACGCGGGCTGGATCGGCGAGGTCGGTCCCGGCCCCTCCTACCTCGACCCCGATTCCGGCGGCCCCGCCAACGACTTCACCAATCGCAACACCACCTTCATGACCTGGAACCTCCTGCACTTCGCCCGCATGCTCAAGGACGCCGACGGCGTCCCCGCCCACGGCAACCAGCGCTCCGCATGGGACGCGGGCTGCCGCTTCGACTTCGAAAACCCCGAATATCGCTGACGTCCGCTCGGCCCGTCCGCCGTCCGGTCCGGTGAGCGGACCCGGCGGCGGTCAATCTTGGTGCGCCCCGCTATCCCGGTCGTACGATCGGGAAGTGCCTATCGCTCAGTTGAGTCTGATCACTTTGAACTGTGCCGACAAAGAGGAGCTGGCGACGTTCTGGGCCGCCTTGCTCGGAGGGGAGATCGTTTATCGCGCAGACGATTTGGCTGTAGTGCAGACCGAACGCGGGTCGCTGTGCGCGCTGGTCGTTCCGGACTATCGACCGCCGACCTGGCCCGGGGGCGACACCCCCAACAACATCCATTTCGAACTCAAGGTCGACAACCTCGAGGACGCGCAGGCCGAGGCCATAAAGCTGGGCGCCCGGCTCGCCGAGGTCCAACCGGACCCGGACACCTGGCGGGTCCTGTTCGACCCCGCCGGCCACCCGTTCTGCCTCGTCCCCCACGCCCCGCTGTTGCCGCTGGGCCCCCGTCCAACCGAAGACAACGCCTGAATCCTCGTTCAGTGGCACACCATGGCGGCAAAACGCGAGTAACCCCCGCCATGGTGTGCCACTCGATCCGGTCGGAGCTAGGTCCGGAAGGGGTACTTGCGGTCGAGGTCGAGGTTCAGTTCGACTACGTTGACTCGTGGTTCGCCGAGGAAGCCCAGGTCGCGACCGGTGGTGTGCGCGTCCACGAGGGCCCGCACCTGATCCGCGGAGATGTTGCGGGCCATGGCGACTCGCGCGATCTGGATGTCCGCGTACCTGGGGGAGATGTGCGGGTCCAGCCCACTGCCGCTGGCGGTGACCGCGTCGGCGGGGACCGGGGTGTCGACGGACGCGTCGCCGAAGATCGGGACGATCCGGCCGGCCGAGTAGTCTTCGCCGGGCTCGGCGCACTCGACCCGAACACCCTTGTATGCGTCCAGGAATGGCGTGGCCGGGCATGCCTCGTTGACGCTCACCACCTGGATGGGGTGCGAGACCTGACCGTCGGCATCGCGCGGCCCGAGCACCGAAAGCACCGCCCCGACACCGTCTTTCGTGCAGAACGGGCGGGCGCCGTCGACCCCCTCACGGTCGCCGACCTCCTTGCTGCGCGCGCACACGCTGGACAGCAGGCTCGGCTTGGTCTTGGCCGGGTCGGCGTCGAGGGTGTCCACGATGCTCTCCGGGCCGAGGTTGCTTGCCGCGGTGGCCAGCGGGTCGTAGCCGTTGCTGCCCGCCGCGGAGGGCCGGCTCTGGAAGTACTGCACCAGCGCCTTGCCGCCGGGATCGGTGAAGGACTGCCCGATCAGGCTGGAGCCCACCGTTTTTCCATCGACGGTGATGAGCGAGCCGTCCGCCTTGTCGTGCAGGCCGGGTATCTGGGCGACCGCGAAAACTGCCAGGGGATAGACGATTCCGGTGATCACGGTGAGTACGAGCAGCGCCCGCAACGCGGCGAAGTGCTGCCGGATCCAAGTTGAGAACTGCATGTCAGGACATCCCAGGGAGGAGTTGGACGACGAGGTCGATGATCTTGATACCGATGAACGGGGCGATGATGCCGCCGAGGCCGTAGATCAACAGGTTGCGGCTCAACAACTTCGACGCGTTGGACGGCGTGTAGTTCACGCCGCGCAGCGACAGCGGGATCAGCACGACGATGATGATCGCGTTGAAGACGACCGCGGACAGGATCGCCGACTGCGGGCTGTGCAGCCGCATGATGTTCAGCGCGTCCAGCCCGGGGAACAGCGCGATGAACAGCGCGGGCAGGATGGCGAAGTACTTGGCGATATCGTTGGCGATGGAGAACGTGGTCAGCGCTCCACGCGTGATGAGCAGCTGCTTGCCGATCTCCACGATCTCGATCAGCTTGGTCGGATCCGAATCCAGATCGACCATGTTGCCGGCCTCTTTGGCCGCCGAGGTGCCGGTGTTCATCGCGACGCCCACGTCGGCCTGCGCCAGCGCCGGTGCGTCGTTGGTACCGTCGCCGGTCATCGCGACCAGCCTGCCGCCGTCCTGCTCCTTCTTGATCAGCGCCAGCTTGTCCTCCGGCGTGGCCTCGGCGAGGAAGTCGTCCACGCCGGCCTCGTCGGCGATCGCCTTGGCGGTCAACGGATTGTCGCCGGTGATCATGACGGTGCGGATGCCCATCCGGCGCATCTCGTCGAAGCGCTCGCGCATGCCCTGCTTGACCACGTCCTTGAGGTGGATGACGCCGAGCAGCCGCGCGGTGCCGTCGCTGACCTCGCCGACCACCAGCGGGGTACCACCGGAGGCGGAGACGCCGTCGACGGTCACGCCGACCTCGCTGGGCACGGTGCCGCCCTGTGCGCGAACCCATTCGATGACCGCGCTGGCCGCACCCTTGCGCAGCTGGTGCCCGTCGTGCAGATCGACGCCCGACATCCGGGTCTGCGCGGTGAATTCCACCCAGGTCGCGCCCTTCAGCTCGCCGGGCGTGCGCTCGCGCTTGCCGAACGCCTGCTTGGCGTAGACGACGATGGACCGGCCCTCCGGCGTCTCGTCGGCGAGGCTGGACAGCTGCGCCGCGTCGGCCAGCTCGTCGGCCGAAATGCCCGGCATCGGAACGAATTCCGAGGCCTGGCGGTTGCCCAGGGTGATGGTGCCGGTCTTGTCCAGCAGCAGCGTGTTCACGTCGCCGGCGGCCTCGACCGCGCGGCCGGACATGGCGAGCACGTTGCGCTGCACCAGCCGGTCCATGCCCGCGATGCCGATGGCCGAGAGCAGCGCCCCGATGGTGGTCGGGATGAGGCACACCAGCAGCGAGACCATGACGATCCCGGTGATCCCGTTGACGTCCAGGGCCGACGTGTCCGGCACGCCGGGGTTGTTCGCCTTGGCGTAGATCGCCAGCGGCTGCAGGGTGACCACCGCGAAGACGAAGATGATGGTCAGCGAGGCGAGCAGGATGTTGAGCGCGATCTCGTTCGGCGTCTTCTGCCTGCTCGCGCCCTCGACCAGGGCGATCATCTTGTCGATGAAGCTCTTGCCGGGCTCCTGGGTGATCTTGACGACGATCCGGTCGGACAGCACCGTGGTGCCGCCGGTCACCGCGGAGCGGTCACCGCCGGACTCCCGGATCACCGGCGCGGATTCGCCGGTGATCGCCGATTCGTCCACGGAGGCAATGCCTTCCACGACGTCACCGTCGCCGGGGATGACCTGTCCGGCCTCGACCACGACGTGATCGCCGCGTTGCAGTTCGGGTGCGGCGACACCCTCCTCGACGACCTGACCGCCGGGCGTCCAATTCACCAAACGCCGTGCGACAGTGTCGGTTTTGGCCTTGCGCAACGTGTCCGCCTGCGCCTTGCCGCGGCCCTCGGCCACCGCCTCGGCCAGATTGGCGAAGATCACGGTGAGCCACAGCCACACCACGATCGCCCAGGCGAAGAAGGTGGGATCGCTGATCGCGAGCACGGTGGACCAGACGGCGCCGATCTCGACGATGAACATCACCGGGTTGCGCCACATGGTGCGCGGGTCCAGTTTGCGCACCGCGTCGGGCAGCGAGGTCAGCAGCATCTTCGGATCGAGCGCGCCGCGCGGTACCCGGCCGGACTTCTCCGCCAGCTGCTTCTTCGACTCGTTGAACTCGTCCGGCACGGTGACTTCGGTAGTGGGAGTTGTCATTTCAGTGGATTCCTTCGGCGAGCGGTCCGAGCGCGAGGGCGGGCAGGAAGGTGAGCGCGACCAGGATCACGGTGGTGCCGACGACCATGCCGATGAACTGCGGCCGGTGCGTCGGCAGCGTGCCGATCGACTCGGGGGTGTTGCCCTGCTTGGCCAGCGAACCGGCGAGCGCGAGCACGAAGATGATCGGCAGGAACCGGCCGAAGACCATCGCGAGGCCGAGCGCGGTGTTGTACCACTCGGTGTTGCCGGACAGGCCGGCGAACGCCGAACCGTTGTTGTTCGCCGCGGAAGTGAAGGCGTACAACACCTCCGAGAGCCCGTGGGGTCCGTTATTGGCCATCGCGGCGCGCTGCCCGGGCATGGCCATCGCGATCGCGGTGCCGATCAGCACGATCAGCGGACTGACCAGGAAATAGGAAGCGGCGAGCTTGATTTCGCGCGGGGTGATCTTCTTGCCGAGGTATTCCGGTGTGCGACCGACCATCAGGCCCGCGACGAACACGGTGATCACCGCGAGGATGAGCATGCCGTAGAGCCCGGAACCCGTTCCACCCGGCGCTACCTCGCCGAGCTGCATGTTGAACATCGTCATCAGGCCGCCGAGGCTGGTGTAGGAATCGTGGAACGAGTCGACCGCGCCGGTCGAGGTCAGCGTCGTCGCGCCGGAGAAGGTCGCGGAATCGGCTACGCCGAAACGGGTTTCGACGCCCTCCAGGGACGCGCCGATCGCGGTCGGCACGGTGCCGTGGTGCGCGAGCTGGAAGGCATTGCTCAACGCCACACTGACGATCGCGATCGTGCCCATCACCGCGACGATGGCCACGCCCTGCTTCTTGCTGCCGACCATCCGGCCGAAGGTGCGGGGCAGGGAGAAGCTGATCACCAGGATCAGGAAGATCTCGATCCAGTTGGTCCAGGTGGTGGGGTTCTCGAACGGGTGCGAGGAGTTGGCGTTGTAGAAGCCGCCGCCGTTGGTGCCGAGCTCCTTGATCACCTCCTGGCTGGCCACCGGGCCGCCGGTGATGGTCTGCTCGGTGCCGTTGAGCGTTTGCGCGACCTGGTCGTGCAGGTGGAAGTTCTGGATCACGCCGCCCGCGACCAGCACGATCGCGAACACGAA
Organism: Nocardia sp. NPDC006044; assembly: GCF_042871115.1. Taxonomy (NCBI): domain Bacteria; kingdom Bacillati; phylum Actinomycetota; class Actinomycetes; order Mycobacteriales; family Nocardiaceae; genus Nocardia; species Nocardia sp. NPDC006044. Next base: position 1,214,078 of record NZ_JBIAID010000001.1, read on the forward strand.
GGCGATCGGCAGCAGGATGCGCAGGGTGCCGCGCACCAGGTCCACCCAGAAGTTGCCGAGATCGCCGGTGTGCCTGCGCGCGAAGCCGCGCACCAGCGCGACCGCGACGGCCATGCCGACCGCGGCGGAGACGAAGTTCTGCACCGCGAGCCCGGCCATCTGCACCAGGTGACCCTGGGTCGACTCACCGGAGTAGTTCTGCCAGTTCGTGTTCGTCACGAAGCTGACCGCGGTGTTCCAGGCCAGCGCCGGGGTCATCTCGGTGCCGGGGTCGTTCAGGTGCAGCGGCAGCTTGCCCTGGAGCAGTTGCAGGAAGAAGAGGAACAGAATGCTCACCGCCGAGAAGGCCAGCACACTTCGGGCATACACGCCCCAGGTCTGTTCCACTTCCGGCTGCACGCCGATGGCCCTGTACAGAACGCGCTCCGCGCGCGAGTGCTTGGTGTTGTTGTAGACCCGGTACATGTAGTCGCCGAGCGGCACATGCACCAGGGCGAGCGCGATGATCAGGGACGCGATGAACACGATCCCCGCCGTAGTCGTGTTCACCTAGAACCTCTCGGGGAAAAGCAGCGCCGCGACCATGTACACCGCGACGGAGACGGCGAGAACCAAACCGATCAGGTTCGCGATCACAGCTTCTCCACCCCTCGCTGGATCAGCCCGAGCAGGGCGAAGATCGCCACGGTGAGCACCGTGAACACCACGACAGACATGAATGACCAACCTCCATCAAGCGCTCGTGTTGTGGAGCGCGCCTTGGCGAGTCAAGTCTTCGATCAGGCGCTAGCCGAGGTTGTTTACGACTCCTTTGCGCGGCGAATGGTTGCCTTTGCGTTTCGTTTACACCCCAGCTTCGGATAGCTGAAAGGATGCCGTCAAAGAGTGCGGCGGAACCGTCAACACACCGTAAAGATCGGCTCGATCTTCTTGTCGGGGGGTAGTAGTGGAGGGCCGGCCAGGCGGACCATCTCCAGCGCAACCGGTTGTCGTATCGGTGGGAGAGAGGATCGAAATGTCGGCTGTCACGGTCGCCGTCATCGTCGGATTCGTGTGCTGCGCGCTGGTCATCCGCGCGCTGGGGGCGCGGGGCGAGGACCGGCGCGTGCAGAGCGTTGTCGTAGAGGACGACCGGGTGCGTGCGTGGCGCGCCGCCGATCGGGCGTCGTTCGATGCCTGAGGATCGGGCGCAGCGCGCCGATACGTCCGAGGGGTGCTCGGATCAGCGCCCGCGACGCGCAATGATGAACGAGTGAAACGCGGGCAACTCCGGATCTACCTCGGTGCCGCGCCGGGTGTCGGCAAGACCTACGCCATGCTCGGCGAGGCAAACCGGCGGATCGAGCGCGGCCGCGACGTGGTGGCCGCGGTGGTGGAAACCCACGGACGAGCCAAGACGGCGGCGCTGCTGGAGGGCATCGAGCGGATTCCGCCGAAGCTGGTGGAGTACCGCGGTACCGAGCTGCCCGAACTCGACGTCGAGGCGGTGCTGCGCCGCGCGCCGGCGGTGGCGCTGGTGGACGAGCTGGCGCACACCAACGTGCCGGGCGGCAAGCACGAAAAGCGCTGGCAGGACGTCGAAGAACTGCTCGACGCCGGCATCGACGTGATCTCCACGGTGAACGTGCAGCACCTGGAAAGCCTCAACGATGTGGTCGAGCAGATCACCGGCATCCAGCAGCGCGAGACCGTGCCGGACGCCATCGTGCGCGGCGCGGATCAGGTCGAGCTGGTCGATCTGACGCCGGAAGCGTTGCGGCGCAGGCTTTCCCACGGCAACGTATACGCGGCGGACAAGGTGGACGCCGCGCTGCGCAACTACTTCCGACCCGGAAACCTCACGGCGCTGCGGGAATTGGCGCTGCTGTGGCTCGCCGATCAGGTCGACGCCGCGCTCGCGAAATACCGGGCCGATCACAAGATCACCGAGCTGTGGGAGGCCCGCGAGCGGGTCGTCGTCGCGGTGACCGGGGGGCCGGAATCGGAGACGGTGGTGCGCCGGGCCAGCCGCATCGCGAGCAAGGCCAGTGCCGAACTCGTGCTGGTGCACGTGGTGCGCGGCGACGGGCTGGCCGGTGTGTCGACCGAGCGGTTGAACCGGTTGCGTGAACTGGCCGGCAGTCTGGACGCCTCGCTGCACACGATCACCGGCGACAACGTGCCGTCCGCGCTGCTGGAATTCGCCCGCGAGGTGAACGCGACCCAGCTGGTTCTCGGCACGTCGCGGCGGTCCCGGTGGGCGCGGATGGTCGACGAGGGCATCGGCTCCACCGTGGTGCAGCAGTCGGGCAAGATCGACGTGCACATGGTCACGCACGAGGAAGCCCATCGTGGCCTGCGCAAGGGTTCGCTCATGCCGCGCCAGCCCATCCGGGCCTGGCTCGCGGCGGTGCTGGTGCCCTCCGCGGTGTGCGGGCTCGGCGTCGCGTTCCTGGACGGCTACCTCCAGCTCGGCGGGCTCAGCGCGGTGTTCTTCATCGGCGTCGTCGCGGTCGCGTTGCTCGGCGGGGTTATCCCCGCGGCCTTTTCGGCGCTGCTGTCCGGGCTGCTGCTGAACTGGTTCTTCGCCGACCCGCGCTACAGCCTGACCATCGCCGAGCCGGACAGCTTCGTCACGGTGGTGGTGCTGCTGTTCGTCGCGGTCGCGGTGGCGGCGTTGGTCGACGTCGCCGCCAAGCTGACCCGGCAGGCGCGCCGGGCCTCACAGCAGGCCGAGTTGCTGACCCTGTTCGCCGGCGCCGTGCTGCACGGTGCGGACCTGCCCAACCTGCTGGAACAGGTCAGGGAGACCTACGGCCTGCGCGCGGTCAGCATGCTGTGCGGCGAACAGGTGGTCGCCGCGGTGGGCCAGAATCCGCCACAGCGCGCGGCCGACGCCGAGACCGTGATCCAGGCCGGGGACGCGTCCAGCCTGCTGCTGCTGGCCGGACGGCCGCTGGCCGCCACCGACCGGCCGGTGCTCAACGCGGTCGCCAATCAGGCGGCCGGCCTGGTCCGGCAGTCCCGGCTCGCCGAGGAGGCCAGCGCCGCCGCGGCGCTGCTCGAGGCGGACCGGTTGCGCCGGGCGCTGCTGTCCGCGGTGAGCCACGACCTGCGCACGCCGCTGGCCGGGGCCAAGGCCGCCGTGTCCAGCCTGCGCAGCGACGACATCGAGTTCTCCGCCGAGGACACCACCGAATTGCTGGAAACCATCGAGGAATCGGTAGATCAGCTGACCGCACTGGTCGGCAACCTGCTCGATTCGTCCCGGCTGGCCGTCGGCGTGGTGAAACCGCAGCTGCAACGGGTGTACATGGACGAGGTCGTGCACCGGGCGCTGGTCAGCGTCGGCATGGGTGCGCGCGGGTTGCGGCGCGCGGCGATGGACCGGGTGAAGGTCGAGGTCGGCGACGTCTCCGTGCGCGCGGACGCCGGACTGCTGGAACGGGTCGTGGCCAACCTGATCGACAACGCACTACGGCACGCGACCCGCGATTCACCGGTACGGGTCACCGCCGAACGCGAGGGCGACCGCATCTCCATCGCGGTGGTGGACGTCGGTCCCGGCGTGCCGCCGGGTACCGAGGAACAACTCTTCGAACCGTTCCAGCGGCTCGGCGACCGGGACAACACCACCGGGGTCGGGCTCGGCCTGTCCGTGGTGCGCGGTTTCGTCGAGGCGATGGGCGGCACCGTGCACGCCGAACCGACCCCGGGCGGAGGATTGACCATGATCGTGGACCTGCCTGCCGACGAAACGGAAGCGAGCAGCTGATGATGGATACGGAGCCCCGCGCATTCGCGACTCGCAAGCGTGCCGAATCGACAGTGGTAGCACCGCAGCCCCGGACCACACAGGAAGCCGTGATGACCGACAAGAAGCAGGATGCCCCGGCGATCAAGGTGCTGGTGGTCGACGACGAACCGCAGATCGTGCGCGCGCTGCGGATCAATCTGTCGGTTCGCGGCTACGAGGTGATCACCGCGGGAACCGGCGGCGCCGCGCTGCGTGCGGCCGCCGACAAGCACCCCGACGTGGTGATCCTCGATCTCGGCCTGCCCGACATCGACGGCATCGAGGTGCTGGCCGGGCTGCGCGGTTGGACCTCGGCGCCGGTGATCGTGCTCTCCGCGCGCACCGACTCCGCGGACAAGGTCGAGGCGCTGGACGCCGGCGCGGACGACTACGTCACCAAGCCGTTCGGCATGGACGAACTGCTCGCCCGGCTGCGCGCCGCGGTCCGGCGCGGCGCGGCCGACACCGACTCCTCCGACCCGGTGGTGGTGACCTCGTCGTTCACCGTCGACCTGGCCGCCAAGAAGGTGACCAAGAACGACGAGACGGTGCATCTCACCCCCACCGAGTGGGGCATGCTCGAGATGCTGGTGCGCAACAAGGGCAAGCTGGTCGGGCGCAAGGAGCTGCTGCGCGAGGTGTGGGGGCCGTCCTACGCGACCGAAACCCATTACCTGCGCGTCTATCTCGCCCAGTTGCGGCGCAAGCTCGAGGACGATCCGTCCCATCCCAAGCACCTGCTGACCGAGGCGGGGATGGGCTACCGGTTCCAGGAGTGAGTGGCCGGGATCGCCCCGCCCGCCGGAATGCCCGACCGCCCGCGCCGTGTTGGCAGGCGTGAGTGGACTCCGACGAGAAATGGCAGGATCGACCCATGGCTGAACAGACACCCGCGACCGCGGCATCACAACCGACCGAACTATGGGTCGAGCGCACCGGGACGCGGGCGTATACCGGGCGCAGCTCGCGCGGCGCCGAAGTCTTGATCGCGTCGCAGGGCGTGCCGGGCGCCTTCACCCCCGGCGAGTTGCTGAAGATCGCGCTGGCCGGTTGCTCCGGGTTGAGCGCCGACTTCTCGCTCGCGCGCAAGCTCGGCGACTCCTTCGACGCGACCATCCGCGTGGCCGGGGACGCGGATCGGGAGAACGAGCTGTACCCGCAGCTGGACGAGACGTTCCAGCTCGACCTCAGCGAGCTGGACCAGGAGGCGCGCGAACGGTTGCTGGTTACCGTCCAGCGTGCCATCGACAAGGCGTGCACGGTCGGCCGGACGCTGGAGGCGGGGACAAAGGTGACCTTGTCCTTCGATATCGAGGCCTGATGGGCGACGACGCTGAGCTATCGAGGCTGAGCGCGTGGGTGCACGGCCGCGTCCAAGGCGTGGGATTCCGCTGGTGGACGCGGTCGCGCGCATTGGAACTCGGATTGAGTGGGCATGCCACGAACGCGCGCGACGGGCGCGTACATGTCGTCGCGGAGGGGCCGCGAGACGACTGCGAACGGTTGCTGGAACTGCTACGTTCCGGTGACACACCTGGTCGGGTGACCTTGGTTGTGGAAAGCTGGGAGCCCGCGCGGGGTGATTTGACCGGATTCGAGGAGCGGTAGTGGTGCGCCGGGATAGGACGAGGACTCGACTGTGAGCACGAACGATCCCGGTGCCGAGCGTCCGGGCGACGAGCCCGGCGGGGCGGCGGAGCAACCGTCCGGCGCGACCGCCCTTCCGGCCGAAGCGCCACAAGACCCGCCACGGCGGGGCAGCGTACAACGGCAGGAGCCGGGCGTCACCCAGCCCCGACCGCCGACCGTGGCCGAGGCGCGGGCCAGGGACAAGGCGCGCAAGCGCGCCGAGGAGGCGCAGCAGGCCGCCGCCGCGGCCGAGACGGCGAAGAAGCGCACGCGCAAGCGGGTGATGATCGGCGGGGTCGCGATCGTCGGTGTCGCGGCGCTGGTCGGCGGCGGTTATCTCGCCTATCGGGCGATCAGCGCGCCGGACAAGGTCACCGCGTCGTGTGTGAAGACCGAGAACGGTCAGGACATCGTCGTCGACGACAGCTACTGCGGCGAAGGGCGGCGGGGCTTCGTCAGCGACGGCGGCATCAATCCCGGCCTGATCATCCTCGGCGGCGGACCGCAGTACCGCTACTACTACGGCGGCACCTCCACCATCGGCAAGCCGCCGACCGGCGGCACCACCGTGAAACCCAAGAGCGCCGAGATAAAGACGAAGAGCGGCACCACGATTCAGCGTGGCGGGCTCGGCAGCAAGAGCACCGGCGGAGGGTCCTAGTGCGGCGAGTGCGCAGTACACCCCGGCCGGATTGGCAGCAGATCACCGAGAGCCAGGGCCTCGTCTACGGTGTGCCCGGCCGCGACGCCAAGGGGCAGCCCCGTCCGTACTGGGACGAGTCGGTGTACTACGAGTTCGAGATGGACGAGATCCTCGCGCTCGAAGCCGATGTCGAGCTGCTGCATTCGATGTGCCTCAACGCCGTCGAACATGTCGTGCTCACCGGACGATTCAAGGATTTCGGTCTGCCCGAATGGAGTTGGGGGCCGATCGCCGAATCCTGGCGGCGTAGTGACCCTTACGTCTACGGACGGTTCGACCTGCGCTACGACGCGCGTCGTCCGGCGAAACTCTTGGAGTACAACGCGGATACGCCGACCTCGTTGCTGGAGGCGGCAATCGTGCAGTGGCACTGGCTGACCGCGCTCTACCCCGGTGGTGACCAGTGGAATTCGTTGCACGAGAAGCTGGTCGAGCGCTGGACCGAGCTGCGTGACATCCTGCCGACCGCGCAACTGCACTTCAGCTGGTCCGGCGCGGACGCCACGGGGGAGGACAACGTCACCACCGCCTACATGCAGGAGACCGCGGCCGAGGCGGGGTTCGACACCATCGCGTTGCCGATCGAAGAGGTCGGATTCGACACGGAGCTGGAACGTTTCGTCGATCTGGCCGAGGCACCGATCGAGGCCATCTTCAAGCTCTACCCGTGGGAGTGGGCGCTCGACGACGATTTCGGCAAGCGGGTGGTCGGCAGCCTGCCGCAGACCATGTGGATCGAACCGCTGTGGAAGACCCTGCTCAGCAACAAGGCGATCCTCGCCGTGCTGTGGGAGATGTACCCGGGGCATCCGAATCTGTTGCCCGCGTACCTGGATCAGCCCAATGAGCTCACCGAATACATCCGCAAGCCGAAGCTCGGCCGCGAGGGCGCCAACATGACCATCGTCGGCGCCGGCCTGGAAACTGCCACCGGCGGCATCTACGGCGAAGAGGGTTACGTCTACCAATTGCTGGATCCGCTACCGGAATTCGACGACATGCGCCCCGTGCTCGGCGCCTGGATCGTCGGCGATACCGCCGCCGGACTCGGCATCCGGGAGACCGCCGGACTGATCACCGACGACGGCTCCGCCTTCGTCCCGCACCGCATCGCCCCCAACACCCCGGAAGGACCATGATGACCACCGTCGCCCTCGAATCGGGGTACTGGAGCGCGCTCGGCCAGGGCGTGGGAGCGATCATCCTCTACGCCCTCATCGGCCTGGTGCTGATGCTCGTCGGGTTCTACGCCATCGACCTGACCACGCCGGGCAAACTGCGCGGACTGGTCGTCGCGGGCAAGCCCAACGCGATCATCGTCACCGCCGCGGGCATGATCAGCATGGCCTTCATCGTCGTGCTCGCGATCCTCGCGGTCGGCACCGGCGGCAAGCTCTCCGAAGGCCTCATCGCCGCCCTCGTCTTCGGTCTGGTCGGCATCATCGCCCAGGTCGTCTCGGTCCGCGTCATCGAAAAAGCCCTCGGCATCGACATCGGCGCCGCCCTGCACGCCGACACCTACACCACCGAAGTCCTGGTAGTAGCCGCCGCCCACTTCGCCCTCGGCCTGGTAGTAGCCTTCGCGATCCTGTAGGCGTCTCGTCGATCATCCGGCGGTTATGGCTGGTCGCCGAGGGTGCCGAACCATTGCACCATGAGCAGGTGCACCTCCCGTGCACGGTCGTCGATGAGATAGACCAGCTGCCCGGCGTGGGCGGGCCCGAATGTCCAGCGTCGGACTGCCCCATCGGGGTTGTCGGCGTTTTGTGGTTGGCCCGCCCATGGCGTCAGTTCGAGGACGCTGAGGATTTCGGCGAATTCGCGCAGCACTTCGATGGGAAGTGCGGCGATCTGGTCGGTGGTTTCGGTGTCAGGGACGATGAGGTACACGTGGCGTGATACCTCAACCTGCCTGCAACCGGTGCGCGAGCAGCACGCGGACATCGTCTATGGACACATCCGTCGTGCGGCCGCCGTCGGCTTGGATCCGCGCGGCTTTGTCGAGCATCCGCTGGTAGGAGCCGGGCTCGCGAATCTCCATGACGGCGGTGTGCTGCCACTTGTTGAGCAGAACGTGGACTTCTTCGAGGGTGTGGGATTCTTTGGCCCGTTCGAGGACGAGATCCCATTCGCGGTCGAATTCGGCGCGTAGACCGGGGGTGAGGGCAGCCCGTAGCGCTCGGGGTTCCGCGGCGGGCACGGGGGTGTTTGCCGGGTCGGGGTGTGGGGCTGCCATGGGTTTCACGATAACCGGTGAAGGTGACAATGTCGCCGACCACAGCCTTTGTCCGTCAGTGCCACCTGGCTGCCAAACACTTCATTCTTGCCGTCGGCGATCCAGTCGGTGCAAGAGCAGAGTTTGTGATTCGGCGGGGTGCTGAAGCTCGTCGCCGACTTCGGCGACGAGCAGCTGCGCGTGGGTTGACTCGGCGGGGTGCCGGGGCTCGGCTCGGCGGAATCACATTCAGTGGCACATGGTGGCGGCGAAATGCGAGAAGGCTCCGCCGTGATGTGCCACTGAATGTGGGCTCAGTGGATCGTTAGAACTACCGGGCGCTGGTTGGGGTGGGGTGGTTTGTTGTCCGGGTGGTGACGGTGGTGATCACTAGTGCGGTGGCGGCGAGGGTTGCGCTGGTCCACAGGGCGGCGGCGGTTGATTCGGTTGTGCTGATGGCGGCGCCCGCGAGGGCTGGGCCGAGGGCGGCGCCGGAATTGAGGGCCATGGTGGCGAAGGCGCCGCTCAGGCGTGGAGCCGTCGGGGCGGCGGTGCCGACGATGCGGCCGATCACGGTCGAACCGACGGCGAAGGACGCGGCGCCGCCGACTGCCGCCATGGCCAGCAAGACAGGTAGGTGACCGGCGAGCAGGGCGGTCACGGTCCAGATGATCAGCAGCGCAACCGATCCGGCGGTGAGGATGATCGGTGCGTAGCGGTCGGCATAGCGGCCGGCGAGGGTGACGCCGAGAAAGGACCCGAATCCGAACAGCGCCAGCACAATTGGCACCCATCCCGGTGCCGCTCCGCTGGCGCCGGTGGTGATCACCGCCAGATAGGTGAAGGTGGCGAACGTCGCCGCGTTCACCACGCTGCCGAGCAGCAGCATGCTCCGCACCCGGGGCAAGCCCAACGCACGCCACTCGTTCCGGAGCGAGCCACCCTCGGCCGTACTCCCGGATTCCGTTCGAACCAGCGACCAGGTGCCCATCAGCGCAGGCACACTCACGATCACGACGGCCCAGAATGCCGAACGCCAGCCGAACCCCTGGCCCAGCAGTGCTCCAGCGGGAACGCCGGCGATGCAGGCCAGGGTCACGCCGGACAGGATGATCGAGGTGGCCCGGCCGACCCGTTTTGGACCGGCGAGGGCGGGCAGTGCGGCCAGCGCTACGGCGAGATAGCCCGCATTGGCGATCGCGGCGACCACCCGGGTGGCGAGCAGGACCGCGAAGGTCGTGGTGAGCGCGCCGACGATGTGGGCGGCGATGAACAACGACAGGCATGCGGTCAGGGCGTGCCGGGCGGGCCAGCGGCCGGCGGCCATGGCCGTCAGCGGGGCGCCGATGATCATTCCGACCGCGAAGAGTGAGGTCAGCAGTCCCGCCGAACCGAGGGACACGCCGACGTCCGCGGCGACGGGCTCGATCAGCCCGGACAGCATGAATTCCGATGTGCCCTGGGCGAATACGGCGAGGCCCAAGACGAAAATGACAATAGGCATACAAAGACTCCAGACTCTGTTCGACACCGAGCCGCCCACCGGCACGACGGAGGGCGGCGGAGTTGATATCGCCCCGATACGGGCGACACGCAGAGTCGAACGACCTGGCAGGCAGGTCGTTTCGCGAATGGCGAGGGGACGCCACCTGGTCGTTCGACAGGTGGCTAGAGTCTGGACGCCTCTGGAGAAGTCACGATCGACACCATAGCAACGGCACCGCGCGTGACCGCAAGGGATTTAGTGGCCGCGCGCGATCCAGTCGGCGAGCGAAGGCTTTTCGGCGCCGATGGTCGTGGTGTCTCCGTGGCCGGTGTGCACGGTGGTCTCGTCCGGGAGGGTGAGCAGGCGGTCGCGGATGGAGTCGATGATGGTGCCGAAGTCGGAGTAGGAGCGGCCGGTGGCGCCGGGGCCGCCGGAGAACAGGGTGTCGCCGGTGAAGAGCGCGGCGGCCTCGGGCAGGTGCAGCGAGACCGAGCCGGGGGAATGGCCGGGGGTGTGCAGGAGGTCGATATCGGTGCCGCCCACGGTGATTCGGGGAGCGTCGGCGAGCGACCGGTAATCGACGTCGGGGTGGGTCATCCGCCACAGCGGATCGTCGGCGGGGTGCAGGAGGATCGGCGCGTCCAGGCGGGCGCTCAAATCCGGCGCGACGGTGACGTGGTCGTTGTGCCCGTGGGTGCACAGGATCGCCACGACATTGCGGGAGCCGACCGCCTCGGCGATGGCGTCCGCGTCGTGCGCGGCATCGATGACGAGGACGTCCTGGTCGTCGCCGAGGAGCCAGACGTTGTTGTCGACGTCCCAGGTGCCGCCGTCGAGGCTGAAGGTGCCGGAGGTGACTACGCGCTCGATCTTCACCGGACCACCACCGAGCGGAGCACCTCGCCGGCTTGCATCGCGGCGAACGACGCTTCCACCTGATCGAGCGAAATACGTTCGGTGACAAAGCGTTCCAATGGCAAGCGACCCTGCAGGTGCAGGTCGACGAGCATCGGGAAGTCGCGTTCGGGCAGGCAGTCGCCGTACCAGGAGGACTTCAGCGCGCCGCCGCGGGAGAACAGGTCGATCAGCGGCATCTCGATGGTCATGTCCGGCGTGGGGACGCCGACCAGGACCACGGTGCCGGCCAGGTCGCGGGCGTAGAATGCCTGCTTCCAGGTCTCCGGGCGGCCGACCGCCTCGATGACGACATCGGCGCCGAAGCCGTCGGTGTACTCCTGGATCTTCTCGACCACGTCCTCGGTGGTCGCGTCGATGCTGTGCGTCGCGCCGAAGTCTTTGGCCCAGTTCAGCTTCCGGGGGTCGCGATCGACCGCGATGATGGTCTTCGCGCCGGCCAGCCGCGCACCGGCGATCGCGGCGTCGCCGACGCCACCGCAGCCGAGTACCGCGACGGTATCGCCCCGGGACACGTTGCCGGTGTTCAGCGCCGCGCCGATGCCCGCCATCACGCCGCAGCCGAGCAGCCCGGCGACCGCGGGATCGGCGGCGGGATCGACCTTGGTGCACTGTCGCTCGTGCACCAGCGTCTTGTCCACGAAGGCGCCGATACCCAGCGCCGGGCTCAGTTCGGTGCCGTCGGCGAGCGTCATCTTCTTGCTCGCGTTGTGGCTCGCGAAGCAGTACCAGGGACGACCGCGCTTGCACGCGCGGCATTCGCCGCATATGGCCCGCCAGTTCAGCACCACGAAATCGCCGGCCTCGACGTGCGTGACCGCGTCGCCGACGGTCTCCACGATGCCCGCGGCCTCGTGTCCGAGCAGGAACGGGAACTCGTCGTTGATGCCGCCCTCGCGGTAGTGCAGGTCGGTGTGGCAGACGCCGCACGCCTGCACCCGGACGATCACGTCGTGCGCACCGGGATCGGGAATCACCACGTCGACGATCTCGACCGGCGCACCCTTGCTGCGGGCGATGACACCGCGCACGGTTTCCGACACCTATGCCTCCTGGGAGATTTCGTCGACGCGGATCCGGAGCGACCGCGAGCTGAGCACCGTCCATACTGCCGCGCCCGGGGTGGTGACACCAGCGCTGGGTCCAGTCGGCCGATCGAGGGGTTGACATTCCACAATGGAGGGTGCATGCTGAGTTCATATTCCACTATGGAGGGTGGAATCGTCGACAAGGAACTTCGGATGGAAATCTCGACCGGTACCCGCGCCTCGAACGCCGAACGGGAGAAGGTGGTGCGCCTGCTCGCCCGGCACATGGAGGATGGGCGGATCGACCTCGCCGAATACGATCAGCGCACCGCTCAGGTGTACGCGACCACCACCACCGACGATTTGCAACTGGTGCTCTCGGATCTGCCGAAGCTGCCGAAAGTCCCTGCCGGTAAGGCTGATTCGCGGTCGCGCATCCCGATCTGGCAGAAGATCGAGGGCACGAGCTGGCTCGGGGTGAGCGTGCTCGTCCTGTTCATCTGGGGCGCGATCTCGCTGAGCGTCGGGGAATTCACCTACCCGTGGCCGATCTGGGTGATCGGGCCGTGGGGTGCGGTGCTGGTGTTCCGGATGCTGGCCGGGTTCGAATCCGGCAAGTACTCACGCCACCTGGGCTGAGGATGCGTTGGCCGGCAACGGCTTACGGCCAGGGCGGGGTGGTGCTCTGCGACGACGCATGCCGCCCCGAGCCGGTCGGATTCGGCGGGGTCGATCGCGGGCGGCGGCGGGCGGGCGGCGTGTACTCGTCGGGCTCGTCGTCCCACGGCCGGGAGTATTCGTCGTGCTGACTCGGCGGGGGAGGCGCCGGCCGCCGGCGCGGCATGGATCGCTCGGGCCAGGACGGCTCGGCGGTAGGGGCGGGTCGTTGCCGGGGCGGTGAAAGATGTTCGTACCGGCCCGCTTCCGCGTAATCGTGCGGCACGGCCGAACTGCCCCTGCGCTGTAGCGGCAGATCAGGGTCGCCGAGGCGCGAATCATAGTGTGGCTGTAAAGCCTCCCGGCGGTGCGGCTCCGGCGACCGTTGCTCCAGCTGCGCCTGGATGGCGTCGAGCCGCTGGCGGCGCGCCCACACCTCCGCCGGATCCTGGTAAGGCTCGTCGTGACCCGGCCACTCGCCGGTCGGCTCCGCGGGCTGAGACCGTCTCCTCCGCTCGAGCGGGGGTCGTGCGTTGTCCTCCCGGACCGGCCAGTGCGGAGCGGGATCCGCGTGACGCAGTGCCGGATCGGCTTCCCACTGCGGCCGCACCGGTTCCGGGTAAGCCGATCGAGCGTCCCCGAAGTCTTCGTAAGCCGGGCGCGCCGGAGCGTAATCCTGCTGCGCACGCGAAGACTCCGGCACATCGCGCGATGCCCAGGCGGGCGCGGACTCTTCGTAGGCAGACCTGCCGACGGCGAGACTATCCAGTGACGACCGCCCCGCTCCGGCGGAAGGCCACTGCACGCGTCCAGATTCCAAATCCACAAAGGGCGTCTGCCCGGCCTCGTCCGAACCTCGCCCCGAGCGCGCTGCACCGGGATCTTCGTAACCCGACCGGACCGGGTCGCCGTCCGTGCGCCGGAATGCAGAGGGCGCGAACGAGTCTCGTCGTGAGCTTGCGGGTTCGGCCTCGTCGTAGGACAAGTGCGCGGGTTCGGGGTCGCTGTATCGGGCGCGGTGCTGCGAGAGTGGATCTCGTCGCGCGCGTGCTGGTTCGCGCTCGTTGTAGGGCGAGTGAGCCGACTCGTGTTCGTCGTTTCGGAAGTGGCTGCGCGAAGGCTGATCTCGCCGTGAGCGCGCTGGTTCGAGCTCGTCGTAGGGCGAATGTGCCGGTTCGTGTTCGGCATCTCGTGAGTGGCCGCGCGAGAGCGGATCTCGTCGTGCGCGTGCTGGTTCGGGCTCGTTGTAGGAGGAGCGTGCTGGTTCGGAATCGGCGTCTCGGGCGTGGTCGCGTGAGAGCGGATCTCGTCGCGAGCGCGGTGGTTCCGCCTCGTCGTAGGCGGAGTGTGCCAGTTCGGGGTCGTCGTAACGGGAGTGGCTGCGTGAGAGCGGGTCTCGTCGTGTGCGTGCTGGGTCCTGCTCGTCGTACGGTGACGGTCTAGATGCGGAGTTGTCGTATCTAGACCGGTTCGAGATCGCCGGTTCTCGCCGCGAACGCGCGGGCGCGGCGGGAATTGGCGACGACTCGCCGGCCCGGGGTTCGGCATCGCGCTGCTCGCGCCGGGAGCGCTTGGACGGCGCCTCTTTTCGGTGCGATCGGGGTGAAAGGGGTTCCGCGCGGCGGGGTGCCGGGTGGGGTAGGCCGGGGCGCAGGATCGGGAGTTCGCGGGTTTGCTGGGTGGCGCTGACACCCTTCTCGCGGTAGGTCGCGGGGATGTCGTGAGCGCGCAGCCAGGCGCCGGGGTCGTGGCGGCCGTGGCGATCCAGTTGCGGGACAACCTCTTCGAGCAGTTCGAGAATGTCCCCGTCGTCGTCGCCGAGCGCTTCGCGGATTGCCGGGAAGGTGTCGGGATGGAAGACCCACATCCATTCGTACGCGGGATAGGTGCCGCCGAGGTCGTGTCCGTGGAAGATCAGATCACCGGAACGGGCGATCTTGGCGCGCATAGACCAACCCTCCGATTCGACCAGGAACTCCTGCATTCCGGCCCGATCGGCGGCCGGTTCGTCGTCCGTGCCGATCAGGCCGGACAGCCACCGGCTCTTACGCACGCGGTTCAGGGCCTGCACGCCCACCGCGCGCTCTCGGCGAACACCCGGACGGCCCTGCGGGGTCGCGGCGCGCCCCGCGCGGATCTCCGGACGCTCCGCTTCGTCGTCGGCATCGTCGTCATCGATCAGCTTGACCTCGAACCAGGCGACTCCGAGCCCGGCCGCCAACAACCCGCCCGCGAGCGCGACCTCGACCCACTTGTCCGCGAGCATCGCGCTCTTGCTGTTTTCACACGCGTAGAGAAACAACAGACTGCCGCCGAGGAGCGCCGCGATTCGGGCAAGCCGGAACGCCGTGTAGGTCCCGGCTGGGGCTGGCATCCTGTGGCGCTCCAAACATTCCCGCTGGCGAATCAGCATGGATCGTATGCGGCGACGTCGCCGGACGGCAGGGCGTGCGGCGAGTCCGTCGGTCTATTGGTGTAACGGTTCCGTTGAGGTCGATGAAGATGCCCGAGTTCGTTACCTGCGAGCATCTGCACGTCCTTTCCGGGCGCGCTCTCGTCCTGCGTGCGGTGGGCGCGTCGGTCGCGGCACCGGGTCCGGTGCGGTAGACAGTGAGTACGCGTCCGGCAAACCTCGGGCACATCGAAATACCCGGGATTGCGGGATGACTCGATAACCTACGTGGGTCGCCGAACCACCGCTCGGTCACGGGGGCCCGTCCCGCGTCGGCGGTATTCGACCCGCGATGGATACCATGGCTGGTCGCCCGCGTCTGCTGACCAGGCAGAACCTGAGTGGTGTGCGATGGGCAGCTCGCCGGACCGACGAAGGCCGCCAATCGGAAACGGAAAGGTCGTCGAACTTGCATCTCAAGAGCCTGACGTTGAAGGGCTTCAAGTCCTTCGCGTCCGCGACGACGCTGCGGTTGGAACCGGGTATCACCTGCGTGGTCGGTCCGAACGGATCCGGCAAGTCCAACGTGGTGGACGCGCTGACCTGGGTCATGGGCGAGCAGGGCGCGAAGGCGTTGCGCGGCGGCAAGATGCAGGACGTGATCTTCGCGGGCACCGCGGGCCGGGCCCCGCTCGGCCGCGCCGAGGTCACCCTCACCATCGACAACTCCGACGGCGCGCTGCCGATCGACTACGCCGAGGTGTCTATCACCCGCCGGATGTTCCGCGACGGCGCCGGCGAATACGAGATCAACGGCAGCACCTGCCGGCTGATGGACGTGCAGGAGCTGCTCAGCGACTCGGGCATCGGCCGCGAGATGCACGTGATCGTCGGGCAGGGCCAGCTCTCGGCCATTCTGGAATCGCGCCCGGAGGATCGGCGCGCGTTCATCGAAGAGGCCGCGGGCGTGCTCAAACACCGCAAGCGCAAAGAGAAGGCGGTGCGCAAGCTGGAGGCCATGCAGGCCAACCTGGCCCGCCTCACCGACCTCACCACCGAGCTGCGCCGCCAGCTCAAGCCGCTGGGCAGGCAGGCCGAGGTGGCCCGTCGCGCGCAGACCGTGCAGGCCGACCTGCGCGACGCGCGCATGCGCCTGGCCGCCGACGACCTGGTGACCCGGCGTGGCGAGCTGGAGAGCCAGCAGAGCAAGGAAGCCTACGCCCGCGAACAGCACATCAACGTGCAGAGCGAACTCGACGCCGCCAATGCCGCACTGGCGCAGCAGGAATTCCAGCTTTCCCGGCTGACGCCCAGCGCCGAGGCCGCCGCGCAGATCTGGTTCCAGCTCTCCGCGCTGGCCGAGCGGGTCAACGCGACCATCCGCATCGCGCAGGACCGGGCCCGGCATCTCGACACCGAGACCCCGGTCGGCAGCGGGCGCGACCCGGAGCAACTGGAGGCCGAGGCCGAGCGGGTGGAGGCCGAGGAGGCCGAGCTGCGCGAGGCGGTCGAGATCGCGACCGAGACCCTCGAGGCCGCGCGCGACGCCCTGGCCGAACGCGAACACTCCGCCAAGGCCGCCGAGCAGGCGCACCTGGCCGCGGTGCGGGCGATCGCGGACCGCCGCGAAGGCGTGGCGCGGCTGGTCGGCAAGGTCGACACGCTGCGCACCAGGGCACAGTCCTTCGACGGCGAGATCGCCAGGCTGACCACCTCGATCGCCGACGCCAGGCAGCGCGGCGACGCCGCGCAGGCCGAATTCGACACGGTGCAGACCGAACTCAGCGAGCTGGACGCCGGCGAGGCGGGCCTGGACGCGCAGCACGAGCACGCGGTGCAGGCGCTGGCGCTGGCCGATCAGCGGGTGACCGAACTGCGCGAGCAGGACCGTGAGGCGAGCAAGCGGGTCGCGTCGCTGTCGGCGCGGATCGAGGCGCTGGGCATGGGCCTGGCCCGCCGCGACGGCGCCGCCTGGCTGGTCGAGCATCGGTCGCAGGGCCTGCTCGGCCCGCTGTCCGGACTGTTGCGCGTGCACGGCGGATTCGAAGCGGCGGTCGCCGCAGCGCTCGGCCCGCTCGCCGATGCCGTCGCGGCCGACACCGGCGAATCGGCACACGACGCCATCCGAGCGTTGAAGGAGGCCGACGGCGGACGCGCCGCACTGGTCTTCGGCGCCGACGGCGGCAGCCGTCCGCAACTCGGCCCGCTGCCGGGCGCCGCGCGCTGGCTGACCGACGTGGTCGAGTGCCCGGACACCATGCGCGCCGCGATCACGGCACTCACCGCGGGCATCGCCGTGGTCGACGACCTGGCCGCCGCCCGAGCGGTGGTGGCCGCCCGGCCGGACCTCCGGGTGGTCACCCGCGACGGCGACCTCACCGGATCCGGTTGGCTGCTCGGCGGATCCGACCGCGCGCCGAGTCAGCTGGAGATCCAGGCCGACATCGACAACGCCAAGTCCGAGCTGGTCGCGGCCCAGCGCCGGGCCGAGGAACTCGAGGCGGCGCTGTCCGGCGCCTTGGCCGAACAGACCGATCGCAAGGAAGCCGTCGACCAGGCGCTGCTCGCGCTGCACGAGTCCGACCAGTCGCTGGTCGCCATCTACGACCGGCTCGGCCGGCTCGGTCACACCGCCCGCACCGCGCAGGCCGACAGCGAGCGCCTGCTTGCCCAGCGCACGGAGGCCGAGGCGAGCCGCGAGGAGGCGCTCACCGCGCTGGCCGAGCTCGAGGACCGGCTGCGCAACGCCGAACTCGAACAGTCCGAGATCGATTCCGACGGCACCTCCGCGGGCACCGAGACCGCGGGCCGCGAACGCGAGGAGGCGGCCGCCGCGCTGGCCGAGGCGCGTTCGATGGAGGTGGAGGCGCGGCTGTCGGTGCGTACCGCCGAGGAGCGCGCGGAATCGGTTCGCGGCAAAGCGGATTCGCTGCGCCGGGCCGCCCGCGCCGAACGCGAGACCCGGGCCCGCGCGGAACGCGCGCAGGCCTCGCGCAAGAAGGCCGCCGAAGTCGCCGCGGCCGTGGCCGAATCCGGCGCGCGCGTCGCCGCCGAGCTGGAAAAGGTGGTCGCCGAGGCGGGTACCCGCCGCGACGACCTGGTCCGCCGGCGCGGCGAGGCCGCCGCTCAGGTCGAGCAGGTCAAGGAGCGGGTGCGCGCGCTGTCCACCCAGCTGGCCCAGCTCACCGACGCGGTGCACCGGGACGAAGTGGCGAAAGCTCAAGCGGCACTGCGCATCGAACAGTTGGAGACGACCATCTCCGAGCAGTTCGGTATCGCGCTCAACGACCTGATCGCCGAGTACGGCCCCGACGTGCCGCTGCCGCCCACCGACCTGGAATGGCAGGAGTACGAGCAGGCGAAGGAGCGCGGCGAACAGGTCACCGCGCCCGCGCCGATGCCTTACGACCGGCCGACCCAGGAACGTCGCGCCAAACGCGCCGAGAAGGACCTGACCACCCTCGGCAAGGTGAATCCGCTTGCGCTGGAGGAGTTCGCGGCGCTCGAGGAGCGCTACAACTTCCTGGCCACTCAGCTGGAGGACGTCAAGAGCGCGCGCAAGGACCTCCTGGAGGTGGTCGCCGAGGTGGACGCCCGGATTCTGCAGGTGTTCACCGAGGCGTGGGAGGACGTCGAGCGCGAGTTCGTCGGCGTCTTCGCGAAACTGTTCCCGGGCGGCGAGGGCCGCCTGATCCTCACCGACCCGTCCGACATGCTCACCACCGGCATCGAGGTGGAGGCCAGGCCGCCGGGCAAGAAGGTCAAGCGGCTCTCGCTGCTGTCCGGTGGCGAGAAGTCGCTCACCGCGGTGGCCTTGCTGGTCGCCATCTTCCGTGCCCGTCCGTCCCCGTTCTACGTGATGGACGAGGTCGAGGCCGCGCTGGACGACACCAACCTGCGCCGCCTGATCGGCCTGTTCGAGCAGCTGCGGGAGAAGAGCCAGCTGATCGTCATCACCCACCAGAAGCCGACCATGGAGATCGCCGACGCCCTCTACGGCGTCAGCATGCGCGGCGACGGCATCACCCAGGTCATCTCCCAGCGCCTGCGCGGGCAGAATGTCGCTCCGGTGGGTGCCGCAGCTAGCTGAGCCGCACGCCTTCTGGATTCCCGCACCGAGAATCGCATGCGGAATTCGGTGCGGGAAATCGAGAGTGGTGCGGGTTAGCGCGCATTGGCAACCGAGTCGCTGTCCATTAGCGACTTGATTTGCGCGGCACCGGTTTCGGCCAGCCAGGCGTCGAAAGTGCGCAGTCCCGGGTGGATTTCGCGGACGGCGGCGATGTCGGCGCGCCAGCCGCCGGTTGTGCGCATCAGCCGCCAAGCCTGGGCGATCGCGTCGCCGAGTTCGGCGGCGGCCGTCTCGTCCAGTTCCTGATAGCGGATCGGATGGCCGGTGGCCCGGCTGATCGCCTCGGCGGCGGCCGGTGGCGTGGGTGCGTCGCCCGCGAGTTCGAGGGTCTTGCCGTGCCAGCGATCCGGGTCGGCGAAGGCGAGAGCCGCGATGTCGGCGATGTCGGCCAGCGCGATGACCTTCATCGGCCGGTCGGCCGGGAACAGGTGCCGGTGCACGCCGTCCACGATGCCGTCGACCGGGAGGCCGCGCATCAGGTAGTTCTCCATGAACCGGACCGGGCGCAGCAGGGTGTAGCGGGTGCCGCTGGCCGCAACCGCCGCTTCGATGCGGTGCTTGCCGCCGGCGCCCCAGGTGTGGTCGTCGCCGTGGAACGAGGCGATGCCGGTGAACACGATCTGCTCGACGCCGGCCGCGCGAGCCGCGTCGACGAGCGCGATGCCGCGCCGCGCTTCGAGGTCGACGTCCCACCCCTGCGGGCCGTGCGCGGCCGGCGGCACCGCGAAAAGCGCTGTGGCACCGGCGAGTGCGGCGGGCAGGGTGCCGGGGGCGTCGAAGTCACCGACCGCTAGTTCCGCGCCCGCCGCGGCCAAGGCCCGGGCAGCGGGTGCGGATGGATCACGGACCAGCGCCCGCACCGCCCGGCCGTCGGCCAGCAGCCTGCGAGCGGTCGCGCCGCCCTGCTGGCCGGTCGCGCCGGTGACGAGAACGAGGTTGTGCTGAGGGGACATGCGTGCCTTCTCTGTCGATAGAATCGGGTCGAGCAACCCGTATTTCGGACCATATGGGTGCACTGACCCGGTTCACCAGGTCAGCTGCGAGAAGGGCGTAACGAAATGACCGCACCAGCCGACGTCGCTGCGGACACCGTGACCGCGCGCGCTCGTGGCCCGCGCACGCTTCCGACGGCCAGGGCCGATGCCCGGCGCAATCGCGCGCTGGTGCTGGCCGCCGCTCAGCGGGCGTTCGCCGAGCACGGGCCGTCGGTGTCGCTGGCCGAGGTGGCGCGCCGGGCCGGAGTCGGCGCGGGCACCGTCTACCGGCACTTCCCGACGAAATTCGATCTGCTGGAAGCGGTTATGCAGCAGCGCGTCGATCGGCTGGCCAAGCTGGCGGCCGACCATCTCGACGCCCCGGATCCCGGTGCCGCGTTCTTCGACTTCTGCACCGAGGTGGTGGCGTCGACGCCGGGCAACGAGGCGTTGTGCGAATTGATGCAATCCGACGACGGCTGGCCGCGCGCCCTGCTGATGAGCGCGGGTGCGCGTTTCCACAAGGCCCTGGGTGGGCTACTGCTCGCCGCACAGCGGCAGGGCACGGTGCGCGCGGATATCGAAGTGGCCGATGTGCTGGCGATATTCACCGGATGCGTTGCGATCCAACGGCTTCAGCAGTCCAAAGGGCGGATCGATCGCACGGCCGCGATCGTCCTCGACGCTATGCGCGCCACACCGGGCGTAACGAATCGTGCCGTCGACGCCGTATCGCGTAACGAATCGCCGAATCGTAACGAATCCAGCGCGCGGCGCTGCCCCGTGTGCGACGCGATGGTTCAGCACACCGGAACCGGCCGTCGCGCTCGCTACTGCTCGCCGGCTTGCCGGCAGAAGGCACACCGCCAACGGGTAGCCGCCCAGCGATCGTGATCAACGGAGACCCGGGGGCGCAGTCGCGCGAGGCGGTACGGGACTGAATTCATCGGTATCCGGCGATCGGCGACTGGGTCGAGGCCCGGCCTTGGTTGCAGAAGTCGGCACCGTTCGCGACGGTGTGGGACGGATTCGACTGACACAAGCTGGCGGAGGCCAATCCTCAGCCGGTGTTCCGCGGCTGGGAGGTCGGCGAACAATCCCGCTACTCCGCTGCACCGGCCTTCACTCCGACGATAACCCCGGCGGCCGGGGAGTGATCTGAATCGCATTGTGCGAGGGCGAGATCGAATGGCGCAAAAGCGCCGTGGGACTGAACCGGACGAAGCCGGGGACGGGTCCGGCCGGCAGCCGCGGCGCGTGCGCGGGCTGCCGCCGGGCGACGGGCGGATTTACAGCAGGTCACTCACGTCGTTGGGCACGTCCACGGCGTATTTGCGCAGGATGTCCATCGAGATCACTTCCAGGGCGTTTTCGTGCGTTGCGGCCAGCACCACGGGTGCGGCGACACCGTCCTCATGCGCATGCAGCCAGCGCACGGCCACCACGCACCACCGGTCACCTGGTTGTAGGCCCGGGAAGTTGTTCTCCGGGCGCGGCGTACTCAGATCGTTGCCGATGGACGCCTGGTGTTCCAGGAATTCGGCCGTGACGACGGTGCACACGGTGTGGCTACCGAGATCCTCCGGCCCGGTGCTGCAGCAGCCGTCCCGGTAGAAGCCGGTGAGAGGATCGGTGCCGCACTCTTCCAGCGGCCCCCCAAGCACGTTTCGATCGGTCACGTCGCCGATACTATTGCCACCTCGCGAGAAGTTCCGCAGGACAAGAAATCTCGGGGGTTGTGTCTCGGCCCCGGGGCGGCGTGGTAAAGCGGGCCGCTCGGTTCTGCAAGGATGGGCGCGTGAGTTCCGCAGCCTGGATCCTGATCGCCGTCGCCGCCGCCTTACTGCTGGTGGTGCTTGTTGTCGGATTTGTCCGGTACAAGCGCTCCCGGGTATCGCTGACGCCGCCGCCCGCCGACAAAGAGCTGACCGACAAGTCCGGTGGGTACTCGGCGTCGGGCGGATTCAGCTTCAGCCGGGGCGGGACCGCGACCAAGGAACCGCAGCCGATCGAGCGCACCGACACCGACGGGCAGCCGCACATCGGCGACGACGCGGCCGTCCCCCGGGACGCGCCGAAGCGCGGCATCACGAATGTCGCGCTGCCCGACACCGACGTCGTCGAGGCGCCGGACACCGAGTCCGGTGCGACCGCCACGGACGTGGCCGCCGCTGCGGGCACCGCAGAGCCGGTAACGACGGGCACGACTCCGGACGCTGACGAATCCGGTTCTGCACCGGCTGAAGCCGACACCGCGGCCGCTGCGACGTCCGCGCCTGCCGATCCAGCCACGGCCCCCACCGATCCGGCCACGGCCGAGCCGGGGACGACTCCGCCCGCGACGGGCACGACTCCACCCGAGACGGGCACTTCTCCGTCCGCGACGGGGATGACTCCGTCCACGACGGGTAAGACACCACCCGCGACGGGCACATCCCCGACCGGAGCGCCCCCGGCCGCAACGTCACCCTCGCTGAGCGGAACGGACCTCGCGCCGACCGGAGCCCCCGACACCGCCGCCGGCGCCGAAACCCCGGTCCCGCTCGAGGAGATCGACCCCACCGCCGGCCGCCTCGTCCGCCTGCGCGGCCGCCTGTCCCGTTCGCAGAACGCGGTCGGCAAGAGCCTGCTCGGCCTGCTCGGCGGCGGCGACCTCGACGACGAGTCGTGGGAAGAGGTGGAGGACACCCTGGTGCTCGCCGACCTCGGCACCGCCAGCACCGCCGCCGTCGTGGCCCGGCTGCGGCAGGAAATGGCCTCGCGCAGCGTCCGCACCACCGGCGAGGCCCGCGCCGTCCTGCGCGACGTGCTGATCGAGGCGCTGCGCCCGGAACTCGACCGCTCGATCCGCGCCCTGCCGCACGCCGACCATCCGTCGATCCTGCTCGTCGTCGGCGTCAACGGCACCGGAAAGACCACCACCACCGGCAAACTCGCCCGCGTGCTCGTCGCCGACGGCCGCCGGGTGCTGCTCGGCGCGGCCGACACCTTCCGTGCCGCCGCCGCCGACCAGTTGCAGACCTGGGGCGAGCGGGTCGGCGCCGACACCGTCCGCGGCAAGGAGGCCGCCGACCCCGCCGCCGTCGCCTTCGACGCGGTGAGCGCGGGCATCGAGCGCGGCGTCGACGTGGTGATGATCGACACCGCGGGCCGCCTGCACACCAAGACCGGCCTGATGGACGAGCTGGGCAAGGTCAAGCGCGTGGTGGAGAAGAAGGCCGCCGTCGACGAGGTGCTGCTGGTGCTCGACGCCACGGTCGGCCAGAACGGCCTGACCCAGGCGCGCGTGTTCGCCGAGGTGGTCGACATCACCGGCGTGGTGCTCACCAAGCTCGACGGAACCGCCAAGGGCGGCATCGTCTTCCAGGTGCAGCATGAGCTGGGCGTCCCGGTGAAGCTGGTCGGCCTCGGCGAGGGCGCCGACGACCTCGCGCCGTTCGAGCCGGGCGCCTTCGTAGACGCACTGCTCGGCTAACCCCCCGGACCGAAGGCGCCCCGCATCCTGCCCGGCAGTGCCTTCGGTCGGTTCATCCTGGCGATACGTCCGGAATGAAGGTGGCCTTCGGCCGGTGGCAGCGGTGGAGTGCCCTTCGGTCGATTCGATATGTGTATTCGATGGGATGAATTGCAGACTCGGGCCGGCCCGCCCCGGAATTCGATGCGACATCCGTTGTGTTTGCGGTGAAAGGGACCGCAAACGGAATGTTTGCTAGCTCTACCGGCCGGTAACCGCATATCCCTTTTGTCCGGAGCTAGCCTTCGATCAACTCGAAAAGTCGCGGTGTAAACCACGAAACGTGGAAGCAACACAACTGGCCTATCCGTTCACGCAGGTGAAACACGTCAGCTCTGTGGATGAAACACCGAGTGAGGACCCTTCTGTGCAGGTCCATTTGCCGGAGTCGGCAGGGCCCGAGATGAGGAGGACTTCAAGGTGGCTTTTCCCCTTACCGGTGCACCGGACACTGGTGACACCGCATGGATGCTGGCGAGTTCAGCGCTTGTGTTGTTGATGACGCCCGGCCTGGCATTCTTCTACGGCGGCATGGTCCGTTCGAAGAACGTGCTGAACATGATCATGATGAGTGTCAGCGCCATGGGACTGATCGGCGTCCTATGGTCGCTGTACGGATACTCGACGGCATTCGGCGACAACAAGTTCGGCGTGATCGGTGACCCCGCGCAGTTCTTCGGACTGAAGGGTCTGATCGGCGGCAACTCGGTTGCCGAGGCCAAGGACGCCAGCGGCGCGGTCACCACGGCGGCGGTGAACATTCCGCTCGCGGGCACCATTCCGATGAGCGTGTTCGTCGCCTTCCAGCTGATGTTCGCCATCATCACGGTTGCCCTCATCTCGGGTGCGGTCGCCGACCGCCTCAAGTTCGGCTCCTGGCTGCTCTTCGCGGGCATCTGGGCCACGGTGGTCTACTTCCCGGTCGCGCACTGGGTCTTCGACTTCGATGTGAAGGACGCGGACGGCACGGTCGTGCACGAGGGCGGCTGGATCGCGAACAAGCTGCTCGCGGTCGACTTCGCCGGTGGCACCGCGGTGCACATCAATGCCGGTGCGGCCGGCCTCGCGCTGGTGCTGGTGCTCGGTAAGCGCAAGGGCTGGCCGACCACCGCGTTCCGCCCGCACAACCTGCCCTTCGTCATGCTCGGCGCCGGTCTGCTCTGGTTCGGCTGGTTCGGCTTCAACGCGGGTTCCGCAGTGACCTCGGGCGGCCTGGCCGGTTCGACCTTCCTCACCACCACCTTCGCGACCTGTGCCGGCATGCTCGGCTGGCTGCTGGTGGAGAAGTTCCGCGACGGCAAGCCGACCTCGCTCGGCGCGGCCTCGGGTGTGGTGGCCGGTCTGGTCGCGATCACCCCGTCCTGCTCCTCGGTCAACGTGCTCGGCGCGCTGGTCATCGGCGTGGTCGCCGGCGTGCTGTGCGCCCTCGCGGTGGGCCTGAAGTTCAAGTTCGGCTTCGACGACTCGCTCGACGTGGTCGGCGTGCACCTGGTCGGCGGCATCGTCGGCACCCTGATGGTCGGCCTGGTCGCCACGCCGGAGGCGGGCGCGGGCAAGACCGGCCTGCTCTACGGCGGCGGCATCGATCAGCTGTGGCGGCAGGCGGTGGGTGCCGGTGCGGTACTTGCCTTCTCCTTCATCGCCAGCCTGATCATTGCCTATATCGTGAAGTTCACCATTGGGCTGCGAGTCAGCGACGAAGCCGAGGCAGTGGGCTTGGACGAGTCCGAGCACGCGGAAACCGCCTACGATTTCGCCGCGCTGGGCAGCACGGCACGTTCGGCCGTCAAGGAGGCATGACGAACATGAAACTGATCACCGCAATCGTCAAACCGTTCACACTCGAGGACGTCAAGACCGGGCTCGAGCAGGCGGGCGTGCTCGGCATGACTGTCAGCGAGGTGCAGGGCTACGGCCGGCAGAAGGGCCACACCGAGGTCTACCGCGGTGCGGAGTACTCCGTGGATTTCGTGCCCAAGGTTCGGGTCGAGGTGGTCGTCGACGACGCGTCCGTGGACAAGGTCGTCGAGGTGATCGTCGAGGCCTCCCGCACCGGCAAGATCGGTGACGGCAAGGTCTGGGTGACTCCGGTCGACACGATCATCCGGGTGCGGACCGGCGAACGCGGTACCGACGCTCTGTAACGAATATCGATCGAGCGGCGGCCCCGCCTCCTACCGGAGCACCGGTCGGGGCGGGGCCGCAGCGTATGGATGGGTGGTGGGTTGTGGGCAGCAGCAGCGAGCACGGCGACGGCAACGGCAAGGTATCCAACGGGGCGGCCGATCTGGTTCGCGCTCGAACGCAATTGCTCGACGGCGGCATGCCGCGCAACCCACGGCTCGACGCCGAATCCTTGAGACAGGCCCTGGTCGATCTCTATGAGCTGTGGCTCACCAGCAAGGGCACCGAACTGGGCATCACCAGGGACAGCGGCCTCGCCGTGGTCGCGGTCGGCGGACTCGGGCGCAGGGAAATGCTCCCGTACTCCGACCTGGATCTGGTGCTACTGCACGACGACGTCGACCCGGCCAGGGTCGCCGAGGTCGCCGACCAGCTCTGGTACCCGCTGTGGGACGCCCACATCAAGCTCGATCACAGCGTGCGCACCGTCCCGCAGGCGCTGCGGGTGGCCTCCGACGACCTGATCGCCGCGCTCGGCATGCTCGAGGCCAGGCACATCGTCGGCGATCAGGATCTGAGCAACCTGCTGATCGGCGGGGTGCGCCGGGAGTGGCGGACCGGGATCCGGTCCCGGTTCGACGAGCTGATCGCCCAGGCCGAGGCGCGCTGGCAGCGCAGCGGCGAGATCGCCCATCGCGCCGAACCCGATCTGAAGAACGGGCGCGGCGGCCTGCGTGACATCCAGTTGCTCGACGCGCTGGCCATCGCCCAATTGACCGATGCCATGCCGGGACTCGGTCCGGAGGTGCCCGGCGGCGGCCTGAAGCAAGCACACCGGCGTTTGCTGGATGTTCGCACCGAACTGCACCGGGTCGCGGGCCGAGCCCGTGACCAGCTGCGCGCTCAGGATGCCGACGAGATCGGCGCGGCGCTGCGGGTCGGTGACCGCTTCGATCTCGCGCGCACGCTGAGCGATTCCGCGCGGACGGTGAGCTACTCGGTCGATGTCGGATTGCGTACCGCGGCAAACGCTTTGCCGCGGCGCGGGCTGGCCCGGCTGCGTCGCATGCCGGTGCGCCGACCACTCGATGAGGGGGTGGTCGAGCACGCGGGGGAGGTGGTGCTGGCCAGGGACGCGCGGCCGCAGCGCGACCCCGGCCTCATCCTCCGGGTGGCGGCCGCGTCGGCACAGACCGGGCTGCCGATGTCGGCCACCACGTTGAACCGGCTTTCCGAGGACGCGCCCGAACTGCGCGAACCCTGGCCCAAGGACGCGCTGAACGACCTGCTGGTGCTGCTCGGCGCGGGCCGCGGCGCCATCGACGCGATCGAGGCGCTGGACCGAACGGGCCTGTGGGGCAGGCTGCTTCCGGAATGGGGCGCCGTGCGCGACCTGCCGCCGCGGGACGCCCTGCACACCTGGACCGTCGATCGCCATCTGATGGAGACGGTGTCCTACGCCAGCGCGATGAGCACCCGGGTGGCCCGGCCGGACCTGCTCGCACTCGGTGCGCTGCTGCACGACATCGGCAAGGGCCGGGCCGGCGACCACAGTGTGGTCGGCGCCGAGCTGGCCACCCATATCGGCCGCCGGCTCGGCCTGTGGCCCTCGGACGTGCGCACGCTCAGCGCCATCGTCCGGCATCATCTGCTGCTCCCGGACACCGCGACCCGGCGCGACCTGGCCGATCCCGCCACGGTCCAGCACGTCGTCGACACGCTCGGCGGCGACCCGGAGCTCCTGGAACTGCTGCACACCCTGGCCGAGGCGGACTCGCTCGCCACCGGCCCCGGCGTGTGGGGCGACTGGAAGGCCTCGCTGATCGGCGATCTCGTCCGGCGCTGCCGCCTGGTCATGGCCGGGGGTGAGTTGCCGACGCCGGAACCGATCGCGCCGGAACTCGTCGCCAAGGCCAAGGCGGGCGGCGTGCACGTCGAATTGAAGCCGGGGGAGGGCAAGTACACCTACGCGGTCACCGTGATCGCGCCCGACGCCGCGGGCCTGCTCTCCGACGCCGCCGGAGTGCTCGCGCTGCACTCGCTGCGGGTGCTCTCCGCCTCGCTCGGCGTCGAAGGCGATTCCGCCATCGACACTTTCGTGGTGTCGCCGAAGTTCGGTGACCCGCCGGATGCCGGGCTGTTGCGCCAGGAACTGATCCGCGCGATCGCCGGTGACCTGGACGTTCCTGCCGTGCTCGCGAAGCGCGAACGGGACGCGGGCGGCATCGGGCCCAGCCAGTTCGCACAGGCGCAGCCGCGGGTGCTCTGGTCCGGGACCTCGGTTCCGGGGCAGGTGCTGCTCGAACTGCGCGCCGAGGATCGGATCGGGGTGCTCAGCCGGCTCGCCGCCGCCCTGGAGGACTGCGGGGCCGACGTTCGCTGGGCCAAGGTGGTGACCATGGGCTCGGCCGTCGTCGACACCTTCTGTCTCGACCTCGGTTCCGCGGACAGCCCGGACCGCCGGGCCGAGATCGAAAAGGCGATCCTGGCCGTCGTCCCGCGCCCGGCGCCGAAGAAGCCGGAAGCGGGCATGCCCGGACCGGAGATCATCGGCTCCTGACCTTCGCTGCCCAGTAACCAATCCGTTGCACATGATTTGCTGGAACCCATATCTCGAGGGTCCCTCACGTTCTAGTATCAGAGCGTCTGGCTATCGCTAGCATGAGGGGAGCACGTCGGTGGCAATTGAAGTTGTTTCGGCGTCGATGATGACGAGCGACGAGACCACGCACATGGCGCGGTGCGTCGGCGGGGATCGCTGGGTCGTTTCCTGGCTACCGGGTCGGACATTGACCGGACAACAGGCTGTGACCGCCATGACCATCGCCTCCACGGTCGCCAGCTCGCGAATCCCCACCACCACGGAATGGGCCATCCTCGACGACCTGGCGCTCGAGCTGGGATTGACCGCCCGCGAGGCGGTCTACATGGTGGCCAAGGAGAATCACGACTATCGCAAGACGGCCAAACCGCGGCGTCGTTCGCTCGAATAAGATCTGCTGTACAGCGCGGGAAATCCGGCGACCGGGAAGCGAAATGGCCCGGTCGCTTTCCCGCGCGTTCATCCCCATGCGCGGACAGGTCGGCTATCCCATTACCCTGGGAGGCAATTGACGTCCCCCGAGATCAGGAGCGCGATCGGTGTTCGAATCCCTGTCCGACCGGCTTACCGGTGCCCTCAAGGATCTGCGCGGTAAGGGGCGTCTGTCACCGGCCGACATCGACGCCACCTGCCGGGAGATCCGGCTGGCGCTGCTCGAAGCCGACGTCGCGCTGCCCGTGGTGCGCGGTTTCATCGCTCGAATCAAGGAGCGCGCCAAGGGCGCCGAGGTCTCCGCGGCGCTGAATCCGGCGCAGCAGGTCGTCAAGATCGTCAACGAGGAACTCATCGGCATCCTCGGCGGCGAGACCCGCAGGCTGACCCTGGCCAAGAACCCGCCGACCGTGGTCATGCTCGCCGGTCTGCAAGGCGCCGGTAAGACGACCCTCGCGGGCAAGCTCGCCAAATGGCTGAAGGGACAGGGACATCAGCCGTTGCTGGTGGCCTGTGACCTCCAGCGGCCCGGCGCGGTCACCCAGCTTCAGGTGGTCGGCGAGCGTGCGGGCGTGCCCGTGTTCGCGCCGCACGCGGGCACCTCCATCGGCGGCGGCGAGAACGCGCTCGGCGTCTCGGCCGCCGACCCGGTCGAGGTCGCCCGCGGCGGCATCGAGGAGGCGCGCGGCAAGCAGTACGACGTGGTCATCGTCGACACCGCCGGTCGCCTCGGCATCGACGAGGAACTGATGCGCCAGGCCGCGGGCATCCGCGACGCCGTGCAGCCGGACGAGACGCTGTTCGTGCTCGACGCGATGATCGGCCAGGACGCGGTCGCCACCGCGCAGGCCTTCCGCGACGGCGTCGGCTTCACCGGCGTCGTGCTCACCAAGCTCGACGGTGACGCCCGCGGTGGTGCCGCGCTGTCCGTTCGTGAGGTGACCGGCGCGCCGATCATGTTCGCCTCCACCGGTGAGAAGCTCGAGGACTTCGACGTTTTCCATCCGGACCGGATGGCCAGCCGCATCCTCGGCATGGGCGACGTGCTCAGCCTGATCGAGCAGGCCGAGCAGATCTACGACCAGGAACAGGCCGAGGAAGCCGCCCGCAAGATCGGCAGCGGCGAGATGACGCTCGAGGACTTCCTCGACCAGATGCTCGCCATCCGCAAGATGGGCCCGATCGGCAACCTGCTCGGCATGCTGCCCGGCGCCGGCCAGATGAAGGACGCGCTCGCCGCCGTCGACGACAAGTCGCTGGATCGGGTGCAGGCCATCATCCGCGGCATGACCCCCGCCGAGCGGGACAACCCGAAGATCATCAACGCTTCGCGTCGCCTGCGCATCGCCAACGGCTCCGGGGTCCAGGTCTCCGAGGTCAACCAGCTCGTCGACCGGTTCTTCGAAGCCAAGAAGATGATGGCGATGATGGGCAGGCAGATGGGCATGCCCGGCTCCCGCCGAGGCAACAACAAAAAGGGCAAGAAGGGGAAAAAGGGCGGGCGCGGCCCCACCCCGCCGAAGGTGCGCGGCGGCCTGCCCGGCATGCCCGCGGGAATGCCCGGTTTGCCGGCCGGGATGCCGGACCTCTCGAACATGCCCGCCGGATTGGACCAATTGCCGCCCGGGCTCGAAGGTTTCGACCTGTCGAAACTGAAGTTCCCAAAGAAGTAAGGCCTTTCACCCGCCCCGCACCGAGATCTCCGGTGCGGGGCGGATTTTCGTTCGCGAGTCGAAGTGATCGCCCCGCATGTTCCCTTGGGCTCCGCATGAATCAGCCGGTGAGTACGTGTGCGCGGCGGCAAGCTGCACGCGCGGCGGTTCAGGTCGTGCGTGATCTAGAGGCTGTTACAGTGCGCGGATTGCCCGCGCCTGCTTCGGGTACGCCCCACGTTCTGTATCGCCGCACCTGAGTTACTTGCGCAGCAGTCGATTCGTGCGCCGCGGTCAGAACCCGACGCGGAGGCGAGTGATCGGTTCCAGCCGGACGCTCACGGTGCCGCACGGGCAGCGGGCGTAGACGATCGTGCCCTCTGAAGTGCGGTGCCGCGAGAGGGTGGTACCCGGCCGATCGACCGCACCGCACTGTCGGCAGCCGCGATGATCGGTGGATTCGGTCGGCGGCGCGGCCGTGAAAGTGGTCATCTCTGGAATGGAGCCGACTGATCCGCAGCCCATAGATCACCCCGCGCACTTCCTGTTCGGCCGCCATCGAATTCGCGGGCTGTTACGTGCGCTGCGGGCGAATCGGCCCGCAATCGAAGGCCGCCTGCCGCCATACGGGTGTG
Organism: Nocardia sp. NPDC006044; assembly: GCF_042871115.1. Taxonomy (NCBI): domain Bacteria; kingdom Bacillati; phylum Actinomycetota; class Actinomycetes; order Mycobacteriales; family Nocardiaceae; genus Nocardia; species Nocardia sp. NPDC006044. The sequence continues at coordinate 1,244,943 of NZ_JBIAID010000001.1, forward strand.
CCACCGATATAGCGACGTAGTACTGCTCGAACCTGACCGGCCAGCAGCTGTCGAGTCCCGCGCATGTCCCTTTCCGCTTCGCACGCCCTAGTGGACGCGCGTACTTCCGCGACGAGCCATTGGCCGTGCTCCGTGCCTCTCGGGTTTGGCTGCGCACGGATTCGCTGGCTGATCGTGCCCGGTGGGTAGGCCGTGTGCGGCAGGTCGGCTGCCGGGCGAGGCGTGACGGTCGAGGGAAGGGGCGTTAGGTTGGAGGCAGCCGACGACGTCCAGGAGGTTGCTGTGCATCTGCGAGGTGTGGTTCTCCCCGGGGAGGATGTTCGCGATGTGTGGGTGCGGGATGGGCTGGTGTCGTTCGAGCCGGTGCCGGGGGCCGAAACACTGTGTCGCACAGGGTGGATCGTGCCGGGTCTGGTCGATGCGCACTGCCATGTCGGGATCCGGTACGGCGGGGGAGACGAGGATCGGGACGGGGCGATCGCGCAGGCGGAGACCGAGCGGGATGCGGGCGCGCTGCTGCTGCGCGATGCCGGTTCGCCCATCGACACCCGGTTCATCGACGACCACGAGGAACTGCCGCGCATCATCCGCGCGGGCCGCCACATCGCCCGCCCCCGCCGCTACATCCGCGAGCTGGGCATCGAACTCGACGACGAACGCGACCTGCCGGAGATCGTCGCCGAACAGGCCCGCTTCGGCGACGGCTGGGTGAAGATCGTCGGCGACTGGATCGACCGCTCCGTCGGCGACCTGCGCCCGCTCTGGAGCGACGCCATCCTCAAAGAGGCCATCGACGCCGCCCACGCGAACGGCGCCAGGGTCACCGCGCACGTCTTCGGCGAGGACGCCCTGCCTGGCCTGATCGACGCGGGCATCGACTGCCTCGAACACGGCACCGGCCTCACCGACGACACCATCGAGATGATGGTCGACCACGGCACCGCCCTGGTGCCGACCCTGGTCAATATCGACACCTTCCCCGAAATCGCCGACAGCGCAGGCAAATTCCCGACCTATGCCGCGCACATGCGCGACCTGCACCGCCGCGTCCGCAGCACCGTCGCCAACGCCCACGACGCGGGCGTGCCGATCTTCGCCGGCACCGACGCGGGCGGTTCCATCCGCCACGGCCGCATCGCCGACGAGATCACCGCGCTCGGCGGCGCCGGCCTGTCCACCCATGACGCGCTGGGCGCCGCCTCCTGGAACGCCCGGACCTGGCTCGGCCGCCCCGGCATCGAACCCGGCGCCCCCGCCGATTTCGTTGTCTACCAAGAAGACCCCCGCACCAACCCGGAAATCCTGACCACCCCCTACGCCGTAGTCCTTCGCGGCCGCCTCTACGCCCATCACACACCGGTCACGGGCCACCGCTGAAGACCCGCGGCGGGAACGGGGCTCTGGAGGGAGTGCGGCGCTCGAGTGCCTAGGCGCGGGAAGATCGCGGGCGCGCGTATCGTCGGGCGGTATGAGCATTCGTCTCGGTTATCAGATGCCCAACTTCAGCTATGGACAGCCGGTTTCCGAGCTGTTCCCCACGGTGGTCGCGCAGGCCAGGGAGGCCGAGGCGGCGGGGTTCGACACCGTGTTCGTGATGGATCACTTCTATCAGCTGCCGGGACTCGGCGAACCCGGCGATCCGATGCTGGAGGCGTACACCACACTGTCCGGGATCGCCGCGTCCACCGAGCGAATTCAGTTGTCCGCGTTGGTGACCGGCAATACCTACCGCAATCCGGCCCTGACCGCGAAGACCGTCACCACGCTCGATCTGGTCAGCGCGGGCCGGGCGGTGCTGGGGATCGGCGCGGGGTGGTTCGAGCTCGAGCACCAGTCCTACGGCTTCGAATTCGGCACCTTCACCGATCGTTTCGAGCGGCTCGACGAGGCGTTGCGGATCATCCGGCCGATGCTGCGCGGCGAGCCGGTCACCTTCGACGGCAAGTGGTATCACACCGACCACGCGATCAACGAGCCTCGGCTGCGCGACGACCTGCCGATCCTGCTCGGCGGGTCGGGGGAGAAGAAGACGTTCGCGCTGGCCGCTCGTTTCGCCGACCACCTCAACATCATCTGCAATGCCTCGGAACTGCCGAAGAAGATGGCGGCCCTGCATCAGCGGTGCGCCGAGGTCGGCCGCGATCCGTCCACGCTGGAGGTCAGCTACCTGTGCTTCCTCATGGTCGACGAGGACGGCGATCAGGCACGCAAGGAACAGCGGGATCTGCTGCGCGGCATCGGTGTCGACGTCGACGCGCTGTCCGACGAGGAACGCGCGCAGAGCATCGCCGATCGCCAGTTCGTCGGCTCGCCCGATGAGGTAGCCGAGCAGTTGCAGTCCCGGGTCCTCGACCAGGGTGTGCAGGGCATCATCGTCAACATGGTCACCAACGGGCATCGGCCGGGCGCGGTCGATCTCGCCGGGCGCACCCTCGCTCCGCTGGTCCGATGATCAGCAAAGCCCTGAAAACTGTTGGGGCGCGAAAACTTCAGCGCTGGATACAATCGCCCTTGTGACGACGACCACATCGCGGCGCGCGTCCTACGGCTTCGACGCGCCGCCCATCATGCTCATGCTCGGCGTCCTCGCGCTCGGCTTCCTGCTGGCCGCGGTGGCAAACGCGCTGGTCGGCAACACGACTCCGGCCTGGCTGACCTTACTGGCCGGCCTGGTCATAGCCGCGCAGTTCGGGCTGTTCCTGCACGCGACCCGGCGCGGCAAGTTCCGCGCGTGGGACGGCCTGCTCGACGATCTCGGCTTACGCGGCGACGAGCGGTTGCTCGATCTGGGTTGCGGCCGCGGCGCGGTGCTGCTCGCCGCGGCGAAGCGGCTGCCGGAAGGCCGCGCGGTGGGCATCGACCTGTGGCGTTCGGTCGACCAGTCGGGCAACAGCCTGGCCACCACCGAGCGCAACGCCCTCGCCGAAAACGTCGCCGATCGAATCGAATTGCACACCGGCGACATGACCGCCCTGCCGTTCCGCAACGACGAATTCGACGTGATCGTCTCCAGTCTCGCGATCCACAACATCAAGGCGTCCGCGGGCCGGGCCGCCGCCGTGCGGGAGGCGCTGCGCGTACTGCGCCCCGGTGGTCATCTCGTGCTGGTCGATATCGGCCGGACCGGCGAATACGAGACCACCCTCACCGCCAACGGCGCCCAGACCCTCTCGGCGCGCTCGTTCGGCTGGCAACTGTGGTGGGGCGGGCCGTGGACGAAGACCCGCGCCCTGACCGCCGCGGTCCCGTCCGACTAGGAGTTCTGCTCGGACAGGTCGTGCGCCTCAGGCGAAGGCGTGCAGGATCGCGTGGACCATCCCGCGCAGCACTCGGAACAGCCCCGTGGCGACTACCTCGCCCGCGATCTCCGAGCCGACCTCGTTCACGGTCGCTCGAGTCGTACTCTGCTTGCGCCGATCCCGGCGGAAGATCCCCATGCCTCGTTTATAGCCGCGCGACGCCGGTGCGCAACGGGATGAACGAGGCGATTTCAGGTGAACGCGGCCCGTCTGGCAGAATGAACAACCGTCCTTCCGGACAAGTGTCAGCCCGTCTCCGGTTACGTACCGCGCGGCGGTCACACACTCCATGCGCTAAACCGGGCTCGCAGACCGTGCGGGTCGCTGAATTGCGCCGTGACCAGACTACGAAAGAGGCAAAACAAGCATGGCTGTTCGCATCAAGCTCACCCGCTTGGGCAAGATCCGCAACCCCCAGTACCGCATCGTCGTCGCCGACGCGCGGACCCGCCGGGACGGCCGGGCCATCGAGTCCATCGGCCTGTACCACCCGAAGGAAGAGCCGTCGCTCATCGAGATCGATTCCGAGCGCGCTCAGTACTGGCTGGGTGTCGGCGCGCAGCCGACCGAGCCGGTCCAGCGCCTGCTGGAGATCACCGGTGACTGGCAGAAGTTCAAGGGCCTGCCGGGCGCCGAGGGCACGCTGAAGGTCAAGGCCGAGAAGCCGTCCAAGCTGGACCTGTTCAACGCCGCGCTGGCCGCCGCGGACAACGCCCCCACCGGCGAGGCCGTCACCCCGAAGAAGAAGGCCGCCAAGAAGGACGAGGCCGCCGAGGCGCCCGCCGCTGCTGAGGCCTCCGAGTAGCCATGAGCGAGCGCAGCGAGCGAACGTCTGGCACAGCCGCCTCGGCGGTCATGACGGAGCCGAGCGCCAGCGAGGTGGAGTCATGAGCGCCGTCGTCGCCGATGCTGTCGAACATCTTGTTCGCGGCATCGTCGCGAATCCCGATGACGTCCGCGTCGAGCTGATCACCGGCCGCCGCGGACGCACCGTCGAGGTGCACGTGCACCCCGACGACCTGGGCAAGGTGATCGGTCGCGGCGGTCGTACCGCGACCGCACTGCGCACCCTCGTCGCCGGCATCGGCGGCCGGGGCATCCGGGTCGACGTGGTCGACACCGACCAGTAGATGGAACTTGTCGTAGGACGGGTCGCCAAGTCGCACGGCGTGCGCGGTGAACTGGTCGTCGAGATCCGCACCGATGAGCCGGAGGCCCGGTTCGCGCCGGGCAGCAGGCTGCGCGGGCGACTGGCGCGATCCAAGGAAGTCCGCGACTTCACCGTGGAGTCGGCCCGAGAGCATTCGGGTCGGCTTCTGGTGTTTCTCGCCGGCGTCGCCGACCGGGACGCTGCCGACGCCCTGCGCGGCACGCTGTTCGTGGTGGACAGCGACGACCTGCCGCCGGGCGACGACCCGGACGAGTACTACGACCACGAACTCGAGGGCCTGACCGTCCGGCTGCTCGACGAAACCGTGGTCGGCACCGTGCGCGAAGTGCTGCATTCCGCTGCGGGAGAACTGCTTTCGGTGAAAGCCGCCGACGACGGCCGGGAGATCCTGATCCCGTTCGTCACCGCCATCGTGCCCACCGTCTCGCTCGCGGACCGGCTGATCGTCATCGATCCGCCCGAAGGGCTCCTCGATCCGGAATGAGGTCGCCGTGAAACTCGATGTGGTCACGATCTTTCCGGAATATCTTGAGCCGCTGCGCACCGCGTTGCTGGGCAAGGCCATCGACAAGGGCCTGATCTCGGTCGACGTGCACGACCTGCGTGACTGGACGCACGATGTGCACAAGTCCGTCGACGACTCGCCGTACGGCGGGGGACCCGGCATGGTCATGAAGCCGACCATCTGGGGCGATGCGCTCGACGCGGTCTGCCCCGACGACGCACTGCTCGTCGTCCCCACGCCCGCCGGCGTCCCGTTCACCCAGGAAACCGCCCAGCGCTGGGCCACCGAAGACCACCTCGTGTTCGCCTGCGGGCGTTATGAGGGCATCGACCAGCGCGTCTTCGACGACGCGGCCCGGCGGGTTCGCGTCGAAGAGGTCAGCATCGGCGACTACGTCCTGATCGGCGGCGAGGCCGCCGTCCTCGTCATGACCGAGGCCGTGGTTCGCCTGCTACCCGGAGTCTTGGGCAATCAGCAATCGCACCAAGAGGATTCGTTCTCCGACGGTCTGCTCGAGGGCCCCAGCTACACCCGCCCGGTCACCTGGCGCGACCTCGAGGTCCCCCCGGTGCTCCTCTCCGGCGACCACGCGAAGGTCGCCGCCTGGCGACGCGAGCAATCCCTGGCCCGCACCCGCGCCCGCCGCCCCGACCTGCTTCCCGACGCGGACCGCTGACCACAGGCGTGCGGCTTCGGTCAGGGGAGTAGCCCGTGCCGGCGAGCCGCGACCACCGCCTCGTGGCGCGAGTGCGCGTCCAGTTTGGTCATGGCGTTGCGCAGGTAACTCTTGACGGTCTCCGGCCCGAGCGAAAGACGTTGGGCGGCTTCCTGATTGGAACACCCGAGGGCGATCTGGGACAGCACGTCCAACTCGCGGCGGGACAGCCGCGGCGCGTCGGGAAGCGGATCGCCGACCATGACCCGGGTGAGCCGTTCACAGACCGTGTGCAGGCGCGTGCGCAGCAGATCGTCCCCTGCGGAACGAGCCATGCCGCGCAGTTCGGCGTGGATGTCGCGCAACTCCTCGGACACCGCGGGCGCCGCCTCCGGAGTCGGGGTGGTCGCCTCGAGCAACCGCAGGCGCCGGTCCACCTCGTCGCGAATGCTGATCTCCGCGGCGAGCCGGCGCGCGGCCTGCACGACCAGATCGGCGGTGCGGTCACCGACCGGACTCGCGCTGCGGGTGGCGGCGTAGAGGACCGCCCGGGAGCGCTTGTCCACGACCACCGGCACCGCCACGATCGACCGGAGCCCCTCACCCGAGACCGGTCCGTCGTAGTGGTGGGTGATGGAAGAGGTATTGACGTAATCGGTGACCGAGGCGGGCCGCCCGGAATCGATCACGCGTCCGCCCAGACCGGAGGTGCGCAGCACGGACAGGCCGCGTAGCCCGTTGGTGAGCGTGCCGACGAATTCCGAGAGCAGCAGCGCATCGTTGTGCACTTCGCCGCCGAAGGTCACCGGCACCCCGGCCGCGGTCGCCACCCAGCGGATTTCGGCGCGCAACGCGTCGGCATCGCGCGGACGCAGCAGTGCGGTGTGGGTCATGGGACTCACCCCTTTTCGGGGGTAGTAGCGAACTCGGTGTGACCCACATCCTATTCGGTGAGCGGGATCACGATGAGGAGTGGCGAGATGGGTACCGACCTGAAACCCAGGGTGTGCGAACTGCTGGACATGTACGACCGGCCCGAGGCGTCCGCGGCGGAGCTACTGTGCGATCGGCACCCGGCGGGCGCCGTCGCGTTCACGATCGTCGAGCGGGACCTGTCCTCGATCGACCTCACCTACGGCGAACTGCGGGAACGGTCGACGCGCTTCGCCACCGGGCTGGCCGAACTCGGGATCGGGCAGGGCGACCGGGTCGCGACCCTGATGGCGAAGTCCACCGACCTGGTGGTGGCGCTGCTCGGGATCTGGCGGCTCGGCGCGGTGCACGTTCCGCTGTTCACCGCGTTCGCGCCGCCCGCCATCGCGTTCCGGCTGGAAGCGAGCGGCACGTCGATCGTGATCGCCGACGCCGATCAGGCGTCGAAGCTGGCGGCCGGCCCCGACATGCCCGCCGACGCGCCGTGGCAGGTCATCGTCAGCGGCGATTCGCCCGAGGGCACGCTGGGCATGGTGGATGTGCACGCCGACCACACGCCGACCCCGCCGCCGGTGGCGGTCGGCGGCGACGGGTTGCTGGTCGAGCTGTTCACCAGCGGCACCACCGGCACCCCGAAGGGCGTGCCGATTCCGTTGCGCGCGGTCGCGGCGTTCCAGGCGTATCAGGAGTTCGCGCTGGACGTGCGCCCCGACGACGTCTTCTGGAACGCGGCCGATCCCGGCTGGGCCTACGGCCTGTACTGGGCGATCATCGCCCCGCTCGGCAGCGGCATGCGCAGCATCCTGTTGCACGCGCCGTTCTCGCCGACGCTCACCTGGCAGGTGCTGACCCGGTTCGGCGTCACCAACTTCACCGCCGCCCCGACGGTCTACCGCGCGCTGCGTTCGGACCCGAACACGCCCGCCCTGCAACACCCGCTGCGGCGCGCCTCTTCCGCCGGTGAACCGCTGACCCCCGAGGTCGTCGCCTGGTCGCAGGAACATTTCGGCGTCGCGGTGCGTGATCACTACGGGCAGACCGAGCACGGCATGCTGATCTGCAATTCCTGGCACGAGGCGCTCGACGCCGAGGTCCCGGCCGGCTCGATGGGCCGCGCGCTGCCCGGCTGGACCTGCGCGGTGCTGTCCGACAACGCGGACACGATCGCGCCGATCGGTGAACTCGGCCGGGTCGCCATCGACACCGAGAACAGTCCGCTGCTGTGGTTCCTCGGTTACCTCGACGCTCCCGAGCGCACCGCCCAGCGCTACACCCCCGACGGCCGCTGGTACCTCACCGGCGACGCGGGCTCGCAGGACGAGAACGGCTGCTTCCGCTTCTCCGCCCGCGACGACGACGTGATCATCATGTCCGGCTACCGGATCGGCCCGTTCGAGGTGGAGAGCGTGCTGGTGCTGCACGATCTGGTCGCCGAGGCGGCCGTGGTCGGCATGCCGGACGAACTGCGCGGCGAGGTGCTGGAGGCGTTCGTGGTGTTGCGTGACGGTTCCCGGATTGGCACCGCGCTGGAGGCCGAATTGCAGGAACTGGTGAAGAAGAAGTTCGCCGCGCACGCCTACCCGCGCACGGTGCACTTCGTGACCGAGCTGCCGAAGACGCCGAGCGGCAAGGTGCAGCGGTTCATGCTGCGGCAGAAGGGAAATCGGTGATGCCGGACCCGAGCTACGCGTCCGGCGTCTCGGACATCCCGCTGCTGGGTGACACCATCAGCGGCAACCTCGACCGCGCCGTGGCCGCCTTCCCCGATCGGGAAGCCCTGGTGGACAAGGCTTCCGATCGGCGCTGGACCTATCGTGAACTCGGTGCCGCGATCGACGCGCTGGCCACCGGCCTGGCCGCGCGGGGCGTCGGGAAGGGCGACCGGGTCGGCATCTGGGCGCCGAACTGCGCCGAGTGGTTCTTCGTGCAGTACGCGACGGCGAAGATCGGCGCGATCCTGGTCAACATCAACCCGGCCTACCGGACCAGCGAGCTGGAATACGTGCTGCGCCAGTCGGGCGTGCGGATGCTGGTCGCGGCGCCGGAGTTCAAGACGTCGAACTATGTCGCGATGATCGAGGAGGTCCGGCCGAACTGCCCGGCGCTGGAACAGGTACTGGTGCTCGGTACGCCGGACTGGGATGCGCTGGCGCGCACCGAGATCGATGTAGATCGCTTGGCCGTGCTGGCCGCCGGCCTGTCTATCGATGATCCGATCAACATCCAATACACCTCGGGCACAACAGGTTTCCCGAAGGGTGCCACGCTGAGCCATCACAACATCCTGAACAACGGCTTCTTCGTCGGCGAGCTGTGCGGCTACTCCGAACAGGACCGGATCTGCGTGCCGGTGCCGTTCTATCACTGCTTCGGCATGGTCATGGGCAACCTGGCGAGCACGAGTCACGGTGCGGCGGTGGTGATTCCGGCCCCGGCCTTCGATCCGGTCGCCACCCTGGCCGCAGTCGAGTCCGAGCGGTGTACCTCGCTCTACGGCGTGCCGACCATGTTCATCGCGTTGCTCACCGAATTGGATTCCGCCGCACCGGATCTGTCCAGCCTGCGCACCGGGATCATGGCAGGCTCGCCCTGCCCGGTCGAGGTGATGAAGCGGGTGATCGACCGGATGGGCATGCACGAGGTGTGCATCTGCTACGGCATGACCGAGACCTCACCGGTCTCCACCCAGACCCGTCGCGACGACGGCATCGACCGGCGCACCGCCACCGTCGGCCGGGTCGGTCCGCACCTCGAGGTCAAGATCGTCGACCCCGCAACGGGTCTCACGGTGCCGCGCGGCGAGCCGGGTGAACTGTGCACCCGCGGATACTCGGTCATGCTCGGCTACTGGAACGACCCGGCCAAGACCACCGAGGCCATCGACACCGCCCGCTGGATGCACACCGGCGACATCGGCGTCATGGACAACGACGGCTATCTCGCGATCACCGGCCGGATCAAGGACATGGTGATCCGCGGCGGCGAGAACGTCTACCCGCGCGAGATCGAGGAGTTCCTCTACACCCATCCGGACATCCTGGACGCCCAGGTGATCGGGGTGCCGGATCCGAAATACGGCGAGGAGTTGATGGTTTGGGTACGGATGCGTGACGGCGCGACCGCGTTGGACGCCACCGCTGTTCGCGAGTTCTGTGAGGGGAAGCTCGCGCACTTCAAGATCCCGCGATACGTGCACGTGGTGGACGATTTTCCGATGACCGTCACCGGGAAGATCCGCAAAGCCGAAATGCGTGAACTGTCCCGTGCACTCCTCGGGCTGGTCGACGAGACCTGATATCGGGTGCCCCGATTACTACGGTCGTGTGACTCTCCGAGGTAACACATAGGGTGAGACAAGTTCGTTCGTCGGGGATCTGATTTATCTGGTCGCGAAAGGGCTTACATGTCAATCGGTTCGTTTTCACGTGTCGTATCTTGTGTTATCGCCGGGGCCGCACCACTTCTCGTCCTGGCACCGGCCGCGGTCGCGCAGCCGGGTAGCCCGTACAGCTGCTCGGGACTTTTTCCGACCAGTGACGGTTCCGCGGAAGTGGAATCCTGCATCTATGCGGAAAACGGGGTGCCGCGGGCATTCGGTGGTCTCAATATCAAGAATGATTCCATCAACGAAAAGAATTGCACGATGGTCGTGACGGTCGTGGATAAAGACGCGTTGGCCAACGGGGGTACCAATGAGCAGGTCGCGACCAGCGGCCCATTCCCTTGCTTCAACGGACGGTATCCCTCGCCGCCGTTGACGGTGGACGCGGTGTTCGCCAAGCCGGGACATCGGTATGTCAGCTTCACCGCCGTCACCAAGAACGGTCAGACGTTCAGTCCTATCTACAGCCCGGAACTGGTCCTGTAGTAGGCGATTCGGCACATGCGTAAGAACTACCGAACCCGGTCGAGCGTGCTCGGCCGGGTTCGGCGCGTCCAGGGGCACGGCCGGCCGGACCGGGCGGACCTGCGGCGGAAGCGGCACGCGCGACCCGGTTCCACCGGGTGCGGGTCCCTTGTCGGGCGGTCCCGGTAGTGTCTCCGGACGTGACGACAGCGCCCGAGACCGTAAGTGCAGAGTCCGACCCCGCCGTGCTTCCACCCGCGACGTCCGCCGGCGTCGCGAGTCAAGCCAGCGTGAACCGTCGCATCGCCGACGAGCTCGCGGTGCGGGAAAGCCAGGTGCGTGCGGCCGTCGAGCTGATCGACGGCGGCTCGACCGTGCCGTTCATCGCGCGATACCGCAAGGAGGTCACCGGCGGTCTCGACGACGCGCAGCTGCGCCTGCTGGACGAGCGCCTGCACTACCTCCGCGAACTCGACGAGCGCCGGGGCGCGATCCTCGAATCCATCCGTGGCCAGGGCAAACTCGACGACGCGCTGCACCAGCAGATCATGCTCGCCGAGACCAAGGCCCGGCTCGAGGACATCTACCTGCCGTACAAGCCGAAGCGGCGGACCAAGGCGCAGATCGCGCGCGAGGCGGGGCACGAGCCGGTCGCCGACGCTCTGATCAACGACCCGACCACCGATCCCGCGCAGTACAGCGCCGAGCAGCTCGACGGCGCGCGGTCGATCCTGGTCGAGCGGTTCGCCGAGGACGCCGACCTGGTCGGTGAGCTGCGCGAGCTGATGTGGAACCGGGGTCAGGTCAGGTCGACCGTGCGTCCGGGTAAGGAGGAGGCGGGCGCGAAGTTCGCCGACTACTTCGAGTTCGACGAGCCGTTCAGCAAGCTGCCCTCGCACCGGATCCTCGCGTTGCTGCGCGGCGAGAAGGAAGACGTACTCTCGCTGCATCTGGAGCCGGATACCGAAGAACTCCAGCCCGGCGAGCGGTCCATCTACGAGGGCCGGATCGCGATCAAGTTCGACATCGCCGACAAGGGCCGCGCCGCCGACACCTGGCTGCTGGACACCGTGCGCTGGGCCTGGCGGACCAAACTGCAAGTGAGCCTTGGCATCGACACCCGGATGCGGCTGCGGCAGGCGGCGGAGAAGGACGCGGTCGACGTGTTCGCGGCGAACCTGCGCGACCTGCTGCTCGCCGCGCCCGCAGGCACCCGCACCACCATGGGTCTCGACCCCGGCTACCGGACCGGCGTGAAGGTGGCCGTCGTCGACGCCACCGGCAAGGCGGTCGCCACCGAGGTGATCTACCCGCACAAGCCGCAAGGCCAGACCGAGAAGTCCCTGGCCGTGCTCGGCGCGCTGGTCGCCCGGTTCGGCGTGGAGCTCATCGCCATCGGCAACGGCACCGCCTCGCGCGAGACCGACGCCCTTGCCGCCGAGCTGATCTCGCGCATTCCGGAGAACAAGCCGACCAAGATCGTGGTGTCCGAGGCGGGCGCCTCGGTGTACTCCGCGTCGGCCTACGCCACCCAGGAACTGCCGGACATGGACGTGTCGCTGCGCGGCGCGGTGTCCATCGCGCGCCGACTCCAGGATCCGCTCGCCGAATTGGTGAAGATCGATCCGAAGTCGATCGGCGTCGGCCAGTACCAGCACGACGTCTCCGAGACGCTGCTCGCCCGTTCGCTGGGCGCGGTGGTCGAGGACGCGGTGAACGCGGTCGGCGTCGACGTCAACACGGCCTCGGTGCCGCTGCTCTCCCGGGTGTCCGGCATCGCCGGCTCGGTCGCGGAAAGCATTGTGGCGCATCGGGACCAGAACGGCCCGTTCCGCAGCCGGACCGCGCTGCTCGAGGTGCCGCGGCTCGGACCGAAGGCGTTCGAGCAGTGCGCGGGCTTCCTGCGCATCCGCGGCGGCGACGACCCGCTGGACACCTCCGCGGTGCACCCCGAGGCGTACCCGGTGGTCCGCCGGATCATGAAATCGACCGGCCGCGACATCACCGAGGTCATCGGCAACACGACGGTGCTGCGCGCGCTGCGGGCCGACGAGTTCACCGACGAACGCTTCGGCCTGCCGACCGTCACCGACATCATCGCCGAGCTGGAGAAGCCGGGCCGCGACCCGCGACCGGAGTTCAAGACCGCGGAATTCGCCGCAGGCGTGGAGAAGGTCGCCGACCTGGAGCCGGGCATGGTGCTCGAGGGCGTCGTCACGAACGTCGCGGCGTTCGGCGCGTTCGTCGACGTGGGCGTGCACCAGGACGGGCTCGTGCACGTTTCGGCGATGTCGCACAACTTCGTCAAGGATCCGCGCGAGGTGGTGAACACCGGCGACGTGGTCAAGGTGAAGGTGCTCGAGGTCGATGTCGCACGGCAGCGCATCGGTCTGTCGCTGCGCCTGGACGACGAGCCGGGGACCGCGGTGAAGGGCGAGCGGGGCGACAATCGCCAGCGTGGTCACGGTGACCGCAAGGGTGGTGCGCCGGACCGGCAGAATGGTCAGGGTAAGAACCAGCAGGTCCGCAACCAAGGACAGCGCAATCAGAGTCAAGGTCAGACCCGCGGCGGCGGCAACCAGCGCCGCAACGCGCCCGCGCCGAGCGGTTCGATGGCGGACGCGCTGCGCCGGGCAGGTTTCGGACAGTAGCCCAGACGGAGGTTTCAGGCGGCCATGCGACGATGGCTCAGTGAGGATGTGATCGCGCAGGGCCGGCTGCCGCTGCTGTGCTTCCTACTGGGGTTCATCGTCGGCTTCCTGTTGATCCGGCTCAGCGTCCGGTTGATCCGCAAGCAGGTGCGCTGGTGGCCGGGGAATCTGCGGTCCGGTGGCGTGCACATCCACCACATGGTGTTCGGGGTGATCCTGGTGCTGGTGTCCGGCGTCGGCATGGTCACCCTGTACCAGACCGCGGACGTCACCACGGCCGCCGTGCTCGCCGCGTTCTTCGGGGTCGGCGCGGCGTTGACCCTGGACGAATTCGCGCTGATCTTCTACCTGCGCGACGTGTACTGGGAGGAGCAAGGGCGAACCTCGGTGGACGCGGTGTTCGTCGCGCTCGCGGTCACCGGGTTGCTGCTCTTGGGTTTTCATCCGCTGTGGTTGCTCGACATCAACGACTTCCGCAGTGATCCGAGCATCGAGGTCAGGGTGTTCGTCGTCTTCTTCGCGGTGGTGAACCTCGCGCTGGCCGCGATCGTCATCGCCAAGGGGAAGATCTGGACCGGGCTGTTCGGGATGTTCTTCCTGCCGCTGCTGTTCGTCGGCGCGCTGCGGTTGAGCCGGCCCGGCGCGCCCTGGGCTCGCTGGCGGTATTCGGATCGGCGCCGGTTGATGTATCGCGCCATCGTTCGCGAACGGCGCTACCGTCGCCCGGTGATCCGCGCCAAGATCTTCGTACAAGATCTGGTCGCGGGTAAACCCGACGTCGAACACGTCCGCACCGCCACCGAGGCCGAGCTGACCCGCACCGTCGTCCCGGCCCCGCCGGCCCCCCACCGGCACCACCTCTCCTTGTTTCCGTCCGACCACGAGGCCGACCAGGTGGCCAACACCCCGGACCGCGACTGAACCGTGTCGCCGCGCGCGAATTGTCTTGCCGCCCGCTGATCTGCGCGCCGCGCACGTATCCTCCAAACGTCTCCGCGCACAGCGATCCAAATGGTGGGCGGCACCCGAATTCGCGCACCAAACAGACCGGACAAGTGGTCTAGGCGGCAGCCAAGCTCGCGGGTGAATCGGGCCGCTGCGCAGGAAGTGGCTTCCTACGCACGGGATTGCCGACTATTTCGTGCGCGGCGAGTCAGGTGGTTCGCGGCGCCCGAGTTCGTGCGCGCCGACCGGAGCGGGCAGTTGCTCTAGTCGGCAGCCCTGCTCGCCGGTGAATCGGGCCGCTGCGCGCGAAGTGGCTTGCTGCGCATGGAATTGCCGGCTATTTCGTGCGGCGTGGTGAATCGTGCGCGTCAGGGCTGCGAGGCGGGCGGGGCGATCCTAACGGTGCGCGGCGGGTGAAGAGGTGCGCGGCCGGAAATTGTGCGCGCCAATAGGAGCGGGCGATCCGCCGCGCAGCGGTCGGCGGGCCGTGTAGGTGATCGAACACGATCTCCTACACGGGGCGATGTTTCGTGCGCCTCAGGGGATCGGGAGGGGGAGCGTGGCCAGGCGGGTGGGGTCGGCGAGCAGGTCGATGGCGGTGATCCGGTCGTCGGCGACGGCGAAGGCGATGACCGACATCGGGGTGCCGTCGGCGGTACTCAGCAGGCCCGCAACGCCATTCACCACGGCGGGTGTGACGTCGTACTGGTTGGCGAACTTGTGGAAGGTGTCCAGCAGTCCGGCGACGGCGGACGCGCCCCGGATGATCTGGAGGCCACCGGCACCGGCGTCGGCGCGCAGCACCACGTCGGGATCGAGCAGGGACAGTAGATCATCGAAGCTGCCGTCGCGGGCGGCGGCCAAGAACGCGGCGACGGCGCGGCGCTGGCGGGGGAGGTCCGGGTCCAGCCGCGGAGCGCCACCTTGGACACGACGGCGGGCACGGCTCGCGATCATCTTGGCCGCGCCGGGCGTCTTGCCGAGGATCGGCGCGATCTGGTCGTACGGCAGGGCGAACATGTCGTGCAGCACGAACGCTAGCCGCTCGGCCGGATTCAACGATTCGAGCACCACCAGCAGCGCGAGGCCGACCGAATCCGCCAGCAGCGCTTGCTGTTCCGGATCGGTTCCGTCGTCGAGGCGGACCACCGGGTCGGGCAACTGCTCCTCGAACGAGTCCTCCCGCCGCGCCCGGCGCGAGCGCAACACGTCCAGGCATACCCGGCTCACGGCGGTGGTCAGCCAGCCGCCGAGGTTGTCGATGCCGTCGGCATCGGTGCGGGCCAACCGCAGCCACGCCTCCTGCACGGCGTCCTCGGCCTCGGCCGGCGACCCGAGCATCCGGTAGGCCACCGAGACCAGATGCGCGCGATGCGCCTCGAACCGATCGGCCAGGTATTCGTCCACGTGGTCTCCTCCGCATTTGTCGTCCCACCGTGATGACGAATCGCGGGCGCCCGATGTGACAACGGCGGTGTTACCTCTCCTCCTCCCCGTCCGTCAGAGAGACAACAACGACGGAAGGAACGACATTATGCGCACCGGTACCAAGGACCTCGCACGCAGCGTCGCCTATCTGGGCGCCACCGGGGTCGTGCTCACCGAATCGGTGATCGGCTCCTATTGGGACGTCGCGCGGATTCCCTATGTCCGTGAGGTTTTCGACCGGCTCGAATATCCGATGTATTTCGCGACCATGCTCGGCGTCGCCAAGGCGGCGGCGGTGGCCGCGATCGTGCTGCCCGGCCGGCCGCGGGCTGAGGAATGGGCCTATGCCGGACTGACCTTCGTCTACGGCGGCGCGGCGGTGTCGCACCTCGCGGCCGGTGACGAGCCGAAGGCGGCGATCGGGCCGTTGGTGTTCGCCGGGCTCAGCCTGGCGTCCTGGGGTTTGCGGCCGCCCAGTGGCCGACGCAATCCACTGACGTTGCTGCGCCGTTCGGCGGCTTGAGAACTAGGCGGGAAGGACGATCATGAACGACGTACAGGGCACTGTCGCACCGGGATTCGAATCGGTGCGAGACGAGTTCGCCGAGGTCGTAGCCGCGGAGAACGGCGAATCCGGTGCGCAGCTGGCCGCTTTCGCGCACGGCCGACCGGTGGTCGACCTCTGGGCCGGCCCGCAGGTGACCGGCGAGACGGTGACCGGCGTGCTCTCCTCGACCAAGGGGGCCGCGACCCTGGTGGTGGCGCTGCTGGTCCAGGACGGATTGCTCGACCTGGACCGGCCCGTCGCCGCCTACTGGCCGGAGTTCGCCGACGCGGGCAAGGTCACGATCACCTTGCGGCAGGTGCTCACCAACAAATCCGGCGTGATCGGGGTGGACGGCGGTTTCACCCTGGCCGAACTCGCCGACGACCGGCTCATCGCCCGCCGCGTCGCCGGTCAGCGCCCGTTCTTCCGGCCCGGAGTCGTGCAGGGCTACGGCGGCTTCGTCACCTTCGCCATCATCGGCGAGACGGTTCGCCGCCTCACCGGCAGCTCGATCCAGGAGTTGTTCGAGGAACGCGTCCGAGCCCCGTACGATCTGGACCTCTATCTCGGATTGCCTGCGGCACTGGAGGATCGGTACCTGCCGATCCTGCCGTGGTCGGCGACACCGGAGATGCGGGCCGCGTTCGAAGCGAATTCGCCCGGTCCGCAGAGCATTCCGGGTATCTCGTACAACCTCAACGCCGCTGGATTCACCCCTGACGATGTGCTCTCGCTGCCCAACTATGCCGCTCTGCGCGCGAACGGCCCGGCCTCGATGGGCGGCGTGGGTAGCGCGCGTGGATTGGCCACCATGTACGCGGCGGCGATCTCCGAAATAAACGGCCGTGCAGCACTTTTGAAGCCCGATACGCTCGCTGTGTTCACCACTGTCCAGACCGCGGGTCGCGATCTGGTCCGCGGCGACAACGCGCCCTATCTGGTCGGCTTCGAGGCCAAGGGCCTGGGCTATCCGTTCCTCGGCGCACAGGCCTTCGGTCACACCGGCGCCGCCGGTTCCGAGGGCTTCGCCGACCCGCACAGCGGCCTGTCCTACGGCTACACCCGCCGGCGCGCCGCCTTCGCCTTCACCGCGGCGGAAAACGAGCGACTGGCCGCGGTGCTGCACCGTGCCGCTCGAAATGCTCAGGGCTGAAACGTAATTCGCCGCGTATGCGCTGGCGCCGGCATATCTTCCGGTGCCAGCGCGACGTGCATGCACGCGGCGATCAACGCGGCCTCGGCCACCGCGCAGAGCACCGCCTGCGCCATCGGAGCCCCGGGGTCGGAGGTCACCAGGTCGAACCACAGGTCGATCACTGCCGCGCCGGCGACCGCCGACGCCACCAGTCGTGCCCGAGAGTCGTTGCGGTGCACCAACCTCGTGGTCAGTCCGCAGCCGGCGGCGAGAAACAGATCCAGGCCGACCCACGCCGAGGACCAGTTCCGCACGTGCGCGGTACCGGGCAACGTCATCCAGAGGATGGCGGCCCACGGCACGAGCGCCAGCGCGCTGGCCGCGATGAGCCAGCGCGCCTTGTCGCGGGCCGATCGGGTTCGGGAGGGGAGCAGGGCGGTCATTCGCATGACGGCCACGCTACGTCCGCAAAGAAGTCTTTGCAAACATTTCTTTGCAAAGGAATGTTTGCTATTCTTCGCCCATGGCACCGCGCAGCAGCGACGACATGACCAGTGCCGAGCGCACCGCGCTCTACCGCACGCTCGCCCATCCCCTGCGCGGACGCATCCTCGACTACCTGGGCAAACACGGCGAAGCGAACTCGGCGACGCTGGCCGAGGTGCTCGACGAGAGCACCGGCAGCACCAGCTACCACCTGCGCAAGCTGGCCGAGCTCGGCCTCATCACCGAGATCCCGGAGAAATCGACGGGCCGCGAGCGCTGGTGGAAGTCGCTGCCGTTCGAACACACCACGCCCGATCCGGCGACCATGGCGCCCGCCGAATACGCGGCGGCCGAACATCTCGGCAGGCTGAAGGCGGGCCGCGACATCGACCTCTATCTGCGGGCGGTGCGCGAATGGGCAGGCCCGGATGGCTGGGCGCAGGTGCAGCGCACCGCAACCTATATGACAAAAGACCAGGTGGTAGCGTTCGTCGCGGAGTACAAGGCGCTGCTCGCGCGCCACGGCACCGCCCGTGAGGACGCCCCGGCGGGCGCGCAACCGATGAGCGTCCGCCTGTTCGCGGTGCCCGAGACACCGGCCTGATCCGGGGCCGATTTTTCCGGCGACCCGCTGATCTGGCACAATACTCAGGTTGCCCTGGGCGAGTTGTGCACCAGGCGCATCCCCTTGAATCGGAGCATGAACCGGTCGAGCACGTGAGGTGCCGCCAGGGTCCTCTGTTCGCGCGAACCCATAAGGATGGAAATGAACACCCTTGACTTCGTCGACGAGAAGTCGCTGCGCAGCGACGTCCCCGACTTCCGGCCGGGCGACACCCTCAATGTGCACGTAAAGGTCATCGAAGGCTCGAAGGAGCGCATCCAGGTCTTCAAGGGCGTCGTCATCCGACGCCAGGGCGGTGGCATCCGCGAGACCTTCACGGTCCGCAAGGTGTCGTTCGGTGTCGGCGTGGAGCGCACCTTCCCGGTGCACACCCCGAACATCGACCACATCGAGGTCGTCACCCGCGGTGACGTCCGCCGCGCCAAGCTGTACTACCTGCGCGATCTGCGCGGCAAGGCCGCCAAGATCAAGGAAAAGCGCTGATCTGGCTTTTCGCACCACAGAGCGTCCGGTAGCCCGGCAGCGGAACTCAGTTCCGCTGCCGGGCTACTGTTTTCGGTGTGACAGACCACAGCGCGTCCTCGACGGAATCGGCCGACCACGGGGGAGGGCGTCGCGGCAGACGGCGGCGGGAGCGCAAGCAGCGCCCGTTCTGGCAGGAACTGCCGATCCTGATCGTGATCGCCGCGGTCATCGCCGCGCTGATGGTCAACTTCGTGGGACGTCCGTACAAGATCCCGTCGGAGTCGATGGAGACCACGCTGCACGGTTGCGCGGGCTGCACCGGTGACCGCATCTACGTGGAGAAACTGAGCTACTACTGGGGCGATCCCCAGCCGGGTGACGTCGTCGTGTTCGTCGGCCCGCCGTCCTGGAACGACACCTTCCAGTCGACCCGCTCGAGCAACACCGTCGTTCGTGGTGTGCAGAACTTCTTCTCCTTCCTCGGGATCGTGCCGCCGGACGAGAACGACTTGGTCAAGCGAGTGGTCGCGGTCGGCGGTCAGACCGTGCAGTGCTGCGACGCGCAGGGCCGGGTCCTGGTCGACGGCAAGCCACTGGACGAGCCGTACGCCCGCTACACCCTCCCGTACAAGCCGGGCCAGCCCTTCGGCGCCGGCGGGGGCCGCGAGTTCGCGCCGGTCAAGGTGCCCGACGGCGCCCTGTGGGTGATGGGCGACAACCGCAACAACTCGCGCGACTCGCGCGCGCACGTCACCGACGAACTGCACGGCACCGTCCCGGTGGACAACGTCCGGGGCAAAGCGCTGTTCAAGATCTGGCCGCCGAGCCGGATCGGGCCGGTGCGCTCGGAGGATCCGCAACCGAAATAGTGTGACACCGATCGCCCGGCGTCAGCCGAGTCTCAGGGTGCCGGGCTAATCTGTTCGGCGTGGCAGACGAAAGTGGGTCGGTGTCGGTGTCCGATTCGGACGACGAGCGGGTGCAACCGCGGCGCGGCAGGCGGCGGCGCGAGAAGAAGCAGCGGCCGTTCTGGCAGGAGCTGCCGATCCTGATCGTCATCGCGGCGGTGATCGCCGCGCTGATGGTCACCTTCGTCGGACGCCCTTACGTGATTCCGTCGCAATCGATGGAAACCACGCTGCACGGCTGTGCGGGCTGCACCGGTGACCGCATCTACGTGCAGAAACTGAGCTACTACTGGGGCGATCCCCAGCCGGGCGACGTCGTTGTGTTCGTCGGCCCGCCGTCCTGGAACACGCACTACCAGTCCATCCGTTCGGACAACGCCGTCGCGCGCGGCGTGCAGAACTTCTTCTCCTTCTTCGGCCTGGTGCCGCCGGACGAGAACGATCTGGTGAAGCGGGTGATCGCGGTCGGCGGTCAGACCGTGCAGTGCTGCGACGCGCAGGGCCGGGTCCTGGTCGACGGCAAGCCACTCGACGAGCCGTACGCGCGCTACCTGCTGCCGTATGTCCCCGGGCAGCCCTACGGTCCCGGCGGCGGACGCGAATTCAAGCCGGTCAAGGTGCCGGAGGGGCACCTGTGGGTGATGGGCGACAACCGCAACGAGTCGGCCGATTCGCGCGCCCACATCACCGATGAACTGCAAGGCACGGTCCCCGTGGACAACGTTCGCGGCAAGGCCGTCTTCAAGATCTGGCCGCCGAGCCGGATCGGTCCGGTCCGCTCACAGAACGCCCAAGCGAACTGATCATCAGCGGCCGCAGCATAATTGGACGGTGGGGCAGAGCCGAGTGGTACAGAGCAACGGGTGGCCGCCGCGCGTGGTGATGCGGAAGGCGGGTGGGTTACGCACGCTCGAAGCGGCGTTGATCCGCAGCGGGCTCGGCCCGGTCGCCGGCGTCGACGAGGCGGGCCGCGGGCCGTGCGCGGGACCATTGGTCGTCGCGGCCTGCCTGCTCGCGCCCAAGGCCTACGACAAGCTGGCCGGCCTCGACGACTCCAAGAAGCTCACCGAGGCGGTCCGGGAGGAGCTGTACCCGGTCATCATCCGGTTGTCGCTGGCCTGGAACGTCGTGGTCATCCCGGCCTGGGAGATCGACTCGATCGGCATCCACGTCGCCAATATCGAGGGCATGCGGCGCGCGGTCGCCGGGCTCGGTGCGACACCGGGATACGTATTGACCGACGGGTTCCGGGTGCCCGGCATTCCCGCGCCGTCGCTGCCGGTGATCGGTGGTGACGCGGCCGCGGCCTGCATCGCCGCCGCCAGCATCCTGGCGAAGGTCACCAGGGACCGGATGATGGTCGAGCTCGACGAGCGGTATCCCGGTTACGGTTTCGCCGGTCACAAGGGCTACAACACGCCCGACCACCTCGCGGCCTTGCGGCGGCTCGGGCCCAGCGACGAGCACCGGCGTTCCTGGCGCAACGTGCGCGAGGTCGAGGGCCTGCGACCGGTGTCCGCGGTGGCCGAGGCGGCGGACGCGGTGCTCTCCGGCGAGCAGACCCCGATGATGTCCGATGAGTGCCGAGACGGGCGTCCGGATAGCCGAGTGGCTACCGGCGCCACCCATGCGCGATGATGTCAACACACGACGCAGCGCGGCGAGAAGGAGGACGTCCCACCCGATGAGTGCCGAGGACCTCGAGAAGTACGAAACCGAGATGGAGCTCTCGCTGTACCGAGAGTACAAAGACATCGTCGGTCAGTTCTCGTACGTGGTGGAGACCGAGCGCCGCTTCTACCTGGCCAACTCCGTGGAGTTGCGCCCGCAGAACGCCGACGGCGAGGTGTATTTCGAAGTGCGGATGAGCGATGCCTGGGTGTGGGACATGTACCGCCCGGCCCGCTTCGTCAAGCACGTCCGCGTGATCACCTTCAAGGACGTCAACATCGAAGAGCTGGAGAAGCCGGACCTGCGCCTGCCGGAGTAATAGCACGGTCGGCCGACGCCGCGGCGCTCTCGGGTAGCCGCGCGCCGCGAGTTGTCCACAGGGGTTCGGCTATCCCCAAGGCCGGTATTTCCCCAGGTCGTCGGCCGCGGCCGAGGTGAGCCGCCGGGCACATTGGCCCGGTGACGGATAAAAGGGCGCTCGGTGCGCGTGGAGAAGAGCTGGCGGCGCGGTTCCTCGAGGCAGCGGGGATCGAGATCGTCAGCAGGAACTGGCGATGCAAATACGGTGAACTGGACCTGATCGTCCGCGACGTCGGGGTCACCGCGTTCGTCGAGGTCAAAACCCGGTCGGGGCTCGGTTTCGGGATACCGGCCGAGTCGGTCACCTTCACCAAACAGCAGCGGATCCGGCGGTTGGCGCTGCTGTGGCTGGCCGAACAGGAAGGTCCCTGGCGGCAGATCCGGTTCGACGTCGTCTCCGTGCTGCTGGCCCGCGGGCACGAACCGGTCATCGATCACCTCAAGGCGGTGTTCTGATGGCCCTCGGCCGGGCCCACTCGGTCGCGGTCACCGGGGTGGACGGGCTGCTGGTGGAGATCGAGGCCGATATCGGGCAGGGGTTGCCCTCGGTGCACCTGGTGGGGTTGCCGGATACGGCGTTGCAGGAGTCGAGGAACCGGGTTCGTTCGGCGGTGGCGAACTCGGGGGAGAAGTGGCCGGACGGGCGGGTGATTCTGGCGCTCTCGCCGGCGACGTTGCCCAAGATCGGCAGCGTTTACGATCTGGCCCTGGCGATTTCGGTACTCGACGCGTCGGGGGCGGTTCCGTCCGAGCGGCTCGCGAAGACGGTGTTGCTCGGTGAACTCGCGCTGGACGGGCGGATTCGGCGGGTGCGCGGCATTCTGCCCGCGGTGATCGCCGCCCGCAATGCGGGGTGGCCCGCGGTCGTGGTGCCGGAGTCGGCGCTGGCCGAGGCCGGATTGGTCGACGGGATAACGGTTTTCGGGGCGCCGAGCCTGCGCGCGGTGGTGGCTTGGTTACGCGGGGAAGGCGCGCTGGCCGAGCCGACGGGGCGAATGCCGGAGCCGGTGCGCTCCGGCGGCGATCTGAGTGAGGTGGTCGGGCAGGACGAGGCCCGCTGGGCGCTGGAGGTGGCCGCGGCGGGCGGGCATCATCTGCTGCTCACCGGACCGCCGGGCATCGGTAAAACGATGCTGGCGCAACGTCTTCCGGGGCTGTTGCCGCCGCTGTCGGAGTCCGAGTCGCTGGAGGTGACCGCCATCCACTCGATGGCGGGCGTGCTGTCCGGCGATCATCCGCTCATCACGATGCCGCCGTTCGTCGCGCCGCATCATTCGACGTCGGTGACCGCCATGGTCGGCGGCGGATCGGGCACCGCGCGACCGGGTGCGGTGAGCCGGGCGCATCGTGGCGTGCTGTTTCTCGACGAGTGCGCGGAAATCGGCACCAAGGTGCTGGAGGCGATGCGAACTCCGTTGGAGGAGGGCGAGGTGCGCATCGCGCGCCGCGACGGTGTCGCCCGGTATCCGGCGCGCTTCCAGCTCGTGCTGGCGGCCAATCCGTGCCCGTGCGCGCCGGCCAGGGACGTCGACTGCATCTGCGCGCCGCTCGCCCGGCGGCGCTATCTCGGGAAATTGTCCGGGCCGCTGATGGATCGCATCGATATCTGGGTGCAGATGCGCGGTCAGTCGGGGGCCGCGTTCAGCACCGACAAGGCCGAGAGCAGCGCGGTGGTGCGGGAGCGCGTCGCCGCGGCGCGGCAGGCGGCGGTGCGGCGCTGGCAGGAGTACGGCTGGCTGACCAATGCCGAAGTGCCGGGCCATATCCTGCGGCAGAAATTCCGGTTGCCGCACGAGGCGGTCGCGCCGGTCGAGACCGCGTTGCGGCTCGGACGGCTGTCGGCGCGCGGGGCGGACCGGGCGATCCGCGTCGCCTGGACGATCAGTGACTTGCGCGCGGCGGAGTCGCCGACCGCGCAAGATGTGCTGGCGGCGTTGAACTTTCGGCAGCGGGGTGCACAGTGAGTGCGGGCCTTGGCGCGGAAGCCGTGCCGTCCCCGGTGGGCGGCGGCATCGAACTGCCGGTGTCCTCGGCGGGAAGCTGCGCCGCGGCGTTCGATCTCGACGCCTACGAACGACGGCTGGCGTGGGTGTACCTGTCCCGGGTGGTGTCGGGGCCGTGTGCGGCGCTCTCGGCACTGATCGAGTCGGTAGGAGTGCTCGAGGCGGCACGTGCGGTGCGCGAGTGCGCGTTGCCGCAGTCGTTGCGCGGACCGACCGAGCAGCGGCGCGGAACCGACTCGGCCGCAAGGGATCTGGAGTTTATCGAGCGGATCGGTGGGCGGGTGGTGACGCCGGATGATCCGGAGTGGCCTGCCTGGCGGTTGCTGGGTCTCAGCCAGCTCGACGCGGGTCGTGACCGGGACGGTGCGGTGCCGCTGGTGCTGTGGGTGCGCGGTCCGCGGTCGCTGCTGGAAGCGAGCGACCGTGCCCTCGCGGTCGTGGGCGCGCGCTGCAGCACCGGGTACGGGAACCAGGTCACCGGCGAGATCGCGGGCGATCTCGCGGCCGAAGGCTGGACGATCGTCTCCGGCGCGGCCTTCGGGATCGACGGGATGGCACATCGCGCGGCCCTGGCCGTCGGTGGTTGCACCATCGCGGTGCTGGCCTGCGGAATCGACCGTCCCTATCCGGTTCAGCACGATCGGCTGCTGGCGGAGATCGCCGAGACCGGGCTGGTGGTCAGCGAATACCCGCCGGGCGCCACCGCGCACAAACACCAGTTCCTGGCGCGGAACCGGCTCGTTGCCGCGTTCGCCGACGGCGTGCTGGTCGTCGAGGCGGGGTTGCGCAGCGGGGCGCGCAACACGGTGAAATGGGCCCGGCGCCTTGGTCGTCCGGCGCTGGCGATCCCCGGTCCGGTCACCTCCGCGGCCTCCGTCGGCTGTCACCGGATGATCCGCGAAGGCGAAGCCCTGCTCGTCACGTGCGTGGCGGAGGTCGTCGACGAGGCGGGGCCGCTGCGCTTGCCACTGTCCGGTGCGGTCGGCGGCCCCGGGGATTCGCTGTCCGGCGACGAAGCCCTCGTCTTCGCCGCGCTCCCGAAGATCGGTTCGCGCACACCCCGCGAACTGGCCGAGCAGTCCGGCCTGACCCTATCCGCGGTTCGCGCGGCCCTGCCCGCCCTCGAGCTCGCGGAGTTCGCCGGCACGAACGACGGCGGCTGGTACCGGAAAACGACCGCCCGCCGCCACCCCGAGGACACCTGACCGATGCCCCCAACCCCCCAAAAGAAAGCTGACACAAATGTATGGTGCAGGTACCATAACCTCCATGCTGAAAAAGACGACAGTAATGGTCGACGAAGAGGACCTGGCCCTCATCAAGGCGGCTGCCGCGCGGGAGGGCAGGCCCGAGTCCGAGATTTTCCGCGAGGCGTTCCACATCGCCGCACTACGCACAAAACGGTGGGACGACGACTGGGACATCCCCGCAATCAGTTCCGGACGGACGCGGACCGCCGAGGAAATGAGTCAGGTGGTGCACGAGGAGATCGTGCGGCGGAACAGTTGATCATCATCGGCGACACCTCCGCCTTGGTCGCCGCCTTCGACACCGATCATTCGGACCACGACGGCGCGCGTGCCTCGTTGGCCGCGGCCGCGCTGACGGTTGTCTGCCCGCTGGTGCTGCTCGAGATCGAACACATCGTGACCCGGGACTTCGACCGGCAGACGGCAGGCGTCCTGCACGACTGGCTGCTCGCCCAGGAACCGCTCGGCCGCGTCGCCCTACCGGCGCTGCCGAGCGACCACCTGCGCAAGGCGCGCAGGGTGCAGGACCGATATCTCGATCTGCGACTCGACTTCACCGATGCGGTAAACGTCGTGCTGGCGGCCGAATACGAGACCGACGTCATCCTGACCCTGGACCGCAAGGATTTTCGCGCGATCCGGCCGCTCACCGGTGCCGAGGCCTTCCGAGTGCTGCCCGACGACCTATGAGCGGCGCGGTGACTTGCCAACCCGGACAACGGTCGGGACGGTGGTGAGATGGACGAACTGCCCGAGGACCTGGAAGCGCTGCTGACCGAGTACGGCAGGCATCTGCGGCTCGGCCGCAACCGATCCGCGCACACGGTGCGCGCCTACCTCGGCGACGCGCGTTCGCTGCTGGCGCACCTGTACGCCAGGTCGGCGGATTCCGCGGTGCGCGAACTGGATCTGCTGCTGCTGCGCTCCTGGCTAGCCCAGCAGTCCCAGGCCGGGGTGGCGCGAACCACGATGGCCCGGCGGGCCTCCTCGGCCCGGACCTTCACCGCCTGGCTCACCCAGACCGGACGCCTGACCGTCGATCCCGGACTGCGGCTCGGTTCCCCCAAGGCGCACCGGGTGCTGCCCGCGGTACTCGGCCGCCAGCAGGCCCTTGGCGCCATGGACGCCGCGGAATCCGGCGCCGCACAGCATGATCCGATGGCGCTCCGCGATCGGTTGATCGTGGAACTGTTGTACTCCACCGGAATCCGGGTCAGCGAGCTGTGCGGCCTCGACATCGACGATGTCGATCGCGAACGCCGCGTGGTCCGCGTCCTCGGCAAAGGAAACAAGGAACGCTCGGCCCCCTTCGGCATCCCCGCCGACGAGGCGATCGGCAACTGGCTCCAGCACGGCCGCGCCGCCTTCGCCACCGAAGAGTCCGGCCGCGCCCTCCTGCTCGGCCGCCGCGGCAAACGCCTCGATCAACGCCAAGCCAGAACCGTTGTCCACGAAGTGGTCTCATCCATCCCCGGCGCCCCCGACATGGGCCCGCACGGCCTACGCCACACCGCCGCCACCCACCTCCTGGAGGGCGGCGCCGACCTCCGCGTCGTCCAGGAACTTCTCGGCCATGCCAGCATGGCCACGACCCAGCTCTACACCCATGTCTCGATCGAACGGCTCAAGAAGGTCCACGACCAGGCCCATCCGCGCGCGTAGGGCAACGAAATCGGCGGCGCGACATGATGATCCGCGGACCGAGCTCCGGGCGATCGGCCTGGCGCGATGAGCGCCGCACGGCAACGCCGCCTCCCCGTATCGCATGGAGAGACGACGTCGCCGATCCCTAACCGACCTCGACCACCGGTTCCTGCGGCTCACCGGCCGGTGTCCGCCGCGCGCGAAGCAGCGTCACACCGAGCAACGCGGCCGCCACGCAGAACCCGGCGCTGATCCACGAACCCGTGGACATGGCGGCGGTGAACGCCACCTTGGCCGGCTCGGCGAACCCGAGTTGGAATGCGGCGCCGATGGATTCGCGTGCCGCCTCGGGGATATCCGCCGGCATTTTCTCGGTGAACACCCCGGCGAGCACGCTGCCGAGGATGGCGATGCTGATCGCCATGCCCACCTGCTGCAACGTGTCGTTCATCGCCGAACCGACGCCGGCGTGTTCCAGCGGAATGGCGCTCATGATCGCGGCATACGCGGCCGGGCCGGCCAAACCGCCGCCGATGCCCATGACCAGCATGCTGACCAGGATCCACACGTAACTCTCGCTCATGGCGAGGATCGCGAACGCCCCGCCCATGATCAGCAGACCCGACACGATGAGCGTCTTGTTGGTGAGCTTCTTCCCCAGGGTCGCGCCGAGCCCGTTGCACACCGCGGCGGCCACGGCGTAGGGGAGCAGCGCCAGACCAGCCTTCATCGGCCCATAACCGAGCACGAACTGCAGGTACTGGGTGAGCATCAGCATCACCGCGCCCATCCCGAACACCATCAGCAGCAGAGTGAGCGCGGTGCCGGTGAAGTCCCGATTGCGGAACACCGCCAGCGGCAGCATCGGATGCTCGGACCGGCTCTCCCACACCACGAATCCGATCGCGGTCAGCACGGCCAGCACGATCATGCCGACGTTCCACTCGCGTTCGATGATCACGTAGACCGTGGAAACGAGCGCGACGATGGACAACAGCACACCGACCAGGTCGACCGGCCGCTGCTCACCGGTGGTTTCCGGCATCAGCACCAGCGCCGCGACGATGGCGAGCGCCGCGACCGGAATGTTCAGCAGGAACACCGAACCCCACCAGTAGTGCTGGAGCAGCACACCGCCCAGCGTCGGCCCGGCGACGATGCCCACCATCGAGACGGTGGACCAGGCGGCCATCGCCTTGCGCCGTTCGTCTTCGGCGAAGGTGGTCATCAGGATGGAAATGGTCGACGGCATCAGCAGCGAACCGCCGATACCCATCAGCACCCGCGCGGCGACCACATGCCACGGTTCGGTGGCCAGCACCGCCGCCAGCGACGCCACGCCGAACACGGCCAGGCCGTAGATCAGCATCCGCCGCCGGCCGAATCGGTCCGACAGGCTGCCTGAGGTGAGCAGCAGTCCGGCGAAGACAAGCACGTAGGCGTCCAGGATCCACTGCACGTCCGACGGCGTGGCCCCGAGCTCGCGAATCAGCGAGGGGATAGCGAGATTGAGCACCGTGCTGTCGAGCATCAGCACCAGCAAGGACAGGCAAAGGACCCCCAGAATCCACCAGCGGCGAGGGTCTCGTACAACGTTCGATTCCACTCGAACAGCGTACGATGAACTCGCACAGTGTGCGACTCAATATAGAATTGGCCGGTGACCAAGCAGTTCGACTCGGTATGGCTCCGCGAACCTCGGCAACCGAAGGCGTCGGGGTTACGCCTGGACCACATCGTCGGCGCGGCCGTCGACCTCCTCGACGCCGAGGGGCTCGACGCGCTGAGCATGCGCAAGATCGGCGCCAAGCTCGACGCGGGCGCCACCAGCCTCTACTGGCATGTCGCGAACAAGGACGAGCTACTGGAATTGGTGCTCGACGAGTTCTGGGGCATGGTCGAGGTCCCGGATTCGGAAGACGCGCCGTGGCGGGAAGTGCTGACGACCTTCGCCTACAACTTCCGCGACACGCTGCGCGCCCACGGTTGGAGCGCCTCGCTGATCGGGCAATTGCCCAGCATGGGGCCGAATGCGTTGCGGCTCACCGATCGGCTGCGGCGCGCGTACATCCGCGCGGGCTTCCGCGGCATCGATATCTATCTCGCCAGCGGCACGGTGATGTCCTATGTGCTCGGAATCGTGACGCCGGAGATCGCGTGGGCCAAGACGTACGGCGACGTCGATATCAACCGGCAGTCCATCGTGCAGATGATGGAAGAGGTGGCCGGGGACTATCCGGACATGCTGTCGGACTATCGGGCGCTCTCGCCGGTCAGCCCCGAAGCGGCGCGCGCGATGGCATTCGATTTCGGCCTGCTGTGCCTGCTGGACGGGCTGGAGCACCGGCTGCCCGAAAGTTCCGGCGAACCATCGCGGGATCGCGGCGCCGACGCCGGGCTGTCTTGATAAACTGAAACGAGTTCTAGTTTGTCGACGGCGCACCCGGGCGCCGGCGACGCGGTGTACTCCAACGGTTTCGGCGTGGGTGCACAGGAAGGCGTTCGCATGAGCACCCACACCGTCCTCGGCCAGGAAGTTCGCATGCCGGTTCGCATCCGGCTCGCGCGCGCGTTCATGGCGAGCTACCTGGTTCCGGCCGGCGCCGCGCAGCAGTTGATCGACTATTCCGGATTGCGCGTGCTGCGCCTGCCGGGCCGCCGCGCGCTGTGTTCGCTCGTCTTCGTCGAGTACGTCGACGGTGATCTCGGCCCGTACAACGAGTTCGGCGTTTCGTTCATGGTCCGGTACCACACCGCCGATCCCGCCGTCCGGTTCGGCGACCTGCGCGCCTTGGCCACGAACCGGGCCGGGGTCTTCATCCATCGACTGCCGGTCGACGGCGACTTCACCCTCGCCGCCGGCCGCGGGATCTGGGGATTTCCCAAGGAACTCGCCGATTTCACGGTGCGGCATGACGCCGGTGAGCGCCACGGCGCGCTACACCAGAACGGCGAGTTGATTGTCGATCTGACTGTTCGACAGGGCATTTCCACTCCGCAGCGCCGAAGCGCCGCGTCCTCGTTCGACGCCTACTCCCATCTCGACGGTGTCACCCGATGCACGCCATGGCGAATGGAACCCGCCGGCGTGCACGCCCGTCCCGGCGGAGCCGCTCTCGCGCTGGGCGATCACCCCCTCGCCGACGAACTGCGAGCGCTGCGCCTGCCGCGACGCGCCGTCATGACCTCCACGATTTCCCATCTGGCGATGACCTTCGAGGACGCGGTCGCCGTCTAGCCCCCTCGGTAGTCCGGTGGTCACCAGCGAGAACAGGTCGGCGGCAGGTCGAGTAACCGCATGATCACGGCCTGCGCGGCTCGTGGACGCCCTGCGGAGGGCCGGTTAATGTGACGTAGCGGGCTGTTTGCTCGCTGCACGAAGCCGACCTGTAGGGGAGAGGTGCCCGTGAATTCCGACCACCAGCGCAGGCAGCTGGATCCAGGCGACAGTCTGGCGGAGTCGCGCGGTGTGGTCGGCGAGATGCGGGGGAAGTTCCGCGCGATGCACGGCCCGCAGCACCTGCTCGACGGGGCCGCCCCCGCGATCGGGTTTCTGATCGCCTACTCCGCGGCCGGCGCCGAGGTCGGTGTCTTCGTCGCGATCTTGATCGCCGTCGTGCTTGGCGCGGTCCGGTTGATGCGCGGCGATTCGGTACGGGTGGTGGCGGGCGCGGCGCTGGTGATCCTGGTGTTCTCGCTGTTCGTCGAGATCACCGGCGAGGGGCGCGGTTTCTACCTGCCGGAAGTAGCGTTGAGCGTCGTGATGACCGTGCTTTTCGGCGCGACGCTGCTCACTGGCAAGCCGCTGAGCCATACCGCGACCCGCAAGATCCGGCTCGAACCGACCGAGCCCGCCGACCCGCGGCCCGGGTGCATCGGCGAATCACCCTCGCCTGGTTCGTGTTCTGGGCGGCACACGTGGCGGTGATGGTTCCGTTGTACGTGGCCGACAAGGCCGTTCTCCTCGGCGGCACCTTCGCCCTGCTCTTCGGCAAGCCCGCGCTGATCGTCATGCTAGCGCTGACCTGGCTGTGGGTGCGGGACAGGTCCACCGCCCGGGCCGGGGCGGCATGACGCTGCCGAGCCCCGGCGCCGAGTCGGAGGACGGGGAAGAAGAGGTCGACTACCGGTTCACCTTGGCCAATGAGCGCACGTTCCTGGCGTGGATGCGTACTTCGCTCGGCCTGCTCGCCGGAGGTGTCGCGGTGCACACGTTGGTGCAGCCGTTCCGGATGGGCGGCGTGCGACGGGTGCTCGCCCTGAGTTGTCTCGTGCTCGCGGTGGTCATTGCCGTTGGCGCCTATGCGCATTGGCGGCGGGTGCGGGTGGCGATGCGGCAGGGCCGTCCGCTGCCCGAGAACGTGCTGGTGCCGATCCTGTCCGCGGGCATCGCCGTCGTTTCGGTGCTCGCCGGCGTCGCGGTGTTGCTGCGATGAGCCGCGCCGGGCTCGCCGCGGAGCGCACCGCCCTGGCGTGGCGGCGTACGGCGGTGGCCTCGATGATCACCGGCGCGCTGTTCCTGAACCACGCCGTCACCAACGGCTGGCGGCCCGCGATG
This sequence comes from Nocardia sp. NPDC006044, assembly GCF_042871115.1. Classification (NCBI taxonomy): domain Bacteria; kingdom Bacillati; phylum Actinomycetota; class Actinomycetes; order Mycobacteriales; family Nocardiaceae; genus Nocardia; species Nocardia sp. NPDC006044. Next base: position 1,276,029 of record NZ_JBIAID010000001.1, read on the forward strand.
ATCGCGCCGATCGGTGCGGCCATCGCCATGGCCGCACTGGCCGGCCTGAGCTACCTGCGCAACCGCAGCCTGCGCGAAGGCCGGTTCGGCCACGGCGGATCCATCGTCGCCGCGGCGGCCACGGTGGTGATGGCCGTCGCAGTTCTTGCGGCGGTCATCGAGTGCACCGATCCGTGGCCCTAGATCCCCACCGGCACAGCAACTTGCACCGACTCCCAGGAGGTTGACATGAGCGAACGAAGCGAGGTGCGGGCATGACCACCGCGACCGAACCGAGCGACTTCATCGTCGCGGAGCAGCAGCGTTCCGCCGCCGCGATGCCGTTCGCCGACACCGCCGATCTCGCGGACGCCGAGCGCGGGTTCATCGCCGCGCTGGAGCCCGGGGTGGTCACCGCCGCCGACGGAACCGTGGTGTGGGACAACGACTCCTACGACTTCCTGCGCGAATCCTGTCCCGCCTCGGTCAATCCCAGTCTGTGGCGGCAGGCCGGACTGGTCATCAAGCAGGGGCTGTTCGAGGTCACCGAGGGGATCTATCAGATTCGCGGGCTCGACCTGTCCAACATGACCCTGGTCGAGGGCGAAACCGGTGTGCTGGTGATCGATCCGCTGATTTCCGCGGAGACCGCGGCCGCGGGGCTCGCGCTGTATCGGGCGCACCGCGGGGATCGCCCGGTGACCGGGCTCATCTACACCCATTCGCACGTCGACCATTTCGGTGGTGCGATGGGGGTGACCACCACCGAAGACGTTGCGGCAGGGCGCTGTCCAGTGATCGCACCGGCCGGGTTCCTGGAACACGCGGTGGCCGAGAATGTGTACGCGGGTACCGCGATGGCGCGCCGGGCCGGGTACATGTACGGCGCCGTGCTGCCGCGCGGGCCGCTCGGCGCGGTGGGCGCGGGGCTCGGCCAGACCACCTCGGTCGGCACGGTGACCCTCATCCCGCCGACCCTCGACATCACCGCGACCGGGCAGGAGGAGACGATCGACGGGATCCGGATCGTCTTCCAGGTCACCCCCGGCACCGAAGCGCCCGCCGAGATGAACTTCTACTTCCCGGACCGCCGCGCCCTGTGCATGGCCGAGAACGCCACGCACACCCTGCACAACCTGCTCACCCTGCGCGGCGCGCTGGTGCGTGACCCGCACATCTGGGCGAAGTACCTCACCGAGGCGATCAACCTGTACGCACGCCGCTCCGATGTGGTGTTCGCCTCCCACCACTGGCCCACCTGGGGCACCGACCGGCTGGTGGAATTCCTTGCGCTGCAGCGAGATCTATACGGATATCTGAACGATCAGACGTTGCGCCTGCTGAACCAGGGTTACGTCGGCGCCGAGATCGCCGAAATGATCACCCTGCCCTCGGCGGTGGAAGGCAGCTGGCACACGCATGGGTACTACGGGTCGGTCAGCCACAACGTCAAGGCCATCTACCAGCGGTACATGGGCTGGTTCGACGGCAATCCGGCGCACCTGTGGGAGCATCCGCCGGTCGAATCCGCCGTCCGGCATGTCGAATTCATGGGCGGCGCCGAGGAAGTGCTGCGCAAGGCGCGCAAGTCCTACGACGCGGGCGACTATCGCTGGGTGGCCCAGGTGCTCAACTACGTGATCTACGCCGACCCCACCAATGACGCGGCGAAGGCGTTGCAGGCCAGCACCTTCGAGCAGCTCGGCTACGGCGCGGAGAACGCGACCTGGCGCAACTTCTATCTCAGCGGCGCCTACGAACTGCGTTACGGTTCGTTCGGCACGCCGACCAAGGCCAACGCGCCGACCCTGCTGGCCGCGCTGAGCGTGGAGCAGGTCTTCGACGCCATGGCGCTGCGGGTCGACGGTCCGAAGGCGTGGAACCAGCGGGTCGTCGCGGATTGGCAGATCAGCGACGAGGATCGCGTGCACCGTCTCGAACTGCGCAACGGACGGTTGACCCATTACGACCGGCCGGACGGGGTGCCGCTGCCGGAGCCCGACGCGGTCTTCACGCTGAGCAAGGCGACGCTCATGCGGGTGCTGCTGGCGGGCGAGGATTTCGGGGTCGCGGCGGCCGCGGGCGACATCTTGATCGACGGCGACGTCACCAAGCTGGCCGAGCTCGTCGGCGTGTTCGATTCGCCCGATCCGGATTTCGCCATCGTCACGCCGCGCGGAACGATCGGCTGATCACCCGCGAAAACAGTTCGACTCCGAAACCGACCCTCCCTACGGTGGTGCACATGTCAACCGAACCGCCGACCGATCGGCCGCCCCTGCGCGAGCGCATGCGCGCCGCACTGACCGTCGCGATGAAGTCCCGTGACCGCCAAGCGATCACCGCTCTGCGGTCCGCCTTGGGCGCGGTCGACAACGCGGAGGCGGTCGACGTCGGCGAGCACCGGGCGGGTTCGGTCGAGAGCAGCGCGACCGGCCTTGGGGTCGCCGAGGTCGCGCGCCGCGAACTGACCGAAGGCGACATCGAACAGATCGTGCGCGCCGAGATCGCCGAACGCCACACCGTCGCCGAGGAGTACGACGGGCACGGCCGCGCGGACCACGCCGCGGACTTGCGCGCTCAGGCCGAGGCCTTGGCCGATCTGCTCTAGACCGGACGGATAGTCATCCGAACTGTGCCCTCGGGTATTGAACCTGCTTGATGCACAACATTATTCGTGACTGCACCCCACGTCACGAGTCAGGCGGAGACCGGTAGGGCGCTGATGTACCGTCCGGCGATGAAACGCTGGATGACGCGCACCACCGGTCCGCCGAGCTTGGTGTACCAGGTCCCGGGCCGGGAGAACGCGGTGACGACGCCGTACACCGACTCGTCGGCCGGGTCGTACTCGACCGCGAACAGTTCCTCACCGATCTCCGGATGCCCCGGCAGCGTCCCGTAGGCGAACCCGCGCTGATTCGGCGCGGCCAGCACATACACCACCCGGCACGGCGCGATGATCGCCAGCGGGCCGACACCGAGCCGGACCGTCAAACGCGTACCCGGTTCGGCCCGCACGGTCGACGCGTCGTGAAAGATCCCGGTGCCCTTCTGCATCCGGTACTCCAGAATCGCCGCACCGGCATGCTCGAACAGTGCCCGTCCATGCCCGATCCGTCGGCGAAGCCGGAACCGGTGATACCCCTCCGGCAATTCACTGGCCGTCGCACCGACTTCCGGATAGGTGAACGGCGGCTCGTCGGACGCATGCTCCATTGCCTGATCTTCACCCCGTCCGTCGCCCTTGGGAAGTAATCCGGAGCGTCTGTTTCGACACGCCGCGCGCCCGGGGGGCCGCGGTCTTCGTCGTTTATCTGCTGATCACTCTCCCATTCATGGTCGCGGTTCGTCACGGGGGTGACCTGCCGGCAGGGTCTGCATCGGGTTCGACTCGGAGCCGCATCTCCGGATTCGAGTCTCGCGATCTCACGTCCGGCAGTTCCGGCTCAGGTGCTCACGCTGCCGCGCTCACCGACACCCGATCAGCTATGGAGGTAGCGAAACCCGGGACGCAACAGCCGTCGTGCAGCAGACCCGAGGTACTGAGGCCAGTCTGACGAAGGGCCGAACTCAATCTGGCACAACCGGTTTCAGGCGCAGAGGAATCAGGTGCAGCAGACGGAGGGGATCTAGATACTCCCGGCGACGCCGACCACCACCCTCACTCCGTAGCCCCCAATGAAGGCAGGTCCCGCATCCTTCGTGCCCCGATTCCAAGGTGCCGATCCGGGTACCCCGCCCGACTCGCCGCCCGACCGAAACCTCGGCACGCACCGGCTCATACGTCGTCCGCAGCCCACCCGGATGATCGATCGAGACCACCGGTTTGTCCGCCACCGTCCCCGCGAACACCACGATCCCGTCCCCGGCCGCCAGCACCGCCTGCCCCGGCGTACCGACGAGATCGACCCCACGATGTCCCGGCAGCCAATCCCGCGCCGGCTTGTCGAACCTCCGCAGGATGGTCGGCCGAGGCTGCAACGGCCAGCCGAACTGCCCGGTGGGCGAGGCCGTCGCCACCGGTCCCGCACCGGTCAGCATGAGCCCAACGAGGACCGCGGCGACGACATTCGAACGTACCCAGTTCCGCGATACCACCCCGCATCACTCGGCCGCCGACGGCAACGCCCACGGAGCCGGCGAGCTCAACCCGCAGAACTCGGAATCACTCGGCGACATGAAAAACGGTGCGGGCCCGACGTATTCGCAGAACTCGGGATCGAGCGGAGACAACAATTCGCCCCCACAGTCCGGCGACGGAAGCAGCCCTGCGGGACCGGATGACGCACACCCTCGCGCAACGCCCGGCGGCGAACCCTGAACCGCGTTCCCGACCCGTAACGGTGCCGGACGCACCAAACCGCAGAACGAACCCGTGCACGCCCCGGGCACGGGTTCATTCCGCGGCCGCCCGCCGACCGAACTCGCGGGCTCCGGCGCCACCACTGCCTGCGTACCCGCCGTACCGGGCGGCGCCGTCAGCACGGCAAGCACGAAGAAAAGCGGTATGACCAGCGTCGTCATCGAGGAAATCGGATTCGAAGGCATGCATGAAGCCTCATCCGCCCGGCCCCCGCGCGGAACCCCCACCACCCCGATTGTGGACAACTTTCTCGACTGTGGACATCCCTCGTTCCACCTGTCGCAATCACCCTCGCGTACCTCCTGACAGGCCGATTTAGAAGCTGAGCCCCCTACCCCGTAGACTGATTGAGCGGTCTGTGCGTGCATGGACCGACTTCGCGCGCCACCCCGTGCTTGTTCGCAGCGGCGCTGTTCGAATCGAGTTCAGTAGTTTTCGGTTCGCGGCAGAGCCTGTGCGGAGCAGGGAGTCGTCGGCTGGTCCCCACCCTCGCGGTCGGGTCCGACGGTTCGGAGGCGCCAGGGCAACGAATCACCGATTCGTTGCGTCAACCGGCAAACGAAAGAGAGATACGGGAGCTATGGCTGTCGTAACAATGAAGCAGCTGCTCGACAGCGGCGCGCACTTCGGGCACCAGACACGGCGCTGGAACCCGAAGATGAAGCGGTTCATCTTCACCGACCGCAACGGCATCTACATCATCGACCTGCAGCAGACGCTGACCTACATCGACAAGGCCTACGAGTTCGTCAAGGAGACTGTCGCCCACGGTGGCACCGTTCTCTTCGTCGGCACGAAGAAGCAGGCCCAGGAGTCGATCGCGGCCGAGGCGACTCGCGTCGGGATGCCCTACGTCAACCAGCGCTGGCTGGGTGGCATGCTCACCAACTTCTCCACCGTGCACAAGCGTCTGCAGCGCCTCAAGGAGCTCGAGGCCATGGAGCAGACCGGTGGCTTCGAGGGTCGCACCAAGAAGGAAATCCTCATGCTCACGCGTGAGATGAACAAGCTGGACCGCACCCTCGGCGGTATCCGCGACATGGCCAAGGTGCCCTCGGCCATCTGGGTCGTCGACACCAACAAGGAGCACATCGCCGTCGGCGAGGCGCGCAAGCTGAACATCCCGGTCATCGCGATCCTGGATACCAACTGCGACCCCGACCTGGTCGACTACCCGATCCCGGGTAACGACGACGCGATCCGTTCCGCCGCTCTGCTGACCAAGGTCGTCGCCTCCGCGGTGGCCGAGGGCGTGCAGGCGCGGGCCGGCCTGTCCTCCGGTGACGACAAGCCGGAAGCGGGCGCGGGCGAGCCGCTGGCCGAGTGGGAGCAGGAGCTGCTCGCTTCGGCCGCACCCGCCGCCGACGCGCCGGCCGAAGCCCCCGCCGACGCTGCCGCGGAAGCCGCCCCGGTGGAGACCCCGGCCGAGGCCTGAGTCTCGTAACTCGCTGTTCCAGCGGTGATCACCAACGCGTGCGATGGTGATCACCGCTGCCCAGTACTCAAGCACTTTCTCCGAAGGAGGCTCGCCACCGATGGCGAACTACACCGCCGCCGACGTGAAGCGGCTCCGGGAGCTCACCGGCTCCGGGATGATGGACTGTAAGAACGCGCTGGCCGAGACCGACGGCGACTTCGACAAGGCGGTCGAGATCCTGCGCATCAAGGGCGCCAAGGATGTCGGCAAGCGTGCCGAGCGCACCACCGCCGAGGGCCTGGTCACCGCCAAGGGCGGCGTCATGGTCGAGATCAACTCCGAGACCGACTTCGTCGCGAAGAACGCGGAGTTCCAGGCGCTGGCCGACCAGATCGTGGCTGCCGCCGCGGCGGCCAAGCCCGCCGACCTGGACGCGCTCAAGGCCATCGACCTCGGCGGCCAGACCGCCGACGAGGCCGTGCAGGCGCTCGCCGCGAAGATCGGCGAGAAGCTCGAGCTGCGTCGCGTGATCTCGCTCGACGGCCCGGTCGCCACCTACCTGCACAAGCGTGCCTCGGATCTGCCGCCGGCCGTCGGCGTGCTGATCGAGTACCAGGGCGAGGGTGACGCGGCGGCCGAGGCCGCGCGTGCCGCCGCCATGCAGGTTGCCGCGCTCAAGGCGAAGTACGTGACCCGCGACGAGGTTCCGGCCGACATCGTGGAGAACGAGCGCCGCATCGCCGAGCAGACCGCGCGCGAAGAGGGCAAGCCCGAGGCCGCGCTGCCGAAGATCACCGAGGGCCGGGTCAACGGCTTCTTCAAGGACGTCGTGCTGCTCGAGCAGTCGTCGGTCACCGATTCGAAGAAGACCGTCAAGGCCCTGCTGGACGAGGCCGGGGTCACCGTGACCCGCTTCGCCCGCTTCGAGGTCGGCGCCAACTGATCGCGCCCCGCGCGCTCGTCCCGGCGAACACCGGGGTCGAGACGTGCGGGACCGGGTCTAGCCGCACTCACAGCACCATAGCGAGCAGACCCCCTGTCGACCGATTTGCCGGTTGACGGGGGGTCTTCTTATGCCACAGAACACGCATAGGGCAGGATAGGGGCCGCTCCGTGTTGAGGAGCCTTTCCGAGCTGCCGAATTCTGTGACGCACTTGCCTGCCGAGAACAACGTTGACCGCCGAAGGAGAAGAACACCCATGACGGACCCGGGGATCGATCGCCCAGGATATCGCCGGGTGCTTCTCAAGCTAGGCGGCGAGATGTTCGGCGGTGGCCGCGTCGGACTCGACCCCGACGTGGTGGAGACGGTCGCCGAGCAGATCGCCGAGGTCGTCGTGACCGGCGTGCAGGTGGCCGTGGTGATCGGCGGCGGCAACTTCTTCCGCGGCGCCGAGCTCGAGGAGCGCGGCATGGAACGCGCCCGCTCGGACTACATGGGCATGCTCGGCACCGTGATGAACAGCCTTGCGCTGCAAGACTTTTTGCAGAAGCAGGGGATCGAGACCCGGGTGCAGACCGCGATCACCATGGGTCAGGTCGCCGAGCCGTACCTGCCGCTGCGCGCCAGGCGCCACCTGGAGAAGGGCCGCGTGGTCATCTTCGGGGCAGGCATGGGCATGCCCTACTTCTCCACCGACACCACGGCCGCGCAGCGCGCCCTGGAGATCGGTGCCGAGGTGGTGCTGATGGCCAAGGCGGTCGACGGCGTGTTCACCGCCGATCCCAAGGTCGACGAAGACGCCACCATGTACTCCGAGATCACCCACAAAGAGGTCATCGAGAAGGGGCTCAAGGTCGCCGACGCGACCGCCTTCAGTCTCTGTATGGACAACCAGATGCCGATGCTGGTGTTCAATTTGTTGACCAAGGGCAATATCGCCCGAGCGGTCGCCGGTGAGAAGATCGGCACATTGGTTCGGTCCTGACCCCGCGACCCGCGGATCATGACGATGACGACGCTGTGGAGGAAACGGTCGTGATTGAAGAAGCGCTCTTCGACGCCGAGGAGAAGATGGAAAAGGCTGTCACGGTAGCGAAGGACGATCTCGCGGGCATCCGCACCGGACGTGCCAACCCGGGGATGTTCTCTCGGATCGTCGTGGACTACTACGGCTCGCTGACCCCGATCACCCAGATGTCCAGCATCACGGTGCCGGAGCCGCGCATGGTCGTCATCAAGCCGTACGAGCAGGCGCAGCTCGGGGCAATCGAAACCGCGATCCGCAACTCCGATCTCGGCGTCAACCCCACCAACAACGGTGACATCATTCGCATTTCGGTGCCGCAGCTGACCGAGGAGCGCCGCCGCGAGCTGGCCAAGCAGGCCAAGGGCAAGGGGGAGGACGCCAAGGTGTCGATCCGCAATGTCCGCCGCAAAGCCATGGACGAACTGTCGCGCATCCAGAAGGATGGCGAGGCGGGTGAGGACGAGGTCGGGCGTGCCGAGAAGGACCTCGACAAGACCACCGCCAAGTATGTCGGCCAGATCGACGAACTGGTCAAGCACAAAGAAGCTGAACTGCTCGAGGTCTGACGCTGACGGCGGCGCGCCGCCGATCGACGCAGCAGGCCCGCCCGGGCGGGGGACGAACGGAACGACGAGTTGAGCGACGGGACAATCGTGGCCGAGAACGCCGCCGCGACCGGTGCGGCTGAGGAGCCGAGGCCGGTGAACGGCACAGCTGATCCGAGGCAGGAGCGCGTGCGCGATGCGGGAGCATCGGGTCACGAGCCGTTAGCCTCGGCTGCGGCGTCCGTGCACGACGCTCCGGCCGCCGACGGTGCCGGATGGGCGTCGGCCGCCGCCGAGCAGGCGGTTCCGGCCGTCTCCGCGGCCGAGCACGACCCGGAGGCGCACGGCCCGAACGCGGTGCTCGCCGCGACTCCACCGGCCGGTTCGCGGGCCGGGCGGAACCTGCCCGCGGCGCTCGCCGTCGGGTTCGGGCTCGGGTTGTCGCTGATCGCGATCCTGCTGTTCGTGCCGAAGGTGTTCATCGGCGTGGTCGGCGTCGCGGTGGGTGTCGCCACCTGGGAGGTCGCCAAGCGGCTTCGCGAAGCCGACGTTCTGGTGCCGCGGATTCCGCTCATCGCCGGTGGTCAGGCCGTGTTCTGGCTCGGCTGGCCCTACGGTGCGAGCGGGGTCGCGGGTGCCTTCGCCGCCACCGCGCTGACCTGCATGGTGTGGCGGCTGTTCGACCACGGATTGCAAACCGCGCCGCGAAACTTCCTGCGCGACACCGCCATTGCCATCTTCACCCTGGCCTGGATCCCGCTGCTCGCCTCGTTCGCGACCCTGCTGCTGCTCGAACCCGACGGCAATCTGCGGGTGCTGACCTTCATGATCCTGGTCGTCTGCTCCGACGTCGGCGGATACGTCGCCGGGGTGCTGTTCGGCAGGCATCCGATGGTGCCGTCGATCAGCCCGAAGAAATCCTGGGAGGGTTTCGGCGGCTCGCTCGTCTTCAGCGTCATCGGCGGCCTGCTCACCGTCACCCTGCTGCTCGACGCCAACTCGATGATCGGCGTCGTCCTCGGCGTCGGCCTCGTCTTGGTCGCCACCTGCGGCGACCTGATCGAATCCCAGATCAAGCGCGAACTCGGCATCAAGGACATGGGCACCCTGCTCCCCGGCCACGGCGGCATCATGGACCGCCTCGACTCCATGCTCCCCTCCGCCTTCGTCTCCTGGCTAGTCCTCTCCACCCTCCTCTGACCAGGCACTATAAATATTTGCCCGACCATGGGCAAAAATTTATACTCGTCGCATGGCCGAGTTCCGACTGTCGCATGCCGAGGTAGCGGTGCTGTCGTACCTGCTCGGCACTCCGGCACCGCAGCGCCAGGTGCATATCGCGGCGGCCACGGGCGTCACCCAGGCCCGGGTTTCGCAGATCATGGCGATCGCCGACGAGCGCGGCTGGACCGAGCGCTGCGTCGAGGGCTGGCGGGTGCTGCGTCCGCGCGAGGTTTTCGACCACCTCGTCACCGCTCGTCCGCCCAGGGTGACCACGGTGGAAGCCTGGTACAGCCTGGACAACGGCCCGAGGCAGATCGAACTCGCGCTCGAACGGGCCGCCGCACAGCGGGTTTCACTGCACGTATGCGGTGACTGGGCGGCCGACCGAATCGCTCCCTGGCGAATTCCGGAGATCGTCGTGCTGCATGCCGACGCGCATTTGGAGTTGGATGACGCAGGTTTCGTCCCGGTCGATACGGATCCGTCCGACGCGAGTCTGGTGGTAACCATCGGCGAAACCCCACCCGGCTGGCGCCTCGACTCGGCGCTGGCCGCCGCGATGGGTGGACTGCAGGCCCAGGTGTGGCCGCTGGCGCCGGTCATCGAGGTGGCCAGGCACATGCTCATCGGCAACAAACCCGACGCCGCCGACGCCGTCGCCGAACTCGAAGAACGATTCCTCACCGCGCGCGCCGAGCTCGAGCGCGCCGCGTGAAAGATATTGCGGTCTACAGCGGTTCGCGAGCCGAGGACGGCGCGTACCGAGCGCTGGCCGATGCCGCGGTCGTCTCGCGGGGGCTGGAGTCGTGGGCGGTGGTCGGTGGGCACATGGTCAACCTGCACGTCCTGCGCAGCGGGGTTTCGATCCCGCTGCGCGCCACCCGGGATGCCGACCTCGCGGTCGAGCTGATCGCCATTCGCGACGGCGTCCTGCTGGACAGCTTGCGCGAGCTGGGCTACGACAATCCGCGATCCGGAAACCGATTCGAGCGCTCGGTCGCTGGAACCGCCGCGACGATCGACTTGCTGGCTCCTTCGTGTACCAATCGGCACGTGCCCGACCTCGACGCCGGGCCGATCGCCGTCGACGGAATTCCCGCCTTGCACGTCGCACTGGCCAGAGATCCGGTGTGGATCGCACTCGACGCCACGCTGACCGATGGCACCCGGCTTGCCACTCGGATCGCGATCCCGGATATACCGACCGCCATCTGTATCAAGGTGTTCGCCTACGGGCAGCGGCTGGCGCCGCGCGATGCGGAAGATATCGCCCGGCTGCTGGAGTGCGGCTACGCCGATCAGGCGGTATGGCCGAGTGGCACTACCTTTACCGAAGCACTCGGCTTGCTGCGCAAGCACTTCGATCAGCCGGGGCGGGCACTGCGTAGTTGGCACGGGAACCCGGCCCGGATCCGTGCGCTCGTCCGGGCTCTCGCGGGCTGAGCCGCTTCGACCTACTTCTTCGCGGCTCGGCGCAGCTGCAGGATGCGGACGCCGCCGACCAAGGCCATCACCAGCGCGCCGCCGATCACCGACAGCAGGACGGCGACGCCGAGGGGCAGGGAGAAGTGCCAGAAGAAGAGGCCGACCTGGACCTGGTCGAGGTTTTGCAGGATGAAGACCAGCAGCACGATCAGGATCAGCGCACCGGCGATCAGCCCAATCCAGGTGTTGCCGATCCGGGAGGACAGCGACTGGCGATGCTTGGCGGCAGGGACGGCCGGCGGAGTGGTGGCCGGGGGCGCTTTGGTCACCGGCTCGTTCGGGAACGCCGGATCGGGATCCGACAGGTGATCAGCATTGGTGGACATATCCCGATCATTGCCCACTGCTATGGCAGTTACACGTATTTCATTGCAACGAACTGGTCATGTCGAGGCCCCGGCCGACGGGCGGGTGTGCGGCACATTCGCCCAGATGGGAGAATGGGAGAACTATGACCGTCTCCCTGCCCCTCGTTTTCGATGCTCCGCGCCGTGGCATGCCGCCTCGGCACCTCGCCGACCTCGACGCCGAGGGCAGGCGGGCGGCCGTCGAGGAGCTGGGACTGCCCAAGTTCCGCGCCGACCAGATCGCCCGCCAGTACTACGGCAGGTTGCAAGCCGACCCGGAACAGATGACGGACCTGCCGGCGCCGGTGCGCGAAAAGATCGGCGAGGCGCTGTTCCCGCCGCTCATGTCGGTGGTCAAGCACGTCGCCTGCGACGCCGGCGAGACGCGAAAGACGTTGTGGCGAGCGGGCGATGGCACCCTGCTGGAAAGCGTGCTCATGCGCTACCCCGACCGCGCCACCCTCTGCATCTCCAGCCAGGCGGGCTGCGGCATGGCGTGCCCGTTCTGCGCGACCGGTCAGGGCGGGCTGAACCGCAACCTGTCCACCGCCGAGATCGTCGACCAGGTCCGCGCCGCGGCCGCCGCGATGCGCGACGGTGAGGTCGCCGGCGGCCCCGGCCGACTCTCCAACATCGTCTTCATGGGCATGGGCGAACCCCTGGCCAACTACAAGCGCGTGGTGGCCGCGGTCCGCCGCATCACCTCCCCGCCGCCGGACGGCTTCGGCATCTCGCAGCGCAACGTCGTCGTCTCCACCGTCGGCCTGGCCCCCGCCATCCGCAAACTGGCCGACGAAGACCTCTCCGTCACCCTCGCCGTCTCCCTGCACACCCCCGACGACGAACTCCGCGACACCCTGGTCCCGGTCAACAACCGCTGGCCGGTCGCCGAGGTCCTCGACGCCGCCCGCTACTACGCCGACAAATCCGGCCGCCGCGTCTCCATCGAATACGCCCTGATCCGCGACATCAACGATCAACCCTGGCGCGCCGACATGCTCGGCCAGAAACTGCACAAGGCCCTCGGTTCCCGGGTACATGTCAACGTCATCCCACTCAACCCCACCCCCGGCAGCAAATGGGATGCTTCGCCGAAACCCGTCGAAGCCGAATTCGTGCGCCGCGTCAACGCCCAAGGCGTCCCCTGCACCGTCCGCGACACCCGCGGGCAGGAGATCGCCGCCGCCTGCGGGCAGCTCGCTGCGGAGGGATAGCGCGCCGAAGGCTCTCAGTTCCAGAAACAAGTCGTGGTGTGCGGTCAGGTAGTCACTCCGTGACCAGGGTGACGCGATAAGTGGTTCACGGAGATGCTGGATTTACGGCACCCCGCCGGAGACGGCTGGAAGCTGGGCGTGTCCAGACTGTCGCTGGCCGATGAGAGTTCATCCCGCAATGGTGAGCTTCGACTTCCGTCGTCACGATGCGTGGGTCCGGCTCTCTCACCGGCGACGAGCTGAGTCTGAACGGGCTGCCCCGGGTGCTGACCGGGGCAACCCCTTCATGTCAGCTACCTACGTGTCGCGGTAGGCCGCCGCCGCGGCCGTGGCTCCGGGTAGTTGAACGGCTTGAAGATGTATTGCAGGCTTGAGCCTGTAGGGTTCTTACGGTCGGACAGTAGGCCTCGAAAGTCGTGATCCTGATAGAGAACATCTCTGAGGTCGTCGAAATTGAAATCCTGCGGCGACTCCGGAAGATCGCGAATCGAAGGAGGCGCGTAGTCCGATTCTGAATAGTCCTCTGCATCTTCGAGCATCATCCATAATGCGATCTCTTCACCCATGCTGCGAGGTTCGGGGTCCTGTCCGCGATTTAAGTCGTCGACCAGGTCTGCGAAGCACTGCGCGAGATTCTCGTAGAAGGCAGGCTTCTGACCTTCCAGCGACTCGGGTAGTGCATACGTGAGATCGGGGTGTCGAATCTCATCTACAGCGACAATTCCTGCGGTGCGCAAAGCTTCAGCGGTACGTGGCGTGATGATCGTTTCATGATAGTACTCATCGTCGTTTTCGGCGTTCTGATCTTCGTCGACTTCGATGCCGTTCTCGTCGAGAAGAGGCGCCGAAACCGGAAAGCGCATTACTCCACATATCGACGGCCTAGCTGTTGCATCGAGGTGTCGATTGTGTACCTTGCCGAGTATCCTTATTTCGGACGCCACGCTTTCAGAAATCTCCTTGGATATACGCTCAACTTCAGCGCGTACGGGTCCGGGGGCGTTTTTCAATGCCTCGTCAATGAATTCCGAGGCAAGATCTGTTCCGGCAAGGAGTTCGTTTAAGGCGTCAGCGAGCCTGACTGCGTCCCATCGTTGGTCGAATGTGGCAATGGCTTTCAGTTCGTCCCAACCCTCCTGTTGGAAAATCGCGACGACGCGATGCTTGCTAGGGGTGTGTTGCGGTAGAAAGAGTTTGAAGGGGTTGTTGCTGCTCATTGGTTCGACCTTCCGTGCGCGTAAGTGCTCACGCCAAGGTTCTTGGATTGGGCAGAGGCGCAAGCGCTCACTACACAGGTCATCACCCGGCATGATTCTGTCTAAGGGGTTCCTGCTGGTGACCAGGGTCCGACCGCTGGTCCCGTTGCGGGATGTGTTGGACGCTAGCAGATGTGGGAGTCGGGCGGAAGGATTTTGGCAGCTGGTGTATTGCCAATACTCCGGACGACGAGTTGCGGGACACGTTGGTGCCGGTGAACACTCGCAGGCCGGCTGCGGAAGTTCTTGACGCTGCGCGCTATTACGCTGACAAGTCGGGTCGACGAGTGTTGATCGAGTACGCGCTGGTTCGTGATCGCAGCGACCAACCGTAGCGGGCTGACTTGCTCGGCAGGGAGCTGAACAAGGCCCTCGGCTCCCACGTGCTTGCTCATGGCGGTCGTGACGTCGTAGCCGTTCCGCCGATGCCAGTCGCTGAGTTCTCCAGGCCCGCCTGATGGTTCTTCCGCCCGTACTCGTAACGTTTGCAAACCACCCACAGCAGATGGCTTCAACTGATACCGGGCCGCTACCGTAGTCCTCGTGTCTGATGGGGATGAGCTCGCGGAAGCGACTGGTGCTGATGCGTGGGCGGCGTATCTCCCGGGGCAGGAGCTTGTTCCCGCGTATCTGGTGTCGCGGTTCGCGGCGCAGTACCGGGCGATCGTGGAAGTTATGGTGGAGGCGCAGGATACGAGTTTGACCGGGATGGCTTACGGCGAGATCGCGACGCAATTGCGGACCTGGGTGGGGGAGCGCACCGGTTCGCCGGAGATCGCAGACCGGTTGCTGCGTGAGGACGCGTTCGTACTGGACGCACGCCTGGAAAGCCTGGTGCGGTGGGGAGTGTTGACACGCTGGCAGGAACCCGCGCGCACCGGCGAGGACTTTCTGCGTCGCCGTGACCGGTTTCAGCTCACCCCGACCGCTGCGCGGCTGCACACGTTCTGGACATTGGAGCTGTCGTCGGACGAAGATGCGGCGGCCGACCTGACGTTGGCGCCACGCGCCATCCACGATCGTTTGGAACAGTTCGCAATTACCTTGCGCGAACGCCGGTTTCCGGCGTCGGCGGCCGAGTTTCAGCAGATCATCACCCTGCATCACGGTATGGCGGTGGCGGCACGCACCTGGCAACGCAGTCTGGCCCACGCGCTCTCGGGTGGCCCGGACCCAGACAAGCAAGAAATTCTGTGGCGCACCTTGCAGTCCTATATCGGCATGTGGGGTGAACAGGTAGACACCTACACCCCGGCGATCGCCGACATGATCGTCGAACTCGAGCCGGTGCTTACCGAATCGGTGTGGCGGGCGTGTGTGCGGGGCGCTTTGCCCGAGGATGCGCCGGACACCGTGGTCGATGCGCAGCAGCAGCGATGGGCGCGAACTTGGGAGGCGCTCGGCGGGTGGTTCGCGGGCACCGACGGGCAGGCGCGGCGTTTGCGCCGTCAACTTCGTGATCTGGTGGCGCCATGGGCGCGGAACATGCACATTCTGATGGACACTGGTGGTGCGTTGACCCGCCGCGGTGAGCTGCTCGCGTTGGCGCGGGCGATCGAGCGGGCTCCTGATGACGAGTCGGCGTGGCGGATGTGGGATACAGCTATCGGAGTCTTCCCGGCTCGGCATCTGATCATTGCCGCCGAAGGGGCGGACGAACACAGCACGCCATGGCAGGAGGCGGACGCTGCCCCGATCACCGGCCGTTTCCGGGAGCACGGACATCGGGCGGCGGTAGGTAAGCGCACCAAGGCTATCGACAACTCGGTGGGACGCGAGGCCGCCCGCCGGTCCAGAGCGGCAGCGTTGGCGGAGCGCCGGGCGGCCGAGGCGTCATTGCGGGCTCGGTCGGGAACTTCGCTGGCGGAATGGGACGCGCTGACGCAGTCGGAGCTGGGTTTGCTGCTCGAATTCCTGGCTGTGGCTCGTGGCCGCAGCGGCGAGCAGTACCGTTCGGCGATGACCGAGGACGGTCGCTGGCGTGTGTCGCTGACCTCGCCCGCTGATGGCGCGACCACCACGGTGCTCTCGCCGGGTGGCCGGTTCGTCACCACCAACTGGCGATTCGATCTCGAACCGGCAGTTGAGGTCTGATGTCGTGGACACAACAGCACGCGATGAGACGGATCGGCGCCGCGCATTTGTGGGACTGCTCGCGAATCCGGTGCTGGATCGACGTCGACATCCCGAATTATTCGCGTTGGTGCGCCATCCCCGGCATCGTTCGGAGTTGATGAACTGGTTCAGTTCCCGTCTGGGTTATCGGCTGGTGGTCACCGACACGGCAGCGCGGTTGTTCCGCCTGCCGCTGGGGGATTCGGTGTTGGCTCCGCGCCGGGTCACGACTCCGCCCCGCCGAATGCTGGTGCTGGCGTTGCTGGCGGCCGCGGCGGCCGAGGACACGGAGGACATCACCACGACGCAGGATCTGTCGGATCGGGTGCGGGTGCTGTCTGCTCGCGAGGATTGCGATGTCGCCGGCTATGACCCCGATCAATTCGCGGAACGGAAGCTGTTCGAGGCGGCGGTGGAGTTGCTGGTGTCGGCGGGGGTGCTGTGGCAGGTCGGCGCAGACCCCGGTGAGGGCTGGGCTCGCCGGGCCGACAAGATCGGCACCACCTATCAGGTGCAGCGGGAGATGTTGCTGCGTATGGTCGATCCGGCGTCATTCGCCGCAGCGCTCGGTGAGCGCGGCCCGGTGCTGACCGAGTCGGCCGAACGGTTCACGGTGATGCGGCGGCTGATCGAATTGCCGGTCTGCCTGTACACCGATTTGACCGAGACCGAGCGGGCGTATTTGATCCGGCAGCGCAGCCGGGTCGTGGCCTGGTGCACCGAGATGACCGGGTGGACGGTGGAGCAGCGCGCGGAGGGGTTGGCCCTGATCGCCCAGGACGAGGCCGATACCGACCTGCCTTTCCCGCGACTGCGTGCCGTCGATTTCGTAACCCTGATGATCTTGGACGATTTGTTCCGGCGACGTTCCGGCGATGACGTGGTGACCGACGCCGATCTCGCCGCTGCGGTGCTGGAAGTCGCGGCCCGCTATCCCAAGTCGATCACCAACGAGATCGCGTCCGAAACCGCGCGCAGCGAACGAGCGATGGAGTTGCTGCGGGCTCTGGATCTGCTGCGTCCGGGCCTGCGGCCCGGGTTGTGGCAACTCACGCCGATCGCCGCGCGCTACCGCGATCCCCGGGTCGTTTCCGTCACTGCTCGTCTGGAGGACACCGAATGACGTTGGTACCGGAGGTCGACATCGAACTCGAGGGCGCGGCCGCTGATTCGGGGGCGGAGTGGCTGCGGTCCGCGACTTCGGGTGGCTTGCCGGCGCCGGGCCGACCGCGCTGGCAACCACTGCGGGTCGGCATTGTCAATCTGTGGGAATACGACGACGCCGAATTCTGGTTCGCCGACGGCCGTTTGGTGTTGCGCGGCGGCAACGGCGCCGGGAAAACGAAGGTGCTCGAACTGACGACGCTGATGCTGTTGCGCGGTGAAATCGCGCCTGCGGTGCTGGATCCGTTCGGTTCCCAGCATCGAACCATGCGTTTCAATCTGCTTCCTACCGGAGACGGTGACGACCCGCGCGAGCCTTCCGACGCGGGTCTGGGATATGCCTGGGTGGAGTTCGGGCGCCGCGACGCCGACGGTGCGGCCCACTACTTCGTGTGTGGTCTCGGAGCCTCTGCTCGGGTGGGCCACCGGCTCCGGTGCGGTGAGCACCTGGCATTTCCACACCCGGTGCCGGCCCGGTCGCGATTTCCGTCTGCTTTCCGAGGGTCGGGCCATCGAACAAAAAGATCTGAAGAAGATCGACGGGATCACAGTGCCGCCGAACGCCACGGCCTATCGGGCCCGACTGGCCGACGAACTATTCGACCTGTCGGCAGAGTCTTACGACAACCTCACCGAATTGCTCAAGCAGCTACGCAAACCGAAACTGGGGGAGCGGCTCAACCCCGCCAGCTTGGCCGCTACTTTGCGAGATGCGTTGCCGCCGTTAGCGACTCATGAGGTCAACCAGCTTGCCGAGGGATGGGAGCATCTCGAGCAACTGCGGCTGTCCATGCAGCGCACCGAGGATGCCGCGCGCGCGATCGCCCTGTTCGTCCGCACCGGCTGGCGGCCCTGGGCCCGGACCGTGCTGCGTGGCCGAGCCGATGAGATGGCGAGTGCCACAACCAGTCTGGACAAGACGACCGAGGCAAAGAAGGCCGCCGAGAGGCGGTTGGAGCAGGCGCGGGCCGAGCTGGCCGATGCCCAAGCCAAGCTGGCCACGACGAAAACCGAACGCGCAGACAGTGACACCGCGCTGCGCGAGTTGCTCGAGTCGCAGTCCTACCGGGACGCGGTCGCCGCGACGGGGCGGGTGGAAGGCTTGCGCCGGGAGCTGTCGAACTTGAACGACCAACATCGCGCGGCGGCGATGCGGGTCGAATCCGAGCATACGGCAGAATCAACCGCCACCAAGCGAGTCGAGACCGCTCGCACGGAGGCGACGAATGCGATGAATGCTGTCACCGATGCCGCCGCGACACTCACCACCGATGCCGATGCCGCAGGGCTCGCCGATGCCGTCGTGCGCCATCTACCGGATCGGGAGGTCGACGCGCTCAGCGGCGCCTTGCAGGCACGGCAGGAACGGTTCGCGCAACTACGCAAACTCGATGCGGCACAGGCACAAGCAGAGCGGCAGGTGGAGCGTTCCGGGCAGTCGGTGGAGCAGATGGCGACCGCGGTCGAGTTGGCCCGCGCCGACGAGGCCGACGCGCTGGCGACGGTGCGGATCGCCGCCGATACCTTCGCCGAGCAGGTGCGGGCCTGGGCGGCCGAAGCGGAGGTGGCGCGCTGCCCGGAGTCGGTGGTCGGCCAGTGGTGCGACTTGATTGCCGAGATGACCATCATCGACGACGAAGGCACGGTGCCGCAGCCGGTTGCGGTGCTCGAGGCGATGCGCGCCCACCTCCACGATGTCCGTGCAAGTTGGTCGCAGCGTGCCGAAGAGCACCGGATGGACCGTGCGCCGATAGCCACCCAGCGGGCCGCGACTGGCGAAAAGCTAGCTGACGCGCGGCGGCAGACCGAGGCCGTGCCGCCCGCGCCGAACCTGTGGCAGCGACGCGCACGTCCGGATCTCGGCGAACGGGAGGGCGCTCCGCTGTGGCGGCTGATCAATCCGGCGCCGGAAGTCGACAACGAGGCCCTCGCGTTGTTGGAGGCCGCGTTGGGCGGCTCGGGTTTGCTGGACGCCTGGGTGCATCCGGACGGCAGTGTCGATTTCGATGCGGCGGATGTGACGGTGCTGGCTGACGGCCGGGGCTCGAATGGTGTGGCGGTGTCTAACTTGACCGCCGTGCTCGTGCCGGTGGCGGCGGGCGGGGTGGCGGCCGCGGTGGCCGAACAGGTGCTGGCCGGGATCGGCTGGTATGCCCACCGGCCGGATGAGGTGTCCGGGGATTGGCTTGCCGCAGACGGGAGTTGGCGCCTCGGCAGACTCACGGGCCGCGCCGAACCGACGGGACCGGCGGCCTTCGTCGGTGCGGCGGCGCGCGAGGCGGCGCGAGTTCGGCTCATTGCGCACCTGGAAGGCGAACTCGAAGAGCTCGACCGTCGGCTGACACTCATCGATAACGAGCTCGCCGCCGCGAAGTCCGCACTTACCCGGCTGAAGATCGAGGAACGAGCGCTGCCGGCGAAGGGCGAGCGCATGGTCGCCGATGCTGTTGTGCGGTGGGCCGAACGTGGCCGGGCCGCTCGTACCCGGGCCGAGGAACTCGCGGCCGCCGAACGTGCGCACGCGACCGATGTCACCCGCCGCGACGGGGCCCGCGCCGTATTCGCCGAATATGCAGGTACCCACCGGTTCCGGCTGACCGATCTGGACGCTCAACGCGACGCGCTCACCGAATTCCGTTCGGCCCTGGACAGATACGTGCACGCGCTGAACCGTTCAGGACTCGTCCAGGAGAAGCTCGCGGACGCGGAGACCGTGCTCGCCGAACGTTCCGATGCCCGTGCGCGCGCCGAAGACGAGTTGGCCGCCGTCGTCGGCCACCGCCGCCAGGTCGGCGTCCGGCTCGCCACCGCCGAGAAGGCACTCGGTGCGGGCCATCGCGAGCAACTCGACCGCAAGGGCACCCTCGAGGCACGGCTGACCGAGCTGTCCGGCGACCTCGACACCTATTCGGATCAGCTCACTCAGGCAGGAACCGCGGCGGCCCGGTCCGAGGAAGTGCTGCGCAACCACGAGGACAGTCGCGCCAAGGCCGAGAGCCAGCGCGACGCGGCCATGACTGCGCTTTGGGAAGCTGTCGGCCAGGGCCTCGCCCAGTCGCTGGACATTCCGCCGCCCGAACGGAAAAGCGTCCAGGCCGCAAGGGAATTCGCGGCGGCGGTGCGCCGAGAGATCTCGGTGAACGCCGAGGAGGCCGTCGAGGCCCGAGCTTGGCGGCACTGCCTGCAGAAGCTGGAGGAGCTGCGCCAAGCGCTGCTGCCGCAGCAGGACGCGCGTGTACTCGACGAAGACGACACCTTGCCTCGCGTCGAAATCCACAGCGACTCCACCCACGGCTTCCAACTCCCGCCCGCGGCGGCCGACACTCTTGCCGAGCGAGTCCAGGAGCAGCGCCGCGGGTACGACGCCGAACAACAACGGGTGCTGGCGACCCTGCTGGGTTCGACCTTCATCGAGCATCTGAAGGATCGCCTCGATTACACGACACGCACATTCGCCAATATCAACACCCACCTCGCCGCGCACCCCACCAGACAGGGGCATGCGGTGCGGGTGGTTTGTGCGCCGGATCCCGCCGATCCCGACGCGGGCGCGGTGATCGAAGCGCTCGGTCGCGGATATCACGAACTCTCGGCGGAACGACAAGAGCGCGTGCGTGAATTCCTGGCCCGTAAGATCGACGAAGCCCGCAGCGAGGCAAACGCCGACGGTGCCGCGGAGTGGAAGCAGCAGCTGACGAAGGCGTTGGACTACCGCGGCTGGCTCAAGATCACCCTGCAATATCGGCCGGGGTCGACCAGCAAATGGACTGTGTTCGACGCGGCCAAGCACGGTGCGAAATCCGGTGGTGAGAAAGTGGTTCTGCTGTCGCAGCCACTGTTCGCCGCAGCCGTCGTCGCCTACGACGCCGCCGCCGCCGACGCACCCCGCTGGGTGTGGCTGGACGAGGCGATGACCGGGGTGGACGCGCAAGTGAAGGCCTCGTTCATGGGGCTGACCGTAGATTTCGAACTCGACATCATGCTGACCGCGCACGACGAATGGTGTACCTACGACTCGGTACCCGCGGTCGCGATCTACGACTTGGCCCGTGAACGTCATTTGCCCGGTGTCGACGCACTGCCGTATCTATGGTGCGGTGGCACGCTCTCCAGCGTGGACGTCGATCGGCTTGGAGTGGCGCAGGCACCACCGCCGCCGGCTCAGGACGACCTGTTCACGATGGCGGAATGAGCGAGCGAATCATGTGCCGGCCCGTATCTCGCGTGCCGGAGCCGAGCGCCGGCGAGGTGCAGGTATGAGCGGAGAATTGCCCGCCGGCTTGCGGTCGTGGGCGGCGCTGCCTGGTCCGGCGCAGGTGCTCGAGGCGATCCGCCGCCGGGCACGACGTGGCGCGCAAGTGGAAACCGGGCCGCTGCGGATCGAGTTGACCGTCGAGGAGCGTCGCCAGGTGGCGCGGATGCTGGGCACCGAGTGGGAGGTTTCGGGGCGTGCAGTCGCGTTGCGATTGCTGGAGCGCGGGCTCGCCGAACATGGGTTGACCGTGCGGCAGTTCATTGAAATTCTCGACGGCGCGCCGTTGGTGGCGCGGCAGCACGTTCGTGCCGCCGAACGCCAAGTGGCGGACGAGGAACGCCGCCGAGTGCTCGAGGTCCTGGACAGCACTGGAGTCGGAGCCGAGGTTGCCGAGTCATGGATCGACGGATCGGGTTCGCCTCGTCTGGGATCGGGCGACGCGATTGTGCTCGCCACCGAGATCGCCAGCGTATGGCCTGCGTTGCCGTGGGCCGGGACGCCGACGCGGCTCGCGCAGTTGGCCGCGACCACGACTCGCAACGCACATGGGCTCGACCCCGATACCGCACTGGGACGGGCGGTAGCGCGCCTGATCGCCGCCACCGCGGGCGTCGACCGGCCAGCACGACCCGGGCGGGCATGGCGGGCGGCCTGGGCTGCGGCGGGCGTTCGCTGTGACACTGTCTCCTCTCGCGTGCTGACTCTGAATGTGCCGCTGGATATCTCGGCCGGTTACCGGCTCGGGGCGCCGCTGTGGCTGACTCTGCGGGATTTCCTGGGTCCGTGGCGCTTCGAACCGACACCTGCCCGGCTCTTCGTG
Source organism: Nocardia sp. NPDC006044 (assembly GCF_042871115.1). Lineage (NCBI taxonomy): Bacteria > Bacillati > Actinomycetota > Actinomycetes > Mycobacteriales > Nocardiaceae > Nocardia > Nocardia sp. NPDC006044. The sequence goes on from NZ_JBIAID010000001.1 coordinate 1,298,187, forward strand.
TGCGAGAACCCCACCGTTGTCGAAGCGGCCGCGGACGAGCTGGGGACGGCATGCCCAGCTATGGTGTGCACTGATGGGGTCCCGGCGCTCGCTGCCCTGGATCTCATCGTCGGTGCTGCCGATGCCGGGATCGAGATCCATATCCGGGCCGACTTCGATCCGGCCGGTTTCGCCATTGTCGACTCGCTACGAGCGATCGCCCCGAACGCCGTTCCTTGGCGTTTCGACGCCGACACCTACACAACATATTTCGGCCTTGCCGCGGCCCCAGCCGCATTGCCGGAAGAAGCGCGGAACAGCCACGGCCACGACTTGCACGAAGAAGCGATTCTCCCGTTGCTCCTTACCGACCTACGCCGTGCGGTAAAGCAGTGACCGGGGTGTAGGCCTGTACCCGCTGAAGTTCTCATCGGAGTCATCAAGGAGAGCGAGCTGACGAGTCGGTGGTTCGGTGCGTTGCGACTGGCGGCACGAACTGCGAAATCGCCGCGGAATTTTTATGGTCGATGAACTCCTGCAGTGGCGCGGTCCGTGCTTGTCGATTGTGGACAATTAGCCAGATGGGTAGCAGTTCATTCCGGACGGCTACACGGAGTGAACTTCGACGAGGTCTTCGAGCCCGATGAAGTCTTTTGGGTTGCGGGTGTACAGGATTGCCGAATGTGCATGGGCTGTGGCCGCGATGATGAGATCCATTGTTCGGGCTCGAGGTTGTCGGCCAACGTTGACTACTGCCGCGGCGATCCGTCCGTAGCTTGCTGCGACTGGTTCGTCGACTGGGAGTGCATCGAATTGACGTTGCAGAATCGAGAGTCGGCGCAGTCTTTCCGCACGGGTGGTGTCAGTGCGGGCGACGAGGACGCCGAAATGCAGTTCTGCGAGAGTGGCGGCGCTGATGGTCAGGATGCCAGGCAGTGGGATGACGTTGTCGGCGATCACGACGCTGGTGTCGAGGATGGCCCTCAGTTCGGGTGCAGTAGTCATTGCGCCCACGGATCGCGCAGTGTCTGATCTATGCGGTCGCGGTCCGCTTCCCATTCACTGTCGCTGACGCCGGACCATAGATCTGCGATCTGCTCGTAGGTTCGCCATGTTCTCGGTGAGGTGCTTGCCGGGGCCAGCGGTACGAGTCGAGCGCTAGGGCGCCCGGCGACGGTGATGGTCAACTCTTCGCCGGATTCGACTCGACGCACAAGCTCGGAAGCGTTTTGTCGCAGTTCTCGCAGGCCAATGCTCTCCACGGATTCCAGAGTAGCGCATGTGCTACATGCTCTGCTGGAGCTGCACACCCCCGACGACGAACTCCGCGACACCCTGGTCCCGGTCAACAACCGCTGGCCGGTCGCCGAGGTCCTCGACGCCGCCCGCTACTACGCCGACAAGTCCGGCCGCCGCGTCTCCATCGAATACGCCCTGATCCGCGACATCAACGATCAACCCTGGCGCGCGGACATGCTCGGCCAGAAACTGCACAAGGCCCTCGGTTCCCGAGTGCACGTCAACGTCATCCCACTCAACCCCACCCCGGGCAGCAAATGGGATGCTTCGCCGAAACCCGTCGAAGCCGAATTCGTGCGCCGCGTCAACGCCCAAGGCGTCCCCTGCACCGTCCGCGACACCCGCGGGCAGGAGATCGCCGCCGCCTGCGGCCAACTCGCCGCCGAGGGTTGATCGAGCTGGTAGCCAGCCTTGGTGCGTTCCTCGTCACAGGCTTCGACGGTTGATCGAAGTACCTTATCGGATGGACTCATGAGCTTCCAAGTTCGCGTCGCCAGTCTGCAAATCGGCGACGCATTGCCGCGACGAGATCTGACGATGTGCCGTACTCGGCGAATGCATCGTCGGTGATCTGGCTGAGCGCGCCGAGTGCATCGGCGAACATGTGCGGGTCGAATCCGCTGTCGGATTCCTTGGCGAGGACCAATAACCGGTCGCGGCTGTAATGGCCGCTGGTGATTGTGGCGTCGATGTCGAGGAAATCCCTAGGGAGTGCTCGCCCGTATAGCGCGCACATCTTATTGGCGACGGCATCATCGGGATGGAGGACAGGTCCGATGTCGAGCAAAACCGGAGGATGCGCCCGCCAGTCGGCCGACAGCTCGAGTTTGTCCGCGGCGCCGGGTTCGCCGGGCGAGGAAACCAGCAGGCGTGCGAAGGTGTCGCCGCTCATTGTGGTGGCGACTACGTAGCCGTGATTTTCGAGTGCGCTGACGACATTCTTGACCGCCTCGGGGAAATCCGCTCGGCGGTGCCAATCGGTGAACAGGTCGACGTCACCGCTGGGGCGGTTACCCATGCCGTGGGCGCGGATGGCGTAGCCGCCGGCGAGGGCGAATCCCTGGTCGCCGGCAACCGCCAGTGCGATTTCTGCCAACTTGCGATGCCGTGGTTCCACCGGACGCCTACGCCGAGGCCAGCCGGCTGAGTTGCGCGAGTTCGGGGAACCGGCTTTCCCAGGCGCGTTTGATCTGCTGCGGAAGCCACATGTAGGACCAGAGCCGTTTGAGAACTGCCTCGTTGAGGTAGGCGTACAGGTCGGCCGGGCCGGCTGCTTCGTTGATCACAGTGCGATAGAGGTCGACGATTCTACCCGGCCGATCGAGGTCGTACTCGGCATGGCCGGACCAGTCGAGATGTGTTGGGAGGTTGACGATGCCACTGGTTGGGCCCGTGAGCAGGTGTAGGTCCTCGGGTACTGCGACAGGCTTGTGGTAACTCGGCTGGCCGTCTGTCGGTTCCGGCATCTTCCCGCCCTTTCTGGCATGTTGCTCGCCCGCCCAGTTTACCGTTGGCGCCCGAGGGAAGCGTGAGGCGACGCGCAGCTAATTCCGCAGGTCAATCAGTTTTCGATGGTCGTACGAACGACTCTTGGCCAACTACAAGCGGTGCCCGTGGCGGTCCACCGCGTCACCTCCGGCGCCGGCAGGCTTCGGTTCCCCAGTGCAACGTCGTGATCTCCACAGACGGCTTGGTCTCTGCAATCTGGCCGACGAACGACCTCCGCGACCCGCGCGTGCAGTCAAAACGATCCTATCGAGTCCCCTCGGAAGGAAATGAGAGCACCATACGAAACCTGTTGGAGCCGAATGCTTTCGTAGCGTAAAAGCCAAGGCGTCCCTGCGCTATCCGCGAGACCTGCGGCCAAGAAATCGCCGTTGCCTGCGGACAACTCGCCACCTAGGGGGTAGGCGAAAAAGTTTCGCCTACCGCGAGAACCGTTTGGAACGTGGCAATTCGGTATCGTTGGATTGATTCAGGCCGTGTTGGTGATCGCGAGTTGGACGCTAGTTGAGTTCTGGCGCTTCGATTTTCGCGGTCGAGCGACGGCCGGTGCAAGGCGAGTCCACTGATCGCCTAGAACAGGTTCATTCGCAGGTAGATCTTGAGGATTTGCCCTTAGTGTTGCGCCATGGGGTCACGAGCCGAGATCGTTGTTATCGACGCAGGGGCACAGCGGAAGTTCTATACCCACTGGGGCGCTCGATCGCTACATCTGGACCTCTTGCCGGGAGCGCAGAGCGCACTGCGGTTTGCTACCGCGCAAGAAGAGGTTGAAAATTGGATTTACGACCTCGACGCTGCGGCGGTGATCGACGTGGATAACCGAATGTTGTTGTGGCACTCCACCGTGTGCAAGGAGTCTGCGATTCGCTGCGCAGTCTTCGAGACGATGCACGAGACTTGGCCGGATTGGACTGTCCATTGGGCAGAATTCCGAGAACGTGACTTGGTCGACTACTGCGCCGGTCGCTGGCCGCAATGCGTCGTCACGGTTTTCGGTCCCGATAAACCCCGGTTATACACGCCCGCCATCGATTTGGCGCATCTACTGGAGCAGGGGCCTGCACTGGTCGACGTCATCGCCGGTTGGAAGCACGCCGACCGCTTGCCCACCATGCCGCCGTCCGGCCTCCATCTCGTCCCAGCGCAGAGGTCCGGTGCCTGGTGGGCGTTCGACAACAATTCGGGTGTCCTGGAGGCGATCGCAGAGCAGTGGCGCGGTTGGCGCTGGGAGAACTGGGACGACCAGATGCTCAATGTGCTGTCCAAGACCGACCCCGGCCCACCCCCTGGCTTGATGGCGGCTTTCCAGTCCCTCTCTGCGAGTTTCGAGCAGCACCAGTTGCTCGACGCGGGCACCGAAGCATCGGCGGCCCTGCTGAACACGACGGACTGGCTCCAAGATCTCACGCACTCGCTCGGCCAAGCACCGACCGCCATCGAAGACAACACCTTCACCCACCGCCCAATCGACCTCTCACCAACCGAGCTGAACGCCACCCGCCAAGCAATCGCCACAGCGGCAATGCGGTCACAGCCCTGATGTCTGTCAATCGTCCGAATCGCCACCACCTTTATGACGTACTGACGTTCCGTGCGGATCGGCGCGCCGAACTGGTTGCCGGACTGTCCGAGTTGACGAGGATCTCTGAGGACCTAGAGCTCTACGACGACGTTCCGTCAGAACCGTTTCGGCGGGATGACTGACGCAAAAGGATCCGTTGCCAACTCCACCCGCACCGCCCAAAACTGGAACCTGTTGCTATTCATGTTGCATGATCGTCTGCAGCGGGGGTGAACCCCGGCGGTGGCGGGGGTACAGCGTGCGTCTGCGCCGATCGAGACAAGGGGACAGGGGTTCGGATGACCACCTCGCTCAATCCGCCGCCGCGGGTGCAGTTGCCGGAGAATTTCTTTCGGCGGGCGTATGAGATCTACCCGGGTTTGCGGGAAGCCGGTGGGGTGCACGAGGTGACCTTTCCCGGTGGCGGCACGGCGATCCTGGTGACCGATTACAAGTTGGCCCGGCAGGCGCTGGGGGAGCAGAGCCTGCGGAAGAATCCCTCCGCGACCACCAGCCCGCAGGTCAAGGAGTTCGCGGACCTCACGTTGCCTGCGCTGGCGATGGCGGAGCGGTTGCCTTGGTCGGATCCGCCGGAGCACACCCGCCTGCGCGCGTTGGTGGCCGACGCGTTCACGCCGCGCACGGTCGCCGCTCTTCAGCCGCGTGTGCTGGAAATCGCCGAGCGGCTGCTCACCGACCTCGCCGCGTCCCCCGATGATCCGGTCGATCTGTTGCCGACGTACGCCACACCCCTGCCGGTGCAGGTGATCTGCGAAATCCTCGGCGTCCCGGCCGAGGATCATCAGCAGTTCGGTGAGTGGGTGCACACAATGCTGTTGTCCCAGAACCCGGGTCGAGAACGCGCCCAGGCGAGCAAGAAATTCGCCTACTACCTCATGGGGCAGGTGCAGCACCGCAGGCAGCAAGCCGACCTGGTGTCCCGCACATCGGCGGACCCGTTGCCGGCCGACCTGCTCGGTACCTTGATCATTCGCTGCGATGCCGCGGTCGCGGAAGATCCGGCGCTTGCCGGCCTGCCGACCGCGGACCGGATCGCCGCGGCCGACCGGGCGATCGCGACCAACACCACCGTGCTCCTGGCCGCCGGATACGAAACCACCCGGGGGCTGATCGCCAACAGCATCATGCTGCTGACCCCCGGAATTCGCGACGAACTCGCCGCCGATCCGGATCGCATCGAGACCTACGTCGAGGAGGTGCTGCGCATCCTGAGCCCAGGACCGTTCGCCACCCTTCGATACACCACGGCGCCATTGACTTTGGGGCCGGTGGAGATTCCGGCCGGCCGGGTGGTCATCGTGGGGCTCGGCGCGGCGAACACCGATCCCGCGGTCTTCGACGACCCCATGCGGGTGCATCTGGCCGAACGCAGTGGCCCGAGTCATCTCGCGTTCGGTCTCGGCATGCACTATTGCATCGGTGCCCGACTGGCTCGGCTCGAAGGACAGGTGGCGTTGCGGGCACTGCTGGCGCGCTACCCCGACCTGTGCCTCGCCGCCGCTCCGGCCGAAATCCCGATGACCGAGTCGATCCTTACCGCGGCCCCGCAGTACCTGCCGGTTCGGCTCACGCCCGCACGAGTGTGAATCGCTATGGCTCAGAGGACCTCTGGAGAGAACGAAGATCACCCGGCACCCGCTCGCCGAAGTTCGGCGCCGGCAGGTAATCGACCGACGTTGACGGCCGGCCAAGCCGCAGTGCGGGATCGGCTGGCGAAGGCCAGGCTCGACGCCGACCCCCGGCTCAGCCAGCAGGATCTGGCCGATCTCACCGGCCTGTCGGTTGCGACGATCAAGGCGTACGAGTCGGGCGCCAGGAAGGTGACCCATCGCACCTTGGCGACCGTCGCTACCGCGCTGGGGCTGCCCGATCTGCACAGTCTGGAAGAGATTCTCGTGCAAGGCATTCAGCTCCAGCACGCCATGCCGGGGGCACGGACCGCCCCGGAACCGCGGGACAAGGCGTGGGTGCACAGCATGCCTTTTCCCGCCGCGCTGCTGATCCCGGGGTTGCTGTGGGTGCTGGAGGCGAATGCCGCCTACGAACGGCTCCATCCCGGCGTGCACGCGGGCAGCTCGTTTCTGGAGTGGCTGGTGCTCGACCATCGTTCCAAACATGTGCTGAGCGAAGATTGGTGGCCGGAAACGCATCTCGGTGTCTGGACCGCCACTCAGCTACGGCACCATTTCACGGATCAGGCCGATCGGCAGGTCTTCGAGCGGATGTCCGCGGCGCCGGAATTCCGGATCATGTCGACCCGGCCGACGGCACGGTTCTACGCCGGCCGCGCGCGACTGCATCTGCGCGATCACACCGGTCAGCGGTTCTATTACGTCAACGTCCACCGGGACGCCAACCCACTGCCGCGCACCAGCACACCCGCACTGCCGCCGGTGCTCTTCCATTCCCTGATCCCGGTCGAGACGCCGTGATCCGGAGTGGTGTCCGAGAACACGGGAAGTGCTACAAGTTGTAGACATTCTTTTCCCTCAGTCCTCGAAAGCTGCTGGACGCGTTGGTGATCGCGCGCGACGAGCCCTCGGGACGGTTGACAAGCAACGTGCGTGGTCAAAGACTTCATCGTGACGCTTGGAAAGCCGTAGGGCGCAGACCGTTAACGATCCGGTCACCTGATCGAATCCGGCATCGAGGAGACGAAACAACCGACGACCGAAACTGTTGCGGCGCTTGGCCGTGTATTGAATTGGGGATTGTCGACGCCCAAACATATTCGGCCCCCGCATAATCGGGAATCCGTGCGCGGAACCACGGGACCGAGAACAACTTTCAGAAAACTGAACTGTTCTTCGGTCGCAGTAACCGGAATCGCCGCGCCATCCGCGAGTAGATCGTTGCAGCTGGCGGCCCGAATCTTCCCTCAGGACGACCCTGCACCTCGATAGGTTCGCGGTGCCCGATCGTCCTGTCGGCGGCCACCCGTACGCATCAGGCCGATGCGCCCGAATCGATGTGGTTCTCGCCGCTGAAGGTGCACTGCCCGGTGCGAGCAAGTACGGTCCCCCATCTGGAGGGGAGGGGACCGCACCGAGTGCTGACCAGGCAGTGCACCTTCAGCGGCGAGAGCGGTCGCTTGGTTGGTGGACGGGCAGAAACGCACGTGGCATGCTTTCGCGATCCGATCGCCAGGGGATGCGACGTGAACCGAGGGGGACTCGAAGTGGACAGCTTTGCCGCGCCGTCGCCGGCACCCAGTACCGAACCATCAGCGGACTATCACCGGCGATGTACGGAGACGTCCGCCGCCCCGGGTCGGCAACCCCGCCGACTTCGAGGGACAACGCGTGGCGACCGCTCTCGCCGGACCGATCCGCGCTGCGCGTCGTACGCAGAACCAGTCGGATCCCGCTCGATCAATCGAGCAGAGAGCGATGCACGGCAGTTCTCCGACCAAGCCCTGCGTATCGCACTCGAGGTGCTCGATCGCCGCCGGCCGGTCGCGCACCTCGCGGGCATGGCCGAGGCCACGGTGGTCGCCGCGGTACGCACGTTGGTCAAGGGTGACTTCGTGCCGGGCCGCGAGCTGGGCACAGCGGTACTGAAACGAGTCGACGTCGCGATGATCGACGACTCCGCCGCAGAGCTGTTCGCCGCTTACGCCCGAGGTCACCGTCGTTTCGCGCTCGCCGCCCGCATCGCCCGCACGCGCGCCGACGGCTGGCGCATCACCGCCCTCCGAGTGCGCTGATCGCGAGTCGCATTCGGTTCGTCATGCCCGAAGCAGGCTCGCCTCGTTGAGAGAGTGCAAGGCGGCGGCTGCTTGTTGATCACGGTGCGGTACCGGTCGCGATTCTGCCTGGCCGGTCCAGGTCGTAGTCGGCGTGCCGGGCCGATCGAGATGCGTCGGCAGGTTGACGATGCCACGCGTCGCGCCCCGGCGTGGTTGCGCAGAGGTTTGGTAATCCCTTACCGCGTTATGCATCTGGGTGTTGCGCCAATCGGATGCGATCGTCCGGCGAGCTGAGCCCAGGTTGCTAGGATCGGCGCGCTACCGAGGAGGTGAAGTGTCGGATTCCAGGCGAGTGCCGATGGGGGTTGATCCGTTCAAACCCAATTCGGCGCGGATCTACAACTACATGCTCGGGGGTAAGGACTACTACGAGGCGGATCGGGAGTACGCCGAGCGGGTTTTGCTGGTTGCGCCCGATTCGAAGGCGTTGGCGCAGATGAGTCGCCGGTTTTTGCTGCAGGGTGTCACCCGGGCGGCCGAAGCGGGGATTCGTCAGTTCATCGATGTCGGCGCGGGCATTCCGATTTCGCCGTCGGTTCACGAGGTGGCCCGCGAGATCGATCCGTCGGTGCGGGTGATCTCGGTCGATTCCGATCCGGTCGTGCACGCGCACGCGACCGCGCTGCTGTCGGGTTCGTCCGGGCAGACGCCCATCTGGGCCGACCTCCGCGATCCTGACGACCTCATCGAGCGGTTGCGTTCGGAAGCGTTGATCGATTTCGCGCGGCCGGTCGCGGTGCTGATCGTCGGCGTCCTGCACTTCATCATGGACGACGAAGGCCCGGCCGAGATCATCGCTCGATTGCGTGCCGTGATGGCACCGGGCAGTCTGCTGGTTCTCACCCACGCGACCAGCGATTCCGACTCGAACTTCATCCGGCAGGCGATGTCGGCGACCAGGGGGAGTTCAGCCGTCCCCGCGTTGCGCTCGAGCACCGAAATCGCCACCTATCTCGATGGTTTCGAGATGCTCGATCCTGGCCTGGCACCCATCCAGGATTGGCTCGACGACGATTCGCCCACCACCCGCGTGGAGATCCTGGGCTGCGTCTGCACGAAGTCGTAAGTACTTCGAACGCTCAGCCCGCCAGCGCCCCACCCAGGAAGATCCCGCCGATGATGATCGCGGGCACACCGAAGACGATGGTGCCGACGATCGCGCCGAGGGCGGCTCCGGGGATGGCGGTGACGATGCAGCCGCCGAGGAAGCCGGGGATGGTGAGGGCGCCGAAGGTGGGAATGGTCGCGGCGCCGCCGACGAGCAGGCCGCCGAGCAAGCAGCCGAGGGAGGCGCCGACGAGGGTGCCGATGATCGTGCCCAGCGCGGTGCCGATGCCGACGATGGTGGAGAAGGTCGACAGCGCGGCGCCGAAAGCGGGGGACATCGGGTCCAGGGCGATGTCGTTCAGCTGGTCGGTGGTGCCCGGCGCCGGGGTCGCGCTCGCGGGGTCCACGCTCGGCGTCAGGGTCGCGGTGTTGCCGTCGATGCGGGCGGCGATCGGCCAGCGCTGGTTGTCCCGGTAGTAGCCGAGCGGGAACGCCGCCATCAGGTTGCCGCTGTCGTCGCGGATCTCGAGCTTGTCGTCGGCGGTGTCGAGGGAACCCGCGTCGGTGGACAGGACCATCGAGCCGCCGATTGCCTGTGCGGTGTAGTGCAGGCCGGCCGGTTCGGGGTCGGCCTGTGCCGTGCTCAGCGAACCTGCCACGATTGCCGCCGTCAGCACTGACACGGCAACGAATTTCGTCGATACATGCATGCGCACACTGCCTTCGATTCGGACTGCTGGCACGGCGGCACCGCGCGTCAGAACGGGTTTTCGGACATGTCGGCGGGACATCGTGGACGTCTCGGGCGTCCCGCCGACGATAGCTATACCGCATGAAGATATGCGTCAAAGGTAGGTCGGCGAGTCGCGCGGGACAAGGCTAGCTGAGTGTTAGCTGTGGCACATTGCTACTGCTGAGCGGGGGTCTGCTCCGAGCTCGAATGGCGCTCGTAGCGCGAACGGGCACGCTCGTAGGCCTTGTGGAGTAGCTCACGTGTCGTCGTCTCGGTCCGGGCCCCCGGATTCACCACGCAGAGCCACCCCGCAGAGCTGTAGGTGGGGTGGGGAAGGACGGTGTCGGTGACGCGGTAATCCACGTCGGTGGCCTGCTGCCGTGGTGTGTGGCCGGTCCATTCGATGAAGGCTGTCTTACCGGCGGCGATGTTGACTCGGAAGCTGTTGGGGCGGTGCAGATCTGAGCTGGGTTCGCCGGGGTAGTCCTTCGTGACCACCGTGGCGAAGGGCTGGGTTCTGGTGGGGATCACCCCATCGGGGGAGTAGTAGAAGAAGGTGTCGCCCCAACTGATCTCCGGCCAGTCGGTTCCCGCCGTGGGGCGGAGGGTGAGAACTCCGTCGAGGCCGGCCATGAAATCGATGATCTCGTCTATGGTCATAGGTTCCAGCGTCTCATTCAAGTGCTTGTGTGGACTTTGCGTGGCATTACGAGGAGATTTACTTGTCAAACCTCAAATCGCAGGTGAAACGCACGGTCGATATCGCTCGAGGCGCGGGCTACTCGGTCCAGCAGGTGCGCAATCTCGAACGCGACGGCGTGCTGCCGCCCGCGGCCCGCACCGCCACCGGTCATCGGATCTACGGGGATATCCATCAGCATTCGGCGCTGGCCTACCGAGCGCTCGCGGCCGGCGCGGGCCCCATCGAGGCGAAGCGGATTCTGCGGGCGTTCCACCACGGCCCGATCCCGGAGGCCCTCGCCCTGCTCGACGCGGCGCACGCCCGACTGCACACCGAGCGCGTCGAACTCGGGCATGCCAAACAGGCGGCAGCGTTGATCTCCCTCGAACCGATCGATGACGTGCGCGGCTCCGACTCGATGAGCATCGCCGAACTGGCCGACGCGCTCGGCATTCGCACCTCGACGTTGCGGCATTGGGACGCAGAGGGTTTGGTCATTCCGGAACGCGACGAGACACACCAAGGTGCCCGGTACTACCCGCCGAGCCAGGTTCGAGACGCCCGCATCGTCCATCAACTCCGAAAAGCCGGTTACCGGATCGCGCACCTGCGCGCCGTGATGCCGGAGTTGCGTAGCGCCCACCGATCCGAAGACCTGCACGCCGCGCTCGCCGCCCGCGACGCCGGCCTCACCGCCCGCGCCACCGCGCTCCTCGACGCCGCCGCGGAACTGCGCATCGTGATTTCGCTCGGTACGAAAAATGATTCGACGCAAGAGGATTCACCGTTCGGCCCACCTCGGCAGCGGGGCCTCGGCCGATGAAGACCACCTCGCGACAACTTCGCACAAGGTCGATTCCTGACTGAAAACGATTGAAAGCAAGCGGAATTCGATCGAGGCCGACAGTGTCGTGCATCTCCGACTTGCGATCGTCCGACGGCAATGGCACGATTCCCCCGTTCGGGGGGCTTGTTCGGCATCGCCGAACTCTGTGTTGGACAAACTTCGATGGGGGAAATCCGTGAATCTCGACTTCAGCGCCGACCCACAGTTCTCGTGGTACGTGGTCCTACTGCTGGTGAGCGGCGTAGCCATGCTCGCCCTCTCTTTCACCAAATCACAGGGCAACGTGGGCCAGATCCTCAACGCCGTCTTCGGCACCCTGTTCGTGGGTTACGGCATCTATCTCGCCTTCCTCTTCGAGGGCGGCTCGTACTGGATGTTCTTCCAGGCGTTCATCCTGCCGGTATTGCTGGTGTTCCAGTGGGTCAAGTCGCGAGGCCGCTCCGCGTAACGGCCGATTACCAGGCCACGCCGCTGGCCGCTAGCCGAATTGGTGCGGTCAGGGTCACAATCCTCCTCTGACCAGGGGGAACAGGTACCGCGCCGAGAAAAGGAGTTTCGGGGAGCGGCATGTGGCTACCCCTTGGAGAACGCCGATACGGGCCGTCGGCGCGGAAACGCGTAGACGGCTGGTCGGCGGGACCGCAGTTCACCGGTACTCGGTGGGCTGCCACGACAGCGGGAAGGAAACGAATACATGCTGATGCTCACCCCCACCGCCATCGAGGTCGTTCGAACCATCACGTCCGCGGAAGGCACGCCGGATGAGGCCGGTCTCCGCATCTCCACCGTGGACGGCGCCGAGACATTACAGCTCGAAGTGGCCGCCATTCCGGCCGAACAGGACCAGGTCCTGACCGCCGAGGGCTCCCGAATCTTCCTGGACCAGGAGGCCGCCGCGTTCCTGGACGACAAGGTGCTCGACACCGGAACGGACGCCAACGGCGCCGGTGGCTTCGTTATCGCGTTGCAGGGCAAGTATTCCTGACCGAACGTTGAATGGACGCGTGGCCGCTGCGGCTACGCGTCCATTCGTTCATGCGACCAGTGTGAGGTGAGTGGCTCGGCTCCTACCGGTGCCACCCGCTCGCGTCAATAGGCGAGCAACGGCCTCGGCCACCCGCCCCGGCTGCTCCAGAATTACTGAATGCCCTGCACCCTCGACCAGGACGAAATCCGAGTACTCGACTGCGGCGGCCAGTGCGACGGAGTGCGACGCCGGGGTCATCAGATCGGCGGAACCGCACAGCACCAGGGTCGGGATCGTAGAGAGCACCGGAAGCGCGTCGGTCCGGTCGTAGCCCATGAAATCGCTCAAGAAGCTCGCCATGGTCACGATGGGTGTCTCGTTGTGCATCGCGTTGGCCAGCGCGAGCACCCGCGGACTGACCTTGCGATCGCCGAACTCCGCCATCCGGATCACCGGTGCGAAGACCTTGCAGGCCAACAGCTTCGCGTGCTGCATCAGCACCGGAGCCCGCCGGACCGCCGCCTGGAACACCGAAACGACCGGATTACGCAGCAGCCGCCCGAATCCCGCGTCGGCCAGCCCGCTCGCCGCGGTCGCGATGAGCCCGACTCCGACTATGCGCGAACCGATTTCGTGCGGACGCTGGCTGACGTAGGTGAGCACGGCCATGCCGCCCATCGAGTGACCGACGAGCACGACCGGACCGGTAGGGGCGACGGCGTCGAGCACGTCGCGCAGATCGTGGCCGAGCTGCTCGAGGTTGTAGGTCTGCCGGGACGCCGCGCCCGAATCGCCGTGCCCGCGATGGTCGTAACTGACCACCTTGGCCCCCCTGTACTGGCGAACCAGCGCGTCGCGGACGTAGGTCCACGACTCGGTGCGCAAGCAATGCCCGTGCAGGAGAACGACGGTGAGCTCCGCGTTGCGCGGCCCGTATTCACGAACCGCCAGCGCCACCCCGTCTTCGGTCGAAACTGTGGCACGACGCTCGGCCGAGGTGACGATGGTGTTGGAGTTCGGCATCGGAGGCTCCGGGTTCGCTGGTGGTGACACCTACAACTTTCCGCCGGATCCGCCCGCGGCAGCAGGCCCCCGAGTGCTGAGCCCGGACCTCCGAGGTGGAGCAGATCACCACCCTAGGTGGCTGTTCGTCTGGCCGCCGGGGCTGCGGCGGTTGGCCCGGATCGCCAAGATCGTCGAGCGCTTCCCTGCGAATCCGGCCTACCGATGTTGTTCGCGTCACCCCGTATGGACCGGCCACCCCGAAACGGACACGGGTTATGCTGCCTCGATCCGGATGCTCGACGGGAAGGGGGCGTGGTGCTTGGGGTGGGGGACTCGTTCGCCGGTTACCTCGTCGAGGGCGTGCTCGGACAGGGCGGGATGGGCACGGTCTATCGGGCCCGGCATCCGCGGTTGCCGCGACTGGTCGCGCTCAAGCTGCTGCACCGCGCGGTGTCCGAAGACGAGGAATTGCGGCGGCGCTTCGAGCTGGAAGCCAATGTTGTTGCGCGGCTGGATCATCCGGGAATCGTCGGGGTGTACGACCGCGGCACCCAGGACGGGCATCTCTGGATCTCCATGCAGTACATCGCAGGCACCGACGCCGCGCGATTGGATCCCCGTGCGACGCCTCCGGGACATGTCGTGCGGATCGTCGCCGACACGGCGGACGCGCTCGACTACGCCCACGGCCGCGGCGTGCTGCACCGGGACATCAAACCGGCGAACATCCTGCTCGCCGAATCGACATCCGGTCATCCCTCGCGCGCGATCCTCACCGATTTCGGTATCGCCCGATTGCTCGATGCCGACACCAAGCTGACCGCGACCGGAACATTCACCGCCACCCTCGCCTATGCGTCGCCGGAACAGCTGTCCGGTGAACAGGTGGACCATCGCGCCGATCAATATTCGCTGGCCTGCACGCTTTACACGTTGCTGGCCGGTCAGACCCCGTACCCCGCAACGAATCCGGGTCAGATCGTCGCCGGGCACATCACCAAGCCGGTCCCGCGGCTGAGCGAGCGACGTCCCGACCTGCCGGCACCGCTCGACGACGTCATCGGCCGCGCGATGGCCAAGCAGCGGCACGAAAGGTTCGCCAGCTGTAGCGAATTCGCGGAGGCGGCGCAGGACGCGCTGTCCGGCCGGCCGGCCGTCGCGGGGTATCGGACGGCGCCGACCGTGTTCAACACGCGCCCTGAACCGTCCCCTGCCATCGACGCGCGAAGCCGCACCGCTGCGACGATGCTCAATCAGCACTCGGGTCCGGTGGAGGCTTATCCACAGCAGATGTCGCCGGTCCCCGATCCGCCACCGTCGGCCGGCACCGCCAGAACCGCTGCCGTCCTCGCCCTGCTCTTCGGCCTGATCGCCGAGGTACCCGCGGTCGGCGCGGTGATCGAGCTGGCCAGGGGACACGGCACCGACGCGGCGACCGAGATGATCGCTATCGCGGCCGCCGTCACCGCACTGTCGGCGCTGCTGATCGGCGGGGCCATGGCACTGCTGTTGCGGAAACGCGGCGGAAGAACGGCGGTCGCCGTCGGTTCGGCGATCGTCATGCTCGCCGGCCTGGCCGCCGTAGGTGCGGTACTCATCGATCGTGACTACCCGAGTCTGGCCATTTTCGGTGCGGTGCCGGTGTTTTCGCTCGCCGCGCTCTGGTGCGCGACCGCGCATTCGACCACGCGCTGGCTCGCGTACCGGCCGCGGGACGACAGCGAAATCTGACACGGCAAAGGTGGGCCTCGTAACACGAAGCCCACCTTCCCATTCCAGCTGTCTACTTCAGCGTGATGTCATCCACGCTGTACGACCCCTGGCCGTACCAGCCGTGCACCCAGACGGTGACCTTCGTGGTCGAGGCGCCGGTGCTGAACTTGGTCGAAAGTTGCTGGTACGCACCGCCGGTACCCGGAGTCCAGGTGGACGTGTCACTGGTGCCCGAACCGGTGACGCCGAGGTAGACGTAGTTGCCGTTCACCCACGCCGACAGCGTGTACGCGTGATTCGGCTCGACGGTGATCTCCTGCGCGCATTGCGCGGTGTCGCTGCTGCTCGCCGCGGCGGTGAGGGCGCTCTTGCCGCCGTGCACCGGGCTGGTGACGAGGGTGCCGAGGTTGCCCGCGCAGGACCACGGGGACAGTGAACCGGCCTCGAAATCACCGTTGACCACACCGTTTCCGGTGGGCGGCGTGGTGGTTGTCGTGGTCGGCGGCACGGTCGTGGTGGTGGTTGTCGTGGTCGTAGTCGTGGAGGTGGGCGGAGTCGTCGGTGTGGTGGTCGGCGGCGTGCAGGTGGACGCGCTGCCGTTGACGGTCTTGATCACCTGATTGAACAGGGTCGAGGCCGCGTCCAAATTCTCCAGCGAGTACATCATCGCGCCGCCGAGTCCCTTGCAGTGCAGGTAATCCGACTTGGCCTGGATGGATTGCAGCGAGTCGCCGCCCCAGAAGTTGGTGCCGTCGTAGAAGTAGGCGGCCTGCGCAACCGGGTCGTAGAACGTGCGGGACGGATTGTCGACGACACCGGCCAGTTCCTTGTACATTCGGATGCCCGGGACGTTGCCGGAGGACGGTCCACCCGGCGCCGGACCGGTCGCGGGTTGGAACAGCCCGTTCTTGTTGCCGGGCTGCACACCCGTCCAGCCGCGGTAGTAGAACGGATAGCCGATGGTCAGCTTGGTCGGCGGGAAGCCACCCGGGATGCCGTAGGAACTGTCGCCCGTGGTCCACGCGGTGATCGCCTCGTCGATGTTGTACTTCGCGTTGCCCGGCGGCACCGGGTTCATCGGATCGTCCGGCCTGCTGTAGATCGGATCCTGGAAGTTGGTCGGGCCCTTAGCATCCCACGCTCCGTGCATGTCATAGGTCATGACGTTGACGAGGTCGAGGTAGTTGCCGAGCTTGTCGGTCTCGTAGTTGCGGATCTTGTCCTGCCCTGCCGCCACGGCCGCGGTCAGGGAGTAGTGCTTGTTGTCCACCTGGCCCTGCGCGTCCAGCTGCTTGCGCAACTCGGCGGTCAGCAAGGTGAAGTTGGCCCGGTCGGCCGGCGAGGCGTGGTTGCCGAGATGGCCGCCGCCACCGGGATACTCCCAGTCCAGGTCGAGGCCGTCGAACACGCCCTTACCGGTGCCGGGGCCGCCGTATCCGTCTGCCTTCGGCAGATTGCCCTTGATGAACATGTCGATGCAGGAGGACGCGAACTTCTTGCGCGAGGCGTCGGTCGCGGAGATATCGGAGAAGAACTTCGAGTAGGTCCAGCCGCCGATCGACAGGAGCACCTTCAGGTTCGGGTGCTTCGCCTTCAGCTGCTTGATCTGCTTGAAGTTG
Organism: Nocardia sp. NPDC006044; assembly: GCF_042871115.1. Lineage (NCBI taxonomy): Bacteria > Bacillati > Actinomycetota > Actinomycetes > Mycobacteriales > Nocardiaceae > Nocardia > Nocardia sp. NPDC006044. The sequence goes on from NZ_JBIAID010000001.1 coordinate 1,314,914, forward strand.
CCCACGATCGGGTCGTTCCAAGCGTCCGCGGTGCCGTCGACGCTGATCGACGCGCCGAACGACTTGCCGTAGTCGGCGAACGAATCACCCGCACCGTCACCGGCATTCGGGTTGTTCTCGTCCTGGCTGGCCGCCTTGTTCGCCTCGAAGCAGGTCAGGTCGGTGGGGTGGATGTTCGCGAACGCGTACATCATGTAGTCGAGCTTGCCCGCCATACCCGAGGTGTCGACGTTCTTGAGGTAGAAGGCGTTTTCGTAGACCGACCATTGGTTGTAGTAGCCGATCTTGACACCGCCGGACGTCGGGGGCGCCGCGGCCGCCGTCTGGGCCGGTGCGTTGGTGAATCCCACCAACACCGCGGCTATGCCGATCAATAGACTCGCGACAATTGCGACGAGCCCGGTAGATTTCGCCGTTCGCATGGGGTCCTCCCTATGGGGACGTTGGATCGGTCCCCGATGAACGGAAGTCGCATAAAGGTCAGCGAATCGTTCACCGCGACATTTCTGTGCGCGCGGCGATGGCCCGAAGATCGTAGGCGAACGAGAACCGAAATATATTGTGCTGGTGGTTGTCCCGGCCGATGGGGGTGCCGCCGATTCCGGCCAACCGTTTGAATCATGACATGAACGGCGACCTTCGGATCCCCAGTGAGAGTGGGGATCTTGGCTGGTCAGCGTCGGTTTTCCCCAGTTCTGAAGGGTAGACGCCGAGCAGATTGCAGGAGGTGCAATCGGTGGAAACGCCCGGTTCCTGCCGGCGGTGCCGCCGACAGGAATCAGGACTTCGAACTACTCATGTTGTGATCGATCATCCGGTGACAAGTCGTCCCATCGAGTGAATTTCATCGACGTCGCCGCCGGTGATGAAGGACCACGGTGCGGTGAAGAATCCGTTGTCACCCCAACTCGCGCCCCAGGAATTCTGGATGGTGACGCCATTCTGGTCGTATCCGACGATCGTGACCTCGTGGCCGCCGACCGTGCGCTCGTTGCGCGACGGGTTGTAGCGGGAATGGCCCGGGCCCAGATCCATGAAGCTCTGCCTGACCTCGAAGCCGATCGGGACCGGCAGGCCGGCCGCGATCGCATTCTTGATGTTGGTCACGCGATCACCGGAATCCAGATCCTGTGCGCCGGAGAGCTTGTAGTGCGCGGCATTCGCGCGCTCCGACGCGTCGGGCTGGGTGGTGTAATCGAAATCGCCCTGCCAGTAGTGGGATTTGGTGTCGATGCCCTGGTTGCGTTCCATCGGCAGCGCGACGCCCGCCCAGGTGCCCTGGTCGTTGCCCTTCGCGATCTGCGCGTAGATGTACATCGGGGCCATCGGGCCGCCGGCGATCTTCTGCTCGTTCATCAGCACGGCGTAGCCGGTGTACCCGGTCGCCCAGGCCACGCAGGACCCGACCGGACCCTGGTCACCCGCCGGCGCCGCGAACTGCTTGAGCGAATAGGACGCCGGCGCGACGGCGGAGCCGACCCGCACCGGCAGCGCGAAACCGGTGCTGGTGTCCTTGTCCTGATTGGCCTTTGCCGCTTGCACGTCGAAGCCGAAGGAATGGTGCTTGAGTTCGGGTCCCACGGTGGGCGGATCGGCCTGTGCGATTCCCACCGAGACGAGTCCGATGCCGACCGCGAATGCCATCGCGGCAGGCAGTTTTGAATAACGCATGACAACTCCTGGTTGATTTGTCCGTTTTGTCAATTTAGGGCAGTTGCCCGATGCGCACCGGACGCCGAAATTGTTGAACTGTGGAACAGTCCGGGCTCTCCGTTGCTACGTTGCGAATGCTCCTCGCAAAACATCACTGCGGCAACAGCATTGAGTGTTGTTATCGTGTTTCGGATTGGGGACGTTCCCCACTTGCCGCCGTCGGAAGTCGCGGCGTAGTTTTTCCTGAAATTCAGCAACCCGAAAGAGGGGTGCCCTCGTGCTGCCGCGAAGAAAACTTCATGCCTGGATAATCGCCGCGACAGTGGTGATACTTTCGTGCGGCCATGGTGCGTCCATCGCCGAACCACTTTCTCCTGGAAAGGATTTCACCGCGCGACCGACCGGGCTGAAGGTCACCACCGGACTGCCCCGCGTCATAGAACCGCGGATTGCCGTCGTCGGCTCGAAAACGCTGCCGTACGCGCAGCAGGTGCAAGAGTGGAATCAATGGTGCTGGGCGGCCGACGGCGCCGCGATATCCACCTACCTCGGTCGCCGAATCGCGCAGGCCGACTACTGCAAGCTCGTGCACGACACCGCACAGGGTAAACAGTGCCCCAACGAGAGTGCGTCACTCGAAGAGATCGCCGCCGCATTCAAGAAGATCGGCTTCGACGCATCCGTCGGCTCCCCGTTCTCCATGACCAGGATCGCCGCGGAGATCTCGGCGAACCGCCCGATCCTCACCGGCATAGCCTGGACCGCGGGTGGCGGGCACGCTCAAGTCATGTACGGCTACGACGCGGACAACGGCACCGTGACCTACGGAGACCCCTGGCCGACCTCGCAACGAATCGTCACCCGGACACTCACGTCCTATACCCAAAACCCCGAATGGGCGTGGTTCGGCGAAGATTACGGAATATCGAAAAAGAAATGAACCGCCCCGCAGCAGCACTCATGTTCGCCGCCGCGCTGGCAATCCCGGGTTGCGCCGCACCACCCCACGACCCGGCCGACCTGAGCCGGGTGCCCACCCCTGATACCGAAACGATCGATCGAGTCCTCGATTCCCCCGAGGCAACCCAACTAGCCGCCTCATTCCTCCGATCACAACACCCACCCGCCACCATCGAAGACCCACGCCCTTTCCACCGCATGGGCACCCAAATACTCGTCTACGCAACCAATCCGAATTTCGCGACCGACCCCCAATCCCTTTTAGAAAAGGCCGGCACCCCCTCCTACATCGCGGTACCCGCCACCCTCACCCCCCGAACCACCCCCGACACAATCCAACTCACCCCAACCCCGCCCTACACCCCCCAAGCAATAGCCACCGGCACCGAAGAATCCCAAGCCGCCCAATCCCTCCCCGAAACCGCCCGCCTCCTCCTCGACTATCCCTCCCACACCTGGTTCGCCTGGACCCAAACCCGAGTAACCACAATCTCATCCAGCACAAACCCCACTTTGAACGGCCAACAGTTCGACGCAAACCAGTTCAAACAATGGCTGGCATCGCGGTGAGGCAGGCGGGGGATCCGACCGTGTCCCGGGTGCTGGACAACTGAATCGGACCCGCAGGTTACGACCTCAGAGACGCCCAGAACCGCTACTCTCGACGGACAACACTGTGCGGGGAGGGCGCGTTGCGGGACGTCGGATCGTTGTGGAAGGCACTGGACGAGCAGCTGCTGCCGTTGCTCCGCCGATACCGCCGCAATCTCGCGTCGCTACAGGTCGACACGAAAGCTGACAACACGCTGCTGTCCGAGGCCGACCTCGCCACCCAGACGGTCATCATCGAGACCATCGGGCGAGATTTCCCTGGGTCGCGATTCATTGCGGAAGAAGAAGAGGCGGAGTTACCCAGCTCTGGCGAGCCGACCTGGATCATCGATCCGATAGACGGCACGAGCGAGTTCGTCACACCTCACGGACGCGAATTCTGCAGTGTCGTCTGCCTTCTCGAAGGCGGTGCACCGACTGCGGCCTACGTTCTCGCTCCCGAACTGGGCGTCGACCGCTCACCGATAACAGTTCACTGGTCGGCAGAAGTCACGGTGAACGGTCAGCGGGCCAAAGCCCTCAGTCCGACAATGTCACCGAGGCGCGCGTCGGTGACACGAAGCAAGAACTCCAGCGCCCGGAAGTTCGAAATTGATCTCGCCGGCGCCGGTTGCCTCATGAAGACCCGCACCACATCCCAATCCCTCGACATGGTCAGAACTTGCGTCGATCTGTCCGCCTGGACACAGGCTCCGGAATCTCAGTTCGATCTGTTCTATCGCCCAAACCAGAAGATATGGGACGGCGCCGCAGGCATCGGACTGGCGATGGCGATGGGCCGCACAGCCACCGATGGGCGCGGGATCACGCCATTGCCGCTCGCCGAGGAGTTCCTGAACCAACGCGAGCCGATCCTCCCCGAAACGATTGCCGGCGACCCGAATTGCGTGCGGTGGTTCGTCGAGTTGCTCGCCGAGTCCCGGAGAGGTTGATGTCGAATCGTGTCATGGTGGACATCACGACGTTCATCAGTGCCGAGGAATTCATCCTCTCCCAGAACCACAGCTCCCCATCCCGGCCTCGCGATCCGTTTGCGCAGCAGTGCTATGCGGAACTCGTCCAGTCACTGATCTACTTCGACGAGGTGCTCGTTCCGCATCCGACCAAACTTGACCCGATTCCTGCCGACTACGGCGAGCTGCCGCGAATCCTCCGGCATCTCTTCGATCTGCGAATCGCCGTGCCGATGTCCATTGGCCCGGGTTCGACGGCGACCTTGGTCACGGCCGAGCACGCTGGCGGAGAGCGCGATCGAGGAGGTGATTTCGGCGGTCCGCGGGATACCCAGTGAGATTCGCAAGGTCGCCGGGGCTCGGCAGGGTCGGCGCCTGCAAATGCTGGAATACCAATTGCCGTTGCTGGGCGGCCGATTGTGGTCGCTGCGTGACCGCGGACGGTTCACCGACGAGCGTTGGCTACAGATGATCTGTGGTCGTATCGACGAATACCGCTCGCGTGCAGTCGATTTCCGGCGCGCGCTGTCTCGCTGCGACACCGAAGAGGAAGCGCGTCGCCTGGAACTCGACGTGGAAGGCGTCCGCGATCAACTACTCCGACGATTGGGTCTCGAGTCGGCCGAACCGAACGAGACGGAGGCCACCCTGATCGAAGCCGCGGCATCGGTCGCGGAGCTGGTCGGGCCGGGGATACCGATCACCCGGCCGCTCCGGCTCGCGCTGGTTCCGTTCCGGCGGTATTCGGGGACCTTGGAAGGCCTGCACCAGAAGTTTCTCTACCGCGAGTTCGTCAGCGGGATGTGAGGGCGTCCGGGAGAGATCTAGGTGCGGTTTTTGGCGGGGCGGTTGGTGGCGGCGCGGCGTTCGGCTTCCTTGGCGGCGATTCGCTCGTTTTCCTTGACGACCTCGGCGTAGTTTTCGCGTTCGCGGATCAGCCATTGGGGTGGGTCGGCGAGGAGGGTGGCGATTTCGTCGGCGGTCAGGGCGTCGGAGACTTCGGCGCGGGAGAGGCCGGAGTTGGAGACGCCGAGTTTGCGGGCGGTGATGTCGCGGGGGAAGGGGCCGGTGCGGCGGAGTTCGGTGAGCCACTCCGGGGGATCGGTGCGAAGGGCGTCGAGGTCGGCGCGGGAGAGCGGGGTGTTGCGGAAGGATTCGGGGGCCGCGGGGAGGTAGATGCCGAGCTTGTTGGCTGCGGTCAGGGGCTTCATCAGCTGGGGGTTCGGGTCCGGGCTCACTGATAGAGCGTATCCGGTGCCGATATGGTTCCTGGCATGAGCCGGTTCGAGTCGATAGATGTCACGCGCCTGCGGTGGTTTGTCGCCGTTGCCGAGGAGTTGCATTTCGCGCGGGCGGCGAAGGGGTTGAATATTTCGCGGCAGCGGTTGAGTCAGACGGTGATCGATCTGGAGGGGGAGCTGGGGACGAAGCTGTTCGTGCCGGGGGCGCAGCCGACCCGGTTGACCGCGGACGGCGAGGCGTTGCTGGGGGAGGCGCGGGAGTTGATCGCGCGGGCGGCGGAGGCGGCCGAGGAACCTCCGACCGGGCCAGCGACGTTGCGGGTGGGGTTCGTGCCGGGGGTGACGGTGTCGAAGTGGACCCGAATCTGGAGTGAGCGTTTTCCGGATACTCCGCTCGAGGTGGTAGCGGTGCCGATGAGGGAGCAGGAAGCGGCGCTGCGCGAGGGGCGGGTCGAGCTGTGCTTCGTCCGGTTGCCGATCGATCGGGACGGAATGAGCGCGATTCCGCTGTATCGGGAACTGCCGGTGGTCGTGGTGCCGAAGGACCATCCGATCTCGGTGTTCGAGCAGGTGAGCATGGCCGACCTGGCGGAAGAACGGATGCAGGACGCCTCCGATATCGACGCGGTCGAGGGCGCCATCGAGCTGGTCGCGGCCGGCGTGGGTGTCGCGGTGGTCCCGCATTCGATCGCCCGGCTGCACGCCCGGCGCGACCTGGTGTACCGGACGGTGACCGATGTCGCCGACACCGAGATCGCCTTGGCCTGGCCGACGGACCGGACCACCGATCTGGTCGAGGATTTCGTCGGCGTGGTCCGCGGGCGGTCCGAACGCAGTTCCCGCTCGCCGTCCACTCGCGCCAAAAGCCCTGAGCCGCAGAAGAAGTCACCGGCGAAGCGGACCGGCCGGCCGAGCCAGGCGCGGAACACGTCCGCCAAGAAGAAGCCGGCGAAGCGCCGAGGACGCTAGCCCAGGGGTGAATCCTTTCGCGGTGTCGCTCCCTCTCATATCCGTGCCGGCGACGACGTCGGCCGGAGATCGGGAGGTTGTCGTGATCATCACCGCGATTGTTGTTGCCGTACTGCTGGTTTGCGCGTGCAGCATTGCCGTGCTGCGGCGTCGGAGTTCGAAATGACCTGGCCCGATGAGCAGTTGGTGGCGGCGGCGCGGTCGGGCGATGTGGAGTCGCTCACCGCGCTGGTGTCGGGGACGCATCCGCATATAAGACGGTTCGCCCTTTCCCTGTGTGCTTCAGCCGAAGACGCGGAGGACGCGGCGCAGGAGGCGCTGATCATTCTGTATCGCAAGATCGGCACGCTACGGGCGTCAGGCGCGTTGGCGTCGTGGATGTTTCGGATCGTCCGCAACGAATGCCTGCGCCAGATAAGGCAATTGGCGCGCCGGGGGGAGCCGGTACCGGACGATGTCGCGACGGTATCGGCGGAGGAGGAGGCGATGCGCCGCTGGGAGGCCGAGCGGGTGGCGTCGGCCATCGCGGCCCTGCCGCTCGATCAGCGACAGGTGCTGATCATGCGGGATATCCAGGGCCTCGGCGGGCGGATGGTGGCCGAGCGGCTCGGCCTCAGCACGGCGGCGATGAAATCGCGGCTGCATCGGGCGCGTTCGGCCGTGCAATGCTCGTTGCGCGAGGGCTATGTTCTGTCCGAGGACGGTCGCGCATGAACGACCAGACCTTCGCGAGCAGTTCGGTGCCGCGCCATCTGATCCGCGGCGTGGCCGGATTCGGCGCGTTGATCGGAGCGTTCGCGCTGTTGCCGTGGCTGGGAGTGGCGAGCCTGCTGCTCGCCCCGATCGGCTTCGTCGCACTCCGCGGCTGCCCGACCTGCTGGGCGATCGGCCTACTGCAAACGATCTCGCGGGGCAGGCTGCAACGCTCCTGCACCACCGGACAATGCCAATTGATCCGGCCCGGTGAGCGGGACACAGCTGCGGCGAAACGCGAGTAAGTCCGCAGTGATGTCCCGCTCGATGGGGTCGGCACTCAGCTGTTGGCCCCGCAGACGCGGTTGAGTTCGTTGGTGACGGGGTCCAGGTCGGTGATGTTGTCGTCGGCGAGCGCATTGGCGTAGGCGACGATGACGTCCTTTTCGGCCTGCTCGCCGCCGCTCGCCGCGATGGACAGCAGGGTGACGTGCAATGCCTTCGCGACCGGGTCCTCCAAGATGCCGTTGGGGGATCCGGCGACCGCCTTGTTGATCGCGTCCACGGCGCGGCCACACGTCTCGGACTGGGCGTGCGCGGTGGCGACGGGCAGCAGGAACAGCGAACCGACGGTGCTGGCGGTCAGCAGCGCGGCGGCGAAAATCTTGGGCATAGCGTCCTCACGGTCTGGTCAGCAGCGAAGGTCCGCGACCCGAATCGAGTCGCGGACCTCTCGACGCACACCGTACTTGGCCGGACGCACCCGGCGAAAGCCGATATCTATCAGGGCATTCGGCCCCGGTCGGCTAGCGCGGCTTGCGGCGCAGGATCGAGTCCCGGATCAGGATGCCGACGATCGCGGCGGCGAAACCGATGAGGTAGATGTCCTCGACACGTCCCTTGTGGTTACCGATCACCATGGCGACCAGGATGAACGCGACGATCCAGCCGGCGACGCGGAAGGTGCGCAGCGACTCACCGCTCCACCCCCAGGCGGCGGAGGGAACCTCGGCGGTGTCCACGTGAGTGACGATGCCGCGCTCGGTGCTGGCGGGTTCGAGTTCCGTGGCGGCCACGATTCGCTCCTTAGCTGGTTCGGGATGGACTGCTGCTCGATATCGTGACATACGACGGTGCGTCGTTGTAAGTCGGGCCACGCCGGTTCTTCGTACTTTCTTGTGCGCCACAATGAACCTGTGTCCGACATCGTGAGAGTCCTGCTCCTCGGCAGTACCGGATCCATCGGTACCCAAGCGCTCGAGGTGATCGCCGCCAACCCCGACCGGTTCGAGGTGGTCGGCCTGGCCGCGCGCGGCGGCAACACCGAACTGCTCGCCGCGCAGATCGCGGCCACCGGGACGCGCAATGTCGCGGTCGCCGATCCGAAAGCCGCCCAGCAGCTCGACGTCCAGCTGGCCGGCCCGGACGCGGTGACCGAACTCGTGCGCCGCACCGAGGCCGATGTCGTGCTGAACGCGCTGGTCGGTTCGCTCGGCCTGGAACCCACGCTGGCTACCCTGCAATTGGGTACCCGGCTCGCGCTGGCGAACAAGGAATCGCTGGTCGCGGGCGGTTCCCTGGTGACCCGCGCCGCCGCACCCGGCCAGATCGTCCCGGTCGATTCGGAGCATTCCGCGCTGGCCCAGTGCCTGCGCGGCGGTCGCGCCGAGGAGGTGGACCGGCTGGTGCTCACCGCGTCCGGCGGCCCGTTCCGCGGCTGGACCGCGCAGATGCTGGAATCGGTGAATCCCGCTGAGGCCAAGACCCATCCGACCTGGTCCATGGGCCCGATGAACACGCTGAACTCGGCCTCGCTGGTGAACAAGGGCCTGGAGTTGATCGAGACGCACCTGCTGTTCGGCATTCCCTACGACCGCATCGACGTCACCGTGCACCCGCAGTCGATCGTGCACTCGATGGTCACCTTCACCGACGGCTCCACCCTCGCCCAGGCCAGCCCGCCGGACATGAAATTGCCCATCGCGCTGGCCCTCGGCTGGCCCGACCGGGTCCCCGGCGCCGCCCTGGCCTGCGATTTCGGCACCGCCGCAACGTGGACCTTCGAGCCGGTCGACACCGAGGTCTTCCCGGCCATCGACCTGGCCCGCCGGGCCGGCGAAGCGGGCGGCAGCGTCACCGCCGTCTACAACGCCGCCAATGAGGTTGCGGTACAAGCCTTCCTGGACGGCGCCATCCGCTTCCCCGACATCGTCCGCACGGTCGCCGCCGCGGTCGAGGCCGCCGACCAGTGGCGCACCGAACCGAACTCGCTCGAAGAAGTATTGGCGGCCGACACCTGGGCCCGCGAATTCGCCCGCGCCCGCGTGCACGCCTGAACCCATCCCGTCGAGCGGCGCGGCAACGGGCGAGCCGCCCGCCACGTGCGTCGCGCGATGCCGGTGAGCCCGCGCGCGGCACTGGGGAAGCACCGGACTCGCCTGGTGACCCCCGCCTGGCACACTGAACACGTAGTGCCGCGCGGGGTCCGGTTACTGTGGTCGGGGTGCTCGCGGCCGTGACGGGATGTGCGGGCCAGGTTTGTGGGCGGCCGATCCGGCGGTCGCACTTCATCGAGGCGAGCTGCGCTATGCAGGAGGGCTGCTAAACACATGGTCTACGCGTTGGGGTTCGTGCTGTTCGCGCTAGGCATCACGATTTCGATCGCGCTGCACGAATGCGGGCACATGTGGACCGCCCAGGCCACCGGCATGAAGGTGCGGCGGTACTTCATCGGTTTCGGGCCGAAGGTGTTCTCGTTCCGGCGCGGTGAGACCGAATACGGCCTCAAGGCGCTGCCCCTCGGCGGTTTCTGCGACATCGCGGGCATGACCGCGCTGGACGAGCTGGCGCCGGAAGAGATCGACCGCGCGATGTACCGCCAGGAGACCTGGAAGCGGATGGTCGTGATGTCCGGCGGCATCGCGATGAACTTCCTGCTCGGTTTCATCCTGGTGGTCATCCTGGCCATCGGCTGGGGCCTGCCCCGGTTCGACCAGCCGCCGGCCACCGCGCTCGGCAACATGAGCTGTGCGGCGCAGCAGAATCCGGATGGCAGCATCCAGCCGTGCTCGGGCGCGGGTCCGGCGCAGCGCGCGGGTCTGCAACGCGGCGACATCGTCAAGTCGGTCAACGACGTGAAGGTGACGACCTGGAAGGACTTCCAGTCCGAAACCCAGAAGCAGACCGGCCCGTTCACCTACACCGTCGAGCGCGACGGCAAGACCATCACCATCCCGGTCACCCCGGAACGTGTCATGCGTTATCCCGAGGGCGGCGGCGCCGGTCGCGAGGTCGGTGCGGTCGGCGTCGGCCAGGACTTCTACGAGCCGGTCAAATACAACGTGCTGAGCGCCATCCCCGCATCCGCCTCGTTCACCGGCGACATGTTCGTGCGCACCTTCCAATCGCTGGCCCAGCTGCCGCAGAAGGTGACCGCGCTGTGGTCCGCGGTGACCGGCGGCGAGCGCGACCCGGAAACCCCGGTCAGCGTCTACGGCGCGAGCAAGATCGGCGGCGAGACCGCCGAACGCGGGCTGTGGGGCGTATTCATCCTGGTCCTGGCCAGTTTGAACTTCTTCCTCGGCGCGTTCAACATCCTGCCGCTGCTGCCGCTGGACGGCGGGCACATGGCGGTGGTGCTCTACGAGAAGGTCCGCAACACCATCCGCGGCTGGAAGGGCCTGGCCCCCGGCGGCCCGGTCGACTACCTGAAGCTATTGCCGCTGACCTATGTCGCGGTCGTGATCGGCGGCGCCTACATGGTGCTCACCTTGGTCGCCGACATCGTCAATCCGATCAAGTTGTTCTGAATTCGCGCGGACGGGGTACCCTGTCGCCGGCACTGGGGGACAGCACGTTGTCGTGGGCGTCACAGGGTGGTCGTTCGGCGTGCGCGACTAAGCTCGGAAAGCGAACGGCCCACAATGTACGTACGAAAGTAGGCAGCCGAAAGTGACCAGCACAATCGGATTGGGGATGCCCGCCGCTCCTGCGGCCGTTCTCGCTCCTCGACGCAAGACTCGCCAGTTGCGGGTGGGCAATGTCGGGGTCGGAAGTGATCACCCGATCTCCGTGCAGTCGATGACCACCACCAAGACCCACGACATCAACGCCACGCTGCAGCAGATCGCGGAGCTCACCGCGTCCGGCTGCGACATCGTCCGGGTGGCCTGCCCGCGTCAGGAAGACGCGGACGCGCTGGCGACGATCGCGCGTAAGAGCCAGATCCCGGTCATCGCCGACATCCACTTCCAGCCCCGCTACATCTTCGCGGCCATCGACGCCGGCTGCGCCGCGGTGCGGGTGAACCCGGGCAACATCAAGGAATTCGACGGCCGGGTCGGCGAGGTCGCCAAGGCCGCGGCCGCGGCGGGCATCCCGATCCGCATCGGCGTCAACGCCGGTTCGCTGGACAAGCGGATGCTGGAGAAGTACGGCAAGGCCACCCCGGAGGCGCTGGTCGAATCCGCGCTCTGGGAGGCGAGCCTGTTCGAGGACCACGGGTTCGGCGACATCAAGATCTCGGTCAAGCACAACGACCCGGTGGTCATGGTGGAGGCCTATCGTCAGCTGGCCGCGCGCAGCGACTACCCGCTGCACCTCGGCGTGACCGAGGCCGGTCCGGCGTTCCAGGGCACGATCAAGTCGGCGGTGGCGTTCGGCGCGCTGTTGTCCGAGGGCATCGGCGACACCATCCGGGTCTCGCTGTCCGCGCCGCCGGCCGAGGAGATCAAGGTCGGCGACCAGATCCTGCAATCGCTGAACCTGCGCCCGCGCAAGCTGGAGATCGTGTCCTGCCCGTCGTGTGGTCGCGCCCAGGTGGACGTGTACAGCCTGGCGAACGCGGTCAGCGCCGGCTTGGAGGGCATGGAGGTGCCGTTGCGGGTCGCCGTGATGGGCTGCGTGGTGAACGGGCCCGGTGAGGCGCGCGAGGCGGATCTGGGTGTCGCGTCCGGCAACGGCAAGGGACAGATTTTCGTCAAGGGCGAGGTCATCAAGACCGTGCCGGAGGCGATGATCGTGGAGACCCTGATCGAGGAGGCGCTGCGCATCGCCGAGGAGATGGGCGTGGACGCGGGTGCGGGCGAGCCGGTCGTCACGGTCGGCTGAGGCCGCCGCCGGTGGGTAGCCGGGCATCGTCGGGTTCAGCGGAACAGATCACGAACTGTTGCGTTCGGCATAGCCGTACCACATCGTCGATTTTCGTGGCAGGCTAGCAACGTGCGGAGTCTGCTGGAGCCGACGCGTAGGGCGAAGTACGTTCCCGCGCGTCAGCTCGCGAATCGGGACCTGGGACAGGTCCTCCGAGTGCTGGATGCCGATCCGGTGGCCTCGTGCATGGTCGCCGCCCGCCTGCAGGAATTCGGTCTGGACAGTTCGCGCTGCGGGCAGGGCGAACTGTGGAGCCGAGGCGGGCCCGCGGAGTCGCTGTGTTTCTCCGGTGCGAACCTGGTTCCGTTGCGCGGCGATCACGACGCGCTGCGCGCGTTCGCGGACCGGGCGCTCAGGTGGCCGCGCATCGCATCGTCGGTGGTCGGACGCCGTGAGCTGGCGTTACCCCTGTGGGAGATGCTGTCCGGGCACTGGGGTCCGGAGCGGGAACTGCGCGGCGAACAGCCTCTGCTCGCGCTCGCGCAACCGCCGCTGGCCACGCCCGACCCGAAGGTCCGCCGGGTACGCCCGGACGAACTCGACCGCTATCTCTGCGCGGCGATCGCCATGTTCATCGAGGAAGTCGGTGTGGATCCGCGCGCGGGTGACGGTGGCCGCGGTTACCGTCGCCGCATTCAGAGCCTGATCGAATCCGGCCGCGCCTGGGCACGTTTCGAGGACGGCGAGGTCGTGTTCAAGGCCGAGGTCGGGTCGCTGTCCCGGCGCACCGGCCAGATCCAAGGCGTCTGGGTGCATCCCGAACATCGGGGTACCGGGCTCGGCACCGCGGGCACGGCCGCCATCGCGAACGCGGTGGTCGCCTCCGGGCGCACGGCGAGCCTGTATGTGAACGATTACAACGAGGTCGCCCGCCGCGCCTACAGCCGGGTCGGCTTCCGGCAGATCGCCACCTTCTCCACCATCCTGCTCGACTGACCGGGTCGACACTGAAAGCTGTTTCAGTGGAAAGCAACACGGAGCGGCGCGGAGGTTTGCCCGACGTTGGCTATTACCATCGGTGCCGATGTCGACCAGGATTGAATCGCTGCGTAAACCGCTCATCGCCACGCTGGCCGTCGCGCTGCTCGCGGCGCCCGCGGCCGGTTGCGCACGCGGTCCGCAGGGACCGGTGCCTGCCGCCGATGACTTCGTCGAGGCGTTCGCCGAACATGACCTCGCCGCCGCCGCGAGCTTCACCAACCAGCCCGAAAAAGCCAGTGCCGCACTGAATTCCGCGTGGGATCACTTGCAGGCAGAGAAGCTGAAGGCGACTACCGGCTCGGCCAGGGTCTCCGGCGACACCGCGACCGTCGACTACACCTACGAGTGGCAATTGCCTAAGGACCGGACCTGGCGCTACACCGGGCAGTTGCAGATGGGTCGCAGCGGCGGTCGCTGGAAGGTGCGCTGGACCTCGTCGAACATCCATCCCAAACTCGGCGACACTCAGACGATGTCGTTGCGCGCCAATCCGGCGCCGCGTGCGCGGGTGAACGAGCAGGCGGGCAGCGATGTGCTGGTGCCGGGCAGGGTGTCCCGGGTCGCGTTCACCGCGGCCGACGCCGCCGACCCCGGCGCGGTCGCCACCTCGCTGTCGGCGGCGCTGAGCCCGTTCGATCCGGAGCTGACGCCCGAATCCGTCCGGGACGCGGCGCTGGCCGTCAAGGGCGCGTATACCGTCGCGTTGCTCAGCGAGAGCGAATTCGACCAGGTGAGTACCGATCTCATCGGCCTGCCCGGTGTCGTGGTCACCTCGGAGTGGGACCTGGTGCCCACCGATCGCGCGTTCGCGCCGGATCTGCTCGCACAGATCCGCAAGACGGTGATCGCCGAGGTGGACGGCAAGGCCGGCTGGAGCGTGGTCACCATGAACGCGAACGGCGCGGACACCGACGTGCTCACCGAGGTGCCGTCCCAACCGGCCCCGTCGTTCTCGCTCAGCGTGGATCGCAACGTGCAGAACGCCGCGCAACGCGCCGTCGACCTGCGCGAAGAGCAGACCATGATGGTGGCGCTGCGGCCGTCGACCGGCGCGATCCTGGCGATCGCGCAGAACAAGGCGGCGGATCGGGACGGGCCGGTCGCGACCATCGGCCAGTATCCGCCGGGGTCGGTGTTCAAGACGGTGACCGCGGCCGCGGCGATGTCCACCGGTCTCGCCACCCCGGACACGGTGCTGCCCTGCCCGAGCCGAATCACCATCGGGGACCGCACGATTCCCAACTACAACCTGTTCACCATCGGGGACGCGCCGATGATCACCGCTTACGAACGGTCCTGCAACACCGCGTTCGCCAACGTGGCCAGCCGGCTGCCGGGTGACGCCCTGCACACCACCGCCGCGAAACTCGGTGTGGGACCGGGTTATACGGTGGCGGGGCTGCCGACGTTCTCCGGTTCGGTGCCGCCGTCGGACGAGCTGATCCAGCGCACCGAGGACGGCATCGGTCAGGGCAAGGTAGTGGTCAGCCCGCTCGGCATGGCACTGATGGCGGCCACCGTCGCGCACGGCTCGGTGCCGGTTCCGTACCTGATCGCCGGGCGCGCGACGACGGTCGACGACGCCGCGCCCGCCCTCGCGCCGCAGGTCATTGCCGGGTTGCGCGCGATGATGCGCAGGGTGGTCACCGGTGGCACCGCGGAGCGGATCGCCGATCAGGGTGAGGTGTACGGGAAGACCGGTGAGGCCGAGGTCGACGGTGGGTCGCACTCGTGGTTCGTCGGTTATCGCGGGGATATCGCGTTCGCGACGTTATTGGTCAAGGGTGGCAGCTCCGACAACGCGGTCGCGGTCACGCGCGACATGTTCGCCGCGCTGCCACCTGGTTACTGAGCCGCGCCGTCCTGTGCGGACGGATTGCTGGTCGAGGCGGTGTGGTCCATGATCACCGCGCCGGCGTCGCCGCCGTCGAGGATCTGGACGGTCGCGGCGCCGCCGAGGACGATGGCCACGCTGGCCA
Source organism: Nocardia sp. NPDC006044 (assembly GCF_042871115.1). NCBI lineage: Bacteria > Bacillati > Actinomycetota > Actinomycetes > Mycobacteriales > Nocardiaceae > Nocardia > Nocardia sp. NPDC006044. The sequence continues at coordinate 1,330,106 of NZ_JBIAID010000001.1, forward strand.
GAATTGTGGTGGAACGCTTCATTGTTCGGCTCCCTCAGGTCAGGGGTGTCGACGGGGGAAGGGTTCTGACTGGTCGGCGCGGGGATTGCCCGCGCGTTGTTTTCTGAAAGTTTGCTGACTTCGGAACCGTAAACCGGGAGCGATTTACCGAACAAGCTCTAGTGGCTGACTGCACAGTGCGGCGAGAAAGAGTCTCAGGTCACATTTCCGGTGAATCCCGGAGAGACTACCTCCGCGCGAGGGGGTAATTTCGCCGAATTCGCCGAATTCGAAAACAACTCCAGGGGGCGCGCCGTTGGGTCAGGCAATGTTCCGGATTCTGCCCCGCGTCGGCGAAGGGTGTCCGATATCGCCGGAGTGCGATCTGAGCGACGCGTTATGCGCGCACTTCGTAGCGGATGTCGTAGGCGGCGGCGATCGGGTTGATCTTCGCCGGGTCCAGCTGACCGTCGGTAAGCACCGTGGGTCCGGCTTCGAAGAGATCTTCGAGGTAGTGCTCCCAGCCGCCCGGCGAGGAGATTTGCAGGACGCGGGGCGGGGGAGTCGAGACGGGGTGCAGGGCGTGCGGCACGCCCCGGGGGAGCAGGGTGAAGCAGCCCTTTCCGGCGGTGTAGCTGTGATCGTCGAATTCGATGCCCAGTTCGCCGTCCAGCACGTAGATGCACTCGTCGGCCGCTTCATGGATGTGCCGCGGGATCGGCCGGGCGAGCACCACTTCGAGGAGCGAGAACCGTCCTTCGGTGTCGGCGGTCATCGCCTTCACCGCGAACGCGGGCGGTAGTGGTACTCGGCCGGGGCGGGCCTCGGCGGGGTCGAGGAGGAGGAATCTGTCCTTGGACATGGCGAGCAACCTTCCTGGATGCAATACTGGAAACGGAATCCGCTTCCGTTTCAATCAGCGCCGAGGAGTGCCGCCTTGTCAACCCCGTTGCCGCCCAACCGAACCGGTCGTACCGACGCGCGACGTAACCGGGAGCGAGTGCTGGAAACCGCGCGCGCGTTGTTCGCCGAGCGGGGCGACGAGGTGCAGATGCCCGAACTCGCGAAGGCGGCCGGGGTCGGGGTCGGCACGGTGTACCGGCACTTTCCCACGCGGCAAGCGCTGGTCGAGGCGGCGGCCGAGCACCGGTTCGCCGAGCTGGCCGAATACGCGCGCGTCGAATGCCGCCGGGAACCCGAGCGCGGAGTGGAGGTCTATCTCGCCAGGGTCGGCGAGGTGCTGGCGAGTGACCGGGGGTTGTCCGCGGCCATCGAGGCCGCGAGGGGAACCTCGGAGACCGAACCGCGGGGCGCGGCCAGGGCGGAACTCGAAGCGGCCGTGCGTGATCTGCTCGACGACGGTCGCGCCGCCGGGACCATCCGGGCCGATGCGACGGTCGCCGACGTCTACATGCTGGTCGGTGCGCTGTCCGCGACTATCCGTACCGGCAGCGGTGATTGGCGGCGGTTCATCGAGCTGGCCATGAACGGCCTGGGCGCGTAGTGCTTTTCAGTCGGCCCGGCGCAGCGTGGCGGCGAGATGGTGTTGCAACGGCTCGCCGACCGCCGCCATGCGCAGCGTGTAATCGATGGTGTCGCCCTTCAACTGAAAGGTGCGGCCAAGGGCGGTAACAAGTTTCGCGGTGCTGCTGCGGCCGATGCTGGTGGAGTCGAATTCCAGGTGCAGCGCGCCGTCGGCGACATTCAATGCGCCCTCGCATATCTCGGTGATTCCGGTGGGATGCGCCAAGATCAATTCCACCCGGTCCGGGCTCGGGCAGCGCAGATAACCGGTTTCGGCGTGCATCGGGCGGCTGCCGTCGGCGGCGCGGGTGCGCTGCCGGTAGGTGAGGAACGGGCGGCCGAGGTGGCCGAACCGTATTTCCTCCAGGTAATCGAACGACTGGATGGTCGGATATTCACCGTGTCCCTCGCCACGCCAGGTGCCGAGCAGTGGGGCCAAGGGGGCGATATCGGGATGGGGCGCGACGGAGGGTTGGGGTTCGACCACGGCGCACAGCCTAAACCTTGTTGGTTCTCGGAGTGTTCGTATACTGCCGAAATCTGTTGGTGTGAAGGTCGGCTTCGCCGGAACGATGATCACGGTGTGTGGTTCGCCGAAGAGGTCCGGGCGATTCATCGAGCGGTGTGGTGCACGCGTTTCCGGTGCGGAGTAAACGATCCGAATATCCGGAAGTAGCTGGTCCAGCATTTATAGAGGATCTTGTCCCCGTTCCTACCCCGATGGCATCGGCACGTTCGCTGCCATGTTGTCGAGCCGTGCGTCCCGCACCCGCGATCAGTTCATGAACGCGATCAGCCGGGTCGACACGAACGGCGTGTCGCGACCATCCACCGCCCGCGACGAGGCCCAGGGTGCTTCACCTCGGAGGCGCCGGAGACGAGCCTATTGCCTCTGTCCGGACGTGCTGCCGACGAGCCTATTGCCTCCGTCCGGACGGGGTCGGAGACGAGCCTATTGCCTCCGTCCGGACGGGTCGGCACCCTTCGGTGAATAGCCCGATCCGCCGCCGCTGCCGATGGCGCCGACTCCCAGGAGCCTCGCCCTCCGCGAACAGTTCTCGGTCGATAGTGGATCAGTCCTCGGCCTACTCCCGCCACCCCAATCCGGAACGATGAAAGGCTGCCGCCGTACACCCCGGTCGGCTACCCCTGGGGACTTGCCCATGATCGCGGGCCATGACCGCGGGCGTTCTCGCACCTCTCTGGGTGATGCCCTAGTCAGCGAATGGAGGTCGCCGAAGGTGCGTGACAGAGGGCGTTCCCGTACTTCTGCGGACCGATGTCCGCTCGACGAGGTGTCTGATCGCTAGCGTCTGCGAATGGGGCATGAACAGGTCGCCACCGAGGATGAAGTCGGCATCTGTCCGCGAGATGTGTTCCGGCGCAAGGGTTGCCGTTCCGAGGCAGCCTATCGTCCACCGGGACCCCGGCGAGGACGCTGCGTCTGTCCGGCGAATCCCGCTCGGCGAACTGAGTCTTGCCGAGTGGGACGTAGCGGAGGGTGTTCTCGCACTTCTGCGCGGTGATGTCCCGCTCGGCGAAGGGGAGGTCGTCGAGTGGGACGTGGCGGAGGGTGGTCTCGCATTTCTGCGCGGTGATGTCCCGCTCGGCGAAGGGGAGGTCGTCGAGTGGGACGTGGCGGAGGGTGTTCTCGCACTTCTCCGCAGTGATGTCCCGCTCGGCGAAAGGGGAGATCGTCGAGGGGGGCATTGGCGGGGAGTTGCTTGCGGGTCGGGTCGGCGTTGAGCGGGGGTGGGGTGTGGGCGTGCGATTTCGGTGGCGGTCAGTGCGAGTGGGTGGTGAGGTAGTCGGGGCCGCCGACGTAGGTGGTGTGGCCGGAATCGGTTGGGCTGGTGGTGGCTTCGGCTACCGCGGTGGCGAATTCGGGGATGGTGGGCAGCGGGGCGGATTCGCGGCGGGCGGAGACGGCGGCGGGGTTCCGGCGTTCGAGGAGTTGGACGATGATGGTGCCGTCGATCATGTCGCCGGAGACGATGTGCAGCGTTACGCCGTGCGTGGCGAGGGTGGGGATCATGGTGCGGAGGGCGTCTTCACCCGCCCGTTTGCTGGCGGCGATGGGTTCGTAGTCGGCGGGTACCGGTTTGCGGCCGTGGAAGTGGGCCTGATGGCTGGTGACGAAGACGATGCGGGAGCCGGGCGGCATGTGCGGGACGGCGAGTTCGACCAGGCGAGTCTGGGCGTCCCGGTTGATCGACATGGCGTAATCGGGTGCGGCGTTGCGTTCGAGACCGCCGGAGGCGTTGAGCACGAGCACATCCAGGCGGCCGAACTGCTCGACAACGGTCTCGACGAGCGTGCGGGCGGAGGCCGCGTCGGAGATGTCCGCGCCCGCGGTCGAGGCGCTGCCGCCGGCGGCGCTGATCTCGTCGGCGATCGTCTTGGCGCGCTTGAGCTTTTCCCGATAGTTGATGATCACGTGGTCGCCGCGGGCGGCGAGAATGCGCGCGGTTTCGGCGCCGATGCCGCGGGAGGCACCCGTGATCAGAACGACTCGCTGTCCGGCTGGATGACCCACGTTTCCCTCTCGACGGCGGACCGTCGGCCCGGCGGATTGCTTCTAAATCAGAATCACTATGGTAGTTCTGAATGAGAAGTGCAAGCGGGACGAAGCCGTCCGACGATCCGGCGAACGTGCCGGTGCTGGCCGCGATGGAACTGCTGGGACAGCGCTGGACGCTGCGCGTGCTGTGGGAGCTGGCGCCCGGTCGGCTGGGGTTCCTGGAGCTGCGCCGGCGGATGGACAACTGCTCCTCCAGCATGCTTTCGGTGCGCTTGCAGCACCTGCAGGGCGCGGGCCTGATCGTGAAGAACGCGGACAAGTCCTATGAACTCACCAGTGCGGGAACAGAACTCGGCAGCGCGCTGGAAGGCGTGTGGGCTTGGTCGCGCCGGTGGGAAGCGTCGATCACCGAACCGGACGGCTGAGCGGGTTGACCTTCCGCCTACCTGAGACTTCATGATGGCCGGGTGGCAGATGACTTGATCACGATAGGCGTGCTGGCGCGAGCGAGTGGGCTCACGGCGAGTGCGCTGCGGTTCTACGACGACTGCGGATTGCTGACGCCCGCCCGGGTCGACCCGCTCACCGGGTATCGGTACTACACCGAGGGTCAGCGGGAACGCGCGCGGCTGATTCGCCGGCTGCGGGCGATCGAAATGCCGCTCGAGTCGATCTCGGAGATCTTGTCCGGGGATCTCGGACGGGCCGAGCGGATGCTGGATGCGCACGTCGGTGAGCTGAACCGGCGGGCGGTGGAGGCCGCGGTCGTGGCCGAGTCGATCAAGCGGACGCTCGCAATGGATGAGCGGATTGCGCTGCCGGCCAGGCTGCTGGCGGAGGCGTTCGAGCAGGTGCGGTCCGCTGCGGCGAACAGTCGCGAAATACCCGTTCTCGCAGGCATTCTGCTGGAAGCGACCGGGAATTCGCTGACCCTCACCGCCACTGACAGATACCGTCTGTCGACCCGGACCTTGGTGTCACGAGATCGGCAAGGAGACGATTGGACGCTGGTCGTAGACAGCGGACACCTTGCCCCGATCATCGACTGGCTTCGCGACATGGATGAAATCCACGCTGCCCCAACAGATCACGGTTTGCTGCTGACCGCCGCCGCCTCCGCCGCCGACGACGCCTTCGCTGGTGTTGGCTCCGGTGCTGCCGCTGCTGACGCTGAAGCTCCTGGCGGTGCTGTTGCCGACGCGGACGCCGCTGCCGACGGTGCCGCCGCCGCTGCTGACGCTGAAGCTCCTGGCGGTGCTGCTGCCGCTGCTGACTCTCCTGCTTTGGACAGTCCCGCCGCTCCTGCTGCTGCGGTCGCCGCCGTTGCTGACGCCACCGCTGCTACTGCTGCTGCAGCTGACGCCGTTACTGGCGCTGGCTCTGCGGTTGGCGCTGGTGGTGGCGTCGGTGGTGAGCGGCGTTGCCTGGTGATCGATGAGTCGTTTCCGGATTATCGAGCGGTGTTGTCGGGGCTGGGGCCGGTTCGGACCCGGGTGCTGACAGCGCGTATGCCGTTGCTCGCACTTCTCGAAAGGGGCTGCTCCACAGTGCGATTCGAGGTCGGTGCGACCGGAATCGCGGTGTCCGGTAAGCGCCTTCCGGCTACGGTCACCGGCTGCGCCATCGATCTCTTCTTCGAAGTCGCCACCCTGCTGCCCGCGATAGACACCGCAGTGGGCCCGGATCTCATGTTCGACATCGCCGCCGCCGACCGCCCCGTCGTCATCCGCTCGGCCACCGACGGCGACCTCACCACCCTGGCCATGCCGACCTGGCAGCCGACCAACGGATAGGACTCGACACCATGACAGACGACACCATGACCGCCATCACCCGCGCCGTGGCCCTCGGGCACGAAGGTCAACCCGACGCCGCTCGCGAGTCCCTGCGCTCCCTGTGGAATTCCATTGGCCCACAGGGTGATCCACTGCACCGCTGCACCCTCGCGCACTACCTCGCCGACCTGCACGACGATGCCGCCGAAGCCCTCGCCTGGGACATCCGTGCCCTCGACGCCGCCGACGCCTTGACCAACGCCCGTGCCCAGGAATTCGATCCCTCCCTAGACGTCCGAGGCTTCTACCCGTCCCTCCACCTCAACCTCGCCGACAACTACCGCAGACTCAGCTCCTTCCCCGCCGCCCAGCGCGAACTCGCGGCCGCCCGAGCCAAACTCCACACCCTCCCCGAATCCCCTTACGGCACAATGATTCGCACCGCGGTAGACGAAGTCGAAGCAGCAATCCAAGCCGAAGACACCACCCCCCGCCCCTCCGCCCCAACCGGCCGGGCATAGCGCCGACCAAGACCCAGCAGCGCCGAACGCAAAGGTGCTGCACCAATGTCCCCTCGCCAGCTCGCCCCCGATTGCTCGTCGCCGAACTCGGCCAGACTCCGGGTCGCTTCGTCCGCCGATCCCGCACGGAGCCGCGGCTCAGCTGCTGGCGGGCACCGATCGGAAGGAAGCGGCTGTGCTGCATTGCGAGAGCGGCCTGCGCCAGCAGAATCGAGTCGAGTCAAAAGGTCGCGAGTTGATCTTCGGAAACGACCATTTGACTCGACTCGACAGGTCACAGCGCCGCGCCCTCGGTCGGCACGCACTTGCTGTGTTGCGGGCCGAACGATCGTTGAATAAGCCGAGCCGGCGGATGCTTGCTTGCTGGATACCGGGCGGTCAATGCCCGGCGACCGTCACCCACACATTCGCCGCACCCCCGCACGCATCAGGCGAGGTTTGCCCGACTCGTCCGAGATCGGTTGGGTCGGCGGGTGCGATGGGCATAGCCGCAGGTGATTACTTCCGAGTGGCAGATTAAGGTGTGGTCACTCCAGGTTTGCCGTGGCGGATTTCCGGGGCGGCGTCCTGGTGGGGAGGTGGCTGACCAGCGTGTGTCGGACGAACGGAAGTGGGTGAAATCGAAGTGAAGGGGGGAAGTCTCGTTCACGCTATCGATGTGTGCCAGGTGCGGTTTGTGCTGCGGCAACGGCGCGGGTTTCGTCACCACCCGAGGGGCGGGGCGTGTCGGCGCACGGCCGGGTGGGAGCGCCGCGATGAGTTATGACCGGAGGCTGCCCGGGAAGGACCTGCTGTTGGCCGCCTTCCGCGGCTTCCCGCATGCCGACCATCCGATGCTGGAGGCGGCGGGCGAACTGGCTCAGCTGCACCTCGCGCGCGAACGTACCCCGGCGGTCGAGGCGGTGAAGATCGATCGCCGCCGCACGCAACTGGTGCGAACCATCGATCGCTGGGTCACGCTGGCCACGCCGGTCCCGGAGATCGCGGCGCCCGAACACACCGAAACCGTCGGCCGGCTGGTGGACCGGCTGGCGGGCATGACCGCGCAGGCGTTCGCCGGCCTCGCCTTCGCCCCGGAGGCGGTCTTCTACGACGCTTGGGTGCAGATCGAGGAGATGGCCGACGGCTACCAGGACCTGATCGACGACCTGCGCAACGGCATCCGCCGATTACCCGACGACCCGTACGACCACTGGTGACCTACTTGCGCCCGAACAGCCGGAACGATCGGCTCCGGCGCCGCGGCAACGTGGCGTAAACCATGGTCATATCGGCGAACACCTCCGCCTCCCGCTCCCGCTCGACCCCGAATTCGCTGCGCCCGAGCACATGCTCGACCGACTGCGGCGAAATCGACGGCAGCATCAGCGTCAACGCGGGCGGCACCGGCGCGCGGCGATCCGACTCCTCGGTGCCGTGCCCGAGCAGCATGTGTCCCACCTCGTGCAGGATGATGTGATCGGCATTGCGATCGGTCGCGTCCGCGTCATAGATGACGAGGTCGTCATGTCTGCGTGCGACCCACAAACCGCCTCCGCCACAACCGATCTCGTTCAGCAGTGCCCTGGGCGCGGTGTGCAGGCTGATGGAGCGGCCACGATGCGCGGCGACGGCGGCGAGGTAGGCGGTGAGGTTCCACGGGTTGGGGAGGGGCACGGTCCGGGTCGCGTCACCGAAACGAGCTTCCATGCTGGTCATCCCGGCACACATTACTCACAGGGTCGGCACTAGTCACCTAGTGATCCGGACGAACCCGGCGTGAGTTGGTGCACTGTCCAGGAACAAGATCCGCTATTCGGCCGGCGGTTCAGCCGCGGCGGGCTCGGCGTGCAGGTACCGGATCAGCAGCTGGTTCACCGCCCACAGCACGACGCCGATCGCGAGCAGGATTCCCGCGATCGTGTACTGCTGCGGATTCCGATCGGTCCACGGCGTCACCAGGAATCCGCAGCTCAACGCGCCGATTACCGGCAGCGCGGTCGGCGTGCGGAAGTGCTCGTGCGTCACCCGATCTCGGCGCAAGACCAGCACGGTGACATTCACGATGGTGAACACGGCGAGCAGCAACAGCGCCGTGGTGCCGCCGAGTTCGGGCACCTCGCTGACGAACGCGATCAGCGCCAGCGCGAGCAACGTGGTGAACAGGATCGCGATGTAGGGCGTGCGCCGACCGGAATGGACCCGCCCGAGTGCCCGCGGCAACACGCCCTGCCTGGCCATGCCGTAGAGCAGTCGACTCGCCATCAACATGTTGATCAGCGCGGTGTTGGCGACGGCGATCATGCTGATGTACGCGAAGATATGCGTCGGAAACGACGGCCAGCCCACCCGCACCACCTGCAACAGTGGCGTGTCGCCCTGGCTGAGCTCGGACACCGGTACCAGCGCGACCGCGGTGATCGACACCAGCACATAGACGACTACGGTGACGGTCAGCCCGGCCAGCAGCACCTTCGGGAAGATCCGGCTGGGCTGCTTGCACTCCTCCGCCATATTCACCGAGTCCTCGAAGCCGACCATCGCGTAGAACGCCAGCGTGGTCGCGGCGATGACGCCGCCGACGGCGGTCCGGTCGCCGGTGTCGAAGTCGGTGACCCGGCTGAAATCGCCGTCGCCCGCGCCGAGCGCCCAGCAGCCGATCCCGATGACGATCAGCAGACCGGTCAGCTCGACACAGGTGAGCAGCACGTTCAGCTTGACGCCCTCGCTCACCCCGCGCAGATTGATCACCGCGATCACCGCCATGAAGGCCAGCGCGATCACCGTGACCACCACGCCGGTGCCGATATCCAGGTCGAACGCCTCGGCGAAGTTGGCCGCGAACGCTCGGGAAGCCGTCGAGGCGGAGGTGATCCCGGAGCACATCACCGCGAACGCGACCATGAACGTGAGGAACTGGATCCCGAACGCCTTGTGCGTATAGAGCGCGGCCCCAGCGGCATTCGGATACTTGGTGACCAGCTCCAGGTAACTCATCGCGGTGACCAGCGCGACCAGGAAGGACACCACGAACGGCACCCACACCGCGCCGCCCACCTCGTGCGCCACCTTCCCGGTGAGCGCGTACACCGAGGAGCCGAGGATGTCGCCGATGATGAACAGCAACAACAGCCACGGGCCCATCACCCGCTTCAGCTCCGGTTCCGCTTCTCGCTGTGTGGTGACGCCGGCCACGCGGTCCCTCCCCGATGTTTCGCAACAGATGGATGAAGTACCCGAATCGTCCGAAATTAGTCGACCGGCGTGCCTGCACGGGGCAAATTCGCCGGCCGGTGAACCGAATCGCGCGCTATTTCGGTATTTCCCAGGACAGCCGCCCACGACATGCGGGCAACCGCCGGTTCCCGGCAAACCGGCGGAGATATCCGCAGGATGAGAGCGTGCAGATGAGCCTGCTGACGGTGCCGTCGCGGCCGCGGATCGGGGCGGTCGCCCAGTGGTGGGTGCTGACCTGCCGCCTGATCCGGCCGTCTTGGCGCAACGGCGAACTGGTGACCGCGGTGGTCGCGCCGACCGTGTTCACCCTCGGGTTCTACGTGCCGTTGAACCTGGTCATGAGCGTGTACGGGCACGGACTCAGCAGTTACGCGCAGTTCCTGATGCCGATGATCGTGATGCAGGCGGTGGCGTTCTGCGCCACCTCGGCCGCGTTCCGGGCGGCCAGCGACGCCAAGGACGGACTCACTGTCCGATTCGGCTCCATGCCGATGCCCGCGGCGGCGCCGCTGGCGGCCCGGATCACCGCGGCCATGTATCGCGCGGTGGTCTCGTTGGCGGTCGCGCTGGTCTGCGGCCGGGTGATCGGGGTCAGGTTCTACGGAACATTCTGGGAGACAGCGGGATTCATCGGATTCGCGGTGCTGGTGGCGTTGGCGCTGTGCGTGGGTGCGGACCTGATCGGCAGCCTGGCGAAGAGCCCGGAGGCGATCACCCAGGTGCTCATCTTTCCGCAGTTGATCCTCGGCCTGGTGTCCACCGGTCTTGCGCCCGCGCGTCAATTCCCCTCGTGGCTGCAGGGTTTCGCGCGCAATCAGCCGGTATCGCAGTTCGTGTACGGAATGCGCGCGCTGGCCGGTGATCCGAGCGGGAACGCGGGCGTCGTCGGCTGGCCGGTGCTCGGGCCCGGCCTGGCTTGGGCGCTCGGGATCCTCGTGGTGTTCGGCGCGCTGGGCGTGGTGGTGGCTGTGCGGAGGTCGGCATGACCCCGACCGGCCGCGCCGCGAACCTTCCTTCGGTGCACGGGCAGACCGAGACCTGGCGGCGGCTGCTGCCGCAGACCGTCATTCAGACGCGTCGACTGCTACTACGCTGGTGGCGTGACCCGTTGACGATGGTGCAGTCGCTGATCTTCCCGGCGTTGCTGCTGATCGTATTGAATACCGTTCTCGGCAAGCAGATTTCGACGTTCTCCGGGGCGAGTGCGTTGTACGGGTCGGTGCCGATGGTGGCGCTGGTCGGGGTGATGTCGGGGTCGCTGGCCGGCGCGATCACGCTCGGCCGGGAACGCGACCAGGGTCTGCTGGCCCGGTTGTGGGTGCTGCCGGTGCATCGCGCGTCCGGACTGGCCTCGCGCATACTCGCCGAAGGGGTGCGGATACTGCTGTGCACCATGGTGTTGTTCGCGGTGGGCATGGTGCTCGGGTTCCGGTTCGAACAAGGGGTGCTCGCCGGGATCGCATTGTTCGCAGTGCCGCTGCTGTACGGGCTCGGGTTCGCGACGCTGGTCACCGCGGTAGCCGTCTTCAGCGCGAAAACTGCGCTCGTGGAGGCGGTTTCGCTCGGTTCGTCGATCATGATGTTCTTCAGCACCGGGTTCGTGCCGTTGACCGCGTATCCGGCCTGGGCGAAACCGATTGTCGCGCACCAGCCGATGACCTATGCGATCGATGCCATGCGCGGATTGTCGCTCGGCGGGGCGGTTCGCGCTCCGCTGCTGGCGACCGTGACCTGGTCGGTCGGTGCGATCGTGGTGTTCGCCGTGCCGGCCGCCGTCGGATACCGCAGGGCCAGCCGGACTTAGCGGCCCATCCGGGCGGCGGCGTCCATGATCATCTCCGCGGAATCGCGCGGGCTCAGGGCCATCGCGCGCAGCTGGTCGAAAATGACGCCGAAGCGGCGTATTTCGGGATGCCCCTCGATGAGCTCGTCGCCCGCGATGCCCTCCACGTACACCAGCTCCGGATCGGCCGGATCGTGGAAGTCCAGCAGGGTGAACGACCCCGCCATTCCGGGGTGCGCGCCCGCTTCGAACGGGAGAATCTGCAGGATCACGTTCTTGCGCTTGGTTTCCTGCAGCAGGCGATCCAGCTGGCCGTGCATGACCGCGGGCCCGCCGACGGTGCGCCGAATGGCCGCCTCGTCCATCACCACCCACAGTTCGAGCGGTTCTTCCTTGGTCAGATTCGCGGCGCGGTCCATCCGGGCGCGCGCCCGATCCTCCATGATCGCCGCCTCGACCTTCGGCATCGACGTATCGATCACCGCCGTCGCGTACTCCATCGTCTGTAAAAGCCCTGGGATGGTGGAGGTTTGATAGTGCCGCGCGGACAACGCCTCGGACTCGAAGTTGATGTACGCCGCGTACACCTCCGAAACGCTGCCCTCGTACGCCCGCGACATGCCCGGCTTCAGCGCGTCCGACAGCAGCTCCATCGCGTCCTCGCGCTGCTCCTCGGTGACGCCGTAGAGGTCGAGCATCGCCTGCAGGGTGCGCCGCTGCGGCCGCGCCTGCGCCGTCTCGATCCGGTACAACGTGGTCACGTTGATCCCGGTCTGCGCGCTCACCTCTTCCTTGCTGAGTTCGGCGTGCTCACGCATTTCGTGCAGCATCGCGGCCAGCCGGCGCAAGCGCACGGTCAGGACGGTGCGCTTGCCTGCCATGACCACATCCCTTCGGTCCCGCCTGCGCCGACAGCGCGCGTTCGTAGGACGAAAGAGTACCGCTTCCTATCCTGGTGAGGTCCAAGGTTTCCGGTTCCCGACTCGGCAGATTCCCGAAGTCGCCGAGCATCCGGGGCGTAGTCGGCGCCCCGGTGGGCAGCAGGGACCGAAAGCGGGGACGGGTCGGATTCCGTCCGGCGATCCGGTCAGCCGCGCTTGTGCCGGAAGGCGTCGAGACCGTTGCGGCCGAGCATCGAGACGGTGGTTTTCCACCAGGGGCGGTCGGGGTCGGGGTCCGCGCCCGCGCCGAGGCGGTGCAGTTGGTCGGTGTGCCATTGCAGGTCGAGGGCGCCGTCCAGGGAGCGGAGGCTGGTGACGGCGGACAGCGGGCCGCGCAGGCCCATGGCGATGCCCGCGCTGCGCAGGCGTTCGTCGCGGCCGGTGAGCACCGCGTCGGCGGCGTCGGGGGTGAGACAGGTGGGGCGGCCGATGCCGACCACGTCGCAGTCGCCGGAGCCGACGGCCTCGGCCATGGCGGAGCGGGAACGAAAGCCGCCGGTGACTGCGAGCGGCAGGTCGCCGGCCGCGGCGCGGACGGTGCGCGCGTAGTCGAGGAAGTAGGCCTCGCGGGCGCGGGTGCTGGCCGCCGGCGCGTCCTTGCGGCCCATCATGGCGGGGGATTCGTAACTGCCGCCGCTGATTTCGATCAGGTCGAGGCCCTCGGTGGCGAGTCGTTCGACGACCGCGCGGGACTCGTCCTCGGTGAACCCGCCGCGCTGGAAGTCGGCGGAGTTGAGCTTGATCGCCACGGCGAAGCCCGGGGCGACCGCGGCGCGAATCCGCCGGACCACCTCCACCGCGAAGCGCATGCGCCGCTCGGGAGTACCGCCCCAGCGATCGGTGCGCTGATTGGCCAGCGGCGAAAGAAATTGCGACACAAGGTATCCGTGCGCGCCGTGCACCTGCACGCCGTCGAATCCGGCGATCTCGGCGATCCGCGCGGTGGCGGCGTAGCGGTCGACGACGGCCTCGATCTCGGCGTCGGTGAGCGCCCGCGGGGTCGGCATGCCGGGGATCTTCGGCGCGATCGCCGACGGCGCGACCGGACGGGTCCGGGTGGCCAGCGGATTGGCTTGCCGGCCGGGATGATTGATCTGCATCCAGATCGGCGCACCGCCGTCATGGGTGGCCTTGGCCCAGGCGGTCAGCGCGTCGAGGTCGCGCTCGTCGTCGACCACGACATTGCCCGGCTCGCCGAGGTGACCGCGGTCGACCATCACGTTTCCGGTGACCACCAGGCCGTAACCGCCCGCGCCCCAGCGCGTGTAGAGCCGGGTCAGCCGCTGGTCGGGGGCGTTGGCCGGGGTGCCGAGGCCTTCGCTCAAGGCCGACTTCATCAGCCGGTTCGGCAGGACCTGGCCGCACGGCAGCGGGAGTGCGTCGGCGAGCGTTGTCATCGGTGAGTCCTTTTGTCGCGCAATGTATTCGGGGCGGGCACGGCAACCGCGGGCATTCGGCCGGACGCGGGGCGATCAACGGCGCATTTCTGTTACGGCGGGTCACGCGTGCTCTCACGGTAGTAGAATGATCGGTCTATCGCAAGGAGGGAATGGGTAAGCTGCGACTATGACGATGCGGCCCCGTGAACGGCTCATCATGGGCGCGATCGACCTGATCCGGCGCCACGGCGTCGCGGGCACCGGAATGACCGAACTGCTCGCGCACAGCAACACCGCCCGCCGGTCGATCTATCAGAACTTCCCGCGCGGCAAACAGCAGCTGATCGAGGAGGCGACCCGGACGGCGGGCCAGGTGCTGGCCGCGACCATCACCGCCACCGAAGAAGATGGCAGTTCGGCGGCGCGGCTCGCCGGCTTTGTCCGGATGTGGAAGGACACGCTGGTCGCCGCCGATTTCACCGCGGGGTGCCCGGTGGTCGCGGCCGCGCTGGCCGGCTCGGAAGTGCCTGCGGCCCCGGCCATTGCCGCCGAAGCGTTCGCCGAATGGGAAGCGCTGATCGCCGCGCAGCTGACCAGCGAGGGGCTCACGGCCGAGGTGGCGGAATCGCTGGCGACCACGACGGTGGCCGCGATCGAAGGCGCCGTCGTCATGTCCATTGCCACCCGCTCGGTCACCCCGCTCGACCGGGCCGCGGAGCAGCTCGGCTATCTGCTGCGCTGCCGGACGTCCGAACTCGGGTAGTCGCCAACGTTTTCCGGATCGGAAACCTGCCGAAACCTGGAGTTCGACTCGCGCAGGTAGGTTCACGCGGTATGACTGGGGCGGGATCGACCTCGAAACGGTTCGTGCGCGTGCTCGCCGTGCTGGTGGCGGTCTCGGCGCTGGTCTTCGGATGGTCGGCGGAACAGCAGTCGCCGCGCCCGGCGCACGCGGACTCGGTCACGCTGGTCAGCGCCGCGATCCCGCAACGCGCCTGGGACACCCTCGCCCGGATCGATGCGGGCACCTGGCCGCCGAACGACGGGTCCGGCACCAAAGGCGGTGGCACCTGGTCGAATCGAGAGGGGACGCTGCCCAGCACGGATTCGGCGGGACGCCGGATCGCCTATCAGGAGTGGGACGTCAATATCAAGAAGCCGGGCCAGAGTCGCGATGCCGAACGCATCGTCACCGGAAATGACAAGTCCGCCTGGTACACCGGCGATCACTACGCCACATTCACCCGCATGCGCTGACCGGGAACAACCAGGTTCGGACGCGGTTCGCAACCGGCCTTGACACGTTTCGCGGCGGATATCGCGATCCGTGATGTCGATGAGCAACCGTCCGGCATCCTTCTCGACGCGGGCTGATCCACCATCGAGACACACTGTCCCCAAGTCTGATTCCGGTAGCGGGGGAAAACTCGCGCATCGCCCGAGGTCGCCGACGACGCCCCTGCTCGAGCGGTGTCGAAGCGGTTGTCCGGTGCCGAAACCGGGTGCCTGAAACGACGCGAACAGACGAGATGCAGCAATGCAGACGCACTCTTGCGTTCTTGCATCAGTAAGTGCATGATCCAGCTAGCCTAGTTGTGAACAACCGATCCGATGACCGGGATAACCGAATCGAGAGCCAATTATGTTGGTACAAAGCGTGTTGGTGTCGGGCGAACTCGGTGCGCAGTCATGAGCGCGCCGACAGTGGGGGTACTGCCGACAGCTCCGCAATTACTGTGTGCATTCCAGGGCCGCCGTTTTCAAGATCGAGAAATGCTGCGCTCCGCCCATGCGCTCGCCGAACTGCATGCGCGCAGGCAGCAGGTGCGCGACTCCGCGCTGATCGTCGAAATCGACTGCCGCCGAAGTGAACTCGTCGACGACATCAACGATTGGATCGGCAAGGAGATCCCGCAGCACCGCAACGGCGCCTCGCTGCACACGGAAAGCCTGGGGGCGGTGGTAGACCGGATGGCACGCAGCTGGGTGGATGCGAATCAGGTCATCGACGTCGAGGGCGCGCGCAGTGACAATACCCATAAACATTGGTACCACCTGGCAGAACTTGTCGATGGGTACACTGATTTGGTAACCGACGTGGCCGGTGGCCGCCGCCGTTTGCCAGAGCAGTGATCATTCCCGATCGACGAATCGACAACCACGAGAGTGACACTGCCCCGACAGCGTCGCTTGCTCGAAGGCGATGTCCCAGGGTGGTCATCCGACCAGTGACCCCCGCGGACGATAAGTCGCCTGCCCAGTGACGGCGGGCGCAACGGGGCGCCCCGCCCGGCGTGCCGCGTGGTCGACTGGCGCGGCACGCCCGCTGAGAATTCGCCGCGCCGCATCGGTGCCACCCTCATTCGGCCACGGTGAAGATCTCGTGTGCCGCCACCCGGACATTGCTCTGCCCGTGCGTACGCATTCGGGCGAGTAGTTCCACCCAGGTCGGCGTCCAGCCGAAATGATTGCCGCACTGCGCGATCAAGGCCAGCGCGGCCAGCGCGGTGGCACTGTCCACATCGGTGGACAGGTCCCGCGCGACCGTCGTCATGGTGTCGGCGTCGACCATCTGCCCGGTCCGGGCCAGCCGCGTCCGCAACTGCTCGGCGGGATACACCACCATCGCACCGCGGGCCAGACCACACGCCTGCTGGATCGCCCGCGCGCTCGACACCGGATCGGCCCAACGGATCTGGGCGAGCAGCAGATCGATGGCAAATCGCCGCCACTGCGTCTCGCCGGAGAGGCGCTCGGCGACCGTGACCGCCGTCGCCCGTGCCGATTCCGATCGCCCGGCCGCCTGCCCGAGACTTTCGAGCAGCGTCGAAAGCCGTTGCCGGGCCGGCAGATCGCGACCGGGAATGACGATGTCCTCGGCGGCCAGCAGCCGATCCACCGCGGCAGGCACCTCCGCCCGGAACGCGCCGCCGACCAGCACCCGCGCGGCCTGCCGCCACAACCCGGCCTCGCCGAGATCGGCGAGCCTGCGCACCAGCATGTCTCCGGTGTCGGCGGGCGCCCAGCGCTGCCAGGCGCTGAGTACCCGCATCGCCTCGGTGGCCAGCTGGACATCGGTCCCGCCCGCCATCTCCCGCACCAGCTCGGCCATCCGGCGGCGCTGCGGAATCGGCAGCAGCGCGGGCGCGAGACTCAGCGCCTCGCCGGCCACCGCCGGGTCCTGGGACGCGTCGGCGAGGATCTGCCAGGCCTCGTCGTGGTCGAGCAGCCAGCGACAGGCGAAGACGACCGCGCGTTTGACGTCACGATGCTGATTCGGCCGGTCCCAGATCGCCCGGATCGTCGCCAGCGCCTGCGGTACCTGCAACGCGGCGAGCAGCCGCACCCCCTCCTTCAGCGAGGTGATCTTCGGCGAGTCCAGCAGCGGGGTGAGCGCGGCCGCGAGCCGATCCGGCGGGATGCTCCGGGCACGGGAAGCGATGCCGCTCACCGCGACTCGCGCGCGATCGGAATCCACGTAGCGGCCGAGCACCCCGATCGCGGCCTCGGCCTCGTCGCTGCGGCCGAGCGCGGTGAGCGCCGCCTCGGCCACCGTGAGCTCGGGATGATCGGTGTACCCGACCAGGCGCGCGAAGCTGCCGGGCAGGCGGCCCAAACGCCGCACCGCCCAGGACTTCTCCCACGGCGAGGCGTCCTTCGACCGGATCAGGCCGGTGAGTGCCCGCGCGTACAGCTCGATCTGGCGCGGTGTCCATCCGTCGAAGCCGGCCGAGAACTCCGGCACCAGGCGCACTTTCGGCGCGATGAACCGGCCGGGGGTCGCGCCGCTGAGCACCTGGTCGAGCAGATCCGTTCGGCGCGTGGCGATCACGTGCTGCACCCGGGGTAGCGAGATCATCGAGCGGTCCCGGCTCAACAGGACGGCCAGGTGCTCGTCGCGGGTGATCGGGTTGGCCAGCACCAGGTCCACCGCGTTATGGATCACCGAATCGTTGCGCGCACCGCAGGCGCGCAGCAGCAACTGCTGCAAGGCGCCGACCTTCCAGGCGCGTTTGTGCAGGCCGTTGGCCAGGGCGAGGGTCAGGGTCCACTCGTCGCGCATCGCGTCGCCGTCCAGCCGGCGATGCAGTGCCGCGAACAGCCGATGTTCCGCGCCGCGGGGCAGGTTGCGGTCCAGGTCCCGCAGCGGGATCGAACTGGCATGCGCCGCAAGGCTTTCGATCAACCGCAGCGCCGACTCCGTGCAGGCCGGATCGTCGGCGCGGGCGCCGTGCACGAGCAGGGTGCGGGCCAGCGTGCCGACCGCGCCGGTGGTCATGGCCGAACGGTCGCGGGCTTGCAGCGCGTCGGTGGCCAGGATTTCCAGCGCGGGCAGATGGGCGGGGCGCAGCAGGGTCGGCGGTATCTCGGTGATCGCCTGTAATGCGGTGCGCCGCACCGGATCCTGCTCGTTGCGCAGGCGGCGCAGGGATTCGAGCAGCGCGCCGACCACCTCAGGATCGCGGCTGCCGATCGCCGCGACCACCAGCAGCGGATACGCCTCGATGCGCTCGTCGGCGGTCGGCCGGCGGATGCTTTCGTGCAGGACCGGCTCGGCCTCCTCCCAGGAGAGCCGGGCGATCAGCCGTTCCCGCGCCCGCCGATCATCGGATCCGCCTTGGCGCGCGAGCAATTCGCGCGCGAGCGTCGCTCGATCGGTCCGGGGCAGGCGGTCGAGCGCGTCCAGATCGACCAGCGCGGCGTCGACGCCGGGGCGGATGAACACCTGCCGCACGAGCTCGGTGCGCCGGCTCGGCGGCAGCGAGTGCAGGAATTGCCGCCGGTGATAGCTGGAATACGCGGCGCACACGGCGATCAGCCGATCGTCGGCGAGTGCGCGCAGTGCGGTGAACACCGCGCGTCCGGCGAGGCAGTTGCCGCGGCCGCTGGGATGCAGGATCAGCTCGACGACGGCCTCGGGATCGTGCCGAGTCAGCTTGCCCGCGATCGCATCCAGGCCGTAGATCTGGTGGTGCGCCACTGCCTGCGCGGCGAGTGCGAGCAGGCGGTCGGGGGCGTGCAGCGCGAATGTGGCTGATCCGGCGGCGATGCGCGGCCAGAGCTCGGGCCAGTCCGGCTCGCCCGCCTGGGCGGCGAGGTCGGTCAGATATGCGAGCACCGCGTCGGCGTGCCTGCGGGCCAATGTCTGCCAGTTCGGCGCCGCGTACGCGAACTCGGGCAGGTACTCGGTGACCAGTCGCGTCGAGCAATACGGGAGGATTCGCGCCGCCTCGGCGTCGCCGAACAGTCGCCGCACCTCGGGGAGCAGGGCGTCGGCCAGACCCGGGTCGTGCGCGCGGCGCCCGACCGCGCGATACAGCACGCGCCGCGTCCGGTGTGCCATCCGCGGCAGCCGCTCGACCAGCGTCCGGGGTTCGACACCGAGCCGGACCAGCGCGACGACCGCTCGCGAGACGAACTCCTGTCCGGCCGAATCCAGTTGGCCGACAAGGTGATCGCGGTCGGCGGCGATCGCGGCCAGATGAATCGAGAGGACCCGCTCGTAGCGCCCGCGCCCGGCCAGATCGGCCAGCAGCGCGCTGAGTTCACCCGTACCGGCCAACCGCAACGCGACCGTCGCGATCGCCCGCCGCCGCTGCGGCGCGGACAACGGCTCGATGTCCTTCACTAGCTTCGTCGCCGGTGATGCCATTGTTCGACCGCCAACCTTCCCTCTGAAGCGGAGGAATCCCCCGTGGTCGTTGTGAGGATATGTCGCGCACACCGGGTTCGGCCGGACCGAGATCGAATCGGCGGCCCGTGCGTAACCCGTCGCGCTCAGGTCGCGGCGGCGCTGCGGGCCTCCCGGCGTGCTCGGCGGCGGCGCAGGTAGCGGCGGATGCGGGTGGCGAGGAAGGACACCAGGATCAGCCCGGTCACCAGCAGCGCGCCGGCGACGATGGCCGCGAGCAGCGGATGGAAGATCGCCAGGGTGACGATGCCCGCGACCGAGACGTCCTCGGCGGTGCTGGTCACGATGTTGGTCACCGGTTCCGGCGAGGTGTTGATCGCCATCCGGGTGCCCGCCTTCACCAGGTGGCTGGCCAGAGCCGACGCGCCGCCGACCGCGCCGGCCGCCAGCTCGGGCAGCGAACCGTCTTGTCCCGCAAGCAATGCCGCGACGACCGCGCCCGCGGCGGGGCGGACCACGGTGTGCAGCGCGTCCCAGAACGAGTCGAGGTACGGAATCTTGTCCGCGACCGCCTCGATCAGGAACAGCACCGCGGCGGCGATCAGCACGTCGGTGCGTTGCAGGGCGTCGGGCACCGAATCGGACAGGCCGGTGCGGCCGAACAGGCCGAGCAGCAGCACCACGGCGTAGGCGTTGACGCCGCTCGCCCAGCCCGCGGTGAAGATGAGGGGAAGTGCTGACACGAAGTCATCCTAGGTCGAGACGGGATCGCCCGCCTCGACCGTCGAGAACACGCGGGGTCAGCGCAGGGCGGCGCGGCTGCGCAGGCGGCCCAGCAGGATCAGCGCGATCAAGGTGACGAGGACCAGCAGGGTGGTGCTGGCGGCGGCGTCGAAGACCTCGCCGCGATCGGTCTGGGCGAAGATGCCGACCGGCAGCGTCTTCCAGGTGGCCGGGTAGACCATGATGGTCGCGCCGAGCTCACCCATGGACAGGGCCACGGCGAGACCGGCGGCCGCCCCGAGCGCCGGCAGCAGCAGCGGCAGCGTGACCTGGCAGAGGACGCGGACCGGGCTCGCGCCGAGCGATTCGGCGGCCTCGCGATAGCCGGGATCGAGGCGGTCGAGCGCGGCGGCCACCGCGCTGAACGCGTAGGCCAGCACGAGCACCGAATGCGCAAGGATGACAATCCATTTGGTGCCGCCGAGCAGCACCGGCCGTTCGTTGAACGCGATCAGCACGCCGAGGCCGATGGCCACCGAGGGGACCGCGACCGGCAGATGGAACACCGCGTCGGTGCAGCGCCGCCACCAGCCCGGCGCCTCGCGGGCGGCCAGCGCCGCCCAGGTGCCGAGAATCAGCGAGACGGCGCCGGCCAGCAACGCGGTCTGCAGGCTCACCGACAGACTGGCCGCCTGCTCACCGGACATCGCGCGGTCGAAGTTGGCGAAGCCCAGGTCGGCGGGCAGCGGGCCGGTCCAGTGCCCGGCGAACGCGGCCGCGACGACGGTGACGATCGGCGCGACGAACACCACGAACACGACGAGCGCGAAGGCCGCGAGCACCAGTCCCCGGCCGCGCCTGGTCCACATCAGCATCGCGTCAGTTCTCCTTCCTGGCCGTGAACCGGGCGAAGATCAGCCGGTATCCGACGTACAGCGTGAGCGAGAGCAGCACCTGCACCGAGGCGAGCACCGCGGCCCCGGGCAGATCGAAGGTGACGATGCCGCGGGTGTAGATCAGCGCGGGCAGCGTGATCACCCCCTTGGCCCCGGTGAACAGGACGATGCCGAATTCGTTGAGCGTCAACAGCAATACGAGGCTGCCGCCCGCCGCGAGCGCGGGCCACGCCTCCGGAAGCACGACCTGGCGCAGTACCCGCCACGGTGAGGCGCCGAGACTGGCGGCCACGTCGAGTTGTTCGCGCGGGAGCTGGGCGAACGCGGCGAGCAGCGGGCGCACGACGAACGGCGTGAAAAAGGTGATCTCCGCGAGGATGACGCCCAGCGGGGTGCTGAGGAAGTTCAGCACCGGCTCGTTGTTCCCGGTGATGCGGGTGATCAGCGCGTTCACCGCGCCCGCCGTTCCGTAGAGGAACGTGAAGGCCAGCGTGATGAGAAACGACGGCAGCGTCAGCACCGTATCGATGAGCCGGCCGACGACCTGCGAGCCGGGAAACGGTACGAACGCCAGCACGATCGCCAGGAACGTGCCGAGCACCAGGCAGCCCGCGACCGAGCCGACCGCGATGAACACGGTGCGCCACAACGCATCCCGGAACGACTCGGAACCCAGCACCTGCGACCAGACCGAAGTGCCCCGGCCGGTCGGGGTGACCGTGGACTCGGCGAGCACCCGGATGATCGGATACCCGGCGATGAACAGCACCACCAGCATCGGCGGCACCCCCCACAGCACCGGCCGCCAGCTGCGCTGCCGCGCAGCAGGACTCGCCGGCTCAGCACCGGACACCGGCTCCAGCACCGCGGGCGCACTCATGACCGCCCGCCTTCCGGCGCGCCGCATACCTCTCGATTTCCCGCACAGCCAATCGCACGCGACTCGGTGTGCGGGAAATCAGCGGGTGTGCGCGAACTCTGGCGGCGGGTCATCGCGGGGCCTCGCTGGGGGTGGTGCGGCCGAGGGCGCGGGGGATCAGGACGCCGGCGGGGTCGGGGAGGTGGACGCCGACTACCGCGCCGGTGGGGGTGTCGACCTGGCCGGGGACGTCGGCGGTGACCTCGTCGGACAAGCCGTCGACGGCCAGGCGCAGCCGGGTGGACGCGCCGCGCCAGACGGCGGAGATCACTGTGCCGCGCAATGCGTCTCGTTCGGAGGTCGCGCCGACCCGGACGGTGTGCGGACGCACGCACAGCAGGGCAGGGGCGTCGAGAACCCAATTCGCCTGGCCGACTCCAGGTGTGGGCGCCTCCGCGCGTAGCGTCCGGGTGCCGACGGTGACGAGTGCCGACCCGCCCGACAGGCGGTTCACCGTGCAGGGCAGCAGGTTCGCCCCACCCAGGAAGGCGGCGGTGAAGTCGCTGGGCGGTCGTCGCCACAGGTTCTCCGCGGTGTCGATGTCGACCAGACGCGAGTCGCACATGACCGCGATCCGGTCGGCCAAGGCGAGCGCCTCGGATTGATCGTGCGTCACGTAGAGCATCGCCGTGTCCGGCAAGGCCTTTCGCAGCTCCTGCAGCTCGCCCAGCATGGACTGGCGCAGTTGCGCGTCCAGTGCGGCGAGCGGTTCGTCGAGCAGCAGCACCTTCGGCCGGATGGCCAGCGCCCTGGCGATCGCCACCCGCTGCTGCTGGCCGCCGGACAGCTCGCGCGGCAGCCGCTTGGCATACGCGCCCATGCCCACCATGGCCAGCGCCTCGGACACCCGGGCGCCGATCTCGTTGCGCGGCACCCGGTGTGACTTCAACCCGAAGGCGACATTCCCGTGCACGCTCATGTGCGGGAAGAGCGCGTAGGACTGCACGACCACACCGATGCCGCGTTTGGCGGGGGACAGGTCGGTGACGTCGCGCCCGGCCAGCCGGACCGCGCCCGAGGTCGGCCGGACGAAGCCGGCCAGGGCCTTGAGCGCGGTCGACTTGCCGGAGCCGCTCGGCCCGAGCAGGGCGACGGTCTCGCCCGCGGCGACACGCAGCGTGAAATCGGCCAGTGCGACGGTGGTTTTGCGGCCGCTGCGGTAGCTGACGCCGACCCGGTCGAACACGATCGCCGGTTCGGTGGCTGGGGTTCGGGACGGGGCAGTGGTGGATGACTTCGTGAGCGCGTCACCGGCGGACATGTCGACTCCTCTGTGCGAGACAGCGTTTCAGCTACCGGTGGCCTTCTGGTACGCGGCCAGGTCGCCGTCCAGGTCGGTGAGTACCTTGTTCCAGTCGACCGGCAGCACTTCCACACCTTTGAGTGCCGCACTCGGCGACGGGCCCGATCCGGTGGCCGGAGCATCGCGCAGTTCCGCGCGGGCCGGCACCGCGAAAGCGTCCGGGCCCAGGGTCTTCTGCGCCTCGGCCGCGAGCAGGAAGGTCATCAGCTTGGTCGCGTCGGACTTGTGCGGCGCGCCCTTGGCCAGGCCCATCACGTAGGGGACCGCCACCGTCGACTTCTTGCCGTCGGCGGTGGCCGGGAAGAAGACACTGAACTTCGAGCCCTTGTCCTTGATGGTGGTCAGGTTCATCTGCACGTCACCGTTGGCGACGGTCAGCTCGCCCTTATCGACCTTCGCCTGCAACTTTCCGGTGGACGAGGACGGCCCGACATTGTTGGCCTGCAACTTGTTCAGGTAATCCAGCGCGCCCTGCTTGCCGAGCAGCTTCTGCAGCAGGATCAGCACGGCGGTACCGTCACCGGCCTGGCCGGGTGTCGAGTATTGCAGCTTGCCCTTGAATTCCGGCTTCAGCAGGTCGTCCCACTTCAACGCGGAAGTGTCGACCGACGGGTTGGCGATGAAGCACAGGTAGTTGTTGGCCAGCGTGACGAACTTGCCCTCGGGGTCCTTGTCGGCCGCCGGGACCGCGCCGGTGTCGATGCCGCTGTCCTGCAGCAGCCCACTGGCTTTCGCCTTCTGAATGAACGGCGGCAGCGTGACGACCACGTCGGCTTGCGGGTTGGCCTGCTCCTTGTCGACCCGGTTGACGACCTCGCCGGAGCCGGCCTCGACCAGGTTGACCGCGATCCCGGTCTGCTTCTGGAACGCCGCGAACTGGGTCTGATACCAGGGGCCCACGCCGTCGGCGGAGTAGACCGTGACGGTCTTGCCGCCGGCGCTGTCGGTACCGGTGCCGCCGCAGGCCGCGGTGGCCGCGACGGCGGTCGCGGTGGCGACGAGCAGGGTGGTGCGGGCGAGGGTGCGTGCCAGCTCGGCCGGCTTGTACGAAGTACGCACGATGACTACAACTTTCGGTTCGTGAGGAGTGTCGGAGTCGAAGGGGCGGAGGACCGTCGGTAGCGCGGAGGGCCGGTCGACGGGGTCAGATATGCTCGGCGAGAACCAATTCGGCGAACTCGGTCACCGACGGCACGACGTGGGTGGCGCCCGCCGCACGCAGCTGCGCCTCGTCGTGCGCGCCGGTGAGCGTGCCCGCCACGATCCGGGCGCCCGCGGCCAGTCCGGTGGCGATGTCGCTGGTCGTATCGCCCAGCACCGCAACGCGATCCACGGCGTCGGCGTGCAGGCGCAGCAGAGCGGCGAGTACCAGGTCGGGATAGGGGCGGCCGCGGCCCGCGTCGGACGGGGCCAGGGTGAGGTCGGCGATGTCCTTCCAGTCCAGGGCGGTCAGCAGGCGGTCCTGGGTGCTCCGGCTGAATCCGGTGGTGAGCGCGACCTTGACGCCCGCGCCGCGCAGCTTGCCGATGGCCTCGGCCGCACCGGGAACCGGGGCGATGTCGACCTCGTCGATCAGCGCCTCGTAGGCGTGCTCGAAGGCCACATTGGCTGCCTGGGCGCGGTCTTCGTCGTCGAGCAGCGCGCGGAAGACGGCGATCTTGGACTGGCCCATCGTGTCGAGCACGTACTGGCGGGCCTGTTCGCGCTGTGGCCCTTCGGTTTCGATGCCTGCCGCGGTGGCGGCGGCGTCGAAGGCGCGCAGGACCAGGCCGCCGTCGGCCACGGTGGTGCCCGCCATGTCGAGCACGGCTAGTTGAATGGTGTTGTTCGACAATGTGGTTCCTTACAGGTTCAGCAGGTCGGCGGTTTCCTCGCCGAGCGCGGGGCCGAGGGTCATACCGCGGCCGCCGGGCCCGGTGATCACCCAGGTGTGTTCGCTCGCTTGCGCGCGGGTGACGATCGCGGCCGGATCGAGGCTCTGGCTGTACACGCCGGCCCAGCGCCGGATCACCTGCGGCAGTTCGCGTCCGAGCAGTTCCTCGGTCACCGCGGTGAGGTGTTCGTAGGGGGACTCGTCCACGTCGAACGCGAACGGCTCGTCGTATTCGTGGGTGTCACCGATGGTGAGCCCGCCGTGCAATCGCTGCACGCAGAGCAGCTGCATCTTGTGTTCGGCGGCGGTAGCCGATTGGGACTGTTCGCGATTGAGCGTGTCCACCTGCGCGCCGGCGAAGCCGGGGTAGTAGCGGAAGCTGTCGCCGTCGGCGATGGCGGTGGTGAGCGGCTCGCCGAGCGGGGCGGTCTGCATCATCTGCAGCCGGACCCGGCGCACCGGGAGCGGGCCGGCCAGCTCGCGGGTCAGGCCGCCGTGCGCCGCGCCGGGGCAGGCCAGCACCAGGTCGGCGGCGAAGCGGCGGCCCTGGTCGTCGAGCACGGTCGCGCCCGCGGCGGTGTCGGTGACCGACCTGGCCTCGGTGCCGGCGTGGAAGGTGTAGCGGCCGGTGGCCGCCAGGTAGGCGCGCAACGCGGGCAGCGCCTGCCGTGACTCGACCGCGGCGTCCGTCGAACAATGCAGTCCGGCAACGAATTTCCCACGCAGCGCCGGGTTGAGCGCGCGCACCCGTTCCGGCTCGAGCAACTCGAACCCGCGCGCCTCGGCCGACGGACCGGTCGCGGCGGCCTCGGCGACGGCCAGCTCGATCGGGGTGCGGACCAGCGTGATCGACCCGGCCGGGCGGAACCCGACGCCGGGGACCTGGCCGCCGATCTCCTCCCACAGCTGCCGCGAGCGCAGCGTCAGCTCCAGTTCGGCGGCCGAGCGCCCGGAGACCCACACCAGGCCGAAGTTGCGTACCGTGGCGCCGCGGGCCTCGGTCTCCCGCTCCAGCTGCACGACCTCGTGACCGCGGCGGACGGCGGCCAAGGCGTGGGCGGTGCCGAGGATTCCACCTCCGATGATGACCAATCGCATGGGACCATGGTGCACATTGGTCTAGACCAACGGGTGTTTCCTGCGCAAACGTCAGGTTAACAATTGGTATAGACCAATTATGGGTATGCTGTGCCCCATGGAAGCAACGGAGGTGGACGGGGTCGGCGCCGCGGTGGCGCCCGGCGAGCGAGCCGAATTCGCGCTGCCCGACCGGTTGCCGAAGTCCTATCGCGTGCGCACCGAGCTGGAGGCGATCCTCGGCGAGCTGGCCGAGGGCGATCCGGTGCCCTCGGAACGCGATCTGGCGGTTCGCTTCGAGGTGGCGCGCGAGACCGTTCGCCAGGCGCTGCGAGACTTGCTGGTGGAGGGCCGGATTCGGCGGCAGGGTCGCGGCACCGTGGTCTCGCGCCCGAAAATGGTTCAGCCGCTGTCGCTTCGGTCCTACACCGAAGGCGCCATCAGTTACGGACGCGTCCCCGGCCGCCTGCTGGTCGGCTGGGACGACGTCCCCGCCGACGCCGACACCGCCCGCGATCTCGCTGTCCCCGTGGGAACTTCGGTCATGCACCTCGAACGGGTCCTGCTCGCCGACGGTGAACGCATCGGCCTGGAAAGCACCTACCTACCGCTGCACCGCTTCGCCGGCCTGCGCGCCACCTACGACCCCGCCACCTCGCTGTACGCCGCGGTCCGCGACTCCGGCGTGATCTTCGGCCGCGCCACCGAACGCATCGAGACCGTCCTCGCCTCCCCACGCGAGGCGGCCCTCCTCGAATGCACCACGGCCCTACCGCTTCTGCTCCTGCACCGCCGCAGCCTGGACGCCGACGGCGACCCGATCGAACGCGTCCGCGGTCTCTACCGCGGCGACCGGATCGCCTTCGAAGCTCATCTCACCGAGTAGCTCAGGCGGGCAGCAGCCGGCCCATCGAGTGGATTTCGTTCACGTCGGCACTGGTGATGAATGACCAAGGGGCGGTGAAGAAGCCGTTCTTGCCCCAGTTCGGGCCCCAGGAATTCTCCACCGTCACGCCTTTCGCGTCGTAGGCGACGATGGTTACCTCGTGGCCGCCGAGTATTTTCTCGCGAGGTGACGGGTTGTAGTTGTCGTTGGTGCTGTCCAGGTTTTCGAAGCTTTCCCTGGCGTCGAAGCCGAACGGGACGGGCAGGCCGGCGGCGATCGCCTTTTTGATGTTGGTGACGATATCGCCCTTGGTGAGATCCAGTGCGCCGGACAGCTTGTAATGGGCGGCGTTGGCGCGTTCCTTGGCGTCGGGCTGGGTGGTGTAGTCGAAATCGCCCTGCCAATAGTCGGATTTGGTGTCTATGCCCTGTTGCTGTTCCAGCGGTAGGGCGACTCCGGCGTAGGTGCCTTGATCGTCGCCCTGGGCGATCTGCGCGTAGATGAACATCGGGGCCATCGGATCGCCGGCGATCTGCTGCTCGTTCATCAGCACCCCGTATCCGGTGTATCCGGTCGCCCAGGTGACGCACGAGCCGACCGGCCCCTGATCGCCTGCGGGTAATGCGTACTGGCGCAACGAATACGCGGCCGGTGGTGCGCCGACGGCGCCCAGCTGGACCGGCAGCGCCGTGCCGACGGTGGTATCCCGGCCGAGGCTGTCGTGCGCGGCCGCGCGGTCGAGACCGAACGCATGGTGCTTGATCTGCGGAGCGGGTTCGTCCGGGGCGGCGTGTGCGGTGACGGACACCGCGAGGCCGATTCCCAGGGCGGAAATGAAAGCGGTGGACAAGCGCGGATAGTGCAAGGTTCCTCCTGCTGAGCCCCATGATCCATCACTTCCGGATGGAATGATCGGTAAACTGAACAGGGAGTGTTCCACCATGTTTCGGCGGCGACAATATATAAGTCATCATGATTCATTTAAGTCATGGTTAACGGCGGTGTCTCGCAAGTAAATTCGCCCAAGTCGCCCATTCTTCCGGTGCATCGGCGCGAGCATATTGCGGCTTGCTACGCGGATATGTAGCGTGCCATGGTATTTCCGCTCGGAAGGATGAGGCATGGCGCGTAAATGGAAGCTGCTGGGCGGCCCGGTCGCGATAGTCCTCGCCTTCGCGCTGCACGACTCCGCTGTCGCCGACCCCGGTCCCGTCGATTGGCATGCGGCCGGCCGTTCGCACGGGTTGGCGGTTACGCCGAATCTGCCTCGGGTCCCGGAACCGCGCGCCGCCGTTTTCGGCGCGCAGACTCTGCCGTATCTCCAGCAGGCCCAGACCGCGGATCAGTGGTGCTGGGCGGCCGACGGCTCATCGATAGCCACCTATCTGCACCGGCCGATCAGCCAGAATCAATATTGCGCACTGGTGCACGGTGTCGGTGCCGGGGGCGCCTGCCCCAACGAGGAGGCATCGCTCGAGCAGATCGCCTCGGCGTTCCGGGGAATCGGATTCACCGCAGCGGTCGGCGCACCCTTGTCGATGGCCAAGGTCGTCGATGAGATCTCGGCCGACCGGCCGATCCTCACCGGCATCGCGTGGTCGGCCGGCGGCGGGCACGCGCAGGTGATCTACGGCTTCGACGTGGACGCGGGCACCATCACCTACGGGGATCCCTGGCCGTCCTCGCGGCGCACTGTCACGCAGTCGATCGACTCCTATACCCGGAACTCGGACTGGACGTGGTTCGGCGAGGACTACGGCATCGCGGCCCGATGAATGGGTCGGTATGGCGTTTCTCGGCCGGATTGGCGGCTGTCGGCCTGGCCCTGGCCGGGTGCGCGGATCGCGGTGCGCCCGCGCCGGCGTGGGCGAGCGAGCCGGACGACAGTGTCATCGACCGCGCGATCGATACCCCGGCAGCGCAGCGCCTCGTCGGATCGTTCCTTCGATCGTCGGGTGCGTCGAATAATGTTGGGGCCATTACGCTTCGGCGAGACGGCGCACCGGTGACGGTGTACGCGACCGATCCGAAGTCGGCCGACAGTCCCACGCTCGAGCGCGCCGGAGTCGAGTCCTACATCGCGGTGCCGGTTCGCGTTACCGGACGCGATACCGCCGATACGGTGCAGCTGGAACCGGTGTCGCCGTATATGCCACGCGCCATGGCGACGGGAGTGGACGAGACGAGTCAACCCCGGGCTGCCGACGCGCGACTGCTGCTCGACTATCCGAGCCATACCTGGTTCGCGTGGACGCGAACCAGCCTCACCGTGATCTCCTCGGGCACGACCCCGGCGTTGGCGGGCAAAGTATTCGACGGCGCGCAGTTCCACGCCTGGCTGCAATCCCGTTGACCTGCCACGTCATTCGCGCCCGCGCCATGGCCTGCCGCGCACGAGACCGTCACCGATTTCGTGCGCGGATTACCACAGCGCTCGCGGCGCAAGGGTTTCCGATTAGCCGACCTGCGGGGCGACCTTCGCGCCGAGCAATTCGATGTTGTGCAGGACCTTTTCGTGCGGCAGTGTGCCGACGCTGGTGTGCAGCATGAACCGGTCCAGGCCGAGGGTGTCGCGGATGTCGGCGATCTTCTCCGCGACGTAGTCGGGGTTGCCGACGAACAGCGAACCTTCCTTGGAACGGAGTCCGTCGAATTGGGCGCGGGTCATCGGACCCCAGCCGCGTTCCCGGCCGATGACGCTCATCGCGCGGGCGTACGGCTCGTAGAAGTCGGCGACGGCCGCTTCCTCGGTGTCGGCGATGTAGCCGTGGGCGTGTACCGCCACCGGCTGCTTCTCGTGACCGCCCTCGGTGAGCGCGCGGTGGTACAGGTCGACCAGCGGCTTGAACCGGGCCGGCTGTCCGCCGATGATCGCGATGGCCAGGGGAAGGCCGAGAAGTCCTGCGCGCACGACGGATTCGGGGGAGCCGCCGACCGCGATCCACACCGGCAGCGGCCGGTTGTCGGTGCGCGGGTAGACGGTGGCATTGTGCAGCGGCGCGCGGAACTTGCCGTTCCAGGTGACCGGCTCGTCTTCGCGGATGTGCAGCAGCAGCGCCAGCTTCTCCTCGAAGAGCTCGTCGTAGTCGCTGAGGTCGTAGCCGAACAGCGGGAAGCTCTCCGTGAACGACCCCCGCCCGGCCATCAGCTCCGCGCGACCGTTGGACAGTCCGTCCAGCGTGGCGAAATCCTGGTACACCCGTACCGGATCATCCGAGCTGAGCACGGTGACCGCGCTGGTCAGCTGAATCTTCTCGGTCCGCGCCGCGATCGCCGCCAGCACGACCGCCGGCGAGGAGGCGGCGAAATCCTTGCGATGATGTTCCCCGACGCCATAGACGGCAAGCCCAGCCTGCTCGGTGGCCACCGCTTCCTCGACCACCTCGCGCAACCGCTCGGCCGCACTCGGCGCGGGCCGGTCGCCGGCCGGATACAGCTCGGCGAACGTCGTGAGTCCCAATTCCACGGTCGAGCCTCTTCCTTCAGTAGTGTCTATGTCAACCAGTAGCTTAAACGGACCACGGTCCGCAGGTATTCCACGCAGGTCCCGCTGTCGAGTCGGTCTGGCGCTCGAGCGCAGGGGATCGGGGCCGATTAGGCTGTTCGTTATGTCTGTCCGCACTCGCAAGCCGCTCGTACCCGGCACCCAGTCACCCACCCGCGAGGTTCCGCGCACGATCGAGCGCCCGGAGTACGCGTGGAAGAAGACCGTCAACGAGGGTCGCGAGCCCTGGGTGCAGACGGCGGAGACGATCGACAAGATGCGGATCGCGAGCAAGATCGCGGCGCAGGCGCTGGAAGAGGCGGGCAAGGCGGTCGCGCCCGGCGTGACCACCGACGAACTGGACCGGATCGCGCACGAGTACATGTGCGACCACGGCGCGTACCCGTCGACGCTGGGCTACAAGGGATTTCCGAAGTCCTGCTGCACCTCGCTGAACGAGGTCATCTGCCACGGCATTCCGGACTCGACGGTGATCGAGGACGGCGACATCGTCAACATCGACGTCACCGCCTACATCCACGGGGTGCACGGCGACACGAACAAGACGTACCTGGCCGGTGACGTGGACGAGGAGGTCCGGCTGCTGGTCGAACGGACCGAGGAGGCCACGCTGCGGGCGATCAAGGCGGTCCGGCCGGGCCGGGCGCTGAACGTCATCGGGCGGGTCATCGAGTCCTACGCCAACCGATTCGGCTACGGCGTGGTCCGCGACTTCACCGGGCACGGCGTCGGCCCGACGTTCCACAGCGGCCTGGTGATCCTGCATTACGACCAGCCGGCCATCGAGTCGATCATCGAACCGGGCATGACCTTCACCATCGAGCCGATGATCAACCTCGGCGGCATCGACTACGAGATCTGGGACGACGGCTGGACCGTGGTCACCAAGGACCGCAAGTGGACCGCGCAGTTCGAGCACACCCTGGTGGTCACCGACACCGGCGCGGAAATCCTCACCCTGCCGTGAACCAGCCCCACAGCCGCACAGCCCTTGATTTCCCGCATACCGAATCGCATGCGAATCCGTGTGCGGGAAATCAACAGGTGTGCGGCTGCCGGGCGGGGCGGTGAAAGGCGCGCTGCTCGTCGCGGGGACCACGTCGGACGCGGGTAAAAGCGTTGTGGTGGCGGGTATTTGCCGGATGCTGGCGCGGCGCGGGGTGCGGGTGGCGCCGTTCAAGGCGCAGAACATGTCGAACAACTCCGTCGTCACCCTGGACGGCGGGGAGATCGGCCGCGCGCAGGCGTTGCAGGCGCAGGCGTGCGGGCTGGAACCGAGCGTGCGGTTCAACCCGGTGCTGCTGAAGCCGGGCAGCGATCGGCGTTCGCAGCTGGTGGTGCGGGGCAAGGCGGTCGGCACGGTCGGCGCGCGGGACTACTTCCAGCACCGGCAGCGGCTGCGCGAGGTGGTCGCCGGCGAACTCGCCTCGCTGCGCGCCGAATTCGACGTGGTGATCTGCGAGGGCGCCGGATCGCCCGCCGAAATCAACCTGCGCGCAACGGATCTGGCGAACATGGGCCTCGCGCGGCCCGCCCGGCTCCCGGTGCTGCTGGTCGGCGACATCGATCGCGGCGGCGTGCTGGCGCACCTCTTCGGCACCGTCGCCATCCTGGAACCCGAAGACCAGCAACTGATTTCCGGATTCGTGATCAACAAGTTCCGTGGCGACGTCGAACTGCTCCGCCCCGGCCTGGACCGGCTCACCGAACTGACCGGCCGGCCCACCCTCGGCGTGCTCCCGTACACCGACGACCTCTGGATCGACGCCGAGGACTCGCTGAGCACCCTCGCCGACGCGCCGGTCGGCCGCCCGCATCCACCGCTCGGCACGGAATGGCTCACCGTCGCCGCCGTCCGGCTGCCCCGCATCTCCAACTCCACCGATATCGAGGCCCTGGCCTGTGAGCCCGGTGTCGCGGTGCGCTGGGCGAGCGAACCGTCCCGCCTGGCCGAGGCCGACCTGGTCGTACTGCCCGGCAGCAAGGCGACGGTGTCGGACCTGGAGTGGTTGCGCCGCACCGGAATCGCCGACGCGCTGCGCGCCAGAGCCGCGGCGGGCCGCCCGATCCTGGGCATCTGCGGCGGCTACCAGATGCTCGGCACCCGGATCGTCGACCCGATCGAATCGGGCGCGGGCCCGGTCGACGGACTCGGCCTGTTCGACCTGGAGATCGAATTCGCCGACCCGAAGGTGTTGCGCCGCACCGATGGTCACGACACGGCGGGAATCCCGGTGCACGGCTACGAGATCCACCACGGCCGGGTGACCGGCAACGGAGACCGCCGCTGGCTCGACCTCGACGGCGAACCGGAAGGCAGTGTCCGCGAAGCGCTCTGGGGCACCCACCTGCACGGCCTGCTCGAATCCGACGAGTTCCGCCGAAGCTGGCTGCGTTCGGTGGCCGTCGCGGCCGGCCGTACGGGTTTCGTTGCCGCCGAAGACACTTCCGTCGCCACCGTGCGCGCCGCCCAACTCGACCTGCTCGCCGACCTGGTCGAGCAGCACCTCGATCCGGCCCGGCTGGAGCGCCTGCTCACCGACGGCGCGCCCCCCGATCTGCCCGTCCTGGCAACCCACGCGCTCCCCACTTCGGCAACCTCGCGTAGCTGAACTGTTGACGCGACGTACCTCGCCCCTTACCTTTCAGTAAGGAATTCGGCTCCGGGTAAGGGGACGATGGGCGTGGGAGTAGCACGGGTCGGTGACTGAAGTGGCAGACAAGAAGTCCAGCAGCAGGGCGGGAAACGTGGTGTCCGCGACCGTGACGAGCAAGGGACAGATCACCATCCCGATCGACGTCCGGGTCGCCATGGGGTTGCGTGCCGGGGTCCGGGTCGCCTTCGTGCCCACCGTCAACGGCACCTACGAACTGGTGCCCGAGACCCGGACCATCAAGTCACTCAAGGGGATAGTCGGCTGGTCCGGCTCGCCGATCGGCCTCGCGCAGATGAACGAGGCGATCACCGGAAACGTCGTGGAAGGCAAGCAGAAATGATCGGTCTGGACGCCAATGTGCTGATCCGCTACCTCACCCAGGACGATCCGGAGCAGTCCGCGCGCGCCAACCAGGTGATCGATGGCCTCAGCGAGAGCCGTCCCGGTTACGTGACGATGATCGTGCTCGCGGAGATCCACTGGGTGCTGCGCCGCGGCTACAAGCAGGATCCCGAGGCGGTCACCGACGTGCTGCTCGGCCTGCTCGACTCGACCGAGATCGTGGTCGAACGCGCCGACACGGTGCGCCAAGCGCTGCGCCGGGCCGCCGACGGCGCGGATTTCGCCGACGCGCTCATCCAGCAGCTGGGCCAGGAGGCCGGCTGCGACCTCACCGTCACCTTCGATCACAACGCCGGTGAGCGCGCCGGTATGCGGCTGTTGGCCTGACGAAGACCGGGCCTCGTTCAGCAGACCCGTGTAGCGTCATTCGGCATGAAATCTCGGCAGATCACGGTGGGCGATCGGGCATGGACCGTGCGGGTGGACGGCCCGGAATCCCGGCACAGCGTGCTGTTGCTGCCCGACGCGAACGACCCGGCGGACGTCTACGACCAGGTGTGTGCTCGATTGCACAATTCGGATCTGCGCACGGTGGTGCTGGAGTCGGCCGAGGGGCTCGACGCCGCGGGCGTCACCGCGATCCTGGATCAGATCGGCGTGCCCTGGGCCAACGTGGCCGCGCGCGGCACCGGCGCGGAACTGGCGTGGCGGGCCTGCGCGGCCGGATTCGGGCGCTTCATCAGCCTCGTGGTGGCCGATCACGGCCATCCGGCGGCTCCGGGCCCGGACGGAACCGTCGCCGACGCCACGGTCCGTCCGGTCGAATTGCCCACCACGGTGCTGGTGACCAAGAACCTGCCGCGCTCGGTGGCCGACGGTTCCGGCCGCTTCGTCTACGGCGAGTTCCGCGTGGTCGACATCGATGTCACCAACGTGGCGACCGAGGCCGACCACGAACTGGCCACCGAGATCGTGCTACGCACCAGCACCTGGTGAGCCGGACCCGGCGCGGTAGATCGCCAGCCACTTCAGCCAGCTGTCGAGTTCGGCGAACGCGTGCGCGAGCGGTTCGGCCGAGGACAGGAACACGTCGTGCTTCGCGCCGTCGATCGGCACGATGTTGGTGCGGTCGCCGAGGCAGCCGGACCAGCGCTGAATCTGCTTGACGTCCAATACCGCGTCGGCCACGTCGACGGCGGGACCGTAGCGGCGGGCGAACTTCGTCACCCGGGAACGCAGGATCAGCGACGGCACCCCGATGTCGAGCCCGCCGTGCAGTTTCGCGTGCCCGTTGCGGATCGCGCGCAGCCAGCCGAACCGAACCGGGAAGCCGTGCAACGGTTTCCAGTCCAGGTTGTAATCCCACTCGCCGGCCACGCTGTGATGCAGGCTGTCGCCGTAGGTGCTGACCTTCGCGCTGGGCAACTGGAACATCTTCCGAAACCGGCCGAGCCCCTTGATGATCGGCGTTCCGACGGTCCGGTAGTAGGACGGGCCCTGTAGATCGAACCACGGGCTGTTGAGGACCAGGCCGGCCACGCCCGAGGCGGCCGTGCCGCGGTCGCGGTTGAGCCGGTCCAGCCACAGCGGCAGGATCAGCCCGCCGGTCGAATGCGCGTTCAGCACGACCGGTGCGCCGGTCTCCGCCCGCACGATTCGCAACGCCTCGTTCAACTCGTCGTCATACAGTGCGAGATCGGTCACATAATGCGGCGTCTGCCCCTCGCGCAGCGATCGTCCGCATTTACGCAGATCGAGCGCGTAGAACTGGTAGCCCTGCGCCGCGAAATGCTCCGCGAGATGTTCTTGGAAGAAGTAGTCGGTGAACCCGTGCACGTACAGCACGGCGCCCGCGCCTGCCTCGATTTTTCCGCCGGGCAGATAGCGCACCAGGGTGGCCACGGCCTCGCCTTCGCCGTCCGGATCGGCCCCGAAAGACAGCGTGCGCTGCTGGTATTTCTCGCCCAGGACATCGGCTTTCCACTGGCTGTCGCCCTGGGTGTCGGATTGCCGAGCGGCGAGTGAAGTTTCCTTTGTCACATACACAATCTAGGTCACATTCGGCGGGTTCGGCGCGGGGGATCGACGTGGTGAGGTGCACAATTGGGGCTAGGTGAACGGCGGGTAACCTAACTCCCGCCATGGTTTAGGAACCCGGACCGAGGCAATAACTCGCAAGCACCGTGCCCAGGCAGGTCCACCCGCCCGGTGGGCCCGCGTAGAAGGACAAGGAAGTCGATCTAGCCGTGCCGAACGCTGCCATGACTGAAAAGACCGATGTTGTACTCATCGGCGCCGGCATCATGAGTGCCACTCTCGGTGCACTGCTGCGCCAGTTGCAGCCCGATTGGTCGATCTCCCTGTTCGAGCGGCTCGACGCCGCGTCGGCGGAGAGCAGCGACCCGTGGAACAACGCGGGCACCGGCCACTCCGCGCTGTGTGAGCTGAACTACAGCCCGCAGAACGCCGACGGTTCGGTGGACATCAGCAAGGCCGTCGACATCAACGAGCGGTTCCAGGTGTCGCGCCAGTTCTGGTCCTACGCCGTGGAGAACAACATCCTCGGTGACCCGTCCCGGTTCATCAATCCGATCCCGCACGTGAGTTTCGTGCACGGCGCGGACAACGTCGAGTACCTGCGCAAGCGTTACGAAGCGCTGGCTCCGCATCCGTTGTTCGAGGGCATGGAGTTCATCGACAGCCCCGACGAATTCGCCCGCCGCCTGCCGCTGATGGCGCGTGGTCGCGACTTCTCCGATCCGGTCGCGTTGAACTGGACTGACGGCGGCACCGACATCGACTTCGGCTCGCTCACCAAGGAACTGCTCGCCTACCTCGGCGCCAGCGGCGCGGATCTGGCCTTCGGCCACGAGGTGCGCGACCTGTCCAAGCAGTCCGACGGCTCCTGGCTGGTCAAGGTGCGCAACCTGCGTACCCGCGAAACCCGCACGCTCATCAGCAAATTCGTTTTCGTCGGCGCGGGCGGCGGCGCGCTGCCGCTGCTGCAGAAGTCCGGCATCAAGGAGATCGACGGGTTCGGCGGCTTCCCGGTCAGCGGTCAGTTCTTCCGCTGCACCAACCCGGACCTGATCCACCAGCACGAGGCCAAGGTGTACGGCAAGGCCGCGGTCGGCGCGCCGCCGATGTCGGTGCCGCACTTGGACACTCGGGTGATCAAGGGCGTGCCCGGCCTGCTGTTCGGCCCGTACGCGGGCTGGACGCCGAAGTTCCTCAAGGAGGGCAAGCTCACCGACCTGTTCAAGTCGGTGAAGCCGAACAATCTGCTCTCCCTGCTCGGCGTCGGCGTCACCGAGCTCGGCCTGACCAAGTACCTGGTCAGTGAGCTGCTCAAGTCCGAGGCGGGCAAGGTGGACACGCTCAAGGAGTTCATCCCGCGCGCCGACGGCCGGGACTGGGAGCTGATCACCGCGGGCCAGCGCGTGCAGGTGATCCGGCGCAAGGGCGCGGGCGGCGTGCTCGAATTCGGCACCGCCGTGGTCGCCGCCGCCGACGGCTCTATCGCCGGTCTGCTCGGCGCCTCCCCGGGCGCGTCGACGGGCGTCACCGCCATGCTCGACGTCATGCAGCGCTGCTTCCCGGCCGAGTACGCCGGGTGGACGCCGAAGCTCAAGGAGATGATTCCCTCACTCGGGGTGAAGCTGTCCGAGGATCCGGCGTTGTTCCACGAAGTATGGGATTGGACGTCCAAGACGCTGAACCTCACGGGTGGCACAGATAACACGCCCGAGCACGCGGGGGTCGCGGCAAACCGCTAGGTGTGATAGCAACAGGCGATGATGTCAACGGTTGCTCTCAAACGGTCATGGGCGTTGGATCTCGACAATGCCACCCTCTATCAGCTGTTGAAACTTCGCGTCGAAGTCTTTGTCGTGGAGCAGAAGTGCGCGTATCCGGAACTGGACGGTCTGGACCTGCTGCCGGAGACGCGGCACTTCTGGCTCGATGACGAGGGCGAGGTGATCGCCACGCTGCGGCTGCTGGAGGAGCACGAGGACGGGGTGAAGTCCTTCCGCATCGGGCGGCTGTGCACGGTCGCGCCCGCGCGCGGCCACGGCTACACCACGCGCCTGTTGCAGGCCGCGCTGGCCGAGGTCGGCTCGGCGACCGTGCGGTTGAACGCGCAGTCCTACCTGGTCGACATGTACGCCAAGCACGGGTTCAAGCCCGATGGTGAGGAATTCGACGAAGACGGGATCCTGCACATTCCGATGCGCAAGGGGTGATCGTCGAGCCGTTGCTCGGTCGCCGCCCTCGACGCAGACCTGCGACGAGGGCGGTGGTGTCCCCAGGGGTGACTCGATCCACAGGGCAGCGTCGGTGGGCCGGGCGAGCGCGCATAGAGTTGGGGCGTGTCGTTGTCCCATGCCGAAACTGTGCCGCCTCACTCGCTGACCGGATCACGTACGCGTCCCGGTGGTGACCTCGAGGTGGGCTTTCCGTTCTCCGCCGTGGTCGGTCAGGAGCGGCTGCAACTGGCGTTGATCCTGTGCGCGGTGCACCCCGGCATCGGCGGTGTGCTGGTGCGCGGCGAGAAGGGCACCGCGAAGTCGACCGTGGTGCGCGCGCTGGCGCAGCTGCTGCCGCCGGTCGTCGACGAAACCGGCGCGCGGCCCGCGCGACTGGTGGAACTGCCGGTCGGCGCGACCGAGGACCGCGTGGTCGGCTCGCTGGATCTGGAGCGGGTGCTGCGCGACGGGGAACAGGCGTTCCGGCCGGGTCTGCTGGCCGCCGCGCATCACGGCGTGCTCTATGTCGACGAGGTCAATCTGCTGCACGACCATCTGGTCGACGTGCTGCTCGACGCCGCGGCGATGGGGCGGGTGCACATCGAACGCGACGGTGTCTCGCATTCGCATCCGGCGCGATTCGTGCTCGTCGGCACCATGAACCCGGAGGAGGGCGAGCTGCGCCCGCAGCTGCTGGACCGGTTCGGGCTCACCGTCGACGTGGCCGCCTCGCGGAACGTGGACGTGCGGATGTCGGTGGTGCGGCGGCGGCTGGACTACGAGGCCGATCCGGCCGGGTTCGCCGAAAGTTATGCCGCCGCGGATCGGGCGATCGCCGAGCGCATCCTCGGCGCGCGCGATCGGGTCGCGGAGGTAGGGCTCGACGACGGGGAGCTGCGCCGGATCGCCGCGCTGTGCGCCGCCTTCGACGTCGACGGGATGCGCGCGGACCTGGTGGTCGCGCGGACCGCGACGGCGCACGCCGCGTGGCGTGGCGCGGACGCGGTCACCGAGGAGGATGTCCGGGTTGCCGCGGAACTCGCGCTGCCGCATCGGCGGCGACGCGATCCGTTCGACGAGCCGGGGATCAGCGAGGACCAGCTCGACGACGCGATGCGCGAGGCGGCGGAGGAGGTGGACCGGGAGAACCGTTCGGCCGCTGAGGAATTCGAGCAGGGGCAGTCGAACACCGAGGATTCCGAGCAGGGGGAGTCGCCCGAGTCGCACCGATCGGACACCGAGGAGCTCGAGCAGCCGTCCGACGAGTCGCCTCGGTCGGACACCGAGGATTCCGAGCAGGGCCGGTCAGCCGAGGCGGCTCGACCGGACGCGGGTGATCCCGAGCCCGGTCCGGACGACGACCCGGATTCCCCGCCGGACGGCCCCGGCGGTGGGCGGCCGTCTCGCGAAGGCCGTACGGGCACACCGGGTTCCGTCGCCGCGACGCCGCCGCGCTGGGAGGTGCCCGGCGTCGGCGAGGGCGCGCCGGGGCGTCGGTCGCGGGCGGAGTCGCGCCACGGTCGCGTCGTTCGGCCGAGCACCGATACCGCCACCGGCCTGCATCTGCTCGGCACCGTCTTCGCCGCCGCGCCGCATCAGTGGTCGCGCGGCCGGGGCGAAGGTCCGCTGAAGCTGGCCGCCGAGGACCTGCGGGGCGCGTATCGCGAAGGGCGCGAAGGCAATCTGGTCGTCTTCGTGGTCGATGCGTCCGGGTCGATGGCGTCCAGGGATCGGCTCTCCGCCGTCACCGGCGCGGTCGTCACCCTGCTGCGTGACTCTTACCAGCGGCGGGACAAAGTCGCGGTCATCACCGTGCGCGGGCAGGACGCCGAACTCGTGCTGCCGCCTACGTCTTCGGTCGATATCGCCGTGCGCCGGTTGTCCTCGATGCGGACCGGCGGCAAGACGCCGCTGGCCGCTGGCCTGGTGAAGGCGCGCGAAATCGTGCTGCGCGAACGGGTTCGGGACCCGCGCCGCCGCCCGATGCTGGTGCTGCTCACCGACGGCCGCGCCACCGGTGGTGTGGATCCGCTGCCGCGCGCCCGCGCGGCCGCCGCTCGCCTCGCCAATGACGGGGTCACTTCGATCGTGGTCGACTGCGAGCGCGGGATGATCCGGCTCGGTCTCGCCGCCGAGCTGGCCCGCGAACTGCGCGGGGGATACCTGAGATTGGCTGAGCTGACCGGTGATTCGGTCGCCGACGTGGTGCGCGCGGGGTCCGGGCGGCCTAATTCGGCATCGGTGCGCGCGGCTTGATGCGCGGCTTGGAACCGGTCGCCGGCGGGCGGCGTGGCGGCCAAGGCCGGTTGGTGGGTCGGCGCGATGTGGGTGGCTCGATGATGAGTCGTGGAGTGACAAGGAGTTTCGATGCCTAAGGGTGTTCCGGAGACCGTGCCCGACGACGGCCTCACCACGCGACAGCGGCGCAATCAGCCGGTGCTGGCCGTGCACACGGGACCGGGCAAGGGGAAGTCGACCGCGGCGTTCGGTATGGCGCTGCGAGCCTGGAACCAGGGTTTCGATGTCGCCGTGTTCCAGTTCGTGAAGAGCGCCAAGTGGAAGGTGGGGGAGGAGGCGGCCTTCCGCACCCTCGGCACCCTGCACGAGGAGACCGGGGCCGGCGGCGCGGTCGAATGGCACAAGATGGGCGAAGGCTGGTCCTGGACCCGCAAGCAGGGCAGCGACGAAGACCACGCCGCCGCCGCGCTGGCCGGATGGCAGGAAATAGCCCGTCGGCTGAAGGACGAACAGCACCGCTTCTACGTCCTGGACGAATTCACCTACCCCCTGAAGTGGGGCTGGGTCGACCTCGACGAGGTCGTCGACACGCTACGCAACCGCCCCGGCAACCAGCACGTCGTCATCACCGGCCGCGACGCCCCCCGGGCACTCATCGACGCCGCCGACCTCGTCACCGAAATGACCAAGCTCAAGCACCCCATGGACGCCGGCCGCAAGGGCCAGCGCGGCATCGAATGGTGAATCCCCGCACCCTTTCTCGGTGCGGATTCCGCTACCGCGTGTCACTCCTCGAGCGGGGTGGCCGGTGAGCGGCGTGCCTGCGGTGGTGATTGCCGCGCCTGCTTCCGGGAGTGGGAAGACCACTGTGGCGACGGGGTTGATCGGGGCGCTGCGGCGGGTCGGTCATCGGGTGGCTCCGTTCAAGGTGGGGCCGGATTACATCGATCCGGGGTATCACGGGTTGGCTGCAGGGCGGCCGGGGCGCAATCTCGATCCGGTGCTCGTTGGTGCGGAACGGGTGGTGCCGCTGTATCGGCACGGTGCGCGGGATTGCGATCTCGCGGTGGTCGAGGGCGTGATGGGGCTGTTCGACGGGCGCATCGATGAGAACCACGCCGGGCCGGTCGCGGAGGGATCTACCGCGCAGGTCGCGAGTCTGCTCGGTGCGCCGGTGGTTTTGGTGGTCGACGCGCGCGGGCACAGTCAGAGTCTTGCTGCGCTGCTGCATGGTTTCGCCACGTTCGACAGCGGGATTCGGCTCGGCGGGGTCATCTTGAATCGGGTCGGCAGTGAACGGCACGATCAGGTTTTGCGTGCGGCGTGCGATCGGGTCGGGCTGCCGGTGCTCGGCTCGCTGCCGCGCATGACCGAATTGGAGGTGCCGTCAAGGCATCTCGGGTTGATCCCCGCTGTGGAGCACGGAGCCGCCGCGACCGCCGCCGTGTCCGCGATGACGGATCTGGTTGCCGCCCACGTAGATCTCTCTGCGATCGCGGCGCTAGCCCGGTTCACCGCGCACGCGCCCGCGTGGGATCCCGCAGAAGCGGTGCGGGGTGAGGAGGTTTCGGCCGAGGATCCATCGGGTTCCGGTCACTTGATCGCGACGGCGGGTGGTCGCACGGGCGGGCTGCCGGCCCGGTCCGCCGCGGGCGGGTCGGCGCGTGGTTCGGCGGAAGTGGTTCGGGGCGAGGAGATTTCGGCCGAGGATCCATCGGGTTCCGATCGACTGGTCGCGTCGGGTGGTCCGACGATCGCGGCAGCGGGCGGTTCGGCGGGAGCGGTGCGGGAGGCGGCTGATCTGTTCGCGGGTTCCGGGCCGCTGATCGCTATGGCGGGCGGGCCTGCGTTCACCTTCGGCTACGCGGAGCATCGCGAGTTGCTGCTGGCGGCGGGCGCGCAGGTGGTGGTGTTCGATCCGTTGCGGGACGAATTGCCGAGTGGGACTGCGGGTTTGGTGTTGCCCGGTGGGTTCCCGGAAGAGCATGCGGCGGAACTGGCGGCGAATACCGCTCTGCTGACCGCGGTCGCGGAGCAGGCTCGGCGCGGGATGCCCGTGCACGCGGAATGTGCGGGACTGCTGTACCTGACCCGCTCACTCGACGGACATCCGATGGCCGGCGTGATCGACGCCGACGCCGAGTTCGGCCCCCGCCTGACCCTCGGCTACCGGGATGCGGTGGCGCTGGCGGATTCCCCGCTGTGGCGCGCAGGCGAACGCGTCCGCGGCCACGAATTCCACCGGACCCGCCTGACCACCGCCGCCTCGGCCACCCCCGCCTGGGCTTGGCGCGGCAGCGACGGCGCACCGGCTCGCGAGGGCGCGCTGGTGCACCGCGTCCACGCCTCCTACCTACACACGCACCCAGCCGGAAACCCGGAAGCGACAACACGTTTCGTAGCGTCAGCGACCGAGTACGCGGGTACTCGTGCCATCCGGTGACCGAGCGGAAGGCGCGGGTCGCGACCGCACTGCGGCGCGCCTCCCTGCCGAGACCGTACCGGTGGGCGTGCGGGGTTGCGGTGGCGCGGATCTGGACGCGCCGACCCACCGCATTCGCATGAGTCTGGACGCGCGGAGCCGCCGCTTTCGCATGGATCGTGATGCGCCGATCCGCCGCTCCCGCATGAATTTTGATGCGCCGGGGCCATCGCTCCCGCAGCGGCGTCCGCCGCACGCTGTCTGCGG
Organism: Nocardia sp. NPDC006044; assembly: GCF_042871115.1. Taxonomy (NCBI): domain Bacteria; kingdom Bacillati; phylum Actinomycetota; class Actinomycetes; order Mycobacteriales; family Nocardiaceae; genus Nocardia; species Nocardia sp. NPDC006044. The sequence goes on from NZ_JBIAID010000001.1 coordinate 1,372,732, forward strand.
TCCCGCCCTTCTGCGCGCGGAGGTGATCAGTGCCTGAATTGATTGTCGGCCTGGGGTTGCGGCCGGGTACCTCTGCTGACCGCATCGTGGCGGGGGTACGTGAAGTGCTGGCATTCAATCGGATCAGTTGCTTGGCGACTATCGATCGACGGGCGGGGGAGTCGGGGCTGCTCGATGCGGCTGCCGTGCTCGGCGTGCCGATCCGGACGTTCACCGCCGCTGAGCTAGCGGAAGTGCCTGTGCCGAACCCGGATTCGCGGACGGCGGCCGCGGTGGGCACGGCGAGTGTTGCCGAAGCGGCCGCTGTTCTCGCGGCGGGCGGGGGTGTCCTGGTGGTACCCAAACACACCGCGCACGGCATTGTCGTGGCCGCGGCACGGCGTAACCCGGACTGAGCGGCCCACAGATCGCCGGTTCCTCGACCCGGACCGGCGCCACCTCTGGCGGCCTACCTCCACCCGGAACCAGGTGAACCGGCGACCATCGAGTGGTTTGATGACGGAGTGGATATCCGAGGGATCGACAACGTGCTGGTGCCCGTGGGGGATCTGACTGCGGCAGTGGACTTCTACGCGAACCGGCTGGGTCTTTCGGTCCGATTCACGGTGCCGGAGCGTAGGATCGCGCTGTTCGGCGTCGCCGCGGAAACCCCCGGCATCATGGCGATGGTCGATCCGGCCGCGGGGCAGGGCGGGCCGCCCGCGATGCGGGTCTGGCTCGAGGTGCCCGACGCACAGGCCGCGGCGGCCGAACTCAAGGGGCGCGGTGTCGAAATACGCACCGCGCCCTTCGAAGTCGCGACCGGATGGAGCGTCGAGGTGACCGATCCGTGGGGCAATGTGATCGGCCTGACCGACTACCGCAAGCGCCCCGAACTGGCCCGTCCGGCGTTCTGACCTACGGCGCGACCGAACCCCAGTCGGCGAAGCCGGTCGGATCGTGCCGGCCGAGGCTGGCGTGTTCGAACAGCCCCCAGCCCTCGGCGTCGCCGCACCGGGCCCGCGCCACATGATCGATGACGCCGTAGGGCGTGCGGGCGACGACGGCCGGGTCGGTGAGGTCGTACACGCTGGACAACGACCAGTCGCGACCCTTCCACTGACCGTGCTGCCAGTCCGGATCGCCGCCGTAACCGCAACCCACGTGCAGCGGAACATTGGTACCCGTGGTCACCTCGATCTCCAGCGGCTTGCCGTCCGGCGTGGTCAGCTCCAGTCGTGCGCCGACGGGAATCCTTGTGCCGGAACGGTAGTCGATGGAGATGCGCGGCCAGCCGAGCTGTTCGGTGCGCCCGTCCGGCCAGATCCGCACGGCGTCGTTCAGCGTGCGGGTCCCGTCCGGGTCCTCCTGCACGATGACGACGACCGCGAAGTCGTCGAACCGCAGCGGCACATACATCCACCAGAACCCGCCGGCCGGCTCGCTGGCCACCCGTCCGGGCGGCTCGCTCTCGCCGACCGGCCGGATGCCCCAGGACCGGTCCCTGGTGCCGGTCCACACCGCCGGGTCGACGGTGATGTCGTCGCCGTCCACGCTCAACGTCCCCGCCCACGAGCCGAGCTGGGCGAATCGCGACGCCTGGATGATCGGCCGGTTGCCGGCCAGGATCAGGTGCGGCTGCTCCTGTACGGCCGGGAAGGCGCCCTCCCAGGTGAGGTCGAAGGACAGGTCGTCGTGCTCGCAGATCACCCGGATCCGTTGCAGCGGCTCGACCACCTCGATGCGGTAGCCGCCGACCTGCTGTTCCAGGCTGCGGTCGCCGAGCGCGTCGGAGAAGCGCACGCTGCGCTGTACATCGCCGCGCCGGACCAGCGCGTAGGCATCGGTCACCCCGAGGTTCGGGTAGACGCCGAAGCCGGTGATGAAGAAGGTGCCGCCGTCGCGGTTGTGACCGTTGAAGTAGCTGCGGTCGTAGAAGTTTCGGTCGGTGCTGGCCACCCGGGCCAGCGACAGACCGGTCTGGTGAATCGGGTACTCGTCCAACGGAACTGGCATAGCGGATCTCAATCCCACTCGTAGGTACCATCGAGCAGCCGTTCCAGGCTCGCTCGATGCATGACATAGTCGTCCCGGTCGGGGGTGTCGGTGTCCTCGCCGAAGTGGATCATCCGGCGCTTCACCCTGGCCATCACGATGCCGTGCCGCAGCGCGGCATAGATGATGTGCCAATCCAGGTTCTGGACCGTATGACCGGTCAGCTCTTCGTATTTCGCGACCACGTCGGCGCGGCGCAGGAAGTCGGGCAGGCCCGGCTGGTCGAATCGGGTGGCGATGTCCTGGAAGAACCGGTGGATGAAGATCACCCACGCGACATCCAGTTCGCGCGGCCCCAATGCGGCCATCTCCCAGTCCAATACGGCGGCGGGTTCGAACTCGTCGAAGATGATGTTGCCGGGCCGGGCATCGCCCCAGCTGAGCACGTCGGGTCCCGGATCGGCGGGCCAGTTGTCCTCGAGCCAGGCGAAAGCCCGCTCCAGCAAAGGGATCTCGTAGCCGTCGTCGGCGAGTGCCCAGCGGTACCACGCTTTCTGCGCCTCGACATGCCTGCGCAGCGACTGCCCGGGGCCGCGCAGCGCCGGGAAGCGGATCGCCGGATCCGGGATGGCGTGCACCTTCGCGATCACCTCGACGGTGTTCGCGGTGAGCCGCGCGCGCTCCTCGGGGGTGGCGTCGAAGAGCCAGCCGATGAACACGTACGGCGGATTGTCCGTCGGCACCCGGCCGTCCACCCGCTTCATCACGAAAAACGTTGTGCCGAGCGCCTTCTCGTCCGTTTCCAGCCAGCACAGGCCGGGCACCGGCACGTCGGTGGTCTCGGCGACGCCGGCCATCACCTGGTACTGGGTGGCCAGATCGTAGGTCTCGAACACCGGGAACGACCCGTCCTCCGGCGCCATCCTGGCCACGAACGACCCGCGTTCTTGCCGCCCGTCCACGCTCCATTCGGCGTCGAACAGGATGGAGGTGCTCGACATCCCGCCCGACTGCGGCCGGGACAGCCCGGAGACCTTCGGCGGATGATCGGCGGAGACGCGCGAATCCAGCCAGCGCGCCAGATCCTCGGCGAGCACGTCGAGATCGCGCTCGCTGACGGTCAGCTGCTGCCGCTTGGCGGGATCCGGATCTTCGGCCATCGTTGTCCTCCTGACGCCATGAAACGCGGGCCCGCCTCGGCACAGCCCGCATCGACGGCGGTCCGCCGCGATACGCGACAGTAACGCGTTCCAGTCGGCCCGCGGGGGCGAAACGATCGAGGTTCCCGAACTCGCTCACTGGCTGGAACCGGGCCTTGACATGGGAGTACTCGGTGCGGCGCGGGTTGGCACGAGGGCGTGGGTGTGGGTACCACGTACGACTGATTACCTAGGGAAAGACCGGGGATTTCCTGGATGTCGGCGCTTCCTCACCGAAATACCGTTGGCCGCACGCGGAGGATTTCGGAGTGAGGGGTTCATTGTGAGTGCTGTCGGAACGGTGCCGGTCGATCGGGATCGGGGGACCGAGGCATTGGCGGCCGGTCCGCGGTGGAACTTGCCGACCCGCATCGCCTTCCGGTTCTGCTTCACCTATTTCGGGCTGTTCTGCCTGATCTTTCCGCAGTTCATGTTCGTCTATACGGGGCCGCTCGGTCCGAAGCTGCCCGAGCGGGCGATCAACGGATTCCTGGACCCGCTGAGCCCGATCTGGGAGTGGGTCGGCCGGCACGTCTTCGGCACCGAAGTCGAATTGCATCTGGACTCGGGCAGCGGCGACCAGGCGATCATCTGGGTGTTCCTGTTCTGCATCCTGGTGGTCGCCGCGGTGACGACAGCACTGTGGACGGTGCTGGATCGCCGACGCCCGGACTACCGGCGGCTGAACGCCTGGTTCATGCTGTTCCTGCGACTGTGCCTCGGCGGGCAGATGCTCTTCTACGGCATGGCCAAGGTCATTCCGTCGCAGATGCCGGAGCCGCCGCTGGCCACCCTGCTCACGCAGTACGGCGACTTCACCCCGGCGGCGGTGCTCTGGATGCAGGTCGGCAGTTCGCCGGTCTACGAGATCCTGCTCGGTTCCGCGGAGGTGCTCGGCGGACTGCTGCTGTTCCTGCCGCGGACCGCGACGCTGGGCGCGATGATCAGCCTGGTCAGCATGATGCAGGTGTTCGTGCTGAACATGACCTTCGATGTGCCGGTGAAGATTCTGGCCGGTCACCTCATGCTGATCTCGCTGGTGCTGCTCGCGCCGCAGGCTCGTCGGCTGGCGAATGTGCTTGTCTTGCAACGTCCGTCGGAGCCCGCGACGCAGCAGGAGCTGTTCGGTTCGCGGCGTCTGCGGCTGATCGCCGCCGGTGTGCCCGTCGTGCTCGGCCTCTGGGCATTGATCGGCCAGGTGCAGCAAGACCTGGAGTTCTGGGATCAGAGTGGCGGCGCGGAAAAGCCTGAGCTGTACGGGATCTGGCAGGTATCGGAGTTCACCCAGGACGGCCAGCCGGTCGCGCCGCTGCTCACCGACCAGAATCGTTGGCAGCGAGTGGTTTTCGACATCAACGGATGACGTATCAGAAAATGGACGGGACACTGGTACCTGCGGTAGGCACGCTCGACAGCCCGGCCCACACCCTGACGGTGTCCCGAGCTGCCGGTGACATCCTCCCCGGGCATATTGCCCAGGCACAGCCGACACAGATCGCGACGTTCACCTACACCCGGCCCACACCGGACCGGCTGAGCCTGGACGGCCAACTGAACGGCCACCACGTCACGCTCTCACTCGACCAGGTCGACCTGAACTCGTTCCCGTTGCGCAGCACCAAGTTCAAGTGGGTCCAGGACTACCCGCACTTCAGCTGACGCGCACGGCCGCGCGTTATCGGAGCATCGGATCAATCCGCTACTTCACGCAGTGTCCGGCGTCCACGGGCAAGCTGACCCCGGTGATGAAACGCGCCTCGTCCGAGACGAGGAACAGGCTCGCGTTCGCGATGTCTTCCGGCTCTACGGCTTCCACCGGCAACAGGTGCATCGCCTTCCCGAAACGGCGCGGGGTCGGGTGCACCGTATTCACTCGCACATGATGCTGCGCCAACTCGTTCGCCAGCGACTTCATCAGCCCGACCACGCCGTGTTCGGCGGTCGTCGCCGCACCGACGCCGGTTACGCCACGTAACCCGGCCATCGAGCCCATCAGCACGATCGAGCCGCCACGCCCACCGCCGACGAGGTGCCCGATGCCCGCCTTGCAGATCCGCCACACTCCGGTGAGGTTCGCGTCCAGCCCGCTCTGCCAGTGCGGCGCCGCAATGTCGAGCGCTGGGCCGGACGATTCGACATCGACAGTGGCGCAGAGGATATCGAGCCGGCCCAGCGCATCGACGCCGGCGGCGACAGCCGCGCTGAGCGACTGCTGGTCGCCGATGTCGGCCTCGAACGCGCGAATCCGGCGATTGACCGCCTCGACCCGGCTGACCGTTTCGGCGAGATCCCACGACGACGTGTCGATCGCGACGATATCCGCGCCCTCCTGCGCGAAACGCAATGCCTGCGCGCGTCCTACCGGATGCGCCGCACCGGTGATCAGGGCGACCTTGCCGTCCAACCGCCCGGTCATCACGCCACCTTCTGGGCCAGGCCGGCGTCCACGACCAGTTGTAGTCCGGTGACGTACCGGGATTCGTCGGACGCCAGGAACAGCACCGCGTTGCTGACATCAATCGGGTCCACCCAGGGGACGGGCAGTAGTGTCCGTCCCGCCAGAACCGGCGCCACGTCCGCGGCCGACGGATCGTCCACGTCGGGCCGTAACCGCGCGAAGGTCGTGGGATTCAATATCATCGGCGTGGCCACCGAGCCTGGATGCACCGAGTTCACCCGAATGGAACGTTCTCCCAGCTCATTCGCGAGTGTCATGGCCAGACCGGTGATCGCGTTCTTGGCCGCCGAGTAGTGCGACGACCCCGCGTGCGACTTGACCGTCGCCGTGGAACTCATGATGATCACCGATCCGCCCCTCGGGTTCAGCTGCGCGACTGCGGCTTTGACGGTGTTCCAGGTGCCGGTCACGTTCACGTCTATCGAACGGAGCCACACCTGCTCCTCAATCTCCCAGGACGGCCCGGGCGCATCGAAGATCCCGGCATTGGCCACGACGACGTCGAGCGGGCCGAGTTCGTCCACGCCCGCTCGCACAGCACCCGTGACCGCGTCGAGGTCGCGGATATCGGCGGCCGCGACGACTGCCGCGCGTCCGAGCTCCCGCACCGAATTCGCCAGGGAGCCCAGTGCGTCGTCCGATTCCGGTCCCGGCTGATCCACGGCGACGATGTCGGCACCCTGCTCCGCGAGTCGTATCGCACACGAGCGTCCTATGCCCTGGCGTGCGCCGGTGATCAGCGCCACCTTGTCGGTCATCCGTGTCATCGCCTCTCCTTTCGCGCGCACAACCTCAATTGCGCGCCATCTCGTGCGGTGTCGTTGTGGGATTGGACAGCGCGGTGAAAACCACTGCGGCCCCGGCGATTCCGATGGCCGTAGCCGCCCAGAACGCGACCGGGATGCCGGTCCGGAAGCCGCCGGCGACCAGCGCGGCGCCCAGCTGGCTGCCCACCGCGCCGCCGACCGTGCGCATCACGGTGTTGATGCCATTGGCCGTGGCCGCCTGTGCCGGTTCGACCACTCGATGCAATTGGGCGGGCAGCGCTGTCATCACCAGACCGGTGCCGAGGCCGATCGGAATCGCGCAGACCGCCAGTTGCCATGGCTGCGCGTGGAACAGCGCCAGCAGCGTCGTGCCTGCCGCGGTGACCAGCAGCCCGCCCGCCAGCGGAATACGCGGCCCGAACCGAGCGATGATCCGCGCGGCGACCCCGCCGGTCGGTAGGATCACCAGCGTGTGCGGCACCATGACCAGCCCGGCCACGGTCACCGACCGGCCGAATCCGCCCGCGTCGACGGACAATACGGTCAGCTTGGGGACCAGCACGTAGTACAGGAACTGCATCAGCCCGAGTGCGAATGCCGCGATGTGCGCGATGCCGACGCGTCGATGCAGCACAAGATCCATGTCCAGCAACGGATATCGCAGCACGCGCTCGACCCGGACGAACACCATGAGCAACACCACCCCGGCCCCGGCCAGCGCGAGCGTCGGGGCGGACGACCACCCGCTGCTCGGTCCGATGGTGAGCGCCAACAGGATTCCGCTCAGCGCGGCCGTCAGCAACAGCGCGCCGGCAGGATCCAGCCGGCCCGCCTTGTGCGAAAGGCCCTCCGGGACGTACAGGTAGCTCGAGACCAGCGCGGTACCGGCCAATCCGGCGCCGACCACGAATAGCCAACGCCACGAGGCATGATCGACGATAAGCCCACCGCCGATCAACCCGACGCCCGCGGTGCCGCCGATCAGGCCGGACAGCAGCGCGAGTCCGGTGTGTACGCGCTCGGGCGGCAGAATATCCGGCACCGCTCCGAAGGCGAGCGGTAGGACGGCCAAGCTGATGCCCTGCACCGCGCGCGCCGCGATCAGCCAGCCGATCCCGGGTGCGGCCAGCGCGACCAGCATCGCGGCCAGCGCGAGGCTCAACACGATCAGCAGCACGCGCCGCCGTCCGTAGCGGTCGCCGAGCCGGGCGGCCAGCGGCGTGACGATCGCGCCCGCCAGCAGCGGGGCGCTTAGCACCGCCCAGGTTGCGCTAGCGGCGCTGGTGTGCAGCGCCCGCTGTAGCACGCCGATAGCCGGGACCATCATGGTCTGGGTCAGGCTGTACGACAGCACGCCGAAGGCCAGCGCCGTCACGGCACCGACCGGGTGGATCGTGGATGTCCGAGTCTGCATCGCACCTTCTCGCTGGTGAAGACGACCTCGTACAGCGAGCCGAACCCCGGCTCGCTGTACAGGTCGTTTGCCGACTACTTGCTCCGCTTGGAATTCGCTTCCCGAATGGCCCCGGTCGGACAATTGTTCGTGGCTATTTCGAGTTCGGACAAGGCTGCGGATTCACGACGTACCCGCGCCTGATTGGGCGCCACCGGCTCGAATGAGTTCGGATAGGCGCCGAAGCAGAGTCCGGTACCCATACAAGACTTCCGGTCGACATAGAAGCGGCGCTCGTCCATGGGATTACGCTGCTCCATACGCCACCCCTTTGTTGACCCGAAGCTTTCGAGGACTACGGGTCACCATGCCGATGATCCAGGTGAGTTCGCCGATTTCGTCCGCCACCGTCAGATCGGGGAAAGCGCGCGCGAGCCCGCGTAGCGCGAGCCCCAATTCCCACCGCGCCAACCAGGCGCCGATGCACAAGTGCGGCCCGGAGCTGAAGGTCAGATGGGGCACCGGAAGATCGGCTTCGGTGTCGATCTTCGATACCGGGCAGTGGAATTCTGGATCGTGGTTGGACGCCACCACATCGATGGCGACCACATCGCCCTTGCGAAACTGCACCCCGCCGACGACAACGTCCGACTTGGTATAGCGCAGCGGGCCGGGCCGGTGCTTCCGATCGCCGAGCGGAGTTATGCGCAACAGATCTTCGACGATCCGCTCCATCTTGTCGTCGTCCGCCGTGCGCAATGCCGCCCAGGCTTCCCGGTCGTAGGCGAGCAGATAGACGAGGAAATTCCCGAGCATCGACATCGTCGTCTCGTGCCCCGCCATGATCAGCACACAGACGAGGGTGGTCAGCTGTCCCTCCGGGATCGTCCCGTCGTCGCGTTGCACCAGGTAGCTGATCAGATCGTCACCGGGTTCGGCCCGCCGGGCCGCCATGAGTTCCCTGGCCCAATCCTTGAATTCCTCGTTGCTCTTCTGGATGTCGTCGAGCGTGACGCCCTCGGTGGTCAACGAGATCTCGCTCCAGCGCAGCATGTCCGCTTCGCGTTCGGTGGGCAGTCCCATCAGTCTGGTGATCACCGAGACCGGCAGTGTGTGGGTGAATTCCGAGATCAGGTCGAATCCGTCGGGCAGTTCGTGCAATCCCGAGACGTACTTCTCGACGACCGATTCGATCCACGGACGCCAGAGCGCGATGGCCGAAGGCGTGAACGTTCGCTGGAGCAGACCGCGCAGGCGCCGGTGATCGGCGCCGTCGAGATTCGTCAGGTTGTCCGGATCCTCGATCATGTTCGGCGAGGGAACGAGATCGGGCAGTTCTCCGGAGAACAGATCGGCCCGGCCGAAACTGGGATCCGCGAATACCTTTCGAGCATCCGCGTAACTTGTGACCAACCAGCATTCCGGCCCGGCCGGCAGCTTGAATTTCGTCGGCGGTGTGTTGTTCCGTTTCGTAGACAAATGTGTCGGCTGCACGTTTCTCCCCTTCTCTGGATGGATATCGAATCCGCCCGCGTGCTAGCGCTCGATAGAGCTGTGTGTGATTCGAAAACCCCCACCTGCGGCTGCGGTCAGGCAACACCACCATGCGATGAACGCAAGGGGCACAATAAGATTCGGAGTGATGTTGCTATCTTGTCGCCCCTTCTTCGAACATTACGTCACCTAAATATCGACCGCAACGGCTGCGACTGCGCCTGTGATCCAAGTCACTGAAGATCATCGGAGGCTCTGCCCCGAGGCTGTGATTCCAACCCGCATGTCCGCCAAAAAGATTCCGCCAGAACGTATTTCGGCGACTACGGGTGTGGTTACGGTTGCCCCAAACAAGCGCTTGGTTGTACTCTGTGCGGGTAACTGCTGACAGCGTGGGGAAGGTGGCGGTTTGCGAACCCTCGAATGTGACGTCGACGCGGACTGGATCGACATCAACGACCATATGAACGCCCAGTACTACGGGATCGTGGTCTACCGCGCCCATGCGGCGTTCACCGACGCCCTCGGGCTCGGCGACGATTACGTCCGGACCACCGGATTCGGAAAGGTCGTGGTGCAGACCGCCATGACTTACGAACGCGAGGTACGGCAGGGGTCACGGCTGGCCGTCGATTCCTGGTTGCTGGGAGTGGATGCCAAGCGGCTGCACTTCTTTCACGAGGTGCGCAATCTCGGCGACCGGACGCGGGTGGCCGTATCCGAACAGTTGGACCTGCACGTCGACCTCGGCACGAGAAAGACCGCCCCGTTGCCCGCCGATGTCTTCACCCGCCTCACCCGGTTCGCCGCCGGACAACGCGAAGCGGGCCATCCCGACGGGGTGGGGCGCACGATCAGGTTCCCGCGGAATTGACGATCACCGGGCCCGGCCTACCCCGTGCAACACGATCTCGAAGTACTTGTCCGACAACTCTTCTGCCGACCTGCCGCAACCCGGCCGGTACCAGCGGACCGCCGACCAGACCGCGTCCCGCAGATACTTGTAGGTCATATCCACGTCGAGGTCCGCCCGCAACTGCCCCAGCGCGACACCGGCCCGCAGCAGTTCGGTCCAGTTCCGGTGGAACTCGAGGTTGTAGTCGTCGAGATAGGCGAACCTCGCCGAGCGCGCGATCAGCCGGGCCGATTCGGCCTGATAGATGACGACGGCGTCGTGATGGATGAAGATCGACTCGAACGAGGCCGCGAGGATGAGCCGGAGGGTTTCCACCGGATCGAGGCCGCTGAGCTTGATGTCGCCGTAACGACCGAACAGGTCCTCCAGGAATTCGCGCAGAATCTCGTCCACCATCGTGTCTTTCGACTCGAAGTGGTAGTAGATGCTGTCGGCGAAGGTACCGGCGGCCTCGCCGATATCGCGAATCGTGGTGGCCGCGAACCCGCGCTGCGCGAATGTCCGCGCGGCGGTGCGCAACAGCTCCGCGCGCCGTTCAGGAGCCGAAATATCTATCGCGACAAGGGGATCGCAGTGCAGTTCTTCGAAGACGTCGGACATGTTTCCCCTTCGCTGGTCCGCGACTGCCGGTGCGCGTCCACGGCCCTGTGCTCGCAATACGAAGTGCGGCAACGTATTCGAGCCCGCGCACCCCACCCGGAACGGTGGTTGTAACGAACCTCCCATATCCGCGGCGGGGCGATCAAGGCGTGATCGGGACACGATCATGAAGGTGAACTGAACGATGGGGGGTACCGGTGATCGAACGGCAGGAAGTCGAGATCTTTCTCACCTTGGCGGAGGAGCTGCATTTCGGGCGAACGGCGAAGCGGCTACATCTGTCGCCGTCCTCGGTGAGCCAGACCGTGGGAAAGCTGGAGCGGCGCATCGGAACTCCGCTGTTCCATCGCACGAGCCGGCAGGTGAGACTGTCCGAGATCGGCGCGCAGCTGTACCAGGATCTGCTGCCCGCCTGGTCGCAAGCGCAGGCCGCGATGGCCAGAGCCATCCGGGCGGGACAGGGCGGCGAGCATGCTCTGGACATTCTGTTCATCAGCATCGGTGGCGGACATCTGCTGACGACCGCCGCCGACGAGTTCCGCCGCCGGTCGCCGCACTGTCAGGTGCGCATCCGCGAGGCGCAGCTGGCCGACGTCATGCAGCGGCTGCGCGCCGACACCGCGGACGCGGCGTTCATGCCGTACCCGGTGACGGATCCGGACATCGTCGTGGGTCCGGTCCTGATCACCGAACCCCGGCTGCTCGCCGTCGCGGCGACTCACCGGTTGGCCGGGCAGCCCGATATCTCGCTCGAGGAACTCGCCGACGAGCAACTGCTCCGGATGCCGGAGTCGATGCCGGAATCGGTTCGGGTGGACCGTAATCCGGCCTACACGCCGGCGGGCCGGCGGATCCCCCAAGGCGCGGTCTCGGAGACCTTCCTGGAGCTGATGATGCTCGCGGCGGCGGGCAAGGGGGTGGTCATCGTCTCCGCGCACACCGCGTTGTTCCACGTCCGCCCCGACCTGGCCTATGTGCCGATCCGGGACGCCGGCCCGCTGCAATGGGGCCTGGTATGGCGCGCCGACCGAGACACCGCCCTGCTCCAGTCCTTCAACGAAGTATGCGCCCAGGTCGCCGCCGACGATCCGCTGGCGCAATGACGCTGGGTCAGCCGATGGTGATGGCGTCTAGGCGGGTGCGGAGGAAGTCGGCTGAGATGACGGGTGGGCGGCCGGTGGTTCGGGCGAGCGGGGGGTCGAGGGGGGTGACTACGGCGTCGTGGTCGAGTTCGTAGAAGTAGATGAGGGAGACCAGGTCTTCTTCTGGGGCTTCGGCTTGCGGGGGTAGTACCCGGTGCCGGCCGGACGGCCAGCGTTCGCCGCTCCAATAGGCAAGCAGGTCACCGATATTCACCGTCAGGGCGGCCGGATCGTAGGGGGCGTCGGCCCAGCCTTCCGCCTCGGTGTAGACCTGTAGTCCGCCCGCGCCGGGCTCCCTGTCGAGCACGGTGACGGTGCCGAAATCGGTGTGCGGGCCGATCCGGAACTGGCCGGGCTCCGGTGTGCCGACCGCGGTCATCGGTGGGTAGTGATTGATGTTGCAGGTCCAGGTGGGGCGGCTCGCCAAGTCCTGGAAAGGATTGGCGGGCAACTGAAGCGACGACGCGAACAACGCGAGCAATTCGTCGGACAGGATGTGCACGGCATCGGTGTAGGCGGTGAGCAATTCGCGCAGCTCGATCACCTCGTCCGGCCAGACATTGGGCAGGAACCACACGTCATCGATGCGCCGATCGCCCGTGGCGGTGTCCGCGCCGACGGCGAAGGTCTCCTTCAGATCGGGCGGTGTCTCGGTGCCCTCGGCATAACCGTTGGCCTCCTTGCCCGGTCCGATCCATCCGCGCCCGCCGACCGTGACGGCGTAACGCTCCTTCACCGCGTCCGGCAGCGCGAAGAACCGCCGCGCCGCCGCGCGCACCGAACCGGCCAGACCCTCCGGCACGCCATGCCCGTGGACCAGCAGGAACCCGGCGCGACGCAACCCCTCGTCCACCTCGCGCTCGACCTCGGCCGCGGCCGGACCGCCGCTACGCCACCGGGACAGGTCGATCGATGCGATCGCGTTCACTGCGTCTCACTCTCTGTGCTGGCGTCGGTCCCGATCGGGTCGGCGCGCTCTTGTTCTTCGGCCGATCACGTGCGGTCGCCGTGCTCGCGATCAGCTGTGCTCAGCGCGCCTCTAGTTCGTCCGCGACACCGATGTCTTCGTTCCAGAGCGCGGGGTTCTCGGCGATGAACTTGGTCATCATCTCGACGCACCGGTCGTCCTCGAGCACGGTCACCGCGACGCCGTGCTCGGCCAGCCAGTCGTGGCCGCCGTGGAAGGTCTGCGATTCGCCGACGATGACCGAGCCGATGCCGAACTGGCGGACCAGCCCGCTGCAATACCAGCACGGCGACAGGGTGGTCACCATGATCGTCGAACCGTAGTCGCGGCGGCGGCCCGCGGCGCGGAAGGCGTCGGTCTCGGCGTGGATGCTGGGATCGCCGGACTGCACGCGGCGGTTGTGGCCGCGGCCGAGCAGGGTGCCGTCGGCGGCGAACAGCGCGGCGCCGATCGGGATGCCGCCCTCGGCGAGGCCGAGCTGGGCCTCGTCGTATGCCACCTCGAGCAGTTGTCGTGCCGATATCGCCTGCGTCATGGGTCCAGCCTCCAAGGGAACCGCTCCGGCCGCAACGTACAGATCGTCTACCCGGTCCGGGGCGGCGGATGACAGGATGACCGTATGTTGCCCACCGTGCGCGAGTTGCTCGATGATCAGTTCGCCGCCGCCGATCCGCTCGTCCTGGCCGGTCACGGCGCTCTTCGGCGGTCGGTGCGCTGGGTGCACTCGAGCGAGATCTACGAGATCAGCCCGCTGCTCTCCGGTGGGGAACTGCTGCTCACCACCGGTCTCGGGCTGACCGGGGTGGACGCGGGGATGCGGCGGCACTACCTGCGCGAGATCGCCGGGCGCAGGGTGGCCGGCGTCGCGTTCGAACTCGGCCGCACCTTCGACGCCATCCCGCCGGACATGGTGGCGGAGGCGTCGCGGCACAGCCTGCCGCTGATCGCGTTGCGCAGCGTGGTGCCGTTCATCGATCTGTGTCGCGCGGCGAATACCGAGATCGTGTCGCGTGAGGTGCGTTCGCTGCGGTTGCTCAACGAACTCGCTCGCGATCTGACCGGTGAGCTGGCGGCGGGCAACGGTCTGGCGCAGCTGCTCGCCAGGATCGGTCAGATCACCGGTTGCGCGTTGATCGTGACGAGCGGCAATGGTGCGCTGATCGCCGCGCACGGCGTCGATGATGATCGATCGGCCTGGGCCGCAGTCGAATCCGCTGCCGCGTCCGCGCCGATCCGGGGCAAGGACAACACCCTGGGTACGCTCACCGCGGGGCCGGGCTCGGCTTTGGACAGTGCGACTCTCGCCGTTGTCCTCGATCAGTCCGCGCCGAGCCTCGGCCTGGCGCTGGCGAATTCGGGCGCACCGACCGGACGCCCGCAGCTCGCGGCAACTACGCTGCTCGCGGACCTGTTGGACGGCAAGGCGATTCGCCAAGCCGATCTGAAGGTGCGGGTCGCGGCCGCCGGCCTGCCCGCGGCGGCCGGGCGAACGCTGGTGCCGGTGGCGGTCGACGCACCCGATGCGCGCATCGCGGCCCGGTTGATCGACACCGCGGCAAAAGAACTCGGCAGGCCGGGTCTGGTGGCCGAGGTGCACGCGACCACCTACGGTGTGCTCGCGCTGGACCAGGCCATCGCCGACCCGGTCGGTGAAACGGTTCGAATGCTGCGAAACGCTTTCGCCACCAACAGCATCGATGGCGTCACCCTGGTCGTCGGCGACCCTTGCGACTTCACCTCCGCCGCGCTGACCGGCTCACTCGAAGCCGCCCAGTCCGCGCTGCGCCTGGCCACCCGCCACCGGCGCGACTGGCTGGCCGGCACCCCCATCTCCACCTGCCGGGAACTGGCCACCGAACTGGTCGTCGAATCCCTGCCCGCCGCCGAACGAACTCGCCTCATCGCCACCACCATCGCGCCGCTGATCGCTTGGGACACAACCCATCACAGCAACCTCACCCGCACGTTGGAGGTCTACCTCCGGCACGGCGCCAGCCCCACCCGCTGCGCCACCACCCTGCACATCGGCCGCCAATCCCTCTATCAGCGCCTGGACCGCATCCGCGACCTCCTCGGCTACGACCCCGCAGCCCCCACCCTGACCGGCACCCTCCTACTCGCCCTGTGCGCCCATCGTCTCGCCACCCCGTGATCCGCTGTCGATCTCGAAGGTCAAGCGGCCGTAGCCTTGCGCCGGCCGAGCCCGAGGTACGCCGCCGCGGCGAGGACGAAGCCGACGAAGAAGGTGATGTCGCCGAGTTCGGGGAGTTGGCGGACGAGGTAGCCGGTGAACTTGGCCTGGTTGGAGAACAGGAGCACCGAGACGGCCAGGCCGAGCAGGAACGCCGCTACGCCAGGCCAATTGGTGTAGGACCGGGCGTAGAGCAGATCATCGATCTTGCGGCCGCGGCGCAGGTATTGGTCGACGAACATCACACCCAGCCAGGGGCCGATCCAGTACGCGACGATCAGCAGGAACGCCTCGTAGCTGGCGGCGGCGTCGGGCAGCGCCCACCAGGCGACCAGGAAACCGATGGCGCCGAAGCAGATCGAGACGACCGCCCGCTGGGTACGGACCGGCAGCTCGAGCCCGATCGTCACGAATGCCATTGCGCCCGAATACACATTCAACGCATTGGCCGCGACCGCGCCGAGTGCGATGGCGAGCAGGGTCAGATTCGCCAGCACGCCGGGCAGATTCGCGGTGAACACGTCCGTCGGGCTGCCCTGCGCCGAGCCGGCGATGGTGGCCGAGGCCGCGCCGAGTGCCGACAACCACAGACAGGAAACGAACAGGCCTGCCCCGGCATAGCCGCCGGTGGCGACCCGCGACACCGTCCTGGGCAGGTAGCGAGAGTAGTCCGCCGCGTAGGGATTCCAGCCGCCCGCATAGCCGAACGCGGTGCCGACGGTCAGCAGGAATCCGCCGATCCCGCCGACACCACCGGACGGGGCGGCGGCACCGAGATCGGCTTTGCTGAAGATGACCACGGTGACCACCAGGAACACGACCGCGAGCACCGGGAATACGAACCGCTCGAACGCGTGCACCAGATTGTGGCCGAATGCGGCGAACCCGGTCTGCACCAGCACGATCAGGATCAGCGCGGTGAGTTTCGGCATCCCGGTCAGCGTGCTCAGCGCGAACGCGCCGCTCACGCTGTTGGTGGCGAACCAGCCCACCCCGCACATGATCGACATGAACGCGGCGGGCAGCGCGTTGCCCCGATACCCGAAAGCCAAGCGCCCCAGCACCATCTGCGGCACACCGTGCGCGGGCCCGCGCGCCGACAGCACGTAATGCGCCGCGGCGCCGAGCCCCACGCCGACCGCGAGACCGAGCGTCGCCTGCCAGAAGTTCATGCCGAACGCGGTGACCGACAGCACGCCGATGAAGATGGTGGCGAATTCGAGGTTCGGTGACATCCAGGTCCAGAACAGCTGACGCGGCTTGCCGTGCCGGGCGTCGTCGGGAATGTGTTCGTTGCCGCCCGGTTCCACCGCGATGACGCGGTCGGCGTATTCGGACGCCAGCGGCGTGTCATCGGTCAAAGCCATGTATGAACACTCGTCCGTGCCGGGCCGGTCGGCAACGGGCGAACCGTACGTCAGTGGGTACCGTGCGACGGACAATTCGCCCACCCCGGCCTATCCGGCTACGGCGCTGACCTGGTTGCTCCAATTCGGCGAGGAGGTGCTGAACTCGCCGCCCGGCCGGAAGGCGGCCGACGCGGCGGCATCACCGCGCAACTGCGCCATCAGCCAGGCCGTCGGATATCCGAGGTAGCCGTACACCCCGGTCGTGCACGGCACCGACGCGGCCGCGCAGTCCGGCTGCCCTTGCACGTCGTTGTGATTCGGGCCGTTGAGCGTGCCCCACGCCTTCGGCACGTTCGCCGGGGTCGCCTCGTAATACGCCTGATTCGACTGCAACCCCTCCGCTTGCCACGGCAGCAACTGCTGCGAGGGCGAGATGAGGGCGTCGGCCGAGCCGTTCACCAGGAACACCGAACCTGTTGTCAGCGAACGGGTATCGGCGCAGGAGCTCGGCGTGGAGCAGAAGTGCTGCGCCGGAAGCTCCAGGGGCACCGCGGTTTTGATCGCCCCGCCCGCGTCGCGCAACGCGTTCAGCACACCCGACGCGCCTTGCGAATGCCCCATCGCCCCGACCGCCGCCTTGTCCAGCTTCCCGTAGAACACACTCGCCGGATCGCCGTCCTGTGCCAGCAGGTAATCCAGCGACTTCCGAATATCGGCCCCCGATCCGGTGTTCTGGTTCTCGGTGCCGATCACCACGAACCCCCACGACGCCAAATGCCGCAGCAGATAGGCATATTGGCCCGGCACCGCACTGGTCCCGTCGCCCCACACCACGATCGGATGCCGGGTATCGCCGAGATCCGCCGGATACCAGACATCGAACTTCGCCCCGGTGGAGTCGCAACACCCGAACCCCAGCCGCTCGGTCACCGCCGCCGGACCCGGCTGAAAATACGTCGATTCGACCCCCCGCGCGGGCACATACGCCGCCGGATCGGCCTGCGCCACACCGGCCGTGGCCGGCCCGCCCGCCAGAGCTATCGAAGCGACCACCACACGCACTGTCCGGCTCCAGCGATTCATGCGCCCGAGTATAGGAACGATCATGGTCGCCGGACCCCGGCGTCGGCCGTTTCCCGCTGGTCGAGCACTGCTTCCAGGCCAGCGCGAGCCTCGTACCAGCGGTGACCCGAGTCGATTGCGGTGGCTCCGTGGCCAGGCCGTAGGCTCGAAAACTGTGCCGAACACGTCAGACCGCAGCGCCGAACAGGCGGTATCCGATACCGCCGCGTCCAATGAGGGCGACCCGAATTATCTGGTCGGGCTCGACCTCGACGGGCGTCGTGTCGTCGTGCTCGGCGGCGGGACGGTGGCGCAGCGCAGGCTCGGGCTGCTGATCGCGTCCGGTGCGGACGTGCATGTGATCAGTCGCGAGGTGACTCCGGCGGTCGAGGGAATGGCGACCTCCGGGCAGATCACCGTCACGCTGCGGCCCTACGCCGACGGCGACCTGGACGGCGCCTGGTACGCGATCGCCTGCACCGACGAGCCGGAGACGAACGCGGCCGTGGTCGAGGAGGCCACTCGTCGCCGCGTCTTCTGTGTGCGGGCCGACATCGCCCGGCTCGGCACGGCGGTCACGCCGGCGACCGCACGGTATGACGGCATGACCCTCGGCGTGCTGGCCGGTGGGCAGCACCGCCGCTCGGCCGCGGTGCGCAACGCGCTGCTCGAGGCGCTGCAATCCGGTGTGGTGACCGATGATTCGACGCCGATCACCCCGGGCGTGGCCCTGGTCGGCGGCGGACCCGGCGATCCGGACCTGATCACCGTGCGCGGTCGCAGACTGCTCGGCCGGGCGAACCTGGTGGTCGCCGACCGCCTCGCCCCGCCGGAACTGCTGGCCGAACTCGGCCCCGACGTCGAGGTGATCGACGCGGCGAAGATCCCGTACGGGCGGGCGATGGCCCAGGACGCGATCAATGCCGCGCTCATCGAGGGGGCCAAGGCGGGCAAGTTCGTCGTCCGGCTCAAGGGCGGCGATCCCTATGTCTTCGGCCGCGGTTTCGAGGAACTCGAGGCCTGCGTCGACGCGGGCATCCCGGTCACCGTGGTCCCCGGCATCACCAGCCCGATCTCGGTCCCCGCGGCCGCGGGCATTCCGGTGACCCATCGCGGCGTCACCCACGAATTCGTCGTGGTCAGCGGCCACGTCGCCCCCGACCACCCGGACTCGCTCGTGGACTGGCCCGCCCTCGCCCGCCTCCGCGGCACCATCGTCCTGATGATGGCCGTCGAACGCATCGAGCAGTTCGCCACCGTCCTCATCGAGAACGGCCGCGCCGCGACCACCCCGGCCACGGTCATCCAGGAGGGCACCCTGCGCACCCAGCGCGTCCTGCGCGCCGACCTCGGCACCGTCGCCACCCGGGTCAAAGACGAAGGCATCCGCCCACCCGCCATCGTGGTCATCGGCCCCACCGCCTCCTTCTCCGCCGACAGCTGATCCCACCCGCACACCTTCTGATTCCTCGCAGATCGACTCGCCGCCCTGACACGCGTGCCTGTGTCAGAAGCTGTGCGGCGTGCTGCGCCATCATGGTGTCGGAAGTGGCGGACGGATCGCAGTACCTGGGTACTGATGTGCCGCACCTCGACTCGCCGGGTGAACGCACGCGCGGATGTCGGCATGTGCTACTGAGGACGACTCGCGGGGCTGAGACGCGTGCGTTTGTCAGGAGGTGTGCGGGTGGGGGATCGGTCGCCGGTATCGGGGGTGGGGCGGGGTAAGTACAGTGGCTCACTGTGCTCGAGAATCCCGCTGCGACGATGCAGTATCCGATGAAGCAGCGGGCCTTCGGGCTCGCCATCCTTGTGCTGAGCGGGTTGCAACTCATGGTGGTGCTGGACGGCACCGTGGTGATCTTCGCGCTGCCCCGGCTGCAGGAGGAGATGGGGCTGTCCAGCGCGGGTAGCGCGTGGACGGTGACCTCCTACGGCCTCACCTTCGCCGGGCTGATGCTGCTCGGCGGCCGGCTCGGCGACGCGTTCGGGCGCAAGCGGATGCTGATCATCGGCGTCGCGCTGTTCACCTTCGCCTCGCTGCTGTGCGGCCTGGCCCAGAACGAGGGCATGCTGCTCGCCGCCCGCGCGATTCAGGGCGCGGGCGCGGCGATCGCGGCCCCGACCGCATTCGCCCTCGTGGCAACGACTTTCGCCCCGGGTAAGGCGCGCAACCAGGCGATCGCGATCGTCGGCTCGATGGTCGGCATCGGCTCGGTCGGCGGCCTGGTGGTCGGCGGCGCGCTGACCCAGATGTCCTGGCGCTGGATCTTCCTGATCAACGTGCCGATCGGCGTGCTGATCATCGTCGGCGCGATATACAAGCTCGCCGACACCGCGCACCACCGCTCTCCGCTGGACGTGCGCGGCGCGATCCTCGGCACCCTCGCCTGCGCGGCCATCGTGTTCGGCGCGACCGAGGGGCCCGAGCTGGGCTGGGGCAACCCGTTCATCATCGGCGCGCTGATCGGCGGCGTGGTGCTGCTGGTGGTGTTCGTGATCATGGAGCGCCAGATCGAGGATCCGCTGCTGCCGTGGTCGCTGTTCGACAGCCGCGACCGGGTCGCGACCTTCCTGCTGATCTTCCTGGCCGGCGGTGTGCTCGGCGCGATGACCTTCTTCGTCGCGCAGTTCCTGCAGAACGTCATCGGTTACAGCCCGCTGCAGGCCGGGGTCGCGGCCATCCCGTTCACCATCGGCATCGGCATCGGCGGCGCGCTGGCCTCCAAGCTCGCCATGCTCTTCGCGCCGCGCTGGCTGCTGGCCGGGGCGGCGGTCGTGCTCGGCGTCGGCCTGCTGTTCGGCTCGACGCTCGACGGCGACGTGCAGTATCCGACCACGCTGCTGCCGCTGCTCGTGGTGATCGGCTTCGGCGTCGGCATGGCGATGGTGCTCGCGCCGCTGTGCGTGCTGGTCGGGGTGTCCGCGGAGAACATCGGGCCGCTGTCCGCGGTGGGGCAGATGTTCATGAACCTGGCCACGCCGGTGGCCATCGGCCTGCTCACGCCGATCGCGGCCTCGCGCACCCTGTCGCTCGGCGGCCGAACCGGCAAGGTGACGGAGATGAACGCGACCGAGGTCGCCGCGCTGGGCAGCGGTTACACGCTGGTGCTGTTCGTCTGCGCGATCGTCGCGTTCGTGGCCGGGCTGATCGCGCTGACCCTGCGGTTCACCCCGGCCCAGCTCGCCCAGGCCCAGCACGCGCAGGAAGAGGCCCAGCAGGCCTGAGCCCGCTGGACCGGTTGCTCAGAGTCGGCCGGCGACCTTGCTCGGCGTCACCCGCACGATGACGCGCGGGCCGTCGTTGACCGAGGCCGGGTTGAAGTCCAGGTACTTCTGCCCGGTGTACTTCTCCGACAGTTTGTCCGGCAGGGTCTTGTCCGGGTCCGGGGTGAGCGTCGCGGTGCCGCGGATCTCGGCGTAGGTGTACGGGTTCTCCGGCGGGTTGACCATGATGGTGATCCGCGGATCGCGGGCCAGGTTCTTGCCCTGCTGACGATCGGTGGTGGTGGAGAACAACAGGTCGTCGCCGTCGCGCTCGAGCCAGATGACGGTGAGGTGCGGCTGGCCGTTCGGGTTCGTCGTCGCCGCCGTCGCGAACACCTTGGACTCGTCCAGATACTTCTTCAGATCTTCGGAAAGCTCAGTGGTATCGGTCACGCATAGTTGGAACACACTGGGCGCCGATGACATTCCGGCGAACGTGAGCCCACGCGCCACAGCCGCACGGCTTCCGACATCCGCACGGGTGTCCGTGCGGCGAGTCCCGGTGCGGGAAACCAGAAGTCGTGCGGCTGTGGCGCGTGCCGTTCTCAGGCGGCGTGCCGGTCGGCGACCGCGAGCGTGTTGTCCAGGATGGCCAGACCCTCCTTCGCCTCGGCCTCGCTGACGATGCACGGCGGTACCACGTGCAGCCGGTTGAAGTTGACGAACAGCAGCAGCCCGGCCGCCTTGGCGGCAGCGACCACCTCGTTCATCGCCGGACTCGTGCCGCCGTACGGCGCGAGCGGTTCGCGCGTGGCCCGGTCGCGGACCAGTTCCAGCGCCCAGAACACCCCGGTGCCGCGCACCTCGCCGATGCTCGGGTGCCGTTCGGCGATCTCCCGCAGGCCGGGACCGAGGACCCGGGCGCCGATGTCGGCGGCGTTCTCGATGATGCGCTCGTCCGCCATCGCGTTGATCGTCGCGACCGCGGCGGCCGTGGCCAGCGGATGCCCGGAGTAGGTGAGCCCGCCGGGGTAGGGCCGGTCGTCGAACGTCGCGGCGATGGCCGGGCTGATCGCCACCCCGCCGAGCGGGACGTACCCGGAGTTAACGCCCTTGGCGAAGGTGATCAGATCGGGGACGACACCCTCGAAATGCTCTATCGCGAACCACTTTCCGGTCCGGCCGAACCCCGACATCACCTCGTCGGCGATGAAGACGATGCCGTACTTGTCGCACAGCGCCCGCACACCCGCCATGTATCCCGGCGGCGGAATCATGATTCCCGCTGTGCCGGGGATGGATTCGAGCACGATCGCCGCGATGGTGTTCGGCCCCTCGAACGCGATGGTCTGTTCGAGATGCGCCAAAGCGCGCTCGGTTTCCTGGGTTTCGTCGGTCGAGTGGAATTGCGTGCGGTAGAGGAACGGGCCGAAGAAGTGCACCACGCCGGCGTTGCCGTGATCGTTGGCCCAGCGCCGCGGATCGCCGGTCAGGTTGACCGCGGTCTCGGTGCCGCCGTGATACGAGCGATAACGGGCCAGCACCTTGTAGCGGCCGGTGTGCAGCCTGGCCATCCGCACCGCGTGCTCGACCGCCTCGGCGCCGCCGTTGGTGAAGAAGATCTTGTTCAGCTCGCCCGGCGTCCGCTCGGCGATCAGCCGGGCCGCCTCCGAGCGGGCGTCGTTGACGTGCGGCGGTGCCACGGTGCACAGCTTCGCGGCCTGTTCCTGGATCGCCGCAACGACTTTCGGGTGCTGATGGCCGATGTTGGTGTTCACCATCTGGGAGGAGAAGTCGAGCAACCGGTTGCCCTCCCCGTCCCAGACGTAACAGCCCTGGGTGGCGCTGATCGTCATCGGCTTCAGGTTCGCCTGGGCGGACCAGGAGTGGAAGACGTGGCGGCGGTCGAGCTCGTATGCGCGTTCGGCGGCCGCGCGGGCGGTCTCTGGGGTCAATCCGTTCGGGAGGGTCATCGGCGAGTTCTCCTGCGTCGCTGGGATTGTGGCTACTTGTTTTCCGGGAAGCCGAGGTTGATCCCACCATGGCTCGGATCGAGCCAGCGCGTGGTGACCGCCTTGCCCCTGGTGAAGAAGTGCACGCCGTCGGCGCCGTGCGCGTGCGAGTCGCCGAACAGCGAGTTCTTCCAGCCGCCGAAGCTGTAGTAGGACATGGGCACCGGGATCGGCACGTTGATGCCGACCATGCCGACCTCCACCTCGTTGTGGAAGCGCCGGGCCGCGCCGCCGTCGTTGGTGAAGATGGCGGTGCCGTTGCCGTAGGGGTTGGCGTTGATCAGCGCGAGCGCGTCGTCGTAGCTGTCCACGCGTACGACAGACAGGACGGGACCGAAGATCTCGTCGGTGTAGACGCTCATGTCGGTGCCGACCTGGTCGAGAATCGTCGGCCCGAGCCAGAATCCGTCCGCCGCGCCGTCTGCCTCGATTCCGCGTCCGTCCAGAACCACACGCGCTCCGGCGGATTCGCCCGCCGCGATGTACTCGGCGACCTTGTCCCGGTGTGCCCGGGTGACCAGCGGGCCCATGTCGGTGCCGCGGGTGCCGTCGCCGGTCTTGATCGTGGTGGCCCGCTCGGTGATCTTGCCGACCAGCTCGTCGGCCGCGTCGCCGACCGCGACCACCACGCTGATCGCCATGCATCGCTCACCCGCCGAACCGAATCCGGCGTTCACCGCGGCGTCGGCGGCCAGGTCCAGATCGGCGTCCGGCAGCACCACCATGTGGTTCTTCGCGCCGCCGAGCGCCTGCACCCGCTTGCCCGCGGTGGTGCCGCGCTGATAGACGTACTTCGCGATCGGGGTCGAGCCGACGAACGAGACCGCCTTGATCTTCGGGTTGTCCAGCAACTCGTCGACCGCGACCTTGTCGCCCTGCACCACGTTGAACACACCGGCCGGCAAACCGGCCTCGTCCCACAGCTCGGCCAGCCACAGCGACGCCGACGGATCCTTCTCACTCGGCTTGAGCACCACCGTGTTTCCCGCGGCGATGGCCAGCGGGAAGAACCACATCGGCACCATCGCCGGGAAGTTGAACGGCGAGATCACCGCGACCGGGCCCAGCGGCTGCCGGATGGAGAAGATGTCCACCTTCGTCGACGCGTTCTCGGTGTACCCGCCCTTGATCAGATGCGGTACGCCGCAAGCGAATTCGACGACCTCCAGGCCGCGGCTCACCTCGCCCATGGCGTCGGCCAGCACCTTGCCGTGCTCGGCGGTGATCAGCTTCGCCAGGTCTTCCTTGCGCTCGTTGAGCAGCTCGCGGAAGCGGAACAGGATCTGCGTGCGCCGGGCCAGCGAGGTGTCCCGCCAGGCCGGGAAGGCATCGGCCGCGGCATCGATCGCGGCCCGGGTGTCCGCGACGTTCGCAAGCGCGACCTGTCCGGTCACCACGCCGGTCGCCGGATTGGTCACCGGCGCGGTCGCCTCGCTGGTGCCTGCGAAGGCCTTGCCGTCGAGCCAGTGCGCGATTGTCTGCATTTCTCCTCGATTCGATCCGTGAGCGTCGCGGGCGCCGGCGGGCGGACGCCTCCTGGGTACTACTCTGCGGCATCAACCTTGCTGGATGGCCCGACGATCTGTACGGGATTTCCGATTTCGTATTACGATTCGTCGGTGCTTCCCTCCGTGGCCGATGTGCTGGCGATGCCGGTGGTGCGCGCCGGTGAGCCGCAGGTCGTGGCGGGCGGATCGCTGGACCGCCCGGTGCGCTGGGTGCACGTCAGCGACGTGGCGGATGTGGCGCAATTGCTGGTCGGCGGGGAACTGATTCTCACCACCGGGCAGGCCATGAGCCACGGCGACATCGCGACGGTCGGCTATCTGACCGCGCTGGCCGCCGCCGGGGTGGCGGGGCTGGTCATCGAGCTGGGTGGCTACGTGCCGGAACTCGCGCCGGTAGTGGCCGCGACCGCCGACGCCTTGGGCCTGCCGGTGATCGTGCTGCACAAGATCACCCGGTTCGTCGAGATCACCGAGGCGGTGCACCGGGTCATCGTGGCCGAGCAGTACGCCGAGCTCGAGTTCGCGCGCACCGTGCACGAGACGTTCACCGACCTCAGCGTGCGCCGGGCGTCGCTCGCCGAGATCGTGAAAACCGCTGCGGGCATGTTGGATTCGTCGGTGGTGCTGGAGGACCTGGCGCACCGGGTGCTCACGTTCACCGCGCGGCACGCGTCCACCTCGACGCTGCTGGACGACTGGGAGACCACCTCGCGGCTGCTGCCCGACGGCTGGGACGCGGTGGCCGTCGGCCCGCACACCCAGCGGTGGGGGCGGCTGATCCTGCCGGCCGGCGACGTCCCGACCGCCCGCGCCAGGATGGTGCTCGAACGCGCCGCGCAGACCTTGACCCTGCACCGGATGATCGAGAAGGACCGCTTCGGCCTGCATCGGCAGGCGCAGACCGGGCTCATCGACGATCTGGTCAACGGCCGGGTACTGGACGAACGGGACGCGCTGGCGCGGGCCGCCGCCCTTGGTCTGACTCGTCGCGCCGCCTACGTTCCGCTGGCCGTCGACGTCGCCGCGGTCGCGGAGGCCGATCCGGTGGCCAGGCAACGCCGGGCCGCCGGGATCCTGGACGCGGTCACGCACGGCCTCGGCCTAGCCAAGCTGACCGCGCTCGCCGCCGCCGACCAGGGCGACCGGGTCGGCATGATTCTGGCGCTGCCCCGATCCGGCGACCTCGACCACAGCCTGACCGCCGCCTGCACGGCGATCACCGGCGAAGTGCGTCGCGTGGACGGTGTCGAGCGCGTGGTGATCGGCGTCGGCGCGGAATCGGATTCGCTGCTGGACACCGCGCACGAGCTGCCGCACGCCGCGCACGTCGCGGAAGTCGCACTGTCGCTGAAGAGTTCGGCGCCGCGGCCGTTCTACCGCAGCGGCGATGTGCGGCTGCGCGGACTGCTGTCGCTGATCCGCGACGAACCGGGCGTGCAACGTTTCGCCGAGACCGAGCTGAGTGCGTTGCTGCGCTACGACATTCGGCACACCGCCGACCTGTCCCGCACCCTGCGTCAATTCCTCGACCTGGCCGGCAACAAGACCGAGCTCGCGCGCCGGCTCAGCATCAGCAGGCCGACGCTCTACGACCGGCTGGCCCGCATCGAACGCATCCTGGCGGTCGATCTCGAAGACGGCGAGTCGCGCACGTCGCTGCACGCCGCGCTGCTCATCCGCGACCTCACCGCCAACGCCGACGGGCCGTGAACGCCCGCGGGTGACGTCGCTCACGCGCCGCCGTCGCCGCTGTCCGGTGCGGGAACATCCGAGGTCACGGCGGTGTTTGACGGCGTATGACAACCCTTGGATTGATCGGTAGCGGGAACATCGGCAGCACGGTGGCGCGGCTCGCCATCGCTGCCGGGCTGGACGTGGTCCTGAGTAACTCGCGTGGTCCGCAGACCCTGGCTGATCTGGTCACCGAGCTCGGCCCACGGGCCAGGGCGGCGACCGCCGACGAGGCGGCCGCGGCGGGGGACATCGTGGTGGTGACCGTGCCGCTGCGCAACTACCGGCAGGTGCCGGTGGCGCCGCTGGCGGGCAAGGTCGTCATCGACACCAACAACTACTACCCGGATCGGGACGGCACGTTCCCCGAGCTCGAGGACGGGTCCACGACGAGCAGCGAACTGCTGCAGAAGCATCTGCCGACCTCGAAGGTGGTGAAGGCGTTCAACAACATCTACTTCGCCCACCTCGGCCAGCTGGCCCGCCCGATCGGCTCGCCGGAGCGCACCGCGCTGCCGATCGCCGGCGACGACGCGGACGCGAAAGCCGCTGCGGCGCAACTGCTCGACGTACTCGGCTACGACACCGTCGACGTCGGGCCGTTGAGCGAGAGCTGGCGTTTCCAGGTGAGCACGCCGGTGTACGCGGACGTCTACGCGTCGGCACTTCCGTTCTGGGAGAACGACGGTGCGCCCGCCGACGCCGCGAAGATTCGCGCCCTGCTGGCCGCCGCACAGCGCTGATCGATTGGCGAAACCCGGGAGCGTAGCCTGCTCCCGGGTCTCGAAGTGCCGCCCAATTCGCACACCCCGGCGTCGGGATCGGATGAGCTTCAGGTTAGCGACGCATCCTACGGTTGGACCACCTCCGCATGGGCGCGGAAGACCGGAGTTGAACCGGCATCTCGTCGCGGGCATGTCCTTTCCTCGTCCCGGGGTGTTCGGCGGCGAATACTCGTGCTGGAGCGAGAGTCTGAGGTTGACCACGGTTGCCTCTACCAGTTGGGCCACCCGGGCGTGGATGCCCGGGAGGGGACTCGAACCCCTACTGACGCCGTGTGATTCAGCTTTAGCTTCAGATTGAGTTTTGCGCTCCTTGCGCTTCCCCCGCACCCGGCGGGGGAGTCTGTGGGGGCGCGGGGCCGATGGCGGCCGGCCCCGCGCCGGGGTCAGCGGAAGAGGTAGCCGAAGATCACGTCACCGGTCTTGCGGTCGGTGACCTCGGTCCCGTTCGCCTCTTCACGCGCGAATTGCACTGCCCGCTGGAGCTTTTCGACCCGCACGGCCAGTTCGTTGATCCGCCGGGCCGGCAGCGCGCCGGAGAAGCGCACCAGCGTCCAGTAGCCGACGGCGATGTCCTCGTAGTACACCTCGACCTGGGCCGGGTGCTTCTCGGTCGCCTCGGCCTTCACGTGGTTGCGCGGCACCTTCTTCGTGCGCATGGTGCGCACGGCGTCGGTGCGCCAGGTATCGGACGAGTCGTCGAACGACCACACCTCGGCCGCGTCCAGCACCGGCAGCTTCTTCACGAAGGTGTGCAGCTCGGCCAGCTGCTTCTCCAGGAACAGCAGGTAGGAGACCGGCGCGTCGCGCAGCAACACCTCGCCGTCGACCGTCACGTCGGCCTTGGCCGCGGTGTTCGCCCAGTCCTTGGTCGCGGTGACGTCGAACAGGCGGGTCAGCGTCGCCGCGGTCTGGCGCAGCACCTCCTCGGACTTCACCTGCACCCGGGTGGACTCCGGCGGAAGCTGCTCGCCCTCTTCGTCTTTCGGCTGATAGGTGCGCGCGAGACCGGCCAGCAGCGACGGCTTCTGCAATGCGCCGTGCGCCTCGGCCAGCTCGCGCAGGGCACCGCTCTTGATACCCTTCTCGACCGCAATGATCTGATTCAGCTTTGTCATCTCTACCTCCCCGCCGCGCAATTCCCGCGCGGTGCACCAACATTCGGCTCGATGCCGCCGAATCCTCCCGTTTCGGCAACCCTGAGCTCCGGTGCCACGGTACGGACCGGTGTGGGGTCGGCGCATCTTATTTTTCCTGGGGCGGGTTTCGTGCTGTGCTGTACGGCACAGCGGCCGGGGCATTGTCGGCGAGGGCGCGGTTCGCCAGACTGTGCCGATGGGGACATCGACGGAGACGGGCCTGCGCGAACGGTGGGCAGCACTGGCGGGGGCGGACGCCGCGGCGGTCGGGGACGACCTGATCCGGCGGTATCAGGAGCCGCATCGGCGGTATCACACGGTCGATCACCTGGCCGCGATGCTGCCGGTCATCGATGAGCTGGCCGGGGACGCCGCAGATGCGGACGCGGTTCGGTACGCGGCGTTCTTTCACGACGCCGTGTACGCGGTGGATCGTGCGGACAACGAGGAGCAGAGCGCGGTGCTGGCCGAGCAGATGCTCGGATCCCTCGGCGCGGCACCGGAACTCGTGCACGAGGTGGCGAGACTGGTGCGCCTCACCGCGACCCACGATCCGGCCGACGACGACCGCAATGGCGGTGTCCTGTGCGACGCGGACCTGGCCGTACTCGCTGCCGACGGTCCGGGTTACGCCGCGTATGTCGCGGCGGTCAGGGCGGAGTACCGGCACGTGCCCGACGCGCTGTTCCGAGCCGGGCGCACGGCGGTACTCCAGGACCTCGTCCGGCAACCGCGATTGTTCCGGACACGCACTGCCCGAACCCGATTCGAGGCCGCCGCGCGGGCGAACCTGGAGCGGGAACTGATCCAGCTCACGGAGCCGGCCGACTGAACGGGTAGCGGCTCGTGGTCGAGTCCCGAGTGACGGGTCCGGTCCGGCGATCCCGCGCGTCGGCTCAGGTGAGAATCAACAACTCGGTAGGGGAGGCGATTTCGGTCTTCAGGCCCGATTTCGTCGCGACCCGGGCGAGGCCACGCACATCGGTGGGTTCGGCGCGGGACAGGACGAGGGCGCGGGCGAGCAGCCCTTTGTGGTGCTTGTTGAAGTGACTCACCACCGTCCGCGAGCCGTCCGGGTGTTCGGTCAGGACATTGGCGGTGACCGCGCCGGGAACCCGGCCGAGCTGCTGATACACCCCCGAGCGCAGATCGACGACCAGTTCACCCGCGGCCTCGGCGAGCAAAGCCTCGGGCAGGGTTTCCCGCCACACTGCCGAAAGCGTCGGCAGGCCGGGCAGTTTCGACCCGCCGGAGAGCCGGTAGGCCGGAATCGGATCGCTCGCCCGAACCGCACCGAACAGCGCCGACCCGATGCCGAGCTGCGCGTACGCCTTCGCGCGCTGCGCCTTGGTGAACGAGCGCGCGTCCAGCGCGTCGTAGAGCACCCCGGTATAGCGCTCCAGCGCCGGGCGTGTCGGCGAGGTCCGCAGGGCCGCGTTGCGGGCGATCTCCGCGTCAGCCCCCTTGCCGAGGTCCAGCACGGCGCGGCTGGCGTCCGGGTCGGTGGCCAGCTTGGTCAGCTCGTCGATGAGCCGGTCGCGCACCGCTGTGAGCTGCGGCATCGACAGTGCGTCGAGGTCCAGCGGAACGTCCGTACCACCGTCGGACTTGGTTTCGGAGGGAGGCAGCAGCACCAGCACGAGCGATAACGGTAATGCGCTGTGACCATCGCCGGGCCAGCGACTACCCTGTGCATCCGTGATCACCCGCCTCTCTCGACTTTTCCTGCGTACCCTGCGCGACGATCCCGCCGACGCCGAGGTGCCCAGCCACAAACTGCTCGTCCGCGCCGGATACGTGCGGCGCATCGCGCCGGGCGTCTACTCCTGGCTGCCGCTCGGCCTGCGGGTGCTGCGCCGGGTGGAGGAAGTCGTGCGCGAAGAGATGGACGCGATCGGCGCCCAGGAGATCTCGCTGCCCGCGCTGCTGCCGCGCGAGCCGTACGAGACCACCAACCGCTGGACCGAGTACGGCGACAACCTGTTCCGCCTCCAGGACCGCAAGGGCGCGGACTACCTGCTCGGCCCGACGCACGAGGAACTGTTCGCGCTCACCGTGAAGGGCGAATACAACTCCTACAAGGACCTGCCGGTCATCCTGTACCAGATCAAGGACAAGTACCGCGACGAGGAGCGTCCGCGCGCGGGCATCCTGCGTGGCCGCGAGTTCATCATGAAGGACTCCTACTCGTTCGACCTGGACGACGACGGCCTCAAGACCAGCTACAACGCCCACCGCGAGGCCTATCAGCGGATCTTCGACCGGTTGCAGGTCCAGTACGTCATCGTGGCGGCCACCTCCGGTGCGATGGGCGGCAGCGCGTCCGAGGAGTTCCTGGCCGACAGCCCGTCCGGCGAGGACACCTATGTGCGCTGCGTCGAGTCCGGTTACGCGGCCAACGTGGAGGCCGTGGTCACGCCCGCGCCCGCGCCGCTGCCACTGGACGGACTGGCCGAGGCCGTCGTGCACGACACCCCGGACGCCCCCACCATCGCGACGCTGGTCGACTGGGCCAACGGCGCCGGGATCGCGGAGCAGTTCGGCCGTCCGGTCACCGCGGCCGACACCCTGAAGAACGTCATGGTGAAGCTGCGGCACCCGGACGGCAAGGAAGAGATCGTCGGCATCGGCATCCCCGGCGACCGTGAGGTCGACGACAAGCGCCTCGGTTCCTCGGTCGAGCCGGCCGAGGTCGAGTTGCTCACCGAGGCCGATTTCGCCGCCAATCCGTTCCTGGTGAAGGGCTACATCGGGCCGAAGGCGTTGCAGGCCAACGGTGTTCGGTTCCTGGTCGATCCTCGCGTGGTCACCGGCACCGCGTGGATCACCGGCGCCGACGCGCCGGGCAAGCATGTCGTCGGCCTGGTCGCCGGGCGCGACTTCACCCCAGACGGCACCATCGAGGCCGCCGAGGTCCGCGACGGCGATCCCTCGCCCGACGGCCGCGGCGTGCTGGTCGCCTCGCGCGGCATCGAGATCGGCCACATCTTCCAGCTCGGGCAGAAGTACACCAACGCGTTCGACGTGGACGTGCTCGGCGAGAACGGCAAGCCGGTGCGCCTGACCATGGGCTCCTACGGTCTCGGCGTGTCCCGCATGGTCGCGGTGATCGCCGAGCAGCAGCACGACGACAAGGGCCTGCGCTGGCCCGCCGAGGTCGCGCCGTACGACGTGCACGTCGTCATCGCGAACAAGGACGACGCGGCCCGCGCGGGCGCCGAGGAGGTCGTGGCCGGTCTCAACGCCCAGGGCCTCGACGTCCTCTTCGACGACCGCACCGCCTCGCCGGGGGTGAAGTTCAAGGATGCCGAATTGCTCGGCATGCCACTGGTTCTCGTGATCGGCCGCGGCTGGGCCGAGGGCAAGGTGGAACTGCGCGACCGGTTCACCGGCGAAGCCGACGAGATCCCCGCCGAGTCGGCCGTCGACGCGGTCGTGGCGAAGGTTCGCGGCTAGTCACCGATACGCCGCGCGGCCCCGATGGATCTCCCATCGGGGCCGCGCTGTTTTCCCGCCGAACAGACCGGCGGACCTACGGTCGCGTAGGCGAGATTTGCTGTGTGAGGTACGACGGACCCGCTCCGGCGTGCGATTACCCGCTGGTAAGTTAACGGCATGACGAGCACCGACGCGTTGTTGTTCAACCCGGCCACCTACGACCCGCAGCAGTTCGACGCCGAGACCCGGCGGCTGCTGCGCGCGACCATCGAGTGGTTCGAGTCGCGGGGTAAGCAGCAGTTGCTGGCCGACGACGCGGACGCGGTGTGGACGGCGGACTTCCTGGACTTCGTCGCCAAGGAGAAGCTGTTCGCGACCTTCCTGACCCCGGCCGCCTACGCCGACGGCGACGAGAACCGGCGCTGGGACGCGGCCCGCAACGCGGCCCTGTCCGAGATCTTCGGCTTCTACGGCCTGGCCTACTGGTACGCCGAGCAGGTGACCATCCTCGGCCTCGGACCGATCTGGCAGAGCGACAACGAGGAGGCCAAGCGGCGCGCGGCCGCGGACCTGGCCGAGGGACAGGTGATGGCGTTCGGGCTGTCCGAGCGCGAGCACGGCGCCGACATCTACAACACCGACCTGGTGCTGACCCCGAGCGAGCCGGGCAGCGCCGACGCCGAGGCCGGAATCCTGTTCCGCGCCAACGGCGAGAAGTACTACATCGGCAACGGCAATGTGGCGAGCATGGTGTCGGTGTTCTCCCGCCGCGCCGACATCGAGGGCGCGGACGGCTATGTGTGGTTCGCCGCGGACAGCAGGCACGAGAACTACCGGCTGCTCGGCAATGTCGTGCACCAGCAGATGTATGTCAGCACCTTCCGGCTGGAGAACTACCCGGTGCGCGCGGCGGACATCCTGCACACCGGGCCCGAGGCGTTCTCCGCCGCGCTGAACACGGTCAACGTCGGCAAGTTCAACCTCTGCCACGGCGGCATCGGCATGGTCGAGCACTCGTTCTACGAGGCGATCACGCACGCGAACAACCGCATCCTCTACGGCAACCCGGTCACCGAGTTCCCGCACGTGCGAACGAATTTCGTCGATGCCTACGCCCGCATCGTGGCGATGAAGCTGTTCAGCGACCGGGCCGTGGACTACTTCCGCAGCGCGAGCCTGGAGGATCGGCGCTACCTGCTGTTCAACCCGATGACCAAGTCCAAGGTGACCTCCGAGGGCGAGACCGTGATGACCCTGCTGCTGGACGTGCTGGCGGCCAAGGGATTCGAGAAGAACACCTACTTCGCCGAGGTGGCCCGGCTGATCAACACGCTGCCCCGGCTCGAGGGCACGGTGCACGTGAACGTCGGGCAGATCCTGAAGTTCATGCCGAACTACCTGTTCAACCCGAAGGACTACCCGGAGATCGGCACCCGGCGCGACGCCGCCGACGACGAGTTCTTCTGGCACCAGGGCCCGGCCCGCGGCGCGGGCAAGGTGCAGTTCGCCGACTGGACCCCGGCTTATGAGAAGCACGCCGACATCCCGAACGTCGGCCGGTTCTTCGAGCAGGCCCAGGCGCTGCGCACGCTGCTGAGCACCGCGGCACCCAGCGCCGACCAGCAGAAGGACCTGGACTTCATGCTGACCATCGGCCACCTGTTCTCCCTGGTGGTCTACGGGCAGCTGATCCTGGAGCAGGCGGCCCCCACCGGCCTGGACCGCGATCTGCTGGACCAGATCTTCGACTTCCAGATCCGGGACTTCAACAGCTATGCCACCACGCTCTACGGCAAGCCGTCCGCCACCCCGGATCAGCAGGGCTGGGCCGCTTCGGCGTTGCGTCCGCCGGTGGCCGACCGTGCGCGCTTCGACCGGATCTGGGCCGAGGTCGCGTCCTATGACGGTGCGTACGAGATGCGCCCGTAGGTCGGCGCGCTAGCGAAAAGGCCGGTCCCGCAACGACTGCGGGGCCGGCCTTCTTCGCGTGGCGGGGTCAGGCTTTGCCGGGGAAGGCGATCGTCGGCGGGTCGGTGCCCAGGATCGACTGCCAAGTGGCAAGGCGCACAGCGCTTTCGGTGAGCGCGTCGACGCCCATGCGGCGGACGTTCTCGGTGTCGCCGCGTTCGACCACCGAGCGCCAGGCCACTGCCGTGTCGGTCTCGACCGTCGCGGCCAGCCGGGCCGCCGGAATCGGGTCGTTGACCGGGAACGGCATCGTGTAGGCGGCATCCGGCGGGGGCGCGGTGACGCCGGCCGCGGTGAGGGCATCGATGGTGGCGTCGCGGCGGGCGCGGTGCGCGGCAGTGCTTTCCGCGACCAGGCGGCCACGTTCGGCCGAGGCATACGCGGCGATCACGCCGTAGGCATACACCGCACCGTATTCGGCGCGCAGCGCGTCGAGCAGCGCCTGGCGTTCGCTATCGGTCATGCGAGCAGCACCCCCGCCTGAACCGCGCACGCCGCGCTGATCGAGGCGAGCAGCCCCGCCCGGTAACCGGACTGGCCGCGGGCCAGGTCGGCGGCCGACTGGCGCGATTTGGTGAGCTGTGCGCGTAGCGCGTCGACCGACGGTGGTGGGCTGGGTGGTATCGCCGTGCCGGAAGACACCGCGGACGAGCCCGAGGACTGTCCCGGACCGTTCTCCCGGGTGCGATGCACCGGTTTGGTGCCGTCGCCGTAGACGCCGATCAACCGATCGATCTCGGCCTTCAAAGCCTCTGCGTGCGCGGTCCTTTCGGCCGCGATCGCGGTCAACGCGCTGTGCCGCTGCGGGGTCAGGGCGATGGCCGCGGTCGCCGCGGCGGCGTCGGTGCGCGCCTGAACCTCTTGGGCGGCAAGCGGATCCGGCTCGTACACCTTGTCCTCGGTGCCGCAGCCGGCGAGCGCGCCGAGCGCCAAGACGCCGACCGCGCCGCCACCGGCCAGCCGTAACATGCTGCGCCGGTCCACGGCGAACCGGGAATCGTGCCGGTCGGACGGGATGCCGGAGGTGCACAGGACGATCGGCTGCGCGGGAAGGCGGATAGGCACGGCACCATCGTGCCAGATTCCCGAGACCGCCCCGGACGAGGCATCGTGTGGCGAGCGTAGTGGCTGCCCGTTGGTCCTCTACACTCTCTGGGCGCGTTACGCTAGACCCTCGGTATAAGTAATTCCCGCCGCCGTCACAACTGAACCAGGAGCCGCCCCATATGCCGATGCCGACCGAGGAAAGGCTGAGCCAGCTGATCGCTGGACTCGTCGAACGCCGAGGATTCGACCTCGAGGGCGTCGAGATCTCGACGACTGGTAAGCATGCGGACGCGCAGGCTCGCGCGAAGGTGACCGTGGACAGCGACGGCCCTTCCGATCTGGACACCATCGCCACGCTCAGCACCGAGTTGTCGGAGTTACTGGACGAGGCAGGCGATTTCGGCGAGACGCCGTATCTTCTGGAAGTCACCACACCGGGCGTGGACCGTCCGCTCAGCGCGGACCGGCACTGGCGCCGAGCGCGCGGGCGCAAGGTGCGCGTC
Organism: Nocardia sp. NPDC006044; assembly: GCF_042871115.1. Classification (NCBI taxonomy): domain Bacteria; kingdom Bacillati; phylum Actinomycetota; class Actinomycetes; order Mycobacteriales; family Nocardiaceae; genus Nocardia; species Nocardia sp. NPDC006044. The sequence continues at coordinate 1,407,579 of NZ_JBIAID010000001.1, forward strand.
CTGCTCCGCGAGGGCGCGCCCGCGCCCGAGCCGGGCGGTGCGGTGAAGTTCGAAGCCAGGGTGGGTGAGCTCAGCGGCGACACAGTGGCGCTGGTGCTCGGTGGCAAGCACAAACCACACCTGGTGCACGTCCCACTCGCCGACATCGCCGAGGCGGTCGTGCAAGTGGAATTCTCCAAGCCGGGCGCGAAAGAGCTGGAACTCGCCGGGGGCATCATCCCCGGCCGCCCGGTACCAGGCCAGCACGATGATGAGCCGGCGGTCGACGCCGCGGATGTTCGAGGATCAACACCATTACTACCCGAATCAGTAACAGCGTCCGATTCGCCGACCGAAGGGACCGTGGAATGAACATCGAAATCGAAGCCCTGCGCGCGATCGTCGCCGACAAGGGGATCTCGATCGAGACCGTGATCTCCGCGATCGAGTCGGCACTGCTCACCGCCTACCGGCACACCGAGGGCCACCAGCCCAACGCGCGCATCGACATCAACCAGAAGACCGGCACGGTCCGGGTGATGGCGCGCGAGCTGGACGCCGACGGCAACATGATCTCCGAATGGGACGACACCCCAGAGGGTTTCGGCCGGATCGCGGCGACCACCGCGCGCCAGGTGGTGTTGCAGCGGTTGCGCGACGCCGAGAACGAGAAGTCCTTCGGCGAGTTCTCCACGCACGAGGGCGACATCGTCGGCGGCGTGGTGCAGCGCGACGCGAGAGCCAACGCCCGCGGCACCATCGTGGTCCGCATCGGCAGCGAGATCAACGGCGCGGAGGGTCTGATCCCGCCCGCCGAGCAGGTGCCGGGCGAGACCTACGAGCACGGCGACCGGATCAAGTGTTACGTCGTCGGCGTCTCGCGTGGTCCGCGCGGCCCGCAGATCACCCTCTCCCGCACCCATCCGAATCTGGTGCGCAGGCTGTTCGCGCTCGAGGTGCCCGAGATCGCCGACGGCTCCGTGGAAATCGTCGCGGTGGCGCGCGAGGCCGGGCACCGCTCGAAGATCGCGGTGCGCAGCACCGTGTCCGGGGTCAACGCCAAGGGCGCCTGCATCGGCCCGATGGGGCAGCGGGTGCGCAACGTGATGAGCGAACTGGCCGGCGAGAAGATCGACATCATCGATTACGCCGAGGATCCGGCCACCTTCGTCGGCAACGCGCTCTCCCCGTCGAAAGTGGTGTCGGTCACTATCGTCGATCCGGAGGCGCGCGCCGCGCGGGTCGTGGTGCCGGACTTCCAGCTCTCGCTGGCCATCGGCAAGGAGGGGCAGAACGCCCGTCTGGCCGCCCGGCTGACCGGCTGGCGGATCGATATCCGCAGCGACGCCGCCCCGGACATGGGCGGCGGCTCGGTGCGGACGGAGGCGCACCGCAGTTGACCGGAACCGGCGCGGCAGACCGTTCGTCGGGTCGGGAATCAGACCGTCGGGATGACATGTTGGTAACTTCCGCAGGGGAGCGGTTCGTTGATCCGACCGGGTCGGCGGTAGAGTGGACAGAGGTTCAGCACGCGCGACCGATTCGGACCTGTATCGGATGCCGGAAGCGCGAGTTGGCCGCCGATCTGTTGCGGATCGTCGCACGGGACACGGATACCGGAAACGGTCCGCGTTCTGTCACGATCGTTCCCGATCCGCGGCGCAGACTTCCCGGACGGGGTGCCTGGTTGCACCCCGTCTCGGCTTGTCTGACTGCGGCAGAACGGCGCCGAGCATTCGGCAGAGCACTAAGAGTGTCCGGAAATCTGGATATCTCAGCCCTGGAGAAGTACCTCGAGAACAGGCACGAGCACTCATGAGCACACCGTGAAGCACCAACGATGAACGTCCATCGGAGATAACCCGAGGTCGTGCGGGCCCCGTCCCTGAACAACGGGTGCACCTGCTCGACCTCTCAGTGAGGAGAGCAGTGGCAGGCAAGGCCCGCGTGCACGAGTTGGCCAAAGAACTCGGTGTCACCAGCAAGGAACTACTCGCACAGCTCAAGGAGCAGGGCGAGTTCGTGAAGTCGGCGTCCTCGACGGTGGAAGCTCCCGTCGCACGCCGTCTGCGTGAGTCGTTCGCATCCAAATCAGCCCCCGCGAACGGCACCAAGTCGGGATCACGCCCCGGCCCGTCCTCGTCGGCCCGTCCGGCCGCGAAGCCCGCAGGAAACGGTCCCCGTCCGGGACCGCGCCCGCCGGCTCCCGCGCCCGCCCCGGCCGCGGCAGCACAGCAGGAAACCGTCCGCGAAGCCCCGCGGACCAGCGAGGGACCGGCCGTGAAGCCGGGTCCCGCAGTACGTCCGACCCCGGCTCCGGCGCCCAAGCCGGCCGCCGCGCAGGAGGTCGCCCCGGCGCCCGCCGCGTCGGCGTCCACCGAGGCGCCCGCGAGCTCCGCGCCCGCGACACCGGCCGGGCCGCGCCCGACGCCGAATGCCGCGCGTCCGGGTCAGCAGCAGCGTCCCGGTGCCAGCCCGGCGCAGGGTTCGCCGCGTCCGGGTGGTTCGGGTCCGCGTCCGGGACCGAAGACCCCGCGGGTCGGCAACAACCCGTACTCCTCGGCGCCCGAGCGGCCCGCGCCGCGTCCGGCCCCCGGCCAGGGTGGCCCGCGTCCGGGTCCGGCCCAGGGCGGTCCCCGTCCGGGTCCGGCTCAGGGTTCGCCGCGTCCGGGCACTCCGGCGCAGGGCGGCACCCGTCCCGCGCCCGGTCAGGGCGGTCCCCGTCCCGGCGGACCGCGGCCCAGCCCCGGCTCGATGCCGCCGCGGCCCAACCCGGGTGCGATGCCGTCTCGTGCGGCACGTCCGGGCGGTGCCGGTGGACCCGGCGCCGGTCGTCCGGGTGGTCCCGGCGGTCGTCCCGGTGGCGGTGGCGGCGCCGGTCGTCCCGGCGGCGGTGGCGGTGGTTACCGCGGCGGCGGCGCTCCCGGTGGTGGCGCGGGCGCGGGCACGGGTGCTCCCGGTGCCGGCGGCGCTCCCGGTGGTTTCCGCGGTCGCCCCGGTGGTGGCGGCGGCGGTCGTCCGGGTGGTCCCGGTGGTCGTGGCGGTGCGGCCGGCGCGTTCGGTCGTCCCGGTGGCGCACCGCGTCGTGGCCGTAAGTCGAAGCGGGCGAAGCGCGCCGAGTACGAGAGCATGCAGGCTCCCGCCATCGGCGGCGTGCGGCTGCCTCGGGGCAACGGCGAGATCATCCGGCTCGCCCGCGGTGCCTCGCTCTCGGACTTCGCGGAGAAGATCGACGCGAATCCGGCCGCCTTGGTCCAAGCCTTGTTCAACCTCGGCGAAATGGTCACCGCGACCCAGTCGGTGAACGACGAGACGCTCGAGCTGCTCGGCAGCGAGATGAACTACGTCGTGCACGTGGTCAGCCCGGAGGACGAGGACCGCGAGCTGCTGGAATCGTTCGACCTGACCTACGGCGAGGACGCGGGCGGCGAAGACGATCTCGAGCAGCGTCCGCCGGTGGTGACCGTCATGGGTCACGTCGACCACGGTAAGACCCGACTGCTGGACACGATCCGTAAGGCCAACGTCCGTGAGGGCGAGGCCGGCGGCATCACCCAGCACATCGGCGCCTACCAGGTGATGACCCACCTCGGCGAGAACGACCGCCTGATCACCTTCATCGACACCCCGGGTCACGAGGCGTTCACCGCCATGCGTGCCCGCGGTGCGAAGGCCACCGACATCGCGATCCTGGTGGTCGCCGCCGACGACGGCGTCATGCCGCAGACGGTGGAGGCGATCAACCACGCGCAGGCGGCCGACGTGCCGATCGTGGTGGCGGTCAACAAGATCGACAAGGAAGGCGCGAACCCGGACAAGATCCGGCAGCAGCTGACCGAGTACAACCTGGTGGCCGAGGAATACGGTGGCGACACCATGTTCGTCGACATCTCCGCGCGGGAGAACATCAACATCGATGCGCTCCTCGAGGCCGTCCTGCTCACCGCGGACGCGGCCCTGGACCTGCGGGCGAACCCGGACATGGACGCGCAGGGTGTGGCCATCGAGGCCCACCTCGACCGCGGTCGTGGCCCGGTGGCGACCGTGCTCATCCAGCGCGGCACGCTGCGCGTCGGCGACTCGATCGTGGCGGGCGACGCCTACGGTCGCGTCCGGCGCATGGTCGACGAGCACGGCGAGGATGTCATCGCGGCACTCCCGTCGCGGCCGGTCCAGGTCATCGGCTTCACGTCGGTGCCGGGCGCCGGTGACAACCTCCTGGTTGTCGACGAAGACCGGATCGCTCGCCAGATCGCCGACCGCCGCAACGCACGCAAGCGCAACGCGCTGGCCGCACGCAGCCGCAAGCGGATCAGCCTGGAAGATCTCGATGCCGCGCTGAAGGAGACTTCGGAGCTCAACCTGATCCTCAAGGGCGACAACTCCGGTACCGTCGAGGCCCTCGAAGAGGCGCTGCTCGGTATCCAGATCGACGACGAGGTTCGGCTGCGGGTCATCGACCGCGGTGTCGGTGGCGTCACCGAGACCAACGTCAACCTGGCCTCGGCGTCGAACGCGATCATCATCGGGTTCAACGTCCGCGCCGAGGGCAAGGCCACCGAGCTGGCCAACCGCGAAGGCGTGGACATCCGGTACTACTCGGTTATCTACCAGGCCATCGACGAGATCGAGAAGGCCCTCAAGGGCATGCTCAAGCCGATCTACGAAGAGGTCGAGCTGGGCCGGGCGGAGATCCGCGCGATCTTCCGTTCGTCGAAGGTCGGCAACATCGCCGGCTGCATGGTCACCTCGGGCTCGGTCAAGCGCAATGCCAAGGCGCGCTTGCTCCGGGACAACGTGGTGATCGCGGAGACGGTCACGATCTCCTCCTTGAAGCGGGAAAAGGACGACGTCACCGAGGTCCGCGAGGGCTTCGAATGCGGTTTGACGCTGACCTACAACGACATCAAGGAAGGCGACATCATCGAGGCCTACGAGCTGCGCGAAAAGCCGCGCGACTGACTCGGACTCGCACGTCACGCCGGGCCCCACGCCCGGCGTGACGTGCGGATCGACTCGTCGATAGCTCGGGCTTCTTCGACACGAAGAGGTACGTAGTTGTTCCTGGGGGCACTCGAATTCGACCTTCTCCTCGGAGACGTGCACTCACTGAAAGAGAAGCGTTCGGTGATCCGGCCGATCCTGGCCGAATTGCAGCGTTTCGGCGTGAGTGCCGCCGAGGGCGGCGAACAAGACCGCCATCGTCGCTCGTTGCTGGGGGTCGCCCTGGTCAGTTCCGGAATGGAACACCTGACCGAGGTGCTCGACCGCTGTGAGCGGCACGTCGCGGCACGTCCGGAGTTACAGTTGCTGGCAGTGCGCCGCAGGATCTTCGGACCCGAAGACTAACTATCTAGTGAGGAAGGTTCAGCCATGGTGGATCAAGCCAGGGCACGCCGACTCGCCAAGCGGATCTCCTCGATCGTGGCCACCGCGATCGAGTACGAGATCAAGGATCCGCGGCTGGGTTTCGTGACCATCACCGACGCCAAGGTCACCGGCGATCTGCGCGACGCGACGGTGTACTACACGGTGCTGGGCGAAACCTTGGACGCCGAACCGGACTACGCGGGCGCGGCGGCGGGCCTGGAGAAGGCCAAGGGGGTGCTGCGCTCGAAGGTGGGCGCGGGCACCGGCGTGAAGTTCACGCCGACCCTGGCGTTCGTGCTCGACAAGGTCCCCGAGGTCGCCAAGGACATGGAAGAGCTGCTGGCGCGGGCCAAGGCCGCGGACGAAGAGGTGGCCAAGGTCGCCGCCAACGCCAGGCACGCAGGCGACGCCGACCCGTACAAGGTCGAACGCGACGACACCGAGTGACATGCGGTAGACGATGACGACAATGCGGGACGCGGTCGACCTCGATGCTGCGGTCGAGGCGTTGAACGCTGCCCGCTCGGTCACCGTCGTCTGCCATGTACAACCGGACGCCGACACCGTCGGCAGTGGCCTCGCGCTGGCGCTGGTCCTGCATCGGCGTGGGATTCCGGTCTGGGTGTCGTTCGCCGAGCCGGCGGAGCTGCCCGAATCGATGCGGTCACTGCCGGGGGTGCACCATCTGGTGCCGCCCGCCGAGGTGCCCGCGTCGGTGGATCTGCTCATCGCGGTGGATTGCGGCAGCGTCGGGCGGCTCGGTGCGCTGGCCGATCGAATCGACGGGGCCGCACGGACTTTGGTGATCGATCACCATCGATCGAACGACCGGTTCGGGACGATCAACGTAGTCGACGCCGGGGCGGAATCGACGACCAGCCTGATCGTGCGGTTGCTCGATGTGTGGGGTGTGCCGATCGATCTCGAAGTGGCGCACTGTCTTTACGCGGGCCTGGTGACCGATACCGGGTCGTTCCGCTGGGTCCGGCCCGGCACGCACGAGCTGGCCGAGCGGTTGTTGGCCACCGGGATCGACGGCGGCGAAATCGCCAGGACCTTGCTGGACACGCACCCGTTCGGCTGGTTGACCATGCTGTCCAGGGTGCTCGCCACCGCGCAGCTGGTGCCGCACGTGCGCGGGGGGATCGGTCTGGTGTACGCGTTCGTGCGACTCGACGACATCGCCGACGTGAGTTCGGAGGAGGCGGAGAGTGTGATCGACATCGTCCGGACCACCTCCGAAGCCGGAATTGCCGCGGTGTTCAAGGAATCCGGGACCGGTGCCAATCGGTGGACGGTGTCGTTGCGTGCCCGCGACACCCGGCCCGGGGCCGACGACGGGGTGGATGTCGCCGAGGTAGCGACCGCGCTCGGCGGCGGCGGACATCGTTTCGCCGCCGGATACACGGCATACGGAGCCGCCGACGAACTCGTCACCACCCTGCTGACCGCACTGGGCTGAACGTTATCGGCAGCCGCCTGCGCAGTACGGTCCGGCCGCGAAATGCAGGTCGTCCTCGTCTACCGGACGAGCTACCCACCTCTCCCACCAGGCAACTCAGAACCCCCGAACCACCCCAGCGGCAGCCGCACGTCTTTTGATACACGCACGCGTGTCAGCGCGGCAAGTCGCTGTGCGGGGAATCAGGACCTGTGCGGCTGGTGGGCTACACGCCTCGGCAGGCGGTTCGAACTCGCGATCGGGCGACGACCACGGTGACAGTCCTTGCCGAACACCTTTTGATATGCGCACGCGTGTCAGCGCGGCATGTCGCTGTGCGGAAGATCAGAACCCGTGCGGCTGTGGGCGGTGTCCCTGCGGTGGGTCGGTGGCGAGGAGGTGTGAGGGCTGGTCTGTCGGTGCCGCATGGCAGGGTAGCGGGTGTAGTTGCTGGGTCGGGTGATGGTGTCGGGCATGTTGCCGAGCGGGTGGGGATCGTGATTCGAGCGTGGTGTCCGGGCCGTCTATCTGCGCGGTTAGCAGGATGTGTTGCGGTGAGGGAGGTTTCATGAGCGGGGAGTCGTCCACCGAGGGCGATCCGGCGGAGGGTGCCGCGCCGTCGACGGTTGCCACGGGTGCGGTCGTGGAGCCAGCGGCAGAGGCTGGGCCGGGGCGGATACTGCGGATCGCGGTGCCGACGCTCGGTGTGCTGGTCGCGGAGCCGATCTATCTCCTGTTCGACCTTGCCGTGGTCGGGCGGCTCGGGGCGCTCGCGCTGGCCGGGCTCGCGGTGGGTGGTTTGATTCTGGCGCAGACCAGTTCGCAGCTCACCTTCCTGTCCTACGGCACCACCGCGCGGGCCGCGCGCAAGCACGGTGCGGGGGACGAGCGCGGCGCGGTGGCCGAGGGGGTGCAGGCGACCTGGCTGGCGATCTCGGTCGGGGTGCTGATCCTGCTGCTGGTTCAGGTCTTCGCGGTGCCGCTGACCGATGCGATCGCCGGTGGCGGGGATATCGCCCACGCGGCGCTGGAGTGGGTGCGGATCGCGCTGTTCGGCGTGCCGTTGATCCTGATCTCCATGGCGGGCAACGGGTGGTTGCGCGGCGTGCAGGAGACTCGTCGTCCGCTGATCTATGTCGTCGCCGGGCTGATCGTTTCGGGCGTGCTGTGTCCGGTGCTGGTGCACGGGCTGGCCGGTGCGCCGCGGCTGGAGCTACCCGGTTCCGCCGTCGCGAACGTGGCCGGTCAGCTGGTGATGGCCGGGCTCTTCTTGAACGCCATTGTCCGGGAGCGGGTTTCGCTCGCGCCGCAGTGGCAGGTGATGCGCGCTCAGCTGGTCCTCGGGCGAGACCTGATCGTGCGCAGCCTCGCCTTCCAGGCGTGCTTCGTGTCGGCCGCCGCGGTCGCCGCCCGGTTCGGCGCGGCCTCGGTCGCGGCGCATCAGCTGGTGCTGCAACTATGGAATTTCCTTGCGCTGACCCTTGATTCGCTGGCCATCGCCGCGCAGACCTTGGTCGGCGCGGCCCTCGGCGCGGGCGACGCACCCGGCGCTCGCGCCTTGGCCAAACGGGTCACCGGGTGGTCGGAGATCTTCGCCCTCGGTCTCGCCGCGTGCTTCGCGGCGGGCGCCGGCCTGATCCCGAGGCTGTTCACCGACGACCCGGCCGTGCTGGACCGCACCCACGTCACCTGGTGGTTCTTCGTCTGCATCATCCCGGTCGCCGGCGTGGTCTTCGCGCTCGACGGAGTCCTGCTCGGCGCGGGCGATGCCGCCTACCTGCGCACCACCACGCTCGGCTCGGCCCTGCTCGGCTTCCTCCCGGCGATCTGGCTGTCGCTGGCCTTCGACTGGGGGATCGCCGGAATCTGGTCCGGCCTGGTCGCTTTCATGGTTTTGCGCCTGGTCGCCGTGTCCTGGCGGGCCTGGTCCGGCCGGTGGGCGCAGGTCGGCGCCGAGCTTCCAGGGCAGGTCAGCGCCGCTGGATAGCGGTCAGCTGTTGGTCAGGAAGCAGGCGTCGTTCGGCAACTGCTCCACCAGGCCGGCGGGCACCGTCACCTTGGCGCAGGCCAGCGTCGGGTACGAGCTCGGCGTATCGGCATCGGCGGGGAAGTCGGCGCAGTAGGTCAGGGCGAGATGCTCGCCCTCGGCCAGTCGGCGGGTCAGCGTGAAATCGGCCGGGGCGGGCTGCCTGGGGGACAGCGTGTTCTGCTTGGTATTGCCGTCGACCAGCAGCGTGCACTGCACGGTGGCGCCGGGCAGGTCGGAGCTGATCCGGCTCTGGGTCGCGGTGAGCGTATCCCCGGCGACCTGCAACGTCGCGCTGCTCGGCGGACTGATGGTTGCTCCGGCCAGACCCGGAATGGCGAAGCCGGCCGCGGCCGATGATGCCACGACAATCCCGCGGAATGTGTTGCGTGCGATCATGTTCGGTCAACCTACCGAATCGTTCACGCAGATCTACCGGGTTGCGTGTTCCGAGATAATTGCCTCATTTCGGTTTGGGGGAGCGCTCGACGGTTCTTCGTGCGTCGCGCACAGCCGTGCCCGGGCGTTTCGTTCCCGGCGGGGTGACGGGCGCGAAGCGGGTCGGGTGTGCCAAGGTAGGTGTGGTGATACCCAAGTTGATGGCGGTGAGCGACATTCACGTCGGGCACCAGGGGAATCGGCCGGTGGTCGAGCAGATTCATGCCGACTCACCGGAGGACTGGCTGATCGTGGCCGGGGACGTGGGGGAGAAGACCGACGACGTCCGGTGGGCGCTGGAGCTGCTGCGCGGCCGGTTCGCCAAGGTGATCTGGGTGCCCGGCAATCACGAGCTGTGGACGACGGCGAAGGACCCGGTGCAGATGACCGGCGTCGCGCGCTACGACTATCTCGTGTCGATCTGCCGCGACCTGGACGTGCTGACCCCGGAGGATCCGTTCCCGGTCTGGGAGGGCGCGGGCGCCGAGCAGTACGGCGGCTCGGTGACGCTGGCGCCGCTGTTCCTGCTCTACGACTATTCGTTCCTGCCCAAGGGCGCCACCACCAAGGCGGAGGGGCTCGCCATCGCGCGGGACCGCAACGTGGTGGCCACCGACGAATACCTGCTCTCCCCGGACCCGTATCTGACCAGGGATGCGTGGTGCCACGCCCGCGTGCAGGTCGCCCAGCGCAAGCTGGACGCGCTGCCCGAGGGCACGCCGCTGGTGCTGATCAATCATTGGCCGATGGTCCGGCAGCCGACCGACGTCATGTTCTACCCCGAGTTCGCGCTCTGGTGCGGCACCGAGCTGACCGCCGACTGGCACACCCGCTACAACGTGGTCTGCTCGGTCTACGGTCACCTGCACATCCCCCGCACCTCGCACTACGACGGCGTCCGCTTCGAGGAGGTGTCCCTCGGTTACCCCCGCGAATGGCAGCGTCGCGGACTCCCCGAACGCCTCCTCCGCCAGATCCTCCCCGCTCCCGTATACCCACCCGGCTCCCTCAACGAGTGGGGTGGCCACTTCCAGGTGACCCCCGAAATGAAGGCCGCCGCCGAGGAGATGCGCGCCAAAGCCGAGCGTCGCCGCGGCGTCTGACCGAGCTCGCGCGGTGACCCCGGCGGAGGTCACTGCGCAATTTGATTCCCAACGCAACTACTGATTTGGTGTGTACATGGGTAACTCGCCGGGCACACTCACCCGCCCGTTGACCGCCGGACGCCATCCATACGTGTGTGGCACACGAGTCCGGCCTGAAGTTTCGGGGAGGCGGGGGAACTGATCGAGACAATTCTGCCCGCGGGTGTCGCGTCGGCTGAGCTGCTGGAGTACCCGGAGGACCTGAAGGCGCATCCGGCCGAGGAACATCTCATCGCGAAGGCGGTGGAGAAACGGCGCCGGGACTTCATCGGCGCCCGGCACTGCGCGCGGTTGGCGCTGGCCGAGCTCGGTGAGCCGCCGGTCGCGATCGGCAAGGGTGAGCGGGGCGCGCCGATCTGGCCGCGCGGCATCGTCGGCAGCATGACGCACTGCGACGGCTATCGGGCCGCGGCGCTGGCGCACAAGCTGCGCTTCCGCTCGGTTGGCATCGATGCCGAGCCGCACGCGACGCTGCCCGAGGGCATCCTCGACTCGGTGAGCTTGCCGCCGGAGCGGGAGTGGCTGCAGGCCACCGGTTCCGCGCTGCACCTGGACCGGCTGCTGTTCTGCGCCAAGGAAGCGACCTATAAGGCGTGGTTCCCGCTGACCGCGCGCTGGCTCGGTTTCGAGGACGCGCACATCACCTTCGAGATCCAGGACAGCACCGGCGATTCCGGCCACGGCACGTTCCACAGCGAGCTGCTGGTGCCGGGACAGACCACCGACGGCGGGGTGCCGTTGCTGTCGTTCGACGGCCGGTGGCTGATCGCCGACGGGTTCATCCTCACCGCGATCGTGCACGGCTGATGGACGGTCTCGGCGGGCTGCTGATCGTGGACAAGGACGGCGGCCTCACCAGTCACGACGTCGTCGCGCGCTGCCGGAAACTGTTGCGCACCAAGAAGGTCGGGCACGCGGGCACCCTCGACCCGATGGCCACCGGAGTGCTCGTGCTCGGCGTCGAACGGGCCACCAAGCTGCTCGGCCTGCTCACCCTGACCACCAAGGCCTACACCGCGACCATCCGTCTCGGCCAGGCCACCAGCACCGACGACGCCGAGGGCGAGGTGCTCTCGACCACCTCCGCCCTGCACCTCGCCGACGACGAAATTGCCGCGCAGACAACGAAACTCACCGGCGACATCGAACAGGTCCCGGCCACCGTCAGCGCGATCAAGGTGAACGGCGAACGCGCCTATGCCCGGCACCGCGCGGGTGAAGAGGTCCAGCTGGCGGCGCGGCCGGTCACGGTGTCCCGCTTCGACATCCTCGCCCGCCGCGACGTCCCGGACGGCGAATTCGTCGACCTCGATGTGGTCGTCGAATGCACGTCCGGCACCTATGTTCGCGCCTTGGCCCGAGACCTCGGCGCCGCACTCGGCGTGGGCGGCCACCTGACCGCGCTGCGCCGCACCAGAGTCGGCCCGTTCACCCTCGAACACGCCCGCACCCTGGGCGAATTGGCCGAGTCCGCCGAATCCGGCGCCACCCTGCTCAGCCTCGGCATGGACGAGGCGGTGCGAACCGCCTTCCCGCACCGCGAAATAGACGAATCCCAGGTCGACGACCTGCGCAACGGCCGCTGGCTGGACCCCATCGGCCTCCCCGGCGTCTACGCCGCCCTCGCCCCCGACGGCCGAGCCATCGCGCTCCTCCAGGAAAGCGGCAAGCGCGCCGCCTCCGTCATGGTCGTCCGCCCGTCGAACCTGTAGGTCGTCGGGGTGCTGCGCCGGGCGGAACGCGCTGTGGCATAGCGAGTTCCGCTCGGAATGTGCGCTGGCTCGTGGGATGGGCAGCCTTGGCGGTCGTCGCGTCGGATCAGCTGTCCGCGCTCGGGATGTCGCTACCGGGTGGGACCAGCTGTGCGCGCCGGGCCTGGAGACGCTCTCGTTCGGCCGGGCTCATGGCCGCGAATGCCTCCTCGCGTCGTTTCGTCAGTGCCGCAAGCTGTTCGGCGTCCAACTGGCGCGTGTAGTCGGCGCGCTGCTGGGCCAGTCGGGCGAATTCCTCGGGGGTCAGTGGCTTATTCATGGTGATCGTCTCCTCGATCAGTTGCAGGAACTCCGATGTCGTCGGCTCGACCGCATGGTCGAGACCGTCGAGCGCACCGAGCAGGCGTGCACGGAGTCGTATCGCGTGCGCGATGCGTTCGCCGACCGCCGCCAGTTGCTGGCGGATCAGGTCCCGAGGGTCCTGGTTCGGTTCGGCGTCGAGCAGCGCCGCGATGTCGTCGAGCCGAAACCCGAAGCCCCGCAAGGCAACGACGCGATGCAACCGCCGGACGTCGGCCTGGGTGTAGCACCGGTGCCCGCCCGAGGTCCGCGACGACGGCACCACCAGCCCGAGCCGGTCGTAATGATGCAGCGCGCGCACCGTCATGCCCGTTTCCCGGGCTAGTTCCCCGACCCGCCAAATCCGCTCGACCACCGTGGTTTCCTCTCGATGTGCACAACCCACGGTAGAACCTGACGCAACGTCGGGTTCAAGTGTCGATTGGATTACACCGCGCGACCCTGATCACTCGGAGGGAAGCCGGGCCGAGGATGGGGTGTAGGGCGCCGAGGAGAGAGCCGATGCTGATGTCCACCAGTTCGGTGCGTGAATAGTGTTGGTTTTCCAGCCATTCGACGGTCAGTACCCGGACGAAGGTGAGCCAGCTCATCAGGATCGAGGAGACCTGGGTGCGCACGGTTCCTTCGAGATCGAGGGCGTCGAGCAGCCGGCGGCGCAGTTCGCCGAGTTCGCCGGCGATGATGGATTGGATGGTCGGGTCGCCGGCGAGTACCCGATTCGCCGCGAGCACGCTGTTGGCGTTCGCTTCGAAGTAGTCGAAGTGGGTGTTGAGCCCGGCGGTCAACTGTTCGGCGAGCGGTCGTTCGTTGTCCAGGGGCGTGGCGATCAGCAGCTGTTCCGCGGCTTGCTCGTACACCCTGGCGAACAGCTCGCGCTTGCTCGGGAAGTGGCGGTAGAGCAGGGCCCGCGATACTCCCGCGGCCGCCGCGACGTCCTCCATCAGCACCGCGTCGTAGGCGCGTTCGGCGAACAGTTGCGCGCCCGCCTCCAGTAGTACCTGGCGGCGCTCGTCGGGGGACAGGCGACGGCGAGTGCTCATGTCAAAACTCTAGTTGACGTTTGTCTACTAAGCGCCGTAGGGTCTTTTAGTAGACAAACGTCTACTAGTCTTCTGCTGCTGGTTCGAGTCGGAAACCTGCTGCACGCCAGCGGGATTCGTTGCACACCGGGGAGAAACAACATGGCAACCGCACTCAAATGGCTTTCCATGACGATGGGCCTCGCCTGCGTCGCGATCGGGATCTTCCACCTGGCGGCCGGCATCGACGGCATCCCCGACATGGGCTCCTCGGGCGTCACCGCCGACAGCCAGACCCGGTTCTTCGGCGCCATCTTCCTCGGCTACGGTGTCGCCTGGATCTGGGCCGCCCGCCAGACCCCGATCCCCGCCATCGTCATCCGCTGGCTGGCGGGCATCTTCCTGCTCGGCGCCGTCGGCCGCTTCATCTCCGTCGCCGTCTACGGCTGGCCACACTGGTTCCAGATCGTCCTCACCGCCCTCGAAGTCGCCCTCCCGCCGCTCTACCTCTGGCTCGCCACCGCCGACGAAAACCGCACCCGCACAACCCCGCCCACCTCGATCAGCGCCTGACTCCAAATACGTTCCGCGAACTGGTAATCCGCCTCCATCGGACTGGCGTCGCGTCCACCGGGGCGGTGTCGCGTTCATTGGGCCGGTGTCGCCTCCATAGGACTGGTGTCGCGTTTATCGGGCCGGTGTCGCCTCCATCGGACCGGCATCGCGTCGACCGGACCGGTATCGCGTCCATCGGACCGGCGTCGCCTTTACCGGACCGGCATCGCGTCCATCGGACCGGCGTCGCCTCCATCGGACCGGCATCGCGTCGACCGGACCGGCGTCACGTCCATCGGGCCGGTGTCGCCTCCATCGGACCGGCATCACGTCGACCGGACCGGCGTCGCCTCCATCGGACTGGCGTCGCGTCCACCGGGGCGGTGTCGCCTTTACCGGACCGGCATCGCGTCGACCGGACCGGCGTCGCCTCCATCGGACCGGCGTCGCCTTTACCGGACCGGTATCGCGTCCATTGGACTGTCGTCGCGTTTCATCGGGCCGGTATCGCGTCCATCGGACCGGCGTCCGCAACCATCGCGCTTCAATCCACTTCCATCGCTTGGCGATTCGTCTCCCGCCGCTCCGGACAAGCTCGTGGCGAAGTACAAGTAGCGCCTCCCTGACGTCCCGCTCACAGCACCAGTCGTTGCCGAGCGGGACTTCCCTGCGGCGGAGTGCGGGTGGTGGCTTGGTGAAGTCCCGTTCGCGGGCCGAGGCCGCTGGGCTGCTGGGCGGCGAGGGAATCCGTACAGTGTGGATTGGCCCCTGGGCGGGGTGGTAGTGGGAGGCAGTGGGCAATGGGTGGACGTCCGGTCGACACGTTCGAGCTTTGGGATCGGGATGGGGACGGGCTCGTCTCGGTCGCGGATATCACCGCGGGTATTCGGGCGCTCGGCCTCGAGGTCGAGGACGACGCGGTCGAGCGGATGGTCGCCGCCGCCGACACCGACGGCGACTTCCTGATCTCCCGGGCGGAATTCGATGCCGCGCTGGTGGGCGGCCGGATCGAGGTCACCGATGCGAATGCCGCGTTCGCCGTCTTCGACGTGAATCAGGACGGCCGCATCTCGGTAGAGGAACTCGAATCCCTCATCCGCCACGTCGGCGAGGGCCGCATCGAGGAATCGGCCGAAACCCTCCTGGCCGCCGCCGACCAGGACAACGACGGCTACCTCTCCCTCCCCGAATTCCGTTCCCTGCTCGACTTCCTCTCTCGCTGATCACCCCCGAACGGGACGTGGTCCAGCGATATACCCTGGCCCGCCCCACGCTGTTGCCTCACGCCACCGTGGGCGCCAGTTCAGTAAGGCCCAGTTGAGTGTGACTCCGGACATTCAGATTCAGTCGATTGCGGGGCAACGGTTTTCAGCGCAAATGCTCGGCCCAGCGGGTCAACCATCCGCGGTCGACGACCGTTGCGAGGTCGCCACGATCATCTCGGGACAACCAGTGCGGACGCCAAGGCGGCGATGCTCCAGGACGTTCGCGATGGCTCAGCCGCCTTCTCCCCCCGAGGGTGCGGATGTCCTGGCACCGGAGGCGACGGGATGCCGCCAGAGGTTCGAGGACACGCACCCGAGCGGGACATAGTGGTGGTGACACGCCGCCTCGCCCTTCTTCATGTCCCGTTCGGTGTTAACCGGCGGGTTCTGGTCGGCGATAAGTAGGTATCTGGTCGCTCGATTGGGAGGTGGGGCGATGTTGGTTCGAGTGGCGGGGGTGCTGGCCGCGGTACTGGTGGTCGCCTCGGCGTGCGGTGGGGATGACGGAGTGGCGGCGCGAGGCAAGCCGACTACAGGTGCCATACCGACGATCAGCTCGGCGCCGGGAGTCACGCCGCAGCGATCCACAACGTCTGTGCCGCCGGGCAATTCGCCGTCGGCGAGTCCGTCACCCGTCAAGCCGTCACCTGTCAATCCATCGCCCGGCAATCCATCGCCCGGCAATCCGCCGCAGGCATTCGGCACCGCGGAAATCCGCACCAGAACACTCTCCGGAACCCCGGTACCGAACGTGCCGGTCCATCTGTCCTTGGTGCAACCGTGTGACCCGGCGTCCCACGACATTCCACTCGGCGAAACCACCGAAACCTTGCGCCGCGACGCGGTCACCGACGGCACCGGCCTCGCGACCTTCTCGGTGCCGACCGGCTGCTACCTCTTCGGCCTGGGAACCCCACCGCCCGGCGCCACCCCGGTCCCGGAGGGCATGCACAGCCTCTTCCTGATGAGCGAAGGCCAAAAGGTCTCCGGCCAACTGCGTTTCGAAGAACCGGGACTCGTCCCGTCGTGCGCCGCCGCGACGATCGTGCACGACCTCGACGACCTCGGCGAGCTGATCGACGCGAACGCCACGGTGCGCGAGTGCGACGGCGCGTGGGCGGTCATCGTCTGGGATTCGCACGGCGACAGCCAGCGCATCGTCCGGCACGCCGCCGACGGCTGGCTCACCTACGTCTACTTCCCGCACGACGTCTGCTGGACCACGGCCGTCGCCGACGGAGTCCCCGCCCGGCTTCGCCCGTACTTCAGCTGCTGACCGGGAGACTCACACCACGTCCGGCTGACTGCGCTGAGCGGCGATCGCGCGGACCGCGCCCTGCATGTGGTCGATCAGCAGCTTGCGCGCGCGGGCGGGCGGTCCGGCGCCGATGGCGGTGCGGAGGTCGACGTGCTCGCGGGCTTGTTCCGTCAGGTCCGGATTGGTTGTCTGCAAGGCGCCCAAGCACATTCGGGTCTCGATGAGCAGGGTGCGGGCGGCGCGGACCAGGCGCGGGCTGCCCGCGCTGTCGACCAGCGCGACGTGGAAAGCTTGATCGGCGTCGGACAGCGCTCCGGCATCGCCGATTTCGGCGGCCGCGCACATCTGGGTGACGCTGTCGCCGAGTGCCGCGTAGGCGATCTCGCGGCGACCGTCCAGGATCAGCTCCAGCGCACCGCCCTCGATGGCGGTCCTGGCCTGGTAGATGTCGGCGACGTCGTCGAGGGTGAGGTCGATGACGAAGATGCCGCGGTGGCGGATGCTGTGCAGCAGACCCTCGGAGACCAGTCGTTGCATCGCCTCACGTACCGGCCCGCGGGACACGTCGAAGCGGGCCGCGAGGTCGGCCTCGCCGAGCTGGTCGCCGGGCGCGAAGCTGCCGCGCATGATCGCCTCGCGCAGCCGGTCGGCGATGACCTCGGCGGTGGATTGCCTGCTGACCGGCTCGATCTCAACGAGCGGCATGCGCGTGCCTTTCTGTGAACAGGGTGCCGAGGGCCGGGCAGGTCACGGCGGTGCCGGCCAGCCGCAGCCCCGCCCAGATGGTGACCTGGTTGGCGGTGAGTACCGGTTTGCCGAGGGTGGCCTCGAGCTCCGGCAGCACGGCAAGCGTATGCATGGCCGTGTCGGGGATGAGCAGCGCCTCGGCCTCGGGGTGATCGTTGGCCACGGCGAGCCGCCGGACCTGCTCGGCGGTCAGGGTGCCGACCTCGGCGGCGGTGTCGATACCCGAGCTGCGCATCGAGACGACGTCGATGCCCGCGTCCGCCAGGAATTCGACGAACAGTGCCGCGACGTCGTCCGGATAGCTGGCCGCGACGGCGACGGTCCGCACGCCGAGCGCCCGCACCGCGTCGACGAACGCGAGGCTGGTGCTGGTCGCCGGCACACCGGCGGCGACGGCCAGTGCGTCGACCTGATCGCGGGCGCCGCGCGGGCCGTAGACGAAACTGCCTGAGGTGCAGGCCCATACGACCGCGTCGGGCCGGTGTGGCGCGAGCAGTTCGGCGCCGTGGCGCAGCTTGTCCGGGCTACCCAGATCGAGCAGCTCTGGGATGGCGTGCAGATCGGTGCCGTAGATATGCGCCACCGGCAGACCGGCGCCGAGCGCGGCGGCGGCCAGCGGGTAGTCGTCCTCGGCCGCGTGGTCCGGGTAGATGAAACCGATGGTGGGTGTCCGCATGTGGTGTTCTCCCGATCAGAAGACGTTCAGTAGCCACTTGCCCGGGCCCATCATCGGCAGCTTCATCCGGCCGAGACAGGCCCACATGGTGAGCTGGTTCGCGGTGAGCACGGGTTTGCCGAGGGCCTGTTCGAGCGGCTCGATGACGTCGTAGGTGGGCAGGTTGGTGCAGCTGACGAAGATGGCCTGGGCGGCCGGATCGTCCGCGCCGACAATGCGTTCGGCGATGGTGCGGTAGTTGACCTTCCAGATGCCGCCGCCGAGACCGAGATGGTCGGAGCGGATGACGGAACAGCCTGCCTCGCCGAGGAACTCGTGCAGCTTGCCGGTCAGGACTTCGTCGTACGGGGTGAGCACCGAGACCCGGCTGAGGTCCAGATGCCGGATCGCCTCGACCAGCGCCCCCGAGGTGGTGACCGCGTCCAACGCCCCTGCCGCGCAGATCGTTTCGCGCAACGAGCGCTCGTACTCCAGGCCCTTGATGAAACTGCCCGAAGTGCACAGGTACGCAACCACTTCCGGCTCGACGTGCAGCACGTCGCGGGTGGCGGCGGTCAAATGCGCTGGATTGGATACCAGTTCGGCCATGGCCAGCGAGACCGGAACCGGCTCGTAGGGCGTCCGGGCGAGGTGGAGGCTGACCTCCATCGGCGCCCAGCGCCAGAGTTCACGTTCGAGCGCGAGGTCGAACGGAGCGATGATGCCGATGCCCCGTTGTGCGACGGGGCCCTCGATATCCGGGAAGCTGAGTTCCACCACGGCCCCTCTCGCACTCAGCTGGCTGGACCTCCGAGCGGAGTCGGATTGTTGACAATCATACGATGCGATCTTACTGTGTCAATGTGGAAACGGGCCCCATTGTCACCGTCCTGCACAGTGACCGCGTGCCCGAGGCGGATCTGCTGGCCGCCGTCGCGGCTCGGGCGACTGTGCGCTACACCGAGGCAGCCGGTCTGGCGACCGCGTTGCGCGGTGCCGACGTGCTGTTCGTCTACGACTTCCTGACCCGCGCGATCCCCGGCGCGTGGCCATCGGCCGACCGGCTGCAATGGTTGCACATGGGATCGACCGGGGTGGACCCGGCGATGTTCCCCGCGCTGCGGACCAGCGACGTCGTCGTGACCAACACGCGCGGCCTGTTCGATACAGCCATCGCGGAATACGTGCTCGGGCAGATTCTCGGCTTCGCCAAGGACCTGCCCGGATCGATGCGCAGACAGCTGCGCCACGCGTGGGAACACCGGGAGAACGAACGGGTCGCGGGCAGCACCGTGCTGATCGTCGGTACCGGCTCGATCGGCCGGGCCATCGCCCGGCTGCTGCGCGCGGCCGGGATGAACATTCGCGCGGTCGGTCGCCGAATGCGTTCGGTCGACCCGGATTTCGGCTCGGTCGGCACCGACCTCTATGCCGAGCTACCGGCGGCCGACTATGTCGTGGCCATCGCCCCGCTGACACCGCAGACCCGGAACATGTTCGGCGCCAGAGAATTCGCCGCGATGAAGCCGCACGCGAGGTTTGTCAACGTCGGCCGTGGGGAACTCGTAGTTACCGACGATCTGGTGGCCGCACTCGCCGCCGGATCGATCGCCGGGGCCGCGCTCGATGTGGTCGACCCCGAGCCGCTGCCACCCGACCATCCGCTGTGGGATCTGCCGAACGTGTCGATCACACCGCACAATTCGGGCGATTTCATCGGCTGGCGGACCGAGATCGTCAGCGCGTTCGCCGAGAACTTCGACAACTGGATCGCCGGCCGGCCATTGCAGAACGTGGTCGACAAGGAGCTGGGGTACGTGCCCGGCTGAAGGAGCCCTTGGATGAGCTACCCCGACATCAACATTCCCACCGAACCGGCGGCGATGACTGCCGTGCAACTGGTCTCGGCCTACGCGGCGGGCGCTCTCTCACCCGTCGAGGCGACGGAGGCGGTACTGGACGCCATCGCGACCCGCGATCCGGACGTGAACGCGTACTGCCTGGTCGACCCCGATCGAGCGCTCGTGCAGGCCAAGGACTCCGAGGCGCGCTGGCATTCCGGACACGCCCGCGGGCTGCTCGACGGCGTGCCGATCTCGATCAAGGACATCTTCCTCACCGAGGGCTGGCCGACCAGGCGCGGCTCCACGTCGGTGGACCCGGCTGGGCCGTGGACGGTGGACAGCCCGGTCGCGGCCCGGCTGCGCGAGGACGGCATGGTGTTCCTCGGCAAGACGACGACGCCGGAGATCGCCTGGAAGGCGGTCACGGACAGCCCGCTGACCGGCATCACCCGCAACCCCGTCGACCCGGCGACCACCGCGGGCGGTTCGTCCGGCGGTAGTGCGGCCGCGGTCGCGGGTGGCATGGGACCGGTCTCGGTCGGCACCGATGGTGGTGGCAGCATTCGCATTCCGGCGGCGTTCTGCGGCATCGTCGGGTTCAAGCCGACGCACGGCCGGATTCCGCTGTATCCGGCGAGCCCGTTCGGCCCGCTCGCGCATGCGGGGCCGATGACCAGGACCGTCGAGGACGCCGCGCTGCTGATGGACATCCTGTCACTGCCCGACCCGCGCGACCCGACGAGTCTCGCGCCGACGCTGACCACGTTTCGCGGGCAGGTGGTGCGCGAGGTTCGCGGACTGACCGTCGCCTACTCGCCGACCCTCGGGTACGCCACGGTCGACCCCGAGGTCGCCGCGCTGGTCGACGCGGCGGTGCGCAAGCTCGCCGACGCCGAATTGCGGGTTGTCGCAGCGGATCCCGGCTTCGCCGATCCGCGCGAGGCGTTCGAACTGCTGTGGGCGGCGGGCGCGGCGACCATGCTGTCGAAGTTTCCCGCGGGCGCGCGGGAGCGGGTGGATCCGGCCCTGCGCGACGTGTGGGAACAGGGCGACGCAGTCCGCGCCGTCGATTATCTCGACGCCCGCAACGTGGCCGCCGAGATCGGCATCGCCATGGGCGCCTTCCACACCGCCTTCGACGTGCTGATCACGCCGACGATGCCGATCACCGCCTTCGAAGCAGGCCACAACGTGCCGCCCGGCAGCGGCCTGACCAGTTGGCCACAGTGGACGCCATTCACCTACCCGTTCAACATGACTCAGCAACCGGCCATCAGCATCCCGGTCGGCACCACCAAGGCCGGCCTTCCGGTCGGCATGCAGATCATCGGCCCCCGCCACTCCGACGACCTGGTCCTCGCGGTAGCCCGCTACGCCGAACACATCCTGACCCCCTGAAATAGCCCGCCGCCGACCCGACAGCACCGAACCGCCGACGGCGCGCACGTGTCGTAGCAGTGCGCACGACTTCGCCAACCAACGCCTGCGCGCCAGTCGAATTGATGCGCGGCGGCCAATTGCCACTGACGCTGCGTTGGGTTGGCAACCGGCTGGCCGAGCCGCTGCTGTGCTGAGCCATCGAGGGCCGCACGTTTTGTGGCGGTGTGTACGAGTTCGTTTGCGAATTGGTGCGCGGCGGCCTCTGGCGCCAGCCGCTTGCCGCTGACGCTGTGTCGGGTGGCAGGTCGGCTGGCCGGTCCATGGCTGGTGGCGGGCTATCGATGGCGCGCACGTTTTGTGGCGGTGCTCGAATTCGCCAACTAACGCTTGCGCGAGAGTCGAATTGGTGCACGGCGGCCGATTGCCTCTGACCCTGCGTCGGGATGGCATGTCGGCCCGCTGCCGATGCCGGGCCATCGAGGGCGCGCACGTTTGTGGTGGTGCGCATGGATTCGCTAACTAATGCTTGCGCGGGAGTCGAATTGGTGCGCGGGCGGGCTCCGGCGGCAGCCGATTGCCGCTGTCGCTGCCAGCGCCGGTCAATGATGACGCGCACGTTTCGTAGCAGTGCGCACGACTTCGCCAGCCAACTCGTGCGCTGGAGTCGGATTGGTGCGTGGCGGCCTCTGCCGATTACCGATTGCCGCTGCCTGCGCCGGGCCATCGATGGCGCGCACGTTTGTGGCGGTGCGTATGAGTTCGTTTGCGAATTGGTGCGCGGGAGGGGGATTGGTGCCCGGGGTCGTGGTTTCAGGCGCGGGCGAACGACAGGGTTTCGCCGGCTACGCCGTGTAGCCAGAGGGTGTTGCAGGCTGCGGCGATATCGGCCAGGCCTTCTTCGATGGTGGCGAAGACGTTGCCGGGGACCCAGCCCATGTCGCCGTTGATGAGTAAGTTGTTGCGGCCGTAGAAGATCGCGAGATCGGTTGCGCCCTGGTCGTGGTGGGCGGTGGAGCCGGGGTCGTAACCGTAGGCCGGGTTGCCGATCTCCCACGGCTCGAAGTCGAACAGGCAGACATCGCCGGGGATCGGCGTGACGGTCGGGTTCTCTCGGTGGGGGGCCGCGCCGATGCGGGGGACCAGCGTGTATACCTCGTTGCGGGCGTACTTGGCGTGGAACGCGTCCCCTTCCTGCGGCAGCGCGTCCCACACCGCCGCGCAGGTGCGCGGCGCTTCGGTGTCGAGCAGCCGGGCGCGGCAGGTCACGCCGGCCTTGGTGAGCGTGATGGTGATGTAGCGGGCCATGGTCTGTCTCCTGGTCATCGCGCGATGGGCGCGGCGGTCGATGAAGTTGCAACAGTGGGGACGCGAATAATGTTGCGAACCTGCGCTATCGGGGAAAGGTTCGGCATAGTCGGCGAGCAGGCCCGTGGCTTCGGGCTAGAGTTCGGCGAACAGGCCCGGGGCTTTGGGTTAGAGCCCGGCGAGCAGGCCCGGGGCTTCGGGCTAGAGTTCGGCGAGCACTTCGTTCCAGATCGCGAGCGCGTCCTCGATCTGGGTCTCGGTCACGATCAGCGGCGGGATCATTCGCACCACGTTCATGTGCGCGCCGCAGGTGAGCAGCAGCAGCCCCTTCTCGACCGCGAGCCGTTGCGCGGCACTCGCCGTCTCGGTGTCGGGTTCCCCTGTCGCGGTAGTGAATTCGGCACCGGCCAGCAGCCCCAGACCGCGCACGTCGCCGATCGCCTTGGTGGCGCTCGCGCGCAGCCCGGCGAGCAGCTGTTCACCGCGGGCGGCGGCGTTGTCCACCAGGCGCTCGGATTCGATGACCTCCAGCGTCGCGACGGCGGCGGCGCAGGCCACGGCGTTGCCGCCGTAGGTGCCGCCCTGCGAGCCAGGCCACGCCTTGGCCATCAGTTCACGCGGGGCCGCAATGCCGGACAGCGGGAACCCGCTGGCGAGTCCCTTCGCGATGGTGATGATGTCCGGACGCACCCCGAAGTGCTGATGCCCGAAGAACTTTCCGGTGCGCCCGAAACCGGTCTGGATCTCGTCGATGACCAGCAGGATGCCGTGCCGGTCGGCCCGTTCGCGCAGCCCGTGGAAGAACGCGGTGTTGCCCGGGATGTAACCGCCCTCGCCGAGCATCGGCTCGACCACGAACGCGGCGGTTTCGGCCGGCGAGGTGATCGTGGCGAACAGGTAGTCCAGCTCGCGCAGGGCGAACGAGGTGGCCTCCTGCTCGGTCCAGCCGTAGCGGTACGCGGTCGGGAACGGGGCCACGTGCACCCCGGACATCAGCGGGCTGAATCCGGCGGAGAATCGGGTGCCCGAGGTCGTCATGGTCGCCGCCGCGACGGTGCGGCCGTGGAAACCGCCATGGAAGACAACGACATTCGGCCGTCCGGTGGCCTGGCGCGCGAGCCGCAGCGCCGCCTCGATCGCCTCGCTGCCGGAGTTGGCGAAGAACAGTGTGTCCAGTCCTTCGGGCAACACCGTGCCGAGACGTTCGATCAGCTGGAGCATCGGTCGGTGCATGACGGTCGTGTATTGCCCATGGATCAGGCTGGCCACCTGCGCCTGCGCCGCCGCGACCACCCGCGGATGGCAGTGGCCGGTGCTGGTGACGCCGATGCCCGCGGTGAAGTCGAGATAGCGCCGCCCGTCGGTGCCGTAGAGGTAGCAGCCGGTTCCGTGGTCGACGGTCACCGGGGTGGCCTGTCGCAGAACGGGCGAGAGTTCGGTCATGGTGATCGCCTCCGGGGAAGTGGTGCGCGCCCAACATCCGCACATTGTCTATTGTCGGATTGTTGACAATATGCATAACATGGCGACAGCGGCCGCAGCAATAGCCCACGGTCGCGTCCGGCAAGTGAAAGGAGTCCGGCGCCGATGCTTACCGAGACCGTGTCCGCCGCGGAACGAGCCGTCATCGACACTGTGCCGACGGGTCTGTATATCGACGGCCAGTGGTGCGAGACGAATGCCGAACTGCTCGTGCTGGATCCGGCCACCGGCGGGGCGCTGTGCGCGGTCGCCGACGCGCGACCGCAGGACGGTCTCGACGCGCTGGCCGCCGCGCACGCCGCCCGATCCGCGTGGGCCGCGACGCCGCCCAGGGAACGCGCCGACCTGCTCATGCGCGCGCACCACGCGCTGCTCGACGACACCGACCGGCTCGCGCTCATCATGACGTTGGAGATGGGTAAGCCGATTGCCGAGGCGCGTGGCGAAATCGCTTATGCCGCTGAGTTTTTACGTTGGTTCGCCGAGGAGGCAGTGCGTCTCGACGGCGGCTATCTGCCCGCGCCGGCCGGTGGCGCGCGATTCCTGGTGACCAAACAGCCGGTCGGCCCGAGCCTGCTGATCACGCCGTGGAACTTCCCGATGGCCATGGGCGCCCGCAAGATCGCGCCCGCGCTCGCCGCCGGCTGCACCTGTGTGGTGAAACCCGCTGAGCAGACGCCCTTGTCGATGCTCGCGCTCGCCGACCTCCTCGACCGCGCGGGTGTGCCGCGCGGGGTGGTCAACGTACTCACCACCGCCGACCCCGGCGCGCTGATGACGCCGCTCATCCTGGACCCCCGTTCGCGCAAGCTGTCCTTCACCGGCTCGACCGCCGTCGGCAAGCGACTGCTCGAGCAGTGCGCGCAGACGGTGATGCGCACCTCGATGGAGCTGGGCGGCAACGCGGCCTTCATCGTGTTCGACGACGCGGACCTGGACGAGGCGGTGGAGGGCGCGCTCGCGGCGAAGATGCGCAACATCGGCCAGGCCTGCACCGCGGCGAACCGAATCTTCGTGCAGCGCAACGTCGTCGACGAATTCGCGACCAAGCTCGCCACCCGGATGGCGGCCCTGCCGATGGGCCGGGGCACCGAGCCCGGCGTGGTCGTCGGCCCGCTCATCGACGCCGACGCGGTGATCAAGGTCAGCGAGCTGGTCGCCGACGCGTGCCGCCGCGGTGCGCAGGTCTTGACCGGCGGCACGGCGATCGACGGTCCGGGCAACTTCTATCCCGCGACCGTGCTGACCGGCGTGCCCGACGACGCCCAGCTGTGCCACACCGAGATCTTCGGGCCGGTCGCCGCGATCGCCGCGTTCGGCACCGAGGCCGAGGTGATCGCCCGCGCCAACAACACCCCGTACGGCCTGGTCGGATATGTTTTCACCGAGCACCTCCGGCGCGGGCTGCGGGTCTGCGAGGCCTTGGAGACCGGCATGGTCGGGCTCAACCAGGGTGTCGTCTCCAACCCCGCCGCACCCTTCGGCGGGGTCAAGGAGTCCGGGCTCGGTCGCGAAGGCGGGACGATCGGCATCGACGAGTTCCTCGAGACCAAATACATCGGAGTGCGCCTGTGACCGACCGCAAGTACCGCATCGCGACCATCCCCGGCGACGGCATCGGCGTCGACGTCACCGCGGCGGCGGTCACGGTGCTCGACACCGTGCTGCCCGGTATCGAATGGGCCGAATTCGATTGGTCCTGCGCGAATTACCTGCGCACCGGCGAGATGATGCCCGCCGACGGACCCGAACTGCTGGCCGGCTTCGACGCGATCCTGCTTGGCGCCGTCGGCTTTCCCGGTGTGCCCGACCATGTTTCGCTGTGGGGTCTGCTGATTCCGTTGCGGCGCGCGTTCAGTCAGTACGTCAACCTCCGTCCGGTCCGGCTGCTGCCGGGCACCGAGTCGGCGCTGCGCGGCCGCACCGCCGAGGACCTCGACATCCTCATCGTGCGGGAGAACTCCGAGGGCGAGTACTCCGAGATCGGCGGCACACACAACCCCGGCCGGGAGGACGAATTCGTGCTCCAGGAGTCGGTATTCACCCGGGCCGGCTGCGAACGGATCATCCGCTACGCCTTCGACCGGGCGCGCGAACGCGGCGGCACACTGTGCTCGGCCACCAAGTCGAACGGCCTGATCCACTCGATGCCGTACTGGGACAGCGTGTTCGACCGCATCTCCGGCGAATACCCCGACGTGCGAACCCGGCAGATGCACGTCGACGCGCTGGCCGCGGAGATCGTCCTGCACCCGGACCGCCTGGACGTGATCGTCGGCTCGAACCTGTTCGGCGACATCCTGTCCGACCTGGCCGCAGCGGTCACCGGCGGACTCGGACTGGCCCCGTCCGGCAACATCAACCCCGCGGGCACCGCACCATCGATGTTCGAAGCAGTGCACGGCAGCGCCCCCGACATCGCGGGTCAGGGCATCGCAAACCCGGTAGCCCAAATCCTCGCCGGCGCAATGCTCCTCGACCACCTCGGCGAACACACGGCCGCCACCGCAGTCGACCGCGCCGTCTGCGACGTGCTCGCCGCAGGCAAAGTCCTGACCCCAGACCTCGGCGGCACCGCCACAACCACGGACCTCGCCGCCGCCATCGCCGACCGCGCCGCCGAACTAACGACTCAGGTAGGCGCCGAACCACATTGACGATCGAGACCGATACGAGCCGCCCGATGCGACTGCGACCTGCGCAGTCGGTCGGCCGCCGTTGATGGTGACTGCTCCTTCAGGTGGTGGGCCTGCGCCCTCGATGCCCCCGTCGCGCCGCGGAATTGGTGGATCCGGCACGCGCCGAATCGCATTGACGATCGAGCGCGGTGCTGCTCGACCACCTCGGTGAACACCCGGCCGCCGAAGCGGTCGACCGCGCCGTCTGCGACGTGCTCGCCGCAGGGGAAGTCCTGACTCCGGACCCAGGCGGCACTGCGGCAGTCACGGATTTCGCCGCGGCCGTCGCGCCCCGCGCAGCCGAACTGGCGGAACAGTAGGCGCCGAATCGCATTGACGATCGAGCCCGCCGCGACCTCGCGGTTCGTCAATAGACCCGCTGGCAATCCCCCGGGATGAGTGGGCGGTCGGTGCGGCGCGCCCTCGAAGGTGGGCTGTGCACCGCATCCTCAATGGTGGGTTGCCTCTACGGGCTGTGCGCCGCACCCACGACGGTGGGCAACCCCCTCAGGTGGTGAGCCAGATTGCTTCGGCGGCGGGACTGCCCAGGTCGGTGGGGGTTTCGGCGGTGCCGATGCGAATTGCGATGGTGCCGGCGAAATCCCGGCGTTCCACGACCGTGATGGCGGTGTCCAGGGCGATGCCGACGGAGTCGAAGTAGCGGAGCATGTCCGGGTCCGAGTCGGAGATGCGCGCGACCCGGCCGGACTCTCCGGCGCCGAAGTCGCTGAGCTGGCGGGCCGGCGGGGTCGGCACGGCGCCGTCGACCGAGGGGATCGGGTCGCCGTGCGGATCCCGGTCGGGGTAGCCGAGTTTGGCGTCGATGCGCGCCATCAGCAGTTCGGAGACCGCGTGCTCGAGCACCTCGGCCTCGTCGTGCACCTCGTCCCAGCCGTAGCCGAGCTCGTTCACCAGGAACGTCTCGATCAGCCGATGCCTGCGCACCATCGCGATCGCGGCCCGGCGCCCGCCGTCGGTCAGCGTGATCGACCCGTAGCGGGCATGCTCGACCAGGCCTTGATCGGCGAGCTTGCGCACGGCCTCGGACACGGTGGACGCGGAGACCCCGATGCGTTCGGCGAGCAACTTGGTCGACACCTTCTCCTGCGACCACTCCTGTGCGGTCCAGATCACCTTCAGATAGTCCTGGGCAACCGAGGAGAGCACCGGCGCGATCGTCGCGGTGCCGCCGGTGGCCTGTCTCGGCGCGGCAGCGTCGGCTAGCTCACGGCGGGTGGCGATGTCTCGTTTACCGGGCACATACTCGAGCTTAAGCACAGCAATGCCGAAAGACACAGCTCGCCGCACAGTGGAACCAGGGATTCATCACTCGTACACAACACCGGAAGCCGCGTGTGACATCACGGACTTCGGTCGAACTCCGTTCAGCTGCGCGATATAAGCTGCGGCTGTGCAGAGATGGCGAGGGCTGGACGACGTTCCCGCGGACTGGGGCCGATGTGTACTCACGATCGGCGTGTTCGACGGCGTGCACCGCGGACACGCGCAGCTGATCAGCCGGGCGGTGAAATCGGCGGCCGCGCGCGGGGTTCCCGCGGTGCTGATGACCTTCGATCCGCACCCGATGGAGGTGGTCCGGCCCGGCTCGCATCCGGCCCAGCTGACCACCCTGACCCGGCGTGCGGAACTGGCCGAGGAACTGGGCATCGACGTGTTCTGCGTGATGCCGTTCACCCAGGCCTTCATGAAGCTGACCCCCGCGCGCTACGTGCACGACCTGCTGGTCGAGCGGTTGCACGTGGCCGAGGTCGTGGTCGGCGACAACTTCACCTTCGGCAAGAAGGCCGCGGGCACCATCGACACCATGCGCGAGCTCGGCACCCGCTGGGGCTTCGAGGTGGACGGCGTCAAGCTGCTCGGCGAACACGCGGTCACCTTCTCCTCCACCTACATCCGCGCCTGCGTGGACGCGGGCGACATGGCCGCGGCCGCCGAGGCGCTCGGCCGCCCGCACCGTGTCGAGGGCGTGGTGGTGCACGGTGACGGCCGCGGTCGTCAGCTCGGCTTCCCGACCGCGAACGTCGCGCCGCCGATGCACGCCGCGATCCCGGCCGACGGTGTGTACGCGGGCTGGTTCACCGTGCTCGGCCCCGGCCCGACCATCGGCACCGTGACCCCGGGCGAACGCGCGATGGCGGCCATCTCGGTCGGCACGAATCCCACCTTCTCCGGCCGGGCCCGCACGGTCGAGGCGTACGTTCTCGACGGCGAGGCCGACCTCTACGGCCAGCACGTCGCGGTCGACTTCGTCGATCACGTCCGCGGCCAGCGCAAATTCGACTCGGTCGACGAACTGATCGAGCACATGGGTCGCGACGTGGAAAACGCGCGCAAGATCCTGATCGCCGTGGACGACCGCTAGCCCGATTCGGTTCGCCGAATTCGATCCGGTAATGTAGATCCTCGGGTTTGCTGCGGTCCGCGGCGGCACCCGGCCCGGGTAACCGGAAATTCGAGCGCGGTACTGAAATAGAGAGTGGATGCCTCATGGCCCTGACCACCGAGCAGAAGTCGGCGATTCTCAAGGAATACGGCCTGCACGAGAAGGACACCGGCTCGCCGGAAGCCCAGATCGCGATGCTGTCGAAGCGGATCTCCGACCTCACCGAGCACCTCAAGGTGCACAAGCACGATCACCACACCCGGCACGGCCTGCTCGCGCTGATCGGCCGTCGTCGCCGGCTGTCGAAGTACCTGGCCGCCAACGACATCCAGCGCTACCGTTCGCTGATCGAGCGTCTCGGCCTGCGCCGCTGATCGCTCCACACGCCGGTTACCCGAGGTAGCCGCAGACCCGGCCAACGGGGAGACGTACAATCTCCCCGTTGGCTATTCGTGTATGCGGGCCGCACACTTCTGCGCGCCCGGAAATACGACGACATTGCACAGCCGTAAGCACCCGCCTGCGTGGCGTCGGTCTTCGGTAGTGGCCTCCCGGCAGGGGCGAACACCGCCGGCGGGCTTCGATCGATGACCGCCTCCGCGTCGCCGTGATTCAAGGGGATTCGGCCGGGTGCTCGCGCCGCAGCCAGGAGGGTTGCCGCGCGTCCATACCAGGTACGGCTGACGAAGAGCCGGATCGCGCCAGCGGGCGCTCGATCCGGCGAAGACGAGAGGTTGAGAGAAGAGAATGACCGAAACAACTGAACGCAAGTCCTCGGCCGTAGAGGTCGAGCCCGGTGTGTTCGAATCCGTCGCGCTGATCGACAACGGCAGCTACGGCACCCGCACCGTCCGCTTCGAGACCGGCCGGCTGGCCCGCCAGGCCGCCGGCGCGGTCGTGGCCTACCTCGACGACGAGACCATGCTGCTGTCCGCCACCTCCGCGGGCAAGCACCCGAAGGACCAGTTCGACTTCTTCCCGCTGACGGTCGACGTCGAAGAGCGCATGTACGCCGCGGGCCGCATCCCCGGCTCGTTCTTCCGCCGCGAGGGCCGCCCGTCCACCGACGCGATCCTGACCTGCCGCCTGATCGACCGGCCGCTGCGCCCGTCCTTCGTCGACGGCCTGCGCAACGAGATCCAGGTCGTCGTCACGATCATGAGCCTGGACCCGAACGATCTGTACGACGTGGTGGCGATCAATGCCGCGTCCGCGTCCACCCAGATCGCCGGTCTGCCGTTCTCCGGCCCGGTCGGCGGCGTGCGCGTCGCGCTGATCGAAGGCCAGTGGGTCGCGTTCCCGACCGTCGAGCAGCTCGAGGGCGCCGTGTTCGACATGGTCGTCGCGGGCCGCGTGGTCGAGTCCGGTGATGTCGCGATCATGATGGTCGAGGCCGAGGCCACCGACAAGGTCATCGCGCTCATCGACGGTGGCGCGCAGGCGCCGACCGAGGCCGTCGTGGCCGAGGGCCTCGAGGCCGCCAAGCCGTTCATCGCCCGGCTGTGCAAGGCGCAGGCCGACCTCGCCGAGCTGGCCGCCAAGCCGACCGGTGAGTTCGCGCTGTTCCCGCCGTACGAGGCCGACGTCTACGAGGCCGTCGAGGGCACCGCCAAGCGTGAGCTGGGCGAGGCGCTGTCCATCGCGGACAAGCAGGAGCGCGAAGCCAAGATCGACGAGATCAAGCTCGACGTGCTGTCCCGGCTCGGCGACGACTTCGCCGGCCGCGAGAAGGAGCTGGGCGCCGCGTTCCGCTCGGTGACCAAGAAGCTGGTCCGCCAGCGCATCCTGACCGACGGCTTCCGCATCGACGGCCGCGGTCTCGCGGACATCCGCGCGCTGTCCGCCGAGGTCGCCGTGGTGCCGCGGGCGCACGGTTCGGCGCTGTTCGAGCGGGGCGAGACGCAGATCCTCGGCGTCACCACCCTCGACATGGTGAAGATGGCCCAGCAGGTCGACTCGCTCGGCCCGGAGACCAGCAAGCGCTACATGCACCACTACAACTTCCCGCCGTACTCCACCGGTGAGACCGGCCGCGTCGGCTCGCCGAAGCGGCGCGAGATCGGCCACGGCGCGCTCGCCGAGCGGGCCCTGATGCCGGTGCTGCCGAGCCAGGAAGAGTTCCCGTACGCCATCCGTCAGGTGTCGGAGGCGTTGTCCTCCAACGGATCCACCTCGATGGGCTCGGTCTGCGCCTCGACCCTGTCGCTGCTGAACGCCGGTGTGCCGCTGAAGGCGCCGGTCGCCGGCATCGCCATGGGCCTGGTGTCCGACACGATCACCAACGACAAGGGTGAGGACGAGGTGCGCTACGTCGCCCTCACCGACATCCTGGGCGCCGAGGATGCCTTCGGCGACATGGACTTCAAGGTCGCGGGCACCCGGGACTTCGTCACCGCGCTGCAGCTCGACACCAAGCTCGACGGCATCCCCTCGCAGGTGCTGGCCGGTGCGCTGAGCCAGGCGCACGACGCCCGTACCGCCATCCTGGAGGTCATGGCCGAGGCCATCGACACCCCGGACGAGATGAGCCAGTACGCTCCGCGGGTCACCGCGATCAAGATCCCGGTCGACAAGATCGGCGAGGTGATCGGGCCCAAGGGCAAGGTGATCAACCAGATCACCGAGGAGACCGGCGCCAACATCTCGATCGAGGACGACGGCACGGTCTACGTCGGTGCGACCAACGGCCCCGCGGCGCAGGCGGCGATCGACCAGATCAACGCCATCGCGAACCCGCAGCTGCCGAAGGTCGGCGAGCGCTTCCTGGGCACGGTCGTCAAGACCACCGCCTTCGGCGCGTTCGTGTCGCTGCTGCCCGGCCGGGACGGCCTGGTGCACATCTCCAAGCTCGGCAACGGCAAGCGCGTGGCCAAGGTCGAAGATGTGGTGAACGTCGGCGACAAGCTGCGCGTCGAGATCGCCGATATCGACAATCGCGGCAAGATCTCGCTGGTCCCGGTCGAGGATGACAACGCCGAAGCGGCAGGAAACTCCGCGGAAGCCGAGACCGTTGATGCGGGCGCGGCAGCGACCGAGTAGTACTTGTCTTTGTGACGACGAAGAAGACGACAACCCCTCTGCTCCGACGCGAGCAGGGGGGTTCGTCACTGGAGCTGCGAGCCAACATGACCGATCCCGGCGTTCAACGCACCGTGCTACCCGGCGGACTGCGCGTGGTGACCGAACATGTGCCCGGCGTGCGCTCGGCCTCGATCGGCGTCTGGGTGGGTGTCGGCTCCCGCGATGAAGGCCCCACCGTCGCCGGTGCGGCGCACTTCCTCGAACACCTGCTGTTCAAGGCGACCCCCACGCGCACGGCACTGGACATCGCGCAGGCGATGGACGCCGTCGGCGGCGAGCTCAACGCGTTCACCGCGAAGGAACAGACCTGCTACTACGCGCACGTGCTCGACGAGGACCTGCCGCTGGCCGTGGATCTGGTCTCCGACGTGGTGCTCAACGGGCTGTGCCGGGCCGAGGACGTCGACCTGGAACGCCAGGTGGTGCTCGAGGAGATCGCCATGCGCGACGACGACCCGGAGGACCTGGTCGGCGACGCGTTCCTGTCCGCGCTGTTCGGTGATCATCCGATCGGGCGGCCGGTGATCGGCTCCATCGAATCCATCGAGGCGATGCACGCCGCGCAGCTGCGCGGTTTCCACCTGCGCCGCTACCGGCCGGACCGGATGGTCGTCGCGGTCGCGGGCAATGTCGAACACGAGCACACGGTGGAGTTGGTGCACCGCGCGTTCGAGAATCGGCTCGATCCGGCCGCCACCCCGGCCAAGCGCCGCGAGGGCAAGTTCCGCCCGGCCGGCGATCCCGAACTGCACTGGAGCCACCGCGACAGCGAGCAGGCGCACCTGGCGTTCGGTGTGCGTGCCTTCGGGCGGCACGAGGGGGAGCGGCGCTGGCCGCTCTCGGTGCTCAACACCGTGGTCGGCGGCGGGCTGAGTTCCCGTCTGTTCCAACGGATCCGGGAAGAACGCGGGCTCGCCTACTCGGTGTACTCCAGCGTGGACACCTTCGCCGACACCGGCGCGTTCTCGGTGTACATCGGCTGCCAGCCGGAAAACCTCGGCAAGGTGGCCACGCTGGCCCGCGGGGTGCTGGAAGAGGTTGCGGCCAACGGCATCACGGACGCCGAGTGCGCGCGGGCCAAGGGTTCGCTGCGCGGTGGGCTGGTGCTCGGCCTGGAGGATTCCGCGTCCCGGATGAACCGCATCGGCCGCAGCGAACTCAGCTATGGCAACCATCGCAGCGTGTCGGAAACGCTGGCCCGGATCGACGCGGTCACCACCGACGAGGTCTCCGCCATCGCGAACACGCTGCTGTCGCGGCCGTTCGCGGCGTCGATCGCCGGCCCCTACAAGCGAACTCGGGAGCTGCCCGCCGCGGTGCGCCGGTTGGTCGAGGGCTGAGCTACTTCGCGTTCGCGCGGTTGGCCGCCTCGACCACCGCGGACACCACGCCGGGCAGCGCGGATTCGAGATCTCGCGCGCGCAGGCGCTGCCAGATCTGGCCGTCCACGATCACCCGCTCGATCACGCCTGCCTCGCGCAGGATCTTGAAGTGGTGCGTCGCGGTCGACTTGTTGATCACGTCGTAGAGCTCGTTGCAGCGGACCGCGACGCCCGCGTTGCTCAGGCGGCGCACCATCTCCAGGCGGATGGGGTCCTGGATCGCGCCGAGCACGGTGGATAACCCGGCCACCGGCGGGGCGTCGGCCGCCGCCTCCTTAGCTTCGGTCATGATCTACCTCACTCCGGGGTTTGATGATCGTCAAACTAGCTGTACCGTCGAATGCGGTTCGATCATTATCAAACTTACCTGATCGGAGTTTCGATGGCAGCGACGATCGCGGTGCCCGCCGCTGACGAGCGGACCTCGCAGCGCTGGGCCTACGGGCTCGTGCTGGCCGCCGGCGGAGTGGCGCTCGGTGTGTCCGGAGTGCCCGCCCCGCTGTACGGCATGTACCAGAAGGAGTGGCATTTCTCGCCGCTCACCACGACTTTCGTATTCGCTGTCTACGCGTTCGCGGCGTTGGGTGCGGTGCTGGTGTCCGGCAAGATCTCCGACGTGGTCGGCCGGAAGCCGGTGCTGCTCGGCGCTTTTGTGACGATGATCGCCGGGCTGGCGGTGTTCTTGCTCGCCGACAACGTGGTGATGCTGCTGGTGGCGCGCGCGTTGCACGGGTTCGCGGTGGGGGCGACGGTGGTCGCGGGCGCGGCGGCGCTGCTGGATCTGCGGCCCAAGCACGGCGCGCGGTCCGGTCAGCTCACCGGGGTCGCGTTCAATGTCGGTATGGCCGTGGCGATTCTGGGTTCGGCCCTGCTCGCGCAGTACGCGCCGCATCCGTTGCGCACGCCGTACGTGGTCATCACCGTGGTCTGCCTGGTGATCGGCATCGGCGTCATCGCGCTGGAGGAGCCGCACACCGGTCGCATCGCCGGACGCATCCGGATCGCGAAACCCGCTGTGCCGCCGGAGATTCGCGGCGACTTCTGGTTCTCCGCGCTCGGCGTGATGGCGGCCTGGTCGGTGCTCGGCGTGCTGCTGTCGCTGTACCCGTCGCTGGCCTCGGCCGAAACCGGCATCCACAACCTGGTTTTCGGCGGCGCGGTGGTCGCGTCGACCGCGCTGGCCGGCGCCACCTCGCAGCTGTTCGCCACCAAGATCCCGGCCCGCCGCGCGGCCATCGGCGGCGACACCGGCATGGCGATCGCGCTGCTGCTCACCGTGCCCGCGCTGCACACCGGCAACTGGGTCGTGGTGTTGCTGGCCGGTGTATTGCTCGGCGCCACCTTCGGACTCGGCTTCGGCGGCTCGCTGCGACACCTGTCCGAGGTGGTGCCGCAGCAGAAGCGGGGCGAGACCATGTCGGCCTACTACCTGCTCGCCTACACGGCCATGGCGCTGCCCACCATCCTGGCCGGCTGGGCGGCCACCACCTGGGGGCTGAGCACGGTGTTCCCCTGGTTCGTCGGGGTCGTCGCGCTGGCCTGCCTGACCGCCGCCGGACTCGGCCTGCGCCGCACCCGGACGGCCGCCTGAGCCCGGATTGGCATTTTCCGCCGTCGATCAGCTAAAGTTCTACTCGCATCACGGAGTCACCCGGGGTGCGAATGCGGATGTAGCGCAGTGGTAGCGCATCACCTTGCCAAGGTGAGGGTCGCGGGTTCAAATCCCGTCATCCGCTCTTCGAAAGAACTGTCTCACCCCGGCCAGCCGGGATCTCCGAACGACGTCCTGGCTCAGCCGCAGTCGTTTCCGTAACTCAGCGCGGTGATCAGTCGGCGAGCATCCCCGCGACCTCGCGGGCACTGCCCCAAGACAGGCTGACGCCCTGGCCGTCGTGGCCGTAGTTGTGCACTATGCGGGATTCGCCGATGCGCTCCTCGTCGAGGCGGACTTCGGTGCGGCCGGGGCGGAGGCCGACTTCGTGGCCTACCACCTCGGCGGTCGCGAGTTTCGGTTCGACGGCGATGCAGCGGCGCAGGATCTGGTCGGCGATCTCCGGATCCGGGTCCAGGCTCCACTGACCGTGCTGGCGGACGCCGCCGAGGATGAGGCGATCGCCGTGCGGGAAGAAGCCGGCCCATTCGGTTTCGCCGCCGAGTTCGACGTAGAACTCGGCGATGCCGGGATTGCGGACGATCACGTGCTGCCCGCGGACGGGTTGGACGGCGTCGTCGCCGGCGAGTTTGCCGGCCGC
Source organism: Nocardia sp. NPDC006044 (assembly GCF_042871115.1). NCBI lineage: Bacteria > Bacillati > Actinomycetota > Actinomycetes > Mycobacteriales > Nocardiaceae > Nocardia > Nocardia sp. NPDC006044. The sequence goes on from NZ_JBIAID010000001.1 coordinate 1,443,357, forward strand.
GACGCCGGTGCAGTTCACCACGACGGGTGCGGCGGCCGCGGCCTCGGCGAGATCGTGCACGGTTCGCTGCTCGATCGTGATGCCCTGTGCGGTAAGGCGATCGGTCAGGTAGCGCAGGTAGCGGGGCAGATCGATGAGCGGGGCCGTGCACCGGAAGCCGAACCGCATGCCCGGGGGCAGCTCGTCGGGAGTACACATCTGCACGTCGACCAAATCCTCGATCCAGGAGGGCGGTTCGGGCCAGGTGCTCGAAACCTGAAGTCCGCGTTCGAAATGCAGACCGGACGCGGGATCCTCGGCCAGCGCGGTGAATTCGGCGAAGGTCACTCGGCTCCACGCCAAATCCCTTGGCGTGCTGCCGGGTCCCCACAGCCCGCTCGCCACGGCCGACGTCGTCCGCTGCGGCGGTCGCTCCGCCCACACCCGGACCCGATGGCCCTCCGCTGCCAGGCAGACCGCGGTGGTCAGCCCGATCACCCCCGCCCCCAGCACCAACACATCATTTGCCATATTCGGACGGTACTCACCAATCCCGTTCTCCGGCTTGGAAAGAGCGAATGCGCGCCGCTGAACAAACCGCGGTGAATGTTGCCCGCCGCGCACTGAACCGCCCTCCCGCAGCCGAATCGTCCCGCTGCGCACGCATCGGTCCGCCGCGCCTGAAGTAGCCAGCGATTTCGTGCGCGTCCGCAAGATTCCGGCACCGTGCCCTGAGCGTCGCGCATACGGCTCGCCCTGGGGCCGTTCGCGGAGGGCTCCCTGATCGACGAGGCTCGAGGTCGCCGATGCCTCCGCGACGCTACTCGCCGGGCGCCTCGGTCTCGTGCAACACTCGCCAGCTGTAGCGGGGCGGGCGGCCCTCGGTGGTCAGGACCGCGGTCGTCCAGCGGTCGGCGTGATTGCCGTCGAAGTGGTGCCGTTCCATGAAGCGGACGACGGTCACATTCCCCTCGGCGAACAGCACCTCCACCTCGGAGATCTCGATATCGAGGCCGGGCCGGGCGTTGCGGGCGCGCCGCAGGCCGGACAGGAGTTCGGAGCGACTGAGACGCGTACCTCCGGTGGTGACCATGGACATGGTGTCGTGCTGGGTCGCGGCGAAACGCTCGAGCACATCCGGCTCGGCGTCGGTCCCCAACCAGGTGGCGAGCAGCGCGTGCACGGCCTCGACTTCGGCTACCGGATCGAGCGCATCGGATGCAGACATCTCCGCAGCGTACTCGAGCGGAACGGCCGCGTAGCCGAGCGACGCGATGGCCGATCGATGTCCGTTTTGTGCCATCCGACGCCAACGAGTCGCACGGTGTGCCCGGTGTGGATAGAGGACATTCGAAAGGGTTTGGGGCGCACGGATAGCCGATCTTGTCCGGTAGTCGACCGGCGGCAATGCGGCTACCATGCGCTAATGCGATGGGGGAGGTTGGGCGACCGACTGCACCGCGCGGCGTTGCTGCTCGCGGTGCTGGTGGCGGTTGTCTGCGGCCTCGGCATCGCGGCGCTCACCTGGTGGCTGCTGTGGCTGGCGCTCGGGGCCAAGGCCGAGACGCCGAATCAGCTGGATCTGACCAAGATCGCGTTGGCGGTGGCGGCCGGCGTCGGTGGCGCCGTCGCGCTGGTGGTGGCCTACCGGCGGCAGCGGGACCTCGAACGCGGGCGCTTCGCCGAATTGTTCGGGGCGGCGTCCAGGCAACTGGGCGATTCGGATGTGGCGGTGCGGATCGCCGGGGTCTACGCGATGACCGGGATCGCCGACGAGTTCCGTTCCGCGAGCCGGCGGCAGCAGTGCGTCGACGTGCTCTGCGCATATCTTCGTCTGCCCTACGACCCGGTCGCCGGTGCGAACCATCTTGTGTCGCAAGCGGAGACGGTCAACGAATCGGGACTCGAGGTCCAACGCGTCTACCAATTCCGGCAGAACGATAGGGAGGTGCGCCGCACCATCGTGCAGGTGATCGTCGATCACCTGCAGCGCTCGGCCGAGGTCTCCTGGTCGAACTGTGACTTCACCTTCAACAACGCGGTGATCGAACGCGCCGACTTCCGGCACGCGGTGTTCGCCGGGCGGAAGACCTCGTTCGCCCGCGCGGTATTCAGCGGCCGCACCACCTTCGAACACGTCAGCTTCGCCGGTCCGCAGGTCACCTTCCGGGAGGCGACCTTCGACGGCGGACCCGTGCTGTTCGACCACGCGCACTTCGGTTCGACCCGGCCGGAAAAGGCCGTCCGCGCCGAGTACGGCACCACTTTCGACGGCGCGCGGTTCGACGGCTCGGTGTCCTTCGAGCAGGCGACTTTTGTCGGCCCGCGCGCCACCTTCGCCGGTATCCGCACCACCGGGAAGCGAACTTCGTTCCAGGACACCAAGTTCCACGCCGACCTCACCTCGTTCGAATGCGCCACCCTGGACGGTCAGCACCTCGCCTTCACCGGCGCGGACATCTCCAGCCCGCGAATCACCTTCTCGGGAGCCCAGTTCGAGGCGGGCACCGTCGCCTTCGACGAGACCCGAATCGGCGCCCCCGCCCGCATGCGCAACCGCGGCACCCGCGAGATCGATTTCAGTCGAGCCGAATTCCACGGCAAGACCACCTTCGCGGGCACCACCTTCGCCGGCCGTTCCGTCGATTTCAGCGAGGGCGACTTCTTCGGCGACACCTCCTTCGTCGACGCCAAGTTCAATGCCGGCGAGATCACCTTCGACCGGCCGACGGCCTGGGTCGGCACCCACTTCGACTGGGACGACATCCCGACCCGCAAGCCGGCCAACGTCAAACCGAACCCATGGCCGCCGGAGCGGCCCGAGTAGGAGCTATACGTCCGCGTACGGTCGAATCTTCTTCCACGACTGCGCGTTCAGCCGTCCCAGCGTGTACCCGTCGAGCAGATCGTCCGCGATCTTCCTGGCGATCAGCTCGTACACCGCCTGGGTGGGATGGGCGAGGTCGCTGGTGGTGAGACAGCGGCGGATCGCCGGTTCGACAGTGTCCTTCTCGCCGAGATAGGGCACCGAAACACCGTGCAGCTGCGCGAATCCGGTGAGGTCGAATGCCTTCGCGTTATCGGCGACGTAGGTCATCCAGTCGCACATCCGCACCAGCTTCACGTGGTTCTGCGTGGCGCCCGGTTGCGGATCCTTGGCGGTCATCGGCCAGTACCGGACGAAGTAGTCGAGTACCTCGTTGAACCGGGCGGTGTTCGCCGAGAACTGGTCCACCTGTTTGCGTTTGCCGTCGGCGATCTGATCCTGGAACCGGATCGAGACGGTCGGGCTGGGCAGATCGATCAGCATGAAGTGATTGCGATCGGGCGGGCCGGGGAACGCGTTCGCGATGCTGTCGACCAGCCCCTTGATCTCCGCGACCACGGGCGTGATGCCGGTGCCCGCCTTGTCCTTCATCCCGCGCGGAACCTCGAACGCGCCGTCCGCGGAGGTCATCACGTTGCCCTCGGCGCGTTCGGCGGTGACGATGTCGTTGAGCCCGATCCAGATGATATGCATGGTGTCACCGGTGTACTGGTCGCCCAGCGCCTTACGGGCCTTGATGTACTGCGTGACTTGCGTTTTCAGATAGCCCAGCGCGCCGGCCTTTGGACTCCAGTCGGAGCCCGCTATCGCGCCGCCCTCGGCGTAATTGGCATAGCGGACAGGCGGATTCGCGTCGACATCGGTCTTCAGCAGCAGCGAGTGTTTGCTCAGGCTGCGATGGTACAGCGTGGCCTGCTCGGTGAGCTCCTTGGTGGATTGGACCAGCGGATCCGCTCCCGTCCACTCGATGAGGAAGTCCGTCCAGTTCTTTCCGTCGCTGTAGCGGCCGATCTCGTTGGTGCGCATCGCTTTGATCGCACGGGCGAACAGCCCGGTCGGGGCCTCCCGTTTGTTCCCGACGTCGGACAGGCTGTCCCCGAGCACGATCAAATTCTGCAGGGCGATAGGCATGGATTTACTCGCATTTCTGTATCTCGCGCCAGCGGCACGAGTTTCGATATAAGAGTCGCAAAGTGCGAATCCCCGCAAGGCCTTCCGGAGTACGTCAAGGGTACTCAGACGCGAGGCGCGCCACGCCCAACTCGAAAAACAAACCGCGACAGCGGAAATCGTCGCCGAGAGCGACAATACAGAGGGATCAGTCGGTTTGCCCGGGGGCGGCATACGAGTAGTTGCCGCCCCCGGAACACTTAACTCGGCCAGCCACCGTACGGGACGGTGATCAATTCCATGAAGTGGCCGTTGGGGTCCAGGAAGTAGACGCCGCGGCCACCATCATTGTGATTGATCTGGTTGACACCCTGTTGACGCGGGTCGGCCCAGTGCTCCAGTTTGTAGCGCTGGATCTTTTCGTAGGCCACGTCGAATTCGGGTTCGGAGATCAGGAATGCGTAGTGCTGGGGCGAGATTTCGGTGACGTGCGGTGGCACGTTCGCGAAATCGAAGGTTACCGAGTTGTCCAGCGGCAGTGGAATGAACGGGCCCCATTCGGCGCCTAGTTCCGTACCGAGGATGTCTGCCCAGAATTCTGCGGTCACGCGATTATCCCGGCAACCGACAATGGTGTGATTGAACTGTACTGACAGGGGAATTTCTCCTTGTGCCGTGACGGTCCCGACCCCGGGCTCGGTACAAGGCGGCCAACGGGAGCACCGTCACGATCGACGACGCTAGCAAACGTCCCATGGATTTCGCCAGTATCCAGTGACACAGACCATGTTTCGGGTCAGCGCGGCAGCCGCAGGGCCGCGCGATACCCGCGGTCGGCGGTCGGGCCGGAGTCGAAGGTGCCACCGAGCAGTTCGGCCCGTTCGGCCAGGCCGACCAGCCCGTGCCGCGAGCTCGGCAGCGCCACCGCGGGCCGGGTCGACCTGGTGTTGGTGACAGTGACGCCGAAATGGTCGCTGTCGTGCCACAGCTCGATGGTCGCGTTCGCGCCGGGCGCGTGCTTGCGCACGTTGGTGAGGGCTTCCTGCACGGTGCGATAGATGGTGCGCTGGCCGGGCGCGGACACGTCGTCGGGCAGCTCGCCGTGCAACTCCACCGGAATTCCGCTGGAGTCGAGCAGTTTTCGCAGATCGGCGAGGGTCGGCTGGGGCGTGAGCTCGGTGCTCTGGCCGCCCGCGGCGCGCAGCAGCGTGACCATGTGGCGGAGCTCGTCGAGGGTGTCGACGCTGAGCCTGCGGATGGTGCGGGCGGCGTCGGCCGCGTCGGGATCGGTGGCCGCCACCTGGAGCGCGCCCGCGCGCACGGCGATCAAGCTGACCTGATGGGCGACGACGTCGTGCATCTCACGGCCGATCTGCGCCCGTTCGCGGGCGAGCACCGCCTGGGCGTGCAGCAGCCGTTCGTGATCGCGCGCCTCCTCGATCTCGACCAGCCGATAGGACAGGTCGCGACGGGTCCGCACGAGCTGGCCGAGCAGCGCCGGCGCGCCCGCCCAGGCCAGCGAGTAGGCGAACGAGACGAGCGCGCCGCGCTGGTCGAACGTGACGCCGAGCGGCCACGGAGCCGATGCGGCGATCGAGGTGGCGAGCACGGCCGCCCACAGCAGCGCGCGGTTGCTCGTGCGCTCGGCCAGGGTGTAGAGCGCGACCGCCGGAGCGACGAGGATGTCGAGCATCCAGCTCACCGGCAGCGTCAGGACGAAGGTCAGCAACGGGAAGCGGCGGCGCAGCAGCAACGCCGCGCACGCGAGCACCGCGGCGGCCAGTTCGAGCCGGGTGCTGACGCCGCCGTCGACGAGCACGTCGGCCGCGGCGATCGCGACGAGCGCCAGGTCGATCAGCCACGCGGGGAGCCGGTTCACGGCAGCAGACCGGCCCGCTGCGCCAGCAATGCGGCCTGCACCCGGCTGGTCACCCGCAACTTCGTGAAAATGGCGCTGACGTGGTCCTTCACCGTGCCGACGCTCAGGTGGATCTGCTGACCGATCTCCGCGTTCGACAGGCCGCCGGCGATCAGCACCAGCACCGCGCGTTCCCGTCCGGTGAGCCGTTCGACGCGCGCGGCGTCGGCGTCGATGCCCGCGGCGGTGGCCGGTTCGGCGTTGCGCAGCAGAGCGGCCGAGGCCTTCGGGGACAGCACGACGCCGCCCGCGGCGAGGGTGCGGGTGAGCTGGGCGAGTTGTTCGGGTTCGGTATCCTTGAGCACGAAACCGGCTGCGCCGGAACGCAATGCGGACAGAATGTAGTCGTCGGTGTCGAACGTCGTCAGCATCGCGACCACCGGCGGGTCGGGCGTGGCCCGCAGGTGCCGTAACACGGTCAGCCCGTCGACATCGGGCATCCTGATGTCGAGCAGCACGACGTCCGGCCGGGCCGTCGTCACCGCCTTGACCGCTTCCGCCCCGGTCGCCGTCGCGACCACCTCGATGTCGGCGGCCGCATTCAGGATCATCTCGAAACCGGACCGCACCAGCGCCTCGTCGTCGACGACCACCACCCGAATCACCCGCCACACCTCCTTCGCCATCCCTGTTCCTGCACGTGAGCCTAGATCCCGGCGAGGTACCGCTCTGTCGGCGAGGCGCCGCGACGGCCGGCCGACGGGGATGGTCCAGCCGGTCGGCGGGGCGCCGCCCGCCACCGGGCGGAGATCATCCGGACGCGTGCCGGATACCGGATGAATCGGGCGTTATCGACGATGAATGTATGGCACACAACGGAACTCCGGCATCGATCGATGCCGAGATCGGTCCTCCGTCTCCGGCCAGTGCGGTTGCGGCCGCGCGAACCGGTGATGCGGTGCCTGCCGGTGCGCGATTGCTCGGGGTGGATCTGGCGCGGGGTCTCGCGGTGCTCGGGATGTACGCGGCGCACGTGGGGCCGGATCCGCGCGAGGGCGGGGTCCTGGGCTTCGTCATGGAGCTGACGCATGGGCGGTCCTCGGCGCTGTTCGCGTTTCTGGCGGGGTTCTCGATTCTGCTGATCACCGGGCGGCGGGTGCCGAAGGTGGGGCGGGCGGGGCGGCAGGCGCGGGTCAGGATTCTGATTCGAGCGGGGATCCTGCTGGTGATCGGCACCGCGCTGACCGCGACCGGGACGAAGGTGGAGGTGATTCTGGCCTACTACGGGATGTACTTCCTGCTGGCGTTGCCGTTCGCGCGGTTGCGGGCGGGTGCGTTGGCGGTGATCGCGGCGGTGAGTGCGGTGGTGTTGCCGCAGATCGTGTTCCTGGTCCTGACAGATCTCGGCTGGGCCGATGCGGTCAACCGGTTCGATCCGCTGGCCTGGCTCGGCAGCCGGGGCGATCCGGCCGGAAGTAGTGACGGGGTCATCGGGCTGCTGGTCACGGGCAACTATCCGGCGCTGAGCTGGATGCCGTTCGTGTTCGCGGGTATGGCCGTCGCTCGACTCGACTTGACCGCCACCGTGATTCGGGTCCGGCTGGCGGCGGCCGGCGTCGGTCTCGCGGTGCTGGGGTACGGCGGGTCCGCGCTGGCATTGCATTTCGCGTCGGGCATGCGGGAGCGGCCGGGAATCATGTACGCGCCGTGGTGGTCCGACATGGCCGACGATCCGTCGGGCTGGCGATACCAGCTGGGGGCGATGCCGCACAGCGAGACCACCCTGTCGATCATCGCGAATACCGGTGTCGCGCTGACCGTTCTGGTCGCCTGCCTGGCTGCGTGCGACGGGCCCCTGCGGCGCTCGCGGGTGACCACGCCGCTGCTCGCGGTCGGCAGTATGTCGTTGACCGCCTACGTATTTCATGTTGTCGCGATCGCCGTCCTCGGCTTCGACGTGCTCCCGGCCGGTTCGCTCCCGGTGCTGCTCGGTCTGAGCGCGATCATCATGATGTTCGCCTACTGCTGGAGCCGGTTCTTCCGCCGCGGACCCTTGGAGTGGTTGCTCCACCGGGCCACCACGGTCGCGGATCGGGTGCGGTAGCCGCTGCCCCTGTGCCTGGGACAGTGCGGACGGTAGCGTCGGCGGAATGAAGATTCGTGGGGCGGTCCTGGAGCGGATCGCGGCGCCCGTGCCGTTCGCCGAATCGGCGCCGATCAGCGTGGGTGAGTTGGAGCTGGGCGAGCCGGGCGCGGGGGAGCTGCTGGTTCGGATCGAGGCGGCCGGGCTGTGCCATTCGGACCTGTCGGTGGTCGACGGTAATCGGGTGCGGCCGGTGCCGATGCTGCTCGGGCACGAGGCGGCGGGGCGGGTCGAGGCGATCGGTCCCGGCGGCAGCGATCTCGCGGTCGGGCAGCGCGTGGTGATGACCTTCCTGCCGCGCTGCGGTGAATGTGCCGGCTGCGCGACCGGCGGCCGGACACCGTGCATTCCGGGCAGCGTCGCCAACAACGCGGGTGAACTGCTCGGCGGTGGGCGGCGGCTGACTCGCGACGGCGATGCGGTGCACCACCATCTCGGGGTGTCCGCGTTCGCCACCCATGCCGTGGTGGACCGCCGGTCGGTGGTTCCGGTCGACGACGACGTGCCGCCCGAGGTGGCGGCGGTACTCGGCTGCGCGGTGCTGACCGGTGGTGGCGCGCTACTGAATTCGGCGAAGCCGGGGCCGGGGGACCGGATCATGGTGGTCGGCCTCGGCGGGGTCGGCATGGCGGCGGTGCTGGTCGCGGTGTCGTTGGCGGCGGATGGCCGGGAGGTCATCGCCGTGGACACGGTGCCGGAGAAGCTCGCGTTGGCCACGGAATTGGGCGCTACCGCGGCGTACACACCGGCGCAGGTGGCCGAGCTGGGGGTGCAGGCGGAGATCGTGGTCGAGGCCGCGGGCAACATTCGCGCCTTCGAAACCGCCGTCGCCGCAACGGCGCCCGGCGGCACGACGGTGACCGTCGGGCTGCCCGCTCCTGACGCCCGGGCCGGCATCTCCCCGCTTGCGCTTGTCGCGCAAGGGCGTTCGATCGTCGGCAGCTACCTCGGCTCGGCTGTTCCGTCTCGCGACATTCCTACCTATGTCGGCATGTGGCGCGAAGGCCGGCTGCCGGTCGAGCGGTTGGTGTCCGCGCATATCGGTCTCGACGAAATCAACCGCGCCATGGACGAACTCGCCGCCGGTCACGCGCTGCGCCAGGTGATCGTCTTCGACTGACCCGAGCCACCGGCACTCAGCGCGGGTCCGGCGCGTCCATCGCGTCGACGAAACGTGCCAGCAGGCGCGCGAATTCGGCGCGCTCGGTCGCGGTCCAGCCGGACATCGCCGCGGCCATCGCGGTGCGGCGCCCGGTCCGGGCGGCCGTCATCGCCTGCTGCCCGTCGCCGGTGAGGCGGAGCACGGCGCGGCGTCCGTCGTGCTGATCGGCGACGCGTTCCAGCAGTCCGTGTGAAACGGCCTGGGCGACCAGGCGGCTGGCGCGCGGCTGATCGACGCCGAGGGCGGAGGCCAGGGCGGTGACCGTAGGGGATTCGGCGGCGGCTACCGCGTCCAGCACGCGATGCAGGGCGACCGGGATCGGCGAGTCGCCGGCCAGTGCGCCGCGGGTCTGTCTGCGCCGTATCCGGACCATCGCCGCCTCGACGGCCTCGGTGATCGCATCGTGCTCCGTCATCGGGTCCTTCCGCGTGTGTGCTCTTTCCCTCCACCAGATGTGCATGTAATAGTACATGTAGTTGTTCATTTGCATGCTTTGGGAGGAACTATGGCCGTGCGCCGCCATATCGGTTACTGGCTCGTCGAACTCGATCGCCTGATCACCGAGCGGTTCGACGAGGACCTCGCCGCCGGCGGGCTCAGCCGCAGGCATTGGCAGATCCTGCACTCGTTGTCCGGCGGACCGCAGCGGTCGACCGAGCTGTACGCGGCGCTCGATCCGTTCCTGGCCGACTCGGCGGAGTGGGACGCCGAGCTCGCGGCGGTCGTCGCCGGTGGGCTGGTCGTCGACGAGTCGGGCACGCTCGCGCTGACCGGCTCGGGCCGGGAATTGCACGCGCGGGCCTGGATTCGGATCGGCGCGCGCCGCCAGAAGATGGCCGAGGGTATCACCGACGAGCAGTTCGCCGAGACCATGCGGGTGCTGGAAAAGATGGCCGCGAATATGGCTGGCGCCGAGGCCGTCCGATAGCTATTCTCGAGTAGTCAGAGTAGTCAGAGTAGTCGAAACGGGTGATCGGATGGCTCGAAAGCGGTCGGAGCGACCTGACATCGCATGGCCCCTTGCCGACGCGAAGGCCAGACTGTCCGAGTTGATCGACACGGTAGAGCGGGAGGGACCCCAGGTGATCAGCAAGCATGGGCGTGAAGTCGCCGTCGTGGTAGCCATCGATGAATGGCGTCGCCGGAACGCGAGGCAGGGGAGTCTGGCCGAGTTTTTCGCCGACTCGCCGCTTCGCGACGCGGACCTAGTGGTGGAACGGGACAGGACCGATGCGCGGCATCGCGACGTGACCCTGTGATGGCGGCCTTCGAGGCCGAGCCCGCAGGCTACCTCCTCGACACCAACGCCGTCTCGGAGTGGATCAAGCCGCGACCCGACCCCGGCCTGATGCGGTGGTTGCACGAGGCCGACGAGGAACGAATGTTCCTGAGCGTCATCACGATCGGAGAAATCCGCCGCGGCGTCGACCGGATGTCCGACGGACGGCGCAAAGCCCGGCTGACCACCTGGCTGTCCGAACAGGTGGCGGACCGATTCGACGATCGACTCCTGCCGGTTGACTTCGGCGTCGCGCAGGCGTGGGGCCGGATCCGCGCCAGATCCGACGGCGTCGGGCAGCGGGTGGATGCGGTGGACGGGTTGATCGCGGCCACCGCCGAAGCACACGATCTGGCCGTTGTCACCCGTAACCGCAAGGACTTTCAGGGCACCGGCGTGCGGCTGCTGTGCCCCTGGGACGAATAGTCATGTGCGGGAGAGGGACTCGGTCACCAGGGCGATGTAGTCGGCGGTCCGGCTGATCAGCAAGGAGTGACCGCCCTCGGCGAAGGTGCGGAAATCGCAGTCCGGGTGCAGGTCGCGCAGGCGTCCGGTGTGGGTGGCGGTGATCAGCGGATCGTCGTCCGCGCGGAAGAGGAGCGTGGGTCCGGCCCAGGCGGGGCCTCGCATGAGTTCGTCGACACCCTCGGCGAGTTCGAGCAGCAGACGATAGGAATTGGCGGCACCGGCGCTGCCCGCCGCGTCAGTGGCAGTCACCACCTGCTCGATCCAGAACTCGGCGTCCTCGGAGTCCGGCCAGGTGCGCCGAAGCGCGGTACGAATCGCCTCCCGCGTCTCCGGCCACGGCGTCGACAAGGTGGATTCGACCCGCATCCGCAGCCGGTCCACATCCTCCGGCCCGTACAACCCGGTGCTCGACAAAGTAAGCGACCGGACGCGATCCGGCACCCGACGCGACAGGAGCTCCGCGAACATGCCACCCGCCGACTGCCCGACCACATGCGCCCGATCGACCCCCTCCGCGTCGAGCACCGCGACCAGACCGTTGATCAACTCGGCGCAGGAGCCGGCGCCCGACGGATAGTCGGGTGCGATCGTCCGGAAGCGCGGCGTCAGCGCGGGTGCCAGATCGAGCCAGCCGATACCGATCCCCGCACCACCGCCGAGCAGCAGCACCGGATCGCCGGCGCCGCCGGTGTAATACCGCCAACTGTGTTGTCCGGCATCGAGTTTCTTGCGGTCGTGCTGCCCGAAGAAGATCGCTGCCCGTTCCCGAATCGAAACCACGCCCGTGACGGTAGGGGAGATGCCGGGGACGCGCAAATATGCGCATGTAGCAATGTAAATCACAGAGGTCAGCAGACCGCCGCCTCGACCAGGTCGATAGGCTGGCACCGACGAAAGCGGAAAGAGGAGGTGCGGTGACCACACGGGTCGGAGTGCTCGGAGCGCGCGGCAAAGTCGGACAGGCCATCTGCGCGGCGGTAGACGCCGCGGCCGATCTGGAACTGGTCGCCGCCGTCGACAAGGAAGACTCGCTCGACGCGTTCACCGCGGCGAACGCACAGGTGGTCGTCGACTTCACCCACCCCGACGTGGTGATGTCGAACCTGAAGTTCCTGGTGCGCAACGGCATCCACGCGGTCGTCGGCACCACCGGCTTCGACGCCGCCCGCCTCGACGAGGTGCGCGGCTGGCTGGCCGACCGCCCCGACACCGGCGTGCTGATCGCACCGAACTTCGCCATCGGCGCGGTGCTGTCCATGCGCTTCGCCGAACAGGCCGCCCGGTTCTTCGAATCGGTCGAGGTCATCGAGCTGCACCACCCGAACAAGGCCGACGCGCCCTCCGGCACCGCCTACCGCACCGCCGGCCTGATCGCCGCCGCCCGCGAGCAGGCCGGCGTCGGCCGCAGCCCCGACGCCACCAGCACCGAACTCGACGGTGCGCGCGGCGCCGACGTCGACGGCGTGCGGGTGCACTCGGTGCGCCTGGCCGGGCTGGTCGCCCACCAGGAGGTGCTGTTCGGCACCCAGGGCGAGACGCTCACCATCCGGCACGACTCCATCGACCGGTCCTCGTTCGCCCCGGGCGTGCTGCTCGGCGTGCGCGAGATCGCCGAGCGGCCCGGCCTCACCGTCGGCCTCGACCCCTTCCTCGACCTGTGAGCGAGCGCATCGAGGTGCGGGCGTGAACGCCGCCGACCCCGCCGCGGACGGGGCCAAGCAGAACCGGGACGTCATCAAGATCGTCGCGTTCCTCGCGGTCCTGGTCCTGGTGCTCGGGTTCTACTTCCTGCTGCTCGGCCGAATCGCGTTCAGCCTCATCGGCGCCGGCGGCGTCGCCGCGATCCTCATCGGCATCGGGGTGCTGATCCTGCCGTTCGTCGGCGTCTGGGTCGTCTGGGCCACCGTGCTCGCCGCGCTGGCCCATCAGCGCCTGGCCCGGCGCATGCACGAGGAGGGCGGCGAACTCGACGTCTCCGAACTTCCACACCGCCCGTCCGGCCGCATCGAACGCGACGCCGCCGACGAACTGTTCGCCCAGGTCAAAACCGAATGGGAGGCAGACCCGGACAACTGGCGGGTCTCCTACCGCCTCGCCCGTGCCTACGACTACGCCGGCGACCGCACCCGCGCCCGCGCCACCATGCGCCGCGCCGTCGCGCTGGAAAAACTCGAACGCGACCGAACCCGCTGAACCCCTGCACAACGAGCCGCTCAATTCGCGAAGTTTCACGAACGCCGATGGTCGCAGATTTCACCGCCGAACCGACTCGACGTGGTAGTGGCGGTTTCAACTACGCGTTCGCGACGGGACATCGGCCGAATCGGTCACGGCGCGCCGGCCCCCTGGTGAATTCGCTCACGTCCGAAGATTTTTCGCGGCCGTTCATCGCAGACGGACATGCCGGCAGACCGATGGCAGACACTTCGCTGGATATCCGCGAACCGACTCGTCGCGACGATTCGAGCAAGACGCGCGCAACCTGCCCGCGGCGTGCACCGACCCCGCGCGCCGCGACCGGACACTAAGCTCGTCGTGTGGCGCAGCTGCTGATCATCCACCACACACCGTCCCCGCACATGCAGGCCATGTTCGAGGCGGTGGTCTCCGGCGCGAACGATCCGGAGATCGAGGGCGTCCAGGTGGTGCGGCGCGCGGCGCTCGCGGTCACCGCCTCGGATGTGTTGGCCGCCAACGGATATCTGCTGGGCAGCCCGGCCAATCTCGGCTACATGTCGGGTGCTCTCAAGCACGCCTTCGACACGTTCTACTATCCTTGTCTCGACTCCACCACCGGTCGGCCCTTCGGTTTCTACCTGCACGGCAACGAGGGCACCGAGGGCGCCGAACGCGGGGTGGAACGGGTCACCACCGGCCTCGGCTGGCAGCAGTCGGCCGCACCGGTCATCGTGTCCGGCCCACCCACCAAGGACGACATCCAGCGCTGCTGGGAGCTCGGTGCGACCATTGCCGCGCAACTAATGGGCGACTGACAGTTTTTGTCCCCGAAATAGCTGACAGTGACAATCTCTGCCGGATGTCATTTAGGCACGGCCCCGATTTCTGGTGTCTGACCATTCGGTGCTTCGGCCCGGCATACTGGCAGAACGTTGTTGCGGTGGGGATGTGACGAGTTTGCTCGGGAATGGAGATTTCAGGTGACGTTGGCCGAAGGGGGCAATAACGCACCGCGCCGGATCGGAGTGGTCGAAGACCACGAATCAGTAGCGATCGGACTGGCCGCGATGCTTGCGCCCGAACCCGATCTCGACCTGGTGCTGACCGCAGGCACGGTGCCGGAGTTATTGGCCGCCGCTCAGGATCTACCGCAACTGGATCTGGTCGTGCTCGACCTGCGCCTGGCCGACGGGTCGACGCCCGAGGACAACGTGCGCGCCCTGCGCGACCGCGGCATCGAGGTACTGATCTTCACCGGCGCGGACAACGCGTTCCTCGTGCGGTCCGCCGCGCGGGCCGGGGTGCTCGGCGTGGTGCGCAAGTCCGAGGACGTGCAGACCGTGGTCGCCGCCGTGCGCCGCGCGGGTTCCGGTGAACAGGTCGTGACCACCGACTGGGCCGCCGCCATCGACGGCGATCCGCAGCTGTCCGATGTCGGGCTCAGCCCGCGTCAGGAAGAGGTGCTCACGCTGTACGCGTCCGGCGAGAAGGCTTCCCGGGTAGCGCGATTGACCGGTCTGTCCGAACAGACGGTCAACGACTACCTCGGCCGCATCCGGCAGAAGTACGCCGACGCGGGCCGTCCCGCGCCGACCAAGACCGACCTGTACAAGCGGGCAGTGGAGGACGGATGGCTTCCGGTGCCCGAGCGGCAGCCACGCGGATGACTGCGTCCAGCATGCTGGACACCCCGACCCCCACTGTGTCACTCGAGCGCATCTCTCCGAGCCGCTGGCGCAGGGGTGCGGCTCCGGTGTCCAAACAGAGTGGTTACGAGGGCGCGTCCGATCGAATCCTGCGGCGCTTCGGGTTGGCGATCGGCATCGCCGGCGTGATCGTCGCGGTGGTGGAACTGCCGGAGATCGCGGACCAAAGCCGCCTGATCGCGGGCGGCTGGACGATCCTCACGGTGGTCCTGGCGTTCGGGTTGTTCCCGGTGCTGGCCGCGGTGTCGATCGCGTCGAGCCGGCAACTGATCCAACTGGTTTCGGGTGCGGCGGCGGTGAGTTTTCTCGCCGCCATGGCGGTGATCCCGCTCGCGTATCCGGATCCGGTGCCGGAGGCCTCCTCGGTGTGGCTGTACCGGGTGCTCGCGCTCGGCGTGCTCGCGGCCGTGCTGGCCTGGCGCCCGTTGTTCGCGGTGATCTACCTGGTGATCGGTGCGGCGCTGTCGGCATTCGCCAATTCCTTCGTGCTGCCCGACTCGACGCCCGTGGTGTGGGCCGGGGACTTCGTTCGCGCGGCCGGACTCTGCGCGCTGTTCCTGTGGTGCGCCATCTACGCGAAGGCCGCCGCGGACCGGGTGGACCGCGAGTCGGCGATCGAGAGCAGGCGGGCGGCGGCGGTGGCCGGCGCGGCGGCTCGCGATCGTGAACGCGCACGGTTCGCCGCGCTGATCCACGACGCGGTGCTGTCCACGCTGCTCGACGCGTCCCGGGCGGGCACCGACTCGCCGGTGCTGCGCAGGCAGGCCGAGCGGACCCTCGAACAGCTCGACGAATGCCGGGTCGGCGACGTCGAACCCAATCGGCTGGACGCGCAGTCCGCCACCGGGTTCCTGCGTTCGGCGGTGCACGAGGTCAACCCCGGCATCCGTTTCACCGCGCGCCGCTGGTCCGGATTCGACGACCTGCGACTGCCGGTGGACGCCGCGGGCACCATCGCCGCCGCGCTCACCGAGGCGGTGCGCAACAGCCTGCGCCACGCGACCGTGCCCGGCCGGGAGGTGCAGCGCACCGTCACGGTGACCATCAGCGCCGGCGGCATCCGAGTGGTATTCCGGGACGACGGTGCGGGTTTCGACCTGGGCCAGGTGCCCGCCGACCGCCTCGGCATCTCGGTGAGCATTCTCGGCCGGATGCGGCAGCTGGCCGGCGGCGCGGGTTTCGTGGAATCGCAGCCGGGCGAGGGCACCACGGTGACATTGGTGTGGGGTAGCGATGGCTGAGCAGGATACCGAATTCGGGCTGCGCGATCTGCTCGGACTGCGGGATCCGGCGGCCGGGCTGTTCCTGCTCATCCTGCAGGCGACCATCGTGCTGTACATGGTGCGCAACTTCGGTGATTCGCCGCTGGTCGCGGCGGTGACCGCGCTGGTGCTGCTGGCCGCGGCCGGGGTGCTGGTGCTGGTCATCCCGGTCGATCCGCTGCCGCTGCCGGCCACGATATTCGTGGCCGCGTCCGGGCCGCTGGCCACCGCGCTCACCGTGCTCGATGTCGAAGACGGCTGGTCCAAGCAGGTGTGGACGGCGTTCGCCGCGTCCTATGTGCTCGCGGTACTCGTGCTGCGTGGCCGATTGGGCGCGGCGTGGCTCGGGGTCGCCGGCGTGGCGGTGGTCATCGCGACCGTCGGCGTGGTGAACGGGCTGCGCGGCGAAGTGATCGCCGGATCGATCGTGCCGATCGCCACGGTGGCCGGTGTCTCGCTGTTCGCGGTGATCATGCGCCCGACGCAACGCTCGTTGCGGCTGCTGCGCGAGGAGTCGACGATGCGCGCCGCCGCCGAGGCCACCATGGCCGCGGAGAACGGCGAACGCGACCGTCAGCTGGCCCGCCTGGACAAGGTGGCCCGGCCGATCCTGGAACGCATCGCCGACGGCGTCGAACTCACCGCCACCGAACGCGAGCAGTGCCGGCTGCTGGAGGCCGAACTGCGCGACGGGCTGCGCGCCCCGCAACTCGTCACCGACGAACTCAGCAGCGCCGCCCGCGGCGCGCGCTCCCGCGGCGTCGAGGTGGTCCTGCTCGACGACGGCGGCTTCGCCGGCGTGCCCCGCTGGGTCCGTCAACAGGTAATCGAAGCCGCGACAAAGGAATTGGACGCCGCCAACGCCGGCTCGGTCACCGTGCGCGTGCTCCCCATGGGCCGGCGCATCCTCGCCACCGTCCTGGCCAACGCTCCCGACCAGGACCGCCGCACCGAGATCGACGCCGCGGGCAGCATCAAGATCTCCACCTAGGCCCGCTCGGCGAAGCTTGTCGGACCCCCGTGGCATATTGCAGGGATGCGGAAGTTCAGTGTCGCGGCGGCGCGGCGGATCGCGCTGGCGGCGCAGGGGTTCACCGCCCGGAAACCGGCGCGGGCCACCCGGCGGTCGGTCCTCGGGGTGGTCGAGAAAACGCAACTGCTGCAATTGGATTCGGTGTCGGCGGTGGTGCGGGCGCACTACGCGCCGGTATTCAGCCGGATCGGTGCCTACGATCGGTCGCTGCTCGAGGATGCGGCGTGGAGCCACAACGCGCGGCGGCCGCGGCGGCTGGTGGAGTACTGGGCGCACGAGGCCGCGCTGATCCCGGTCGAGGACTGGCCGCTGATGCGCTGGCGGATGAAGCGGTTCGAGAACGGCCGCTGGTCGGCCGCCACCAAGGTGGTCGAGCGCAATCCCAGCCTGGGCAACGACATTCTGGACGTGCTCACCGAGGTCGGCCCGTGCACCGCCGGCGATGTCGAACGGCATCTGGAGCTGGACAAGCCGCGCGGCGGCGGGTCCTGGTGGAACCTCAGCGATACCAAGACGATCTGCGAGCAGTTGTTCGCCGCGGGTGCGCTGTCGATCGACAAGCGGGTCAGCTTCGCCAGGTATTACGACCTAGCCGAACGGGTGATCCCGCCGGATATCTTGGCGCGCACCGTTTCCGAGGAGGACGCGATCCGCGAACTGATGCTGCGCGCGGCCACCGCGCACGGCATCGGCACCGAGACCGACCTGCGCGACTACTACCGGCTCCAGCGCAGCCAGACCGAACCGGCCATCGCCGACCTCATCGATGCGGGCGAGCTACACCAGGTCGAGGTCGAGGGCTGGGATAAGCCCGCCTATCTACGCGAGGGCGCGGCCATCCCGCGCCGGGTCGAAGGGGCGGCGCTGCTGTGCCCGTTCGACCCGCTGATCTTCTTCCGCGCTCGCACCGAACGTCTCTTCGACTTCCACTACCGGCTCGAGATCTACACCCCGGAACCCAAACGGGTGCACGGCTATTACGTCTTCCCGTTCCTGTTGAACGGCGAACTGGTCGGCCGGGTCGACCTGCGCGCCGAACGGGCCGCGGGCCGGCTCTCCGTCCCCGCCGCCTTCGCCGAACCCGGCTACGACACCCCCGCCACCGCGCACGCCCTCACCGAGTCGCTGCGCGACATGGCCGACTGGCTCGAACTGGACAAGGTGGTCTTCGGGTCCAAGGGCAATCTCGCCCCGTTCCTCTAGTCAGACGTCACGCTTCTGCCCGTACCCGCGCATCTGGTCGCGCAGGGCGCCCGAGACCGCGCCGGACAACCAGGAGTTCAGCGACTGGTTGCTCTGCGCGGCAGCCTCTTCGGCCTTGGACTTCAGCGTTTCGACCAGCCGCAGCGTGACCCGGCTGATGTCGCCGGTCATTTCGTCGAAGGTCGGATGATCGTCCGCGGACGCCTTCTTGCGCAGATCGACCTTGGCCTCGGTGCCGTCGAACGAGAGGTGCACCGTGCGGTCGCCCAGTTCGGCGCTGAGCTCGTTGGCGAGGTCGGACAGCGCGGCAAGCAGCACCAGCCGGGCCGAGCTCTCGGTCGCCGCGGCCAGCGCCGCCGCGGTGGCCTGGGTCTTCTCGTCGCCGAGGGCGGCGGCCGCGATCAGGTCCTCGCGCAGGCGGGCGGTGTACTTGTTCAAATCCATGACATCAGTGTGGCGTCATATCTGATGTCACGCAAGGAAGGGTGTGACATCACGATCCTGTCGTAGGTGACCGCGCACCGAACCGGCCGGTCCATTCGGTGGCGACGGTGTCGAGGGTGTTCCTCCGACCGGGTAGCCTTTCTGACCATGACGAACGGTGAATCGACGCAGAACGAGCTGCGCGCGTCCGGCACGGTCGGTGTCGCGATGGTGACCCCCTTCAGCGCCGACGGCAAGCTCGACGTCGATGCCGGGGTCGCGCTCGCGGCTCACCTGGTCGATCGTGGTGTCGATCTGCTCGCGATCTCCGGCACCACCGGCGAGTCGCCGACCACCACCGAACAGGAAAAGGCGGACTTGCTCCGCGCCGTCGTCGAGGCGGTCGGCCACCGGGCCACCGTGATCGCGGGCGCGGGCACCTACGACACCGCGCATTCCATCGAACTCGCCCGCAACGCCCAGCGGGCCGGCGCGCACGGTCTGCTGGTGGTGACGCCGTACTACTCGCGTCCCTCGCAGGAGGGCCTGCTCGCGCACTTCACCGCGGTCGCCGACGCCACCGACCTGCCGGTCACCCTCTACGACATTCCGCCGCGCTCGGTGGTGCCGATCGCCAGCGACACCATCCGCCGCCTGGCCGAGCATCCACGCATCGTCGCGGTGAAGGACGCCAAGGGCGACCTGAACGCGGGCGCCGACCTGATCGCCAACACCGGCCTGGCCTTCTACTCCGGCGACGACACACTGAACCTGCCCTGGCTGTCGATCGGTGCGACCGGATTCATCAGCGTCATCGGACATCTCGTCCCCGAGCGGCTGCGTGAGCTGCTCACCGCCTACACCACGGGCGCGGTCGAGCGCGCCCGCGAGATCAACGCCGGCCTGGTGCCGTTGAACTCGGCGATGTTCCGGCTGGGCGGTGTCGCGATGAGCAAAGGCGGCCTCCGCCTGCTCGGGATCGACGCCGGTGAGCCGCGGTTGCCGCAGTTGATGCCGAACCCTGAACAACTCGAGTTCCTTGCCGCCGATCTACGGGCGGCGGGGGTGCTCGGATGAGAGAGCGGAGCGAGCGAATCACCACACAGCAGAGCGAGCCGAATACCCGGCGCATCGAGGTCAGGTCATGACCGAACCTGTCGCGCGTCGTCCCCGTCGAGCCGCGTCCCGTACCGCGGGCCCCCCGCCGCCGGCTCCGGTCGAGCAGCCCAAGCGCGTCGAAAAGCCCGCGGCCCAGCCGGAAGTCGCGGCGCAGCCCGAGGTCGCGCAGTCCCCGGCGGCCACGTCCGAGCCCGCCGCGGCGAAGACCACGCAGCCGCGCAAGTCGGCGGCGAAGAAGTCCGCGCCGGCCAAGCAGGGTGCCCCGCGCGCCGAAGCGCCGAACAACGGCCAGCAGGCCCGCAAGTCCGGCCGCGGCCGCCAGCAGTCCGGTCGCGGGCGCGGCGAACAGTCCGCGCCGCAACAGGATCCGCGCGCCGCGGCGCTCGCGCACGACCGCCTCGGCGCGCCGCCGAAGCTGGCCAAGAACGGCCTGCGGGTCTTCGCGCTCGGCGGCATCGGTGAAATCGGCCGCAACATGACCGTTTTCGAATACGGCGGCAAGCTGCTCATCGTCGACTGCGGCGTGCTGTTCCCCGAGGACCAGCAGCCCGGCGTCGACCTGATCCTGCCCGACTTCCGCCCGATCGAGCACCGGATCAACGATGTGGTCGCGGTCGTGCTCACGCACGGTCACGAGGATCACATCGGCGCGGTCCCGTTCCTGCTGCGGCTGCGCGGCGACATCCCGGTGGTCGGTTCCAAGTTCACCCTCGCGCTGGTCGCGGCGAAGTGCCGGGAGCACCGCCAGCAGCCGAAGCTGATCGAGGTCATCGAGGGCCAGCACACCAACCACGGCCCGTTCGACTGCGAGTTCTTCGCGGTCAACCACTCCATCCCGGACGCGCTCGCCGTCGCCATCCGCACCCCCGCGGGCGTCGCGCTGCACACCGGTGACATCAAGCTCGACCAGCTGCCGCTCGACGGCCGCCTCACCGACCTGGCCGGCTTCTCCCGGCTCGGCGACGAGGGCGTCGACCTGTTCCTGGTGGATTCCACCAACGCCGAGGTGCCCGGCTTCGTCACGCCGGAACGCGAAATCGGCGGCGTGCTCGACACGGTGATCGGCAAGGCGCGCAACCGGGTGATCGTCGCCTCGTTCGCCAGCCACGTGCACCGCATCCAGCAGGTCGTCGACGTGGCCCAGAAGTACAACCGGCGGGTCTGCTTCGTCGGCCGCTCGATGGTCCGCAACATGCAGATCGCGCAGGACCTCGGCTACCTGACCGTGCCGGAGAGCGTGGTCGTCGACCTCGATCAGGCCGCGACGCTGCCCGGCGATCGACTGGTGCTGATCTCGACCGGTTCGCAGGGCGAGCCGCTCTCGGCGCTGTCCCGGATGGCGCGCGGCGACCACCGCCAGATCAACATTCGCCAGGACGATCTCGTGGTGCTGGCCTCCTCGCTCATCCCCGGCAACGAGAACTCGGTGTTCGCGGTGGTGAACGGCCTGGCCAGGCTCGGCGCCACGGTGATCACCCAGCAGAACGCCAAGGTGCACGTCTCCGGGCACGCGTCCGCGGGCGAGCTGCTCTACCTGTACAACGCGGTCCGTCCGACCAACGCGATGCCCGTGCACGGTGAATGGCGGCACCTGCGGGCCAACGCCGCGCTGGCCATCGCGACCGGCGTGCCGGAGGACCGGGTCATGCTCGCCGAGGACGGCGTGGTGGTCGACCTGGTCGACGGCATCGCCTCGATCGTCGGGCGGGTGCCGGTCGGGCACGTGTACGTCGACGGTCTCTCGGTCGGCGACGTCGGCGAGTCGACGCTGTCGGACCGGCTGGTGCTCGGCGAGGGCGGCTTCATCTCGATCACCGTTGCGATCGACGAGACCACCGGCAAGGCGGTGAGCGCGCCGGAGGTCAGCGGACGCGGTTTCTCCGACGATCCGACGGCGCTGTCCGACGCGGCCGAACTGGTCGAGGCGGAGTTGCAGCGGCTGGCCACCGAGGGGGTCACCGACATCCACCGGATCGCGCAGAGCGTGCGGCGCGTCGTCGGCCGCTGGGTCGCCGACACCTACCGTCGCCGCCCGATGATCGTGCCCACGGTTATCGGCGTCTGACCCAGATCAACGAAAAGCGCCGGGAGCCAACGGCTTCCGGCGCTTTTCGGATGTAAGACCCAGCTCATTCCTCGCAAGCGGCGGACTCGATCTTCGCGCTCTTGACGATGTTGCAGGCGAAGGTGTGGTCGACCTTCCATTCGCCGCCCTCGGAGACGAACGAGACGAACGCGCCGTCGACCGGGCTGCCGTTGATGGTGACCTTGGCGTCGGCCTTCAGCTTGCCGTCGGCGGGGTCGTTCACCTTGGTGATCTCGACCTTGACGCCCTGCTTCTTGGCGGCGTCGACCAGGTTGGCGACCAGGTAGGGATCCTGCTCGGCGGCCTGGATCCAGCTGATCTTCTCCTTGTTCGGCACGTTCGGATCGAACGCCTTGGTCAGGCGGTCGTTCAACTGCTGGGTCGAGGGCTTGGCCAGCGCCGGCGAGGACGGGGTGGTCGGCGCGGAGCCGGTTTCCTTGTCGCCCTTGTCGCTTCCGCCCTGGAGTTCGCCGGGCTTGGTGTCGGCGTTGGCGGTGGTGCTCGGCGACGTGGATTCCTTGTCACCGGAGGCGCAGGCGGTGAGCGTGCACGCGGCGGCGGTCAGCACGACGGCCACGGCGGTCCGGAAAGTGCGGTGTTTCACGATGTTTCCCCTGAATCGATTCGCGGACATCAGCCGTGGTTGGACGTGCAGTTCCAGTGCACGATGTAGGCGTCGGAGGAGTTGTTCACCCGCGCCTTACTCTGCGCGCCGCTGCGCGACGCGGCGTAACCCCAGCTGTAGGCGCCGGTCCGGTTCGAATAGGCCACCGCCCCACAGCCGTTGGCGAACCAGACCACCGTCTCGCAATCGTCGGCGCCGCAGCTGCGGACCGCCCGTGCCTGCGCGGAGCTCGAATCCGGGTAGTCGTAGGAGTACCCGATCAGTCCGGTGGAGGTGGACAGTGCGATCGCGCCGTAGTTGTAAGCCTTGGCTTGCGCGGCAGGCGAGCTGATAGCCAGCGCGCAACCCGCGGCGGCCACGACGGCTGCACCAGTCATAAACTTCTTCACAGGGAATTTGCCCTTCTTGTATTTAGGTCCACGACCCGATGGACCGAGTGACAAGGTACATAGCGAACCCTCATTGCGCTACCCAAGAATTCGGGGGTCTCGCCGCTCGGTACGCACGATGCCGGGGTGGAGGCGCTCGAGCCGGTCGGTATGTTCGAGGAGTGAGCATCGCGCAGCGGGAACGTCAGAAGCTCGTCGAGACCATGACCGCGGTCGGGCCGGAGGCGCCGACGCTGTGTGGCACCTGGACGGTGCGAGACCTCGCCGCGCACTTGGTGGTTCGCGAGCGACGCCCCGATGCCGCGCCGGGCATCATGCTGAAGCCGTTCGCCGGGTATCTCGACGGCGTGCAGGCCAAGACGGCGAGCCGCCCGTTTCCCGAGCTGCTGGAACTGGTCCGGACCGGGCCGCCGTGGTGGTCGCCGCTGCGACCGGTCGATGCCATCGCGAATCTGACCGAGATGTTCGTGCACCACGAGGACGTGCGGCGCGGCAGCCCCGGATGGGAGCCGCGGGCGCTGCCGCAGGCGGACGAGGACCGGTACTGGCAGCTGGTCCGGCGGATGGCGCGGCGGTCCTACCGGAATGCGCCGGTTCAGGTCGTGCTGGAGACGCTGGACGAGCGGCGCGCGGTCGTCCGGTCCAAGCCGGGCGAGGAAGTGGTGCTGACCGGGGCGCCGTCGGAGCTGCTGCTGCACTCGTTCGGGCGGAACGAGGTTCGGATCGAGACCACCGGCACGCCCGAGGCGGTGCAGTCCGTTCTGACGTTGGATCGCTCCGTCTGATCGTTCGCACCGTGCCGGGCGGTCGCGGCCCGGCGAAGGGACGGTTTGCTCGATGTCCTTCAGGGCCGACCGGTCGGGTTCGACACGCTGGATCACCCGCTGGGGGCGAGCGCACCGGATCCCTGGCGACCTGGGCATCTGCACAGTTCGGCACTCCTGAGACGGGCGATACCAGTGTTGCGGATGGTCTGTAAGGGGCGTTTGCGGCTAGCCTGGGTGCATGGCAGGTAAGTCCCGCAGCACCACGACTACTCGGGCGCGGGCGGGATCGGCGCGGGGACGGACCACGGCGGCTCGGTCTCGTTCGGCAACGCCCCGCACCACGACGACTCCTCGGACGCGCCGACCGCCTGCGCGCAGACCGGTTCGGCGCACCTCGAACACCGCGCCGCTGGCCGTGGTGAGCCGCGGCATCAGCAGCGGCTGGAACATGCTCGCGCGCGGGCTCGGCGCCACCACCCGGACGCTGAGCAAGGCGGGGGAGATCGAGCACGGCCATCGCCGCGACGGCATCGCGCTGGCCCTGATCGCGGTGAGCGCGGTGATCGCCGCCGCGGTGTGGCTGTCGGCGGGCGGCCCGGTGGGGCACTGGGTGGGGGAGGCCATCCGGGCCGTGTCCGGCTCGGCCTCGGCCGGACTGCCGTTCGTGGCGACCGGGATCGCGGTCGTGCTGATGCGGACCGAGGCGCGTCCGGAGATCCGGCCGCGGCTGGTGCTCGGCGGGCTGCTGGTCGGTCTGCCGGTGCTCGGACTGTGGCACGTCCTGGCCGGCGCGCCGACCGATCCGCACGGGCGTTCGCGCGCAGCGGGTTTCGTCGGCTTCGTGGTGGGCGGGCCGCTCACCAACGGGCTCACCGCCTGGCTTTCGGTGCCGATCCTGTTGCTGGCCATCGTCTTCGGCGTGCTGCTGCTGACCGGCACGACCGTGCGCGAGGTACCCGCCCGGCTGCGCGAGTACTTCGGCACCGGCAGCGGTGGCGACGAATACGGTGAGTACGAGGGCGAATACGGCTACGACCCGGCCAAATACGATGCCGACGGGTTCCCGCTGCACTCGGCCAAGGCGAAGCGCCGCGGCCGGACGCCGGTGGAGAACTACCCGCCCGACGAGTTCGGCGATCCCGACGCGGTGACCGAGGTGATCGGCGAGCCGCCGCTGCAGGACGCCAAGCCGATCGCGACGGAAACCCCGGCCGCCAAGCCGAAACCGAAGAAGCAGCGCCCGGCCGTGCAGGTGGAGGACCAGACCCCGCCGCCGCCGAAGCAGCTCGAATTCGTCGCCGACCGCGAGGTCGAGGGCGACTACGTGCTGCCGCCGATGTCCTTGCTGACCGACGGCGAGCCGCCCAAGAAGCGCAGTGCCGCCAACGAATCGATGATCGAGGCGATCACCGAGGTGCTGGTGCAGTTCAAGATCGACGCCGCGGTCACCGGTTTCGTGCGCGGCCCGACGGTGACCCGCTACGAGGTGGAACTCGGGCCCGGCGTGAAGGTCGAGAAGATCACCGCGCTCGCCCGCAACATCGCGTATGCCGTTGCCACCGAGAACGTTCGGCTGCTCGCGCCGATTCCCGGCAAGTCCGCCGTCGGCATCGAGGTACCCAACTCCGATCGCGAGCTGGTTCGCCTCGCCGACGTGCTCAAGGCGCCGTCCACCCGAAACGACCACCACCCGTTGGTGATCGGGCTCGGCAAGAACATCGAGGGCGACTACCTGGCCGCGAATCTGGCCAAGATGCCGCACCTGCTGGTGGCCGGCTCCACCGGCTCCGGTAAGTCGAGTTTCGTGAACTCGATGCTGGTCTCGCTGCTGCACCGGGCCACGCCGGACGAGGTCCGGATGATCCTGATCGACCCGAAGATGGTGGAACTCACCCCGTACGAGGGCATTCCGCATCTGATCACGCCCATCATCACCCAGCCGAAGAAGGCGGCCGCCGCGCTGGCCTGGCTGGTCGAGGAGATGGAGCAGCGCTATCAGGACATGCAGGCCAACAAGGTTCGCCACATCGACGACTTCAACAAGAAGGTCAAGTCCGGCGCGATTACCGCGCCGCTCGGCAGCGAGCGGGTGTACCGGCCCTACCCGTACATCCTCGCCATCGTCGACGAGCTCGCCGACCTGATGATGACCGCCCCGCGCGACGTCGAGGACGCGATCGTGCGGATCACCCAGAAGGCCCGTGCCGCAGGCATTCACCTGGTGCTGGCCACCCAGCGTCCCTCGGTCGACGTGGTCACCGGCCTGATCAAGACCAACGTGCCGTCCCGATTGGCCTTCGCCACTTCGTCGTTGACCGACTCGCGGGTCATCCTGGATCAGCCCGGCGCCGAGAAACTGATCGGCATGGGCGACGGCCTGTTCCTGCCCATGGGCGCGAACAAGCCGACCCGCCTGCAGGGCGCGTTCATCAGCGACGAGGAAATCCACGCCGTCGTCGACTTCGCCAAGAATCAGGCCGAGCCCGAATACCAGGAGGGCGTCACCGCCGCGAAACAGGGCGAGAAGAAGGATGTCGACCCCGATATCGGCGACGACCTCGACGTGTTCATCCAAGCCGTCGAACTGGTCGTCACCTCCCAGTTCGGTTCGACCTCCATGCTGCAACGCAAACTCCGCGTCGGCTTCGCCAAGGCCGGTCGCCTGATGGACCTGATGGAAACCCGCGGCGTGGTCGGCCCCAGCGAGGGCTCGAAGGCCCGCGATGTCCTGATCAAGCCGGATGAGCTGGACGGTCTGCTGTGGACCATCCGCGGCGGTGGCGAGGAGCCGCCGCCCGAGGAGTCCTAGCTCGTAGAATTCCGTACGGCGGCAAGGGAGTCAGTCGGCGTGCTCGCCGGCGCGGACCCGTTCGCGCCAGGTGCGGTTCTTGGCTCGATTGCCGCAGTTGGTCATGTCGCACCAGCGGCGGGAGCGATTGCGTGAGGTGTCGAAGTAGACCCAGCGGCAGTCGGCCGCGGCGCAGGATTTGACCCTGGCCCAGTCGCCGGAGGCGCGGACGGTGAGGTAGGACTGCGCCACCGCGGCGGCGGCGTGCCGCGCCGGATCCGCGTCGGCCTCGGCTACCAGGTGCGGGCCTCGCTGATTGTCGCCGAGCCGCAGGATCACCGGAGCGGACGCCAAAACCGTTGCCGCGCCCTCGATCACGCCGGTGTCGGGCTGCTGCCCATTGTTGGCCGCGGCCAGCTCGCGCATGCCCTCGCGCAAATCTCGCAGTGCCAGTAGCGCATCCGGTCCGACGTGCAGTGCGGCGTCGTCGCGCCCGAGCCAGCTGGTCAGCCATGCCGGAGCGCGCTCGTCGGCCAGCACGTCGTCGCCGTCGGGGCAGTGCCGGGTGTTGATGAACGCCACCAGTCGATGCACCGCTTCGGGCTGACCCTCGATCGTCATGAGACCAGTGTAACCACTTGACCGGTCACGGTGTCGCGGGTCACAATGACCAGTGTTACGAGTTAGCCGGTCACTCTCAGGATGGAACCCGGCGCTATCACCGAAAGCAGGGAGCATGTCATGGCAACCATCACCCGGACCTCGACGTTCGATCGAGTAACCGCTGTGCCGACGATCGGTGCCGCACTGAGCCGCTACGGCTTGGCGCTGGTCATCGTCTGGATCGGCGCGATGAAGTTCTTCGCCTTCGAGGCTCAGGGCATCCAGCCGCTGGTGGCCAGCTCGCCGCTGATGTCGTGGCTCTACGACCTGCTGAGTGTGAATGCCCTCTCGGCGGTCCTCGGTGTCGTGGAAATCGCGATCGGGCTATCGATCGCCGCGTGGCGCTTCGCCCCGCGCGTCGCCCTGCTCGGCAGCGCGGGCGCTGTCATTTTGTTCCTGACCACGCTGAGCTTCATGCTCAGCGCGCCCGGCGTCTGGCAACCCGGCTACGGCTTCCCGTTCCTCGGAGCGGGTGGGGGCTTCCTGATCAAAGACCTGGTCCTGCTCGGGGTTTCCGTCGCCACCGCGGGTGAAGGCATCACCGCCCTTCGCGCCCAGCGGCGCTGACGTACCGGCTACGTCATGGTCGGCGTCAGTTGACAGATGTGGCGGTGGGACCGGCCGACGCACAGTGGAATCCGTCAAGCCCACTGTTTCGCGGAAGGAACAATCACATGGCCGGCATCCGACGCCCCCATAACCGGCACGCTGCCCGGGCGATCGCGGCGATCACCGCCGCGGTGGCCGCGGGTAGCCTCGCCGTCGCCTGCACCGCGAGCACCACACGTGCCGAGTCGGCCGAGGACGCGCCGAAGCCGACGGTCGTGCTGGTGCACGGCGCGTTCGCGGACGGGTCCAGCTGGAACGACGTCATCGACAAGCTCCGCAAGGATCGGTATCCCGTTCTCGCGGCGGCCAACCCGCTGCGCGGCCCGGTCGCCGACGCCGCCACGCTGCGGGGATTGATCAGCCATATCAACGGGCCCGTCGTGCTGGTCGGGCACTCCTACGGCGGCTCGGTCATCAGCACCGCCGCCGCCGGCAGCGATCAGGTGCGAGCATTGGTGTACATCGCGGCGTTCCTGCCCGCGCCCGGCGAGACCGCGCTGGAGCTGACCGGCAAGTTCCCCGGCAGCACCCTGCCCGGCACGCTCGACCCGGTCCCGTTCACCACCGCCGACGGCGCCTCGGGCACCGATGTCTATATCCAGCAGGACAAGTTCCGCGCCCAGTTCGCCGCCGACGTGCCCGCCGACCGGGCAGCGCTGGCCGCCGCGGCGCAGCGTCCGGTCGCGCAAGCGGCGCTGGAGGAGAAGGCCACCGTTGCCGCCTGGGCCGACAAGCCCAGCTGGGACGTGATCACCACCCAGGACCTCAACATCCCCGTGGCGGCGCAGCGGTTCATGGCCGAGCGGGCCCGTGCGCACGTCACCGAGATCGCCGCGTCGCACTCGGTCGCCGTCTCCCACCCCGACGCCGTCGCGGACGTGATCGAGCAGGCCGCACGGGACACCGCCGCCCACTGAGGGGCGGTCCGCGGAGTTCGCCGAGGGCGGTCTACCTCGCCCCCGACGGGCCGAATGTTAGGGTGATCTGGTGATCATGGAGGAAGTCGACAGACTGTAGCCGCCCAGTCGGGGGCGGCGTATCGATCGCACATTCCGCTCGGCGTCCCGTATCGGGGACGGTCCGAGGTCTTCGTGCCTGCGCCTGTTTCGCCTCCGTCTGCTTCCGCAACGTTCCGAAATCACCCCGCGCCACGGTCTTCGCGACCTCGGCGCGCAACGTGCGGCCCGCTCGTAAGCGAGCAGGAAAGAGTCGACCCATCATGTCCATATCCACGCAATCCGCGATCACCTTGCAGCAGTTGACCTTCGAATGGCCCGACGGCACCGTCGCGCTGGCCGGGGTCGACGGCACCCTCACCGCCGGGCGCACCGGTCTGGTCGGCCGCAACGGCGCGGGCAAATCGACGCTGCTGCGCCTGATCGCCGGAATCCTCACCCCCACCTCCGGACGCGTCGAAACCACCGGTGCGGTCGGCTACCTACCGCAGACCCTCACCCTCGGCCGCGATGCCACCATCGCCCAATTGCTCGGCATCGCCGACACTCTCGCGGCGCTGCGGGCGATCGAATCCGGCGACAGCGCGGAACGGCACTTCGAGACCATCGGCGACGACTGGGACATCGAGGCCCGCGCCGACCAGGCCCTGGACGAAATCGGTTTCAGCGCGGCGGATCTGGACCGGAAGGTGGGGGAGATCTCCGGCGGCGAAGCGGTGCTCGTCGCGATCACCGGCCTGCGGATCCAGCGCACCCCGATCACCCTGTTCGACGAGCCGACCAACAACCTCGATCGCGAAACCCGGGCCCAGCTGGCCGAATTCGTCGACACCTGGCCCGGCACCCTGGTGGTGGTCAGCCACGACCTGGAACTGCTCGAGCGGATGGACGCCACCGCGGAACTGCACGGTGCCACCCTGGACGTGTTCGGCGGCCCTTACAGCGACTGGCAGCGGCACATCGAACAGGAACAGGCGGCGGCTGCGCAGGCGGCCCGCACCGCCGAGCAGGCGTTGAAAGTCGAGAAACGCCAACGCGTCGAGGCCGAGACCAAGCTCGCCCGACGCGAACGGACGGGGCGCAACACCCAGCAGAACGGTGGCATTCCGCGGATCCTGGCAGGCAATCGGGCCAGCAAGGCGCAGGCTTCGGCCGGGGCCATGCGTACCACGCTGGACGCGAAAGTCGTTGCGGCGCAGGATGCGCTCGCGTCCGCGGCGGCGCGGGTGCGGCGCGAGGAACACATCCATCTCGAACTGCCGGACCCGGATGTGCCGCGCAGCCGCCGCATCGCGGAACTGCGCGACGGTGAACGCGGCATCGTCATCCAGGGCCCGGAACGCGTCGCCCTGATCGGCCGCAACGGCGCGGGGAAGACGACGCTGATCGAGAACCTGATCCACGGTCGCGCCCCGGAACGCGGCACCCTGTACACCGACCGGGTGGGCTACCTCCCGCAACGCCTCGACAACCTGGACGAGCGGGCCGGCGCCCTCGACAACGTGCACGCGGTCGCCGCCGCCACCCCGCCGGCCACGATCCGCAATCAGCTGGCCCGGCTACTGCTGCGCGGCGACAGCGTCGAGCGGCCGGTCTCGACGTTGTCCGGTGGTGAACGGTTCCGAGTATCGTTGGCGCGCTTGCTGCTTGCCGATCCGCCGATGCAGTTGCTGATCCTCGACGAGCCGACCAACAACCTCGACATCGCCAGCGTCGACCAGCTCGTCGACGCCTTGGCCGATTATCGCGGCGCGATTCTGGTGGTCAGTCACGACTATCCGTTCCTGCGCCGGATCGGCGTCGACACCGTGCTCGAGCTCGGGTCCGGCGGCGGCATCCGGCAACGGGCTTACCTGTAGTGCGACGTCGGGGCCGGCGATGGATCACCGGCCCCGACGCTCACAAGTGATCGGCGTCGATGATCGCCTGCGCGAACGGATGCGGCGCCTCCTGCGGCACGTTGTGCCCGATGCCGTCGAGCACGCGGTGCTCGTACTTGCCGGAGTACTTGCCGCGGTACGGTTTTCCGTCCTTGGCCGCGCCGTCGAAATCGCTGCCGATGGTGATGGCGGGCACGGTGATGGCCGGCCCGGCGGCGAGTTGCTGCTCGTACGCGTCGTATTGCGGCTCGCCGGGTGCCAGGCTCAACCGCCAGCGGTAGTTGTGGATGACGATGTCGACGTGGTCGGGGTTGTCGAAGGCGGCCGCGCTGCGGTCGTAGGTGGCGTCGTCGAAATGCCACTGCGGGGAGGCGCGCTGCCAGATCAGCTTGTTGAAGTCGTGCCGGTTGCGGGCGTAACCGAGGCGGCCGCGTTCGGTGGCGAAGTAGTACTGGTACCACCAGCCGAGTTCGGCCTCCGGCGCGAGCGGCTGCTGCTGAGCCGCCTGCTGGGTGACGATGTATCCGCTCACCGCGACGATCGCCTTGCAGCGCTGCGGCCACAGGGTGGCGATGATGTCGACCGTTCGTGCGCCCCAGTCGAATCCGCCGAGGACGGCCTGGTCGATGTGCAACGCGTCCATGAAGTCGACGATGTCGCGGGCGATCGCCGTCTGCTGCCCGTTGCGGACGGTGTCGGCGGACCGGAAGGTGGTCGGGCCGTATCCGCGCAGGAACGGGACGATCACCCGGTATCCGGCGGCCGCCAGCAGCGGGCCGACATCGGCGTAGCTGTAGGGGTCGTAGGGCCAGCCGTGCAGCAGGATCACGGGTTGTCCGGTGCTGGGCCCGAATTCGGCGTATCCGACACTGAGCACCCCGGCGTCGATCTGCTTGATCGGGCCGAGCGTGGTGTTGGCGCCCGAGCCTGCCCGCGGGTTCGGGCTCGGCGCCGTGGTCGCGGGCACGGTGGTGGTGTCGGTGGCGCAGGCCCCCAACGCGGCCACCGCGCCGGCGGCCAGGGCGCCCCCGAAGAATCGTCTGCTGATGTCCATCTGCGCTCCTGCTGTCGGTTCCCGGCGGATGCGCGGCGAGGTCCGTCACCGCTGGTACCGACGCTAACCAGCGCGGCGGAGCCACCGCGAGCGTCGGATGACGTAATCGGTGTCGGTCAGCGGTGCCGGGATAGGTCTCGGCTACGAGTTCGTGCCGCCCAGGGTCGGCAGCAGCGCGGCCAGATCGCCGCGCGCGCTGATCCCGAGCTTCGGGAAGATCCGGTGCAGATGGGTGCTGACCGTGCGATGCGACAGATACAGCCGCTGTCCGATCTCCCGGTTGGTCAGCCCTTGCGCGGCCAGTTGCGCGATGCTCAGCTCGTGCGGGGTGAGCCGGTCGCGGGCGTCCAGGCTGCGGTCCGGGCTCGACTCGCCGGCGCCGCGCAGTTCGACCCGGGCTCGTTCGCTCCAGGCGGTGCAGCCGAGGGCGTCGAAAGTCTCTCTGGCCGTGCGCAAATGGGTCCGGGACTCGACGACCCGGCGCTGCCGGCGCAGCCATTCGCCGTAGGCCAGGTGCAGGCGGCCGCGCTCGACCGGCCAGCGGCGCAGGTCCGCCGCCAGTGCGGCGGTGAACCGCTCGTCGACCGCCTCGGTAGCGAAAACTGCTTGCGCGTAACGCATTCCGATGTGCAGTGCGGGTGACGGGGTCAGCGCGGCCGCGGGGGTCAATTCGCGCAGCAAGGTCTGGATCGCCTCGGACTGCCCGGCTCGCACCGCCGCCTCGGCCTGCTCGGCGAGGAAATATCCGCGCAGGAACGGTGCGTGGGCCGGATCGCGCGGATCGTGCAGGCGGTTCAGGTCGGCGAACGCGTCGTCGAATCGGCCCTCGCCCAGGGCGATGAGTCCGCGGGTGAGCTGAACGGTGGCCAGCACCGGCCGCGCGCCCGCGGCCAGCCCGATCCGTTCCGCCTCCGCCGTCAGCGTCACCGCCTGCGGGAAATCCCCACGCAGCGCGGCGATTTCGGCCTGCACCGCGATGGCGAGTCCATGCATGAACGGCTGGCCGGTCTCCTGGGCGAAGGCGGCCGCCTCGGTCGCGACCGGCGCCGCGGCGGCGAGGTCGCCGAGCCGGGCCAGGCTCCAGGCCTGCACCGTGAGTGCGCGGGGCAGCAGTCCCAGTCGTCCGGCGGCGCGCAGTCCGGGCGCGGCGGCGGTGGAGAAGTCGGCGGCCAGGTCGAAGGCGCCGACCTGAAGGGACGCGCTGCCGAGGAAGCGGTCCACCTCCGGGTCGCGCCCGGTGATCGAGACCAGCGCACGGAGGTGGCGCAGGACCCGGTCGCCGCGTTCGAACGGCGCCACGTACGCCTGAATCGCGACCATGCGCGGGTCGTCGGCGGCAATGGGGAGCGCGTCGGCGACGGCGAGCAGGGTTCGACGGGTGTCGGGGCCGGGCTCGATCCAGAAGCACCGCATGGCCGCACCCCACAGGATGCGCAGGGCGGCGTCGTGGTACCCGTCGGCCGCGACGGCGGTCGCGGTCGCGGCCAGTTCGGCTATCCGCGAAGGGCTTTCGCGCATCCCGTCGTCGAACCCGCTGAGCAGCCAATCGGCGGTGGCCGCCTGCCGCGGGGTCAGCGCGAGCGTCCGCGCGAGGCCGACCAGGCGTTCGACGGCATCGCGACGGCCGGAGTCGACGGCCAGTTCGGCCGCGCGAAGCAGACGCTGCGCACGTAACTCGGGACTGGCGCTGAGCGCCGCGGCCCGTTCCAATGCCGCGACCGCGCCTGCCCGGTGTCTGGCCTGTTCCGCGGTCGTTTCGAGTTCGGCCGCCAGCTTGTCGTCGGGGCCGATGGTGCCGGCGGCGCGATGCCAGACCCGGCGATTCGGCAGCGCGCCGAGTACCTCGGCGAGCGCGCGGTGCGCCCGGCGGCGGTCGTCGGCGGTTGCCGTCGACGCGAGCGCCGACCGGATCAGCGGGTGCCGGAAGGTCACTGTGCCGGAGCCGATGTCGATCAGCCGGGCCGCGGCCGCCGGTTCGAGGATCTCGGGCTCGACCGGTTGATCCAGGAGAATGCCGGTGGCGGTGAGTGTTTCGGCGAGCGAGTCGCTGTCGTTGATCGCCGCGACCAGCAGTGCCGAGCGGCTACCCGCGGGCAGTGTGGCGGCGCGGGCGGTGAAGGCGCGTTCCAGGCGTTCGGTCAACGGCAGCGCCGCGGTCGGCTCGGTGAGTTCGGCGGCCGCCGTGCGTAGTTCGAGCAGTGCGAGCGGGTTGCCCCGCGCCTCTGCGCGCACCCGCCGCCGGACCGGCGCGGGCAGGTCCGCGGCGGCGTGGTCGAGCAGTGCGGTCGCTTCGTCGTCGGACAACCCGTCCAGCCGCATCGTGGTCAGCCCGGCGTCGCACAGCGGTGCGGCGCCGCCGTCGCGCAGCGTGCAGAGCAGGACGAGCGGTTCGGCCTCGATGCGGCGGGCGACGAAGGCGAGCGCGTCGGCGCTGGCCGGATCGAGCCAGTGCACGTCGTCGGCAACGACGAGCAGCGGCCGGTCGGCGGCCGCGTCGGCCAGCACGGTCAACGCGGCCAGCCCGACCAGGTACGGGCTCGGATCTCCCGAAGTGTCCGACATGCCCAAGGCGGTGGTCAGCGCCTCGGCCTGACGGGCAGGGAGGGCGTCGAAGCCCCGGCGCAAGGGATAGACCAGGCGATGCAGCCCGGCGTACGGCAGATTCTGCTCGGCCTCGAGGCCGGTGGCGCGCAGCACCCGCAGCCCCGCGACGGCCGCCGCGGCGATCGCCGCCTCGACCAGCGCCGACTTGCCGATGCCCGGTTCGCCCTCGATCAGGATCCCGCTCTGCTCGGTGGGCCCGTCCAACAGCGCGGCCAGGGCTTTCAGCTCGGCGTCTCGTCCGACCATCGGCATCGTGCGGCATCCCTTCTCCGGGTCCTCCGGCGATATCGCGGACCCGCCGCGACCCTATCTGAACCGCGAATACGTCAACCCAGCGTCACCTGACTGATTCGCCGACCGCCACCCGGCGGCGAGGGTAGTTCCATGGTTACCGTTCGTTTCCACCTCTCGTCCACGCTGACTCCCGCCGAGGTCGTGCGGGTGCTCACCGATTTCGGCCCCACCCGACCCGACCGGTGGCCGTCCATCGACGCCCGCCATTTCGTCGTACACGACCGCGGCGAGACGTGGGCCGAGGTGACCGAGGGCACCGCCGCCGCCTGGGAGCGCGCCCGCTACCAGTGGAATCCGGACGGCGACACCGTCACCATCACCACGCTCGAATCGAAGCTCTTCGGCCAGGGCGGCGGCTGGACCTTCCGCACCTCCCCCGAGGGCGCCGGCAGTCGTGTGGAGGTCGTCCTGACCCGGACCCCGCAGACGCTCAAAGCCAAACTGCTGGCCGCGTTGCTCCCGCTGATCGGACCATCCTCCCTGCGCAAGTCCCTCGCCGTCCCGCTGAAGGCCGCCTGATGCACGCGCTGAAGCACATGTCCCACTGGGTCGACCTACTCAGCGCGACAACGATTTCGACCGCGCCCGCCGCACTGTGGATCTGGTCGGAGACCGCACTGCTACACGGGCAGGGGCCCACTGTCCGAGACCTACTCGCCCAGTCGTAAGTGTGTGTGCCCGAAAGGATTCGAACCTCCGGCCTCCTGCTTCGTAGGCAGGCGCTCTCTCCGCTGAGCTACGGGCACGCGCGCCCCCGCGGGGGCGGAAAACGGGTTCCCTCGGCGAGATTCGAACTCGCACCTCCCGGAATCTAGGTCCGGTGCCTCTACCGATTGGGCTACGAGGGATCGGGTTTCGTATCCGTGAGTGGAGTCGAACCACCGACCTGCACCTTCGGAGGGTGCCGCTCTTCCACTGAGCTACACGGATATGAAACACGAAAAAGGGGGTCACCCCTTGGCGTTTGCCGCGGAGTGACCCCTTTCTCGGGTCTGTGTGCAGACACGAATCAGGGGCCGCTCCGTACGATCAGCCGTCGATAGGCGACCGTCGATAGCACGACATCGGCGCGCGACTGCCAGGCACCACGGCGCGACATCCGTCGCTGCTGGGTCCCGGTCATCGTCTTCGCCTTCCTGGTCATGTGTGTTGTTGGTACCGACGTTAACACCCGGATTTCCCGATGGGAACCGAATTTTCCACTCAGAAGGTTCGGTTGGACTCCCGCGAGATCTTGAATCCGGCACCGGTGGTGTCGTTCGTGCAGGTCACTCCGCTTTCGGCGGAGTCGCAGGTGAACGCGCCCACGGTGAGCATCCCACCGTACGGCAGCACCCGGCCGCCGCCGCGATCGCCGCCGTCGGTCGGCGCGCCGACGAACACGCCCTGGTTCAAGCAGAGCGCCTCGGAGTGCGTGCCGACGGTGAGCGCGCTCGCCTGCGGGTGCTTGCTCCAGCAGTCCTTGACCTGTGCGGGCGCGGGGGAAGTCGGTCCCTGACAACCGGCTTGGGCGTTGTCATCGATCGGCTGATCGAGGATCGCGCAGAGGAACGACCCGGTCGGCGACTGGAAGTAGTACCCCATCGACTGCCGGTACTGGGCCGGATCGACCGGACCGGACACAGGGCCGCGGGTCGTGGTCGGCGCGGCCGAGGAGGTCGGCGCCGGGGTCGCCGGCGCGACCGGGGAACTGCTCACGGCCGAACTCGGCGGCACCGAGCCGCGGGTCGGCGGCGTGCCCGAACCCTTGTCGTCATTGCCACACCCGGCCAGCAACGCCAGCGCGACGGCGCAGGGCACCACAGCGATACGAGCTCCTCGGATTTGCATGAGGGGCATTCTGTACCGCGTCCGCGAGCCTTTCGGTCAGGACGCGCCGGGCTGTTTGCGCGCCTGCACCGTGAAGCTCAGCGGCAACCGCTCCGGGTGTTCGGTGAGGTGCCATTCGTCGCCGTCGCCGCGCGTCATCTTGCCGGGCAACGCCTCCCACGGCACGCTTCGATGTTCGGTCAGCCCGGTGATCGACAGGCCGGCGTTCAACAGCGCGGTCACGATCTCGCCGAACCCGTGGTTCCATTCGTGGGTCGTCGTCTGGACGAACTCGGCGTCGGTCTCGACGTAGGTGCCGCCGTCGGAAAACACCATCGGCTCCGGCGTTTCGAAGTACGGGTAGCCGACGACCAGCCGGTCGGTGTGGGTTTCGTCGATCGTGCAGAGCATCGGATGGCTGTCCCGGATGAACAGCCGTCCACCGGGCCGCAGGAGCCCGGCGACGGTCTGCGCCCAGCGTTCGATGCTCGGAAGCCAGCACAGCGCACCGATTCCCGTGTACACCAGGTCGAATCGCGCCGCGCCGAGCGCGGATACCGCGTCGTAGACGTCCGCCTCGACGAAATCGATCTGCGCCCCGGTCTTTTCGGCGAGCAACCGGGCCTGTGCCAGCGACGCGGGGGAGAAGTCGAGCCCGGTCATGGTCGCGCCGAGCCGGGCCAGCGACAGGGTGTCGGTGCCGATGTGGCATTGCAGGTGCACCCCGCGCAGCCCGTCGATGTCACCGAGCAGCGGCCGATCGAACCGGACGACCTCGCTGAGGAAGTCCGGTTCCACGAGGAACCGGTGCACCGCGTAGTCGCGCGAGGCGGCGTGCACGGGTGCGCGCTCGTCCCAGTTGGCCTTGTTGAGGCGGAGGTAGTCGTCGGTCACGGCGTCACTCTGGCACGGAGGCCGCGGCGAGCGCATGTGAAATTATGGTCAGCAACCAACCCGCTAGCCGACCAGAACGGACAAATCGGGCATGATGGACGCCATGACCTTCGCTACCGATCGACGCACCGCATGCAGGTAACCGCTCTCGAATGGGTGATCACCTGCGTGGTGATCCTCGGCTTGTTCGTCTTCGACTTCTTCGCCCACGTGCGCACCCCGCACGAACCGACCTTCCGCGAGTCCGGCTTCTGGTCCGCCGTCTACATCGGCATCGCCCTGGCCTTCGGCGGTTTCGTCGCCTGGCGGTGGGGCTCGACCTTCGCGGGGGAGTACTACGCGGGCTTCGTCACCGAGAAGGCGCTCTCGGTGGACAACCTGTTCATCTTCCTCATCATCATGTCCACCTTCGCGGTGCCGCGGATGTATCAGCAGAAGGCGCTGCTGATCGGCATCGTGATCGCGCTGGTGATGCGCGGGGTGTTCATCGCCGTCGGCGCGGCCGCGATCAGCGCGTTCAGCTGGGTGTTCTATCTGTTCGGCCTGTTCCTGATCTACACCGCGATCAAGCTGGTCACCGAAAGCGGGCACGAGGCCGAGCACGAGGAGAAGCGCGACAGCCGGGTCGTCGCGCTGGCCAAACGGATACTGCCGACCACCGACAGCTACGACGGCGACAAGCTGGTCACCCGGATGGACGGACGTCGCGTGGTGACCCCGCTGCTGCTGGCGTTGCTGGCGATCGGCTTCGCCGACCTGCTGTTCGCCCTGGACTCGATCCCGGCGATCTACGGTCTGACGAGCGAGCCGTACCTGGTATTCACCGCAAACGCGTTCGCGCTCATGGGTTTACGGCAGTTGTACTTCCTGATCGGTGGACTCCTCGATCGTCTGGTCTATCTGTCCTACGGCCTGTCCGCGATCCTCGCGTTCATCGGCGTGAAGCTGGTGCTGCACGCGTTGCACGAGAACACGCTGCCGTTCGTCAACGGCGGCGAGCACGTCAGCGTGCCGGAAATCTCCACCGGCGTCTCGCTCGGTGTGATCATCGGCATCCTGGTCATCGCGACGGTCGCCAGCCTGCTGCGTACCCGCGCCCGGTCGAGCTGAGCCGGGCGCGAACGTTCAGAACACCCGGTTGCTTTCCGGCGCGATCTCGAACCCGTGCCCGTCTTCATCATTGCTGCAGGTGACGCTGAAAGTGTCGGCGCGGCAGGTGAATCCGTGCGCGTGCAGGGTGGTTCCGGCGGGCAGCACCGGCCCGGCCTCGCGCCGCGGCCCGGTATAGAAGCCCTCGTTCACGCAGAGGTACCCGGCCTCCTCGCCGACCGCCACGGCCGCGGCCGCCGGAGCGGTGCTCCAGCATTTCCGCATGTGCGGCGGCGCGGGACCGGTCGCGCCCTGACAACCCGCGGTGCGGCGCGGCTGGCCGGTCGGCTGGTCGAGGATGCCGCAGGTGATCTGCCGGTCCGGCGTCTGGAAGTAATAGCCGTCGGCGTTGCGGTACAGGACCGGGTCGGCGACACCGGGCTGGGTCAGCGGGCGGGCCGACGAGGACGTTGCTGGGTCCGATTTGTCTGGGACGCCCAGATACGCGTACAACAGGCCGGCGGTGGCGGCCGTCGACGCGAAAACCGCTACGTATGTGCGCATGGCGCGAGTCTGCCGCTGTGATAGGAGGTATGTCCGTATCGCGCACGGTGTGTCGCCGGAAGTTAGCTGTCTTCGGCTAACGACCCGGGTTCGCCGCCCGATTCCCCGCAGGAAGAACCGGTAAAAGGGGAATCAGGCGGGCGAGCGGAGCGCGGGTTCAGGACGCGAAAGCGCCCAGCACCGGCAGCCATTCGACGACGCGTACGTCATCGATCAGCTGTTCCCGCGCGAACGGGTCCACCGCGAGCAACGCGTTCAGCGCCTCCGCGTCCGCGGCCTGGAACAGCAGCAGCGCGCCGGATCCGTCCGGGTACGGTCCGCTGGTCAGCAGGGCGCCCGCCGCGAGTTGATCGGCGAGCCAGCCGCGGTGCGCCGGGCGATGGGTGTCCCGGCCCGCGACCGTGGCCTCGGAGTAGGTGTAGTGAACGGCGAAGATCGGCACGGGTGAATCGCTTTCTGTCAGAGAGTGAGCAGCATTCGAGTATTGCCGAGGGTGTTCGGCTTCACGTAGCTCAGGTCGAGGAACTCCGCGACGCCGGTGTCATAGGACCGGCACATCTCCGCGTACACCTCGGCCGTCACCGGCGTTCCGTCGATCTCGGCGAAGCCGTGCCGCGCGAAGAACTCCACCTCGAAGGTCAGCACGAATACCCGCCGCAGCTCCAGCTCGCGGGCCACCGCGATCAGCTGCTCCACCACGAGCCGGCCGACGCCACTGCCCTTGACATCCGGATGTACCGCGACCGTGCGCACCTCGCCGAGATCGGCCCACAGCACGTGCAGCGCGCCGCAGCCGACCACCCGGCCGTCCAGCTCGGCCACCCAGAATTCCTGCACTGCCTCATAGAGCGTGACCAGGTTCTTTTCCAGCAGTATCCGGCCGGCGTAGACATCGACGAGGCGTTTGATCTCGGGCACGTCGGAGGTTCGCGCGCGTCGGACGACCACAGCGGTGCTCACCGTGCCATTAGGCACGCCCGGATGTGCGTCGCTGGTCGAACCACCTAGTGGTCCCCGAGAGTTCATGGGGTGCAGAGTAGTCGGGTGGGTTACCGATAGGCTGAACGTGTGCCGCACATCCAGTCGCCCCGCTCACCGCAGTGGGTCAGGCATGACGCGCGCCGGGCCGGCGCCGGTCATGGTCATGCCGTGTCGAGCCTGGAGTGTCCGCTCATGCCGGAGCCGAGCGTCAGCGGGGTGCAGGCATGAGTGCCCAGCCGGAAGAGATCGAGCGGCGCTGGAGCGGGGCCGCCCCGATCCGTTCCGGCATCACCGCGCCGCACGCCGAACCCGTCGTGCCGCTGATGAATATCGCGAACATCCTGACCATGCTGCGGATCGCGCTGGTCCCGCTGTTCGTGGTCGCGCTGTTCGTCGACGGCGGGCACGACCCGGCCTGGCGGATCATCGCGGCCGCGCTGTTCGGCATCGCCGCGATCACCGATCGATTCGACGGGCAACTGGCGCGCAAATACGGTCTGGTCACCGACTTCGGCAAGCTCGCCGACCCGATCGCGGACAAGGCGCTGATCGGTTCCGCGGTGATCGGGTTGTCCGTACTCGGCGATCTGGCCTGGTGGATCACGCTGGTCATCTGCGGTCGCGAGATCGGCGTGACGCTGCTGCGGCTGGCCGTGGTCCGCCGCGGCGTGATTCCCGCCGGACGCGGCGGCAAGCTGAAAACGCTCATGCAGTCGCTCGCGATCGCGGTGCTGCTGCTGCCGCTGGGCGGCTGGCTCGCGAGCGCGGGCATGTGGCTGATGTACGCGGCCGTCGCGCTGACCGTGCTCACCGGCCTCGACTATGTCGGCCAGGCGACGCGGGTGTGGTTCGCGGGCGGGCCGGGCCGAACGCGCGGCGCATGACCGCGACCTCGTCGGTGTCGGCCGATCCGTTGACCGCCGATGCGCCGGTCGCCGATCTCGTACACGCGCTGACCGCCGCCGGGCAGACCGTCGCGACCGCCGAATCCCTCACCGCCGGACTGTTGTCCGCGACCATCGCCGGTGTTCCGGGCGCCAGCGCCGTGCTGCGCGGCGGGCTCGTGGTGTACGCCACAGACCTCAAACACAGCCTGGCCGGCGTCAGCGACGAAGTACTGGAGACGGAAGGTCCGGTCGCGGCCAGCACCGCCGAGCAGCTGGCGGTCGGCGCGCGAACGAAATGCGGGGCAGACTGGGGAGTGGCACTGACCGGTGTGGCCGGGC
Organism: Nocardia sp. NPDC006044; assembly: GCF_042871115.1. Classification (NCBI taxonomy): domain Bacteria; kingdom Bacillati; phylum Actinomycetota; class Actinomycetes; order Mycobacteriales; family Nocardiaceae; genus Nocardia; species Nocardia sp. NPDC006044. The sequence goes on from NZ_JBIAID010000001.1 coordinate 1,484,385, forward strand.
CCGATTCGCAGGACGGACATGCGGTCGGCACGGTCTTCCTCGGTCTGGCCGGTCCGGGGCACACCGAGGTGATGCGGTTGAAACTCGTCGGTGACCGATGGACGATCAGGATCAGTGCGACGCACACCGCGGTGCGCGAATTGCTCCGGTGTGTACGGCGTCCGGCCGGGCAGGACGCGCAAGGTGAGTGATTTGCGCCGGGCGGGAACCAACCGGCCCATGCCCGACGTTGTGCCAGAAAGAACGGCGTGCGTGGCACTCGTGAGTGTCATGCGGGTCCCCTGACAGGGAGCGAAGGAGAACGAGATGACGCTGCTGCGAGAGGCCATCGGGGACAGTCTGCGGCGTGCTCGTCTCGCCCAGAACCGGACTCTGCGCGAGGTGTCCACCTCGGCGCGGGTGAGCCTGGGCTATCTCTCCGAGGTCGAGCGGGGCCGGAAAGAAGCCTCCAGTGAGTTGCTGGCCGCCATCTGCGCGGCCCTCGACGTGCCGCTGTCCCGGGTGCTCTGGGACGTGAGCACGATCATGGCCGGCGCCGACGGCCTGCCCACGCGTACCCCGGCCGATGCCGCGGCCGCGCCGCTGCCGGTCGACGCGGAGCAGACCACCGCGCCCGCCGAGGCCGCGCCTGCCGCGGACGCACCCGCCGCCGAGCCCGCGCTCGCACCCGCGAGCGCCAGCCTGTCGGTGGCCGGCGCGGGCGGTCGTCCGCTCCCGCTGGGGTTGGACACCCGAATCGTCATTCCCGCACCCAAGGCCGACATGCTGGTCCTGGTGAAGGGCATGTGACGCCCAGCGACAGGTGGCCGCCGCGGCAACGCTGCGGACCGGCGCCCACAGCGGATAGATTCTCAGTAGGCGTCGGTTGGGCCGGGTATCCCCGGCCCAGCGGCCGCATGGTGGAGGATAGGCATATATCGAGTGCGTGACGGTCGCGCACCGGAGCCGCGTCGAGGGCGCGGCACGTCAGATGGAGGCGGGATCAATCGATGGCTAATCCGTTCGTCAAGGCCTGGAAATACCTGATGGCCCTCTTCGATTCGAAGATCGAGGAGCATGCGGATCCGAAGGTCCAGATTCAGCAGGCTATCGAGGAAGCTCAGCGCCAGCATCAGGCCCTCTCGCAGCAGGCCGCGTCGGTCATCGGCAACCAGCGTCAGCTGGAGATGAAGCTGAACCGGCAGCTCGACGAGGTCGAGAAGCTCAATGCCAACGCGCGCCAGGCGGTCACGCTCGCCGATCAGGCCGCCAACGCCGGCGACACCGAGAAGGCGATTCAGTACACCAACGCCGCCGAGGCGTTCGCCGCGCAGCTGGTCACCGCCGAGCAGTCGGTCGAGGACCTGAAGGTGCTGCACGACCAGTCGCTGCAGGCCGCCACCCAGGCCAAGAAGGCGGTCGAGCAGAACGCGATGCTGCTGCAGCAGAAGGTCGCCGAGCGCACCAAGCTGCTCAGCCAGCTCGAGCAGGCCAAGATGCAGGAGCAGGTCTCCGCGTCGCTGCAGCAGATGGATTCGACGCTGTCCGCGCCGGGCACCACGCCGAGCCTGGACGCGGTGCGGGAGAAGATCGAGCGCCGCTACGCCAACGCGCTCGGTTCCGCCGAGCTCGCGCAGAACACCGTGCAGGGACGCATGCTGGAGGTGCAGCAGGCCAGCATCCAGATGGCCGGGCACAGCAAGCTCGAGCAGATTCGCGCGTCGATGCGCGGCGATCAGCTGCCCGCCGGCGGCGCGGCACAGCCCGCCGTCAATCCCGCACCGGCCCAGGCCAATCCGGCGCAGCCGCAGATGAACAAGGGCCAGGCCGCACAGCAGTAACGGGTGCGAGCTCGGCAAGGACTTTGTCGGTGGTGGATGGTTCACTGGCAGACAGCGCACGGGTACCCGGCGGGCCGGCCGTCGGCCACGTCGGGACCGTGCCGGTCCGATCCGCGCTAGCAGTGGGAGAGATGGCATGACTCGGGATAAGTCGCTTCCGGGCCGCAGGCGCGATGCGGCGATCGTGCGGGCGCAGGCCGCGCTCGCGCCGCAACCGGGAAGCCTGCCCGACAGTCTGCGCGAGGTCGGCGAGCACGCGCTCGTCGCGGTGCGCCGCTGGGCCGATCCGCGCGAGCGGGAACTGCGCCGCCGGCGCCGGGTCCGCCGCCGCAGCTTCCAGCTCGGCACCGCCTCCGGCCTCACCACCGCGGGAGCCGTTGGGCTGGTGGTGATCTCGGCCCCCGCCTGGATCGTGGTGGTGCTCGGCGGCGGCGCGGTCGCGCTCGTCACCGGCACCGCGCTCAGTGCCCGCCGCTACCTGAGGTTGCGCGGTGCACCGCTGCCGCAGGCCACGTTCATTCCGCGCAAGCAACCACCGATGTGGTCCCGGGCGCGCGGCCCCATCGCCAGGCTGGTCCGTGCCGAACGGGCACTGCACGGCCTCGGCGCACAGATCGCCCGCGGCAACCGCCTGCCCGACGACGAACTCACCGACATGCTCGAGACCGCGGGCTCCGGTTCCGCCGCCCTGCACGCCCTCGCCGCCGACGTCACCGCCATGGAACAGGCCCTCGGCGCCATGGGCCGCGCCAAATCCCCTGCGGCAGAAGCCCTCACCGACAACCTCCAGTTCGCCCTCGGCCGCCTCGACTCCGGTGTCGTCGAATACGAACAGGTGGTCGCCGCCGCCGGCCGCATCCTCGCCGTCCCCGAAAGTGCGGTCCTCCGCCACAATTTCGACGCCATCGTCGCCGACCTCCGCCACGCCGCCGACCGCCTCGACGGCTGGGCCCAGGCCCTCACCGAGGTAGCCGACCAGCAGATCCCGATCTCCCACCCCGGCCACCCCTGACCGTCGCCCGAACACGGTGCGGGCCACCTCCCTTCGAGTGCAGGTGCGAAGGAAGGTGGCCTCTGGTCTGTCCGGCGGGAGGAGGTTGCCGGACAGACGGTCACCGGTCGGTGGTGACACCTCGGGCGGCGCGATTCGCGCCGGGAATGAGCCGGAGTAGTTTGCCGAGCGGGCGCATGAGGACGGCCGACGCCAATGTGAAAAGTACTGTGGCGGTTGATTTTACGATGTTCGGTGCGGCTGTTCGCCGGGCTGATCCGGCTGGGCACTGCGGCGCGGGGTGCTCAGGTGTGGCGTCCCGCGGGGGTGAATAGGGTGGACCCAAGTACTGTTTCGCCAGGTAGCGGGGGATCGGGTCGCACAGGGGCAGGCATGGTGACTCCCGGTGGTGCGATACCGGACAGTCGGGGGATGCGGCATCGCTCATGGATTCATCGTCGCTGTTCGGCGGACTCGGGTGTATCCGCCGAACAGTCGACACGGCTAGCGGTGAATCGCGCGCTGCCGATGATTCAGCGCAGGGTGTCCTTGCGCCGCAGTTCTTCGGCTCGGGCACGCAGCGCGGCGTTCACCAGTTCGCGGCCCTCGGCCACCAGGTCGAGCACCTCCCAGGAGGCTTTGCGGGCCGCGCCGCCGACGATTCCGGCGATCGCTCCGCCGTGGCGACGAGCCGCCGCGGCCAGCTCTTGTGCGAGTTCGTTTTCCATCAGCCACCGACCGTCACGTGGGATTCAGTGCATGAGTGTGTGCCGAACAAGGTGTGTACATAAGTCGACCATCCCTTCCTGACTGCGGCTATCCGGAAAGCTACGCGCAAGATCAGAGTACAACCGTACACTGACCGACCGCGCGGCTGGGAGAGCGCAAAACCCAAGCCTTTCGCGAAGCGTAATAGGCGGCGGGGCCGTCCGGAACACCGACTTTCGCGCGGCGCACTGTTCGCCCGTGACACATCGCCAGGTCCGCGGCCGATTTCACCGACCGGGCGTTTGGCGTAGATCACGCCGGGTAGTTGCCTTCATGTAGCTGATCGGCCGGATTCCAGCACAGGGATCGGGAACATTCAGTACAAGGGCAGGAGCAGACAGATGCTTGACATTGCCTACCGAAAATCCGCGATCGACCAGGACACGCAACGCCTGGATATCAGCAGATATCTGGCCTGGGGCAACGTCGACGATCCGGTCCGACGCTCGCGCCGAACGCAGCGAATCGCCGAGGATCTTGACCAGTCCGATCACCGAGCAAGTGCCTGAATCACTCTCATCGAACGCACGCGGAGGAATCGAATCATGACCGGAATGCTGGAAGAACTCATCGGAAGCGCTGTGTACTCGCCGGAAGGCGACAAGATCGGCAAGGTCAAGCGGATCTACGTCGACAACACCTCCGGCGCCCCGACCTGGGTGTCGGTGACCACCGGGATGTTCAGCGGTGACTCGCTGGTCCCGCTGGCCGGCGCACAGCTGCGCCACGACCCGGAAGCCCTGCAGGTGCGCGTGGAAAAGGAGGAGGTGAAGACCGCGCCGCATCTCGAGCACGACGGTCTGATCAGCCCCGAAGCCGAGCGAGAGCTGTTCGACCACTACCACATCGACCCGAACCGGGCCGGCATGGACATGGGCGGCAAGCAGCAGATGCGCGGTGGACGCCGCCCCGACGAGCAGACTCGCCGCCCCGATGACGGGCGTCGCGCCGACGACCAGGGCATGGTGCGTTCGGAGGAGCGCCTGGCGGTCGGCAAGCAGAACGAGGAGGTCGGCCACGCGCGACTGCACAAGTACGTGGTGACCGAGGAGCAGACCGTCACTGTGCCGACCACGCACGAGGAGGTCCGGATCGAACGCGAGCCGATCACCGATCGTGCGCAGGTCGGCCGCGCCGACATCGGCGAGCAGGAGGCCGAGGTCACCCTGCACGAGGAGCGGGTGACGGTGCAGAAGGAGACCGTGCCGGTCGAGCGCGTCCGGCTCGCCGTCGACGAGGTCGAGGACGAGCAGACCGTGTCCGATACGGTGCGCAAGGAACGGATCGAGACCGAGGGCGTCGACCGCGATCGGCGTGACCCGCGGCGTCAGTGACCGTCGCTGCCTCGATTGATATCACCGGGTGCGGATCAGGGCCGACCTGATCCTCACCCGGATCGATCGATCATCCAGGGTGTCAACGGATTTGCGAAGCCGATCGATCAGAAGCCGAGTTCGGGCCGTCGGAAGCGATGCGCCGAGGCCGCCACGTCGCGGTACCGGATGATCCGCCTGACGGTCGAATGCGTTGGGCTTCCCGGCTTTACGGCCGGCGGAGCCGGATGCAGATTCGGGTCGTGCCGCAGGATGCGCACTTCGAGCTCCACGGTTTCCGGAGCGAGCGCCGCACCGAATTGCGCGGCCAGCGCCGACCGTAAACCGCGCAGGCGATCGAGCGCGTCGACCTGCCTGCCCGCTCGATAGAGGGCCAGCGCGTGCAGCCGGGCCAGCGGTTCGTGCACCGGATGCTCGCCCGCCAGAATGCCCATCTCCCTGAGACATTCGAGCCCGGAACCCAGCCGCAGCGCCGCTTCCAGCCCGGCGACGGTCAATTCGAGCCGCCACGCGTCCAGCCGCGCGGCCTCCACCGCCGCGTATGGCGCCCACAGCAGATCGGCCAGCGCCGGTCCCCGCCAGAGCCGCCGCGCTTCGTCGGCCGCCGCCCAGGCCTCGGTGTAGCGACCGGCACGCTGCGCGGCGTGCAGTCGGTCCGCGATGGATTCCGCGGCGAGCAGATCGCCGGCCGCCATCGTCGTCCGATACCCCGCCGGAGTGCGCAACACCGTTGCGCCGTACGGCCCCAACGCCGTTCGCAACCGGGACACCACCACCCGCAATCGCTCGACCGGCCGCGACAGCTCGCCGTCACCCCACAGATCGGCCGCCAGTCGCCGATCGGGGACCGCGACTCCACCCGCTAGCGCGAGCCGAACCAGCACCGCCCGCTCCATCGGGCGGTCCACCCCGATCGTTCGCACCCCGTCGGTAACCGACACCGGCCCGAGAACGCGCACCTGGGCGTAGCCCGGCTCGGGGACCGGGGACAAATAGACAATGCCCTGCGGCACAGTCATTCTCACTCCTCCTTCCGCTTCGACGGCGCGGGCCCGACGACAGTGACCCCGTAGCGCGCGAATTCCGCTTCGACCTCCGCGACCGAGGGCCGCTGGGCGTCGGCGGGCGGCAACACCAGCTCGGTCGCCGGGGTACCGAACGCCCGATGCGCCCGCTCCACCCCGGCAGGCAGGTAGTGGTGCAGCACCCGCGCCTTCGCGGTCCGCACCGCGAACCCGTGCGGAATCCCCCGCGGTAGCCACACCGAGCTGCCCGGACCGGCCTCGATGCGGGCCGGCCCGCGATGCACGGTGAGCTCACCCTCGAGCACGAAGCACAGCTCGTCCTCCCGCGAATGCAGATGCACCGGCGGCTCGTCACCCTGCGCCAGCACGACCTCGGCCAGCGACAGCACCCCGCCCGTGGTCTCGGCGCGCTGATGCCAGATCACCAGGCAGCCGAACGCCCACTCCGCGATCGGCTGGTGCGGCCCGAGTTCCTGGCGCTGTTCCGGCAAGGTAGTACTCCTCGATTCGAATAACTCGCTGTGACCATGCTCGATCCGTAGCGTCCGGAACGGAAACACCGATCGGCTGTCGGATCTACAATCCGGAGTTGTGGATGTGGAATTCCGGCACCTGCGCGCGTTCCACGTATTGGCGACCGAGCTGAACTTCACCAGGGCGGCGGCCCGGCTGCACCTGACCCAGCAGGCGTTGAGCAATCAGATCAAGCAGCTCGAAACCCGCATCGGCGCGACGCTGTTCCAGCGCAACAGCCGTCAGGTCACGCTCACCGACGCCGGTCGCACACTGCTGGCCCGGGTGCCCGACATCCTCGACACCGTCGGCGCGGCGATCGCCGACACCCGCGACACCGAGTCCGGTCAGCGGACCGAGCTGATCGTCGGCATCCGCGGCGTCACCGGCCTGGACGTCACGCCCCGGGTGCTGCGCGCCTTCTCGGCCGAGTATCCGCACGTCGCGGTGACCGTCGGGAAGGTCGGCTTCGACGACGCGAGCGCGGGCGTGCTGGTCGGCGCCTCGGACGTCGGGCTGATCTGGTTGCCCGCGCCCGACGGGCTCGACGTCACGCCGCTGCTGGGGGAGGAGCGGATCGCCCTGCTTCCGGCCGATCATCCGTTCGCGGCCGCCGCCGCGGTGCCGCCCGCGGAGATGGCCGTTCAGCCGTTCGCGTGGTGGACCGACAATCGCGACCTCGCGGCCCGCGACTTCATGACCCTGGCCGACTATCGCGACGGACCGGCGAACATCGGCGCCGAGGTGGCCACGCTGGAGGATCTGCTGGCCGCGGTCGGCAGCGGTCAGGCGGTCGCGGTCTCGGTCGCCTCGGTGTCCCGTTTCTTCCCCTGGTCGGGCGTGATCACCCGGCCGCTGCTCGATGTCGCGCCCTCGGTGCTGGCCGTCGCCTGCCGCGCGGGCGACGATCGTCCGCTGATCGCGGCCTTCATCCGGGTCGCGACGAAGGTCGCGGCCGAACTGATCGCCGAGGGCGCGGCGACTCGGGTACTACCTACGGCGGGCGGATAGTCAGGGTTCACCCTGATCTTCCCCGGATATCGTTGCTGACCTGGTGATTTACCGTCGCTCAGCTGTCAGAGTGGAACCTGTCGGATCGTGGGAGACGGTTCGCTCAGACCACTCGGAGGCTGGCACATGTTGTGGAAGATTATCGGTATCGTCGCGGTCGCCTGGATCGCGTTGGCCATCATCGGTGCGCTGATCAAGGGCCTGTTCCCGATCCTGGTGATCAGCGCCATCGTGTTCGGGCTGTACCTGCTGTACAAGGCGGTGTCGGGCTCGGACAACTCGGTCAGCAAGCTGTAGCTTCCGCCCGTGGAGCGGCCGGCGCGCGCCGGGTAAGCGCTGCGCGGCCGTGCGGGCGGTCGACGGACGGATCCAGGTGTGGCCGGGATGCCACCGGGAGGCGCGAGCGAAGTCGCGAACCGTCCGGCACGGGGCCGTGCGCTCCCCGATGCGGGGACAGCGCACGGCCCCTTCTATGTTGATCGGGACAACTGATTTCGTTCGTACATGGGTAACTCGCCGGGTACGAGCTGGCTCACCAGACTCCAGACCGGCGGCCGCCAACGCGGCAGTCGTGCACTCGAGTCTGGCCTGAATACGCGGAGAGGCGGGACAGTGGAGCAGGTGCCGGAGGATTGGCAGCGCGGAATCGTGATCGTCGCGCACCCCGACGACATCGAATACGGTGCCGCTGCGGCGGTGGCGCGGTGGACGGGACAGGGCAAGGACCTTCGGTACGTCCTGGTCACCAGCGGTGAGGCCGGGATCGCCGGACTGCCGCCCGCGGAATCCGGGCCGGTGCGCGAGGGGGAGGAGATCGCCTCCGCCAAAGCCGTTGGCGTGCAACAGGTCGAGTTCCTCGGCTACCCGGATGGCCGGGTCGAGGAATCGTTGGCACTGCGCCGTGATCTGGCCGCCGCGATCCGCCGCCATCAACCAGAACTGGTGGTGCTCTTCAATTTCGGTGACACCTGGGCTCCCGGTTTCGCCAATAGCGCCGACCATCGTGCCGTCGGCCGCGCCGCGCTGGACGCCATTTCCGACGCCGGGAACGAGTGGATCTTCCCTGAGCTGACCGACGTGCCGTGGTCGCCGAGGTGGGCAGCGGTGGTGGGCCCCAAGGTAACTCACGCCGTCGACGTCAGCGCGCACATCGATCAGGCGAGGGCTTCCCTGGCCGAACATCGTCGCTACCTCGAGGTGCTCAGCGCTGAGCCGGTGGAAGACCAGGTGCGCGCCATCGTGGACCGCGGGACCGGGCCGATCGAAGGCTTCCCCGCCGAGCGAGCCGTCGGTTTCGAGCTCTACTACTTCAGCGGCTAGGCCTACGGGGCTCCTCAGCGAGACACGTTGTCGCTCAACTACGCTCGCGACTCGCGGCAATAGGGAACCGGTAGGCCGCTCGGATTATTCCTGCACCAATTCCCGATGATCTCGGTCGAGCGGTCGCTGAGCGGCGACGCGCCGGATGACCGGAAGCCAGGAGTCGAGGGACGCGACGGTGAGTCCTACCACCTTGCCCGCATCGTCGGCGCGGCGCAGGGCGACGGCGGCGTCGAACTCCGGATCGGCTTCGAACTCGGCGATCTCGGTGGCGTTCATCGGGCCGCCCTGCGCGGTCAAGGTGCGTCGGCTGGACGCGGACAGACCTTCGGTGTGCGCCGAATCCGTCGCTGCCAGATAGCGTTTCGCGACCACGTGCAGCTCGACCAAGCGCGCCACGCGCGCGCCGAGCAGCTCGCGGATCGCGTCCGCGCCGTGCCTGCCGTGCCCCGCGTCGTCGCCGGGCACGAGCTGGTGGCCGATGTCGTGCACCAGCCCGGCGACCTGCAACTCTTCATCCCGCGGATACCGCTGCCGCAGCAGTTCCGCGCACTGCCGGTCGTGGTCGAGGATGTCGACCGGATCGCCGCTGCGGTCCGGCATGTCCCAGACGTCCTCGCCGTCGGCCAGCAGCACCATCAATTCGTCCACCGTGGACACCCGCACGATCCGCTCCCTCTCTGGCGATGATTGGTCTAGACCATATCGCGGTGCGGGCCGGAGGTCACGTGAAGTTCCGCTGACGAGCAGGTGAAGACGCGGGACGTGGGTGTGATCGAGCCGCCGGGCGGTGTGGCACGCTATGCGGATGCGAGTAGCCGTAGTCGCGGGACCCGATCCGGGACATGCGTTTCCCGCCATCGCGTTGTGCTTGCGTTTCCTGGCCGCCGGTGACGAGCCGGTGCTGTTCACCGCCCCGCGCTGGTTCGAGGCCGCGCGCGACGCGGGCATCGGCGTGCGCCGCCTGAAGGGCCTGGCGCCCCGCCCCGCCGACGACGACACCGACGCCGGCCAGCGCATCCACGAACGCGCCGCGCACATCTCCACCGAGATCATGCCCGACCTCGGCGCCATGCTGCCGGAACTGGTGGTCTCCGATGTGCTCACCGCGGGCGGCGGCCTGGCCGCGGAACGCCTCGGCGTGCCCTGGGTCGAGCTGTCCCCGCATCCGCTCTATCTGCCGTCGAAAGCCTTGCCGCCCATCGGGAGTGGCCTCGCCCCCGGCGCGGGGCTGCGCGGCCGGATGCGCGACGGCGTGTTGCGCACCATGACCGCGCGCGCCATCCGCACCGGACTGCGTCAGCGCGAACACGCGCGTGTGGGCATCGGCCTGCCCGCCACCGACCCCGGCCCCGCCGCCCGCCTGATCGCCACCCTCCCCGCCCTGGAGGTGCCGCGGCCCGACTGGCCGGACAACGCCCACGTCATCGGTCCCCTCTTCTGGGAACCGACCGACTCGATCCTGGCGCCCCCGCCGGGCGACGCACCCTTGGTGATGGTCGCCCCGTCCACCGCCCACACCGGCGTGGCCGGCATGGTCGAGACGGTCCTGGACGGCCTCGCGGGAGCCGATGTCCGCGTGGCCATCTCGACCCTCGACCCGCCGCCCGCCGACCTACCCCCTTGGGCCACAGCAGGTCTGGGCCGTCAGGACGAACTCCTCACCCACGCCGCGGTAGTGGTCGGCGGCGGCGGCCACGGCCTGCTCGCCAAGTCCCTCTCCGCAGCGGTCCCGATCGTCACCGTTCCCGGCGGCGGCGACCAATGGGAACTCGCCAATCGTGCGGTCCGGCAAGGCAGCTCACTGCTCGTCCGCCCGCTGACCCCCGCCGCGGTCCGCGCTGCGGTCCTGGAAATCCTCGCCACCCCCACCTTCGCCGCAGCCGCGAAACAAGCGGCCGCCACCGTCACCGAAGTCGCCGACCCGATCCAGCTCTGCCGCCAGGTCCTCGACACGGTCCGGGCGGGATAGTGGCCGACCCCGAGTGTTGTCGCTGCGGTCGACCTGTCCGGGTGAACCGCAGTCATTACGACGTCTTCGAGCACATGCACTATGTGTGTTTCCACTACGAATTCGAACACGACGTCCGCGGTGACGGGGATCCGGACGAGGACTGCGGCGTCCCCGGCTGCCCGTCGGCCCCGGCCGTCCGGCAAGAGGAGCGGCTGGCCGCGACGGTCCGCGCCTTGCTCGATGACTGAGCGGACGGTCCACCCGCTGATTGGGACAACCATTCGATACCTGAGTATCTCGAGGCGCTGCTGAGCCGACTGGAGAGCGCCGCCGGGCATTACGCCGCGCAGGGCACCCCGATTCGGTGGAACAGCTGGGAAGTCGTGCAGTCGCTGCTCCGCGCGGCCAGGGTCGACGAGTAGCGGGGCCGGTGGGGGTGGCGGCGGAGCGCGGGTATGTTGGGCACGGTGCGATTGACGGAGTTCCAGGAGCTGTTGCATACCGAATTCGGGTCGGCGCGGGGAGATGCCCTGCTGGCCGATCACGTGATCCCGTCGTTGGGGCGGACGGGATCCGAGGCTATCGAAGCGGGGGTCGATCCGCGCGACGTGTGGCGGGCGCTCTGCTCGGAGTTCGACGTGCCGCGAGGACGGTGGTGAGCGTGCCGGGGCAGGCGGTGGATCGCGACGGTCCGCTGTACCGGTTCGACGAGCGCGAGCGGATGATCCCGGTCGACCCGCAACGGCTGGCCGCGCGGCTGGCCAGGGCCGCGCCGGTCGACTTCGCCGGATACCGGCAGACCGGGATCGAGGCGATGCTGCTCGGCCGCTACGACCAGGCCCTCGATCTGCTGGACCGGGCGCTGGAACTGGTGGACACCGAGGAACGCCGGATCACGGTCTGGATCAACCTCGGCGACGTCTACCGCTATCGGGGCGACGCCTTCACCGCCGAGACGCTCTACCGCCGCGCCGTCGAGCACGCGCGCGTAGCCGCGCCGGACGTGCTGTCGTTCGCCGTGCAACATCTCGGCAAGGCGCTGGCCGAACAGGATCGGCTGACCGAAGCGCACACGCTGCTGCGCGAGGCGCTCGACCTGCGCACGGCCGAAGGCGATCCCGAGCAGATCGAATCCACTCGGGTCGCGCTCCAGGGGCTGGCAGCGCTGCCGATCCCGTTGCCGCCGAAGGCCGCCGCGCTGCTCGGGACGGAGCCGACCTGGTCGGACGAGCACGAAGGGCAAAGCGGCGGCGTCGCATTCGTCAACGAGGCGTTCTGGGTCAAACGGGGGCCGAAGGCCGTCGCGGAGCACGATCGCTTGAACTGGTTGCGCGACCGGGGAATTCGGCTGCCGGAGATCCTCGTGTTCGACGGTGACGTGCTGGTGCTGGCCGACGCGGGTGTGTCGAGCCTGGCCGCCCGGGACGACGCGGGGCCGGGCGCGACATCGGTCGGCACGGTGATGGGTGAGCTGCTGCGCCGGTTGCACAGCATTCCGGTCGCCGAATGCCCGTTCGACGGACGGCTCGACGTCGTGCTGGCGCAGGCGCGCCGCCAGGTGATCGAAGGCCTGGTCGACGTCGACGACTTCGACCGGGAAAACCGGGACCGCGGCCCGGAAGACGTGCTGGCGCAACTGGTTACCGAGCGCCCCGACCATGAGGACCTGGTCGTGGCGCACGGCGACTTCACCCCGCCGAACGTGCTCGAAGGCTCGATCCTGCTCGATGTCGGCGCCCTCGGCGTCGCCGACCGCTACCGCGACCTGGCCCTTGCCGTGCGTGACCTGCGCGACGATTTCGGCGAGACCGAGGTGACCGCCTTCTACACCGCCTACGGTCTCCCCGAACCGGATCCCGGTCGCCTGGAGTACTACCGCCTGCTCGACGAATTGTTCTGAGGCTCAAGGCTTCTTGGCGTAGTGCCGGGCTGCCTTGGTGCGGTTGCCGCAGGTGGCCATCGAATGCCAGCGGCGGGTGCCGTTTTTCGAGGTGTCGTAGAAGAACAGCACGCAGTCGGGGTGTGCGCACTGGCGGATGCGGTCCGGCGCTTCGGCCAGCAGGTGGAGCAGGTTGTCGGCCGCCAGCCAGGCGGGCAGCCAGGTGGTGTCGGGGACGTCGATGACGTTCTCGGGGCCGGCGCCGGTGAGGGTGCGCCGGATTCGTCCGTGCTCCAGCACCTCGTTCAAGGCTCTGTGTGCAGAGCTCTGCACCACGTCGTAGATGGCCGTGCGCGCGGTCAGGACCGCGGCGAGGGTTGCCTCGTCGGCGGTCGCGCGGTCGGCCAGCCCCGCCGAGGCCAGCCAGATGCCGAGACCGGTCACATCGGTGAGCAGGTCCTGTGGCTGTCCGTGCTGGTTCCACCGCGTGTCCAGCAGGTCGAGTGACAGCGGTTCGCCGAGGTGGGGGCGTGGATCGTGCATGACTGAGGGTATCCAGCTCCTTCTGGTGGTCGGGGCAACAGGCGTGGTTCTAACCTCTGTAAATCAGTTTACAGGTTGACGACGGCGTCCGGTGCTGGTTATCGTCTAACCAGTAAAACCGTTGAAGACGGTTTCACCTGTCGAGGAGGATCATATGACCACGGTCGCCGCACCCCAGCTCGCCACCGGGCACATTGGCCTGAACGTCTCCGACCTGGAGCGTTCGGTCGACTTCTACCGTCGCGCACTGGGTTTCGAGCAGCTCGGCGCGAGTGCCGACGGCGAGCGGAAATGGGCGTTCCTCGGCGCGGGCGGACGGCTTTCGTTGACGCTGTGGCAGCAGAGCACGGGCGCGTTCTCCGTCGAAACGCCCGGCCTGCACCATCTTTCGTTCCAAGTCGACTCCATCGATCAGGTGCGCGCGGTCGAGGCGGTGCTGCGCGAGCACTCGGTGCGGATCCTGCATGACGGTGTCGTCGCGCACGGTGAGGGCGCCGCGTCCGGCGGCATCTTCTTCACCGACCCCGACGGCATCCGGCTCGAGGTCTACGCGCCGAGCGGCGCCGAGTCCGCGCCCGCGCCCAGCGGCGAGGCGCCGACCTGCGGATTTTTCTGAGCCGCAGCATCGTTGAACGGTTCATTCGCCCGACAGGAGTATTGCGATGCCGCCCTTCCATTCCGGTGAACTCGCCGTCCAGCAGCGGATGGGGCAGACGGAGATCGCCGACCGGGTCGGCCGGTCGATCCGCGCCGACATCCCGGCCGTCGCCGCGTCTTTCCTGGCCGAGCAGCCGATGCTGGTGATCGCCGCCGCCGACGACGCCGGCCGGCTGTGGGCCAGCGAACTGGTCGGGCCGCCGGGCTTCGTGCACGCCGTCGACGCGGACACCATCGCCGTCGACGCGCGCCCCACGGCGGGAGATCCGTTGCGAGAGGTGCTGACTCGTCCGGCCCGGGTCGGCATGATCGCGCTGCAACCGCAGCGCCGCAGGCGGATGCGGGTCAACGGCTCCGCGACGGCCGTGGGCGGCGGTCTGCGCATCGCCACCGAACAGGTCTACGCGAACTGCCCGAAGTACATCACCCGCAGGCACGTCGAGTCCTACCACCCGGAGGACGAGCCGCCGCTGCCGCTGCGCGGCACCGAACTCGACGCGCGACAGCAGGCGGCGATCACCGCGGCCGACGCGTTCTTCGTCGCCACCGCCGACGCCGAGGGCAATGCCGACGCCTCGCATCGCGGCGGCAATCCCGGCTTCCTGCAGGTGCTTTCGCCGACCCACCTGCGCTGGCCGGACTACCGAGGAAACTCGATGTTCATGACCCTTGGGAACATCGAGGTGAACCCGCGCTGCGGCATCCTCGTCCCGGACTGGACCACCGGCGGCACCCTTCAGCTCACCGGCACCGCCGAGTTGACCTGGGCGCCGGAAACTTTCACCACCGGTGCGCAATGCTCGATCGACTTCACCGTCACCGAGGTGGTCGAACGCGCCGGCGCGGGCCCACTGCGCTGGGGCCCGCCCGAACTGTCCCCCGTCAATCCCTGAATCAGCAGAGAAGAGGAGTCGTCCGTGCGACCTCCAGTGCCACCATTCGATCTCGAATCCGCCAAGGTGAAGGTGCTCGCCGCCGAAAACGCCTGGAACACACGCGATCCGGAGAAGGTCGCCGCCGCCTACACCGAGGACTCGGTGTGGCGTAACCGTGATGAGTTCTTCACCGGCCGCGCCGCCATCGTCGAATTCCTCACCCGCAAATGGGCTTCGGAGAACGGCTACGCCCTCCGCAAAGACCTCTGGGCCTTCGAGGGCAACCGCATCGCCGTGCGCTTCCAATACGAATGGCACGACGAATCCGGCCAATGGTGGCGCAGCTACGGCAACGAACAATGGGAATTCACCCCGAAAGGCCTGATGTCGCGCCGCGAAGCCAGCATCAACGACGTCCGCATCCCCGAATCCGCCCGCCGCATCCACGGCCCCCGCGAACCAGGCGACGACTCGCTCCTGCCCCAGCAGTAATCATTCCCCGCGCACACGACGACCGGCTCGAGGGCAAGCAGTCGATCATGCGCTACGAACGGGACATGACGGCGGCAAACCGCAAATAGAGCCGCCGTCATGTCCCGCCCCACTGACCACGATCTGTGCCGCTCCAGGCGGGTGCCACACCATAGTGAGCCGCTGTGCACCGGGGAGCCGGGCGGCGTACTGCGACAGACCTACCAGTCGGCCGCGCCCAGTGCCCAGTCGCGCATCAATTATCTTGGCGCGCACGATTTGCTGGCGGATATGTGTGCGTGGGGAGAATTGATGCGCGGCGTCGCCAGGGGCAGCCAGGGGCGTGCAGGTCAGGCTGCGGGGACTTTTTGCTCGGCGTTGTGCGGTGCTGTGGTGGGGCGGCGGTGGTGGAGTAGGGCGAAGGCGGTTGATCCGAAGACGATGCCGACGAGTGCGGCGACGGTGAAGGCGGCGTCGAGACCGGAGACGAAGTGCGGCAATGTCATCGGCTGGTCGGCGCCGGATACGCCGCGAAATACCGTGCCCAGCACCGCGACTCCGAGGGCGAGACCGAGCTGTCGTGCCGTATTCACCGCACCCGCCGCGGTGCCACCCTGCTGCGGCGGCACCGCGGCCATGCCGACCGACACGAGCGCGGGCGCGTTGATGCCGATGCCCGCGCCGATCACCACGAGTCCGGGAACCAGTGCGGTCCAGGATGATCCGGCATCGATCAGGGTCAGCAGCCCCGTGCCGAGGCCGACCACCACCAGCCCGGCGCCGATGGTCCACTTCGGTGCGACGTCGTGCGCCAGCCGGCCGAATACCCCGGCGACCACGAACGCCGTCGCGGCCATCGGCAGCAGGGCCAAACCGGCGTGCAGCGGCGTCATCCGCAACTGCTGCTGCAACCACAGCGAAACCAGGGGAGTGCAGGCGAACGCCGCGAACGTCTGCCCGCTCGCCCCGAGCAGCGTCGCGCCGAAGTCGCGATTGCGCAGCAGCGCCAGCGGGAACATCGGTGCGGTGCGGCGATTCTCGACGGCCGCGAAGATCACTGTCGCGGCGGCGCCCAGGACCAGCGCGGTCACCGCACGGCCATCCGACCAGCCCTGCTCGCCCCCACGGATGACGCCGTAGGTGAGCGCGGTGGCCGCGGTGGCGAAGGCGAGCATGCCGGGCACATCGACGGCCTTGTCCGCCCGCCGCACCGACGCCGGAAACACGCTGGCGGTCAACGCGATTGCCAGCACCGCGATCGGCAGGTTGACGAAGAAGATCCACCGCCAGGACAGTGCCTCGGTCAGTACGCCGCCGAGCACCACCCCGATGCCCGCCGCCGCACCGGACACCGCACCCCAGACGCCGAACGCGATGCCGCGGTCGCGTCCGGTGTAGGTCGAATGCAGCAGCGACAGCGTGGTCGCGAACATGGCCGCGCCGCCGATGCCCTGAAGTACCCGCGCCGCAATGAGATTCGATGAGGTGCCGGCCATCCCGCAACCGAGCGAGGCGAGCGCGAACAGGACCAGCCCGGCAAGGTAGGCGCGTTTCGCGCCGACCCGGTCGGCGAGCGAGCCGAGCACGAGCAGCAGCGCCGCCAAGGCCAGCGCGTACCCGTCCACCACCCATTGCAGGCTGGACAACCCGGCGTGCAGGTCGACCGCGATGTCGGGCAACGCGACGTTCACGATGGTGACGTCGATGAGCAGCATCAGCGTGCCGAGACACGCGGCGAACAGGGGGAGCCATTTCTTCACAGGTGCCTCCACGGCGGAATCGAACGATATCGACGCCAAGCGTGCGGCAATCGAATGTATCGCCCTAGCCGGACGGGCTGCTGCGTTAGATTCCTCCTATGTCGCGCGATGATCCTACGGAATCCTCCTTTCTGGACGTTCTGGACCGGCAGATCCTGCACGCGCTGGTGCAGGACGCCCGGGTTCCGTTCGCCAAGCTCGGCGCCGTCCTCGACGTCTCCGAGCAGACCGTCGCGCGGCGCTACCGTTCGCTGCGCCAGCGCGGCGTCATGCATGTCTCCGGTCAGGTGAACGCGGTCCCGCTCGGGCACGCGCGCTGGATTCTGCGGATCAAATCGACCCCGGACAAGGCGCTGCGGTTGGCCGAATCATTGGCCAGGTTCCCGGATTTGAGCTGGGTCACGCTGCTGTCCACCGGCTCCGAGGTGACCTGCGTCAGCCGGCCGCGCTCGCTCGAACGCCGCGACGCGCTGCTGCTGCACACCTTGCCGCGAGCCAGTCAGGTGCGCGAGGTGACCGCGCACGAGGTGATGCACCGCTTCGAAGCCGACGAGGACTGGCCGCGCTTCAGCCACCTCTTCACCGAGGAGCAACTGCGCGAACTGGGCCCGGCGCGTTCGGGTTGCGCGTTGGATCGCCGCTCCCGGCTGGAGCCCGCCGGACCGGAGGCGCCGATGGATCTGACCCCCGAGGACGAGGCGATGCTGGTGCTGCTCGGCCGTGACGGCCGCGCGCCGTACGCGCAGATCGCCGCGGAAACCGGTTGGACCCCACCGCGAGTCGCGCGCCGGATGGCCGAGCTGACCCAGTCCGGCGTGCTGTATTTCGACCTCGACTTCGCGGTCGAACGCATGGGATACAGCGTTCGCGGGGCGCTGTGGCTGCGGGTCCGCCCGGCCGATCTGGACGCGGTGGGCCGGGCGATGGCGACGCACCCCGAGATCGTGTTCGTCGCCGCGACCACCGGTCCGACCAACCTGATGGCGTCGGTGCTCTGCCGCGACACGCCCCACCTCTATCGCTACATCACCGAACGTCTCGGCGCCCTGGACGGCATCACCGATTTCGAGGTGACCCCCTCGTTGCGCGTGCTCAAGCAGGCGCAGACGCTGCTCGACAGCGACCGGGTAGCGCCCGTGCACTGACCCGGGCCGCTCCCTGATTTCGTCCGTACCCGGGTAACGCGCCGGGCACCGGCTAACCTGACTCGCGACCCACCGCCGGCCGTCGGCACCACCCGAGTCCGGCCCGCTGCCCGAATCGCTGGTTCCCGGGCGCGTCGCTTGACTCGAACATTTGTTCGTCTAATCTTGCCGTCAGAACTTGTCGGTGCCGCCCTCTAATGTTGGCGCCAACCACAGAAGAGACTTACCCGTCGAAAAGGGGATCAGGACATGGCACCACAGGCGTACGACCGCGACAAGGCTCTCGAACTCGCACTTGCTCAGGTCGAGAAGAACTTCGGCAAGGGCGCGGTCATGCGTCTCGGTGATGAGGTACGTCAGCCCCTCGCGGTGATCCCGACCGGTTCCATCTCGCTGGATGTCGCGCTCGGCATCGGCGGCCTGCCGCGCGGCCGCATCGTCGAGGTCTACGGCCCGGAATCCTCGGGTAAGACCACGGTCGCGCTGCACGCGGTGGCCAACGCCCAGGCCGCCGGCGGCGTCGCCGCGTTCATCGACGCCGAGCACGCCCTCGACCCGGATTACGCCAAGAAGCTGGGCGTCGACACCGACGCGCTGCTCGTCTCGCAGCCGGATACCGGTGAGCAGGCGCTCGAAATCGCCGACATGCTGGTGCGTTCCGGCGCCATCGACATCATCGTCATCGACTCGGTGGCCGCGCTGGTGCCGCGTGCCGAGATCGAGGGCGAGATGGGTGACAGCCATGTCGGCCTGCAGGCTCGCCTGATGAGCCAGGCGCTGCGCAAGATGACCGGTGCGTTGAGCAACTCCAACACCACCGCCATCTTCATCAACCAGCTGCGCGAGAAGATCGGCGTGATGTTCGGTTCCCCCGAAACCACCACGGGCGGTAAGGCGTTGAAGTTCTACGCCTCGGTCCGCCTCGACGTGCGCCGCATCGAAACGCTCAAGGACGGCACCGACGCGGTCGGCAACCGTACCCGGGTGAAGGTGGTGAAGAACAAGGTCAGCCCGCCGTTCAAGCAGGCCGAGTTCGACATCCTCTACGGCCAGGGCATCTCCAAGGAGGGCTCGCTCATCGACATGGGTGTCGAGCACGGCTTCGTGCGCAAGTCCGGCTCCTGGTACACCTACGAGGGCGACCAGCTCGGCCAGGGCAAGGAGAACGCCCGCAAGTTCCTGCTGGAGAACACCGACATTCGCGACGAGATCGAGAAGAAGATCAAGGAGAAGCTCGGCATCGGCGCCGACGTGACCGCGGACGCGGGCACCGAGGTACCCGCCGATTTCTGATCCGATGAACGGCCGACGCTCGCCCCAGCCGCGCCGGACCGCGCCCGATGAGTCGCGGTCCGAGCCGGTGCAGGAGATGCGCCGTCGGCTTCATGAACTCCTGTCCGCCTCTGGTGCCTCCACCGATCCACTCGGATCTTGGCCCGGCGAACAGGACCCCGGACGAGTCCGGTCGGCCGAAGGTGGTTCGGCCGAATCGGACACGTTGGGAACTCGGTCGAGCGCGTCCGATCCGCAGCGGGCGCGTTCGACTGGGTCCGGCCGCGGACGACGAAAGTCGTCCCGGCGCAGAGACTCCCAGTCGGCTGATTCCGAACATGCCGAAGGCCGATGGGCGGATCCGGTGGCGGCCGGATCCGAGCGGGGTAGCCGCTCCACGGAGCTCACCCCGCCAGGCGGGACGGTCGAGCAGGCGAAGGAGGCATGTCTTCGCCTGCTCGCCGTCCGCGCCCGCAGCCGGGCCGAACTCGCTCAGCGCTTGGCGACCAAGGGCTACAGCACCGAGATCACCGACCGCGCTCTCGACCGGCTCACCGAGGTCGGCCTGATCAACGACGCCGCCTTCGCCGAGGAATGGGTACACGCTCGGCACACCTTCTCCGGCAAGGGAAAACAGGCGCTCGCCCAGGAACTACGCCGCAAGGGCGTGGCCCAATCCGACGCCGACGCCGCCCTCGACGCCATCAGCTCCGACGACGAGGAATCCCGCGCCCGCGAACTCGTCCGCCGCAAACTCCGCAGCATCCCGTCCGGACTCGACCGCGAGAAGACGATCCGCCGGCTGGTCGGCATGCTCGCCCGCCGCGGATACAGCCAATCGACGGCCTTCACCGTGGTCAAAACCGAACTGGCCCAAGCCGAGTTCGACACGTCGGATCTGGAACAGGACTGAGCAAGTTCTCTGCCATCCCGCAAGCCGATACCTATTTCGTCGTGATGACCACCCTCATCACCGTCTTGGGCATTTTCCCTGATCAACGTATTCCGCGGTACCGCATCGCCCCTCGATCGAATCCCGGCAATCTTGGTGACATCACCTGGATTGTCGCCGCGATCGCAGTGACCAGGCGGTACCACCACAGAAGCAACCCATAGCGACCCGCAGCTCGCATTCTGAGAGCTGTGCTGCACGCATTGCCCGGAGCCGCCGGCGCTGGAGCTCCGGCCGCGTTCGAGAGCAGACCCGCCCGATCGGCTCCGGGTGACGTCAGGTTCTCGATCCGAGCCAGATTTGGCCGGCTTGGTGTTGATCGCGGTCCTGGACGCGGTCCTGGCCGACTCGATGGCCGCCTACGGCGACATTCTGGATTCGGAGCTGGCTGATCGGCTGTTGTGGCTGGTCGAGAAATTGGAGCAACTGGGCCGGTTGGTGAGCACGGTGTACACCCGCGCCGAGGAGTCCGCGGCCGGCGTGTTCGAAGCGTTCGCCCACGTAGATGTCGAAGTGATCGCACGGGTAGTTCTGCAAGTGCACATGTGCCAGGCCTCGCGCATGGCCTTCGCCGGTGCGGCCCCGTCGTTGTCGCAGACACACAGCAGCGTCGGAGTGCGGAAGCGAGCCAGCGCACGACCGGGCCGATCCAGCGGAAGGCGCAGCACCTGCCGTGCGGCCAGGGCATTGGCGGATCGAATTCACCGTCCGGGCCGCGCAATACGCCCCACATGGTGTCGCGACCGACACCGCTCACGGATTCTTGCCCACCGTCGGTCTCGGTCAGTTCGATGTTTGTCGACACCTGAGCCCGCACCGAGGGCAACCGCTTCAACAACGCGCTGGTGCGCCGCGAGAGCCGGGCCCCGGGGGCAGGAGTGCCGAAGCGCCGGCGAGGGCTTCGGGTGCGGCGAGCGTTCTTGGACGCCGGTCAAGGAAAGGCATGTCGCGGGTCTGGGTGGGGCGGCGACGTCGGTTTCGCCGGGTCGCGACCCGAACGTCGTGACCAGCCCGCTTGACGTCAGTCCAGGCGTTCGAGCCCGTCCGGGTGCTGGTCGCCGCCGGTTTCGTCGAGGGGTCTTGCCCTTTCCGCGGTGCCGGGTGCGGGCCACCGGTCTACCGGCAGAACCCAGCGCGCGTAGGTGTTCTCCGGATTCACTGTGATCACGTCGCACACGCGCACCACCCGATCCAACTCGTCCCCGAGATGCGCGAGATTCGGCATGACGACGGCATCCGCGGTCACCCGCTCGATCGCGTTCAGCAGCTGCTGCACCGGCTGCTCGGTCTGTGCGCCGAACACCACGATCTTGGCCAGCTCATATCCGAGTCTCTTTGCCACACTGCGAATCTGCGTCTCGTCCCAGACCTGCGACACCCCCGACACATCGCGGCGCAGGTACCCGATCGCCGTAGGCCGTCCCCACATCCCCAGTTGCCCTCTCCTCGGTTCCTGTCTCACGTGCAACCTCCGAGGTTAGAAGTGGCCGGTGCCGGATGGACAGCATGTTGCGAAAAGTTGCGACATTAGCCACGGCAGGTTCCTGGCTGGAACCTGCCCGGATTTCCCTGCACCACACGCTTATTCGATCAATTGACCAGCAAACCGGCGCTTGACCGGCGGTCCGGCGCAGCGTGACAATCGACGGGCTCGGGGCAACAGTTCGCAACATCCCAGGACAAGGGGTCAACGATGCGTCTGACTTTTATCGGCGAAGATCCGGGCTCGAATCCGAACGGTTCGCCCACGGTGTACCGCACCGACCGAGATTCGTGGATCGTCCAGGGATGGGTAGTCACCGACCCCGAGGCTCTTGCCCACATGAATATTCCGCAAGGCGAAACCTGCGTGGAGATCCCGGACCGAATGATTCAGTTCTTCAGGAAGGGAGACCGTGGCATCGATAGCCTATGAAGAGTTCGAGCGATTACTGGGCGAGTTCGTAGTGGAGTCAGTGCATCTGGAGACTCGGGACACCTACAGCACGGCGGCCGAGCTGCCGCATATCGCGCAGTGGACCGCCGGTGAACCCGACGACCTGGCGTGGTTACAAGGCTGGTGCGCAACGGTTCGCGACCACGTCGCGGCGGGCCGCTCGGTGCGCCGGGCCAGGGTCGTGTCCGAACCGCTGAGCGACTATCAGCGCTGGTCGCACAGCATCGCCGCACCTATGGTCGAGGCTGGCGAGGATATTCGCTGGGTGCCCCGGCGCCGGACGTCCTCGGTCGCCATGCCGGGCAACGACTTCTACCTGCTCGACAACCGGCTCGTGATCTTCCTACACTACGCGGGCAGCGGCGTGGCCACCGACCAGGTCACCTCCGTCGATCCGCACGATATTCAGCTGTGCCGCAACGCCTTCGAGGCCGTGTGGCGGCTGTCCATCCCGCACCGTGACTACCGGCCCAGCTAGTTCCGCGCAGGAGGCCCGGCGGGCCCTGGGCAACCGGCTGCGGGATATCCGCAAAGCCGCCGGCATCACCATCCGTCAGCTCGGCGCGGAGACCGGCCAGCATTTCACTCGAGTGTCCAAGATCGAGAACGGCGTGCAGTTCCCGACCGATCGCGATATCAGCGCCTGGTGCCGGGTCTGTGCCGCCGTCGATCAGGAACTCGATCTGGTGGCGACCCTGCGCGCGGTCGACTCGGCCTATCTCGAATACCGGCGGCAGAGCCGGGCGGGCATGAAGCGCGTGCTCGGCGCGCACACACCCGAGCGGTACCAGGCGACGAAGGTGTTCCGCATCTACGAGCACAACGTCATCCCCGGCCTTTTCCAGACGGCCGAGTACACGGCGGCCATGCTGTCGTTCTGGATCCGCTTTCTCGAAACGCCCAACGATCTCGAGGAAGCCGTCGCCGTCCGCATGGATCGGCAGCGTGTGCTGCACCGTGGCGGCAAGCGGTTCGTCGCCGTGCTCGAGGAGCAGGCGCTGCGCACCTGGTTCGGCACGGCGGAAGTGCAAGCGGGACAACTGGGCCGGCTGCTGGAGTTGATGTCGATGCCGAACATCTCGCTCGGCATCATTCCGCTCATGACCGAACGTGAGGCGGTCGGTTCCACCGGATTCTGGATCTTCGACGACGCGATGGTCGCGCTCGAGACACCGACCGCGGGTATCCAGGTCACCCAGCCGGCCGAGTGCGCGCTGTATGCCCGCATGTTCGAGGTGCTCAAGGGTGCGGCCGTATACGGCAGGGAGGCAAGGGGTTTGATCTTGCAGGTGCTGAGCGAGCTGGACGAATAGGGGCCCGAAATCTCACAGCCCCGGAATGGAGACGAAGACCGCGCCCGCGCTGTCCTGCCGGAAGTAGATGTCGCCCGGGGGATTTCGATAGGACTCGATGCCGGAATCGGGGAGCCAGGTGTAGTCGACCAGTTGTAGCGACAGGGGTCCGGCCGGCGCGACCAGTTGCACGTCGACGCCGTCGGGTGCGGGGGCGTAGAACTGGAAGCCCGTTTTCGGCACCGGGGTCAGGTCGCGACCGGCCACCCGCAGGGCGGTCGGTGCCGCCTCGTAGCGCAGGGCGATGCTCGTGGCGGCGCGCGTGGTGCGAAGGCGCAGACGTAGCGTGCGCTGTCCGGATTCGGTTGTGTCCGAGAGTATTTCGGCAGTCGGCGGCGAGAGTTTCGCGACGTCCGCGGGACCGCTGGCGACGGTGGTCGGCCAGAGCTGAGCGAACGGCCGGCTCGGTGCGCCCTCGCTGACGAAGTTGCGGGTCCACCGATCGGGGGAGTTCCGCGACAGCCACCGGGCCTCGTTGTGGTCCGCGTCGAGTGCGTACACGAGCTGAGCGGTCAGCGGATGCTGGTCGTCGAAACGATCTACCGCCAGGCCCGCGGCGGCCAATACGACGGCGACGACGAATGCGGTCGACGGAATCGCCCAGCCGCGCCGATCCGGCCACGCCTGGGGCAGAGTCAGCAGCAAGAGCCCGCCGAGCAGCACCACCGCGGGCGCGACCAGGAACGGGGCGGTGGTGATGCCGGTCTGCAACGCGGGCCAGGTTGCGCTGCCGAGGAATACCGCCGCCGGTAGCAGGAAGACGGTCAGCACCGGCAGGCGCCATCGCTCGGGCACCACGAAGGTGGCGGCCACCCCGGCCATCGCGCCCGCGGTGGGCACGACCAGCACGTGCGCGGTGGCGGGCGCGACGATCGCGAGGACCCCGCCCGATACCGCCAGGCAGCACAGCAGCCCGACCATGGTGGCCGCGGCGCCGAACAGCCGTCGGGCGATCGCGTACCAAGCCAGGAGAACCGCGGCGGACAGCACGAGGATCGACACGTAGTAGAACTCGGGTCGATAGGGATCGACGAACAGCGGCCGATATTCCGGCCGGATCATCTTCACCACTTCCCACAGCCCGTACACCGCGCCTGTTGCCAGCGGCGCGGCGACCAAAGCCGTTGCGGCGGCGCCGAATATCTTCCGCAGGCTGGTCTCTCCGGCCCGCCGGAGCCGCCGGACGAGCCACGCGACGGCGAGGACGGTGGCCGCCGCGAGCGCCATGATCACCCAGAACGGCAGCACCACCAGCAGACCGAACGGAAGCTGGAAGAACGACCGGTCGGCGTCGTCCTCGACCCGGAGGTCCTTACCGGCGAACTCCTTGACCAGCGCGAGACTGTTGTCGCCCATCTGCTGCACCGTCGCCAGATCCACGTGCGCCGGGTCGTCGAAGATGTTGTGGTAGTAGGCGCTACGGCCGGCGTAGGCCCAGTCGAGCACCCGCAGGCCGCCCGGCTCGAACGAGGCGAAGTCGGTATTGCTCCCGGTCTGTGCGCCCGCCAGCGTCGTGGTCAACGAGTCCGTGTTCGGATAGGGCGCGACCTTGCGGACCGCATCGACCAGCGCACCGTCGGGATGAGTGGTGCGCCACAACAGCACCGGCCCGCCCGCCCCGCGCGCCTCGTGGTTGACGACCACCCCGTTGCCCCGGCCGTACTTGCCCGACGCGACGAACGCCTCCGCCCCGAGCAGCCCCGTCTCCTCCGCATCGGTCAACAGCACCACCACGTCATTGCGCAGTGCGCTACCGCCGGCCCGCAGCGCCCGGACCGCCTCCAGCACGGCCGCCACCCCGACCCCGTCGTCGTTCGCGCCGGGACCCGAAGCGACGGAATCATAGTGCGCCGTCAGGAAAACCGTCCCCGTCGAGTCCGTCCCGGGTATCCGGGCAACGATGTTCGCCACCCGCGCCATCCCCACCACATCCCGCCGGAGCGACCCCGGATACCGCCCGACCCCCTCCTGAACCTCGGTATCGACCCCCAACCCCCGCAACTCACCGACCAGATGATCCCGAACCCGATCATGCTCGACCGTCCCCACCGGATGCGGCCGCTGCGCAATCTCCCGCACCACCTGAACCGCCCGCTCCGCACTGAAAACATCCCCCGCCGCCCCCACCCCCCGATACCCACGCGGCTGCTGCTCCCAAGCCGTCCCCACCCCCACAGCAAGCAGCACAAAAACCGCCAGCACCCCCAGAAACCCTCGCCCAACCCGCACCCCCGCGATGCTAGCCGCCCCCACCGACACCCACCCGCCCCCGATCTCCCCGTCCCGCGCTAGATCGCCTTCTCGCCACGAACAGCGGTGCGCTGGAGCGGATCGCCGCATCCAGCGCACCATCGCCGCCGGTGTCCGCTATTTCCCCCTACGTAAACAGCGGACACTCGGATAGCGTCGCGAAACTGCTAGTTGTCGCTACTGCGGTAGGCCATACCCGTGTGTACCGCTTGTCCGCCGGGTGGGCAGTATGCGATCGAAAGGGAACTGGACCCACCCTTTTGCCAGGTTCCGGCTTCCCTCATGATCAGTGGGCCGCCGTCGAACATGTCGCACCAGACCGAAACCTTGTACCAACCGCCGCCACCGTGGCAAAACCCGGTCCCGGTGGTGATTGTGGGTTCATCGGTGCAGTCGCTGGGCCATTCTGCGGCCTGTGCGGTTTGGGCAAGAGCAATCGGAGCGAAGAAGGATGCCGCAGCGATCGAAGCCGCGGCGAGATAGCGTGCTATTTTCATCGAATTTCCTATTCAAAGAATTGCGGTATTAGTTCTTCTTGGTGATTCCGGAAGAGGTGGCGCGTTCCTGCCCCCAGCACCACGCCTGCGATCCGACCCGCTCGTTGCCATTGGCGTGCGGGTTGTCGACGTCGACCCAAATGCCGAAACGTTCAGTTCGCTTGCCGTTCTCGTCTTCGCACCAGGCGGACGCTCGGTAGAAGCCGGACCCGCCGGTGCAGATCGCGGTCGTCCCCTTGCTGCCCTGGAAGACGTAGTCTTCGCAATCGTCCGGGAAAGCGTTTGCCGGGGCGGCGAAGGCGAGCGGAAGGCTGATCAGTGCGGTGCCGATGAGCAGGGCACCGGCATTGGCGCCGGCAACCTTGTGCCACAGTGATTTGTGAAATGTCATGTGTGTTCCCTCTTTTGATACGAAAAGACATCGCTTGATAGACAGTTTTTCGAGTCGCCAAATACCCCCATGATCAGCGATCGGTTCGAGCACCTGCGGCCCGAGTGAAAACTATGCGATCGATCAGTAGTGGCGCGGTGGCGTCATCGCACTGTCGTTCGTGATGTGCCGGCGGATGCCGCTCAGCCGGATCTCCCCATTGCGTCCCCTCCCAAACTTGGCCTGTCTATATTCTTCGACGCGGTGCGGACCCGATCGGTTCCATCAATTTCGGATTTTCTTCCGACCGACTCGAATCCGCAGGTAGGCGCGATGTGTCGAAGGCGTTGGGCAGCAATGAGACCCGCTGCGGGCATACGAAAGACGGTGCGCTGGAGCGGGTTACCGCATCCAGCGCACCGTCGAGGGTGTTGCTTCGAGGTCGGGACTGCTACTTCTTGCCGGTGAGATCCATCCCGGGCGCGGCATCGGTCAGGATCGAGTCCGTCGTGAGCACGGCGCCCCTGCTCTTCTTACGTGCCCGCAACCGCTGCTCGAGCTTGGTCGCCAGGAACGTCAGCGCGTAGTTCAAGATGATCATGATGATGGCGATCACGATCAGCGACGGAACGGTGTTCTGTTCTGCCGCACCGAGTTGCTGGCCGGAGCGCACGATCTCGGTGTAGGTGATCTGGTAGCCGAGCGCCGAATCCTTCAGCGCGACAACCATCTGCGAGACCAGCGCTGGCAGCATGGCGGTGATCGCCTGCGGCAGCAGGATCAACCGCATCAGCTGGTTCTTCCGCATGCCGAGCGCGACGGCCGCCTCGGTCTGCCCCTTCGGCAGCGAACGGATGCCCGCACGAACGATTTCGGCGATAACCGAACCGTTGTAGATCGTCAGCGCGATAACGACGGCGGCCAGAGCCAGATCTTCGACCGCGAACAGGGCCTTCTTCGAGAACAGCGCGAACAGGAAGATCATCAGGATCAGCACCGGGATGGCACGCGCCACCTCGACGATCGCTCCCGACACCCAGCGCACCACCCGGTGCTCGGACAGTCGCAGGATGCCGAAGACCATGCCGATCAGCAGCGCGAACACGATCGACAGCAGCGCGGCGACGACGGTGCCCTTCAGGCCGGGCAGTAGGTAGGTCTGCCAGACCTCGAGATCGGTGAACGGCTTCCATTTGGCCGAGGTGAACTGACCCTGGTCGGCGAACCCGTTGTAGAGCACCCAGAGGAACGCCGCCACCGCGACGACGACGATCACCGAGTAGATATGGTGCCGAATGCGTCCCTTAGGCCCGGGCGCATCGAAGAGAACCGAAGGCGCGGCAGTCATCGGGCCACCTCGTATCGTTTGGCGAGCCAGCCGAAGAGCAGCCCGGTCGGCAGGGTCAGGATGACGAAGCCGAGTGCGAAGATGGCACCGACGGCGACGACAGCTGCCTCGTTCTCGTTGACTTCCGCCATGAGGCTGGCGGCTTCGACGACACCGATCGCGGAGGCGATCGTGGTGTTCTTGGTCAGCGCGATCAGCACACTGCCCAGCGGGGCGATCACGGTGCGAAATGCCTGCGGCAGCACGATGAGTCGCAGATTCTGGGTGAAGGTCAGGCCGAGCGAGCGACCCGCCTCCGACTGGCCCATGGCCACCGTGTTGATGCCGGACCGCAGCGACTCACAGACGAAAGCGCCTGTGTAGATGCTGAATCCGAGAATTGCGTAACGGAAGTTGTTGTCCGCCACCGAGTTCGGGCCATCGCCGGCGAGGTGCCAGCCCATCGTGGTGTACAGGCCGAGGGACATGAACAGGATGATCAGGGTGAGCGGAGTGTTGCGGAAGATGGTGACGTAGGCGGTGCCGACCGCGCGAGCGATCGGTACTGGGGACACGCGCAGCGCAGCGACGATAGTGCCCAGGATCAGCGCGCCGACCGCGGAGAAGACGGTCAGTTTGATGGTCACCCAGAAGGCGTCGAGGATTTTGTCGTCATACCTCGAGAGCAGGTCGAACACGGCGTACGTGTCCCTCCCATCGGGTCTCGATTTTCAGGGGGAAGTGCGACGGGTGGCCTGATCCGGTGCGAGCAGGCCACCCGTGCGGGGTAAACCTCAGTACCGGTTGACCTTCGGCGGCTCCGGCGCCTGGTAGCCGGACACGCCGACGGTCGAGTCGAAGGCCTTCTTCCACGAACCGTCGGCGATGCTCGCCTCGATCGCGTCGTTGACCTTGTCGCGGAACTCCTTGTCGCCCTTCTTCAGGCCGATGCCGTAGTTCTCCGTGGTGAACGGCTTGCCGACGACCTTGAACGCGCCGGTGCTCTGTGCGGCGTAGCCGGCCAGAATGATGTCATCGGTGGTCACGGCGTCCCACGAACCGGCGCGCAGGCCCTCGAGGCACACCGAGTAGGTGTCGTTCTGCTGCAGCTGGGTGTCGGGGTAGTTCTTGTCGATGTTCTGCGCGGGAGTGGAACCCTTCACCGAGCAGACCTTCTTGCCCTTCAGGCTGTCCGGGCCGTTGATGTCGGTGTTGTCCGCGCGCACCAGCAGCGACTGACCCGCGATGTAGTACGGACCGGCGAAGTCGACCTTCTGCTTGCGTGCGTCGTTGATCGAGTAGCTGGCGACGATGTAGTCCACCTGTCCGTTCTCGATCAGCGTCTCGCGCTGCCCGGACGGCGATTCCTTCCAGGTGATGCCCTCCGGCTTCACGCCGAGCTTCCCCGCCACCAGCTTGGCGACCTCGACGTCGAAGCCGCTGTAGGACCCATCCTTGTTGCGCAGCCCGATGCCGGGCTGATCGAACTTGATGCCGATGGTGAGCTTGCCGTCCTTGGCGTGATCCAGGGCCGACTTGCTGTCACCGCCGCCGCAGGCGGTGGCGGTCGCGGCGACGACGGTCAGCGCGATCGCGCCGACTCCGAGTCGCAGAGCACGGTTGATCCTCATCGAGTTTCCTTCTCCCTCTCATGGGTTTGCTGGCCGTGGTCTTGGAACAAGGCCGTCCAAATGTTCGGCACGGGCGCAGCGGGTCGATCTCTATGTTTCAGTGGCTCAAAATCTTGCCGAGGAAGTCCTTGGCACGATCGGACTTCGGCGCGGTGAAGAAGACCTCTGGTTCGGTGTCCTCCACCACCTGGCCGTCGGCCATGAACAGGACCCGGTTGCCCGCGCGACGGGCGAAGCCCATCTCGTGGGTGACGACCAGCATGGTCATCCCGTCCTTGGCCAGCGAGACCATCACGTCGAGCACTTCCTGGACCATTTCCGGGTCCAGCGCCGAGGTCGGCTCGTCGAACAGCATCACCTTGGGGTTCATCGCCAGTGCGCGGGCGATGGCGACGCGCTGCTGCTGACCGCCGGAGAGCTGGGCCGGGTACTTGTCGGCCTGGTTGGCGATGCCGACCCGGTTCAGCAGTTCCATGGCGTGGGTGTGCGCCGCTTCTTTCTTGATCTTGCGGACCTTCATCGGCGCGAGCATGACGTTCTCCACGATCGTCTTGTGCGCGAAGAGGTTGAACGATTGGAAAACCATGCCGACGTCGGCGCGCAGCGCGGCGAGGCCGCGGCCTTCGGCGGGCAGGGGGACACCGTCGATGGCGATGTCACCGGAGTCGATGGGTTCGAGGCGGTTGATAGTGCGGCACAGCGTCGATTTCCCGGAACCGGAGGGCCCGAGAACAATGACTACCTGTCCTTTGGGGACTTCCAGGTCGATATCGCGCAGGACGTGTAGGTCACCGAAGTGCTTTTGCACGTTGCGCATCGAGATCATCGGCGCGCTGGCGGCGCTGGCGTCCCCGGTTGAAGCGTTCCCGGTTGTATCGGGCGCGGCGGCGTCGTCGGTCATGGTCCAAGACTGTAAAGGCAAAATGCGGATTTGCGAGAGTTTCGGCGACACACCGTTTTGCCGCGCCGAGCTGACACGTCCCGTTAACGCTCTCGTCCGGTTCGTCCGAATCGCGCCGGTCGGACGCCGAGGCGGGCGCGACGGTGACGCAGCGTGCCTGATCAGCGTATGTGTGTGCGAGGACACCCGCCGCCACAAGTGAGCGGGCCGACGCCAAACGTGCCGCCGTTTGGCGGCGCGTTCCCGAGGCCGATGCCCCTAAAATTGGGGTTGCCGCTGCCCGTACTCTGGACGCGTGGATTCGATCGGACAGGCGGTGTTGAACCCCCACCAACTCCCCGCAGACGGCGCTCGCAGCTATGAGGTACGCACCTTCGGCTGCCAGATGAACGTGCACGATTCCGAACGCTTGTCCGGACTCCTGGAGGACGCGGGTTACGTGAAGGCCGCGCCGGGCGCGACGGCCGACCTGGTCGTGCTCAACACGTGCGCGGTGCGCGAGAACGCGGACAACAAGCTCTACGGCACGCTCGGCCATCTGGCGTCGATCAAGGCCGATCAGCCCGGCATGCAGATCGCCGTCGGCGGCTGCCTGGCGCAGAAGGACCGCGGCACGGTCGTGCGCAAGGCGCCGTGGGTGGACGTGGTGTTCGGCACGCACAACATCGGCTCGCTGCCGGTCCTGCTGGAACGCGCGCGGCACAATGCCGAGGCGCAGGTGGAGATCCTGGAGTCGCTGGAGGCGTTCCCGTCGAGCCTGCCGGCCAAGCGCGAGTCCGCGTACTCGGGCTGGGTGTCGATCTCGGTGGGCTGCAACAACACCTGCACCTTCTGCATCGTTCCGTCGCTGCGCGGCAAGGAGGTGGACCGCCGCCCCGGTGACGTGCTCGCCGAGGTGCAGGCGCTGGTCGACCAGGGCGTGCTGGAGGTGACGCTGCTCGGGCAGAACGTGAACGCGTACGGTGCCTCGTTCGCCGATCCGGAGCAGCCGCGCGATCGCGGCGCGTTCGCCAAGCTGTTGCGCGCGTGCGGCGGCATCGACGGACTGGAGCGCGTGCGCTTCACCTCTCCGCACCCGGCCGAGTTCACCGACGACGTGATCGAGGCGATGGCCGAGACGCCGAACATCTGCCCGCAACTGCACATGCCGTTGCAGTCCGGTTCGGACAGGGTGCTCAAGTCGATGCGCCGCTCCTACCGCAAGGCGCGCTTCCTGGGCATCATCGAGAAGGTGCGGGCGGTCATGCCGCACGCGGCGATCACCACCGACATCATCGTCGGGTTCCCGGGGGAGACCGAGGAGGACTTCCAGGAGACCCTCGACGTGGTCCGGCAGGCGCGGTTCACCAGCGCGTTCACCTTCCAGTACTCCAAGCGGCCGGGCACCCCGGCCGCCGACATGCCCGATCAGCTGCCGAAGGCCGTTGTGCAGGAACGCTATATGCGGCTCATCGCGTTGCAGGAGGAAGTCTCGCTGGAGGCGAACCGGGCGCTTATCGGCACCGAGGTCGAACTGCTGGTCGCCGACGGGGCGGGCAAGAAGAACGCTGCCACCGCGCGAATGAGCGGTCGGGCCCGCGACGGACGGCTGGTACATTTCCGTCCCGGCGGCACGCCGGAGTCGATCCGTCCCGGCGACATCGTCACCCTCGACATCACCGAGGCCGCGCCGCACCACCTGATCGCCGACTCGCCGATCAAGTCGCATCGGCGCACCGCCGCCGGTGACGCGCACGAACGCGGCGTCACCCCGAAGACCGAGCCGATCGGCGTCGGCCTCGGACTGCCCCGCATCGGCGCGCCCGCGCCGGAACCGGTCGCGGCCGCGGGCTGTTCGACCGGTTGCGGCGCATGAGTGCGCGAAGCTCGGACACCGCCGGCGCACTCGGTCATCCTGGAGTCGAACGCGGTTCGAGCGTGGGGCCGATCGAGCGAGTCGCCGCGCACGAGCCGGAACCTGGGACCGAGGGGGCGGCGTGAACGACAAGCCTGGCGAAGACGGTTTCGTGGCCGGTGGCGCGGAACCCGAGCGCAAACCTACTACCGGCGGTAGTGGGTCGGCCGCGGCGGCCGAACCCGCTGATGGCACAGTGGACGCGGGCACAGCAGCGAACCACGAACAAGCCGAACGAAACGAGGGTTCAGTGAACTCGGTCGAGAGCAGCAACTTCGAGCAGTTCCGCGATGATCTCGATGCGGTGGAACGGCGCATCGCCGGCGAGATCGATCCCGGCGTGCGCGCCATGGTGGTGGCCGGTGCGGTGTTCGTCCTGTTGCTCTCGCTGGTGCTGCCGCATGCCGGCGGCGCGCGCGGGTTCGATGTGCTGCTCGGCACCGAGGCCGCGCGGATGGAACACATCGGGCTGCCGTCGCGGATCTTCGTCTGGTTCCTGGTTGTCTTCGGCGTCGGATTCTCGACGCTCGCGCTGATGACCCGGCGTTGGTTCCTGGCCTGGATCGCGGTCGCGGGAACGGCGATCACCAGTGTGTTCGGCGTCTTCTCGATCTGGCACCGGCAGACGCCCGGCATCAACAACTATCACGGCGCCGGCCCGGCCATCGGGCTCATCCTGGGCACCATCGCCGCGATCGTGCTGACATTCCACTGGATTCGCGTGGTCTGGAGTCGCACCGCGCTGCAACTGGCGGCGGAAGAACAGCGCCGCAACGCGTCGGCCGCCGCCGAGGAACGCGACCGTCGCCGCCTCACCGGCGAAAAGTAACGCGACCGCCGCCGCCTCACCGGCGAAAAGTGAAGTAGCGGTACAGCTTCCGAGAGGCGCATCGCCTCGCATGCCGGGTCGGCGGATGCGCCACACCGGTTGCGAGCGGACGCACGACTCCGAGACGCCGCCCGTCCATGGGATTCGGCGCGTCGACATGCGCGGCGCGGATCACCCGCACACCCTCTGACGAGGCGCATACCGAATCGCATGCAATTCGGTATGCGACGCGTCAGGACGTGTGCGGCTTCGGCGACCGGTGCCGCCGGGCTGGAATCTAGCGGTTGGTGACCGCGCCCTCCGCCGCCTCGGCCCATTCCCGCCACTGCTTGGCCTGCTCCAGCGCCTTCTCCGCGTCGCGAGCCTTGCCCGCGGCCTGCGCCTTGGCCGCCTGCTCCTCGAATTGCGCTACCCGCTCACGGAATTGAGCGGCCCGCGCCATCGCCTCCGGATCGGTACGCCGCCACTGCGCGTCGACCGCGTCGCGGACCCGCTTCTCGATGGCGCGCAGCTTGCCTTCCAGCTCCTGCATGCGTTCGCGCGGGACCTTGCCGATGGCGTCCCACTTGTCCTGCAATTCACGCAGCGCCGCGCGAGCGGGCTCCAGGCCGTTGGCCGGGTCGATGTGCTCGTAGGCCGCCAGCAGTTCTTCCTTGGCGGCGGCGTTCGTGTCGAACTCGGCGTCGCGTTCGGTGACGGCGGCGTTGCGGGCGGCGAAGAACACGTCCTGCGCGCTCTTGAACCGCCGCCACAGCGCCTCGTCGGCCTCGCGCGGCGCCCGGCCCGCGGCCTTCCATTCGGCCAGCAGGTCACGGAAGATGCCCGCGGTGCCGACCCAGTCGGTCGAGCCCGACAGTTCCTCGGCGCGCACGCACAGCTCTTCCTTGCGGGTCTTCGCGGACGCGCGTTCCCGGTCGAGTTCGGCGAAGTGCGCACCGCGCCTGCGGTTGAACGCCTCCCTGGCCTTGGAGTAGCGCTTCCACAGCGCGTCGTCCACCTTGCGGTCCACGCCGCGGATCGACTTCCACTCATCGAGGATCTCGCGCAGCCGATCGCCCGCGGCCTTCCACTGGGTGGACTCGGCGGCGATCTTCTCCGCCTCGGCGCACAGCAATTCCTTGCGCTCGGTGTGCTCGTGGCGCGCCTTGTCCTTCTCCTCCTTGGCCTGTGCGGCAGCCTCTTCGGAGTGTTCGGCGATCGCGGCCAGGCGCTTGGCCAGACCATCGATGTCGCCGATGACGGCGGCGGTCGGCAGCGATTCGGCGAGGGCCACGGCGGCGGCCTTGGTCTTGCGCGCGTCCGCGCCGGCCGCGAGGCGGGCTTCCAGGAGGGCGACCTCGGTGGCCAGGTCGTCGAACCGGCGGCCGAAGTGGGCCAGCCCCTCGGCGGCGTCGCCGGCCTGCCAGGAGCCGACCTGACGTTCGCCGTCGGCGGTCTTCACCCAGGCGGTGCCGTCGTCATCGACCCGGCCCCAGGCACTGGGGTCGGAGGTGGTGGGCACGACGGGATGCGGATGCTGAGTCTGGCCCGGCGTCGCGTGCGGCTTGGGAGGCTGGACCGAGCCGCCGGGTTTCGGGGCACCGGAAGAGCGCGGCATCGCGCCGGGGCTGGCTTTCGCGGTTCCGTTGCTGTCGGTCATTGCTCCTCGTCCCTGCCGCGCGTCACGGCTGCCTGGTTACGCCCTAGCTCATCCCATTGAACCCGGTCCGAGCGCTTGTGACCATCGACCCAGGCCCGCACGTGCAGGAATCTCGGGGATTGCCACCCCTGATGACCTGGGTTGTAGCTCATCGAACAGTATCAATCTCGACCAGCTTTGCGGCAGAGACACTCGAACCCGGGCGGTACCCGCGGTGCGTAAGGGCGTCGCGCGGAACGGTTACGGTTATCCGGTGTTCTCGATTGCCGCCCTGGTCCCGTCGCCACCGATCCTGGTGCCCGAGCTCTGCGGCGGCGTGACAGGCGCGCTTCCCGGCCGGTCCGACGATCCGCGCGGGGTGCTGCGGGCGGCCGTGCTGGCCGCCGCGGAAAGGCTTGCGGGAGTGACAGACCGCTGGACAGTGCTCGGCACGGGGGTCGCCGACCAGGTGTTCGGTCCCGAGACGGTCGGGACGTTCCGCGGGTTCGGCGCGGACGTGCGGGTCGCGCTGTCGCCGGACGCCGCGGCCGAGCCGGACGCTCAGCATCCGCTGCCGGTGTTGATCGCTGGGTGGTTGCGGGGGCAGGTGGCGCCGGGTGTGCGAGCCGAGGTTCGCATTGTGGCCGAGGACACTTCGGTGGCGTGCTGCTTCGAACTCGGCGCGAAACTTCGTGCAGAATTGGACAATTCGGACGAACGGCACGGGGTGCTCGTTATCGCCGACGGCGCGGCGACATTGTCCTTGAAGGCGCCCGGATATCTGGACGAGCGGGCTCCCGCTGTGCAGGGTGAACTGGATCGCGCGCTGGCCGCGGGTGACCGGGCCGCGCTACGCGCCCTGGATCCCGGCCTGTGCGCGGAATTGGTGCTGTCCGGCCGGGCCGCTTACCAAGTGCTGGCCGGGTTGTTCGACACCGATCCGGTGGTCGAGACGCTCTACCAGGACGCCCCGTTCGGCGTCGGTTACGACGTGAGTCTGTGGCGGCCGGCGGAGCCAGCCCCCCGCGGGGCCGAGTCGTGAGCGATCCCGGCATCACCCCGATCGCCGTGGTCGGCCCGACCGCGACCGGCAAATCGAACCTCGGACTCGAGCTGGCCGAACGACTCGGCGGCGAGATCGTCAACATCGACGCGATGCAGCTCTACCGCGGCATGGACGTCGGCACCGCGAAGCTCACCGTCGAAGAGCGGCGTGGCATCCCGCATCACCAACTCGACGTGCTCGACGTGACCGAAACCGCGACCGTCGCGGCCTATCAAGCCGCGGCCGGCGCGGATGTCGCCGCGATCATGGCGCGCGGCCGCGTCCCGGTGATCGTCGGCGGCTCGATGATGTATGTGCAAGCGCTGCTGGACAAGTGGGAGTTCCCGGCCACCGACCCGGTCGTGCGCGCCCGCTGGGAGGCCGTGCTCGTCGAGGGCGGAGTCGACGCGGTGCACGCGGCGCTGCGGGCCGCCGATCCGGCCGCGGCGGCGAGCATCCTGCCCACCGACGGACGCCGCATGGTGCGCGCGCTCGAGGTCGTGGAGCTCACCGGCCGGCCGTTCGCCGCGTCCGCTCCGGAGATCGGCACGCCGCGCTGGGGCACCGTGATCATCGGCGTCGACCGCGACACCGCCGCCCTGGACGAGCGGATCGAACGCCGCACCGAGCTGATGTTCGCCGCCGGACTCGTCGACGAGGTCCGCGGCCTGCTCGACCGGGGCCTGCGCGACGGCGTCACCGCCCGGCGCGCCATCGGATACGCACAAGTCCTGTCCTACCTCGACAACGAATACGACGTGAAGCACGCGCAAGAACGCACCCTCATCGGCACCCGGCGCTACGTTCGACGGCAGCGCTCCTGGTTCCGGCGCGACCCCCGGGTGCACTGGGTGGACGGCGCCGCCCCCGATCTGGTGGCGACCGCGCTCGCCCTGCTCGACGAGAAAGAACGGACTCCGCAGTGACCCGACGTGTGAGCACCCGCAATGCCTCGGTCCAGGTGTGGCAGGCGTACCTGAACAACCGGACCAAACGTCATCGCGACGGGCGCTTCCTGGTGCAGGGGGTGCGCCCGATCACCCAGGCCGTGGCCAACGACTGGCCGTTGGAGACGCTGCTCTACCGCCTCGGGACTCCCGATCTGTCCAGCTGGGCCAGGGAGGTGCTGGACACCAGCGACGTGCCGCAGGTCGGCCTGGTGCCGGAGTTGATGGCCGAACTGGGCGAAAAGGTCGGCGGCATACCGGAATTGGTGGCGGTCGCGGTGTCGCGGCAGCAGGAGCTCGACACGTTCGAACCGGGGGAGCCGGGGGAGGACGCGCCCGTGGTCGTCGTGTTCGACCGCCCGAACTCGCCGGGCAACCTCGGCACGCTGATCCGTTCGGCCGACGCGTTCGGCGCCAGCGGCGTGATCGTCACCGGACACGGCGCCGACCAGTACGACCCGCAGGCCGTGCGCGCGTCCACCGGATCGCTGTTCGCGATGCCGGTGCTGCGGGCGGCCGGCGCCGCCCAGGTCCTGGAATTCCGGGATCGGCAGGTGCAACGCGGGATTCCGACCCGGATCGTCGGCACCGACGAGAACGGCCCGCGCGCGGCCTACGATCACGACTTCACCGAGGCCACCATCCTCGTCATCGGCAACGAGACCAGCGGGATGAGCGCCGCCTGGCAGGACGCCTGCGACGACATGGTGCACATCCCGATGGGCGGCACCGCGAGTTCGCTCGGCGCGCCTTCGGCCGCGGCGGTCGCGCTCTACGAAATTTCCCGGCAGCGCCGGACGTTTGCCAAATGACGAGCAGTTAGGGAGAACACGGACGTGTCGGATATCGAGTTCACCAAGGGGCACGGCACCCAGAACGACTTCGTGGTGCTGCCTGACCTCGAGGTTCAGCTGGAGCTGACCGCCAAGCGGATCAGCGCGCTGTGCGACCGGCAACGCGGCCTCGGCGCCGATGGTGTGCTGCGGGTGGCGCGGGCGGGCGCGTTGCGGGCCGCGGGTGTGCTGTCCGAGCTGCCGCCCGCCGTGAGCGAGACCGACTGGTTCATGGATTACCGCAACGCCGACGGTTCGATCGCCGAGATGTGCGGCAACGGGGTGCGCGTTTTCGCCCACTACCTGGTGTCTTCCGGGCTGGAGAGCGCGTGCGAATTCGTCGTCGGCAGCCGGGCCGGTGGACGGCCGGTCGTCGTGCATTCCGCCGATGTGGTCGACGGCGACGTCACGGTGGACATGGGCACCGTGCGCGAACTGGGCGAATCCACCGCCACCGTCGCGGGCTGGGCCTACTCCGGTCTCGGCATCGACGTCGGTAACCCGCATCTGGCCTGCGTTGTCCCCGACCTGTCCGTCGACGCCCTGGCCAAACTCGACCTCACCGTGCCCCCCGGCTACGACCCCGACCTCTTCCCGCACGGCGTCAACGTGGAAATCGTGACCGCGCTCGCCGACGGCTCCGTCGACATGCGCGTCTACGAACGCGGCGTCGGCGAAACCCGTTCCTGCGGAACCGGAACCGTCGCCGCGGCCGCGGCGGCCCTGGCCCGCGAAGGGTTCGACCTCGCCACCGGCACCGGCGAAGTCCGCGTCCGCATCCCCGGCGGCGAGGTCACCGTCGGCCTCGCCAACGGCACCGCCTGGCTGCGCGGCCCCTCGGTCCTCGTCGCCTCGGGGGCTATCGCCGAGGGTTGGTGGCAGCACCTCGGAGCGCTGTAGCTCGATGGATTCCCGCTCCGGGTGATCGGACCCGGGTAGCGGTCAGGGCGGTGGTGGCTTCGGCGACGGCGTGACCAGCGCACACCACCGCCGACCTCGCGGCCAAGTCGGCGCGCAAGGAAGCCACCATGGTGTAGTTCGTCGGCCCGGCTTCGGCACTGCCCGGGCGAGAAGTACCAGCGGGTTCGTGTTCACGCGAACTTGACCCGACAACCCCCAACACGCTGTGCGCAATATCCGAATGCGCCATGTCGGTGCATCGTGGGATCATGGATCTTGTATGACGAAATCCAAAGTTTATGAATTCACTCCGGCCGACGACTTCACCGAGACGGCCGATGACGACATCCAGCTCGACGCTGCCGCTGACGGCGCTGGGGACGACGACGCCGTAACCGGCGATGTCGTCGCCGAGCACGCCGCGCGCATGAAGCGTTCCGGCGGCTGGACGTCCGCCGAACCCACGGTCGGCGAGATGCAGCTCGACGAACGCAGCTCGCTGCGCCGGGTCGCCGGGCTGTCCACCGAACTCACCGATATCACCGAGGTCGAGTACCGGCAGCTGCGCCTGGAACGGGTCGTGCTGGTCGGCGTCTGGACCGCGGGCAGCGCCGCGCAGGCCGACGCGAGCATGACCGAACTGGCCGCGCTCGCCGAGACCGCCGGTTCCGAGGTGCTCGAAGGGCTGATCCAGCGCCGCGACAAGCCGGACCCGGCCACCTACATCGGTTCCGGCAAGGCCGAGGAGCTGCGGGCGGTGGTACTCGAGACCGGTGCCGACACCGTCATCTGCGACGGTGAACTCACGCCCGCGCAGCTGACCGCGCTGGAGAAGGTGGTCAAGGTCAAGGTGATCGACCGGACCGCGCTGATCCTCGACATCTTCGCCCAGCACGCCACCTCCCGCGAGGGCAAGGCGCAGGTCGCGCTCGCGCAGATGGAATACATGCTGCCGCGACTGCGCGGCTGGGGTGAGTCCATGTCCCGGCAGGCCGGTGGCCGGGCGGGCAGCAACGGCGGCGTGGGCCTGCGTGGTCCCGGTGAAACGAAGATCGAAACCGATCGTCGCCGCATCCGGGAGCGGATGGCCAAGCTGCGCCGCGAGATCCGCGAGATGAAGACCGCGCGCGACACCATGCGGGCCCGCCGCAACTCCAGCGGCATCCCGTCGGTGGCGATCGTCGGCTACACCAACGCGGGCAAGTCCAGCCTGATGAACGCGCTCACCGGCGCCGGACTTCTGGTGCAGGACGCATTGTTCGCCACCCTGGACCCGACCACCCGCCGCGCCGATCTCGACGACGGCCGCGAGGTCGTGTTCACCGACACCGTCGGTTTCGTCCGGCACCTGCCGACCCAGCTGGTCGAGGCCTTCCGGTCGACGCTGGAGGAAGTCACCGGCGCCGACCTGCTGCTGCACGTGGTCGACGGCTCCGACGCGCTGCCCGCCGAACAGATCAAGGCGGTCCGCGAGGTGATCACCGACGTGATCAAGGAGCAGGGCACCCCCGCGCCGCCGGAACTGCTGGTGGTCAACAAGATCGACGCTCTCGATCCGATGGCCCTCACCCGCCTGCGCGGCCAGCTGCCCGACGCGGCCTACGTCTCCGTCCGTGCCGACCTCGGCATCGACGCGTTGCGCGACCGCCTCGCCGAGGTGCTCGGCGGCCTGGACGCCGAAATCAGCATCCTGCTGCCCTACAGCCGAGGCGACCTCCTCGCCCGCATCCACGCCGACGGCCGCATCATCGACTCCACGCACGAGGAAGGCGGCACCCGAGTCCACGCCCGCGTCCCCCACTCCCTCGCCGCCGCCCTCTCCGAATACGCCCACGCCGGCGGACCCTCCACCCCAGAATCCAACGGCCACCCCCAACCCTGACGACAACCGGTTCTACCGAGCCAGGCCAGCCCACCCGCCGAGCCCCAACGGGCTTCGATCGAGCCCAGCCCAGCTAGGCCAGGCACGCGCGGTCGAGCCCCAACGGGCTTCCATCGAGCCCGGCCCAGCTAGGCCAGGCCCACCCGGTCGAGCCCCAACGGGCTTCCATCCAGCCCGGCCCAGCTAGGCCAGGCCGCCCAGCCCAGCTAGGCCAGGCCCACCCGGTCGAGCCCCAACGGGCTTCCATCCAGCCCGGCCCAGCTAGGCCAGGCCGCCCAGCCCAGCTAGGCCAGGCCCACCCGGTCGAGCTCCAACAGGCTTCGCCAGGCCAGCCCACCCGCCGAGCCCCAACGGGCTTCCATCGAGCCCAGCCCAGCCCAGCCCAGCCCAGCTAGGCCGGGCCGCCCGGCCGAGCCCCAACAGGCTTCGCCAGGCAGGCCACCCGCCAAGCCCCAACAGGCTCCGGCGATTACACCCGGCACCCCACCCCAGCCAGGTCCCACCCGGCGAGGCTCTCCCGTCAAACGGGACCTGGCTGAGCGCGCACTCGCACTTTGTCGCTGCCAAGTCCCGTTCGGTGAGCTGGCTGTCGTTGAGTGGGACCAGGTTGTGGGGTTACTCGTGCTTTGCCGTTGCCAGGTCCCGTTGGGCCGAGGGGCCGCAGTGCGCGAATGTTGGCGTGGTCTGCATCGCGTTGCCGTAGTTGAGGCGAATGAGTCTTGCTGCGCGCAAGGGTTGCGGTGAAGCGCGCGTATTGCCAGCAAATCTGTGGGCCGGGGAGAAGTTGGGATGAGGCTGGCTGGGGGTGGTTTTGTGGGTAGGGGAAGATCGGTTAGGCGATACCAGACCGTGTGGACTGTGTCGGCGCTCACATCTGATGCGGCACAGTGGATTTCGTTACGGTATCGTTCGGGGCGACATCAGGAGGGATGTATGTCGCACGACCGTTCGGGTTCGGCCGATTCCGCAGACAAGGCGTCCGGTGCGCTGTTGCTCGACAAGCCCGCGCTCAGCGATGGGGCTCCGCTGGCGGTTTCGCTGACCGACAGCGATCTGCGGGTAATCGAGGCGCTGCTGTCGCCGCTGCGGGCGTGGACGAGTCCGCGGTTCTACGGGCTCGACAACATCCCGACCGATGGGCCCGTGCTGCTTGTCGGCAACCACAATCTGATGGGCGGCATCGACGCACCGCTGCTGCTGCCCGAGGTGCTGCGCCGGCGCGGTCGGCTGATTCGCGGGCTGGCCGAGAATGTGCTGATCGCGGTCCCCGGCGTGCGGCACTTCCTGCATCGTTACGGCGCGGTCCGCGGCACCCGCGGCAACTGCCTGGCCCTGCTGAAGCGCGGCGAGGCCGTCATCGTGTTCCCCGGCGGCGGCCGGGAGGCGGTGCGCCGCAAGAACGAGAAGTACCTGCTCAAGTGGGAGGGTCGCACCGGCTTCGCGCGGATGGCGATCGA
Source organism: Nocardia sp. NPDC006044 (assembly GCF_042871115.1). Lineage (NCBI taxonomy): Bacteria > Bacillati > Actinomycetota > Actinomycetes > Mycobacteriales > Nocardiaceae > Nocardia > Nocardia sp. NPDC006044. Next base: position 1,526,344 of record NZ_JBIAID010000001.1, read on the forward strand.
GGCGGGCGCGCCGATCGTGCCGGTCGCGATGATCGGCGTCGACGACGCGTACGACATCGTGGTCGACGGCGACCACCCGCTGCTGCGCCCGCTGCGCTGGACCGTCCAGGCCCTCGGCCTGAACCCCGAACTGACACCCCCGCTGCTCCGCGGCCTCGGTCCCACCGTCCTCCCGCGCCCCGAGCGCTTCTACTTCTCCGCCGGCACCCCGATCGACCCGGCCCCCTGGCGCGACGCCGACGACATCACCACGGCCGCAAAGGAATTGCGCGACGTTGTCCGCAAAGCCCTCGAAGAGGAACTGAAATTCCTCTTCACCGAACGCGACCACGACTCCGGCCGCACCCTCGTCGGCCGCCTACGCGACCGCCTCCGCCGCTAGTGCTACAGCCGCACCACTTCTGATTTCAGAAGTGGTGCGGGAGTTGGGTTAGTTGGGGTGGGGAGTGAGGTCGTAGACCGCGATGTTGCCTATGTGGGTGGCGGTGTAGTGGCGGCTGACCCAGGTGGCGATTTCGGGCTTTCCGGTTACCTGCCAAGGCTTTTCGGGGGTGGTCGGGCTGGTGGTGGCGGGCTGGCCGCCGACTTTCCAGGAGGCGGGCAGCTGCATTTCCTGGACCAGGTAGTAGGTCAACTCGTGATCGGCCACGATGTGCTGGAACTCCTCTAGCGTTGGTGCCGGGTCTTCGCCCGCGAAGCCGCCGATGGCGATTACCGGTGTGCGGCTGGCCAATTCGAGGGCGGCGGCGATCGAACCGCGATCCACGGCGGCGGACCATCTGGTCGTGCTGCTCATCAGCATCGTGACGAGCTCCGGGTTGGTGAAGGCGCCGCCGTCGGCGAAGTTCTGGGTCTGGCGGTGGATCAGGGCGGCGATGCCGGTCTCGACGGGCTTGGCCGGTCCGACGAGGGGACTGCGCCCCGTATGCGCCTGCGGCAGCGTGGCCGCCGCATAGGCCGTCGATCCGCCTAGCCCGGCGAGCACGCCGACGACCAGCAGCACCGCGGTCACTCTGGTTCGCGCGGTACGCCATCCGCCCGGAACCGGAATCGCGGTCACCAGCACGCCGAGCCCCGCGGCCACCGCCACCGCCGCGACGGTCCAGCGCAACCACGGCAGCCAGTCCGAATTGCGTTGCAGCACAACCAAAGCCCATAACCCCATGGACAGGATCAACACCGCCGCCCCGACTTTGCCGAACAGCTCGTCGCGCCGCCGCCACAGTTCGTGCACACCGATCGCGACCATCCCGGCCGCAGCGGGCGCCAGGGTCAGCGTGTAATAGGAGTGCTCGATCGCCTTCATCGCACTGAACGCCCCACCCATGGTGATCAACCACAGTCCGAAAACCAATGCCGCGCCGCGTATCAGATCGGTTCGCGGCGCACCCCACCGCGACGCCATCGCCACCACGAACGCCACCAGCGCAGCCGGAATCAGCCACGAGATCTCGAACCCGCTCTCCCCGGCGAACAATCGGCCGAGCCCCGGCGAACCGAAATCATTGAAACTCTGCAACAACCCCGGCGGCGTCTGATACCCGTCCGGCAGCGCGATCCGACCGGTCGCCGGCGTATTACCGAGAAACCGGCCGAATCCGTTATAACCCAACACCGAATCCATGAAGGAGTTGTCCGCCGACCCCGCGAGATAAGGCCGTGACGAGGCAGGCCACAAGATGGTAAGCAGCACATACCAACCCGCGGAAGCGATCAACGCAGCGGCGGCGCCGGCCAAGTGCCACAACCGGTTCCGCAACGAGGTCGGCGCAACGATCAGATAGGCGATCCCCAGCGCGGGCAACACCATCAACCCTTCGAGCAACTTCGCCAAGAACGCGAACCCCAGCGCAACCCCCGCCAGCATCAGCCAACGCCCATTCGCCCGCTCCAGCGCCCGGATCGTGCAATACCCGCCGGCCGTCATCAACAACACCAGCACCGCATCCGGGTTGTTGAACCGAAACATCAACGCCACCACCGGAGTTGCCGCCAGGACCAACCCGGCCAGCAGCCCGGATCCCCGGCTGAGCGTCGCCCGCGTCACCGCCGCGTACGTCAACCCCACTGCCCCCACCGCCATCAACGCCTGCGGCACCAGCATGCTCGCACTGCTGAACCCGAACAACTGCCCGGACAGCCCCATCACCCACTGCGAAACCGGCGGCTTGTCCACCGTGATGAAGTTGCCCGGATCCAGCGACCCGAACAGCAACGCCTGCCAATCCCGTGATCCCGCCCAGGCGGCACCCGCGTAGAAGTTGTTGCCCATGCCGTTCACCGTGATGTGCCACAGGTACGCGATCGCGGTTCCGAGCAACAGCACGGCCAGCCCGGCGCGTTCCACCGGACGCGCCGGTGGCAGAGCTGTCGGACGAGGAGATGAGGCAACGGAACCGGTCGGAGCCGTCGCGATGAGGGTCGCCGCCATTGCCCCACGGTCGCACGCTGATGTTCACCACAAGTTGGACAGCGGGTTAACACGGCGTCGGAATTGTGTGGCCGAGGACACGGCCGGTTCCGCCGCGGTTTGTCGAGAATCTCGATCTTCTTCCGCGCAGCCCGCCGCAGGGCCTGGTTAGCAGGTGATTACGCCCCAGAAGTGAACTGCGATTCTCATTCCGGGTACCGTATGAGACAACGACGGGTCGGTGTGGACCGGCCGGTGTGGTCACTAGGAGGTTGGTGTGGAGCGCACACTGTTCGAACCCGAGCACGATCTGTTCCGGGAGTCGTTCCGCAAGTTTCTCGATCAGCACGTCGCGCCGAACCACGCGAAGTGGGAAGAGCAGGGAATTGTCGACCGCGAGGTCTGGCTGGAGGCGGGCAAGCAGGGCTTCCTCGGCATGGCCATGCCGGAGGAATACGGCGGCGGCGGGGTCAAGGATTTCCGCTACAACGCGATCGTGGCCGAGGAATCGGTGCGCGGCCAGTACTCCGGCCTCGGCTTCGCCCTGCACAACGATGTGATCGCCCCGTACCTGTCCGAGCTGGCCAACGAGGAGCAGAAGCGGCGCTGGCTGCCCGGCTTCTGTTCCGGCGAGATCATCACCGCCATCGCCATGACCGAGCCCGGCACCGGCTCCGACCTCCAGGGCATCAAGACCCGCGCGGTCCGCGACGGTGACGACTGGGTGCTCAACGGCGCCAAGACCTTCATCACCAACGGCATCAACTCCGATATCGTCATCGTGGTCGCGCAGACCGACCCGGACAAGGGCGCGATGGGCTTCAGCCTGCTCGTCGTCGAGCGCGGCATGCCCGGCTTCGAACGCGGCCGCAATCTGGACAAGCTCGGCCTCAAGGCGCAGGACACCGCCGAGCTGAGCTTCACCGACGTCCGGGTGCCCGCCGCCAACCTGCTCGGCCAGGAGGGGTCGGGCTTCATCCACCTGATGCAGAACCTCCCGCAGGAGCGCCTGTCCATCGCCGTGATGGCCGCCGCGGCCATGGAGGCGTGCCTGGACATGACCGTTCAGTACGTGCGCGACCGCAAGGCGTTCGGCAAGCCGATCGGCACCTTCCAGAACACCCGCTTCGTGCTCGCCGAACTCGCGACCAAGGCCACCGCCGTCCGCGTCCTGGTCGACCGCTTCATCGAGGACCTCAACCGCGGCAAGCTCTCCGTCGAGGACGCCGCCATGGCGAAGTGGTGGAGCACCGAGGAGCAGGTCGAGCTCATCGATCGCTGCCTCCAGCTGCACGGCGGCTACGGCTACATGAAGGAATACCCGATTGCCAAGGCGTACATGGACGCTCGCGTCCAGACGATCTACGGCGGCACCACCGAGATCATGAAGGAGATCATCGGGCGTTCACTGAAACTGTCCTGACCGCAAGCTGTTTCGAGACGAGGTGGCGCGGGATCCTGGCGACCTTCGGCACGCCCGGCATGTTCGTGTCCACCTTCGTCTTCATCGCGCTGGCGATTCCGTCGTCCGGCGGCACCATTCCGCTGGAGACCGTGCCCGCCTTCTATCGCCACCTCAGCGTGTTCGAACCCATGCGGCAACTCACCGGAGGCGTTCGAGCGATCCTGTACTTCAACGCTTCCGGTGACGCCGGGCTGTTCCGCGCCTGGACGATGATGGCCGTCGGGCTGGTCCTCGCGCTCGCGCTCGGGTACGCGGCGACCTCGTTCTACGAACGCAAAGGCCTGCACCGCCACCCGGAGTCCGCGCCGGCGCCGGCGTGAGTCAGTTCCGCTCGAGGGGTAGGCGGTAGGTGAGGGAGTCGCGGGGCGCGAAGCCTGCTCGCTGGTAGAGACGGTTCGCTGCCTCGCGTGACGGTCGCGACGTCAGGTCGACCGTGCGCGCACCGGCTTTGCGCGCGAGTTCGACCGCGGTGTTGGTGAGTTCGAGCGCGACGCCCTTGCCGCGGGCGGACTCGTCGACGACCACGTCTTCGATTCGAGCACGGATGCCGGTCGGGATGGGGTAGGTGATCAGCGTGAGCGTGCCGACGACGCCCGCGTCGGATTCGGCGATCAGCAGTGTCGCGGAGTCGGATTCGATGAGTTCGGCGAGCGCCTCGACGGTGAGGGGCGCGGCCGTTTTCGACAGCTGGCGGACCAGGGCGTTCAGCTCGTGCGCGAGTTCGGCCGTGGCATGGAGTGCGGTCGAGATCTGGATATCACTCATGCGGTCAACGTAATCGACGATCCGCCGGCGCGATCGGTCGCGGTCAGCTCAGCCGGTGTTTGGCGAGAAGTGCTGTGTCGTCGAGGATTTCGTCGGTCGGCCCGTTGGCGACAATCCGGCCCGCGTCGAGGATGACGACCCTGTCGCAAATGCGCTGCGCGTAGGGGAGATCGTGAGTGACCATCAGGATCGTGGTCGGAAGGGCGGTGAGGACGTCGGCGAGTTCGCGGCGCGCGACGGGATCGAGGTTGGCGGCCGGCTCGTCCAGGACGAGTACCTCTGGGCGGCAGGCCAGGACGGTGGCCAGCGCGGCGCGGCGGCGTTCGCCGACGGAGAGCTGGGTGGGGGAGCGGTCGGCCCGGCCGGACATGCCGACCGCGGCGAGGGCGTCGCGGACCTGCTCGGCGAGCTGATCGCCGCGGACACCGAAATTGGCCGGCCCGAACGCGACGTCTTGTTCGACGGTCGGCATGAACAGTTGGTCGTCGGGGTCTTGGAACACGAGCCCGACACGTTGCCGGATGGCGCGCACGGTCCTGCGGTCCAGCAGGGTTCCGCCGATGTGCACCTCCCCGGATTCCGCGGTGAGCACGCCGTTCAAATGCAGCATGAGGGTGGACTTTCCGGCGCCGTTGGGGCCGAGGACGGCGACGCGTTCACCCGGGTGGATGTCGAGATTGACGCCGCGCAGGGCGCCGGTTCCGTCCGGGTAGGCGAAGGTCAGGTCCACCAAACGCACTGCGGGCGTAGCGATCTCGGTCATCGGAGCACCCACGCGGTCAGGCAGACGCAGAGTGCGGCGGCAGCGGGGACACAGCCGAACAGCCATTGCGTCCGGGTCGCGGGCAGGGTGCCGAAATCCGGTACCGCGCCGTCGAACCCGCGCGACAACATCGCCAGATGCACTCGCTCGCCGCGTTCGTAGGACCGCAGGAACAGGGTGCCCGCCCCCCGCGCGGTCGCGCCCGCCTGGCGCAGGGTTCGCGGGTCGTCGCCGCGGGAGATCCGCGCCAGCCGCATCCGTGCCGCCTCCTCCAGCAGCACGTCGACATAACGCAGCATCAGCACGACAATCGTGACGATCATGCCGGGAACCCGCAGCCTGGTCAGCCCGCCCGGCAGTTCGCGCACGCTGGTCGTCGCCGCCAACGTCAACGAAACTCCCACGCCGATGGTCCCTTTCGCGACAATGCCCCACGCCGCGTACAGCCCGGTCACCGACAGCGACAGCCCGAGAAACGTCGTCCGCGGCGCCCCCGCCGCGAACGGCAGCAGCGCCGCCAGCACCACGAATGGCAATTCGATGAGCAGCCGCGGCCCGATCCAGCGCAGCGGAATGCCCGCCCACCGCCACAGCACGACCAAGCCGAGCGCATAACCACCGAACGGCCAGAACAACTCTCGCGGCGTCGCCACCACGGCGAAGACCGTGAGCACCGCGCAGACGATCTTCACCTCGGCCGGCACCCGATGCGCGGTCGAACTTCCCGGTAGATACAGGCGATGACTGGTCACGGCCACTTACGCCGACTCCGGCCGCTCGGCCGGATGCTTGCGCCGTCCCGTCCGGATCAGGTTCACCACCGCGAACAGCACCGCGAACGCGGCGGCCACCCCGAGAACGCCTGCCACGCCGGTGAGTTTGTCGTCGCCGTCGATGGTGTACCCGGCCAGCGGCGATTTCGCGAGGTGGTGCTCCGTGGCGTTCTTGGCGATGCAGTCGCCCGCGAGCTGTTCGGCGCCGTCGACCTGAACCGTGGTGCAGCCGCGCTGAGTGGTGGCGTCGAGCCCGTCCGGCTGCGAACTCGCCACGTACGACAGCAGTCCCGCGACGAGCACGGCGACCGCGGCGAACGCGAACAAGAACCCGGTCATCGACAATCTGGGGCGCAACGGTGTCGCGGCCGTCCGGCGCTGACCGGTAACCCGCAGCAGATAGACGAGATCGGGTCGCGCATTGACCACGGCGATGAGCGTGATCGCGGTGATGACCCCTTCGCCGACACCGATCAACGCGTGCGTCACCAGCATGTATCCCGCGACCGCGCCGACGGTCGAACCCGCCGCGCCGCCGATGGCGTACTCGATCACGAAACCCAGTGCGGCGCCGACCGTCCCGACGAAGGCCGCGACGAATCCGACGATCCCGATCCCCGCGTCGGCCCGTCGCCGCGACAGCACCGGCAGGACGAGGCGAGCGACCGTGTAGCCGATGGTCACGCCGATCAGCGACATGTTGGTGATGTTCGTCCCGAGCGCGGTCAACCCGCCGTCGGCGAACAGAAGCGCCTGCACGACAAGCACAATCGCCACGCACAACGCGCCGACATACGGCCCGACCAGGATCGCCGCGAGCGCGCCGCCCAGCAGGTGCCCGCTCACCCCCGGCATGATCGGGAAGTTCACCATCTGCACCGCGAAGATGAACGCGGCCACCAGTCCGGCCATCGGCGCGGCCCGCTCGTCCAGTTCGGCGCGTGCCCGCCAGCCCGCGAAACCCAGGCCCGCGACCGCGATCACCGCGAAGATCAACGAGGTCGGCGCGTTCACGATGCCGTCGCTCATGTGCATGGCCTGAGTGGTGCTGCTGCTCACTCCTGAAGACGATACGCGCGATACCTGATCAGTTGAACAGATGTTCTGATATCGGCAAGGACTGGTCGTAGTCGCCCGGGACCGGCAGAGTGGACGTGTGGCAGTGAGCATTCCGCTGGACCCCGACCACGCAGGCCGGGCCGCTTCGGGTTTGGACATCGGCGGCATCGAGCATTGGGCCGGCCGGTTCGAGTTGCTCTCCGACGCCAACCGGCTCCGGCTTCTGGTGTGCCTGCACCACGCGCCCGACATCAGCGTCAGCGATCTCGCCGCGGCGGTCGGCATGTCCGGAACCGCCGTCTCGCACGCCTTGCGCCTGCTCCGGCATCAGGGGTGGGTGGCCAGTTCGAAGCACGGCCGCATCGTCCGCTATCGCCTCGCCGACGACACGATCCACGACCTGCTGCACTGGATCGGTGCCACGCACGCCGAGGAATCCATCAAGCACGAGGCGGTCAGCAGCACGTGACCCTCCGGCCCGGTCGATGTTGCTGATCGATCGCCACCACGATTGAGCCGATCCTGAAAAGGTTACTCCTCTGGAGATAGGTGTTATCCGGTCGAACGAAGGACGAGGTTAGTGATGGCCGCGAAATTCGAGCTGTACACGGACAAGGCCGCGAAGACCCGATGGCGGCTCAAAGCGCCGAACGGCGAGGTCATCGCCGCGAGCCAGGCGTATGAGAGCAAGGCCGCGGCCAAGAACGGCATCGAGTCGGTGCAGAAGAATGCCGCCGTAGCGACGATCGACGACCAGACCGGATAGTCAGTCGGCACCGAGGATTACCTCGTTGCCAGAGATTGTCCAGCTCCCACCCTCGCCGGTCGCGCCCCGCAGTCCGTCCAGGACTCCGGGGCCGGCGAGCACGCCGCACCTGGGATCGGCCAGCGCCGCGAACGCGAAGGTGCGCCGCGCGGTCCAGTGCGTGGAGTGCACGAGCCGCCGGCTCAACTGAACGAATCCCTCGACCGCGGCGGCGATCACCCACGCGTCGGGTTCCCCGGCCGTGAGCCGCCGCGCCTGCCGCAGCCACGATGCCGCGTCCTCGGGCCAATCCACCACCGCCGACACGCGGTGCCCGCGCTCGCGCCACGCCGAGGCAAAAGCATGCGCCGCAGCGACAGAGTTCGCGTCGCGACTGTGTCCAATGCTGACGGTCGTCCCATTCCGAGCCTGTTGCTGCAACATCACCAGCACACGCCCGAGCTCCGCATCGGTGTGCGGCAGGGGAGCCGGCGCCGGAGTCGACAACCCCAGATTCCGCAACCGAGGCGACGGCCGCCCGTCCCCACCCCACCTCGATCCCGCAGATCCTCCACCGCGTTCGGCCGATCGGGAAGCACGAACCTCGGACAACCTCCGCTGCATACTCACACTCCGAAAACGCCGCCACCCCGCCATTCGTGAGATACCAACCCGGTTCGCAGCGCGCCCGAGCGGGACACGACGGAGGTCAAGCCGTCGTCGCCGGCCGGATTCGTGGCGCAGGTCGTGAATCACTTCCGGCCTGGGTGGTCTCGTACCGGAGATGGCGTAGGCACGGCGGGTGCTCTGTCAGGTCCTGGTCGGTCCCGGAGTCAAGACGCCGGGCCGAACCAGATGGTCAGCGCTTCGGGCAGGCCTTCGTCGCTGGGCTCGTCGGTGACCCAGGCCGCGTAACCGTCGGGTCGGATGAGGATGGCGGCGGGGACCGCGATGTCGCCAACGGCGGGGACGGACCACCGCTGGTCGCGGGTGTGGGCGTCGACGAGATCGACGCGACCCTGCCAGCCGGCGGGCAATGGCACCTGGTTTCCGTTGAGGCGCAACAGGATCGGGTGGCCCGAGCGGAGCAGTTCGAAGACTCGGGTGTCGCCGTCGGCGGTGCCGAGGTCTCCGTCCGGTACCCGCCGTCCGGCCAGCGGATGATCGCCCTTGGTGTCATAGCGGATGTCCAGCCCGGTGATCATCAGGCCGAGTCGATGCCGAACCGCGTCCATATCGATCAGATCGCCCATGACGTCGCGCAGCGCCTCCATGTGCGCACCGGGCCGTTGCAGCGCGGTCTGTGCCCGGGTGTTGTTCAGCACCCGCGCCCCGACCGGCTGCCGTTCCGGCTCGTAGGTGTCGAGCACCTCGGATGAATTGGTGCGCAACGCGATTGCCAACTTCCACCCGAGATTGACCGCGTCCTGCACGGAGAGGTTCTGTCCCTGCCCGCCGGCGGGGTAGTGGATGTGCGCGGCATCTCCGGCGAGGAACACCCGCCCATCGCGGTAGTGCTCGGCCTGCCGCGCCGCGTCCCCGTAATGCGTCACCCAGCGGGGGCTGTGCATGCCGAAATCGGTGCCCGCGATCTCGGCGTAGTTGGCCCGGAACTCCTCGAACGTCAGCGTCGATCCGCGCGGCATGACCAAGTCGTGCCGCTGCACGACCAGCCGATACCAACCGGGTTCGAACTGCACCACCGAGTAGTCGCCGGCCCCGCGCCGCAGGCCGAAGAATTGCGTCTCCGGCGGGTCGGTCAGTTCGACATCGGCCAGCATGCCGGTCGCGGTCGCCTCGGTGCCGGGGAAACCGATGCCGGCCAGCTTGCGCACCGCGCTGCGGCCGCCGTCGCAGCCGACCAGGTAGGCGGCGCGAATCGTGCGGGGACCGCCGGGTCCGCCGACCTCGACGTCGATCCCCGTCGCGTCCTGCCGGAACCCGGTCACCGGCGAACCCCACCGCACCGGCGCGCCCAATTCGGTTGCGCGCCGGTCGAGTTCGCGCTCGACCACCGACTGCAGCACGGCGAGCATGAACGGGTACCGAGTGTCGAAGTCGCCGAAGTCCAGCCGCAGGCCGCCGAAGTGTCCGCCGGGCAGCATCCGGCCCTGCGCCAGCAGGTCGTCGAGCAGTCCGCGCTGATCGAAGATCTCCATGGTGCGGGCGTGGATGCCGCCGGCCCGCGATTCGCCGGTGCGCGCCGGCAGCCCGTCGAGTAGCACGACGTCGACTCCGGCGAGCCGCAGCTCGCTCGCCAGCATCAACCCGGTAGGCCCGCCACCTGCGATGACAACCTCGGTGGTCTCCATGACGGTCTCCTTAACAATGTTAAATCCCTTAACGGCGTTAAGTAGACGTGAACGTTGTTAATCTGTCAAGAGATCCCGATAGGAGGCGCGAGTGAGACTCGATTCCCAGGTCATCGCCCAGGCGGCGCTCGATCTGCTCGACGAGGTCGGCCTCGACGGGCTGACCATGCGCAAGGTGGCCGCCGCACTCGACGTGCAGGCCCCCGCGCTCTACTGGCACGTGAAGAACAAGCGCGAACTGCTCGACGCCATGGCGCGCACCGTCTTCATCGCGGCCATCGACGGCGTCGAGGCGCCGCGGCGCGACGAGACCTGGCAGGACTGGACGATCGGGCTCGCCGCCCGGCTGCGCCGCGCGATGCTGCGCTACCGGGACGGCGCCAACGTCCTGGCCGGCACCTACGTCGAGGACGAAGCAATGTGGCGCACAGTGGAATTGACGCTACGCACGCTGGAGGACGCCGGTTTCACCCTCCCCGAGGCGGCCCGCGTCTTTCCCATCCTGCTGCACTACACGGTCGGCTTCGTGATCGAGGAACAGGCCCGCGGTGGCGCGGGATACGACAGCAACCCCTATCGTCCAGGCCGAATCGGCAAGGTCCTGGATGCCGGCCGATTCCCGCTGACCGCCACCATGATCGGCGACCTTTTCACCGCGGACTTCGACGCCGAGTTCGACTACGGCCTGCGCGTCATTCTCGCCGGCATCGTCGCTACCCGAACGGAACGAGCGCACTGATTCGGCCCCGGCGGCCGCGCGCGCGGAGGTAGCCTCGAAAGGGGTTCCTACTCGATGATCCGAGAACCGCGATGCACGAAATGGCCATCACCCAGAGCGTCATCGATGCCGTGTGTGAGCACGCGGCAGGCCGGACCGTACACAGCGTCACCGTCGAGGTCGGCGCGTTATGTGCGGTAGTACCCGACGCGATGCAATTCTGTTTCGAACTCGCCGCCGAGGGGACGGTCGCGGAAGGGGCGCGACTCGTCATCGAGCAAATGCTCGGCACCGGCGAGTGCCGTTCTTGCGGCGCCGAATTCGGCTTGGCCGATCCGATTGTGCTGTGTCGTTGCGGGAGCGCTGACGTCGAGATCCTTTCCGGACGCGAGCTCCGCGTCCGGTCGATGGAAGTGAGCGAAGCATGTGCGCAACCTGTGGATGTGGCGACGACGCGGCAGCCGTGATCCGCGTCCCGCACGAACACCACCAGCACGGCGATCATGAGCACGACCACGAGCACGGCCATGATCATCACCACGGTCCCGGCGCCGACCACGTACACCTGCCCCGCACCGAGACGGTCAGCCTGGAACTGAAGGTGCTCGCCAAGAACGACGAACTGGCACAACGCAATCGGGAGTGGCTGGCCGCGCGCGACATACTCGCGTTGAACATGATGAGCTCGCCGGGCGCGGGCAAGACCACGCTGCTCGAGCGGACCATCCGCGAGCTCGCCGACCTGCCGGTGGCGGTGATCGAGGGCGACCAGGCGACCCTGCTGGACGCCGAGCGCATCCAGGCGACCGGCTGCAAGGTCGTGCAGATCAACACCGGCGCCGGCTGTCACCTGGACGCGCAGATGCTGCACCGCGCGCTGGAAACCCTGGACCCCGCGCGCGGCACGGTGTTGTTCATCGAAAATGTCGGAAATCTGGTCTGCCCGGCACTCTTCGATCTCGGTGAGCGCAGCAAGGTTGTGGTTATCTCGGTGACCGAGGGTACGGACAAACCGCTGAAGTACCCGCACATGTTCGCCGCAGCCGAGTTGGTGCTGATCAACAAGATCGATCTGCTGCCTTATGTCGACTTCGATCTGGACAAGTGCGGCGAGTTTGCCAGGGCGGTGCATCCCGGTGTCGAGATCCTGCCGCTGTCGGTAACCACCGGTCGCGGCGTAGATCGTTGGTACTCATGGCTTTTGGAGCAACGCCATCCTCTGAAATCGGGCAGCCTTGAGCATGCTGTCAAGCAGGAATAAAATAACGTGATCAGGATCACATTCGGTTGATGTGTCTTCAAGCCCAGAGAGACCGCGAATCCGATGATCCGCTGTGGAAGGTGGCAGCTAGATGCCAACTCGAGAAGCAGTGCGTGCCGAAGAGACTCTGATCCATGTGCTCTGGATCAACGCGGGTCTGAGTTGCGATGGAGACTCGGTAGCACTGACCGCCGCCACCCAGCCAAGTATCGAAGAGATCGCCTTGGGCGCCCTACCCGGGCTCCCCAAAATCGCGGTGCATTGGCCGCTGATCGACTTCGAGTGCGGCCCGAACGGTGGGGCCGACGACTTCCTGGAGTGGTTTTTCAAAGCCGATAGAGGCGAACTGGAACCCTTTGTGCTGGTCGTAGAGGGTTCGATACCCAACGAGAATTTGCACGACGAAGGCTATTGGTGTGGTTTCGGCAATGACCCCGCGACGGGCCAGCCGATGACCACCAGCGAGTGGCTGGATCGCTTGGCGCCCAAGGCGACCGCGGTCGTCGCGGTCGGCACCTGCGCCACCTACGGCGGCATCCACGCGATGGCGGGCAACCCGACCGGCGCCATGGGTGTGCCCGACTACCTCGGCTGGGACTGGAAGAGCAAGGCGGGCATTCCGATCGTGTGCGTGCCGGGCTGCCCGATTCAACCGGACAACCTGTCGGAGACACTCACCTACCTGCTCTACATGGCCACCGGCCAGGCGCCGATGATCCCGCTCGACGAGGCGCTGCGACCCAAGTGGCTGTTCGGCGCGACCGTGCACGAAGGTTGCGACCGCGCAGGCTATTACGAGCAGGGCGATTTCGCGACCGAGTACGGCTCGCCGAAATGCATTGTCAAACTGGGCTGTTGGGGTCCGGTCGTCAAATGCAATGTGCCCAAACGCGGTTGGATCAACGGCGTCGGCGGCTGCCCGAATGTGGGCGGCATCTGCATCGGCTGCACCATGCCCGGTTTCCCGGACAAGTTCATGCCGTTCATGGACGAACCACCCGGCGGGAAGCTCTCCTCCGCCGCATCCGGACTCTACGGATCGGTGATCCGCAGCCTCCGGCACATCACCGGCCGTACGGTCGACCAAGAGCCGCGCTGGCGGCACAAGGGCGAGAAGCTGACAACCGGCGCGACTCGCACCTGGTAGGAGGATCTTCGATGACTGCCATCGTTCCCGAGCCGTCGCACAAGAAGATCGAACCCAACAGCCTCGTCGAGATGGCCTGGGATCCGATCACGCGCATCGTCGGCAGCCTGGGTATCTATACCAAGATCGACTTCGAGAACCGGGAAGTCGTCGAGTGCCACAGCACCTCGTCGATCTTCCGCGGCTACTCGATCTTCATGAAGGGCAAGGATCCGCGCGACGCGCACTTCATCACCAGCCGCATCTGCGGCATCTGCGGGGACAACCACGCGACCTGCTCGTGTTACTGCCAGAACATGGCGTACGGGGTGAAGCCGCCGGCCCTCGGCGAATGGATCGTCAATCTCGGCGAGGCCGCCGAGTACATGTTCGACCACAACATCTTCCAGGAGAACCTGGTCGGCGTCGATTTCTGCGAACGGATGGTCGCCGAGACCAACCCCGGCGTGCTCGCCATGGCGGAGCAGACCCTCTCGCCGCACTCCAACGATCACGGCTACCGGACCATCGCCGACATCATGCGGGCGCTCAACCCGTTCACCGGCGAGTTCTATCGGGAAGCGTTGCAGGTCAGCAGGTATACGCGGGAGATGTTCTGTCTGATGGAAGGCAGGCACGTGCATCCGTCCACGCTGTATCCCGGTGGCGTCGGCACGGTCGCGACGATCCAGCTGATGACCGACTACATGTCCCGGCTGATGCGCTACGTCGAATTCATGAAGAAGGTCGTGCCGATGCACGACGACCTGTTCGACTTCTTCTACGAGGCACTGCCCGGGTACGAACAGGTGGGCCTGCGCCGCACCCTGCTCGGCTGCTGGGGTTCGTTCCAAGACCCCGACGTGTGCAACTTCGACTACAAGGACATGGCCGAGTGGGGCCGCAAGATGTTCGTGACCCCGGGTGTCGTCGTCGACGGCAGACTGGTCACCACATCACTGGTCGACATCAATCTCGGCATCCGAATCCTGTTGGGCAGTTCGTATTACGACGACTGGACCGACCAGGAGATGTTCGTCAAGGCGGATCCGCTGGGTAACCCGGTGGACCGCAGGCATCCCTGGAATCAGCACACGAACCCCAGGCCGCAGAAGCGCGACATGGACGACAAGTACAGCTGGGTCATGTCGCCGCGCTGGTTCGACGGCAAGGACCATCTCGCGCTCGACACCGGCGGCGGACCGCTCGCCCGGCTGTGGCCGACCGCGCTGGCCGGGCTGGTCGACATCGGCTACGTGAAGTCGACCGGGCACAGCGTGCAGATCAACCTGCCGAAGACCGCGCTGAAGGGGCCGGTCAGCTTCGAATGGCACATCCCGGTGCACGGCAGCAACACGATCGAACGCAACCGCGCCCGCACCTACTTCCAGGCCTACGCCGCCGCGTGCGCGTTGCACTTCGCGGAGAAGGCGCTGGAAGAGATCCGGGCCGGCCACACCAAGACCTGGGAGAAGTTCGAGGTGCCCGACGAGGGCATCGGCTGCGGCTTCACCGAGGCGGTGCGCGGCGTGCTGTCGCACCACATGGTGATCCGGGACGGCAAGATCGCGAACTACCACCCGTACCCGCCGACGCCCTGGAACGCCAATCCGCGCGACAGCTACGGCACGCCGGGCCCGTACGAGGACGCGGTGCAGGGCCAGCCGATCTTCGAGGAGAACGACCGCGAGCACTTCAAGGGCATCGACATCATGCGCACCGTGCGCAGCTTCGATCCCTGCCTGCCCTGCGGCGTGCACATGTACCTCGGCGACGGCAAGACGCTGGAGAAACTGCACTCACCGACGCAAACGCTGACCGCGGAGTGAGCCTCGGTCGAGCGGAGGGTCGGAAGAGATGACAGTGGACGATCGCCCGGGAGACCAGCCAGACACCGCGCTCGACGATGAAACCCGTTGGCGGACAGCGGGTGACCGGATCGAGACCCTGCTGGACGCGAGTTCGGCCGGCGGCGCCGCGGCGCGTGCGCGCGCCGAGAGTCTCGTGCGTGAGGTCGCGGATCTGTACGGCGCGGGATTGCGGCGCGTGCTGCGCCTGCTCGGCAACGACACCGGCACGATCGAGCGGCTGGTGCGCGACGATCTGGTCGCCAGCCTGCTCCTCGTGCACGGACTGCACCCGCACGACGTGCAGACCCGGATACGGACGGCACTCGACACCGTGCGGCCCTACCTCGGGTCGCACGGTGGGGACGTGGCATTGCTCGGCGTCGAGGACGGGGTGGTCCGGCTCGAACTGTCGGGCAGCTGCAAGACGTGCCCGTCCTCCTCGGTGACCTTGGAACTGGCGGTCGAGGACGCGGTGCGCGCGGCCGCGCCCGAGATCGTGTCCATCGAAGTGGCACAGCCGCCGGCCGAATCGACGAGCGTGATCTCGGCCGACTCATTGTTCTCCCGGGTGCACGCCAACGGTCAGCAGTCCGATCGGCCCGCCGGAAACTGGGTCGCCGTACCGGAACTCGGGGAACTTCGCCCCGGAGAGGTGGGCGGGTTCGCGATCGCCGGTCTGGTCGTGCTGGCCTGCCGGGTGGGCGACAACCTGTTCGCCTACCGGGATCACTGCCCGAATTGCGACAACTCGCTGGCCGGTGCCGCGCTGCATCGGCGGGTCGGCTATCCGGTCGGTGACGCTGTGCTGCGCTGCCCGAGCTGTCTCGCGCATTTCGATGCCGTGCGGGCCGGCGCGCGGGTGGACGGCGACGGGCATCTCGAACCGCTGCCCGTGCTGGTGCGGGCCGGGGAACTGTCGGTGGCCGTGCCGGTGGGGGTGCGCGGATGACCTCACCGTTTCGCGTCTTGCAGCGCATCACCGCCGACCGCCCGCCCGCGACCCCGGTCGGCGAACGGTGCGAGATGTGCGCCGAGCCGATCGCCGACGAGCACCAGCACGTGGTGAATGTCGAAGGCCGGCAACTGATGTGCACCTGTCGCGGATGCTATCTGCTGTTCACCGAGCAGAGCGCGCAGCTGCGCTATCGCGCGGTGCCGGACCGCTATCTGCGTTTCCCCGGCTTCGACATCAGCCAGGGGGAGTGGGACGCGCTGGAAATCCCGGTGGGACTTGCGTTCTTCTTCCGCAACTCCGCGCTGGACCGGACCGTCGCGTTCTATCCGGGACCGGCCGGCGCCACCGAATCCGAACTGCCGCTGGCCGAATGGCAGGCGGTGCTGCACCGGCATCCCGAATTGTCGGTGCTGGCAGCGGATGTCGAGGCGCTGCTGATCCGGGTGCCCGAACGCGGCACCGGCGACGCGACCTGCCTGCTGCTGCCGATCGACGCCTGCTACGAGTTCGTCGGCCGAATGCGCACACTGTGGCGGGGATTCGATGGTGGCCGGGACGTGCGGGACTACCTCGATCAGTTCTTCGCCGCGGTCTCGGCGCGGGCGCGGCCGGCGCCTCCGGGCGGTGCGTGATGAGTCCGGTCAACTCGATGACCTTCGCGGTTCTCGACGTCAAGCCGGAACCCTTTGCCGTGGCCCCGAATCTGACCGCGCGCATCGGCATCGCCTCGCTCGCCGAGGAACCCGTGCACGCGATCGCGTTGCGCGCGCAGGTGCGCATCGAACCGCATCGCCGGCGGTACTCCGAGGAGGAGGGCGCGGGCCTGGCCGACCTGTTCGGTCCGCGGGAACGCTGGCGGGACACGCAGCGGACCTTTCTCTGGATGCACTGCGCCACCATGATTCGCGGATTCCACGGCGGGTCCGAGGTGGATCTGCCGATGCCGGTCACCTACGACTTCGAGGTGACCGGGTCCAAGTATCTGCACGCGCTGCGCGAAGGCAGCGTCCCGTTGCTCTTCCTGTTCAGTGGGACGGTGTTCCTCCGAGGGACAACGGGTTTCGGCATCCAGCAGATTCCGTGGGATCGCGAGGACAAGTTCGACATGCCGGTCTCGGTGTGGCACGACGTGATGGCCGCGCACTATCCGAACACCGGCTGGGTGCGCTTGCGCAGGGAGACCCTGGATGCGTTGGCCGCCTACAAATCCGGGCACGGCATGCTCGGCTTCGACGACGCGGTGACCCAGTTGCTGGCGCGGTGTACCGAGCAGACGACCAACGGCGGCGAGGCGCAGCCATGACCGACGAGATCAGAGCCAGGGCCCGCGCCGTCGCCGACGCGGTGCTGTACGAGGGCTACCTGCTGTACCCCTATCGGGCGAGTTCGCGAAAGAACCAGTCGCGCTGGCAGTTCGGCGTGCTCGGTCCGGAGGGCGCCGCCGCGGCCGGGCTCGGCGAGAAGTCGAGTATCTCGGCCCAGTGCCTGATCGACGCGAACCCCGGCACGGAGATCACCCTGATGGTCCGGTTCCTGCAGTTGCAGCGGCGCGCCGTCGAGGACCGGGACGGATCGCGGACGGCGGAGCTGACCGTCGACGCCCGATCGTGGATCGCCTGGGACGAGGCCACCGAACGCGAAGTCGTGCTCGGCCCGATGCCGCCTGCCGCGGGCACGTGGCCGGTGCGGGTGAGCGGCGGCACCGATATCGAAGACATCACGAACTCGAAGGGCAAGCTCGCCGGCCGATTGGTGCGTACCCGCCTCGCGCTGGACGCGGAACTCGCACTCTCCGCCGACCAGGACGCCGGCTATCTGCGGCTCTCGGTGCTGCTTCGCAATATCGGCCCGCCCGCGATGGACCAGCGCGACGCCATCGCTCGCTCGCTGATCGGCGCCCACATCATCGCCGAAGTCACCGGCGGACAGTTTGTTTCGCTGCTCGAACCACCGGACGACGCGGCCGAGGCCGCCGCCCGGTGCGTGCGCGACCGCTGCTTCCCGGTGCTCGCCGGGCCGCCCGGCGACCACAGCCTGCTGCTGATCTCGCCGATCATCCTCTATGACCACCCGGAGATCGCCGAGCAGAGCGAGGGGCCGCTGTTCGACTCCACTGAGATCGACGAGATCCTCACGCTACGGGTGATGACCATGACCGACGAGGAGAAGGCGCAGGCCCGCGCCACTGATGCGCGGGCGGCCCAGATCATCGACCGCTGCGACGCCATGACGCCGGAGGCGATGCAGCAGCTGCACGGTGTATTGCGCGATCCGCATCTCGGTCAGGCACAGCTGATTCCGGAGATCCCCGAGGGCATCGATTGGTGGGATCCGCTGGCCGACAACGCCGTTCGGCCCGAGTCCGATGCGGTGTCGATCGCCGGGGTGCGGGTGCGCAAGGGCAGCCTGGTGCGGCTGCGTCCCTCGCGGCGGGCCGACGCGCAGGACCTGTTCTTCGCCGGAAAGATCGCCCGCGTCACCTCGGTGCACGAAGACGTGGACGGCCACGCGCATGTCGGGGTCGTCATCGAGGACGACCCGGCGGCGGATCTGCACGAATGGTACGGCCGCTACCTGTATTTCGCGCCGGATGAGATCGAACCACTCGCCAGCCCAGAAAAGTAGAAGGAAGGCCCGATATGGAGATCGTCGGAATTATCGCGACCGCAGTCGTCGCGGTGATCGTCGTCGGCGCCGCATACATCGGCATTCGGTCGATACCGGATTTGCGGCGGTACCTGAAGATTCGGCACATGTAGCACTGAGGAGAACGTCATGACCGACCCTGATCAGCGCGAAGAACCCCAGTCGGAGCGAGGCGAGCCGGGCTCGCGTGATACCGGCGCCGATGCGGTCGCGGCCGGTCCGGCGGACCGGCCCGCGGGCGATATCGGGCACGAGGAGACGACCTCGGCCGCGGGAACCGATCCTGAGCGGCAGGTCGAATTCACCAACGAGACAGCCGGTTCGGACGCCGAGGCGCCGACTCCGCCGTACGAGGGCCGCAAAACCGAAGCGAACGCTCCGGACGAGACCGCCACCGGCGAGGTCGGCGGCGCGGAGGTCGGCGGGGCGACCGCGCCGACCGAGGATCAGGGGTGATCTGACGACGACGGTGCTGGTCGCGGGGATCGGCAATATCTTCCTCGGCGACGACGGATTCGGACCCGAGGTGGTGCGGCGGCTGCCCCATCACCCCGATCCCGCGGTGCGCGTGGTCGATTACGGGATCCGCGGAATGCATCTCGCGTACGACCTGCTCGACGGGTGGGATGCGCTGGTGCTGATCGACGCCGTGCCGAATCGTGGTGCGCCGGGCGATGTTCGGGCCTTCCAGGCCGAGCCGGGTAGCGGCGGTGCCGCGAACATCGATGCGCACGCGATGAATCCGGAGGCGGTGTTCGCCAGTGTCCGCGCGTTGGGCGGCACACTCCCGCCGACGTACGTGATCGGTTGCCAGGTCGAAACCGTGGAAGAGCGCATGGGCTTGTCCGAACCCGTTGCCGCGGCAGTGGATACAGCGATCTCCGCGGTTATGGAAGTTCTCACGCGTCTATCGACCGCCGCAACCGCCGAATCTCGCGCACCCGAACCCACTGCCGCGTCGAGCATCGGGTCGGGCTCGGATGTCGCGTCGGCGTTGGATGTCGGTCCTGCGCCGGGCG